>NZ_JAAXCR010000003.1:0-1125762 GCF_012273635.1 Labrenzia sp. PO1
TCTTGGCCAGATCAAGGCCCACGGTGGTTGGGGTCATTAGCGATGCTCCTCTTACAAACGGGACCAGCATACGGTCACTTCGGGAGCGGGGCCGTCTTCCCCATCAACGGCAGCTTCAGGGAAGAGTGCCTCAACGAGACGCTATTTTCGTTGCTCGCCGAAGCCAGATCCCAAATCAACGCATTGAAGGACGACTACAACCGAAACAGACCCCACTCATCCCTGGGCAATCTCACCCCCTAAGAATTCGCATCGAAAATGACATTGCAAACACGGGCCGCATAAGGCCAAAAATCAACCGGAGGACTCCGCGCTAAGCCGGAAGAGGATTGGGTCTCAGGTCAATACGCAAAAAGCAACCTTCTTAAGAGGTTGAGCCGAAGATAAATCCTAGGTGTTTGTTACTCTTGATAGAGCGTGGTGATCAAGTTTAGAAGCGATTCACCGAACAGAATGGTGGTTAAAACTGCACATAAAATCACTAGAAGAAATAGTATTCCAACGGAGAATCTAGAACTTTTCTGCTGACAAAGTCCATGGAGACTTCGTAACGCAAGACCTTCTTCGACCATATCCATGGTTTTTCGGAATTTATATGCATTTCCATCAAGTATGTCGCTCCAGCGCTCCACCTGTGCTGCGGAAAGGCCCATCTGGGCGAGGCCATTCCGCAAGTCCTTGATCGGATCATCCGGCAGGATGTTTTCGATCTGAACGAGTGCGCGGAGCGCGTCGTGCTTTTCGGAAGCGAGCATACTTTCCTCCAAGTGCTGAAGAAAGTGGAGTGCCAACATTAAGATAAAACTAAGCGCTAGTGCCACAAGCGTCGTATCGAATGCAACTCCGATTTCCACCGCCACTCGGCTCTCAGCTCGGAGGCGTGTGACTATGTCGGCACTTTGCAAATCAACTGTGGCCAGAAGCGCTGAGCCTATTCCGATAACTGTTCCGATGAAGCCGAGTGTCGGGATCGCCCATACAATAAAGCTAAGGAGCCGGTGATGAGCCTCCAGACGCTCCGCTGCGGCCTCGATTTCGACTGAAACGAAGGAAGGGACGTTCTCACCACTCCGCGAGGACTTCATGGCAAGTAAACCCGCAATCCAGACGTCAAGCTTTGGGAACGCCGGTATTGCTCCTGCCCCAAGGAAATTGGCACGCCAGCTCACATCAATGCGGATCGTTTCCATTTCGCGAATAATGCGGTCGAGATCTGCATGTTCACCTGATAAAAGCCATGGCGCGCGGACTACCACCAAGTTTGTATGCGACTTCTGTGGGACAGGAGATGCATCCGATTTCGAAATATCTTCAATTTCTATGGGAACGATATCCGGTTCTTCTGATCCCACTTTGGTTTGGCGTCCGGCTTGATCAGCAGGTTGTTCAATTGGTTTAGGCTTGGGTTGTTCCGGGGAGGGGAGATTATCAGTTTCTATTAGACGTCGGTCGAGTTGAAACGATGTCGTAGCAGTCAGGAGACGGTTTGGCAGAATATTGGCGATCCAATGAAGGCCGATGAAGATCAACCCCGCAGCGAAAAGCAAGTAACAAACGTACTGGATCGGTCCATTTAGTCGACGCGGCCAGACGAAGTCGATCGTACCTGCGGATGGTGCAGCACCAAGATATGAATCAATTATTTTCTTCGCTCGCTCGCGCTCTCGGGCGGAGAGGTTATCGTCTGCGCGATCCATGATCATGCTCGAGAGGATGTATGGGCTGGCCTCAAAAATTATCGTGCGAAACGGCCAAACGAGCCCAAAGGATTCGGTCCACAGTTTGTGAATTGCAGCTCCAGACCAAAAGCCAAATGGTCCGGGAAGTTCTTCGAGGGCTGGTGCGACCCTAAGGATAGTTACCTCGGAAGTATCGTCACCATTCACATAGCGCGCAATCATGCGGTACGAAGAAACGGATGGCGAAGTAGTCGCAGGCGTCACTTCTATCCAGTTCTCACCGACTGGTGACTGCACGATAAGGTTTGCTGGAAGTGGGTCTATGGACTTATCGATTTCCTTTAATCGAGCGACTACACTTGCACTGTGGAGGCTTTTCGCCTCCAGTGGAACCGCCTCGATGACGCGTAGGGTCGCTTCAGAAAGCGGCCCGCAGCTTGCCCTCTCTGCATTGGTGACAAGGCAAGCCAGCTGGGCGACATCCTTTTTTTGGGGGGGGGTGAAAGGTGGCTGACTAACAACGGCCCAGGTTAGGAGAAATGCACAGATCAGTATTGCCGCTAGTCGAATGACTGCGCGCAAAACACCGACGATCCAATTTCCCCGGAAATCGGCGGAACCAAAAAAAATGAGGGGCGAGATGACGTTGAAAACGTATTGCATGTCATCTCCAGTCGAGGACTAAGAATGCCGGTGGCTGCCTAATACGCGCAGTTTCTAGAACTCTGTCTACGTCTCTCAGAGGCATCTCGCCCATTAGTAGACGTTCAGTCATCATTTGACGTAGTTTGACAAGATCGGCACCGGACAGGCGCTCAACAACCACTCGTGCGTTGAGGACCGACAATCGGTTTTCGAACTCGGTTTGTGTGAGCAGCGGTCGGATTAAGCATTGTCCCTCACAATCAGAAGCGGTTCCGTGAAAGTGGAGGACGCCCGTGCTTTCTGAAGTGAAGCGACCTTCCATCCCTAGACCGCGGACATCAGCGAGGGCCACGCCCGCTGATAGAATTCGATCAAGCGTAGGTCCAAGACTTGTCCGTTCTGCTGCTTCGGTCCGAACAATAAGCGACGGCGTCAAATCAGCTCCCCTTACGACGCGCAATGAAACATGCGACGGGTCGGGTCGATGCCGATAAACAAGTGCGCCTCTAAGTTCTTCTACCGAATGATCGTCGGTCTTGAGGCCTCTAGCCGCTGCGTAGAAACGCTCAGTCGAAACCGGATGCACGCCCCCGGGTCCGGGTGGGACCATGTTACTGGCGACATTATAGTATTTCCCAAGTGGACCACCATCGCAACGCCAGAAGTAAGGGGAACGAAAATTGCAAATAGCATCATAGTCGGGGGGCGTTTCAAAGGTAAGTGTGACACATTGATATGCGCGAGAAATGCCGAACGTGGGAGCGCAGTTTCCACCCCGCGGCTGGTCTAGACGAATAAGCAGAACGTTCTGCTCCGCGCTACTCCGCGATACAATTACAACGCTTCCGTCCGTCGGATTCGGAGACCTGTTTGCAATGCAGAACTCCGCGTCTGAAGGCGCTACGGCTTCTACGGCTGGGCAAATTTGCTCTTTCTCAAGCGTCTGAGCCGCAGCGCCTATGACTTCTGCAATGCACGCGACAAGCAGGTATCCAAGTTGAAAAAGTCTCATGGGCAGCGTTCCAACACCGCGGACGGATCGTTAAATGGGTTGAGGCGTCTGCGGAAGCCATCGCTTCGTAGGAGCGCAATTATGCGCTGTTGTCCCTCGACTTCCGTTCGCACAATTATGCAGGGTTTGGTATAGAATCCCGCTCCGTCAAGTATCGCAACATCTAGTGATGTAGGGGTTACTGCTGCATCTGCCAGCACTGCCGTCAACCGCCCCTGTCCGCGACTCCATTCCCGCACGACATTTGGTTCGGGTGGGCAATTCTCTTCGAAGCAGCCTTTAGCCGGACTCGCTGCGGGCAAGCGTGCGCCAAGCAGAAATGGAGCGGAATTTTCGGTACGAAGCTCTACTATACGAGTAACTACAAATGGCTCCATAGTCCCGTCTATCGAAGGTGTTATAAGGTAAAGAACAACCACGCCTCCGAAAGCACAACTAATCATGTCAAGAAATGGCATCCCGATCACTTCGACCGTATGACGACGACGTCTCACGGGCAGCCCCCCAGTGATGGCGGTCGGTTCGACTTAAAAACTCCGCCTGCCCAGCCAACGATCCGATCACGGATTGAAACCCCATTCAGAGTGTCGAGGCGAGGCGGGCTTCCCTTCGGGTCTGGCTCGATCAACCGGACGGCGCCGTCGCCCGAAAAAGATACTTCAAGCTCAAGATTGCGGTCTAAACCACAGTCATAAACTTGGTAGTGAAGTGGCGTTGGCCAATTGTCAGTCGGACACATTGCGTTGATTTCGCTTTGGATACGGCTTCGAAAATGCGTTTCCCAGACTGCTGTCGGTCGCCGAGTAGCCCGCAGAGCGCTTTGAGCTCCATCGCGGCAATGAAAGACAGAGCGCGATTCATTAACGCCTCGTCTGTCGATCGATTGCATTTCCAAATAATGGACTTCGCTCGCTTTACAGGAACTGATAAACACCCCAACCTTCGCTGCGCTACTCATGTTCTCAAAGCGGATTGTGATTTCTTTTGCGAAGGCATCTGAGGCCTGACAACTGATTTCGACTTCGGAACCTCCTCCTTTTTTTCGAAAGCGAGCAGTGAAACGTTTACCGACGCCTGTCTTTGCACAGTAGTTATTGAAACTCTGGCGAGGGTTAAATGCTGTAGCATTGTGGGATACGTTGCCTCGCTCGTCCCGATAAGAGAAACTCAGGATGACGTAGTTGGGAAGCGAAAACCCAAGCAAGTGCGCTACACCAAACTGGCGGATTCGAAGTTCCCCGTTCCCGCGAGAGCGATCGCCATCGTGTGCTCCTCCTTCGTTGCCAAAGACTAGCAGCCACAGCACAAGCACTGCTCCGAGAGCACACGCCAGCATGTCGATTGACGAGGTCGAAAACAGTTGGATTGTCGCCCGGCGCTTCATGTTTCTTATTTTTTTCCTGGGCAGAGTTGGTTCGGCTCGGGGGTAAAGCTCGTATTGGTGACAGCAAACTCGCTCTCTTTGCCTGCTGGCCTTGCGATCTCAAGGCAAAGCGGAGCATTGGAACCTTCGAACTGAACAACCACGCCCGGAGTTTCGAAATCGCAGGAAATAAGCCGGATATCGGGATCCTTCCAGTCGAGCGGGAAGTCGGCGTAGAGCGAACTACCAGTGACCGCGCCTATGTTGAGATCGAAGGGAAGGTCATTGCTGCTTACCTTCACCGGGGATAGAGTGAGTATTGCGTCGTTGTCGCTCACTAGCGCGTATGCGCATCCGACGCCAGGATGCGCCTTCACCGAAGGATCGCCTCCAACTGCTTTGATCTCAGCGTCGCTCCGTGGATCAGGGTTCGTTGTTTCGACAATTGAACCTGGCGCGGAGTTGTCTGGTGCCTTCAACGAGTTGTCAGACGGATTTTCCGAGGGCTCTTCCCCCGGATTATCAGTCGGAATGCGCGGTGTTTGCGATTGAGCGACCGGACCTGAATCGCCTGTTGATGGAGTAGGAGCACCTGGGATCGGACCTCCTCCGGGTTGGTCGTCCACACCATCTCCGTCGCCGTCACCATTGCCATCCGAAAAGAGAGCTGAAAGGATTATCATAGCCAGTGCTAGGTAGGGATTGCCGGTCAACATGGCTGCCATTGCAAGGTTTTGCATGGAAGACTGAAAGGCGTCTTGCACTTCCTCAGCGCTGCGAGCTCTTGAGAGTTTCCGAACCAGGTCCGGCGCTTCGTTGCAAGCATATTGCCCGAGAAGGTCGCTGAAATCCTTACCCCCTTCGCCGCGGCGGACTGCTGAGACTATGGCCCGCTGTTGGTACGGTGTGGTCCCTCGGCAGGCTTCGGAAATTGCTGGGATGAGCTCTTGCTCCACAAAATTATCGAGAACTTGGTCCATTGCCTTTTTAGTTTTCTGGATCTCCTCCATGGTCTTGTCGACTTCTTCCTTGCTCCAGCTTTTAAGCTCTTCCTGGTTGGGGACCTGCTTAATTATCTCTTCAAACTGCTTCGCCTGGTCCTCGAGCGCCTTTTCCAACTCTGTTGTAGCGTCCTTAGCGAGATCCTGTGCTGCGTTCTCGAGCTGCTTCATTTGCGCTTCGGCATTTGCGACTTCCGCTTCGACCCTGGCTTCGACTGAAGCACCGGCCTGGGTCGCGAGGATCTGGCCCATCATTTCCATGAGGATTTCATTTTGCGCCGCGGCGGTGTCGAGCCTCGCGTTCAGCGTTGTAAGTTGTTGTCGGGTGCTTTCAGCTGCTGCGGCGCGAGCCTTCTCGGCTTCTTCGGCTGACTTTCGGGCGTTGGCGGCAAGGGTCCTTAGGCTATCGAGGTTTTGAATTTCCTCAGCTAATGCCGCCGGGGTCGTGCTTAACAAAGCGATAGATAATGCCGCTACCCCGGAGACGAGCCTTCGGCTCACTGAGAAGGTGATTTTGTTAATCATTCTCTTTCCTCTATCAAATGAGCTGAGTTATCTGTTGCTTTTGGATGCTGAGGGGTCGGAGTAGCTACGAGAATATCGAGGAGCAGGGAAAATGATTGCGCGCAGAATGTCTCGGTTGAAGTGGTCCGGGTGGAAAGGTCTGCGATGCGTTTCCGTAGGTCCTCAATGCCGTTGAATTGTTGAAGACTGTTAGCTGATACTGATTGGCTGACACGCATTGTGCCGCTTTTTATCAAAGTGCCAACGGAGCTTTCCAAATTGTCGAGCCGGGTCTCGCAAAGGCCTTCAATTTCGGCAAGTGAGATTCCGACACCGTGACGTGTTCGAACCTTGTCAAGGTTGACCGTCGCATCGAGCCGATCAAGCATGTTCAATAGAATCGCACCGGTGCTTTTAGCTTCAGCACCAAGTCCAGTCATGCGTCGCAATTCTGCTAGACCGTCGGCATATATTCCGCTTGTCCCGCACACCACTCCAAGGCCGAAGGCAACAAAGATAGAAACGATTGCCAGAATTCTGCAAATGAAGCGCCAGAAGCGAATTGCAGGAGTTATCACAATAGTCTCCTGGACACGAACTTTAGAGTTCTGCCGACCTATCTTCGGGTAATCTTCTGAAGGGCACACTTTACTCAGATGTCCCAGCGTTCAAAGAAATTATAAGAAAGCTACTCTACGTAAACTACATATTGGCGTTATCTGCAACCTTTTCTTTCGGTGAGGTTGAATTTGGCCTGCATCTGAGCATCTGAGCATCTGGACATGGGCTCAAGCCGCTTTGCACGGCATTTTTAGCGAGGAAATCCGCCAAAATCTGAGCTACTCCTCTGAAATCGGACACTGACGTAAGCTACGATTTGTTGTCTGCTGATCTTCAAGAAGAAGGAGATCAGAGATGTCGAAACGCAAGCAACACTCGCCGGAATTCAAGGCGAAAGTCGCTCCGGAAGCCTTGAAGGGCGAAGAGACGGCATCGGACCCGGCGAGCCGCTTTGGGGTTCATCCGACCATGATCCATCAATGGAAATGGGCACTTCTTGACGGGGCCTCGGACGTATCTGAACGTGGTGGCAAACGAAAGCCGGAGATTGACGAGGACCAGTTTAAGGGCTCCACGCCCAAGATCGGGGAGCTGGCGGTCGCCCAACGGTTTTTTGGCCAGAAGCTTAAGCCTTGGGGCGTGAAGTGAGGCGCAGCATAATCACGGTGACATCCCCAGCCCGTCACCGTGAAAGAAGCCGGAAAACTCCAACCTCCGGCGATCCAAGGTTGGGTCTCAGTGCAACACGCCGAAGGACTCCGCGCTAAGCCGGAAGAGGATTGGGTCTCAGGTCATCTCCACCGCACGGATGACGGTCAGCAACCCGTCGCTTCTCCTGCCACTGCCGAAGGAGATGGGATTGGAGCGCTTGCGATGGGGAATGAAGGTCTCGTCGACCTCGATCGTTCTGACAGGGGCTTCCGGTCCGGACGCACCATGGCCCGCATCAGCTTGTGCAGGAGCAACCAGGCCGTCTTGTAGGAACCAAGACCGAGCTTTGCCTGAATCTGGAGGGCGGAGATCCCGTTTGACTGCCTACGCACAAGGTTGCGCGAGATCGTGAAATCACCGTGCCCTGAGCGACGGAAACGGCAATCTCTTGCTCAAAGAAACCCATTGTCTGTCCGGTCTTTATTGGAAACGAATCCCTGAGCGACGCCATCAATCTTCGGTTCGGAGGCCTCTGTGCAATTTGGGGGGCGTCGCCGTTCGAGGAAATGTGCCAAGTTTCCATCATTCGGTGATTCTTGGCCCACTGGAATAGTCGGTCAGCCGAAAAAGTCTTTTGTTTCAACATCGTGAAGGATTCGCCAGAACCGCACGGTGTGGCGAAAAGGATGGCAAATGAAGTACAGTTTTGAAACGCTCGACGTCGCGCAAAAACATTCCATCGTTCAGAGTGCGCTCCGTTCGATGACCCATATTCGCACTGGCCGACGAATCCCTGCCACCTGGGAACTCGAGCTCGGGTTTCCATTCTACAAGAATAGTCTGGGGGAGGATTTAATTAGTTATTGCAAACATTTGTATGAAACAGACCCGGTTTTTGACTTGGACACTGATCTGCTGTCAAACGCGCCGTCTGGAAATGACGAGTTGATAAAGATTTGTAAAGACTACCTTGATTCAGCAAGTTCGACCAATTTCGCGCTCAGTAGCAACTTTGAAGACTTCAAGCGGCGCCTGTACGTATATTCCTCCCGTCATGAGAACGGTTCAGAACTTGCGGTCGACGGGTTTGCCTGTGTTATGGACAGTTTACATTTGCTGTCACGCGTTTTTTCCAAGGTCATTGAAGGCTGCAACAAGACAGATGCTGCGGAGATCGCGTGTAGCTTCGGTGAAAACAAGCAATTTCTTGAACGATGCCTAGTCGAAGCCGAAGATAGTTTCAGTTCGGCAGCGTACGAAGTGTTTCTGATCGAAGATGCGCTCGACAGCCAAGACGCCGAAATGAAGCAACTGGCTCTGTGCCGATTGGGGGCAAGGAGAGGGATCACACCGGAATGGCCGGAAAAACCGCTTCATGGCGGATCTGTGCATGATATCCCGACCTCCGAAAATGCGTCGTGAAATCTAAGTGAGAGATACGGCGTTGTTCTCCGAGTGACGTCCTCGATCCGGATGGTCTCGACAACGACGTCGGGTCTGAGAGCCCCCAAAACAACGAAAGTTCTCAAACGATGCCTCGCCTCCGCGTCCTCTCGGACCTCCACCAAGAGTTTGTTCGAGATCCTTACTACGGCCCGTATCCGCTGACGAAATTTGATCCGGCTGTCGAAATGGACTCCGACTTTGACGTTCTGGCCATCGTCGGTGATCTGGACGTCCCTCTGACGCGTTCGCTCGAATGGATCGCCGACAGGTTCCCGGGCGAGACAGTTCTATATGTGCCGGGCAACCACGATTTCTACAGCAACCCCGGGAAGCACGAGGCTGGCTTCACCATGCTTGAGCAGATCGACGCCGGACTGGAACTTGCCGATAAGCTCGGCATTCATCTCCTGCACGACCGCGTTCTTGAATGCCCCAACGACGGGATCCGTTTCATCGGCGCCACTCTCTGGACCGACATGGCCACCGTTGGCCTGGGTACGAAGCATTCGAAGATGGCGCAGGCCGAAGGCAAGAACGGGATGAACGATTACAAAAACATCAAGCGCGAATCCACGACGAAGCCCGGGAAGCGGAAGCGGATCCGGGCGCAGCACATCGCGGATGCCCACGTCGTCTCTCGCAGTTTCATCGAAAGCGCGCTTGCAGAGCCTTTCAACGGCGAAACCGTCGTGCTGACCCATCACGCTCCGCATCCTGAAAGCCTATGGCGTGACAATCCCAACCTGGTCGATCTCGCATGGTGCTACGCGTCCAATTTGTCGTCGATCCTCGAGGCTGAGACAGCACCTGACCTTTGGTGTCATGGCCACATCCACGACAGCCGGGACTACCAGATCCCCAACAGCCGCACTCGTGTCGTCAGCAATGCGCGAGGATACGCGTTCGTGGAGGATCCCACGAAGAGGGCTGCGGCGTTTGATCCCAACTTCACGATCGAAGTCGGCTATCGACCCGGTATGAAATCATGAAGATCTGGATCGTCAGCGATTTGCACTATGAGATGCAGGCTTTCTCCCTGCCGTCGCCGGAAGATGTGCCGAATGCCGACGTCATGATCATTGCTGGGGATTTTCACAACGCCCACGCCACAAAGGACTACATCAACGAGCTGATCGAGATCGTCGGTATGGATGTCGTCATGGTGGCTGGAAACCACGAATTTTACGGCATCGGAATCGAAGAGGGTTTGGAGCGCCTTCGTGCGATCGACAATCCGCGACTGCACTTTCTCGAGAACGATACCGTTGCCCTCGGCGGCACCCGCTTCATCGGGGCGACGCTCTGGACGGACTTCAAACTCTTCGGCGAAGAGCACGCGATTGCGGCGAGGGAATTGGCTCGGGCCAAGATGAACGACTTCGTTCAGGTATGGCGGTACTCGGATCCGAACGTGATCGATGACCTTGCGGACGAGATGGTCGTTATGCACGCCGAAAGCAAGGCGTATATCTCCGATGTCCTGGCCGAGAACTTCGACGGCCCGACCGTCGTCGTGACTCACCATGCGCCACACCCGGAATGCTGTCATGAAAAGCACGGGAGAACGCTCCTGGACGCGGCATTCGCATCCGATTGCCGTGACCTAATGCACGGCGACAACGCTCCGGATCTTTGGATCTCGGGCCATACGCATGACGGACACGCATTCACCGAAGGCAGAACCAAGCTGATCGGGAATCCCTACGGATATGTCTGCCGATGGACCGGAAAACCGGAAAACGAAATCTGGCAGCCGGATCTTGTGATCGACACCGACATGCTTCCGCGCTTCCGGTCGGGAAGACTGGCTCCATGAAAGTCTGGGTCGTCTCCGATCTTCATTTCGAACGCTTCCGACCGGAAGTAGTTACCGTGCTGGAGAAGCCGGATGACGCCGACGTCATGGTCGTTGCCGGGGATACCCACAAGTGCCCGAGGGTGCCTGATTGGGTCCTTCGCCAGCGTGACGCTTCCGGGATCCCCATTGTCATCATCGCCGGGAACCACGAGCATTATGGCCAAAACACCATCTACAATTCGCTCGGCCTCCTGAGGGAGGTTCTCGGCCGGGAGGAGGGCATCCACTTCCTCGAGAACGATGCCGTGACCCTCGGCGATTGCCGCTTCGTTGGAGCGACCATGTGGACCGACTTTTCGCTTCATGGAAAGGGGAACAGGAAGAGCCGGATGACGAAGGCGCACTTCTACATGAACGACTACGCGCACATCCGCACCGCGATGCACAAGCATCTGACACCGGCCGACACGCTTGAATTCCACGGCGCACGAGGGGGGAGTTTACCGAAACGCTGGACTGGTATCCGCACGACGGCCCCACGATCTTCGTGACGCATCACATGCCCCATCCGCTATGCGGCGTCCGGTATAGCACGCACGAACTCCTCAAACCCGCCTACGCATCCGACATGTCCGACATCATGCTTCGCGATGACGGCCCGGATCTTTGGATTTCCGGCCACGGGCATGAGAGCTATGATTTCGAAGTCGGCGAATGTCGATTGGTCGCTAATCCTCGCGGGTATCAGGACAAGCGTAGTCCCAACGGCTTCGAAAACCTCGATTGGGATCCAATCAAGGTCATCGACACTAACCTGTTGCCGCGATTTCGACCCGCCGGACCGACGCCTTAACACCGCCGGCGATTTCAACGCGGTCGTTTGTGGCCGAAGGGTTTATGATGTCGGATAAGCAAGGATGGATCGGTGACTGACTCATATTTCGAAGGCCTTACGATCCTTTTTTTAGGATTTCACGAAATATGCCGATCGCTGGAACCGGCTGCTCAGGATATTGACGTCAGGGTCCTACTGGATGATTTCGGAGATGCTATCAGTCGCAAGTGCCGAGCACGTGAGATCTAGGACATGAACAAAGACGGAGATGGCGTTCAGCAGTCGATGGTGAAGCTCGGCGAAAACGGAAAGTCGCCCGAGCCGCCGAATAAGCTCGATACGCTGATGGACCAAATGGCGGTGCCGGGTCCGAACGAGGAAGCCTTTTTCGAAGAGCGACGACGGAAAGGTCTGGGCGTAGGTCTTGACGGCGACGGCAATCTCGTCGGTGCCAACGATAGCGCGAACAGAAAGCCGTCTGCACACGAGGACGAATGACCGGATCTTCGTTCCCGATGCCGAGGTCCGCCAAGCGGACAATCAGGGGAGCAGGCTGAAACAGATCGGGTTGGCATCCTACAGCTTGTGTCCATTCGCCTACCAAACACCGCGGGTCATTGCCGTCGCAAATTTCGTAGTGAATTAGCGTCGGAAGGCTTTCATGGTAAATCGCTTCACGCTCCTGCCGCCATTCCTCATCAAGACTTCGTTCAGCCCGGGCTTCTCGAGGAGCACGGTTTGAAGCCGATGCGAGCTCGCGAGAGCCGAGGCATCCGCTGGAGCGATGTCCGTAGCCAGAATGAGGAGTTCCGCGCATCCGGCTTCCGTCTTCGGTGCTTCGGTCTCGAGCAGTAGACGGTCTTCCATCGCGGCGACGAGATCGTCCGAAGCGCGGATCGCCATCCATCGTTCAAGATCAGATCCGCCCAGGTTCGCTTCGAGAGCGAGATTGCGGGTTTGCAGGCATGCAATGCGGCGGTCACAGGCTTCGATCAGGTCGTCATGGAGATCTTTCGCAGCGGCAGACATTCGAGCGATCCATTCGCGCATGAGGCCGGACTGGACGGCGTTCTTGACTGTGCCATTGGCCATGAGGGCCGCGCTGCCGATAACGGGTGCCAGAACAATGGCTCCAGCCGCCCCGACGGTGACAAGCCCAACCCACGCCCCGGCCTTGGTTCCGACCGCTCCCAACAGGCCGCGAGAGGCCCCGTCGATCATCATCCACGCTGGGAGATCCCCCATAGGAATGCGCCCCCGGGCGACTTCAAGGCCGCCGCGCAGCAAACCAATGGACAGAGCGAACTCCAGTATATCCGGGTCGGCAAGGTCGGCTGCGTGTCCAAGCGTTTCCGACAGCATCTCCTCGACGGTGGGGAGGTCGAAGCTGGGAAGGGTCGTGACCATGGGAGCCCATGGCTCTCCGTGCGCCCGCGCCGCCTCCACAAGCGCCGCATTGGCGATCACGGGAATGTTGGGGTTCTTCTCGAAATGCTCGGACAGGATCGAAAGGCTTTTACCACACTTCACCTGAACCTCGGCCCCGTCGACGAGCAGATCGAAGCCTTGCTGGTTGCTGGCTTCCGGGAAGGAGACTGCGTGACCGTCCGCAACGAGGCGGTCGAATACGAGACGCTCGGCGGTGTATCCGCGCAAAGAGATTCCGGCGCCGACGCTGGTGAATTCATGGACGCTCGCCGCGAAATCGAGAGGATCGGCGAGATCCGCCTTGCGGGAGAAGTCGGCGGCCTGAAGGACCTTGGGGTCCATCGCCAACGAATGCCAGATCATCTCTCCGGCGCTAAGACCGAAGACAAGAAGGCCGTCGGCGACGTCGGTGCCGGACGGTCGGACGTTCCAGCGCCCCGGAGGCGCTATGGCGGCGCGCGGCATCGGAGATCGCATCCACCCGTCCAGTGTGGCCGTGCGCTTGCGGAGCGCGAGAAGGTCCCTTTCCCGCAGCCAGAGGACGTCCCCGTCGTTAAGGCCTCCAAGAACGCGCATGTCGGAAAGGAAGGTCTCCAGACCAACATCACGATTTCCCGACCCGGAAGCGGACAGGAGAACCGTTAAACGCGCGGCGATCTGACTGCGTACGATTTGCGCGCCCTTTCCCATGCCGAGCCAGGCGATGGCCGATACGCCGACCATGACTGTCAGCGGATTGATCAAGGTGGCCAACAGGGAAACAAGGGCAGGCCCACCGACCAGAGGGATGAAGGCGCTCGCTTGTGCCGCCAGAATGTAAGGGGCGAACCCGGCGTTGGCGACGACGAGGGCGAATGTGGTCCAGCTGCCGCCGGCTGCCATGGCCGCAATTGCGGCTTCGTGGCCCTTGCGCAAAGCCTTCGCGATTTCGGGGTCCGCGTTTCGAGCGACGGACTCGACCATCTCGGTATCTGCGAAGAACGCCAGGAGTTCCTCTGCGACGACCTCTGGAAACGGCATGGGAACGGAGCGGCTGGCCATCCGCGCGAAAGAGTTCCGGATGTCGGAAGCGGCGCCGCCGATGCGCGATTTCAGGTCCGTGCCGCGCGTCGGTTTCGCTTCCGCGTGAAGGCGCTGCCGTACCGTCGGGCTGAGGCGTTCGGACGTTCGCACCGCCATGGCGGATGCGGATTTGATTGCGTGTTTGACGGAAAGGGGTGGCGACGAGGGAAGGTCCAGGCCCTCGGAAATGCGAACCAGAAGACGAAACCTCAACGAGGCATCCGGTAATCTAGAATTGAAAAGACGGGTCCGCGCTTCTTGCAGGCTCGTCGCGGTCTCCTCTCGACCAAGGCCGATGCGGTCTCGAACGGCATCGACGGCGCCGACCGCCAGGGAGAAGCCGTCAACGGATTCGATCATCGCGATCATTCCGCAGAGTTGCTCTCGGGATAGGGTACCGATCCCTGAGAGGATGTCTGTGGCGCGTATGTCGGGAGCGGCAGTTTGAATTGCTGCGAACACGTCTTTGTTCAATCCGGGGGCGGAAGCCGGATGGTTCACGATCATGGAAACTGCTTCTACCCTCTTTGCTGTCACACCACGTAGTCGTGACGCGTCACTCAGTGAACAATGTCCACCGGACGATCTCAATTATCAAAATTCACTAAATGATAGGTTGAAACATTCAGCCTAGGGTCAATTGAATTTCAGTGCGCAACAGCTGGGGAACTCTAGCATCCGGCGCCCCAAACTTCGGTCTCGGTTAGTGGTTGAGGCTTCCAATCAAATGGGCCCGATACCTCGGTGTTTTTCAGGTCACGCTGCTGCCCAAACCCGATTGAGAATTCTCGCCGCAATTTCCGCTTTGTCCTGTGGCAGAAAGCGTCCGTAGTGTTTCGCCACCATGTCGGGCGTGTCCTGGACCGCGTAACTGGCCTGCTCGTAAGATCCGGTCTGTTTGAGGATGTGTGTCGCAAGTACGTCACGTACGTTATGCGGTCCGTGCGGTAGGAGTCCTTCGATCGCGCCGCGCCCGGTCCAGGGATTATATATGCCGTATCGCTGGATGACAGTTCGCCACGCCTCGAAGAATGTGTTCTGGGAATATGCGGCGTTCGTGCTGGTGACTTTTGCTGTCTTGACGAAAAACGTGCCGGGATCCGCCGCCGGTCCAATGAGACGAGAGCGGTGCCTGTCGATCCAGGCGTCGATCAACTCGTAGAGCTGGCCGAGATCAGGCAGTATCAAACGGAATGGTTTCGATCCGAAAAACGAGGAGTTCGCGTTCTTAAAGGCCACAGAGGGGATCAGTATTTCCCATCCTTGATCTCTGGTGCTCCAGCGCAGCTCTCCTCGTTTCATATCCTCCAGCTTGCGCTCTGACGTTGGCAGGTCACCAGGTTTGCAAAGCAAGAGTTCTCTCAGATTCTTCTGACGAAGCCCTGTATGTAAACCAATCCGGAGGAGCAGGAACGAGCGGACTGCCTCCGCCGTCGCGCGAGCGTGACGTCTTTCGTCTGGCATTCGACGCAGGATTTCTTCGGTGATCTTCCGATACTCCCCGACCGGACTGGGAGCCTCGAGAACCGGCATGATAGGCTCAAATGGATCTCGGTGAATTTTCGCGACACGTTCGATTTCCTTGATGCGGCGTCGAGCGTGCTTGAACATGCGCTCACAGGCGGACGCCCAATCGTTCTGCGCATCGGAGATGTCCTGTTCCGTGATCAGCCCTTCGATTTTCTGAAGGCTGGATGCAATGCGTGGTGTTTGACGCAACCAACCGGTTTCCTCTCGGCACAGAGCGGCGGCCACGGACAACATGTCGATTTCCCATCTGGTATAGAAACCCCGCCGCTTTTCGCGCCAGTGCAGGTAGCAATCCCAGACTTGTGGGAAGACCATCATCGCGAAAGTCAGCACTTCCGGATCTACGCCATGCCCTTGAACCTCACCTTCACAAGAAGCCGTGAATGCGCCGAACCACAGTCCGAAATGTTCGACTTTCTGCGAGGCTGTCTCTGGGCCCCAGACCCCATTTCTCTGTTGGCCGAATGCCGCGAACGTTGAAGTCTTGAAACGCAGAAGTTCCGCCAGTTCGTCGTTCAACCGTTTTGGTGCATCCACGATGTCAGAGGGATCGCATGAGCTGCTTCTCGAATATTTCCGCTGCGGCCCTGCGGCCCAGTGGAAACGCACCGCGTAGCGCTGCCGCATCGCTGCCGCCTGATAACGTCGATATTCCGTCGAGCCGCTGATGATCACGTTTCTCACCCACGAAAGGATCTCAGCTTGTTCGGCTTTTGGTCTTCGTCTGAAGTCGTCCGGCAGGTGCCAGACAAATCGGCGCCGTTCGGCCGGAGCCATTTCATCCAGTTCGCAACTTCCGAAGCCTGCTATGTCGGCTTTCGAAACTTCGGAGAAATATCCTTCCGGTAGACGGTAGCGGCGCTCGATGCGGCGCAGAATTTCCAGACTGATCGAGGAACTTGGTGCGGTTGTCCTTCGTCCCCAACCGACAAAGGTGCTGCGTTTGACGCTGTCTTCGGTGCGAACCACTGCATTGAAGAGGTGGTAAATGGACTCTCCATGCCGCTTGGAATGCAGACGAAGCGCAGCTCCAAAGTTCGAAGGCTCATCCCAGGTTGCCTCCAGCGGATCTGGAAATTCAACAACCGGCTGCGGTGGCTTGCCCCGACGCCCGCGACCACCTGAGTGGTACTCTGGCGCCGTACGAGGGGTAACACTCGTGGACTGATAGGTTTGTTCATATGCTTCCGGGCGCAGCGATCTTTCGGTGATGGCTCGTGCAATCGCGTCGAATATCGGCTGAAGGTTCGACCTCTCAGCCATCAGACGGCGAGAGTCCAAACCCAAACCTTCGGCGAGTGCCCGGACGTCCAGACGGCTCCCCCTGTATGTTGGATATTCGTTCCTCTCCAAAAGGTCGACTAGGTGTCCGCGGAGGACCTCCACATCCTGCGGCGCGAACACGGGCGCTAGGCGCTTTTCGCAAAAGGTCGTGATCATGCTTGGGGTGAGGACGGATCGTTTTGATTTCATTGACTAACTTCCAAAGGCCGGGGAGGCGACGGCATATAGGGAGTCGGAACTGGAAGAAAGAGAATGTTTGGCAAAGTCCGTGAAAAACGCTCTTTGATTGTGCCTCGGAACTAGGGGCAATATCGCGGTAACAACAATGATGCTCAGGCAGTTAAGCACGGTTGTCGAGTACGGCTTGCAAGGTCGGTGGAGATTGCTACGGATGCTGATGCTGCTTTTGGGGGAGGGGAAAACGTTCTGGATTAGTCTTGGCAAATAATGACTGCATCTAATTCATAGATAATTCAGTACATCCCGATGGCAGCGGAAAAAGTTTGGGAAGTTCGGCTTGGACTGACTTGCTTCACTTCGGGTTCGACGCCTTTTCAAGTGGGTGGTTGTTCGAACCGGCACTGATGGGTTGCTTTCTTCTCCCACATGCTATCACTTTCGATCGGAAACGGGTGGAAAAGGTCCAGGTTTAATGAAGCTAAAAGCCCTGGAGAGGGGAGCAGTTCTTGTCGATCATTGCTGACGGTGACGCGCTTCGACAAGCCGACCGCGATCTCAAACTGTCGGTCTTTGCTAGCGAAATCACGGACATCGCGACGTCGCAACTCGAATATGCGCTCGAAGGCCGTCGGCGCAAAATTAAGGTCTATGAAAGCCTCAAGAATCTCAATGAAGTCATCGGGACGCAATATGGCGACCGTGTCCTCTTCGAACTTGTGCAAAACGGGCATGACGCGCACCCGCCATCTACGCACGATGGCACCGGAGAAATAGCTGTTCGGCTCCTAATTTCTTCTGACGATCAAGGCGAGTTACTCGTTGCCAACCGCGGGCAAGCCTTCACCCGGTCGAACCTTGACGCGGTCATCAATATCGGAACCAGCGACAAGCGGATCGGGGAAGGGATTGGCAATAAGGGGCTTGGTTTCCGAAGTGTTGAAGCGCTGACTGACGAGGTTCGGATATTCTCGTGTTCTCCTGCGGGAGCGCGCGGTCGCTTTGACGGCTATTGTTTTCGATTTGCAACCCAGGAAGAGATCGAGGCGGATTTATTGGCCCTCGGGGCAACCCTCGAGGACGCGCGCGACGTCGCCGCCACCGTCCCGCGTTACCTAGTTCCCAAGCCCGTATCAGAGCGCAACCATACCGTCGACGCGCTCGCAGCCGCCGGCTTCGCCACCGTCGTCTCGCTGCCGCTGCGGTCTGCGGATGCCGTCGCACTTGCCGAACGACAGGTCAACGAGTTGCTTGATCCTGACGTACCCGTGCTCCTGTTCCTTGAGCGGCTCGCGGCGCTGGATGTCGAAATCGCACGCGATGGCACTGCCGTTGTGCACCGCCGATCGACCCGCTCGGTAGAACAGCTTGCCGATAAGGCATCCGGTGCCTGTTCGTTGGCGAAGGTTATGGTCGATGGCAGCACCTACCTTCTCGCTCGATCGGTGTTGCCAAAGCCCCCCCTTCTTGATGCGGTCCGCGCAAGTGTGCAGGCTGCGCCGACGCTGAAACGGTGGCTCGAATGGCACGGCGAGGCGGTCGTATCTGTTGCCGTGCCGCTCGTCGGACACGGGGGGGCGGGGCGTCTCTACAATTTTCTGCCAATGACGGAAAACTCAACCTCGCCGATAGCTGGCCATATCGATGCGCCGTTTTTCGCCGACATCGATCGCCGCTCTATGAAGCCCGATTTGCCGCTCAATAGGCATCTGCTTGAGGCAGCAGCCTCGGCCTGCGCGATGGCTGCGACCGAAATCGTCGACTTGGCCCATCAATTGCCATCAACAACTGTCGTTGATCTCGCCGCATGGTCGCAGCCGCATACGCAGAAATTGCTTGCCGCCTTCCGAAATATCGAACGCCCGCTCGACAAAGCAGCGATTTGGCCGATCGTTTCGGGTGGTGCGTCGAACTGGGCGAGCTTCGAAACACTCTACGTTTGGCCCGAGGTCAAGACGAGGCAAATGACGATGCGGCGGCTCGCTGAAGTCGCTGACGCGGAAATCCTTGCAGATGCGCTCTGCGCCGACCGCGTGTCACGTATCAAGGCACTCGCGGCGTTGGTTAATTTGCCATTGGAGCCATCCAGCGACGTATTGTGCGGTTGGACTGAAGCGGTGGCCCACTGGCTCGCGCGCGAGCGCCGTGTCTTTCCGACCCGGTGGAAGACATTTCTCGAAGATGTCCACAAGGTGTTTGACGCGGCCGCACTCAAACTGTCGTCGCTCGAGGGCCGGAAGATACTGGTCGGTGCTGATGGCAAGCTTTATGCGGCGACGGCACTAGGCCGCGACGGTGCTCCCCCGGTATTCGTTCGGACTAAAGCCGGCCGCGGGCGGCGCGGTGAAGGCGCGCCCAACCCGCCGGCGTCGCTCAAGCGCAAGTTCCGTTTCTTGAATGATGCGATCACGCTCAATGAGACGACCCAACGCGCATTCGAGCAAGCCAAACTCCTCAGGAGTTACGATCCGCTCGACGTGCTGCTCGCGCTAAAGGGCGCGCTCGAGCCTAAAGCAAGCGATCTCCAACGTCGTGAAGCTTTGCTCTGGTCGTTCAAGGTGTGGCGCAGCAGGGGAGGGAAACCGATCGAGCAAGCCCTGCGCGCGGCCGATTTGTCGGTACCGACACTCGGCGGATGGAGTCCGGCACGGACAGCTCTATTCTCAAGCACATGGACATCACTTGGCCGAACAGTTGAGCAGTACCTCGTTGAGGCATCCGCTGTGTCGCCTGATTGCGCTAAGGCGCGCGACCGTTTGCTTGTCAGCTTCGGCGAATGGCCGCGGGCCGCCGCGGACGATCGGCGCGAAGACTGGGCTCGCTTTCTAGGCTTGCTGAAAACGAGTGACGGCCTTCCGCCGCTCGCTGCCGAAGTGCGGCGCAGTGGCACGCCGAGCGGTTATTGGAATGGTATCCTCTCCACCGTCTCGGCGAAGCAGGGCTTCGACAGGGCATGGGTCGCCAAGGTCGACTCAACGTCCTTCCAGAATCCACTTACGTATTACGACCTGTCCGGCGAAATCTGGAGGCTGCCGGGTCAGACTGAATACAACGAGATGTCCGCCGACGCCCGTGCCGCGCTGTCCGACCTCATCGTCACATTACTGCGAGACCATGGCGACAAGTATTTCAAATTCTCGATCGATCACTATCGCCAATACAACCGCGTCGAGCTGCCAACGCCGCTGGCGGTGTTTCTCGCCACCGCCCCCTGGGTTGCTAGCACGAAACAGGATGAGGTCGTCTTCGCGGTGCCCGCTGCGAGTTGGTCAACGACCGCTGCCCGCCAACCGCCGCCGCGTTTCGTTCCGCGCTTCCAATGCGAAGTTGGCGCTCGCGCGATGTTACCCCCGATTCTGTTCGACCCACGCATCGGACTTCGCGACTGGTCGAACCGCGACAATGCTCCTGCACGCCTCGTATCCCTCGCAGAAAGTCTCGAAGACCTCTCGGCCGCCGAGCGCCGCGACCTTCGCGATCAACTGCGACGTGCCTGGAGTGATGTCGCCGAAACGAAACGTGCATTGCCTGCGTCGCTTTCATTAGTGGTCGAGCGCGCGGGAAGCCTCGAACTCTATCGTCCGGATGCAACAAATCCGCCGCTCGTCCATGTCGCCAGCGAACGACAGGGGTTCGCGACGCGGGCATTGGCCGATCGCGGTGAGGCGATACTCGACATCGGCGAAAATGACAGCGCAGTGATCGCCGAGCTTATCGAGGCTATGGGTGGCTTTCAGGTCCAGGTGACAGACTCGCGCAATGTAAGGCTCATTGTCGACGGCAAGGACTTCGAAGCCCACGCGGGTTCTCTTTCGCTCGTCGCCGATCCGCTCGCCTGGCTTGTCGATGCGGCTGTCCTTGCGCACGAATATCTGGGCGACCCCCTCGAATTGCGAACCATACCGCCCGACGAGTTGGAGCGACGTCTGCGCCGGATCCGGCTCCAACGCTGCGCCAACTTCTCGCTGATGATTGATGATGAGCTGGTGCACGCTCGCAAAGACGAACGTGCCCAACCCGTGGCTCATCCGAAGTCGCCGACCCTGGTGCTGGTCTCGGACGCGGCCATAGGGCTCGACCTGCTTTGCGAGGCGGCTCCAGCCATTACCAAATTGATGGGGGTGCGGCGAAACACGCTAGAAATCATGCTCGAACGTCTGAAACGGGCGGGGTTCGCCGGCGTAGGAAAACCGACCGAGGCGCAATATGCGAGCGCTATTAAGCGCGATGAAAGCATCATACGCGACCATTTCGCGGCGACTCGCGGCGGTGTCGAAAGGCGGATGCGTGCCTTGCTTCCTGTTGTCGCGCATCTCGGGGGGCTTGAATGCGCTGGGGACCTCGAAGACCTGCACGATCGGATTGGGCCGTCGCTGAACCTTCGCGCATGGATTACAAAGAGGTTCAACGAGACGACCGCCGAGCGAGCGCTCTCCGCAGTCGAAGAAACGGATAATCAGGGGCTCATCCGCCAAGAGATGGGGTTTGATTTCGTTTCCTACGGTGAAACACTCGCGTCGCTGGGTTACCCGCCGCTCAACGACGAGAACGACTTCCGGCGCACATTCGAGGTATATCTCGACGAACTCAAGCCGGGGTTGCTTGATCGGATACGGCGTTGTTTTGCTAAGGTGTGGGCCGCAGGAGAAGACCTTGCTCCCTATGTCGCCGCGCGGGGCCTCGACTTCGTAACATTCGATCCAGCGTGGCCTCGTATACTCGAAACGCTCAGCCGTGAAGTCGTAGCCGCGCGCGCGACGGAGGCCGCCGCAGAGCTACTGGGTTCGCATGTGCCCGATGTCGATCTACCCCCGCTCGACAATGTCACCATCGACAACCGTAAGCTCGTGCTCGCCCATCATTCAGACCTCGCTGGATTGGTCCGCGCCTGGTGCCGCAAAAACGATACGACAGTGCCGGCATTGGTCGAGGCGGCCGACCCGCAGACGCTGGTCCGCACGCTTGACGAGGCTGGCTTGCTCGACTTCGAGAAGCTCGACCTGGCACAGCTTCCGAAGTTCTACGCTCGCGTGGGGGCCTGGTCCGCCGATATGCCGCTCACAGCCGATCTAGCGCGCCTTGGGCTCGTTCCCGACGATCTACAACGCGATGTGATTGAGGCGCGTGAGGTGAGACGGAAAGCCGAAGTCGCGCGGCGCACAATCAGGTTCGCTGGCGACGATCTGGACGCGGGGGCTGGAGACTTCGTCCGTAGCTTTGAGACGCTTGCTGCCGCCGCTATTGAAAATAGCGATGAATGGTACACGCGGAGCCGCGCCCCACGATTGCTCTCGCAGGATCAGCAAGTACTGGGAACTTCCAGGGGCAGCGGGGGAGGCGGCGGTCAGTCATGGCGGTCTCAACCGCCAGAATCGGTGAAGACCGCGATGGGTGTTGCCAGCGAGTGGCTCGCCCGCGAGTATTTGCGTAGGCGTCATGCCAAGGAAATGTCCGATGCCTGCTGGGTCTCGTCCAACCGCGCTGCTTTCTGTACAGGTTCAGCCGGCGATGACGGCCTCGGTTATGATTTCCGGGTCATTACGGAGCGAAACGAATGGCTCTACGAGGTGAAATCCGCAATGGACGCGGGCGGAGAATTTGAACTCACCGCGCGGGAACTCGAAGTCGCGGGTAGTGCAAGCCTCGAGCGCAAGCGGCGCTACCGTATCCTCTACGTCCCGTTTGTGTTCGATCCTGCGCGATGGCGCGTTCTTCCACTGTCCAACCCGGTAGCATCGAATACTCGCCATCGTTTCCGCGTGCTGCGAAGCGGCTCGGTACGCTATCGCTTCGAGCGGCCATGAAAGGCTCCGCTGTGTTGTGCGGCTTCGAAGGGTTGCCTTGGTTAGCACTGCCACGACGAACGTGGTGGCCTCATAATTCTAGGCAACAATAGCAGTCTGAAGTTCAAACGTTCGTAAAATCCTGGACGAAAACGAAAACACGATCACCAGTTATTATTTCCACTGGAAAGCGTGCGCTCATTCATCATACGCCAAGCTGAAAAGCAACTCAGGCTTGCGAGCTCTTTGTATCTCGTTCAACGTGTGATGGATGGGCTTGGGGAGGTTTCAGCGGAATTATGGGACTAAACATAACTAAAATAGAAATTCGTAACTTTCGATCGGTGCGAAATTTGTCATTAAGTCCGGGTAAGTTGGCGGTCCTCGTAGGTAAAAACGACTCTGGTAAGTCGAATATTCTCAGAGCCCTAAACCTGTTTTTTAATGGCCGCACCATGCCCGCCAATGACCTCGATTTCGAGATCGACCACAACGTATTCAACAACCCCAACCGACGAGCCAAAGAAATCTCCATCAAGCTCGAAATCACGATGCCTGAGTCTTATCGGGCCACAAACGGCGATTACGTAGTTTGGGAGCGTCGATGGCGGTCAGAGGGTTTGGTCCATGACGAATACTCTGGGCGGCGGCGGCAAGCCGGGCCGCGTGGCGCAGCAAATGTGGAAACGGTCGTTATTCCTCCGCAGTCCAATGCGCATGCACTGCTGCGTAACATCAATTTCGTCTATGTGCCCGCGATAAAAGACCTGGAATACTTCTCCGAACTTCGCGCGAGCATCTACGACATCATCGCTGAAGTTGCTGATCGGGAATTCCGGAATTCAAGCCAAGATTTTGAACAATCTATATCCCACCAACTTGAAGACCTGACGAACCAGATCACGGCGTCCCTCGGTTTCCGGTCCCGCCTAGCACTGCCCAAGGACCTTAGCCATATTTTCGAAAGCCTCGATTTCTTAAGCGAAGGTCAGGATATTTCGCTTGATGCTCGAGGAGACGGGATAAAGGCCAGACATATTCCCCTGATCCTTAAATTTATGGCAGACAAGAAGCGGGGCCTTCAGGTGCGCGGGGCCCAGCCACACACGTTCATCTGGGGCTACGAAGAGCCGGAGAACAATCTCGAACTGTCCAGTTGCGTTGAACTCGCTGACCAATTCTGGGGCTTCATAGGGCATGGTGTCTCCCAAGTATTCCTAACCACCCATTCCCCTGTCTTTTACAACCTGCATCGCAAGCAGGCAGAAGGTGAGTGTAAGATTTCCTGCCACCACATCTTCCGGGAGACGGATGAAGCAGGGACCAACCAGTTATCCGAGTTGGCCGATCTTGATGATCGGATGGGAACCACTGCCCTGTTCGCCCCCATGGTGACGGAGTTGGAGGACAGAGTACGACGCCAGGAACAAGCCCGTGCGGAGGTGGATCAACTCGCCCAGGCGAACCGCCGGAAAATTTTTGTAGAGGGCGATTCCGACAAACTCATCATCGAGAAATCTCTGTTGGTTTTTGCAGCTGAAAGGGCTGCTGAAATCGATGTCGAAACGAAAGTGGGGGCTGGGATCAACTACGTGGTCGATATGCTTCAGTCTTGGCGTAGCCGAGCAAAACACCATCCTGAGCTTCCCAGGGCAGCTGGTATTTTGGATCTCGACCCGGAAGCGAAGACCGCCCTAAAGAAATGGAATGAAGTAGGGGATAACATAAGATCGGCAAAGTGCTTTAAGCTCCCCACGCCGCCGCATTTGTTTCCGGTGTTTGACGCTGGGTTCCATGTGCCAGTTGTCCTTGAGTGCCTCTATGACAAAGCTGCTTGGGAATGGGCCGACGGGCGTGGGCATCTCAAAAGCCGAGATGTGCCAAGTGTGATTTCAAGTGAACTCAATAATCAGATCGTGAATGCTGAGACTACCTTGGATGAGCATCTGCACGACGACTGGGCGATCTTCGTCAAGAAGGAGTTTGAGCAGGCAGGCAAGGGGCCCATCGCTAGACACTATGCAAACAAGAACGAAGACGACTTCCGCGATCGAATGCCGTTCATGGAGCCCCTAGTTAGTCAGATCGTTGCCTACTTATTTCCGGAGTAGCAGGAGGTTCAAAACCTTTTTTAGGCGACCCTCAAAGTTCGCCGCCCTTCTGCTGCAACCATTTCCGTCGTGCCTCGAAATCTGGGATGGCGAGACCAACGAGCTTCCAGAATGTTGCAGAGTGGTCTGGAACCTTAATGTGTGCGAGTTCATGAACGACGATGTAATCTATCATTTGTGGCGGTAACTGCATGATACGCCAGTGGAAGTTCAGAGTTCCATCCGTACTGCAAGAGCCCCATCTGAAGCCGAGATCCATCACCTGTACAAATCGTCCAGGCTCTACGCCGACAATCCTCTTCCACTTTTGAACGGCGTCATTCAGGTAGGGATGGGCAGCTCTTGTGTAATACTCGGCAATCCTCTTCGCTCCTGCCACAGATTGCTCTCGCCGCAGCAGGAGCCGGTCCCCCTCGAACCGAACGCTCGGTATATCGGTGGCGTGCTTGGGAATATCAACGAGTTTGAGGCGATAGTGCTTGCCAAGAAAATGGAAGCCTTCACCGTCTACGAACTCTGCGGGACGAAAAACTTCGTCTCGTGCATTCCCACCTTGCTCGGCTAGTTTTTGATGTACCCACAGCAACTTCGTGGCTATCAGCTTTTCTGCCTCATCGAGCGTGGCCTCGTGAGGGAGGTGAGCGATGAGACGCTTGTCTCGTTCGACCGTAATGCCGACCGTTTTTCGTCTCGTGCTTCGTTTCACCGAAAATACGAGGTCGTCGATGTGGATTGCTTCGCTCATGACGTGAATGCCGCCCGGTTTGCTCTTGCGACCCCCATGCAGTCAGAGGAGATCGCGTCCAGGCCACCGAAGTCGAAGATGCTACTGTTGTCGAGATGTTGGAAAATCCAACGCCTAGCTGCCTCTTGGCTTACTGAATTGTCCCAGAACCCTGAGACAGCGCTTTCCTCTCGCAAGTGCTGAACGATCCTGGCCGTAAGCTCTATCAAATCCGCATCTCGATCATCATTACCATAGCGTATGCGGAGGACTCCGAAGATCGGAGCTTCCGTGTGAGGTTCCAGACCATGGGCTGTGAAGCCGCCACCGGAGCGAGCGACAGCGTCATCGATCAGCGCCTGAAGTTGTCGGGCAATTTCATCCCAGTCCTCATGGTGGCTCGTGAGGATCCCTTCAAGGCGATCGCTGAGCGTCTTGTACTTCGCTGTGTCCTTATCGAAGGATATCGAAATGTGGTGGCGAAGAGCGTTTTCCATTTCCGCCGCCTTCGCCCGCCCGCTCGGCTTCCGTGCCACCTCGGCAGCAAAGTTCGGGTCCAGGATCTCGATGGGAGGTACCTTCGGGTCGATGCCGTGCGCCTCGATGTAGGCATCAAGCATGGCTTGAACCTTGTGGGCAACACCCCGGACGTCGAGAGAACGGTCTCGGTAAAGGTTCGCCGTAGCCTTGGCGATGAACGCATAGATTTTCACGTCACGCGTGAACGGTCGTGCTTCGGGGCGCGGCATGAGAGCATCGAACAAGCCGACCAGTTGCTTGACGAGAACGAGGAACTGAGCCCGGAACTTCTGGTCCTTCAGCTTGGCCACGCATGCATCGACGTAGGCTTGCAGGTCGGACCCCAGGGTTATCCCGACATCGGTGAAGTGCTTGACTACCGCGTCACGGGCTTGTCGCAACTCTGGCAAGAGGTCTTCGGGCTTGCCGATGCCACCTGTCAGATCGCTCTGGTCTTCCGCATCGTAGATCGCCAAGGCGTCCGCCAGGTTCTTACCGACACCATAGTAGTCCACGACGATTCCGAAGCGCTTGGCTTCCCCCGCCGTTCGGTTGGTACGAGCGATGGCTTGCAGCAGTTCGGCGCCCGATATGGCCCGATCGAGATACATCGCCTGTTCGACCTTGGCGTCAAAGCCAGTGAGCAGCTTGCTTTTCACCACCAGGATCGCAAGAGCGTCCTGGGACAGAGGTTTCTTGAATCGTTCGATGCGCTGCTTCGTCTCCGCCACGCCGCCCCAGGCCTTCAGGTGAGGGAGGTCGTTGTGGTCCACGGATATGACCGCTGCGAACTCGAGATCCTTGATCGCGTCCAGATAGGGCAATGCGGTGGAGAGGAATGCCACGTCGCCGCCAGCCTCCTGCGCGTCTTCTGGGGCGATATCCTTCAGTATGTCAGCGGCGCCCTCGATGGCGGCAACGATCTCGTCGCAGGCGTCATTCAGGGCGTCGACGTATTGGACCGCCAACTCTCGGCTCGCCGCAACGAGCTGCGCTTTCAGGTCGTTGGGGAGAATGTTGACGATGTAGTGCCGGAGCACATCAATCGCCTTGGCCTTCAGCGGGTCAGCCGAGTTGAGGACGCGCGCGCGCGTCGCATAGCGGTCCTTGATGGCCTCGCGCTCGTCGGCCGACTTTCCGGCAAAGGTGGCGTCGAACAGCCCGTCCAGCGTGCCCTTGTCCGTGACATCGGCCCTTAGCTCCCGTCCCTCGTACAGGATCTTCACGATGGCGCCGTCGGCCTCTGCGTCCTGGAGGAGATAGCGGTCAATATAGGCGCCGAAGATCTCGCGCGTCTTCTTCTTGTTCTTCTCTTCGATAGGCGTCCCGGTAAATCCGATCCGCGCGGCGTTCGGCAGTGCGTCGAGCAGGTTCTGGTGGAGCCCGCTGGTGTGCGAACGGTGCGCCTCGTCGATGAGGACGAGGACGTCCTCGCTCTCGTTCAGGACGGGGAACGCCTTTCGCTCGCCGATTTTCGCGACCAGTTTGCCGGAGCGCAGCTCGTCGGTCTTGGCAAAAAGGCGGTTCTCGTCCTTGGCGTCGGACTGCTCGTCGTTCTCGGCAGCGAACACGATTTCCTGCTCATCGCCTTCGCCGTTCCGCTCTTGAAGCTTCTGGATCATCACGAACACGAGGTCAGGCTCCTGCCGGCCCAGATGTATCTTCGCGCCATCGGCATTGCGCGCGACCCGCATGACCTGGCCGGCCAGTTTCGCCGTCTTTGACAGCTGATCCTCGAGGTCGGTCCGGTCGGTGACCACGACTACCTTGAACCTCCGAAGTGCGGCGATCGTCCGCAGCTTCCTGACCAGGAACACCATAGTCAGGCTCTTTCCCGAGCCCTGAGTATGCCAGATGATGCCGCCCCGGCGGTCGCTCATACCATCCTGCCGCCGGGTCTTGCCCTCCTGAAGGCGCTGCAACGCGATGTGCACCGAACGGAACTGCTGGTAGCGTGGCACTACCTTGATGCGCACGCCGTCGTCCGTCGTCATGTAGACAGTGAAAGAGCGTAGCGCGTCGAGGAGGTACTTAGGCCGCAACAGGCCCGCCGTCAGAACCTCCTGCTTCAACAGTTCCGAGCCCGGCGCCTTGCCAAGCTCACCGCAAACCTCGTCCATGGCGGCGCGCGTCTGCTCGATGCCGACCGGCTTGACCGAGCGCCACGGGAGGAAGTCGTCGGGCCGGGCGGTAACCGAGCCGACGCGCGCATCGTAGTAGTCGGTGGCGACGAGCAGGTGATTCGTCCAGAACAGCCGCTCCGCGCCCTCGTTCTTTTCGGGCACGCGGCGGTTGGCGTAGCGACGCATCTGGTCGATGGCGGTGGCGATGGGGTCGGTGACGGCGGGGCTCTTGGCCTCGATCACCACCAACGGCAGACCGTTTACGAACAGCACGACGTCCGGCACGATGAACCCGCGGTCGCCAACAGCGCCGGGCGGGTCAACGCGGAACTGGTTGACCGCGATAAATTCGTTCTCGTCGTCCGGCGCGAACCCGATGAAGCGCACGGGACGTTCGTGCTCGCCATCGCGGCCCGAGACGTTGACACCGCGCACGATCTTGTCGTGCAGCTCCTCGTTGATCGCAATGAAGTCCCGCGCGGTCGGCCGTTCGAGCTGCGAGATCGCTTGGCTGATGCGGCGCTCGTCCAGCCACTCGGAGCCATCGACGTTTCGGTTCAGACGGCGCAATGCGGCCTCGAGCCGATCGCGCAGCAGCGTCTGCTGGAAGGTGTCGCGCCCGAGCAGGTGATAGTCCTTCCTGCCGGTGCTCGGGTCCTCGTCGGCGCCCTCGACATGGGTCCAGCCCATGACGCCCAGCTGGCGCAACAGAGGGCGTTCGACGACGTTCAGTTCGTCCAGACGGTCCTGTTGGCTCATTCGGCAGCCTCCCGAATGGCCACGACGGGTTTGCGGCCAGTAAGAAGGTCGTCACGCAAACCCTCGCGAAGCGATGAAAGCTTGGCGCGTTCTTCGCGGTAAGCTTGGATTTCGAGTTCCAGCGCGCTGAGGCGTCGCGATATTTCATCCTGCTCATCCCGCGGAACATCGACGACTTTGAGCGCCTGGATTCGGTGAAGCGCCAGCTTCGGCACCCCTCCACCAGTGCCAATCTCAAGCTCCACCTGCTTCTGGACCGGAAGCGAATTCAGAAAACGGGCATAGAAGTCAGGATTTATCGACTTCTTTGGTTCAAGGCGCGCGGCATTCTCAGTCAGGATGACGCGAAGATCCGTGTCGTTGTTGAATGGATAAAATCGACCGATTGAACCAGCGATAGAGACGGCGAGAGCGCCGTCAGTGATTTCGTATCGCTGAAGGGCCTTGAAGGTCCTGGCCTTCAAGCTCGGCAGTTCGTGTGGTCGACTTGCTTCTCCAAAGAAGTCCGTTACTCGAAGGTAACGAAACCCTGTCTCCTCCATCGCGTAGGTATGACCCAGGGGGAGCCTCTTGCCGCCAAAGACGCCGAAAATCGTATCTAGGCGGTCAACGGTCCAATCGAGAGGGAGCGCACCGAGCGCCGTTTGCGTAAGGGCATCCGGCTGCCGCAGCTCACCATTGCTATCCAAGCCGAGATAAAACAGGTCGGCCGCTATGCCTTTACCGACCGCATTTAGCTTCTCTATTACTGCATCCGTTTCGAGAATTGCATCATCGATGGCATTGAGGACGTCGGCGATAAGCTTCTGTGCGCTCTCGTCTGATGGAGCGAAGACCTCGATCTCTGAAAGCGTTTTCCACGATGTTCGGGGCATCCGGGTGCCCTCGGTCATTCTCTCTGCTTCAAAGAATACGGCTTCCGAGCGCAGGACATGGCCCGCGAACGAAGGATCAACGCCCGGCTTGGGCCGCAGAACAACAATTTCTGTCGAACCCAAGCCGTCCACCGGAGCCAGGACGCTCTTCCGCAGGTTCGGCCTGAGTTTCCCGAACAATATGTCGCCTTTGGAGAAGCGGACACACATCCCGCGAATGGCCTCTGTGTTGCCGGCCCTCTCGATGCGGATGGCTCGCTCTGGAATATGCTCAAGGCCAATGTAAGCCTCCGGCCTCGCTTGGTCCGCAACCTGCTTGTCTATGATGGGTTCGACCAGATCGGATACGATGGTTTTAGGCATACCCGAGCTCCAGCAGATAGCCATCTAGCCGAGTCGTCGCGTCTGCCCTCCGGGTCCCGATCTTCGCGAGGCTGACACGATACTTGTCCCAGAACCGCTCCAGGTCCGCCACCAAAGCGCCGACACGGCGCACGCGGGCGCGCTCGAGCCGGTCGAGTAGCCGCTCGCGGTCTATGTCGAGCACCAGTTCGCGGCAATCATCGTCGTCCAGTTCGGCCCGTGCGGCCGTCAGCCGTTCGACGAACGCCGACTTGAGTCGCCGCAGCGTTGCGCGCGCCTCCTTCAGCTCCTCCTTGATCGCCTCATAGGGTGCGAGCATGGCGTCGATGGTCTCCGCCTCCTCGACCAGCGGGGCGAGGCGGCGTTCGATAGCTGCCAGTTCGGCCTCGAACTCCCGCACATCCGTGCCCTGCGCGCGCAACCAGTCGATGGAGCCCTTGGACGGCTTGCCGGTGCCCGTGGTTTTCACCAGCGTCTTCCGGCGCTTGTCGTCGTCCTTCATTTCGGTGCGCAGTTCCTTGCGCCGCTTTTCCAGCTCCTTGGCGAGGTTGCTGCCTTCCTCGGCCCCGTCCAGCCAATCCTCGGCACCCTCCACCCCGTCGCCGGTCTCCCAGGCTTCCTTCTCGGCCTTGATCTGCTCCACCTCGGCCTGTGCGGCGGACAGCTCGGTGACGTAGTCCGCCATGCGATGGCGCACGAAGGGATGGGCGAGCAGCTCCTCCAGTGTAACCTTCACGGTCTTCTTGGCGTCGCTGTCCTCGTCGTCGTCCGCGTCCTCATCCTCCAGCGCCGAACGCAACGTCTCGACCCACCCGTCGACCAGTTCGGCGAACCCGTTCTCAACGATGACGCGCAGCTCGTAGCGGATTTCGTCCCACCAGCCCGCAATGGAGCCCATCAGCGCATAGCGGTCGAGGCAGCCGACCGGCAGTATGGCGGGCTCGAAGCTGTCGAGCATCTCGCGCCGCAGCGGCATCAGGCGCTTGCTTTCGGGAAGCTCCGCCAACCCGGTCCGCGCCGACGACCACCAGGCATCGAAGGCCGCGACCATCTCACCCTGCCGAGTCGCAACGCCGGGGTCCGACTCGACGAGGGTCCTGATATCGGCACGCTTCTCGACGGTGTCCGCGAACTCGGCGTAGTCTGCATCGCGGTCGACGAACGGCGTGTCGACGTCGAAGCCCTGTGCCTGCGCGTGCGGGCGGTTGGTCTCGATCTCCCGTTTCGGCACGCCGCCATGGAGATGCGCGCGCACATCGTGGGGCTCGGGCGGCGGGCTGCTGTCGGCATAGCGCCGGATGTTCAGGTTGCCGGCTTCGTCCTTGATGATCGTCGTGTTGTCGACGACCGACGCGAAGCCCGGCACGTCAGCGAACGCGTCGTAGGCGTTGACGATCTTCTCGATGTGCTCCGGGTCGATGAAGTTCTGCGCGCGCCCTTCGCGATACTCGCGGTCCGCGTTGATGAAGAGCACCTTGCCCTTGCGCACGTCGGGCTTCCCGCCCGGGTGGCGCATCACGAGGATGCAGGCCGGGATCCCCGTTCCGTAGAAGAGGTTCTGCGGCAGGCCTATCACCGACTCAATGCAGTCCTCCTTGAGCAACGCGATCCGGATCTTCTTCTCTTCGCCGCCTCGAAACAGCACGCCGTGCGGCATCACCACGGCCATCTTGCCGGTCTGCTTCAGGCTGGCCAGCATGTGCTGGGCGAACATCAGGTCGGCCTTCTTGCCCGTCGTGGGGCACCAGCCGAAGCGAAAGCGGTCGCCAAACTGGATGCCGCGCTTCGTGTAGTTCTGGCTGAACGGAGGGTTCGCGATCACTCGGTCGAACCGCATGAGGCGGCCGTCTTCGATATGCTTCGGATCGACAAGCGTGTCGCCGTTCCGGATGTCGGCGTCGGGGATGCCATGTAGCAGAAGGTTCATCCGGCAGATGGCCCAAACCGCGCCGTTGTCTTCCTGGCCATAGAGGCTCAGGCGTCGGCCGTCATGCTGTAGAGCGTATTCGTAGCCTTGGTTCAGCATGCCGCCGCTGCCACAGGTGGGATCGTAGAGCGACGTGCCGCCCTGCGGATCGAGGATGCGCACCATCAACTGCACGACGCCACGCGGCGTATAGAACTCGCCCGCCTTCTTGCCCGCGGAGTCCGCAAATTCGCTGATCAGGTATTCGTAGGCTGCACCGAGAAGGTCGGGGAACTCGAAGTCCTCATCGAGCAGGCGGTACTTGTTGAAGTGGCTGATGAGACGGCGAAGCCTCTCGTCCGGGATCTCCGACTCGCCGACCTTGTGGGCGAAATTGATGTGCCCCAGCACGCCCCGCAATGCATTGTGGTTATCGTTCTCAAGCCCCTCAAGGGCCTTGTTCAATTCGTTGGCGACGTTGGCGTGGACGTCATTCAGGAGGCGATCCCAACGGGCGACCGGAGGCACGAAGAAGGTCTTGGTGTACGAGGACGGATGATCCGCCCGTTGCTGGGCTTCCTGCTCTGATCGGCCAAGACCTCGTTGTTCCTTCAGTATCCTTTCTCGCTGCTGCTCGAACACATCGGAGCAGCGCTTAAGGAACAGGATCCCGAAAATGTACTCCTTGAACTCCGACGCATCCATCTTGCCGCGAAGAATGTCGGCTGCTGCGAACAGGTGGCGTTCGAGTTTTTCAAGGGTAAGTTTTGCCATTAATTTTCTTCTCGATCTTTACGCGGATACGCACCTTAGGCCCTGAGAGGCTTGCAGTCATTATGACAAGCTTGACCAGATTCTGCGCATAAGTTCAAATCCATGCTTGTATATACTGGGTGTACAATTTTTGCTTGGTTGTTGGGGTGAATTTTGAACCACGTTTAATGGGACGCTCCAGTTCAAACAGCTATTTGAATGTCTGATGAAATGTTATCGAAAACTGATTTTATCCAGTATCTGAATTGCCCCAAATCGCTCTGGCTGAAACAGCACAAGCCGGGGGTTTATCCTGAGGGCGAGTTTTCCGATTTCGCCCAGAAACTGGCTGCGGAAGGCTATCAGGTCGAAGGATTCGTACGTCAGTTGGTCAAGGATTGGCCGGATGCCGAATCCTATTCCTTCCAGGGTGTGTTCGAGACAGGCGAGGGACTCCATGCCCGTGCGGACATGCTCCGGGAGAACGAGGATGGCACCATCGATGTCTTTGAGATCAAGTCCTCGACCAGCGTGAAGGACGGGAAACCGCACAACCAGCTGAAGGACGCGGCGTTCCAGACGATCGCAGCCACAAGGGCAGGGCGAGACGTCAGGAACGTCTTCATCGTTCACTTGAACAAGGACTACGTTCGTGATGGCGAGATAGATCCCGGAGAACTTCTCACCTTTGCTGATGAAACCGTTCGGGTGAAGGGCCTGCTGGACGAAACAGAGCGGGAAATCGCCGAGGCGCTCTCACTCCTTACTGAGGCGGCGATAGACGAGAGCTCGTGTACCTGCCTGAACCTCAGTCGGTTGCATCATTGCGACAGCTTTGGTTACTTCAACCTGGGCATTCCAGAATACTCGATCTATTCTCTGCCGCGTTTGTCTGGCAGGAAGCTGGAGAACTTCGTCGCAGAAGGACGGTTTGGACTGGATCAGATCGAACTCGATGAGGTTTCACGCTTCCAGCAGCCGATTGTCCGGGCACACAACATCGAGAACCCTTATGTTGACCTCGCCGACATTGCGAATTTCATCAGTGTGCTGGCGTACCCGCTCTATTTTCTTGATTACGAAACCTACCTATCCGCCATCCCGATCGTTGATGGGACAGGGCCGCAACAGCAGATGCCGTTTCAGTTTTCCCTCCATGTCCTCAATGAAGATGGTCGGGTCGATCATGTCGAATATCTAGCGGATCGGCCGGAACTCCCGCGTCCATTGGTGGAAGCCCTGGAAAGCGCCGTCGGTGCGAGCGGATCCGTCATCACCTGGAACAAGACCTTCGAAAACGCTCGAAACAACGAGATGGGTCAGGCGTTCCCGGACAAACGGGACTTTCTCCTTGGACTGGTCGATCGAACAGTCGACCTTATGGATGTCTTCAAGACGGGCTATGTCGATATCCGTTTCAATGGATCGACATCCATCAAGAAGGTTCTCCCTATTGTCGTGCCTGAACTCAGCTACGAGGGGATGGAAATCGGCGACGGGACAGCCGCAATGAATGGCTGGAATAAAATGATCAACGAAACCGATCCGGAAAAGCAGGCGCGACTACGACAGGCCCTCCTGGAGTACTGCAAGCTCGATACGCTCGCGATGGTCCGGATCTTTCAGTTTGTTGAGGGGCTGGTGAGGGCAAGTTGAAGGCATTCAGACCGCACAACGGACCGCCGTTGAGGTATGCTCGTAAGGTTGAGAGAATCCTGTTGTGACAATAAGTAGAGAAACCGTCGTCGCTAACATCGACCGCATCCTGGACGATGCGGATCGCAGTCTGGTCACGATCCTGGTATCGGACCCGAGAGAAAGCCTGCTGGAGTTCACAGACCGTTGGGACGCAGCCGTTGAAAAAGGCGGCACAATCGTCGTCGTGGAATACGATCCGGTTGCCGTCTTGGTTCGGTCCGGAAGCAGTGACATTTCTCGTACGACCTACCGGGATCCAAAGGACCTCGTTGAGATATCGGATTTCGGTGTGAACTTTCGTTTGAACGAGTTGTGCATTTAACACAACATCAGGCTTGCCTAACGACGCCGTGATTTAGCTAGGCGTTCAGTGCATCATCCAGTCGAGCAGGTAGACGGGTACGCCTTTGGTGGACCGCCGAGTTCTCAATGATCGCTCTTTCAAGCGCGGATCGATCGCCCAGGAGGATCACCTGAGTTTTTGCTCTCGTGATCCCCGTATAGATCAGTGTTCTGTCATTCAGCGGGTTCGGGAACACTGGCATGATCACGATGGGCCACTCTGAACCTTGCGACTTGTGGACCGTGATGGCGTAGGCAGGAGCGACATTGAGTGCGTCGTTAGCCGACAGGGTCACCGATCTACCATCAAGAACGCAATGGGCGCGTTCACCATCGGTTTCAATGAACCGCCCCATGCTTCCGTTGAATATCTCGCGGTCGTAGTCATTGACCTTGAAGATAATGGGCTCACCTTCAGCAAGACCGTCTCGTCCCGGGAAAAGCCGAATGTCGCGTGGATTGCCGTTCTTGTCGTGAGACCGGAGCCAGTGGAAGTGAGCGTTAATGGCGTCCACTCCGGCCTTTCCCCCGGAAATGGGAGAAATGATTTGCATATCATTCCGATCAACTCCGGATGCAGCGAGTTGTCGGCCAATGCTGATGATCGTGTCAACTGCCTGATCGGCGTTGCAGGGAACGAACGACACGCCCGTCTTGAGACCTGCGAACTGGTGTAAGGTAGGTACGCGGCCAAACCTCACGTCCTCAGCAAACTTGGGAATACCAGTCTCGGCAGATTGTCGCATTACCTGGTCGAGTACCACGCGCGGTATCCTCGTATGTTCGACGAGGTCATGATATGGCCGTCCGAAGCCGATGGGCGGGAGCTGAGCTGGGTCACCAATGAATACCAGTCGACCCGTCGGCATTCGGTCGAAGAGAACACTCAATGTCCCCAGGTCAATCATGCTGGCTTCGTCCAGGATCAGAGTGTCTTCCGGTCCGAATTGGATCTTTCCATCTCTAAGACGCCGTACTAGGGCCGCGATGGTCAGAGCGGACTTTCCGGTCTGTTCGCGCATTCGCTGAGCTGCCCGACCGCTCAGAGCGGCCATGACGACGCGTCGGCCTGCGTCTTCCAGAACTTTTACGAGAGCAGAAAGGGCCGTCGTCTTTCCCGAGCCTGCGTATCCGCCCAGAACGACCGCTGGAGCATTCGCTGCGGTCCGAACGGCTTCCGCCTGGCGTTTGGTTAGTGGATAACCTTGTTGGCGTTCGGCGGATTTTAGAGAATTGGCGAGAGCCGAAGGTGTAATTGATGTGCTCGCAATGAAGTCTTTCTGTCGCGGCTGAAGGCGTTTGGCGATTGCTTCTGCGACATGGACTTCCATGTCGTGCGCTCCTGGGCCCTGGAAACCATCATCAACGTAAACGGCGCCGCGCGCTGGGATGGCGATCTCGACGGCTCGTTCAGCCCAATTCGCTTCACCAAGCAATTCTGCGACTTCATCGACGAAAAGTTGTTCAGGTATCCAAGTGTGGGCGTTTCGGATTTGTGCAATCAATACGGCTTCAACCGCCCCAACCAACCTTCGATCATCACTTTTTGGAATGTCGAGGCGTTCACGAAGGTGTTCGCAGCCTCTCCATCCCAAGTGCCGAATGAGCAGATAGATGTTTTCCTGCACAGCACGAGCGCCTTCGTCTCCCCAAGCCTTGATGACTTCGGTCGCGATTGCAGGATCGATGCGGAGATCCATCAACCATTGGATCAGGTCCATGCGGGCTAGCAGAAGCTGGTAACCGTCGAGGAGGGGGCCGATAACGTCTCCCGGAAGAACGTCAAAGAGTTCGGAAACGCCATCGGATAGAACTGCATGGAGGCGATCTCCGAACCTCTCACGCAATTTCCGGGCCCGAGCTTTTCCGATCCCTGGGAAGTCCTCAGACTTTGTAAGTTCGCGTTCGAGCAGGTCGAGATCACGAAAATGATATCGCTTTTCGGACTCTCCAACGACCAGGGCCTGATCTCTGTCACCTTGCTGTCGCCTTTCTTCGGTCTCACCGGTCCCATCCGTCTGCAAGGCTCGCCTGGCGGCGCCCGCCTCCGGCGGCTTTGGCCTTGCATCCATCAGGTCCAGGTGAGGACCTTCAGGCGCGACGCGGCGGCTCCGACGACCAGACTCAGCAGTTCCCGGCGAAGTTTTCTGGGGAGGTAAATTGGGCCGATATGCCTGACCCTGAACGTCCATCAGGTAGGTTTCTGCGTCGACCTGCATAGCGCCGTGTTCGGTGACTACGACGCATGTGAGGATTCCACCGAGAGTAAACGTTCGCAGTTCGTCGCGTAGGCCGCATTGACCGCGAATGGTTCTTGCGCCGTTTTCTTCAATGAGCCGGGCGTTGGTCACCTTTCGGGACGTTACAGTGCCGTGTCTGTCCCTGTAGGTGATCGCCAAAGTGGTCATTTTTTGCGGGCCTCAAGTTCCCTACGCTTTGCAAGGCTCACGCGAAGACCGTGTGGGCGCATGGCTTCGCGTGCTTCATGAGGCTGGTTTTGCTCCCGGATCAGTTTGGCGACCAGTCTACGTTCTTGAGCGAGAGCGGATTTCAGCTGATCTATCTCTTGCTGTTTTTTCCTGAGGAGCCGATCTACCTTTTCGGCAAATCCCGCCGCATCGCTTTGATGGTTACCTAGGGCAGTCCGAGGCTCAAGGCCGATTTCCATCACCGCATTGTTCAAGTCCTGTTTGAGGCTGCCATAGAAGGCGTTTCTGCCGATCTTCGTCGCCCTAGCTATTGCTGTTATGTTCGGACCACCATCGCGCTGAGGAAGCTTCTCGCCGGCCTCTTTAAGGGCATTGAGGTAGGTCTTGAGTTTAGCTCGGTTCTTTGCCTCTCCGGCTTTGCCGCGTTCGATGACTTCACCCATGAATCAAACCTCATTCGGTTTCCGGCGTTCGCGCTTCTGGCGTGTCTGACGATCGAGGTGCGTCTTCCGAGCAGGCAGTGGGCGGTTCAGGATCTCCTGACTGATACCGTTTTTCTGTGCGTTGTACTGCCACCTTTGGAACTGCTCGAGCAGATCATGGTTCTCCCGCTCAAGCCGGTCAACCTTCGCCCTCAGACGACGGTTCTTCTCAACCTCGTACTCGAGCGCCATGTCGCCGTGTCGAACGATACCTGCTTTGGCAGCAATGGCTTTTCGGCTGACAGCAATCCTGGTCTTGGCTTCGTCGAAGGCATCGACGATCCGTTGGTGCTTACGGATTCCCTGGCGAGTTATACTTATTCCGGTGACCTGTTTCAGGACTTGCAGATAGACGTCCCATGTCAGTTTCTCATGCCAGCCATCAAGGATACGGAGGGCATGGTCAATGTGCGCCTCGGTGAGTTTTTCCCTTGGCATGGTTTGTTTCAATCTCCGTCGAACATGGTTTTCATGTCGAGCGTGAAGGGTACGTCTTTGTCGTCCGCGTTGGAAGTTGGATGTAGTGTGGCCGACGCCGCGACCTCATCCATGATGAGTCCTGCTTTCGATTGATCGTGTTCCGGAGGTGGAAGGGAGATGATCGTGCCGCTTGGAGTGTCCTGATCTGTGATCAGGTAATGAATCATGTCCCAGCGAGCGAGCTTGCGCTTGTGTTTTTCTATCCAGCGATCGACCCCGGGTTCGCCTTCCTGCTTGGCGTTCAATGAATGCTTGAGCGCGTTCTGGTGCATAGCAATGCTTCTCTCTGCCTCCCTAATGTGGCGTTCATCATGGGCGACAATCATGTTCTCTCCGCACTCCTCGCAGTTTTTGTCTTTGGGGCAGGGGGTGAGCGCGAAGTTGTGTCGACACAAGCCCTTGCTGGTTACGTGGATCGCCCCGAGTTCAAGTTTCAGAGCTTCATCGTAAGTAATGGCTTCATTGATTGATCGATCCTTGGCTTTGTCGGCAAGTGGCCCTGTCACTTTGATGTCGACGCCGGACTTTTCGTCCATCAGTTGCCAGCTTTCAATGATGGCTTCTTGAGGAACATGATCATAGAAACTGTTCTGGGAAACGCTCTTGCGTCCGGACCAGAACGCGATGAGAGCCTGGGAAAGGTATTTGCCTTGGGCCAAGGTGTTCAGCAAGTGCCTAAGCTGATGCGTCGTGAGCTTCCACGGCTTCCCGGTTGCGGGGTTCAATAACTTGTTTCTCGAAAAAATTGTCAGGGCTTTTTGTCCCTCACGGTGCTGACCAGAAAGGGCGTGGATGATTGAATTATAGTTTACCCAAAAGGGGACATTCCAGATCGTTGCCTTGTCGGCGATTTGACTATTATAACCTAAGCAAAAAAGAGCTTGAGAGAAGTGCAGTTTAGTTTCTGGGTCAATGACTGGAAATTCTATTTGAAATTTTCTTAAAACGAACTTCTCCAGGCTGTCAAAACTGTAAGTGGCCAGAGACCTAACGTCCAATCGGCCCAAACGGTTCGGATCTTTGGTCCTGCCTACCTGGTCCAGTTCATCTGAGGTGATATATCGAATGGAATTGGGCTTCACCAAGTCATTCTCAGTGACATTGATTAAAGATAGGGCTTCACTGAGGGTAAGTGGTTCGTCACGTAGATGCTGGAGTTCGTCGGTCAGGTACGGTTGGTCCGAATGTTCTTTGAACCACTTTGCCATGGGTATTAAGTGGTCGGGCAGGGGGCCGATATAAGCCGCGATGAAACTTCTAAGATACCTATCAATACTTTTTTGAGAAAAGGTTGATCGTGATCTGTTTGATTTAGCGGATGTATCGATTGTCTTGCGTTCCACGCGCGCCTGGTCGGTAGTGGTTCCGTGCTGCCGAAGCAATTTAGCATTTCGCTGATCTAGCGCCTTCATCGGGTGAGGAAAGTCGGAATATTCGTTTAATAATCTGACTATCTCCTTTTTGGTGAGTGGCTCCCCGTTCAAGTGCTTCAGGTCCTCTGGCATTAACAAATGGTCTGGATTTGCTAAGAACCAATTCTTCATTCGAGTGTTGTTTGGGCCTTGCTTTGCTTTTGTGGCGTTGACTCGCTTCTTGGCCAATGCGACGACCGACTTATATGTGTAAGTCGCCGCGTGTCCGACTTCCTGGATGTTCTTCTTAAGTTCACCCATACGATTTTTGTCGTGGGTCGTCCCGACTTGCTCAAGCGCTCGCATCATGCGGAAGGCGTCTCGGAATAACGGCTTATCGATCGGATCCCAATCCAGTATTTCCGCGACTTCAAGCCATGTTAGTGGATGCCCACGAAGATGCTCCGTATCGGGAGGCATGTAGAGTTTGTTCGGATTCTCCGCGTACCATTTGGCTGCGCGTCGAGCGCTGCTGCCGATCGCCTTTAGGCGCTGCACCGCCTCACTCGCAACAGCTTCCCATTCGGGGTTCTGGCCCTTGCCTACAGCAAATTTGGTGATTGGCTGCCCGTTTTTCGCAGGGCGCCAACTAAGCCCCATACGCGTGCTGCCTGCTATTTCATCAACAGATGAAGTGATGCAATCTACTGGCAAAGTAGTGATTTCCGACTGCCGGGAAGGAGCGAACATTCCCAAAGCCACGAATCCTGAGTAGATCATGTTATAGATGTGGTATGGACCGCCGTGGCGATTGAAAAGCGATGCAATATCGATGATTGCCTCAATGTCAGGAAGTCTTTCATTTTTTTCTTTGAAGTCAGCCGACTGCATGTCGCGGATCAGCAGATTTTCTCTGTTCTGCAACTCTCTCCATTTGTACGGACTGTGGTAGCTGATCTCGAAACCCGTTAGGGCAAACTCGCTCAATACGGAGTTGATGACGATGTTCATATGACGGCCCTGTGACCACCAGCCACCTGGTTCGCTTTGCTCAATGTAGTCGCCTAGCCCATCAATCAAGAGTTGTTCGACAAAGACAAGATCGGGTGGTTTCCCACCTGCTAGGAGCGCTTTGTATATAGTCCGAAGGGCCCTGAGGATTTTTTGGGGTTCGACTTTCGGGTTCTTACGAAAAAGCTCACAAAGCACAGCTTTGGCTTGATCCAGGAACGGTTCCGAAAACGGTTCGTTGCCGTTTGGTTCAGTAACAAAGTTGGTACGTATGACGCCCGTTTTTCCCCGAGTTCGGTCAAACGTCCATGTCGTGTCGGCCCAGTCGATTTCGTAAGCCGTCATAAAGTGACCGTGCTTCTTCTGGTGCGCGATGAAGTCGGCCATGTTGCGCTGCGCGACGGATGTTGCCGCCGATTTGCAGTCTGGGGAAGTTTCCGAAGGGCGAGATTCCTTGGGAATGAACGGAATGATTACCGCTGTCATACTTGGGCCCCCTCAAGGAGCTTCATCTTGGCGGCGCAGGCATTCTTGATGCTATGTACTGCATTCAGCTGATCGAGATGGATCTGCTTGATCCTGGAATCGCTTTCACGTTCGTATTCGGCCTGAATGACACGTTCCAGATCACCCCAATGTGCATCGACAAAAGGTTCAAATTTGAAGCAAGTCAAGCAAGCGCGCGGGGCGTCCTGGTAACACGTTGAACGAGCCCCACAGGCGCCTATTTTTTTGCCGGTTAGACGTTCGAAATCACGGATCAGCTTATTGTAGTCACCCGAATTCGTTGCTTCGTCGAAGTCGTTGATTATCTTCCCGCTGAACACGCCGGCGAAAAAGTCCATCTCCTCGCCCAAGGCTTCATTGATAGGCGCTTGGTTGTTCGCAAGCGAAGCTCGATAGTGTTTGATGCTATTTGTATCTTTATGAGTGAGGAGGCGGGCGACCTGCGCATCCGTGGCGCCTTGGGCGACCGCGCGGGTGGCCAACGTGTAACGGAACCGGTACGGAGTTATGTGAATTGGCCCTTTGGTCCGGTTGGAATAGGTGATTATCCGGCGAAAAACTGCTGAAAGTCGAACGTTGAGATAGGTCGAAGTTCTTAGTCCAAAGAGACTTTCTTCTGGATCAGGGTCGTTTTTGGCTGTTTGGTACCGGATCAATATGTCTGCCAAGACGGACGGGGCGCGGCGGCGAATATATCCGGAGGTCTTACCCTGCGTGTCCTTGGCCAAAGGTACGAGAAGCGTCACTTCCCGTCCCAACCCAGCCGGCCCATCTTGGATTATGACATGCTTGTTTTTCATGCGAGCTGTTTGGATCGGACGAACGCCCGTTCCAATTTGAAACCAGGTCACGACATAATCTTCGAAGGCGACGTCGCCGCTCAAATAGCCTTTGTTCAACCCTGCTTGAATGCTTTTTAGCTCTTGTTCTGTCAGCGCTCCGCGATCGGGGTCGTTGGTCAGCAGAGCAAAATAGGGACCCGCGCCGTCGTCGTTTAGTTCCCTGGTTTCAGGATCAAGAATGAACTTACGGAGTTCTTCGTCAATTACTCGATTGTCCATCGTCTGAGTGAGCTGGAAAAGATAAAACTTTAGAAATGGCCAATAGGACAAGGGGGTGACTGCACACCAATTATCCAAATTTTTGAGTGAAATTGGCTCCTTTACATCGAATATGCGCTGTCGAAACGCGTCACCGGTCACCTTAGAAACAAGTCGTATGTAATCAGTGGAGAACTTTGACAAGCCTTTGAAAATTGTGAGGAATGTAAGTTCCGATAAAATTGTCTTTTTGTTTAGAAACTGCAAATTTATATTGTATGGGGAGCTTCCTTGTACAGATGGAATGTGTGTTTTTCTGCCGGGAATTAATTGAACTATTTTGCCGTCATGCAGCTGGACGTCTTCTCCGTTCCTCCATTCGTCATCTGTATAGTACTCGCGAGCCTGGAGACGCAGGTTCTCAATTCTAATCATCGTTAGCTATCTCCATTTCCAATTTTGGATTGGAGACGGTCTCTGCATCTTCAAACAGCTTCTCGCTGAGTTCATCGGCCTTCCTGCGGATGTGTCGGCGCAGGTATTTGTCGGCGGACCGGCTGTTTTCACTCCAGCCCATCAGACGGTTCCGGATGCGACGTTCCATCTCCAAACTCAGCGCATTTTCACTGGCGTCGATCATCTGGGAGAAGAACTCATTCCATGTGCGCCGCATTGTGTGTGGCGTAACGTAATCAGGAATCCGATCGTTGCTATTCCGTATTTCTTCGAAGATCCGGTTGATTTGACGTTCTGAAAGAGGGTGTCCGTCCTTGCTGGTGATCAAGTAACCGGCCTTTCGGGACCATTTAGGCAGATTGGACCAGTGTTGCTGGATAAATTCATCGATCAGGATGCAGGTTGCAGGACGGAACGGGACGGTGCGCGGCGCGGTTTTAGACACATGGAAAGTGACGTTGCCTTGGGTCACTTGAAGATTTGCGAGGACAATATTATGAACTTCGTCCCTGCGCCCTCCGGTCTCCAAAAAGAGACGCCATATCAGATAATTGCGATCCCGTACGAAATGGTCTTGCCACGGATTGTCTGGACTATGCGGGTTTACCGTATCCTCAATGATCTGCACGATTTCTCGAGAAAGTCCCTCGAGAGATTCGTCCTGATCACCTTTGCTTGAAAGTCTGGGAACGTTAGAACGGAATTGTTTCAAACCCTCTATCGCTTTCTCCCACTGTTCGGGGCCGAACTCTGCGCCTCCGTCCGAGAACCGCCGTTGCCGATAGATCCATTCGAGGAAGGAAGCGATATTCCGAAGGGTCGAGGCATAGGGCTCGTCCGCGATCACTTCGAGTCGATTGTGTGTGGTGCTACGGTGGCTCGGCCGTATCTTTTCGAGCTTCCGAACTTTTTGGTTTTCTGATTGATTTTTTGCCGCTTTGATGAGCGTGAGTTCTGTTTGCTGTGCTTTGGCCGTTAGCTGCAAGAACTTTGCAAGCGCTGTCGCCTCTTCGAAGGCCAGTGGATTGTCCCTCATAATGCGATCAGCGAAATCGACATTCTCCCTGGCGAGCATCCAGTCGGAGGCGCGGCAGATCGAATTAAGGTGGTTTCTGATGGTTTTGGGAGAGAACGCCTGGTCGCGTAAGACCGCGGAAGCGTAGTAGTTCGGCCAATATGACGGCATGCCGTTCGGACATATCAGCATGTGAGTCTCTTCACCTTTTGATGAGGTGAAATGACGGACATTGTAGCGATCCATGATCGGTCCCTGCTTTACAAAACTGCGGGTTCCTAGACTCTACAAACCTTATTGTGGACCGAAATCCCGGTTTGTAAAGTCAGAAACCCGCAGTTTTGTTAGCTTAGACCTGAGTGCGGCGTCTTTAGTTTACATTTTTCGAAAACGTCTTCCTAGCTGCAGCCGCTGGTGGAGCCGCAGGTGTCGCACTTCAGGCAGGTGCCGTTGCGCACCATGGTGAAGTTGCCGCATTCCGAGCAGCTCTCGCCTTCGTAACCCTTCATTCGGGCCTGAGCGATCTGCTGAGCCGCGGTTTTCACCTGTGGGGCAGGGGCCGAGGTCACTTCGACAGCGGCAGCTGCTTCCGAGCCGCGGGCGAAAGCCGTTGCGACGGCGGAGGTCTGGGCGGCGATTGTTGTGCCCAGTTCCACTTTCACCGCTTCGGTGATCTCGCCGGAAGGCTCGTTGCCGGCGACGAGACGGAAACGCTCGGTCTGGCCGCGGACGAGGCCATGGGAAACCACACCGCCTGAGCTACCCTTGTCCATGGTCTTGACCGCGCCGGCGCTGACCGGGCCGCTGAAGGCTTCCGGCGGGACGTGGGCAAGGTCGTGACGACCGAGATAGGAGACTGCCAGTTCGCGGAACACGTAGTCGAGGATCGACGTGGCGTTCTTGATCGCATCGTTGCCCTGGACCATGCCGGCCGGTTCGAACTTGGTGAAGGTGAACGCGTCGACATATTCCTCGAGCGGCACACCGTATTGCAGACCAAGCGAAACCGAGATCGCGAAGTTGTTGATGAATGCCCGGAGAGCCGAACCTTCCTTGTTCATGTCGAGGAAGATTTCGCCAAGGCGGCCATCGTCATATTCGCCGGTGCGCAGGAAGATGGTGTGACCACCGATCTTTGCCTTCTGGGTATAGCCCTTGCGGCGGGTCGGCAGTTTTTCCTGTTCGCGGACAACGCGTTCGACGATCCGCTCGACGATGCGTTCGGCAACCACTTCGGCCTTTGCAGCCATCGGCTTGGCGGCCAGAGCTTCGAGGGCCTCGTCCTCGTCTTCGTCCTCATCGGCCAGTAGCTGGGCGTTGAGCGGCTGGGACAGTTTGGAACCGTCGCGGTAAAGGGCATTCGCCTTGAGCGCGAGTTTCCAGGACAGCATGTAGGCTTCCTTGCAGTCCTCCACCGTCGCATCGTTCGGCATGTTGATCGTCTTGGAGATCGCGCCGGAGATGAACGGCTGGGCCGCTGCCATCATGCGGATGTGGCTTTCCACCGACAGGAAGCGTTTGCCGATACGGCCGCACGGGTTGGCGCAGTCGAAGACCGGATAATGCTCTTCCTTCAGGAAGGGAGCCCCTTCCAGGGTCATCGCACCACACACGTGGGTGTTGGCGGCTTCGATGTCAGCCTTGGAGTAGCCGAGGAAGGTCAGGAGATCGAATTCCGGATCTTCCAGCTGCTCGTCGGTAACGCCGAGGGCCTTCATCTGCTCGTCGCCGAGGGTCCAGCGGTTGAAGACGAACTTGATGTCAAAGGCCGACTTCATGCCGTCCTTCAGCTTGGTCAGGCTCTCGTCGGTGAAACCCTTGGTCTTCAGTGCGGACGGGTTGACGCCCGGTGCCTGATCGATGGAGCCATGGCCAACGGCGTAGGCTTCGATCTCGCCAATCTCGCTTTCAGTGTAACCGAGCTTGCGCAAGGCTTCAGGAACAGCGCGGTTGATGATCTTGAAGTAGCCACCGCCGGCCAGCTTCTTGAACTTCACAAGCGCAAAGTCAGGCTCGATACCGGTGGTGTCGCAGTCCATGACCAGACCGATGGTGCCGGTCGGGGCAATAACGGTGGACTGGGCGTTGCGGTAGCCGTTCTTCTCACCAAGCTCAAGGGCACGATCCCAGGCCTTCTTTGCCCGCTCGACGATCACCTGATCCGGGCAGGAGACGTGGTCAAGAGCAACCGGAGCCGTGTTGAGGCCTTCGTAGCCGTCCGCTTCGCCGTAGGCGGCGCGGCGGTGGTTGCGCATGACACGCAGCATGTGGCTTGCGTTTTTCTTGTAGCCCGGGAAGGCGCCGAGTTCGCCAGCCATTTCAGCGGAAGTGGCATAGGCAACACCGGTCATGACCGCGGTGAGGGCGCCGCAAAGTGCACGGCCTTCGTCGCTGTCGTACGGAATGCCGGAGGTCATCAGCAGGCCGCCGATGTTGGCATAGCCGAGACCGAGGGTGCGGAACTTGTAGGACAGTTCTGCAATTTCCTTGGACGGGAACTGAGCCATCAGCACCGAGACTTCCAGAACGATGGTCCACAGGCGGACGGCATGTTCGTAGTTGTCGATGTCGAAGGACCGGTCTTCCCGGCGGAACTGCATCAGGTTCAGGGACGCCAGGTTACAGGCCGTGTCGTCCAGGAACATGTATTCCGAGCACGGGTTGGATGCACGGATTTCACCATCGGCAAGGCAGGTGTGCCAGTCGTTGATCGTGGTGTGGTATTGCAGGCCCGGATCAGCGGAAGCCCAGGCGGCATAGCCGATCTGTTCCCAAAGTTCCTTGGCCTTGACGGTCTTCAGAACGTCACCGGAGCGGCGGGCGGTCAGGTCCCAGGTGCTGTCGTCAACAACGGCGTTCAGGAAGCCGTCGGTCACACGCACCGAGTTGTTGGAGTTCTGTCCGGCAACCGTCAGATAGGCTTCGGAATCCCAGTCCGTGTTGAACGTCGGGAATTCGATCTTGGTGAAGCCCTGCTTTGCAAACTGGATGACGCGCTGGATGTAGTTTTCCGGCACCATCATCTTCTTGGCAGCACGGATCTCACGCTTCAGGGCCGGATTCTTGGCCGGATCGAAGCAGTCGCCATTGTCCGCCTCGCAGTTGACGCAGGCGCGCATGATTGCGCCGAGGTGCTTCTGGCAGATCTTGGAGCCGGTGACGAGCGCGGCCACCTTCTGCTCTTCCTTGACCTTCCAGTTGATGTATTCCTCGATATCCGGATGGTCGACATCGACAACCACCATCTTGGCCGCGCGGCGGGTGGTGCCGCCGGACTTGATCGCGCCGGCTGCCCGGTCGCCGATCTTCAGGAAGCTCATCAGGCCGGAGGACTTTCCACCACCGGACAGGCGCTCGCCTTCTGCACGCACGTGGGAGAAGTTGGAGCCGGTGCCGGAGCCGTATTTGAACAGGCGTGCTTCACGGACCCAAAGGTCCATGATGCCGCCTTCGTTCACCAGGTCGTCGCCGACGGACTGGATGAAGCAGGCATGCGGCTGCGGATGCTCATAGGCGCTCTTGGACTTGACGAGCTTGCCGGTCTGGAAGTCGACATAGAAGTGACCCTGGCCCGGGCCGTCGATGCCGTAGGCCCAATGCAGGCCGGTGTTGAACCACTGCGGAGAGTTCGGCGCCACCTTCTGGGTCGCCAGCATGTAACGCAGTTCGTCGTAGAAAGCCTGGGCGTCGGATTCCTTGTCGAAATAGCCGCCCTTCCAGCCCCAGTAGGTCCAGGTTCCGGCTAGACGATCAAAGACCTGGCGGCCGTCAATTTCAGAGCCGTAGCGCTCGTCCTCGGGCAGGTCTGCCAGTGCGGCCTCATCGGCCTCATGGCGCCACAGCCAGGACGGAACGGTGTTTTCTTCTACGGCCTTCAGCTTGGCGGGCACGCCGGCCTTGCGGAAATACTTCTGAGCCAGAATGTCGGACGCGACCTGTGAAAACTGGGTCGGGACCTGAATGTTCTCAAGACGGAACACGATGGATCCATCAGGATTCCGGATTTCGCTGGTAGCGTTCCGGAATTCTACGCTGGCGTAAGGCGATTGACCTTCCTTGGTGTAGCGCCGCTCGATCCGCATCTTCTCAAGTCCCCTTTTAGATTACAGCCGGTTCCCCCGAACCGGGCTTGACCGCATTGCATCCGAACTGGCGTGGCCGCCTGCCTCTGTTCTCGAATGCCGCCCTGCAAGTTACAGGCTTCGAGCCTGTATGTAGCGTATCTTGTGTTTCTATCCACTATATATAGTGGTCATCAACAGGTTTGTCACGACATGCGCCTTGAAGTCGGCACAACAAAACCCGTCTCCCGGCTTTGGGGTCAAAGACCTGGAGCGGTACTCTTGGATACTGATGGTTTTGGATGACCGGAGCGCCCGGATAGGCACCCGACTACGCACATCGCAATGATGAGAAACTAATGTAAACGAATTCTTAAGGTCAAGGACCGAGTGACAACAGCTAGTGCCTGGATTGTGGGCAAACGCAAAATCTTGTGTGGTCGTGTGGATAATGGGGAACGGAGCGGGGACAGCGTTTTAGCAAGGGATTTAGCGCTTGCTTTCCCGGCGAAGGAGTGCCCGCCAGGAAGGCACAAGACCCTGTGGATGACGATAGACTGCATTTTATGAAAATTTGAAGAAAATGGCGGTGATCGATTTCAACCGGGTTTAAGCCGGGTCTGGTTTCATGATGGCGGGATAGGGAAAAAGGTCCGCAATTCATGAAACATCACGCCGCATTCGGACTAGCGATGGAGGACATCGATGCTGTCGTCGTCGAGGACAGCAAGCCGATGCAGACGATTCTCCGGTCGATATTGCTCAGCTTCAAGGTTGCGCGCGTGCGGGTGTTCGATTCGGTCGACGAAGCGCTCGAGGCAAGTCTCGCCGAACCACCCAACGTGATTCTCACCGACTGGCGCATGGCGCCGACATCCGGCTACCAGTTCCTGCGTCTGGTGCGGCATCGCCACATGGAGCCGCTTTGTTATGTGCCGATTCTCTTCATTACGGCACATGGCACGCGACCGCTGGTCGACAAGGCCTTGCGGGCAGGTGCGCACCATGTGCTGGTCAAGCCGGTTTCGCCGTCGACGCTGTTCAAGCGCCTCAAGTGGCTTCTTGCAGACGACCGGCCGATGATCCTGGAGAACTCCGGCTTCTACAATATCTATGGCATTCAAAAGGCCATGGATGAACAGGCGGAAAAGATGCAGTCGCTTGCCGGAGCCCGGCTGCACCACCGCGTTGCCACGCAAAAGCGTGCGGAAGTGGAAGGAGCCGTTGAGGCGGCATTCGACACCAAGGAAGAAGAGCCGGAAAAGGTCTTCGCCGGTGTGAAGAAGGAAGCGCCTCCCAAACAGCATTCCGCCGCTGCCAAACATATCCGCAATGCCGGCTTTGCGCCCTTCAAGGGGTTGAAACTTCACTGAAGCAGTCTGTTTGTGACCACCTGGGTGCGGTGTGCACCGGGCGTGACTGCGGCAATCGGCCCGCAGGCGCAAAATCCCGTTCTTTTCTGGCTTCCAACTCTGGACAGATGCGGCCGTTGTCGCCATAGTCCGCGAAATTCCGTCCTGTCATGTTGGCGGGGCAACGGATGTTTCCGACTTGCAATCAAGGGACCTTCAAAGGGCCATGAAAACTCTGCTGCTAGAATTGTTCACCTGGTGGAACAGCCAGACAATGGGCACCCGCTTCTTCACGTGGCGCAAGGGTGAGTTTGTCGGTGAGGATGAGTTCGGTAACAAGTACTACAAGGAACGCGCAGGCAAGAAGCGCTGGGTGATCTATAACGGTCTTGCCGAAGCCTCTGCCATTCCCGCGGGCTGGCACGGCTGGATGCATCACCGCGTTGACACGCCGCCGTCCGAAGAAACCTATCACGCCAAACATTGGCAGCAGGGTCACAAGGTCAATCCGACGGGCACTCCGGCCGCTTACCGGCCGCACGGTTCCATCCTGACCCCGGAAAAACGCCCGGATGTGACCGGCGATTATGAAGCCTGGACCCCGGGCAGCTGATAACCGCGCATTGCGAAAATCATGAATGAAATAGCCCCGCAATTGCGGGGCTTTTTTGTTTCGGGCCAACCGGACGTTCAACAACCTGAATGTTGTCTGAAGAAGTGACCTCAGATTATCCGCGCTCCAGGTGAGAAATTCAAAGGGGTATATGTAAATACATTTTACAATTCATAGTATATAATTTCAATTGTTTTTGTATCGAAAATATTTATTTGTGATTTGAGGCACATTACGCAAGGTAAAATAAGTTACAAGGAGAAGGATGTTAGTATTAGCTAAGGAGCAGACTAATGGACCAGGAATGGATGAAGCTCCAGGAGTTGAGCAACCGTCTTAACAATGTCTGCAAACCGGCCTGGGAAAATATTTTGATCAAGACAGGCAGCAGTTATGTGAATGCTGATGAGGCCGTTCGAAAGCTATTGCCGAAAGGCTACGATACAGAGCCAGGCTGGGCCTGGACGGCGTTGAAGGCCACCATGAAAGGTCCCCTGGCTGCCGTGATCACCAATCCGGTGGCAGCAGGAATAGCGACTTTCTACATCATAGATGCCGTCAAGGGTGAAAAAGAACCGCTTCCGTCACCACCGCAGTTTGATACCGATCCGCAGAAATATCTTCAGTACATCAAGTTTCACTACAATCTGGTCTACATCAGCTCCACTCAGAAGATACTGAAAATGCAGGAAGCTGCGCGCACGGGCGGTTCGGTGAACATCGAACAGCTTCGCCGCTCGCTGGAGCGGTCTCCATTCGCGCATGTGCCGCGAGGCTACAAATCGTTCAAGCACGACAAACTGGAGGAAAACATCGAAGCCGGTTTGTGGGCGATATGGCTGACCAACCTGAGCAGCGATCACAAACTGGAACAGGTTTCCCGCGCGATGGGGGAGGATGACCGACATAATGCCAGCGGCGCGGCTCGAAAGTCCGACGGGAAATACCGTCACCACCTGTGGCAGAGACTGAAGGACCTTGGAGCGTTCGACCGGGCCTATTCGGGCGGCGTGAAGAAGCGTGACAATGCCAAATCTACCGATGGTTTCATGGGGAGCGGCACGCCATCTTACGAATATGAATTCTGGCTCAAGATAGCTCGGGATTTCTGGGCAAAAAATCAGTCACCGACGGAATTGTTTTATATCGCCCTGGAGGAACCGGCAGCCGAACTGGCTTTCCGGAACGCCATGAGGACGTTTGAATCGCAAGATTTTACGCACAGAATGAGCGCTTTCCTTTCGCCGTCCTGGTCGAAAATTCGCGATATAGTCGGCACCGGCAAAGGCGGAAAGAACTGAGCACGTTGCGCTGATTTATGAAGCCGGAGAAGGTTCTTTCGCCCATTGACAGAGAGAGACTGGCTGGCGACGACACGTCTGAAAGCCACGGCATTGCCGGAGCCGTTCCGGTCTGTTGTTGGCCTGGCTGTTCCTGCTTTGGTGGTGACGAACTAGGCTCGCAAGCAAGAAGACCTAGCGCTCGTACCAACTATCGAGCACCGCCAAAACCTCCTCACCACTGGCTTGAGGTGACAGGGCGTAGAAATCGGTTTCCAGCTTCAGGGCTTCGCTGAGCAGCTCGTTATAGGCAGCTTGAGGAACTTCCTCGGTGCCGAACTTGCTGAGGTGCTCGGTTACGAACTGAGTATCGAGCAGGGAATAGCCGCCGACGATCAGCCGGGCAACCAGATGCGCAAGGCACACCTTGGAAGCGTCGGTGCGGAAGGTGAACATGCTCTCGCCGAAAAAGGCGCCGTTCAGGCTGACACCGTAAAGCCCCCCGACAAGTTCGCCATCCTGCCATGCTTCAATGGTGTGGCAATAGCCCATGTCGAAAAGCTCGCCGTAGAGACGCCTGATCTCCCGGTTGATCCAGGTTTTCTGGCGTCCGGGCATGGGCTCGGCACAGCCATCGATAACGCCCTGAAAATCCGTGCTGACCCGCACCTCGAACACGTCGTTGCGAATCGTCCGGCGCAGGCGGCGAGGCAGGTGAAAGTTGTTGAGGGGAAGGATGCCGCGACGCTCTGGCTCCAGCCAGAAGAGGCCGGGGTCGTCGGCAGATTCTGCCATCGGAAACAGGCCGCAGGCATAGGCTTTCAACAGCACCTGCGGTGTGATTTCCATGATGATGTCGTCTTTGTAACCAGCCATGAGGCCTCACTTACCAGACGGGATGGGCAGATCAGCAGGTGTCGACTTGAGCACCCAAAATCTGATCGACCTGAGTGCCGGAGCACCTCATGCGCATTCCTTGGAACACGCGATGCTCCCGGCACTCGTCCCAGGATCCGGTCAGCTGGACTTCTTCGCCAGATATTGTTCCAGCCAGTGGATGTCGTACTGACCGTTCGCTATGTCCTGATTTTCCACCAGATCGCGGAAAAGCGGAATAGTCGACTTGATTTCGTCAACCACAAATTCGTCCAGGCAACGACGCAGACGCATCATGCATTCCACGCGGTTACGGCCATGAACGATCAGCTTGCCGATCAGACTGTCATAATAAGGCGGGATCTTGTAGCCCTGATAGACACCGCTGTCGACGCGAACACCCAGACCGCCCGGCGGGTGGTAGTAGGTGATTGTGCCTGGTGACGGCGTGAAGTTGACCGGATCTTCCGCGTTGATGCGGCATTCGATGGCGTGACCTTCGAACGTGATGTCGTCCTGGGTCATATCCAGCGATCCACCTGCGGCGATGCGGATCTGCTCGTTGACGAGGTCGATGCCGGTGATCATCTCCGTAACTGGGTGTTCAACCTGCAGACGGGTGTTCATTTCAATGAAATAGAACTCGCCGTTCTCATAGAGGAATTCCACCGTGCCGACGCCGCGGTATTTCAGCTTGCGCATGGCAGCAGCGACGATCTCGCCGATTTCCTTGCGCTGGCTGGCATTGAGGCTCGGGGAGGGAGCTTCTTCGAGCACCTTCTGGTGGCGGCGCTGCAGCGAGCAGTCACGTTCACCGAGGTGAACCGCATTGCCCTTGCCATCGCCCAGTACCTGGATCTCGATATGCCGAGGCTTGCCGAGATATTTTTCCATGTAGAGCGCGTCGTCGCCGAAGGCAGCTTTTGCTTCGGAACGTGCAGTGGACAGGGCAGTATCAAGCTCGGCTTCGGTGCGGGCAACCTTCATGCCGCGGCCACCGCCACCTGCAGCTGCCTTTACCAGAACCGGATAGCCGATCTCGCGGGCGATCGCGTGGGCGTCGTCACCAGCCGTCACGGCACCGTCGGAGCCAGGAACAACCGGGATGCCAAGGTCCTTGGCCGTCTGCTTGGCCTGGATCTTGTCACCCATGATGCGAATGTGTTCAGCGGTCGGGCCGATGAATTCGATACCGTGTGCTTCAAGGATTTCCGCGAAACGGGCGTTTTCCGACAGGAAGCCGTAACCCGGGTGGACAGCATCCGCTCCGGTGATTTCACAAGCTGCAAGAAGCTGCGGGATGTTCAGGTAGCTGTCGCGCGCGGCAGGCGGGCCAATGCAGACGCTTTCGTCTGCCAGGCGCACATGCATCGCATCCGCATCAGCGGTGGAGTGAACCGCAACGGTGGAGATGCCGAGCTCTTTACAGGCGCGCAGGATGCGCAGGGCGATCTCGCCGCGGTTGGCAATGAGAATCTTGGAGAACATGGCCACAACGGCTCCTTATTCGACGATAATAAGCGGTTCGCCGAATTCCACCGGCTGAGCGTCGTCCACAAGGATCTGCTTGACGGTGCCCGCCTTGGTGGCAGGAATGTGGTTCATGGTTTTCATGGCTTCGATGATCAGGATCGTCTGGCCTTCCACCACCTTGTCGCCAACCTGAATGAAGGCCGGTGCGCCCGGTTCGGCGGCGAGATAGGCCGTGCCGACCATTGGCGAGGTTACGGTCGTGCCGGCGTGGGCCGGTTCGGCGGCAGGCGCTGCTGTTGCCGGGGAAGCGGCTGCGGTCGGCGCTGTCGGTGCGGCCATAGGTGCTGCAACGTTCACCGGTGCGCTGATCGTCATCTGACGGGCCACGCGAATGCGCGTGTCACCCTGTTCCAGTTCGATTTCCGAGAGATTTGTCTCATCCAGGAGAACGGCGAGGTCCCGGATCAGGGCCGTGTCGAATTTCTTGTTATCATTACGCATCATGTTTGGCTCTCATACTCGGTCCGCAAGACACGCAGCTGGCCGGCTCGCCGGGCGACCGCTCCATACCGGGATGGGGTCAGACCCGAAATATCCAGCCCTGCAACTCGATCAGGGTCCGTAAGGCCGGGGCCGCAACCACGCTCTTGCTCCGCCGTTGTTGGGCGGACAAAGATCTTCGGCCCGTCTCTTCCTGGAGGCGAGCCACGCTTCTTATAGGGATTCAATTGGAACAGGAAAACCCCCGATTTCTCACTGACATGAGGAATGGGGGTTTCCAACAGGCAAGTGAACGCCGAAACATTGTTTCGGTTCACAGGTTCAGCAAGTGGTCTGGCCGCAATTCTGCAGCGCGTCGAGCTTCTGGCTCAGTTCCTCATAACCGACCGCGCCCATGACCACGTCGTTGCCGACCACATAGGACGGAGTGCCGGTCAAGCCGAGACGGTTGGCCAGGGAGTAGACTTCTTCAATTGTCTGGCCGGCTTCGTCCGTTTTCATGGACGCCAGGAGATCGTCTTCCGAAATGCCGACGGACGTCGCTGCGGCGAGGGCGCTGGCCCGGTTCGCCTGGCCGCGGCTCAGCAGCAGTTTTTCATGGAATTCGCCGTATTTCTCTGGCGCCACAGAGTTGACAGCGACAGCCACCTGGGCTGCTTCGACAGAGCCCTGGCCGAGAACTGGGAATTCCTTCAGGACGACTTTGAGGTCGGGGTTTTCATCGATCAGCTTGACCATGTCGCCGTGCGCGCGCTTGCAGTAGCCGCAGTTATAATCGAAGAACTCGACCAGGGTGACAGACCCTTCCGGATTGCCCAGCACCACCTGCCGCGACGAATTGAAGAGAACGTCGGCGCTTTCGTTGAGGGCTTCTACGCGCGCAACTTCTGCAGCTTCCTTTTCACGGCGATCGAGTTCGGTCAGCGCTTCGGCAATCACTTCAGGATTCTCAAGCAGATATTCCCGCACGATTTTTTCAATCTCACCGCGGTTCAGATCCTGAGCGGCAACCGGGCCAGCCAGCAGGGTAAGTGCAAGCGCGCAAGCCGACAGGACGCGCAGCAGCATCGGCGGGCAGAGCGACCCGGTCTTCAGGATCTGGATCTTCGGGGAAGTGTCGGTCATTCAAGGCTCCTCAGGTAACCGTCTTTCGTTCGAACGGCACCCATATGTGTCTGAGATATCAGCGGCCGTTGTTAGGCAGATTAGGTGGGTTGTACGCTACAATGTCGTCCGCTTGAAGCCATGCCGGCGTTCCTCTCTTCAAACTTTTTTGAGCACGCGCCGCGTAGCGTTTCGCAGCCTGGAAATCGCCACTCACCATCAGGCCTTTCGCAGTTGCCAAATCAGCTTCCGCACGCTCGCCCTGGCGGCCGTGGGCAATGGCCAGCTGACTGTAGGCAACGCCCGAGTTCTGGTCCCGCTGGATCGCCTCTTTCAAGATGCGTTCTGCCTCCGGCAGATTGGACTTGTCATTCGAAGCAACCAGCGCATACCCGAGCCAAGTGAGGAACTGCGGTTCGGTCGGTTTGAACGACAGAGCCTTGCGGAAGGGAGCGATCGCGCCTTTGGGATCGCCGCCTTCGATCAGGGCCTGCCCCTTGAGCTCGTAATAATAGGGGTTGTTCGGCTGCGTGCGGATCAGGGCGTCTATCTCCTTGACCGCGCCTTTTCCCCGGCTCTTCATTGCGGCAATAGCGCGTGCGTATTGTGCCTGAGGGCTTTTGTCGCTGCGCGGATAGGCTCGCAACGTGGCGGACGGATGGCTGGTGAAGGCGAACAGTTTGGCCCGCACCATGTCGTGCCTGTATTGCAGTACATAGTCTTCCGGCTGGTTGAAGTATTTCGATTTCTGAGCGTCGGTCGCCAGACTGTTGTAGCGGTCCTGCGCCATCGGGTGGCTCTGGGCATAAGGGTCGGCGTATTTGCGGGTGAACATCTGCTGTTCCGACATGCGCTCGAAGGTCTTCAGCAGGCCGCGCGGGCTTTGTCCGGTGGCACTCAGGTATTTGAGTGCGGCCCGGTCGGCTGCGGCTTCTTCGCCGCGCTGATAGGACAGGAACGACCGCTGGCCGACGGATCCCGAGCCCATGATCACAGCGCCACCGCCCGAAGCAACCTCACCGGACCCGGAGGCCGCACCGGCTGCCGCGGCACCCGCACCGAGAATCATGCCGATGACAGAGATGATCTGGGCATTGGCGGCAGCGGCACGCAGGCGCACGAGATGACGACCGGCGATGTGGCCCGATTCATGGGCAATCACGCCAATCACTTCACCGGGCGTTTCCGATTCCATGATGACACCGATATTGATGAACATCCTGCGGCTGTCGGGAACGAAAGCGTTGAAGCTCTTGTCGTTGACCAGAATGATTTCCGGCTCTGAATTGGAAATGCCGGCTGCCTTGAAGATCGGCGTCGCATAGTCCTTCAGAAGATGTTCCGTTTCTGCATCGCGCACGAGCGGCAAGCTGCGCCCCTGTGCCATCGCTGGTACCGAAACAAGAGGCAGGGCGAGGGCGCTTGCACAGGCAAGTGCGACCGCTTTACGCGCAAGGCTGCGAGGAAAATCGATTTTCAAAATGGCGGAACCAGGCACAGGTGCAAAACTCCAATCCGGACCGGAACGCTTTCCAGGCTCATCTTTGCTCAGATGTTATCCTGGGACATGGATGTGTGGCGAAGGTATGGAGGTGTGCGATGCGGGTCAAGGAAGCCGGCATGACAAAAAGGTAAGGTGCCGGGCCGTTGTCGTGCCGGAACAGCCCAGAAGTTTCAACTGGCCGCACGCGTTGCATCGGATGGAAAAATCCGCGATAGGGTGAAGCCAGTTTGTCAGCCGGATTTTCAGGACACATGAACCAGCCTCTTTTTCAGCCGTCTCGCCGCAGTGACGTTGCCCCCTTCATCGCAATGGATGTTCTTGCCGAAGCGGCACGTCTGGAAGCGCAGGGGCGCAAGATCATTCATATGGAAGTCGGGCAGCCATCGGCCCCGGCGCCCAAGGCTGCGTTGGATATGGCGAGAAAAGCTCTGGATCACGGTCGTCTCGGCTACACCGAAGCGCTTGGCATCCGCCCATTGCGCGAGGCATTGGCTGCGCATTATCGAACGACCTATGGCGTCGACGTGCCTGTCGAGCGGATCATGGCAACCACGGGCTCATCCGCCGGTTTCAATCTCGCCTTCCTTGCCGCTTTTGATCCCGGGGACCGAATTGTCCTGACGGCTCCCGGTTATCCGGCCTATCGCAACATCCTGAAAGCCCTTGGTCTCGTTGCGGTCGAGATCGAAGTCGGGGAGGAAACCCGGTGGAGCCTGACGCCAGCGCATCTGGAAGAGGCTCAAAAAGAAGGTCCTGTGAAAGGCGTCCTGGTTGCCAGTCCGGCCAATCCGACCGGAACGATGATGACGGCCGATGCGCTGGAAGACCTGATCCGCTATTGCGACGAGGCGGGCATATGGTTCATCTCGGATGAGATCTACCATGGGCTTTGCTACGACGGTGAAGAGAAGACCGCGCTGGAAACATCGCAGAATGTCATTATCGTCAACAGTTTCTCGAAATACTATTGCATGACCGGCTGGCGCATTGGCTGGCTGGTGTTGCCGGAGCAACTGGTGCGCCCAACAGAGCGGATTGCCCAGAGCCTCTATATTTCTCCGCCAGAGCTGTCCCAGATCGCTGCGGGAGCAGCACTCAACTCGGTGCAGGAACTGGAAGCGGTCAAGGCAGGGTATGCTGCCAACCGCGCCTTGCTTCTCGACGGGTTGCCGAAAATCGGTCTCGACAAGCTGTTGCCGGTAGATGGGGCCTTTTACATCTATGCAGATATAAGCCAGTTCAGCTCGGACAGTCTCGATTTCGCCAGGAGTATGCTGCTCGAGGCAGGTGTCGCGGCAACGCCCGGTGTCGATTTCGATCCCGTGCACGGTCATGAGTTCTTGCGTTTTTCCTTTGCAGGTGCGCATGACGATATGAAGTTGGCGCTTGAGAAGCTCAGGGGTTTTCTCAAAGCAGTCTGAGCATCGATCGCATCGGACAACAAAAAAGGCGGCACACTGGCCGCCTTTTCCATTTCAAAGCTGGTTGATGTTACCGGTTCAGAAGAACGACCGGCCACGCTGCCACCAGCCGCCGCGTTTCGGCTTGTCTTCCTTGTCGTCGTCTCCAGATGTTTCGCTGGTTACGACAGGCTCGGCCGGCGCCTTGCGCGCAGGTGCTTCTTCTTCGGCATCGGCATCGGCTTCGCTGGCAATCGGCTGTTCGGAAGTTGGCGTTTCGACCACGATGGTGTCAGCTTCAGCCATCACCGGTGTCTCATCTGCCGCATCGGCCTCTACAGGAACGGCGGCACCGTCCTGCTGCGCAGTTTCTTCCGCAGGGCTTTCGCCGCTAGTGTCCGAAACCGTGTCGCCATCGACGGCCTTTGCCTCATCGGCCTGGGCACCATCCTGTGATGCGGCACCCGCAGCTTCTGTTTCCTGACCGCTTTCGGCGACGGCTACGGCTTCAGAACCGGTCTGATCGTCCTGCTGGTCTTCAGAGGAAGCGGCTTCCCGAGTTTCGTCATTGGTCTCGCCGTCGTTTTCAGCGCCACCTTCGGCCTGCATATCTTCACCGTTGCGACGGCCGCGGCGACCACCACGGCGTCCACGGCGGCGCTTGCGACGCGGTTCATCGTCACCGTCCTCATCACCACCGGAACGGGCTTCCTGCGGCTGCTCGTCATCGCCGTCGGCGTCGTCTGCCTCGGCGTTGACCTGACGCGATTCGCCATCGTCCTGCTGGTTATCGGAACCACCCCTCCGGCGCTTGCGCCGGCGGCGCCGGCGGCGGCCGTCATTGTCGTCTTCCTGGGCGAATTCCTCGATGTCCGGCTGTTCGGTGTCTTCGTCGATGATCTCGATCGTATCCGGCTGGACAATCGCAGGAACCGGCATCGGCACACGGTCGCGATCGACCGGTGCACCGCGCTCCAGAACGTAGAGCTGGCCATTGACCATGTCGTCCGCATGCACTTCGACATCGATGGCGAAGCGGGTTTCCAGATCGACCAGGTTCGAACGTTTCTGGTTGAGGATATAGAGCGCTACCTGCGTAGTGGTGCGAATGATCAGGTTGTGGGACGCGCCTTTCAGAAGGTTGTCCTCAACCGAACGCAGCACGTGCAGGGCAACGGATTCCACAGACCGGATCATGCCGGTGCCCTGGCAATGCGGGCAAGGCGTGGTCGAGCTTTCCAGAACGCCGGTGCGGATGCGCTGACGCGACATTTCCAGCAGGCCGAAGTGCGAGATCCGGCCAACCTGGATGCGGGCGCGGTCGTTCTTCAGACAATCCTTCAGCTTGCGTTCGACCGACCGATTGTTCTTCGACTCTTCCATGTCGATGAAGTCGATGACGATCAGGCCGGCAAGATCGCGCAGGCGTAGCTGTCGGGTCACTTCTTCCGCCGCTTCCAGGTTCGTCTGGAGCGCGGTGTCCTCGATATTGTGTTCGCGGGTTGACTTGCCGGAGTTCACGTCGATCGAGACCAGAGCTTCGGTCTGGTTGATGACGATATAACCACCGGACTTCAGCGTTACCTGCGGCGAGAACATTGCATCGAGCTGCGGTTCGACACCGTAGCGGATAAATAGCGGCGAAGGGTCGCGGTAGGGCTGGACGTTCTTCGCATGGCTCGGCATGAGCATGCGCATGAAGTCCTTGGCCTCACGGTAGCCTTCTTCGCCCGCAACAAGGACCTCGTTGATGTCCTTGTTGTAGAGGTCGCGGATCGATCGCTTGACCAGACTGCCTTCCTCGTAGACGAGGCTTGGAGCACTGGATTTCAAGGTCAGCTCGCGAACGTTTTCCCAAAGCCGCATCAGGTATTCGAAGTCGCGCTTGATCTCGGCCTTCGTCCGGCTTGCACCGGCGGTGCGCAGGATCACGCCCATGCCTTCCGGCACATCCAGTTCGGAGGCGATCTTCTTCAGGCGCTTGCGGTCAGTCGGCTGGGTAATTTTGCGCGAAATGCCGCCGCCACGGGCGGTGTTCGGCATCAGCACGGAATAGCGGCCTGCGAGCGACAGGTAGGTCGTCAGTGCGGCGCCCTTGTTGCCGCGCTCTTCCTTGACCACCTGCACCAGAATGATCTGGCGGCGCTTGATGACTTCCTGAATCTTGTATTGCTTGCGCAGCGGGATAATGCGCTCAGGAACTTCTTCCATCGCATCTTCCGCGCCGACGGATTCGACGGCATCGACATCATTGTCGGCATCATCGTCATCGTCGTTCTGACGCTGGCGGCGACGGCCGCGCCCGCGGCCACGCGAGCGAACCGGAGCCTCTTCTTCTTCGTCTGCTTCTTCCTCGGAAGAGGATGCTTCGTCTTCTTCTTCGTCGGAGGCGTCTCCGTCTGTGCTGCGCGCCGATACGCCTTCGCCATCCGTTTCGTCGGCAGAGGTCTCTTCGGAAACTGCGTCAGTATCTTCTGTGGCCTTTACGGCCTCTTCGTCGCCTTCTGCGGTGTCTTCGGAGGCATCCGCCTCAACCTTGTCGCTGGCAACGGTTTCAGCAGCCTCGTTTCGTGCTGCACGGGAGCGGCGGCGGCGCTTTGGTTTTTCTTCACCGTCCGAATCATCACGCTGTCTGTCGGCTGCTTCCGCAGCCAGAAGTGCTTCCCGGTCGGCAACAGGGATCTGATAGTAGTCAGGGTGAATTTCGCTGAAAGCGAGGAACCCGTGGCGATTTCCGCCATATTCGACGAATGCGGCCTGCAGGGACGGTTCGACCCGGGTTACCTTGGCAAGATATATGTTTCCGCGCAGTTGCTTCCGATTAGCTGCTTCAAAGTCGAATTCTTCAACCCGATTGCCACGCACGACGACGACCCGGGTCTCTTCCGGGTGGCCCGCGTCGATCAGCATTTTGTTTGCCATTATTGAACTTCTCCACGGCAGCACTCATGGGCGCATGTGCGAAACGCGCATCGCGCAGCAGGAGGATGTCTGCCGTATTTGTTTTGCTAAGATGAGAAAGAGCGTCTGCGCCCGGCGCGGTCGTATGATCAACGAAGGCAGCCGCTGAAGCGGTACCTTGCTGTATGTTGATCACCATGTGCATCGCGCGGGTCCTTCAGGCAACGCAGGCCCTTTAGTTAAGTCGTTGTACCTTCTGCCGGTATGCAGCCTGGCTTCGCCAATGGGCCTGCATCCGGTTCCGGAATGGGTCCGCTCCTAACGGCCGCCGAAAACCTCGCCGGGGAAACTGCCGTTTTGTAAGGGCAACACGTCGCGAGGCGGGGCGGTCTCAAAGAGGTGCCGATACCAGATCCACTGTCTTCCAGGGCTTGTCTTTAAGCGACAGAACGGCCTCTGTTCTGTCGTTAGAAGGCCTGGGAATGCGATAGCGTTGTGGATAGACACCCATGTCAGCTATCTGGAAAGGTATCGGTTTCAAACCGAAATCCGTAAGGTACTTTTACGTTCCGTCGCAGCGCATTGCAAGCAATGTGAATTGGATATGGCATTTTCCTTGCGTGGCGGATGGCGTATGACAGGGCTGACGGGGGCTCAACACGCGAAGTTTTCGAGCGACATGGCCGAAATAATTGAGTTCAAGGACAGAATGAAACCGCAAGTAGACCAGGGACCGGGCACTGTTTTGAGACTGGCGACGTCTTTCGCAGTGGTTTTGAGCATCTGCGTTGCTGCGATTGCCGGACTGACTTGCGCCGCATCTGCCGAACCGGAAAAGGCCCGGGTAACCGGAGCGCGCGTGGCGGGAGACGAGGCGCGCACGCGATTCGTTCTTGATATGAACCGTCAGGTGACACCGACCATCTCCGGCCTTGCCAATCCGGCCCGGCTGATCATTGACCTTCCTGAAGTGACATTTTCGCTGCCGGCCGATTCTGGCGAGAGCGGGAGAGGGCTTGTCACCGACTGGCGCTTCGGCCTCTTTGCGGTTGGAAGATCCCGTGTGGTGATGGACCTGACGGGACCGGTGAAGGTCGACAAGACATTTTTCCTGCCGGCTGTAGATGACCAGCCTGCGCGGCTTGTTGTTGACCTTGTCAGCGCGACAGCCGACGAATTCGACACCTTTGTCGAGACCTCAAGGCCCAAGCGCGTCGTCGCCGGGAGTGATTCCGCACCGAAAAGTGACCGTTTGACCGCTCCAAAGAACAGAGACAAGCCGCTAATCGTCCTCGATCCGGGGCATGGCGGTATTGACACCGGGGCGACAGGCGTCCACGGAACTCTCGAAAAGGCGATCGTTCTCGACTTCGCTCAGCTGCTCAAGGAAAAGCTGGACGAAAGCGGGCTCTACAACGTTCAACTTACCCGGGATGATGACACATTCATCCCGCTGGGGCGCCGAGTTGAAATCGGTCATGAACTTGAAGCCGATCTCTTCGTCTCCATTCACGCCGATTCTGTCCGGCGCGGGCAGAAATTGGCGCGTGGCGCGACCGTCTACACAATTTCAGACAGGGCGTCGGACCAACTGGCCGAAGATCTGGCCCAATCGGAAAACATGTCGGACGTCATCGCCGGTGTGGATCTGACGGAAGAGCCAACAGAGGTGACAGATATCCTGATCGATCTTGCGCGACGCGAAACGAGGTCGTTTTCGGTCTATTTCGCCAGGTCGCTGGTGGACGAACTCAAAAGCGCTGTCCGGCTGATCAACAATCCGCATCGTTCTGCGGGTTTCCGGGTGTTGAAGGCCCATGATGTGCCCTCGGTGCTGGTCGAGCTCGGCTATCTCTCCAACGAACATGACGAGAAGCTTCTGATTTCCGACGAATGGCGTGAACGCATGGCGAATGCCATGACCGAGGCTGTTCACGGATTTTTCCGGCCGCGGCTTGCGCGGCAACAAGCAGCACCGTCACAGTAAAAATCCTTGCATTGCTTTCAAAATGGCAGGTTAGCACTGGCGATTGCCTCAGCATCGCCATATTGGTGCACGAGGAAGGCAGACAAGTTTGTGCGACTGTCGGCATCGGTGATGCTGAGCAAATGTTTCCGTGTTAAAAAGCTGGAAGCGCTAAGAACGGGGAAAGACGAGCCCGCGGTATGAAATTTTTGGTGAAGTTTTTTGGCTACCTGTTCGGAATCGGCGCGATCTTTGCGCTGCTGATTGCCGCCGGGGTCTGGATGTACCTGCAGGACCTGACGAAGGATCTGCCGGATTATACGGCCCTGAAGAACTATGAGCCACCGGTCATGACGCGTGTGCATGCCGCTGACGGTAGTCTTATGGCCGAATACGCGACTCAGAGGCGCATGTTCCTGCCGATCCAGGCAATCCCGGATCGCGTCAAGCAGGCGTTTGTCGCAGCCGAAGACAAGAATTTCTACACCCACATCGGTGTCGACCCGGAAGGCATTGCCCGTGCGGCGGTGCGTTTCATCCAGAACTATGGGTCCGGCCGTCGTCCGGAAGGTGCTTCGACCATCACGCAGCAGGTCGCAAAGAACTTCCTCTTGTCCGATCTCGTGAGCGAAGAGCGTGAACGCCGTTCCGCCGCGTATGAGCGCAAGGTGAAGGAAGCGGTCCTTTCCCTGCGCATCGAGCAGGCCTACACCAAGGACGAAATTCTCGAGCTTTATCTCAACGAGATCTATTTCGGCTTCGGGGCCTACGGCGTCGCAGCCGCTTCGCTGATCTATTTCGACAAGTCGGTTCACGAACTGTCGCTTGAAGAAATCGCCTATATGGCCGCGCTGCCGAAAGGTCCGAGCAACTATCATCCTTACAGGAAGACAGAAGCCGCCATTGCGCGCCGCAACTACGTGATCGATCGTATGATCGCAGATGGTTACGTAAGCGCTCAGGACGGCGAGGAAGCCAAACAGAAACCGATTGTCGTCAAGCCGCGTGAAACCGGTTCTCGCCTGTTTGCCGCAGAATACTTCACTGAAGAAGTCCGCCGCGAAGTGGCCGACATCTTCGGCGACAAGCGCCTGTACGAAGGCGGGCTTTCGGTGCGGTCGACGCTTGACCCCGAAATGCAGAAACTGGCCCGCAAGTCGTTGATGGACGGCTTGATTGCCTTCGACCACCAACGCGGCAGCTGGAATGGCCCTGTCGACAAGATCACCCTTGGTGCCGACTGGGGCATCGATCTTGCCAAGGTGGAAGCCCTGAGCGATCTGCCGGAGTGGAAGCTCGCAGTGGTTCTGGAAGCCGGTGGTGAAGAGGCCAAGATTGGCGTTCAGCCGGAACGGCAGGTCAGTGGCCAGCTTTCCGATGAACGCAAGACCGGCCCGATGTTCCTGAGCACCATGAAATGGGCCCGGGTCAAGGGCAGGGCACCGAGCGCCGTTTCCGATGTGCTGACGCCTGGCGATGTTGTTTATGTCCAGGAAAGCCCGGTTGCGCCGGGAACCTATGAACTTCGTCAGATCCCGAAGGTGTCGGGCGCTCTGGTGGCGATGGATCCCTATACCGGCCGTGTCCTTGCACTTGTCGGTGGTTTCAGCTTTGCACAGAGTGAATTCAACCGTGCAACGCAGGCCTACCGGCAGCCTGGTTCGTCCTTCAAGCCATTCCTTTACGCTGCCGCTCTCGACAACGGTTACACGCCGTCTTCCGTGATCATGGACGCGCCTCTGGAAATCAGCCAGGGCCCGGGTCTCGGTACATGGCGCCCGCAGAACTACGGCGGCAAATTCTACGGTCCGTCGACCCTGCGCACAGGCATCGAGCTGTCACGGAACGTCATGACTGTTCGGCTCGCTCAGGACATGGGCATGCCGCTGGTCGCAGAATATGCGAAGCGTTTCGGCATCTACGACAACATGCTTCCGGTTCTGTCGATGTCACTTGGTGCGGGGGAAACCACCGTGCTGCGGCTGACAACCGCCTATGCGACCATCGCAAATGGCGGCAGGAAAGTTCGACCGACCCTGATCGACCGTATTCAGGACCGTTACGGCCGTACCATCTACAAGCATGACAGCCGTATCTGTGACGGCTGTACGCAGGATGTGTGGGAAGGCCAGGACGAACCGACCCTGATCGACGACCGCGAGCAGGTACTCGACCCGATGACTGCCTATCAGATCACATCGATGATGGAAGGCGTGGTTCAGCGCGGTACGGCAACGTCCGTTCGTGCGGTTGGTCGTCCGGTCGCCGGCAAGACAGGTACCACCAACGACGAAAAAGACGCCTGGTTCATGGGCTTTACGCCGGATCTTGCGGTCGGCGTGTTTGTGGGGTTCGACAATCCGAAACCGATGGGCCGCGGAGCAACGGGCGGTCAGGTGGCGGCGCCGATCTTCACCGAGTTCGTCAAGACTGCTCTGGCCGACAAGCCGCCGGTGGAATTCCGTGTACCCAAGGGTCTTCAGCTGATCCCGATCAACCGCCGCACCGGTCTTAGAACCGCTGCCGGTGATCCGGGTTCGATCCTGGAAGCCTTCAAGCCTGGCATGGCCCCGCCGGACAGTTACTCCGTCATCGGGTTCCAGGACACAATGGGAGTTCCGACTGCGGTTTCTCCGGAAGCGCAGCAGGCCGTTACGGTCGGCACAGGCGGTCTTTACTGACCCGCCTGGCCTGGCAGGGGCTGGCTGACTGTCAGGTCATCGCGAGATCCTTTTCGACGGTTTACAGCGAAGTCCTGCTTGGGTAATGTCCCGCTCCAATTCTCGGCCCGGTGCCTCTTGCAGGAGACCGGGCCGCTTCACATCAAAAGCGAGGTATCCGATGCGCGCCGAAATGGAAGCGATCGTCGATGAAATCAAGCAGGCCATAAGCCTGCTGAGGAGGCATCTTTGACTGGGATCAGGCCGTTGTCCGACTGGAAGAGCTGAACGCCCTTTCCGAAGACCCGAACCTCTGGAATGAGCCGTCCAAGGCCCAGAAGCTGATGCGCGAGCGTCAGCAGCTTGATGACAGCATTGGTGGCATCAAGTCGCTGGAGCAGGACCTTTCCGACAATATCGAACTGATCGAACTCGGCGAGATGGAAGACGACAAGTCCGTCATTACCGATGCCGAGGAAGCGCTTCGTGGTCTCAAGGGCAAGGTCAACCAGCTGCAGCTCAATTCGCTGCTGTCCGGTGAGGCCGATGCGAACGACACGTACCTGGAAATCAACTCCGGTGCCGGTGGTACCGAGAGCCAGGACTGGGCGTCCATGTTGCTTCGCATGTACCGCCGGTGGGCGGAAAAGCGGGGCTTCAAGGTCGAAGTGCTGGAATATCATGACGGTGAAGAAGCGGGCATCAAGTCTGCGACCTTACTGATCAAGGGCGAAAATGCCTATGGCTGGCTGAAGACCGAATCGGGCGTGCATCGCCTCGTACGGATTTCGCCCTATGACAGCAACGCCCGCCGCCACACCAGCTTTTCCAGTGCCTGGGTCTATCCGGTGATTGACGATTCCATCGAGATCGACATCAACGAGAGTGATTGCCGCATTGATACCTACCGCGCCTCCGGTGCAGGTGGTCAGCACGTCAACACGACCGATTCCGCCGTGCGTATCACGCATCAGCCAACCGGTATCGTGGTGCAGTGTCAGTCCGAGCGCTCACAGCACAAGAACCGGGCAACGGCCTGGTCGATGCTGAAGGCCCGCCTTTATGAAGCGGAGTTGAAGAAGCGCGAAGAAGCGGCCAACGCCGAAGCTGCCTCGAAAACCGACATCGGCTGGGGGCACCAGATCCGCTCTTACGTGCTTCAGCCCTATCAGTTGGTCAAGGATCTGCGCACGGGTGTTGAGAGCACGTCTCCAGGCGATGTTCTCGATGGCGATCTGGATGAATTCATGGAAGCTGCGCTGGCACAGCGCGTCTTTGGTGGAGATCCGGTCGAAGTCGCCGATATCGACTAAAAGCACAGTGGAAAATACAAATGAAAGCGGGGCCATTCGGCCCCGTTTTTTTGTTTCGGCCTTGTTCACCCTTCAAAGGTCGAGTGCCGAGAAGCGATCGCCTGCCGCCAGGAAAGCTGCCGGATTGCCGGGCTTGTCATGCCGGCGGATCTCGTAGTGGAGATGTGGACCTGTGGAGCGACCGGTGGAGCCGACATTGCCGACGAGATCGCCCGCCAGAACATGGTCACCTTCCGATACCTGGATGCGGCTCATATGAGCATAGCGGGTGACGAAGCCGTTCGCATGACGGATCTCCACCATCTTGCCGTAGCCACCGTTACGTCCGGCGCTGATCACTGTGCCGGGCGCCGTTGCGAATACGCGTGCGCCGTAAGGGGCCTTGAAGTCGATGCCAGTGTGCATGGCCAGCCGGCCCAGGAACGGATCAACCCGAGGACCGTAGGTGCTTGACACAGAGCCGTTCCGGACGGGCCGTTTGATCGGCAGACGCAGTGCGGTAAATTTCACGCGACGCAGAGTGTCCAGGGCTGTGTTTGCGCGGTCCAGGCGGTCTGGAAAGTTCTCGTCGTTGATCGGCTGGAACGGGCCGCCGAGGGAGGTCTTTTCACGCAGTGTGGCGTTGAGTCCGGGCGTGATAGAGCGCGTGATGCGGAGGATGTCCTCAATACGGCCTTCCGTCGCGATGGTGATCGCATCGACGGCCGCCGTACTTTCTTCGTCCATCATGGAGATGTCGGCCTTTACCGCGTCGAGGGCAGCCTGTTTCTCAGAGTTTTTTTTTACGTCGGTATCCGGCGTTGCGGTATCGGTTGCCGGCTGCTGCAGAATAGCCAGTGGATCGAAGGACCTTGTGGAACCGTCGCGCAATCCCAAGGCTTTTACCGGTTCCTCGATCAACTCGCTTTCGCCGCCGATTGCAGACTTGTCGCTACCATCCAGGGAAGCGAGGTTGCGCTCGTCGAGCGAAGGTTTCTCCGGGGGCAGGGGCTTGTCGTTGCTGAGGTAGATACCGACGCTTTCCGCCCTGGCAACCAGGTCGGCCACGATGGCATGGCGCTGATTGAGGTCTTGCTGCCGGCGCAGAACGTCCATTACCTGGATCTCGACGGTTTCCCTGTCGACCATCTGGCGGCTCGTCAGATTTGCAATCTCGGTACGCAGGCGGTCGATGTGGTCCTGATACTCCAGCACCAGCTCGGTTCTTTCAGCGCTGGCCTCGGCCATCATGTCACTGCGCAGGGCGTAGTAGCCAATTGTGCCTGCAACCGCCAAGGTTGCCGTCACGCAGCCGATTGCACCGCAAATAAGATGAACCGGCCTTACACTGTACGTGGTCGTCTTCTCGCCCTTTTCCAGAACCGGACGATGTGGCTCTGTCCGGGGGGCTTGATAGGTCCGCGTCGATTCTTGGCGCTGTTGCATTGTCACTCAGTCACTGCCTGCATTCTGCAAAAGATCTGAGCCTGATTAGAATTTGGTAAGGTTAATAATTCGTCTTCACGGTTGTGAAATTTATCCGATGAGAGGCGCAAGAGGCTTGTAAAAACCGGGAGTTAGTCCGGCTTCGGACCGCGCGCGATCGTTGAAGGGAGGTTTTAACGGACCCCTGAAGTGACGGCGCACGTAGGTGTGGAATGCCGACTCAGGCCTGATTCCCTGCCGGTCACACAGAAACCGGAACCACTTTGCGCCAAAGGCGACATGGTTTTTCTCGTCCCGATAGATGATGTCGAGACATTTGGCGGTGTCTTCGTCATCGATTTCGCGGGCTTTTTCGATCATCGGTGGCGTGATGTCGAGGCCTCTTGCCTCGAGTACCAACGGGATGATGGCAAGGCGGGCAGCAAGGTCGTGTCCGGTGTCCTGCGCTGCCTGCCAGAGACCGTCGTGGGCAGGCAGGTCTCCATAAGTGGCGTCCAGTTTCGCCAGGCGCTCCTGCAGCATGGCAAAATGCTTGGCTTCCTCAAGCCCGACTCGCACCCAGTCGTCATAGTAGGACCTGGGCAGCCTGACGTGCGCGAAGCGTCCGATCAGGTCCCATGTCAGGTCCACTGCATTGAGCTCGATGTGTGCCAGGGAGTGAATCAGGGCAAGGCGGCCCGCCTTGCCCTTCAAGCTGCGTTTTGGCATGTCTCGCGGTGCAAGCAGAACAGGTTTTTCCGGCCGGCCCGGCCGATCCGGCATCGCACCATCTCTCGAGGGAGATCCGAGAGCGAGTTCACGCTGAAACCAGGCCCTGGAAACAGCATAGGCAAGCCGCACTTTTTCGGCTGTATCGGAAGCGCACACGATCGCTCGCGCTCCGGCAACCAGAGTGTGCGGCAAGTTGTCCCTTCCGGTCACCATCCTGGTGCTGCCGGTTGCCGTTTCCAGTGGGGAACTCACAGGGCCCGCGCAGCCTCAAGAACGGCATCCGCGTGCCCTGGAACTTTCACCTTGCGCCAGACTTCGGCGATCTTGCCGTCTGCACCGACGAGAAAGGTGGTGCGTTCCACACCCATGTATTTCTTGCCGTACATGGATTTTTCCACCCAGACCCCGTAGGCCTCCGCGACTTCCTTTTCCGTGTCCGCCCCCAGTCTGATCGCCAGATTGTGCTTGGCGATGAACTTGTCGTGTTTGGCGGCTGTGTCAGGCGAGAGCCCGATAATGGTCACGCCAAGTTTGGCGAATGCATCGGACTGTTCAGTGAAGGCAATAGCCTCCTTTGTGCAGCCCGGCGTGTCATCCTTGGGATAAAAATACACTACGACGGGTTTTCCTTTGAGGGCGCTCAGCGACACCCTGTTGCCGCCATCACCTTCCAGTTCGAAATCCGGTGCGACATCCCCGACGGCCAATTCGCTCATCATGCCTTCCTTCTGTCAAAGTTTGTGCGTTAATGCCGGTTTCCGGCTGCGTCTACAATGGCTGCGGTCGCTTTTAGCAAAGCTTTCGCAGTATCATCAATCGCTCAGCGACTCGTCCGGAGCTGTAGTGAGGTAACCCGGCGCTTTGCTCCGAACCCGAACCCAAGCGCCTGTCTTACGCATGCAGGCGAAAGATTGGATTGACGTATTTGCCTAAAACCGGCGGATCTCAGGACACGGCCAAAGTGACGCCGAAAAAACGCAAGCGCTTGCGCTACGTCGTCGCCGCCGTTCTGGTTGGTCTTGTTGCCGGCATCGCCATTCTGTTTGCAACCGGGCCGGTGCACATTCCGCTTCTAGGCAGCCTGCTGGCCTATCAAGGCACCCGAGGGCAGGTCGAACTTTCCATCGGCAGCGCAAGTGTCGATTTTACTGCGCCGGACGGCATCAATATCCTGATTTCGGATGCCAGGGCGGAGATCGCCGGTGGGTCACCTGTAAGCATCAGTCTTCCTGAACTGACTGCGCCGCTGAACCGGGATGCACTGCTCTCCGGCAAGCTTCATTTTTCGTCTCTAATCCTGACAAGGCCCCATGTGCGGATTGTCCTGGCTGGCGGGCCGGCGAAGTTTCCGGAAATGGGGCCGCTCATGGAAGCCGTCGACAGGGTCAGCGATGTAGTGGACGACCAGTTTGCCCGCCGAGGCCTCAGCTTCGTCAAGATCCGTGACGCTTCTTTCGAGTTGGCCGGTTCCATCCCCAGACGATACCGAGGCATTGACGCGGATATCCTGCGTGACGACAACCGTTCGATACGGGCGTTCGCGCGAGTTGCCGGCAATATCTCCACCTGGAGACTGGAGCTGGCGCGCAACGCCCCGCCGGGTGCGAATGCCAAGAGCATCGGGGTCGTGGTCAACGGAATCACCCTTGCCGAACTGCTGGGGCCGAGCGCGAAATCGGTGCAGGGCAAGGGGCTGGGACTTCCGGCCTCCGCCAAAATCGAGAGCAGACTGACAGGCGATGGCAAGTTCGTCTCCGCCAATGCGGTTGCGCGTGTGCGTAACGGCTGGTTCCAGCTTGGCAAGACACTGGTCGCTTTTGACGATGCAGCACTGTCCCTGTTGTTCGAGGCGGGACAAAACGCAATTGAAATTACCAGTTCGCATGTCATTCGCGGCAATTCACGCATCTTCTTCACGGGGTCTGTTTCGCCGGTTGCTGGGGATAGTCCCGAGTGGCAGATCAAGCTGGATTCGGAATATCCGCAGTTCGGTTCAGCCGATGTTCCCGAGGAGCCGCATATGCTGGACGGCGTCCAGATTCGTGCGCGTTTCGATCCGCTTGAAAAATTGCTCTCCGTCGACCGCTTCACGGCTCGCTCTGGCAAGGCCGTCGTGCATGGTGTCGCCTCGCTGCAGATTACACCGGAAGGACCTTATCTGGCGCTGGCCGCTGATGGGGAGTTGATACCGGTTGCAGTGGCAAAGCAGCTCTGGCCGATCACGCTTGTGCCGCCGGCGCGCCGCTGGATCATCGAGCGCCTGAAAGGCGGCTTGATCGAGACCGTTTCCTATACGGGCGCGCTCCGCCCGCCGGCATTTGATCCGCGGGATCCGGACCCGGGCTGGGCGGGGGACGACATGCGCCTGGACATGACGTTTTCCGATGGTGCAGTCACGCCTGTTGGGGACGTTCCGCAGATTGATGGCCTCGACGGTACGCTCACAATTGAAAACGAGACACTGACCGTGACTGCGACAGGCGGAACGGCGACGGCCTCAAGTGGTGGCGAGGTTACTCTGCCGGATGGTGTCTTCGCGATCCAGAACCTGCCTTTGCGGGACGGCAAGATGGCAAGCGTGAAGACCCGCATTGAGGGATCGGCGAGCGACCTTGGTGCGATGGTCAACAGTGCGCCTTTCCGCGTGCTGGACCGGGCTGATCTCAAGAATGATGGCGTCGAAGGGGCGGGAGAACTTGAAATCACGGCTTCGTTTCCCTTGGGCAATGAAATCGATCTTGCCGATATCGACTGGCAGGCGACAGGCCGTCTGACGAATTTCTCGGACAGCAATCCGATCATGGGGCACACGGTGCGCAAGTCGGATGTTGCGCTGGAGGCCAACAAGGATCAGGTCGCGATTACCGGCAAGGGGATACTCGACGGATTGCAGGCCGATATCGACCTTGTGGTGCCCTTGGGCGAATCCGGTGTTGCGGCACGACAGGATGTTGTTGTTGCGCTCAACGCGAAGCAGCTGAAAGAGAAGGGGGTGGATCTGACCGCCTTTCTCCAAGGCAACATGACGTTGAGCGTTGCAAAGGTCAGCGACGGACAGGAATTCGTCATCGACCTGAAACAGACGGATGTCCGGCTGCAGGCGCTCGGCTGGCAAAAAGCCAAGGGTGTTCCCGCAACGGCGTCTTTCAAGCTGGTTGAGACGGACACACAGCGCCGTGTGAAGGACTTCAAGCTGGTATCAGAGGGCGTCGATGTTGCCGGTTCGATGCAACTGTCGATGGCCGGCGATCTTGTCAGCGCATCGTTCAATACATTCAAGCTGCGCCCGGGCGACAATGTCGAAGTCGATATCCAGAAGGCGACGGACGGACGCTATGACATCATCTTCGCCGGATCTTCCTTTGACGGACGCGGCCTGATCAAGAGCATGCGGAGCCCCGGTGGCAGCAAGGGAGCCGGTGATTTTTCGGGCGGTGCAAGAATTGCCGCCAATATTGACCGTGTCACCGGGTTCAATAATCAGGCGATCGAGAAATTCTCGGGCAAGATCGATACCGGTGCCAAGGGACTGGTCTCTGCGGACTTGAAGGGACTTGTGAACGGCCGTGCGAATTTCGAATTCACGGTGACGGACCAGGGCGGCACGCAGGCGGCAATCGGCCGTTTTGCAAACACAGGCGCAACACTGCGTTTCCTTGACCTCTACAAGCGTATGCGCGGTGGAACCGGGGTCCTGAATGTGGCGATGGCCGACGAGAACAGCTGGGTCGGCGATTTCAACGTGCGCTCACTGCGGATCACGGAAGATCCGGCCATTCAGCGTATTCGCGAGCAGAACCGCTCAAATCGCATCCCGGACGGGCGTGCGATCAATACCAACGAAGCTGCGGACACCGCCAGTTTCGAAACGCTGGATATCAATTTCTCACGGGAAGGCGAATTGCTGACCATCAGTCGCGGGGCTCTCCAAGGCAACGCACTGGGAGGAACTGTCAGTGGCTCGGTGGATCTGTCGCAGCAGACGCTCAACCTTACCGGTACCTTCGTGCCGATCTACGCTCTCAACAATTTCTTCGCCAAGATCCCGCTGTTGGGCTTTGCGCTCGGCGGCAATTCCGGAGAAGGCCTGATCGGTGTGACCTATCGCTTGTCTGGTTCGGTGTCCGACCCGGTGCTCTCGGTCAACCCGATTTCGGCGATAGCGCCGGGCATTTTCCGCAAGATGTTCGAGTTTCAGGCGAACTGAGCAATCGCACTAGCCAATGTCTGGCGGACCAGGTTGCTGCCGAAGGCCTTTGTTCCTGTCACTCTTATTGCCGAACAAAAAAGCCGGGCGGTGCCCGGCTTTTTATCAGTTCTGGAGTGCTTCAACTCAGACCGGCTTCAGGAGCACGTGCTTTTTCTTGCCGAGCGACAGTTTGACGATGCCGTCACCGGTCAGGTCAGCAAGCGTGATCTGGCGCTTGTCGTCCTGCTCGCCCTTGTCGTTGATCTTGACCGCGCCACCCTTGATGTTGCGGCGGACGTCTCCATTCGAGGCGCACAGGCCTGCGTTCACGAATGCGGAAAGCACACCGATACCGGCTTCCAGTTCGGCCTTGGCAATTTCCACCGTCGGCAGGCCTTCGGCGGATTGGCCTTCTTCAAATGCCTTGCGGGCGGTCTCGGCAGCAGCTTCAGCGTTTTCCCGACCATGGATCAGGGCAGTCGCTTCCGTAGCCAGTATCTTCTTGGCCTCGTTGATCTCCGAGCCTTGCAGTGCCGCAAGACGGGCGATTTCGTCCATTGGAAGAACTGTGAAGAGCTTCATGAAACGCTCCACATCGGCGTCTTCCGTGTTGCGCCAATACTGCCAGTAGTCATAGGCGGAAAGCTGCTCTTCGTTGAGCCACACAGCGCCTGCGGCAGTCTTGCCCATCTTTGCACCCGACGACGTGGTCAGAAGCGGAGAGGTGAGGGCAAAGGCTTCGACTTCTGCCAGACGGCGAACGAGATCGGTGCCGGACAGGATGTTGCCCCACTGGTCGGAGCCGCCCATCTGTAGCCGGCAACCGGTGCGACGGTAAATCTCCAGATAGTCGTAGCCCTGCAGGAGCATGTAGTTGAATTCGAGGAAGGACAGATGCTGTTCGCGTTCCAGACGCAGGCGCACGCTGTCGCGCTGGATCATCTGGTTGACCGAGAAGTGCCGGCCGATGTCGCGAAGGAAGTCAACGTAATTGAGCTTCAGAAGCCAGTCCGCATTGTCCAGCATGATGGCGTCTGTCGGGCCGTCACCGAAGGTGAGAAGTTTTTCGAAGACCTTGCGGATGCCGGCCTTGTTTTCCTCGATCAGCTCTTCGGTGAGCATCTTGCGGGATTCGTCCTTGCCGGACGGATCACCGACGCGCGTGGTGCCGCCGCCCATGAGGGCAATCGGCCGGTGGCCGGTCTTCTGGAACCAGTGCAGCATCATGATCGGCACGAGAGACCCGGCATGAAGGCTCGGTGCGGTGCAATCGAAACCAATGTAGGCCGTTACGGTTTCTTTCGCGCAAAGCTCGTCCAGGCCCTTCGGGTCCGAGATTTGATGAATGAAACCGCGTTCTGAAAGAACGTTTAGAAAGTCCGATTTGAACTCGCTCATAGTCGCCTGTCCGTCCGTCTTGTGTGCCTGCCGGCATTCCTGCGGTCGTGCTCTAGCGCGTGCCGCAGGACTTGTAAATTGCGCCTGCCGGAAAATCAGGACGCTGCTGCGCTCTGCCGCTGGTTAGTTGCCGACCTGGCCGTTGGCGCGCACCTTCACGCAGACGAATTTCAATTCGCCCCCCTCCCAGGCAAGGCGCATGCCTTCCGAGAGTGTCCGTGGAACGGCTTCGCTCAATGCAGCCTGACATTCCGCTTCATCCTGAAAAGTGCCTTCATCGGCGACCGGCCAGACATTGGGACCGCTCAAAAGCTGAATGGATACGGCCATAATCACCCACATGGATAACTCCTACTTTCTTGTGAGACCCCAGGTCCCCAACGTTTTCCCAACACACTCCGGCACACACTCTGGCGAAAGTGACGCAGCGTGATCACAGTCACAGCCAACATAGCAGGCGGCGCCTACATTCAATTCATCAGCAGCGCAACGAAAGCCGCTGTTCAACAATTGAAAGGAGCCGTCATGTTTCGCAAGTTTGCAATAGCCGCCGTCGCAGTCGCCACCATGGCAACCGCTGCCGTCACCATTACCCCGAACGAAGCTCATGCCAAGAACCGTCATGGTGGCGCGATTGCCGCAGGTGCCATCATCGGCCTTGCTGCCGGCGCTATCATCGCCTCCCAGGCTCAGCCGCGCTACTACCAGCCGGTCCGTTGCCAGAACCGGCCCGTGACCCGGTGGAGCCCTTACCATGGTCGGTACATCGTCGTCGGATACCAGCGCGTCTGTTACTGATCCCATCCACAGCACAAGCGAATGGCCTCCTTCGGGAGGCTTTTTCGTCTTGAGATTTGGTTGAACCTCCTTTTCAACACGGGACAGTGAAATTATTCGTCCGGTGTTCCATGTCTTCCTTTCCCTCGCTCTCTCCCACTCGCGTTCATGGCCTCATATGCGGCACTCTGGAACCCGGCCCCCTGAATACCCTTGCGGACATCGATGGTATTGCGGTTGGGCACAGAACCACGTGCGAGGGCGACCTCAGAACCGGTTTCACGGCAATCGTGCCGCACCCGGGCAATCTCTTTCGCGAGAAACTTCCTGCCGCCGTCGAGGTGATCAACGGCTTCGGAAAGAGTGCTGGTTTGATACAGGTCGATGAACTCGGGACACTGGAAACGCCGATCCTTCTGACCAACACCTTTTGCGTTGGAACCGGTGTGAACGCGCTCATCCGCAGGGCAATTGCCGAAAATCCTGAAATAGGCCGGTCCACAGGCACCATTAATCCTGTGGTGATGGAGTGCAATGACGGCTACCTGAGCGATATTCAGGCAATGGCCTTGAGTGAAGCCGATGCGGAAGCGGCTCTGAAGGCTGCAGGTTCGACGGTGGAGCAGGGCAGTGTCGGGGCAGGGACGGGCATGAGCGCGTTCGGCTTCAAAGGCGGTATCGGTTCGGCCTCCCGCCTCTTTGAGCTAGGAGGCCGTCAGCACAGACTTGCCGCCCTGGTGCTTGCCAATTTCGGTCGCCCCGGAGACCTTGTCCTGCCGGATGGACGCAGACCGCATCCCAAGGAGGCGCGCCAAAGCGAAGAACGCGGTTCGGTCATCGTTGTTCTGGCGACAGATGTGCCTCTTGAAAGCCGGCAATTGAAACGCATTGCCCGCAGGGCCGGGGCGGGTTTGGCGCGGCTGGGTGCCTATTATGGCAATGGAAGCGGCGATATCGCACTTGCTTTTTCAACTGCCTGCAAGATTGCCCATTTCGAGGAGGGCGATTTCATCGTTCGCGATATTCTCAAGGAAGACAAGATCGATGTCCTGTTTCAGGCAGCAGCTGAAACGACGCAGGAGGCTGTACTCAATGCGATGATTGCGTCTCCCGCCATGCGTGGGCGGGGGCGTAGCAAACGGCCGTCTCTTGCCGATTGGCTTGACGGGCATGCCTAGGTCGCTCGCGATTTTCTCGTGGGGCTTGTCAGGCTGGCCAAGGCTGCTTGTGGAATTGTCGGTGGTAACCAACTCACTCTTGCGCTGAGACATGGAAAGCGGGGTGCTTGGAAAACAAAAAGGCCGGGCAAATGCCCGGCCTTTCCGCATGTTTGAACCCGAAGGGATCAGACAGAGTAGTACATGTCGAATTCGACCGGGTGCGGGGTCATTTCGAAACGCTCGACTTCTTCCATCTTCAGTTCGATGTAAGCGTCGATCTGGTCGTCGTCGAACACGCCGCCGGCTTTCAGGAACTCACGGTCTGCATCGACTGCTTCCAGTGCTTCGCGCAGGGAGCCGCAAACGGTCGGGATTTCTGCAAGCTCTTCGGCCGGAAGGTCGTAGAGGTTCTTGTCCATCGCGTCGCCCGGGTGGATCTTGTTCTTGATCCCGTCGAGGCCGGCCATCAGCAGGGCGGAGAAGCAGAGGTACGGGTTCGCGGACGGATCCGGGAAGCGAACTTCAACGCGCTTAGCCTTCGGAGAGGCGGTGAACGGAATACGGCAGGAAGCCGAACGGTTACGCGAGGAATAAGCCAGCAGAACCGGTGCTTCGTAGCCCGGGACCAGACGCTTGTAAGAGTTGGTCGACGGGTTGGTGAAGGCGTTCAGGGCCTTGGCGTGCTTCAGGATACCACCGATGAAGTACAGGCAGCTTTCCGAAAGGTCGGCATACTGGTTGCCGGCAAAGGTCGGCTCGCCGTTGTTCCAGATGGACAGGTGGCAGTGCATGCCGGTGCCGTTGTCACCGAATACCGGCTTCGGCATGAAGGTGGACGTCTTGCCGTAAGCATGTGCGACCTGGTGGACGACATACTTGTACTTCTGCATGTTGTCGGCGCAACGGGTCAGGTGGTCGAACTTCATGCCGAGTTCGTGCTGTGCAGCAGCCACTTCGTGGTGATGCTTTTCTGTCGGAACGCCCATTTCGGCCATGACGGACAGCATTTCGGAACGGATGTCCTGCGCGCTGTCGATCGGCGGAACCGGGAAGTAGCCGCCCTTCGTGCGCGGACGGTGGCCCAGGTTGCCCGTTTCGTACTCGGAACCCATGTTGGACGGCAGTTCGGAGCTGTCGAGCATGAAGCCGGTGTTGTACGGGTCTGCAGTGAAGCGGACGTCGTCGAACATGAAGAATTCAGCTTCCGGGCCGACGAAAATGGTGTCGCCGAAGCCGCCGGACTTCACGTAGGCTTCTGCCTTCTTCGCGGTCATGCGCGGATCGCGGTTGTAGCCTTCACCGGTGACCGGGTCGACGATGTCGCAGAAGATCGCCATGGTGGACTGTGCGAAGAACGGGTCGATGTGTGCGGATTCCGGATCCAGGATCAGCATCATGTCGGACTCGTTGATGGCCTTCCAGCCTGCGATTGACGAACCGTCGAAAGCGACGCCTTCAGCGAACATGTCTTCGTCAACGAGTACTACGTCCATGGTGACGTGCTGCATTTTACCCTTAGGATCGGTAAAGCGCAGGTCGACGAATTTCACGTCTTTTTCCTGAATCTCCTTAAGGATTTCAGCGGCAGTGGTCATAATGTCCATCCCTTTAGTTTTTCATGTGAACGGTTGGGTACTGTTCCGGCCCGGCAGAGTGTCTTAAATTTGGCTCCGTTGCGTGGGACCGGAATTCGGATTGCCGGCGAATGCCGGAATGGGTGGGTCAGATAGCGTCTATGCCGGATTCACCGGTACGGATACGGACTGCTTCTTCGATATTTGAAACGAAAATCTTGCCGTCGCCAATGCGGCCTGTTTGCGCAGCGGCTCTGATTGCGTCAACGGCTTTCTCGACCATGTCGTCGCCAAGTACAATTTCCACTTTCACCTTCGGCAGGAAATCCACGACATATTCAGCGCCGCGATAGAGTTCCGTGTGGCCTTTCTGACGGCCGAAGCCCTTGGCTTCCGTAACGGTGATGCCCTGGAGACCGACCTCTTGCAGAGCTTCTTTGACCTCGTCCAATTTGAAGGGTTTGATGATCGCTTCGATCTTTTTCATCACCTTGTGTCTCTCTCCACTTTTAAGGCCGGATAATTTCGGCGTGCCCTTTTCCGATCCTGCGGGACAAAACGACCCGGTCGGGCCCGGAAGGGACCGTTGCAAGCTATAAAGCACGATGTGTGCCAAACGGCCATGACAACCCGTAAATTTTACCCGCGCTGGGAAATCCGCCACTAAAAGCGGCAAATTCTATCAGCGGGGTGGTGGTCAGTCGCCTATCCCATTTGTCATATGATCACAAAATAAGCAAAGAGCCTAAAAAATAGGCTGAATTTTAGCAATCGGATGAGATTGCCCTGCTCAGTGGTTGCATGATTTTGCACAATCTCAAGTCAATCGACAGTTCCAGCCGGCGCTGCCGGGGGCGTTGCTCCGATGTACGGGCGGTTCCTGGCTGATTTCCGGAATGAGGAACCATCCCCGCCCTTACGCGTTGCAGAAGAACTGGAATATGGAGACGGCTATGCTTTTCTACGCTTTGGCTGTGGTGGCCATTGCTCTCGTCGCAGGTTTGTTCGGGTTTTTTGGAATGGCGGGCATGTCGGCTTCGATTGCACAAATCTTGATCGGGCTGTTCCTTGCAGTTTTTGTGCTTTCCCTGATTGCGGGCATGCTACGAAGGTAGCAACGAATATCCTGGACCCACGAAACGCCATAGGGGTTCGCTTCTTTTGAGTTTAATGTGAGGTTATCCGTGCGCAGGCTCACATGGCACAACGCCAGCCAGTCTGATGAGCAGCTTCGAGAATATCTCATTCTCGCATTGCTTCGTTCGCGTGCCTGCGTCACCTTGCAGGACGACGCGCTTCAATACCTTTATATCGCGAACCTGCCTCACATATGGTCGGTGCCCGAGGGAGAGACCCCGAAGGACGAAACGGTCTTCGGTCATTCCGTGGGCAGGCAGCTCGATGACGCCAAGAAGACAGTGCTGGAGACGGGGCGTTCGGAGAAGCTCGAGGTGATGGCTGAAGGTGGCCACGTTTTCGAGATCCACATCGAAACGATTTCCGGTGTTGAAGGCATCACCCAGGTGCTGACAACCGTTGTCGATGTTACGGAAAGCCGTCGACGAGAGCAGGCGCTCAAGGATTTGCTGCTGGAAGTCAGTCACAGATCGAAGAACCTTTTGGCTGTCATCCAAAGCCTGGCAGGCCAGTCCGCTCGCTACGCCGGGTCGCTCGAGCAGTTTCTTGCCGAGTTTCAGGGGCGGATCTTTTCCCTTTCAAATTCACAGGATCTTGTGACGGAAGCTGACTGGTTCGGTGTTCGCCTGTTCGATCTTGCCCGAGCTCAACGCACGCTGTTTGATTCAAAGCGGGTCATTCCCATCTCCATGACGGGCGAAAACCCTTTGCTGACCCCCAATGCTGCGCTTTACATCGGCCTGGGCTTGCATGAATTGATCGCCGCAACACTGGACGTCGGCTGGGCTTCGACTGACCAGGGAATATTGCTCACCTGCAAATCGGTGATGAGGCAGGGCCGGTTGTGCCTCGTTCTCAACTGGAATGCAGGAGAGAGGGGCAGGTTAGACACCAAAAAGGCGCTTGCCGCAGGTGAAGCAGATGGTGACAGAACCGCATTTTCCGCCTTGCTGCTCGAAACCGTGCTGCCGCAATCCTTGAGCGGGTCTGCCGAATTGAGGATCTCCCCTGACGGAATAGATTACAGCATGGTGTTTCCGAAAACTGAGTACAACGTTCGGCGGGAAGTGGGTGAAGACCTGCTTCGGGCTTAACTTCTGCGTTCAAATTCTTCACTGCTTGCAGTAACTCATTCGGCTGGTCGGCGGTTGTAGAGCGTTCTCGGAATGGTTGTTTTTAAATACTTCAATGAATATTGAAATTAACAAATGTTATGATGATATTTTGAAATTTGTTGTTGGTTCTACAAGTGATTTTTGTTGCTTGCATCGTGAAAACTTCCTAATTCTGTTGTCCCCATACCTTCTTCCCGGATCAGGCCCGCGGCGATGAAAAGACACATTCCCCTTCTTGTGTTCGTGATAAGTGCCGCTATCGGCCTGTCGCTGACCTACGTCATTCTGGACAGGGAGCGAGCGGTTGAACGGCGGGAATTCGAAATACTCGCAGAAGAGGCTGTCGACCGGATCCGCGGGCGCACCGAGCAGAACTTTTCTCTCATTGCTGCGACGCATTCGTTTTTCGAAGCGGATGGCGGAGCCATGTCGAGGGCCAAATTCCAGAGCTTTGCCCTTGGCCTGTTCCTGAAGGGGCATTTGTCCGGCATGCAGGGTATCGGCTTTGCCAAGCTGATGCAGACCGGCAGGGAAGATGAAGCAAGCCTGGCATTGCAGCAGAATTACGAACTGGAACGTCAGGTCTGGCCCGAGACGGACCAGGCGCATCGTACCCCCATCATACTTCTTGAGCCGCTGGACCTGCGAAACAAGGCTGCACTCGGCTTCGACATGTTCAGCGACGAAACCCGCCGCAAGGCCATGCTGGCGTCCGCAGACACCTTCACAGTCAAGGTATCAGCCCCTGTCATGCTGGTTCAGGAAATCACGGAGGAGAAGCAGACGGGGTTCCTGGCGTATCTCCCGCTGGCAAGTGAAGAGGAAGCTGCCGGAGAAAAACTGAACGGCGAAGAAAGCATCCAAGGCTTTGTCTATGCGCCTTTCCGTGCCGGGGACCTGCACAAGGCTGCCCTGACTTCTCCGACCCCGGTACCGGTTCTTGTCAACACGACCGACGTGACGGATGAGCAGCCGGAGCACCTGTACACCTCTGAAGACTATGAGGCGCGTGCCGCGGAAGCTGAAAATCTCGTGACACGGCAGATCGAAGTCGGTGGACGGATTTGGGAAATCTCCGTTATCGAAGCCGCTTCAAAGGACAACGCCTTTCTTTATTGGCGTACCTTCATGCTCGGGTCGATATCTCTGCTTTTCTCCGCTGCGCTCGCGGTTTCGATTCGCTCCCGCCTGCGGGCGAGAGAGGCCAATCAGCGCCTGAAGGAAATGTCTGAAAAGACGATCCAGGAAAAGGATCTGATGCTTCAGGAAATGAAGCACCGGATCAAGAATTCAATTGCCCGCATTCTCGCGATTGCTCGCCAGACCGCCGGTGCCTCCGAAAGCCTGGAGGAATTCAATGATTCGTTCAGCTCTCGCCTGCAGGCCATGGCGAATGCGCAGGATCTGTTGACCCGGTCCAGGTGGTCGAAGGCGGACTTGAAAGCATTGCTTCTGCAGGAACTGGAGCAGGTCTTTGGTGAGGGGGCAAAGGGCATCAAGCTTGCAGGCCCGGCCGTTCAACTGAACGAGACCGGCACCCATGCGCTCGGTCTGGTGTTTCACGAGCTTGCGACGAACGCGATGAAATATTCCGATGTCTTTGCTGATGACGGACGCTTCGAGGTTATCTGGAAGGTCTTGCCGGCCAAAAAAGGCAAGCAGCTTGAGCTCGACTGGCTTGAGGAGACCGGAAAAGTGATTGAAGCTCCGAAAAATTTTGGCTTCGGCAGCAGGCTCATGGAAGCGCTGGTGGCTGGTGAGATGAATGGCAAGATCGATCGGCAGTTCACCGAGAAGGGTGTTGCCATCCGGATTTCCGTGCCTCTGGTCTGAGAATCGGCTGCTGGGCCATGATTTGCCCGAGTGCATTCTCAAGCGCCGTTTGAACATGGAAGGGACTGCCTAAAAATGAGCCAGCATGGCACGGCCCTGGATTATGTGTTGCTGACCCCGCAGGAGATGGCGAAAGCCGATCGACTGACCATCGAGGGTGGTGTTCCAGGTATCGAACTCATGGAGCGGGCCGGCCAGGCTGTGGCACGTGCTGCGGCGCGGATGGTTCCGGCTTCAGGTCGGATAGTCATTCTATGCGGTCCCGGCAACAATGGCGGTGACGGTTTCATTGCGGCGCGTTGTCTGGCGGCAGCCGGATACGGCGTTGATGTCAGGTTGCTCAAAGCGCCCGATTCTCTGAAGGGGGATGCGCTTGAAGCCTTTCGGCGCATGGGGCTTTCTTATGCACTTGCTATTGAGGGCGATCATATCGCGAGCGATCTAGGCGCTTTATTGGATGGCGCCGATCTGATCGTGGATGCTCTCTTTGGGGCAGGGCTGGACCGCGCTTTAGGCGGAGCCGCCGAAGCTTTGGTGAAAGCTGTCAACAAGTGCGGCGCACCTGTTCTTGCGGTCGATCTTCCTTCCGGAGTTCAAGGCGCAGACGGTGTTGTTTGTGGTGAAGCAGTCAGTGCGCAAGAGACGGTCACGTTCTTTCGGCAAAAGCCTGGGCATTTGCTTTATCCCGGTCGTCAAGCCTGCGGCCGGGTTACAGTTGCGCAGATTGGCATCGATGTAACCGTTCTCGATCAAATCGCGCCCGATACTTTTATCAATGGGCCGGACCTCTGGCTTGACCATTGGCCACAAGTCGCGCCGACCGGTCACAAATATTCCAAAGGGCATGCGGTTGTCTTTGGCGGTCCGGTCACGGCAACCGGCGCTGCGCGGTTGTCGGCTGGCGCTGCGCTGCGGGCGGGGGCGGGGCTCGTAACATTGGCGTCACCACCGGATGCGCTCCTGGTCTATGCAAGCCATCTGACGGCGGTAATGCTGAAGAAGATTGCCTCTGAAAACGGTATTCGCGATCTCTTGTCGGACAAGCGCCTCAACGCGGTACTGATCGGTCCGGGTTATGGTGTTGGTGAAAAGACCCGATCTGCGGTAGCGGAGATCCTGGACTGTAACCGGGCAAGCGTGTTCGATGCCGATGGTCTGACGAGTTGCGCCGTTGATCGCGCTCCGTTTTTCGAAAGCATCAGGTCGCATAAGGCGCCGGTCGTTCTGACGCCGCATGAGGGAGAGTTTGCTCGCCTTTTCCCGGAACTTGCAGGTAGCAAGCTGACCCGTGCCAGGGAGGCAGCACGAATGTCCGGCGCTGTCGTGATTCTGAAGGGGCCGGACAGCGTTGTCGCTGCGCCGGATGGGCGTGCGGCAATCAATTGCAACGCACCTCCATGGCTTGCAACGGCCGGGTCTGGTGATGTGCTTGCCGGAATTGTAGTCGGTCTGCTTGCGCAGGGTGTTTACGGCTTCGAGGCGGCTGCCATGGCCGTTTGGCTACATGGCGAAGCAGGCCGGGAGGCCGGGCCGGGGCTGGTCGCAGAAGATCTTGAGAGTGCCCTGAAACCCGCGCTTCGCGCACTTGTGGAGAAATCCAATTTACGGTGAGGCAGGGCAATGCTTTTTCCTTTGACGGGAAAATCAGCGATGCTATAGAGGCCCCGCTTCAATCGCAGGGTGGTTTGCCACTTGTTGCGACGCGGATGTGGTGAAATTGGTAGACACGCCAGATTTAGGTTCTGGTGCCGCAAGGCGTGGGGGTTCAAGTCCCTCCATCCGCACCATTCTTCAAAGTGATTTCCATCCTGTGCGCATTCGGCGCTTGTCGTTCGAACTTACGCTTTTTGTCGAGAACCCTCGTATTTGGTCGCCGGGTTTTGATCACCAAGTGTCAGGCCTGGTGGGGCACCGATGACTGAGCGGAGTTGTTGCGCAGCGCAAATTTGCGTTCCGTGTGGCTTCAGCAGTGCGGGCCGGTCTGGTCAAGTTCTGGTCAAGCTCTGGTTTAGCGTGGTCTGGCATCAGGCTGTCAACATCAGTGACGGGGAGCGGTTCTTTACTGCAGGCCGGCGAGGTTGGCGGAATTGGCTTCCGGCTCCTGGAAGAGACCAAATCCCTTGGTCGAAAGAGCTGATTTTAGGCGATTTACGCCAGCAAAACCCCGCTCTCCCCTTGACACTTTCGGGCCTACGCAGTATCGCGCTCCCATCGTGCGTCTTGGAGTCTCTTCAAGGCGATGCATGGCCGTTTGAACGCTCCCGGCAAAAGGGGGGTGCAGGCGATGTGGCACACGGGATTTTAAAAACGAAACCTCCGGGGCGGATTGCCGCTCGGGACCGAGGACGACAAAACCCATGCAGGTAACCGAAACCCTCTCCGAGGGCCTCAAGCGTGAGCTGAAAATCGACATTCCGGCTGGTGATCTCGCCGCCAAGCTCGACGATTACATGGCCGACCTGAAATCCAAGGCCAACATCAAGGGCTTCCGCCCTGGCAAGGTTCCGCTCGCCCATCTGAAAAAGATGTATGGCCGTCAGGCCATGGCCGAGATCCTGTCGAACACCATCCAGGAAACCACCCAGAAGGCTGTTGAGGAGCGCTCCGAGCGCCCGGCTCTGACCCCGGAAATCGATCTGCCGGAAGAAGATGCTGAAAAGATCATGGCTGGCGACGCCGATCTTTCCTTCAAGATGACCTACGACATTCTGCCGAGCTTCGAGATCGTTGATTTCGCCGGTATCGAAATCGAGCGTCCGGTCGTTGAAATCGCTGAAGAAGAAGTCGACGAGCAAGTTTCCCAGATCGCCAAGAACAACGCACCGTTCGATGCGAAAGACGGCGCGGCTGCAGACGGCGACCGCGTGACCATGTCCTACCTGGGCAAGATCGACGGCGAGCCTTTTGAGGGCGGTGCCGACGAGAACGGCATGCTGGTTCTGGGTTCCGGTCAGTTCATCCCGGGCTTCGAAGAGCAGCTTGTTGGCGTCAAGGCTGGCGACGAGAAGGTCATCGAAGTGTCCTTCCCGGAAGAATATCCGGCTGCACATCTGGCCGGCAAGGCTGCCACCTTCGACATCGTCGTCAAGGAAGTTGCCGCACCGGGTGAAGCCAAGGTCGACGAAGAGTTCGCTAAGAACCTCGGCCTTGAGTCTCTCGACAAGCTGAAGGAAATCGTCCGCGGCCAGATCGAAGGCCAGTTCGGTCAGATGACCCGCCAGCGCGTGAAGCGTCAGCTGCTCGACAAGCTGGACGAGCACTATTCGTTCGATCTCCCGGAAAAACTGCTGAACTCCGAGTTCGACGTTGTCTGGCGTCAGGTCGAAGAAGACATGAAGCGCAACGAGAAGACCTTCGAAGACGAAGAGACCACGGAAGAAGAAGCGAAGGCGGAATACCGCAAGATCGCTGAGCGCCGTGTTCGTCTCGGCCTGGTTCTGTCCGAAATCGGTGAGCAGAACAACATTCAGGTGACCGACGAAGAACTGCAGCGCGCTCTTTACGACCGCGTCCGTCAGTTCCCGGGCCAGGAACAGCAGGTGTTCGAATTCTACAAGAACAACCAGCAGGCTCTGGCTTCCCTGCGTGCGCCGATCTACGAAGAAAAGGTCGTCGACTTCATGCTGGAACTCGCCAAGGTGACCGACAAGACGGTGACCAAGGAAGAGCTGGAGAAGCTGGTCGCCGAGGAAGAAGACGAGGCTTAAGGTCAATCCGCTTTCGGGGGAATGCTCTCGAAAGCGGCCAGATTGGCCGGTTGGTTTTCCCGTCTATCCCCAGATGTGGCCGCAGATTTAACCTTGCATTCACGCCGCATCTGTCATGACTTTGCGTTGAGGGCGACATCCCATATATACGGGGTGTCGCTTTTTTCGAGTCAGGCCCTGAATCGATGCGCTTCATGGCCTGTTTCCTGCCCGGAGACCCTCCGGGCAACATCTCAAGCATATGGATGAGGTATGAAGGATCCTGTCGATATCTACATGAACACTCTCGTGCCGATGGTTGTCGAGCAGACCAACCGGGGAGAGCGGGCCTTCGATATCTATTCGCGCCTGCTGAAGGAGCGCATCATCTTCCTGACCGGCCCGGTCGAGGATCACGTGGCAACCCTGGTAAGCGCACAGCTTCTGTATCTGGAAGCTGAAAACCCGACCAAAGAGATCGCGATCTATATCAATTCGCCGGGAGGTCTCGTGACCTCCGGTCTTGCGATCTATGACACCATGCAGTTCATCCGCCCGGCTGTGTCGACGCTCTGCATCGGCCAGGCAGCCTCCATGGGCTCGCTTCTGCTTGCCGCAGGCGAGAAAGACATGCGCTATATCCTGCCGAACGCGCGGGTCATGGTGCATCAGCCGTCCGGCGGGTTCCGCGGTCAGGCTGCCGACATCATGCTTCATGCACAGGAAATCCTGGCCATGAAGCGCCGGCTGAATGAAATCTACGTGAAGCACACCGGACGCACCCTCGACCAGGTCGAGGAGGCACTGGAACGTGACAACTTCATGACCGCTGACAAAGCTAAGGAATTCGGGATCGTCGACAAGGTGATCACCGACCGCAACACGCTTGGCGGCGACGAAGAGAAGTGAGGGACTTACCCGGCTTTAATCATGGATTGAATTTCCACGCTTAAAGCCGGAAAATCCCCAGGTGATGCCGGGTTTTCATCTTCGCCTTAAACCTATATTGATTTTTAATGGCGAAGCATGATGACATTACATGGTGAGGTGGCGACTGTGCGCCGCTTCAGAACCGGTTCAGTCATAATTTGGCCGCAACCGGAGAGATAAGGGGAAACACTCCCCGTAAACGCGAGGTTGACTACATGACCAAGGCCAGCGGCAGCGATTCCAAGAATACGCTTTACTGCTCCTTCTGCGGCAAGAGCCAGCATGAGGTTCGCAAGCTGATCGCCGGCCCGACTGTTTTCATTTGCGATGAATGTGTCGAGCTGTGCATGGATATCATTCGCGAGGAGAACAAATCCTCGCTGGTGAAGTCACGGGACGGGATCCCGACCCCTCAGGAAATTCGCGACGTTCTGGATGACTATGTCATCGGGCAGGGCAGCGCGAAGAAGGTTCTATCGGTCGCCGTTCACAACCATTACAAGCGCCTCAATCACGCATCGAAAAACAACGATGTCGAGCTGGCGAAATCCAACATCCTTCTGGTCGGCCCGACCGGTTGCGGCAAGACCCTGCTTGCGCAGACCCTTGCCCGCATTCTGGACGTGCCTTTCACCATGGCTGATGCCACCACGCTGACCGAAGCCGGTTACGTGGGTGAGGACGTTGAAAACATTATCCTGAAGCTGCTGCAGTCCGCCGACTACAACGTCGAACGCGCGCAGCGCGGCATCGTATACATCGATGAGGTCGACAAGATCAGCCGCAAGGCCGACAATCCGTCGATCACCCGCGACGTTTCGGGCGAAGGTGTTCAGCAGGCACTTCTGAAGATCATGGAAGGCACCGTTGCTTCCGTGCCGCCCCAGGGTGGCCGCAAGCATCCGCAGCAGGAATTCCTGCAGGTGGACACGACCAACATCCTGTTCATCTGTGGCGGCGCCTTTGCGGGCCTCGACAAGATCATTTCCGATCGTGGCACGCAGACCTCCATCGGGTTCAAAGCGCAGGTCCATGCACCGGAAGATCGCCGGATCGGCGAACTCTTCTCGGTACTTGAGCCGGAAGATCTGCTCAAATTCGGTCTTATCCCCGAATTCGTCGGCCGTCTGCCGGTTATCGCAACCCTGGAAGACCTCGACGAGGAAGCCCTGGTTACGATCCTGACGGAGCCGAAGAACGCTCTGGTCAAGCAGTACCAGCGTCTTTTCGAAATGGAACAGGTGGAACTGTCCTTCCACGAGGAAGCCCTCAAGGCGATCGCTCGCCGGGCCATCGAACGCAAGACCGGTGCACGCGGCCTGCGTTCGATCCTCGAAGCCATCCTGCTCGATACGATGTACGAGCTGCCGGGCCTGAAGGGTGTCAAGGAAGTCGTGATCTCACCGGAAGTCGTGAAGGGCGAGGCACGCCCGCTCTATATTTACGAAGACCGGGAAGAAACGTCGGCTACCAGCGCCTGAGGCACTGAAGGCTGTTTCAAGAAACCGTGAATAAATGCCGCTCAACTTGAGCGGCATTTTGTTTTTGGGCGGTCATGCGCTTGTTCGGGGCCGTTTTCCACCGGTGCAATGAGTCGTCAACAGACAAGACTTGTGGGCAGCAACCGATTGCCTTGACACCGGCAGGTCTGGTGTCCACCTAATAGACCTAAGGACGGCTTATGCGGATTGTCGGCGCGCCCATCTGGGGTGCCGTGATCTGGCCTTCAGGACCTTCCGGTTCGGAGCCGTTTTCCAGTGTTTTGGCTGCCTTTTACCGAGTGGGGCCGGGACACGCTGAGAAAGGAAAAAAAATGAGCGACGCAGAAATTCGCGCCACAGATCAGGACAGCACGTCTGTCTACCCCGTCTTGCCCCTGCGCGACATCGTTGTCTTCCCGCATATGATCGTGCCGCTGTTTGTCGGCCGCGAGAAGTCAATCAAGGCGCTCGAAGAGGTGATGACCACCGACAAGCACATTCTTCTGGCAACACAGATGAATGCAGCTGACGACGATCCCAAGCCTGACCAGATTTACAATGTCGGCACGCTCGCGACCGTGCTGCAGCTTCTCAAGCTGCCCGACAATACGGTCAAGGTTCTGGTGGAAGGCGGTGCCCGTGCACAGATCGGCGAATACACCGACCGTGCCGACTATTTCGAGGCCTCCGCAACGGTTCTGCCGGAGCGTGATGGCGAGAACATCGAAGTGGAAGCGCTTGCGCGCTCGGTCGTGTCCGAGTTCGAGAACTACGTGAAACTGAACAAGAAGGTTTCGCCGGAAGTTCTGGGCGCGATCAACCAGATCGACGATTATTCCAAGCTCGCCGACACGGTAGCTTCCCATCTTGCGATCAAGATTCCGGAAAAGCAGGAAATCCTTGGCGTCGTTTCCGTCGCCGAGCGGCTTGAGCGCGTCCTGGGCATGATGGAGAGCGAAATCTCCGTCCTGCAGGTGGAAAAGCGCATCCGTTCCCGTGTCAAGCGGCAGATGGAGAAGACCCAGCGCGAGTACTATCTGAATGAGCAGATGAAGGCCATTCAGAAGGAGCTTGGCGACAGCGAGGACGGCCGCGACGAGGTCGCCGAACTCGAAGACAAGATCAAGAAGACGAAGCTGACCAAGGAAGCACGCGAGCGCGCTGCAGCCGAAATCAAGAAGCTGAAACAGATGAGCCCGATGTCCGCGGAAGCGACCGTCGTGCGGAACTATCTGGATTGGCTGATCGGCATTCCGTGGAACAAGAAGTCCAAGGTCAAGCACGACCTGGCCTTCTCCGAAAAGGTTCTCGACACCGACCACTATGGCCTTGAAAAGGTCAAGGAACGGATCGTGGAGTATCTGGCGGTCCAGAGCCGGGCCAACAAGTTGCGTGGTCCGATCCTGTGTCTCGTTGGTCCTCCAGGCGTCGGCAAGACTTCGCTCGGCAAGTCGATTGCGAAGGCGACCGGCCGTGAATTCGTCCGCATGTCGCTCGGCGGTGTGCGGGACGAAGCGGAAATCCGTGGTCACCGCCGTACCTACATCGGCTCGATGCCCGGCAAGGTCATCCAGTCAATGAAGAAGGCCAAGAAGTCCAATCCGCTGTTCCTGCTCGATGAAATCGACAAGATGGGCATGGACTTCCGCGGTGACCCTTCATCGGCTCTGCTGGAAGTGCTGGATCCGGAACAGAACTCGTCCTTCATGGACCACTATCTGGAGGTCGAATGCGACCTTTCGGATGTGATGTTCGTGACCACGGCGAACACGCTGAACATTCCGGGCCCGCTGATGGACCGTATGGAAGTGATCCGCATCGCCGGTTACACGGAAGAGGAAAAGGTGGAAATCTGCCGCCGTCACCTCATCCCGAAAGCCGAGAAGGATCATGGCCTGCGCGAAGGTGAGTTCACCATCGAGGATGAAGCGCTTCACTTCATCGTGCGCCGCTACACCCGCGAAGCCGGTGTGCGTAACCTTGAACGTGAAATGGCAACCCTGGCCCGTAAAGCGGTCAAGGACATCCTGATGAGCGACAAGGAAAGCATCACGGTGACCAGCGAGGTCGTCGAGAAATACCTTGGTGTGCCGCGGTATCGCTACGGCGAAGCCGAACTGGAAGACCAGGTCGGTGTGGTTACCGGCCTTGCCTGGACCGAAGTCGGCGGTGAGCTTCTCACCATCGAAGGCGTGATGATGCCCGGCAAGGGCAAGATGACCGTCACCGGCAACCTGAAGGACGTGATGAAGGAATCGATTTCTGCGGCGGCATCTTATGTCCGCTCGCGTGCGATTGATTACGGCATTGAACCGCCGACCTTCGAAAAGAAGGACATTCACGTTCACGTTCCTGAAGGGGCTACCCCGAAGGATGGTCCGTCCGCCGGTATCGCGATGGCTACGGCTGTGATCTCGACCATGACCGGCATTCCGGTTCGCCGGGATGTTGCCATGACCGGTGAAATCACCCTGCGTGGTCGCATCCTGCCGATCGGTGGTCTGAAGGAGAAGTTGCTTGCTGCCCTTCGTGGCGGAATCAAGCTGGTTATGATCCCGGAAGACAACGCCAAGGATCTGGCGGATATCCCGGACTCGGTCAAGAACTCGCTTGAGATCATCCCGGTTTCGGGCATGGAAGAAGTGCTGAAAAACGCTCTTGTTCGCTTGCCAGAGGCCATCGAATGGGATGAGTCAGCTCACGAAGCTGCAACCAAGGCGCGAGAAAAGGACGATGACACCTCCGGTGTTCTTGCCCACTAATCGCGACATTGCAGCGCACAAATTGGAAAGCCCCGGGAAAACCGGGGCTTTTCTTTTGAATAATCGGTCAAAATGGCTGTTTTCTGCGAAAAAACCACTTGCGTTTCAGTTCAATTCAACCGAATTTCGCGCAACGGCGCTGACAGGAATCGTCGGCACTCTGCCGTTTCTTAGAAAGGTATCTGCTATGAATAAGAACGATCTGATCGCAGCTGTTGCAGAAAAGACCGGCCTCACCAAGGCGCAGGCAGGCGAAGCAGTTGACGCAACTTTCGAAGCTGTCACCTCTACGCTGAAGAGCGGCGACGAAGTCCGCATCATCGGCTTTGGTAACTTCACCGTTTCCGAACGTGCAGCAACCGAAGGCCGTAACCCGCGGACTGGCGAAACGATCCAGATCCCGGCTTCTAAGACGCCGAAGTTCAAGGCCGGCAAAGGCCTGAAGGACGCCGTGAACGCCTAATAGCGCTCACGAGCGATTTCTTCGCTCAACCCCGTATCCGGAAACGGATGCGGGGTTTTTCCTTGCCTGTTTTCTATTTTTGATTGAGCTCTGGCGAATTGCCATTGCCACATTATATTGCGTTTGTCGTGAGGTGATGCCAATTGCTCGACAGGAGTTGGAATGTCACTGCAAGCCTTGATCCGCAGGCGCCAACGCGCGCTATTTGATGCCTGGGTCCGTGACCCCCTGGTGCAGGTTCAGGTGGAACACCCTGAGGCACTTGGACGCCTCGTGTTCCTCGATGATTTCGACGAGGACGTCCAGACCGGAAAAGCCGGTAGAAGCAGCCTGAAGAACGTAGCAATCGTGCAGAAACCCGGAAACGCGGACGAAAATGCCAGCGTATGGGTGAGGGCGGGGTATTCGTCCTATCAGAAAGCCTGGCTGCGCTTTGTCGAGCAAGTCTACGGCATCAAGGCCGCGCCGTCGGATCTTGCCGGGTACAATATCGACCACCTGCTCAACAAGGCACGTAGTCCCAATAAAGCCGGGTTCATTCGCATCGAAGCCATCAACGATGCCGTCAATCAGGCGTGGGGCGGTTTGTTCGAGCGAGCAGCCAGCAATCCAGAATTCAGTGCCAATCAGAATCGCCTTCGCCGGACGATGTCCTGGATCATCGCCGCCAAGCTCATGGATCAGCCGCCGCCAAAAGGACCGAACGACCAGCAGGGGATTGCCCGTCTGGTTCAGTTCTTCAATCAGAACGGACTTGCCGCGGACAACCCGCAGCGCGGGCTCACCGACATGCTCCAGTTCGCCTACAAGTTCCAATAGACTTAGCGGGCACTTGCGATCACGTCGCGTGCGGCGCGCTGGCCGGAAAGCCAAGCGCCGTGCACTGTTGCCGGATAGTCCTGGGCGGTGGCTTCTCCCGCAAAGAAGACCCTTCCATTGAGGTCGGCAGCCAGTGCTTTTCTTGCTCGCGGCTCCACCCCGACAGGCAGGAACGAGTAGGATCCTCGCGTTCGTTCGTTTTGCTGCCAGGCGGAACTTATGCTGGCGTCAGGCGGCGGTATGTCGCGGCCGAACATCGTCTGAAGCGCTTCGAAGGCTGCCTGTCTGCGATTCTCTTCACCAAGTTTCTCAAGGTTCTGAGCAAATTCGCCGACGTTCAGCGCACATAGAATCGGTTTTCCGGTCACGGGCGAAAGATTCGGCCAATAGGCAAAAGTGTCGGGCTTGCCGGATATGCGGCCGAAGTTGTGGACAGTTTCATCCCAGAAGGTTTCCGGGAACGAGAGATAGATTTTATCAAGCACGCCCATGCGCAGGGAACTGACGGCGTTGCGCTTGTTGTCAGGAAGACCAGGTGAAAAGACGATGTCGCCAGCCTTCAGGACACCCAGAGACACTGCGCAGATTGCAAAATCGGCCTCCAGTACACCGTTCTCAGTTCTTACCGAAACGCCCCTTTGGGAATGGTCGATTTGGTTCACGACGGTTTCGGTCTGGATGGTCAATCCCTCCGCCACCCCCAATGCAATCTTGTCATAGCCCTGCGGAAGCACGGCGTCGGGTCCCTCAAAGGCACCGCCTTCTTCAACGGCTGCAAGCGAAAGGTCGCTCACTGGGGCTGCAAATTCCTGCTCCAGCAGAATATGCGCCATGAAGCCGAGTTCAGCGTCAGTGAGGCTCGACAGGGCCCGTTGCCGGCGTATCTTTTCAATGGCATTGGCTGCCGATATCCGGGTGAGGGAGGTTTCAGTGTCGTCCAGAAAATCTTCCAGGGCGTTCGCGAAAGTCTCGAAGCGTTCGACTGCTCTGCCACCGTTGCCGGTCAGGTCGAAGACCTCCTCGTTGTCGTAGTCCCACTCGAACATCGGCTGTGCGAAGCGCTGCGCGAGCGCAGTGATGGGGTTGGACCGTGTTCCATGGATCCAGCTTGCTCCAAGGTCGAGAGGCACCCCCAACGATCTGTCCGTGTGCAGACGGCCGCCGATCCGGTTACCAGCCTCAAGCACGGTTACGGAGAAGCCTGCGTCTGCAAGTGTTCTTGCAGCCGCCAGACCGGCGATGCCGGCACCGACAACAACCACTCTTTGTCCGGCCACGGGTTGTGATGAGCTTTTTCTGGTCAACAGCGGCAGGCCGGTGAGGGCAGCCAGAATTCCAGTCAGAAACAACCGGCGGGATGTCACCATGAGTGCGGCTTTCTCACGCTTTTGAAGCGGGCAGTTTGCCTGTTTTCGGAGCCGTCATCCACAGGCTTTATCATTGAAACGGAAATCTGAGATTTTGCTCTTGCCAAGCAGCAAACGAGCCCCTAAAAGGCGTCTCACCTCGTTGAGGGCGATTAGCTCAGTTGGTAGAGCGCTTCGTTTACACCGAAGATGTCGGGAGTTCGAGTCTCTCATCGCCCACCATTCCCCTTGTGAAATCCGTCACTTGTAACCAGGGTGCCTGCGCACCGGGGTGTGTTCTGCTGTTTGCTGCCGCCCTCACATTGCCCGGCGGTTCGCTGTTGCGGAATTTCGCACAATTACAGTCATTTCGCTTTGCCGCTGTTGCTGGGTATCCCGGTGGCGGGTTGATTTCGTTTGGCCTTCGAATGGTGAGTTTTCTTTTTCCTTTTTGTCCGATAAACTTCTGCGGCTAAATAAAAAACTCGTTTAAAGGTAGCTACTTGGCAAGATGGGAATCCTAGTTTTCATCAAGATGTTCGGGGCAGTCATGCTGCTCCTTTACGCGGTTCGCATGGTTCGGACAGGTTTTGAAAGGGCGGCCGGGCCAACGTTGAGACGCGCCATCGGCAAGGCATCCTCCGGACCGGTTGCCGGCGCCTTGTCTGGGACAGCGGTTGCCATTTTGCTGCAAAGTGCGACGGCGGTTGCGATCCTGGCGGCGGGATTTGCGACATCCGGCTTTATTTCCACTGCTGCCGGACTGGCGGTTCTGCTGGGAGCCGATCTCGGGTCGGCGCTTGTCGTGCAGTTTCTGGTATTCGATCTCAGCTGGTTGGTGCCGTTGCTTCTGGGCGGCGGTGCGTGGCTGTTCCTGAAGCTCGACGCTCGATCAGCGAAACAGGTCGGACGTATTCTTCTGGGAATCGCTTTCATCCTGATTGCGCTGCAAATGATCGGTGAAGCGACGACGCCGTTGAAGGAAGCGCGGTTCATGCCGCAGTTTGCCGGCTTCCTTGCGCAGGACACACCGACGGCGATGGCGGTTGGGGCGCTTCTGGCGTTTCTGGTGCATTCCAGCGTGGCGGCCGTGCTGATGATCGCAGCCCTGGTGCAAAAGACCGGCCTGCCGCACGAGGCTGCGATTCCACTCGTTCTGGGAGCGAACATTGGCGCCGGCATCGTCGCGGTCTGGCTGACGCGCGGAATGGATCGCAAGGCCAAGCTTTTGCCGCTTGGCAATTTTCTCTTCAGGTCTACCGGCGCAGTGCTGGTCATGCTGGCGCTAAAATTCCAAGATCTGCCTCTTGCTTCGATCAGCAGTGATCCGGCCCAGCAGATCGTTGCCGTTCATGTGCTTTTCAATCTCCTGCTTGTTCTCGTCTGCCTGCCACTGACAAGACCGGTTGCCTGGCTGGTTGAACGCCTGGTGCCCGACAGAGAGGAACAAGAAGAGGCGGATCGGCTGACACCGCAAAGCGCGCTGGACAAGCAACTGGTCGGCAACCCCAGGCTTGCCCTGGCCAGTGCAACGCGCGAACTCTTGCGTATGGGGGAACTGGTCGAGGTGATGGCAAGACCGGTTCTCATGATGCTGGAGAAGGGCAGTGAGCCGGAAATCAGGCGCTTGCAGCAGTTGGATAAGCAGGTCAATGCGATCCACTCCTCGGTGAAACTCTACATCGCGGAGGTGAATCGTGGGGAGCTGACCGGCGAACAGGCTGAGCGCAGCATGGAACTGGTGGGGTTCGCGGTCAATCTGGAGCGCGCTGGAGACCTTGTGGCAAAGAACCTTCTCGAACTTGCCCTGGAGTTGCAGAAGAACAAGATCAGCTTTTCGCAGGAGGGGCTGAAGGAGCTCACCTGGATGCACGACCGTGTTCTGGCGAACATGGAGCTTGCCCTCAATGTGCTCGTTTCGGCGGATGTCGCATCTGCGCGTGAGTTGATTGCAGAAAAGGACAAGATGCGCACCCTGGAACGCGAAAGTCATAATCGGCATCTGGAGCGGCTGAAATCGAAAACGCTTCAGAGCATGGAATCGAGCAACGCCCATCTGGAGGTCATGCGCAGCCTCAAGGAAATCAATTCGCTGTTCGCAGCTGCTGCGGTGCCTATTCTTGCCAGAGAGGGCCTGTTGCGCGATACGCGGCTGGTGCCGGCTGAATAAAACACGGCTGAAGAACGAGAATCTGCGTGGCTCAGGTCGTATTTATGAGCTGGCGAATGTGTTTGAGGCTAAGGCCATCGGAAAACAGCCCGTGGCAACGCGGATAATTCCGTTACGAAACAGGAAGTTATCCACATTGATCGGCAAGGCGGCTCTGGGGAAAACCTGCGATTGGGCGCTTCTTTGTCAAAAAACGGCAATTCGGACGGAATAGGGTGCTTGACTTCCAAAACCAGCCGCCGTACATCAGCGCCACTTCAGGGCGACAACGCGTTGCCTGACGAAGCGGGTGTAGCTCAGTTGGTTAGAGTGCCGGCCTGTCACGCCGGAGGTCGCGGGTTCGAGCCCCGTCACTCGCGCCACTTCCCATAGAAGTGCTTTGGTACTTTCGGGAATTGGCGCATATACCGTGAATGTGCGGGTGTAGCTCAGTTGGTTAGAGTGCCGGCCTGTCACGCCGGAGGTCGCGGGTTCGAGCCCCGTCACTCGCGCCACTCACGGTACCTCTTGTTTCCCCAGACTGTTCAATCGAAAACATAGAGCCTCGCGCAAAGCGAGCGCTTTGCCGCGCGGACAGGCAACCCCTTGGCATTGTCGCCAAGATGGCTATCATGCGTTCAAGGCAGGGGCGACGCAGTCCATTCAAATTTCAGCTCTTTTGGTGTTTGTCTGGCATTTGCTTCGATTCTGCGAGGGGGGTGGAAAACGAACGCAGGTGCGGCATATTTCCTGAAGGGTTGTGCAAAGTTTTTACCTTCCTGCAAACTGGCTGAAATTAAGGATTTGTCGGGGGTAGGTGCGAAACAGGTGCAAACATGGCAAGAGTTTGACCGCATGTGGGTCTTGCGTTGCACCAAGTCGTAAGCTAAGCGTGCGCTCGCATGTTGGTTTCATAACGCCGACGGGCACAGCGTGACCTGCCGGTATAATGAAGGCAACGGGGCGCGCAGCCCTGGCACCGGATCGCCTCCCGATCCGCCTCCATATGCAAGGACGCGAAAGACATGGAAGAACTCTTGCGGGAATATGTCCCGATCGTCGTGTTCATCGGCATTGCGCTGGTGATCGGCCTTGCGCTGCTGATTTCGCCTTTCATCCTGGCCTACAAGAATCCGGATCCGGAAAAGCTGTCGGCCTATGAGTGCGGCTTCAACGCTTTCGACGATGCACGCATGAAATTTGACGTGCGCTTTTATCTGGTCTCGATCCTCTTCATCATCTTCGACCTGGAAGTCGCGTTCCTGTTCCCCTGGGCAACCGTGTTCGGTGACCTGGGCTGGTACGGATTCTGGTCCATGATGGTCTTCCTCGGTGTCCTGACCGTCGGCTTCATCTACGAATGGAAAAAGGGAGCGCTGGAATGGGATTGACCACGACCGAGCCGCTCGTCGCACCGCAGCCGCAGGGTATTATCGACCCGAATACGGGCAAGCCTGTCGGCGCGGATGACGCATTCTTCCTGGAAGTCAATAACGAGCTGGCCGACAAGGGCTTTCTCGTAACCTCCACCGACAACCTCATCCAGTGGGCCCGTACCGGCTCGCTGATGTGGATGACCTTCGGCCTGGCCTGCTGTGCCGTTGAAATGATGCAGATGTCGATGCCGCGCTATGACGCCGAGCGTTTCGGTTTCGCGCCGCGCGCTTCACCGCGCCAGTCGGACGTGATGATCGTTGCCGGCACGCTGACGAACAAAATGGCGCCTGCGCTGCGCAAGGTCTACGACCAGATGCCTGAGCCGCGGTACGTCATTTCCATGGGTTCGTGTGCCAATGGTGGCGGCTACTACCACTATTCCTATTCTGTGGTGCGCGGTTGCGACCGCGTGGTGCCGGTCGATATCTACGTTCCAGGCTGTCCTCCGACAGCCGAGGCGCTGCTCTACGGCGTGTTGATGCTTCAAAAGAAGATCCGCCGCACGGGCACTATCGAAAGATAAGGATCTGCCGCCGAAGAGGCGGCGGATTTTTGAGGGAGTGGGCGCCTGGCGCCCGTTCAACTGACTCTCCGGGTCGCGTCCAGCGGGGCGCAACAAAGACCCGGCAAACTGGATCGATCGGCAGTCGGCACTCAATCGGAACCGGTTGAACGCTGCAGATCTACGAGTGAGGTCGAACACGATGGACGAGACGTTGAAGGAACTCGCTGAGCATATCGAGCTCGGTCTGGGTGAGTCCCTTGTGTCCTGGAAGGTCGAATACGGCGAGCTGACGCTGACCGTAAACGCGACCGACATTCTCGATGCGATCCGCTTTCTGCGCGACAACAGCTCGTGCAAGTTCGTCAATCTGACGGATATCTGCGGTGTGGATTACCCTTCGCGCGAGAAGCGCTTTGACGTTGTCTACCACTTCCTGTCTCCCGTTCAGAACCAGCGCGTTCGTGTGAAGGTCGCAACCGATGAAAATACGCCGGTTGCTTCGCTGACCCCGCTGTTTCCAGGTGCTGAATGGTTCGAGCGTGAAGCCTACGACATGTACGGCATTCTGTTCTCCGGCCATCCGGACCTGCGCCGCATCCTGACCGACTATGGTTTTGACGGATATCCGCTGCGCAAGGATTTCCCGGTTACGGGCTTTGTCGAAGTTCGTTATGACGACGAGAAGAAACGCGTTGTCTACGAACCGGTACGCCTGAACCAGGAAATGCGCTCCTTCGACTTCCTCTCGCCCTGGGAAGGCACGGACTACGTGCTGCCCGGTGACGAGAAGGCAACGACCAACTGAGGGGCGGGGCAGGGATGAGCGAACGGCTTTCAGGTGGGTGTCTTTGCGGCGAGGTGCGGTTTGCCGCAACGCCGGTAGACGGCGAAATGGGAGTCTGCCACTGCGCCATGTGCCGCCGCTGGACCGGTGGTACCTATATGGCTGTCAGTTGCGGATCGATGGACAGTCTGGACGTTCAAGGCAAGGATGCCCTCGGCGTCTACAAGTCATCCGACTACGGCGAGCGGGTTTTCTGCAGCAAGTGCGGTTCCTCGCTGATGTGGCGCATGGCCGACGGCTCGCACGTGAGCGTTTCCGCGCAAGCCTTTGACGATCCGTCCGTTTTCAAGTTCACGTCCGAAATTTTCGTTGACGAACAGCCGGCAAACTACGCTTTCGCTAATGAAACCCGCAGAATGACCGGTCCCGAAGTCATCGCCTATTTCACGCAAAAAATGCAGGAACCTCAAAATGGCTGAGGCTCAGGTTCGTAACTTCAACATCAACTTCGGTCCGCAGCACCCGGCGGCGCACGGCGTGCTGCGCCTCGTGCTTGAGCTCGACGGCGAAGTGGTAACGCGTGTGGATCCGCACATCGGGCTGCTGCACCGTGGAACCGAAAAGCTGATCGAGCAGAAGACTTATCTGCAGGCTGTGCCGTACTTCGACCGCCTCGACTATGTGGCGCCGATGAACCAGGAACACGCTTTTGCGCTTGCAGTCGAACGTATGCTTGGTGTGGAAGTGCCCAAGCGCGGCCAGCTGATCCGTGTCCTTTACTCGGAAATCGGTCGTCTGCTGTCGCATCTTCTGAACGTGACGACGCAGGCCATGGACGTGGGCGCGCTGACACCGCCGCTCTGGGGCTTCGAGCCCCGTGAAGAGCTGATGGTCTTCTACGAGCGTGCTTGCGGTGCCCGCATGCACGCAGCTTACGTTCGTCCGGGCGGTGTTCACCAGGATCTGTCTCGTGACCTGCTCGACGACATCTGGGACTTCTGTGATCCGTTCCTGCAGACGCTTGACGATATCGAAGGTCTCCTGACCGACAACCGTATTTTCAAGCAGCGCAACGTGGATATCGGCGTTGTCGACCTTGACGATGCCTGGGCCTGGGGCTTCTCCGGCGTGATGGTTCGTGGATCCGGTGCACCTTGGGATCTGCGCAAGTCGCAGCCTTACGAATGCTATTCCGAACTTGATTTCGATATTCCGATCGGCAAGAACGGCGACTGTTACGACCGCTACCTGATCCGCATGGAAGAAATGCGCCAGTCAGTCCGGATCATGAAGCAGTGCCTGGAAAAGCTGACGGTCGAAACTGGTCCGGTCTCGTCCATCGACGGCAAGATCGTGCCGCCGAAGCGCGGTGAAATGAAGCGTTCGATGGAAGCGCTCATCCACCACTTCAAGCTCTACACCGAAGGCTATCACGTCCCGGCTGGTGAAGTTTACGCAGCCGTTGAAGCACCCAAGGGTGAGTTCGGCGTCTATCTGGTCGCGGACGGTACCAACAAGCCGTACCGTTGCAAGATCAAGGCGCCTGGCTACAGCCACCTTCAGGCCATGGACTTCCTGTGCCGCGGGCACATGCTTGCCGACGTTTCGGCAGTGCTGGGGTCTCTGGACATCGTGTTCGGTGAGGTCGACCGCTGATGCGGACGGCACACAACCAATTTTCGACCCTGGCAGCCGCCCGTCCGGCTCCGGTCATTTTGACAGAACGGGGATAACACCATGGCAGTTCGCCGACTTGCCGCGGAACAACCAGAAAGCTTCGCGTTCACCGAGAAGAACCTCGACTGGGCAAAGAAGCTGATCGACCGTTATCCGGCAGGCCGTCAGGCCTCCGCGGTCATTCCGCTTTTGTGGCGTGCGCAGGAACAGAACGAAGGTTGGGTGAGTGAGCCGGCAATCCGCTATATCGCGGACCTGCTCGACATGCCGAAGATCCGCGTTCTGGAAGTGGCGACGTTCTATACCATGTTCCAGCTGCAGCCGGTCGGCAAGAAGGCCCATATTCAGGTTTGTGGCACGACACCGTGTCAGCTGCGCGGGTCGGAAGACCTGATCAAGATCTGCAAGAGCCGCATTGCCAAGCACATGCACGAGATTTCCGAGGATGGCATGTTCTCCTGGGAAGAAGTCGAGTGTCTTGGCGCCTGTGTGAATGCGCCGATGGTGCAGATCTTCAAGGATACCTATGAAGACCTGACTGAAGACAGCTTCAACCAGTTGATCGACGATATCGCCGCCGGCAAGGAAGTAACGCCGGGCCCGCAGAACGGTCGCCGTTTTGCAATGGCCGAAGGCGGTCAGACGTCGCTCACTGAAATCGATGACAACACGAAGGGTGAGCTGCCGGTTCCCCACCTGGTCGACGGTTCGGAAAAGGCGTCTCATGCTTTTGCCGGCGCACCGATCAATGCAGGTGGCAACGACTATGATGGCGTGCCGACCCCTGCAGAAGATGCTGTTGCCAAGGTAAAGGCGGCGCATGCAGCCAAATCGGCCAAGGCAAGTGAAGCGCCAGCGGCAGCTGCGCCCAAGAAGGCTGAGGCAAAGGCTGAACCGACCAAGAAAGCCAAGGCAGAAAAAGCAGCTACGCCTGCAGCGCGCAGTCAGAACAAGGGCAAGCCCGATTCCGACGACCGTGCCGAAGTCGAAGTTGCCCGCACAGCAGACACCAGTGGAAGCACCGACGGTCAGGAAAAAGAACCTGAACTTCTGAAGGAAGCGCGCGGCGGCAAGCCGGACGATCTGAAGAAGCTGAAAGGTGTCGGTCCGAAACTGGAAGCGACACTCAACGAACTCGGGTTTTTCCACTTCGATCAAGTCGCCTCATGGGGACCGCAGGAAGTTGCCTGGGTCGACAGCCGCCTGAAGTTCAAGGGCCGTATCGAACGTGATGGCTGGATTGAGCAGGCCAAGGTTCTGGCATCCGGCGGTGAAACAGATTTTTCCAAGCGCGTGGAAGCCGGTGAAGTGGCCTCCTCCAAGAGCGAAGACTAGGGGGAAGAGATGCTGAAGGATCAGGATCGGATCTTCACCAATATCTACGGTCTCCACGACTGGGGCCTGGAAGGCGCCAAGAAGCGCGGACAGTGGGACAATACCAAGGGCCTCATCGACAAGGGGCGCGACTGGATCATTCAGGAAATGAAGGATTCAGGTCTGCGTGGCCGTGGCGGTGCCGGTTTCCCGACCGGCCTGAAATGGTCGTTCATGCCCAAGGAATCCGATGGCCGCCCGGCATATCTCGTCGTCAACGCCGACGAATCCGAGCCGGGCACCTGCAAGGACCGCGAGATCCTGCGCCATGACCCGCACACGCTGGTCGAGGGGTGCCTTGTTGCCGGTTATGCGATGGGTGCCATTGCTGCCTACATCTATGTTCGCGGTGAATTCATCCGCGAGCGCGAGCGTTTGCAAGCTGCGATCGACCAGGCTTATGACGCCGGTCTGATCGGCAAGAACAACAAGAACGGCTACGACTTCGACATTTATGTCCACCATGGTGCCGGCGCTTACATCTGCGGCGAGGAAACCGCGCTGCTGGAAAGCTTGGAAGGCAAGAAGGGCCAGCCGCGTCTGAAGCCGCCGTTCCCGGCAAACGTCGGCCTTTACGGGTGCCCGACCACGGTGAACAACGTTGAATCGATCGCAGTTGCTCCGACCATCCTGCGCCGCGGTGCTGCGTGGTTCTCGGCGCTCGGCCGTCCGAACAACACCGGCACCAAGCTTTTCTGTGTTTCCGGCCACGTCAACAAGCCCTCGACCTTCGAGGAAGAGCTGGGCATTCCGTTTGCCGAGATGATCGACAAGCATTGCGGCGGTATTCGCGGTGGCTGGGACAACCTTCTCGCGGTTATTCCAGGTGGTTCGTCTGTTCCGTGCCTCACGGCAGAGCAGATCAAGGACGCGCCGATGGACTTCGACACGCTGCGCGGTCTTGGCTCCGGCCTGGGGACTGCAGCCGTGATCGTGATGGACAAGTCGACGGATATCATCAAGGCCATTGCCCGCTTGTCCTACTTCTACAAGCACGAAAGCTGCGGCCAGTGCACACCGTGCCGCGAAGGCACGGGCTGGATGTGGCGTGTGATGGAACGAATGGTCAAGGGCGAGTCCTCCTATGAGGAAATCGACATGCTGTTCAAGGTGACCAAGCAGGTCGAAGGCCACACGATTTGTGCACTCGGGGACGCGGCCGCCTGGCCGATCCAGGGTTTGATCAAGAATTTCCGGCCTGTTATCGAGCAACGCATCGATGACTATGTCGCCAAGTCGAAGTCTTCTTCGACCATGGTGGCGGCTGAGTAAGCGGAACGGGATTTGGAGAGCAACGGATGACGAAGCTCATCATCGACGGCAAGGAAGTGGATGTCCCGGCGGACTACACGCTGCTTCAGGCCTGTGAAGAGGCGGGCGCCGAGGTTCCGCGGTTTTGTTACCACGACCGGCTGTCTATCGCCGGCAACTGCCGCATGTGCCTGGTGGAAGTGAAGGGCGGACCGCCCAAGCCGACCGCCTCCTGTGCCATGGGCGTGAAGGACCTTCGTCCGGGCCCGAACGGCGAGCCGCCGGTGGTCGAGACCAAGTCCGAGATGGTCAAGAAGGCCCGCGAAGGCGTGATGGAGTTCCTGCTCATCAACCACCCGCTGGATTGCCCGATCTGCGACCAGGGCGGCGAGTGTGATCTGCAGGACCAGGCGATGGCCTATGGCGTCGACGGTTCCAGGTTCCACGAGAACAAGCGCGCCGTCGAGAACAAGGAAATCGGTCCGCTGATCAAGACGATCATGACCCGTTGCATTCATTGCACGCGTTGTGTGCGGTTCACCACGGAAGTGTGTGGTGTCACCGACATGGGGCTGGTCGGCCGTGGCGAAGATGCGGAAATCACCACCTATCTCGAAGCGGCCCTGTCGTCGGAAATGCAGGGCAACGTGGCAGATCTTTGCCCGGTTGGTGCCTTGACCCACAAGCCTTACGAATTCCACGCCCGTCCGTGGGAACTGACCAAGACCGAAAGCATCGACGTGATGGACGCGGTCGGTTCCGCGATCCGTGTCGACACGCGCGGCAAGGAAGTCATGCGGGTGATGCCGCGGCTCAACGAAGAGGTCAACGAGGAGTGGATTTCCGACAAGTCCCGTTACATCTGGGACGGTCTGAAGACCCAGCGCCTCGACCGGCCTTACGCCAAGAAGGACGGCAAGCTGCAGCCCGTTTCCTGGGGTGAAGCATTCCAGATCATCGCCGAAAAGGTAAAAGGCGCGAGCGCCGACAAAATCGGTGCTCTGGCTGGACAGATGGCAGGCGTTGAGGACATGTTCGCGCTGAAGGCGCTGATGGACAAACTCGGCGTTGCCAACATCGACAGCCGTTTCCCGGGGTCTCCGCTGCATCCGAAGAACGGCCGCGCAAGCTATCTCTTCAACAGCACGATCCAGGGCATTGAAGACGCTGACGCGATCATGCTGATCGGCACAAATCCGCGTCAGGAAGCTCCGGTTCTGAACGCTCGCATCCGCAAGCGTTGGGTCCAAGGCGACGTGACCATTGGCCTGATTGGTGAAAATGCTGACCTGACCTATCCGGTAACATATCTGGGTGCCGGTCCGGACAGCCTGAAGGAATTCGTGAACCACGCTCCGGCAAAGGCCGAACGCCCGATGTTCATCATCGGCCAGGGCGCGCTGAATCGTCCGGATGGGGCTGAAGTGCTCGCGACGCTTGCTGCAGCCGCCAAGGCGCTTGGTGTCGTCAAGGACGGCTGGAACGGTTTCAACATCCTGCACACCGAAGCGTCCCAGGTTGGTGCTCTCGATCTCGGTTTCGTACCGGGCGAGGGCGGCAAGGACACAGGGTCCATGCTGGAGCCGGGTGCACTTGACGTGCTGTTCCTGCTGGGTGTCGACGAAGTTGAAGTTCCGGAAGGCGCTTTTGTTGTCTACCAGGGAACGCATGGTGACCGCGGTGCACACCGCGCCGACGTTATCCTGCCAGGCGCTGCCTATACGGAGAAATCCGCGATCTACGTCAACACCGAAGGTCGCGTCCAGATGGCCGACCGGGCCGCGTTCCCTCCGGGAGATGCCCGTGAAGACTGGGCGATCCTTCGCGCATTGTCCGCGGTGCTTGGCCAGACGCTTGAGTTCAATTCTCTTGCCGAATTGCGCTCAAAGTTGTTCGAAGCTGTTCCGCACATGACGGGCATCGATGCGATCGAGGCAGGTGATGCTGGTGATATCGCCAAGCTTGGCAACGCCAAGGCCAAGATGGATAGCGCAGGCTTCGCCAACGTGATCCGCGACTTTTACCTGACCAACCCGATCGCTCGCGCGTCCAAGACGATGGCCGAGTGCTCGGCGCTCGCCAAGACGCGAGCGGCAGAAGCAGCAGAATAAGGGGTAGGGGACCGATATGGCTGAGTTCATGACGACCTACGGTTGGCCGTTCCTCTGGATGGCATTCCAGAGCATTCTGCTGATGGTCGTGCTTCTGGTGATTGTCGCCTACGTGCTTTACGCGGATCGCAAGATCTGGGCTGCCGTGCAGATTCGCCGCGGCCCGAACGTGGTTGGTCCCTGGGGCTTGCTGCAAAGTTTCGCTGATCTATTGAAGTTCGTTCTGAAAGAACCGGTGATCCCGTCTGGATCCAACAAGGTTCTGTTCCTGCTGGCTCCACTGGTATCCGTGCTTCTGGCGCTGGCTGCCTGGGCCGTTATTCCGGTTGCCGACGGCTGGGTGATTGCCAACATCAATCTCGGTGTGCTCTTCGTCTTCGCAGTGTCGTCGCTGGAAGTCTACGGTGTGATTATCGGTGGTTGGGCTTCCAACTCCAAGTACCCGTTCCTGTCAGCGCTGCGCTCGGCTGCTCAGATGGTCTCCTATGAGGTTTCCATCGGTTTCGTCATCGTGACAGTGCTGCTGTGTGCCGGCACCTTGAACCTGACCGGAATCGTGCAGGCACAGGAAACCGGCCTTGCCAACATGCTGGGTGTGCCGTGGCTGTCGTTCCTGAACTGGTACTGGCTGCCGCTGTTCCCGATGTTCTTGGTGTTCTTCATCTCGGCACTGGCTGAAACCAACCGTCCGCCGTTCGATCTTGCGGAAGCGGAATCGGAACTGGTTGCAGGCTTCATGGTGGAATACGGCTCAACCCCGTACATGATGTTCATGCTTGGTGAATATGTCGCCATCTGCCTGATGTGCGCGCTTATGAGCATCTTCTTCATGGGGGGATGGCTGCCGCCGTTCGATTTTGCACCGTTCACCTGGGTACCGGGCATCGTCTGGTTCCTGCTGAAGTGTTTCCTTGGCTTCTTCATGTTCGCCATGGTGAAGGCAATGGTTCCGCGTTACCGCTATGACCAACTGATGCGCCTGGGCTGGAAAGTGTTCCTGCCGCTGTCGCTGGCCATGGTCGTGGTCGTCGCCGCAGTCCTGATGATCATGGGCTGGGCACCGGGCGCAGCGTGACGATCTCGCTCGCCGGTGCAATCGGTGCCGCCGTCGGTCTTTATGTCGGCTGGCTCGATTGGAAGATCCTGAAGGGAATGCTTCAGGCGGCGGAGACGAAGAACAGACAAGCTGGCGGCGACGGTGGTGTCGCGGCCAGACACAAGGCGCTCCTGGGCGCACTGGTTTTTGGAGTTCCGGTGTTCGGTTTCCCGATCATCGGCTATTGGGCCGCCAGTCAGCTGGCTGGTTGAGGAAAGAGAGGCTAAAAGCGATGGGACTTAGTCAAGCCGTCAAATCGCTGTTTCTGCAGGAGTTCGTGTCGGCCTTCGTTCTGGCGATGCGTTACTTCTTCAAGCCGAAACCAACGGTCAATTATCCGTTCGAGAAGGGCCCGGTGAGCCCGCGTTTCCGGGGTGAGCATGCCCTGCGCCGTTATCCGAACGGCGAAGAACGCTGCATTGCCTGCAAGCTGTGCGAAGCTATCTGCCCGGCACAGGCAATCACCATCGAGGCCGGACCGCGGCGCAACGACGGCACGCGCCGTACCACGCGCTACGACATCGACATGGTCAAATGCATCTATTGCGGCTTCTGTCAGGAAGCTTGCCCTGTGGATGCAATTGTCGAAGGCCCCAATTTCGAATTCGCCACGGAAACCCGCGAAGAGCTTTACTACGACAAGGAAAAGCTGCTTGCGAACGGCGACCGTTGGGAACGCGAAATTGCCCGTAACATTGAAATGGATGCTCCTTACCGTTAGGAGCATACCCAACAATGGTTTCCAGCCCGGCAATCCGGCCGGGCACCGCACTTCCGGCCGCAAGGCCACACGACAGGCAGGTCTTCGAAATGATCCTGAAAGCCCTCTTTTTCTACCTGTTTGCCGGCGTCACCCTGGCGTCAGCATTCATGGTGATCGCGTCGCGCAATCCGGTGACGTCGGTTCTGTTCCTGATCCTGGCGTTTGTGAATTCCGCTGGTCTTTTCATTCTGCTGGGCGCCGAATACCTGGCCCTGCTTCTGGTGGTCGTCTATGTCGGCGCGGTGGCGGTGCTGTTCCTGTTCGTCGTCATGATGCTTGATGTGGACTTCGTCGAACTGCGGCAGGGCTTCCTGCAGTATCTGCCGGTCGGCGCGCTGGTCGGCGTGATCCTGATGGTCGAGCTTCTGATGGGGCTGGGTGCCTGGATCATTGCACCGGGTGTTCTCGGGCACGGCGCAGAACCGATGCCGGCACTGAGCGACGTGAGCAACATCCAGGCGATCGGGTCTGTGCTCTACACCAAATACATCTACTTCTTCCAGGTCGCTGGCCTGGTTCTTCTGGTGGCCATGATCGGGGCAATCGTCCTGACCCTGCGCCACAAGCCGAATGTCAAACGTCAAAGCATTCCGGACCAGGTTGCGCGAAACCGCGAAGCCTCAGTTGAGGTCCGCAAGGTGGAAACGGGCAAGGGTATCTGACGCAACCTGGTTGCGTTTTCGAGAAAGTCCGGGAACCGGCACGCTCCTCCGTGCTGTTTCCGGTTGGGGTAAACGAGGGGAGCACGGCGAGGCGCCCATGGAAATCGGTCTGTCGCACTATCTGTCGGTCGCGGCGATCCTGTTCACGATCGGGATCTTCGGGATCTTCCTGAACAGGAAAAACGTGATTGTTATCTTGATGTCTATCGAACTGCTGCTGCTGTCGGTGAACATCAACTTTGTCGCCTTTTCGTCGTTCCTCGGCGACATGATGGGCCAGATCTTCACCATGCTGGTTCTCACCGTGGCTGCCGCAGAGGCCGCCATCGGCCTTGCGATCCTGGTGGTCTTCCACCGGAACCGCGGCTCCATCGCCGTGGAAGACGTCAACGTGATGAAAGGGTAGGAGCTGATGTATTCCGCAATCCTGTTCCTGCCGCTGATCGGCTTCCTGATCGCCGGTCTTTTCGGCCGCGCCATCGGCGCCAAGGCCAGTGAATATATTACCAGTGGTCTCCTGATCCTCGCTGCGCTGCTGTCCTGGATCACTTTCTTCGGGTTCTGGCTCGGCGGCTCGGAAATGCAGATCGTCGATCTGTTCCGCTGGATCGATACCGGTGACCTGAAGGTGTCCTGGTCCATCAGGGTCGACACGCTGACCGCCGTGATGCTGATCGTCGTGACCACTGTGTCCGCGCTCGTGCATGTCTATTCCATCGGGTACATGCACCATGACCCGCATCGGCCGCGTTTCTTCGCCTATCTGTCGCTTTTCACCTTCGCGATGCTGTCGCTGGTGACGGCAGACAACCTTCTGCAGATGTTCTTCGGCTGGGAAGGTGTGGGCCTTGCCTCCTATCTTCTGATCGGCTTCTGGTATCAGAAACCGTCCGCAAATGCGGCCGCCATCAAGGCATTCGTCGTCAACCGCGTTGGTGACTTCGGATTTGCGCTCGGCATCTTCGGCGTCTTCTACCTGTTCCAGAGCATCGAGTTCACCACCATCTTCAACGACGCGCCGTCCTTCATCCAGGAGCACGGCGAGGTGATGACCTTCCTCGGCTACCATCTTGATCCGCATGCAGCGATGACGGTTGTCTGCCTGCTGCTGTTCATGGGGGCCATGGGCAAGTCGGCGCAGTTCCTGCTGCACACCTGGTTGCCGGACGCCATGGAAGGCCCGACACCCGTGTCCGCGCTTATCCATGCCGCGACGATGGTGACCGCCGGTGTCTTCATGGTGGCACGTCTGTCACCGCTGATGGAACTTTCGCACACCGCGCTGACGGTCATCGTGTTCTTTGGTGCAACGACGGCCTTCTTCGCTGCAACTGTCGGTCTGGTGCAGAACGACATCAAGCGCGTGATCGCCTATTCGACCTGTTCGCAGCTCGGGTACATGTTCGTTGCACTTGGCGTCGGCGCCTATTCGATCGGTATCTTCCACCTGTTCACCCACGCCTTCTTCAAGGCGCTGCTGTTCCTATGCGCCGGTTCGGTGATCCACGCCGTTTCCGACGAGCAGGACATGCGCAAGATGGGTGGTCTTCGGAAGCATATTCCGATTACCTACTGGACGATGATGATCGGAACGCTGGCCCTGACGGGTGTGGGCATTCCATTCACCCATATCGGTTTCGCCGGCTTCATTTCCAAGGATGCGATCATCGAGGCAGCCTTTGCCGGTTCCGTGGGTGAACACGCCAATCCGATGGCCCTCTACGGCTTCTGGATGACCGTTATCGCTGCTGCGCTGACGTCGTTCTATTCCTGGCGCCTGACGTTCATGACCTTCCACGGCAAGCCGCGTGCGCCTGTCGATGTGATGAAACACGTACATGAATCTCCTTTGGTGATGACCGTGCCGCTGTTCATCCTGTCCATCGGCGCTGTGCTGGCGGGTATGGTCTTCTACGGTTCGTTCTACGGCGAAGGTTATGCAGAGTTCTGGAAGGGCGCACTGTTCAACAGTGAAACCAACCACATCCTGCATGCCATGCACGAAGTTCCTGGCTGGGTGAAGGTGTCCCCGTTCGTCATGATGGTGCTCGGCTTCCTGGTTGCCTACCAGTTCTACATCCGCTCTCCGGAAATGCCGAAGCAGCTGGCGGAGCGCCATTCCGGCCTCTATCAGTTCCTGCTCAACAAGTGGTACTTCGACGAGCTTTATAACTTCATCTTTATCCGTCCTGCCATGTGGCTCGGCCGGGTCCTCTGGAAGAAGGGCGATGGCACCGTGATCGACGGGTATGGCCCGAACGGTGTTGCTTCCCGTGTTCAGAATGTGACCGCCTGGGTCGTCCGCCTGCAGACCGGATATCTCTATCACTATGCATTTGCGATGCTGATCGGTGTGGCTGCGCTTATCACCTGGTCGATGTTCACCGGTGCAGGCACCGGCGGGGGTGCACACTAATGATTGACTGGCCAATTCTGTCACTCACGACGTTCTTGCCGCTGCTGGGCGTGCTCTTCATTCTCCTGGTTCCGGGGAATGACGAGGGCAGCAAGAAGAACATCCGGATGGTCGCTCTTGTGACCACCTCGGTGACCTTCCTCCTGTCGCTGTTCATCTGGGGCAATTTCGACTACGCCAACTCCGGCTTCCAGTTCGTGGAACACCGGGAATGGCTTGGAAGCAACATCAGCTACCGCATGGGCGTTGACGGTATTTCCGTCCTCTTCGTGATCCTCACGACCTTCCTGATGCCGTTCTGCATCCTGGCCTCCTGGGACAGCGTGCAGAAGCGGGTAAAAGAATACATGATTGCCTTCCTCGTTCTGGAAACGCTGATGATCGGCGTCTTCTGCGCGCTGGACCTGGTCGTGTTCTACGTGTTCTTCGAAGCTGGCCTCATTCCGATGTTCCTGATCATCGGTGTGTGGGGCGGTGCGCGCAGGGTCTATGCATCCTACAAGTTCTTCCTGTACACGCTGCTCGGCTCGGTGCTGATGCTGATCGCGATCATGGCGATGTACTGGAACGCAGGCACCACCAACATTGAAGCGCTCCTGGCGCATCAGTTCCCGGGCGGGATGCAAACATGGCTGTGGCTGGCCTTCTTCGCGAGCTTTGCCGTGAAGATGCCAATGTGGCCGGTGCATACTTGGTTGCCGGACGCACACGTGGAAGCACCGACCGCCGGTTCCGTCATTCTGGCGGGCGTGCTCCTGAAGCTCGGCGGCTACGGCTTCCTGCGCTTCTCCCTGCCGATGTTCCCGCTTGCATCCGACATGTTCGCACCCTTCGTGTTCACATTGTCTGTGGTTGCGATCATCTACACGTCGCTGGTGGCGCTCGCCCAGGAAGATATCAAGAAGCTGATCGCCTATTCATCGGTCGCACACATGGGCTACGTGACCATGGGCATCTTCACGATGACGGAGCAGGGTGTGCAGGGTGGTATCTTCCAGATGCTTTCCCACGGCATTGTCTCCGGTGCGCTTTTCCTTTGTGTAGGCGTTATCTACGACCGGATGCATACCCGCGAGATCGCTGCCTATGGCGGTCTGGTCAACCGGATGCCGAAGTATGCGGTTGCGTTCCTGATTTTCACCATGGCCAACGTCGGCCTGCCAGGTACTTCCGGGTTCGTTGGGGAAATCCTGACGCTGATGGGGGCGTTCCAGGTCAATTCGTGGGTGGCGTTCTTTGCTACCACCGGTGTGATCCTGTCAGCTGCCTACGCGCTCTATCTCTATCGCCGCGTCGTCTTCGGCGCGCTGGAGAAGGAAAGCCTCAAGTCGATCCTCGACCTGAACCTCAGGGAAAAGGTTATCCTGATCCCCATGATCATCCTGACGATCTTCTTCGGCTTCTATCCGATGGCGATTCTGGATGTGACCCAGGGTGCGGTCGACAATCTCATCAATCAATACACCGCGGCGCTCGACGCGGCTGGCGTTGTCCAGCACGCAGCGTCTGCCGCGGCGGCCCACTAGGTTTCGAGGACGAGACAGAGCTATGTCTGAATTGACCCTATTGCCAGATCTCAAGCCGGTTCTGCCGGAGATCATCCTGGCCCTCGGAGCCATGGTGCTGCTGATGATCGGCGCCTTTGGCGGCAAGCGCGTCAGCTACGCCGTCTTCGGTGGAGCAATGGGCCTGCTCGGCGGCACCTTCCTGGTGCTTCTGTTCGTGCCGGCCTTTGGTGAAACGTTCGGCGGTTCGTTCGTTCTGGACGATTTCGCCTACTTGCTCAAACTCCTGGTGCTGGCAGGTTCGTTCTTTGCCATCGCCATGTCCTGGGCCTACGCCAAGAGCCAGTCCTTCGACCATTTCGAGTATCCGATCCTGATCGTTCTTGCGACGCTCGGCATGATGCTGATGCTGTCGGCGAATGACATGATCGCACTTTATCTCGGCCTGGAACTGCAGAGCCTTTCGCTCTACGTCGTTGCCGCCATCAACCGGGACAGCGTGCGCTCGACCGAAGCCGGCCTGAAGTACTTCGTGCTGGGTGCGCTGTCGTCGGGCATGCTGCTCTATGGCATGTCGCTGGTTTATGGCTTCACCGGGCAGGTGGCCTTCGAGGGTATCGCGGAATCGCTGTCCCACGATGGCGCTTCCATCGGACTGGTGATCGGCCTGACCTTCATTCTTGCCGGTCTTGCCTTCAAGATTTCCGCGGTTCCGTTCCACATGTGGACGCCGGATGTCTATGAAGGGGCGCCAACCCCGGTTACCGCATTCCTCGCCGCTGCACCGAAAGTTGCCGCTATGGGCATGCTGGTCCGGATCGTGATCGAGGCCTTCCAGCCGGTTACCAACGACTGGCAGCAGATCATCGTGTTCGTGTCGATCGCATCGATGGTACTCGGAGCCTTCGCGGCTATCGGTCAGCACAACCTGAAACGACTGATGGCCTATTCGTCCATTGGTCACATGGGCTACGCGCTCGTCGGTCTTGCTGCCGGCACCCAGACAGGTGTCGAAGGCGTCATTTTCTACATGATCGCCTACATGGGCATGACGCTTGGTGTCTTCGCCTGCATCCTGTCCATGCGCCGCAAGGATGGCATGGTCGAGGAGATCGGCGATCTGGCCGGGCTGTCCCAGACAAACCTGCCGATGGCAATCCTGCTGGGTCTGCTGATGTTCTCGCTCGCCGGTATTCCGCCGCTGGTCGGTTTCTTCGGCAAGTGGTACGTGTTCAGCGCGGCCGTCGAGGCTGGTCTCTTCCCGCTGGCCGTGATCGGCGTGGTCGCGTCGGTGGTAGGTGCCTATTACTACCTGCGGATCGTAAAGGTCATGTTCTTCGACGAACCTGTTGAAGGTTTCGAGGCCATGCCGATGGAGCTGCGCGTGGTACTGGGCCTGTCGAGTGTTTTCGTGATCTTCTTCTGGCTGGCACCGGGACAGATCGTCAGCGCGGCCAGCTCTGCTGCCCAGTCGCTGTTCTGATCGATCGCATGACAAGTTATGGACATGAACGTCCGGCGCCAGGTGCGCCGGACTTTCGCTTTGTGGAGCTGGAAACTGTCGGCTCCACGAATTCGCTGTGTTTCGACAAGGCACGGCAAGGGGACGCCGGTCATCTGTGGATCAGGGCAGACGAGCAGACCACAGGTCGTGGGCGCCGCGGGCGTGACTGGTCCTCACCGATAGGCAACATGTTCGCCAGCCTGCTTCTGATCGACCCAAAACCGGCTGAACGGATCGGCGAATTGCCGCTTGCTGCTGCCGTTGCATTGGCGGAAGCCGTTGACAAAGCCGCAGGTACACTGCAACTGGTAAGCCTGAAATGGCCAAACGACCTGCTTGTAGAGGGCTCGAAACTGTCCGGCATCCTGCTGGAGGCTGAAACGCTTAACGATGGCCGGCAGGCAGTTGTCCTTGGTTTCGGTGTCAATTGTGTTTCCCACCCGCCGTTGTCCTTGTATCAGGCGACGGATCTCAGGAGCTTGGGCTATCAGGTAACAGCTGAACGGTTGTTCGAATGTCTTGCGGAGACGCTGGCGGACAACCTGTCTCGCTGGCAGCAACCGGGCGGCTTTGAAGGAATTCGCCGAGCCTGGCTGAAACGGGCGGCACATCTGGGCAAGACCATAACGGTTCGGACTGCCCAGGAAGAAATTACCGGCACTTTTGCCGATTTGGACGCGCGCGGCCACCTGGTCCTGAAACAGGATGGTGGCGGTGAGCGAACGATTTATGCGGGTGATGTGTTTTTGCCTGGCGCTTGAGCGCCGGGCCGTTGCCCGATCTGACGTTTAAAGGAGCAATCCATGGCTTCGGCCAAGAAAAACAACAACAACAACGACATCGTGTTTCTGCCCCTGGGCGGGGTTGGCGAAATCGGCATGAACCTCGGTTTGTACGGCTATGGTCCGGAAGATGACCGGACATGGCTGATCGTCGACTGTGGTGTGAGTTTCGCCGGACCGGAGCTTCCGGGCATCGATGTAGTCGTTCCGGACATCAAGTTCCTGGAAGATGAAGTCGACAATATCGCCGGCATGGTGATTACCCACGCACATGAAGACCATTATGGCGGGATCCTGCATCTGTGGCCCTTCCTGAAGGTACCGGTCTATGCAACGGCCTTCACTGCCGGTCTGCTCGCAGCCAAGACGGAAAGCGAGCCGGGAGCAGAGGAGGTTCCGGTGACGGTGGTGAAGCAGGGCGAGCGCCACAAGATTGGTCCGTTTGATGTCGAATTTGTTGCGATGGCGCACTCCATTCCGGAGCCCTGCGCGCTGGCGATCCGCACGCCTGCCGGCATGGTGCTGCACACCGGCGACTGGAAGATCGACAGGACGCCTGGCGTCGGCCTTCCCATCGATCTGGACCGGCTTGCCGAGCTCGGCCGGGAAGGGGTGATGGCGCTTGTCTGTGACAGTACCAATGCAATTCGTGACGGTGTCAGCCCCAGCGAGGCAGATGTTGCTGTCGAGCTGAAAAAAGTTATGGCAAAGGCCAGCAAGCGAATTGCGGTCACCACCTTTGCATCCAACGTCGCGCGCATTCGGGCGATTGCGGAAGCAGCCGCCGCGAACGACCGCGACATGGTGATTGTCGGCCGCTCGATGCACCGGGTGATCGAGGTTGCCGGAGAGCTTGGCTATCTGGATGGACTGAAGCCGTTTCACGATGAAGAGGCCTATGGCTACCTGCCGCGGGAAAAGACCGTGCTTTTGTGCACGGGATCGCAAGGCGAAGCCCGCGCTGCCCTTGCCAGGATCGCAGCCGGCGACCATCGCAACATCGCGCTGTCAAAGGGCGATATGGTCATCTTTTCTTCGCGCACGATCCCCGGCAACGAGAAAGCCGTTGGTGAGGTACTGAACAACCTTGCCGACAAGGATGTCGACATCATCACCGACCGTGACGCCCTTGTGCATGTGTCCGGTCACCCGCGCAGGGGCGAGCTGGAGCAGCTTTACAAACTGGTCCAGCCGAAAGTCGTGCTTCCCGTCCACGGGGAACCGTTGCATCTTGCCGCCCACGCTGCGTTCGCAAAGGACCTCGGGGTGCCTGAAGTGGTGCGCGGCAAGAACGGGGACATTATCCGCCTGAGTGCGGGGCGTGCCGGCATCATCGACGAGGCGCCGTCAGGCATCCTGGTGAAAGACGGCGATATTCTGGACGATCCGGAAGTCACCGGCGTCAAGGAACGGCGCAAGCTTTCGTTTGCGGGCGCTGCGGTGATCGCGCTGGTGGTCAACCGATCCGGGGAGCTGCTGGACGACCCAAATGTTGTCCTGTTGGGCTTGCCGGACACGGATGATGAAGGTGATCCGATGGAGGATATCGTCATCAAGGCTGTCAGGGGCGCTGTTACCAGCATCCCGAAGAACCGGCGCAAGGACAAGGATCTGGTTGCGGAGGCTGCGCGCCGTGCAGCCCGGTCCGAGATCCTGAACGTCTGGGGCAAAAAGACGCTCTGCAAGGTGATGGTGACCCAACTATAGTCATCGCGGCGGCCTGAGTGGCCGCTGACAGCGGAGGTTTGCAAATGATCGGACGGCTCAATCACGTCGCCATTGCGGTGTCGGATATCGAAGCAGCAACGGCAGTCTACCGGGACACTCTCGGTGCAGAGGTTTCAGCCAGGGAAGAGCAGCCGGACCACGGCGTCAGCACGGTGTTCATCAACTTGCCGAACACCAAGATCGAGCTGCTTGAGCCGCTTGGCGAGAATTCTCCCATTGCAAAGTTCCTGGAAAAGAACCCCTCAGGTGGCATTCACCACGTTTGCTACGAGGTCGATGACATTATTGCCGCGCGTGACAAGCTGCTGGCAGATGGGGCCCGGGTACTCGGCGACGGTGAACCGAAGATAGGGGCGCATGGCAAACCTGTGCTGTTCCTGCATCCCAAGGACTTTCTCGGTACCTTGACTGAACTGGAAGAGGCTTAATTCATGTCCATCGCGTTTGGCATGGCCATCTATTTCATGCTCTGGTGGATCATTCTGTTTGCCATCCTGCCGTTCGGCATGCGCCGGACGCAGGAGGAAGCAGGCGAGGTTGTACCAGGAACCGAGCCAAGCGCTCCCGAGCAGCCGCGATTCCGTCGGGTAATCATCCTGACCACCATCGTGACCTCTGTGGTTTTTGCCGGATACCTCGGTATGCGCAACTCGGGATTCGGCCTGGACGACATTCCGTTCCTCAACCCGCCAACCGGCAGCTACAGTCACCCGTCCAACTGACGGGTGCGCCTCCCGGGGCATATTTGTTCGGATCCCACGACAAGTCCGCCCGGTTGCAAGAAAACTGACGCTATTCCGCAAAGAAAAAAGGCAGAGCCAAGCTCTGCCTTTGTAAAGTTCCGCGTCTAAATTCGACCCTGTACCCTTACCGTCCGGTATTCCCGTACAGCTGGGCGGCTGCAAACCAAAAGGTGCGCCTGAGGGTCCTTCCTCCCAAGACTCAGACCGCGATGTCCTTGAGCCTCTTGGCATTTCTGCCAAGGCATCTTTTTGTTATGAAGATGGAAACTAGCGGATTGATTCAGCCTTGTCACCTATTTGTCGTGCACAGGCTATTTTTTTTGCTTGCCTATTTCCTTGGCGGCAATTGGTACTAAGACCTTAGTTCTGAAGCTGGCAAAAAATTAGGCGGCAAACCTCAGCAAATACCTGCATTTGCGCGCTATTTTGCCGTCATTTCTGTATAAGGCAGGCATGCCTGCGCAAAGGGCTTGTATTTGGTGGCTGCTTGCGCTTTGACTGCGCACAAAACAGGCGATGCCCAAGATTGAGAGAACATTCATGCGTCTTTCCCGTTACTTTCTGCCCATACTGAAAGAAACACCCAAGGAAGCGGAAATCGTGTCCCACCGGCTGATGTTGCGTGCCGGCATGATTCGTCAGCAGTCCGCCGGAATCTATTCCTGGTTGCCACTTGGGTTGAAGGTCCTGCGCAAGATCGAACGGATCGTGGAAGAAGAACAGGCCAGGGCAGGCGCGATCCAGTTGCTGATGCCGACGATCCAGTCAGCCGATCTGTGGCGTGAGAGTGGGCGGTATGATGCCTATGGCAAGGAGATGCTGCGCATCACCGACCGTCACGAGCGGGACATGCTGTTTGGGCCGACAAACGAGGAGATGATCACCGACATCTTTCGTGGCTACGTGCGATCCTACAAGGACCTGCCGCTGAACCTCTATCACATCCAGTGGAAGTTCCGTGACGAGGTGCGCCCGCGCTTTGGTGTCATGCGCGGCCGGGAGTTCCTGATGAAGGATGCCTATTCCTTCGATCTGGACAAGGAATCGGCCCGCCACGCCTATAACCGGATGTTTGTCGCGTACCTGCGCACATTCGCCCGCATGGGGCTGAAGGCGATCCCGATGAAAGCCGACACTGGCCCGATCGGCGGCGACATGAGCCACGAGTTCATCATTCTTGCCGACACCGGTGAAAGCGAAGTGTTCTGCGACAAGTCGTTGTTGGAGCTGCCGACGCCTGCGGAAGATACGGACTTCTCCTCCGACCTGACGCCGATCGTGACCGAATGGACGACGCCCTACGCGGCAACGGACGAAATGCACGACGAAGCCGCCTTCGGTGCACTCGCTGAAGACACCCGGGTGTCGGCTCGTGGTATCGAAGTCGGTCATATCTTCTATTTCGGTACCAAGTATTCCGATGCGATGGGTGCCAAGGTAGCGACTGCAGAAGGCACGGAAGTGCCGGTCCACATGGGCTCCTACGGTGTCGGCGTTTCACGCCTTCTTGGCGCCTTGATCGAAGCCAATCATGATGAAAATGGAATCGTCTGGCCGAAATCCGTCGCGCCGTTCCATGTCGGGCTGGTCAATCTGAAGCCGGGTGACGAGCTGACGGATCCGGTGTGTGAAGATCTCTATGCCAAGTTTGAAGCTGCCGGCATCGAGGTTCTTTACGACGATACGGACACCCGGGCCGGTGCCAAGTTCGCGACGATGGATCTGATTGGCTTGCCGTTCCAGGTCGTTGCCGGGCCGCGTGGACTGAAAGACGGTTTGCTGGAAGTCAAGGACCGGGCAACTGGGGAAAAGGAAATGCTTTCTCCGGAAGCCACCTTGAACAAGCTGACGGCGGCATTGACGGACTAACCAAGTCCGGTGATCCTCTGTGTGGGGATTCGGTCGCGGCGTCTGCTGCGGCCAGCCGGCCTGCCGGAAATATTTCGGTAGGTGGGCTGTGCTGAATTTGGGGCTGTGCTGAACTGGATGGACAATGACAGCGGTAGATACGGCGGACATTGACGACGGTCGCAAACCGGCAGCCCCGACACGCGCCTTTTCCGCATTTGAATGGATGATTGCAGGGCGCTACCTGCGATCAAGGCGCCGCGAAACCTTCATATCCGTCATTGCAGGCTTTTCCTTTGCTGGCATCATGCTTGGCGTGGCAACGCTGATCATCGTGATGGCAGTGATGAACGGGTTCCGGACGGAGCTTCTCGGCAAGATCCTGGGGATCAACGGTCATATGCTGGTTCAGCCGATCGACCAGCCACTGACGGACTATGATGCGGTTTCCGCCCGGTTGCAGGGTGTGCCGGATGTGGTCAGTGCGATGCCCTTTGTGGAAGGCCAGGCGCTGGTTTCCGGGCCTGCAGGGAATTTCGGAGCGCTCGTTCGCGGCCTTTACGAAAGCGATCTGCGCCGTGTGCCGCTTATCGCGAACAATGTGCGGGCCGGAACCCTTGACGGGTTCGACGAGGGCGAGGGGGTTGCCATCGGTTCGCGCATGGCGCAACAGCTCGGCATCACCCTTGGTGACAATGTCACCATTATCTCACCGCGTGGTAGTGTGACCCCCATGGGCGTTACGCCGCGGTTGAAGGCCTATCCGGTTACCGCCATTTTCGAAATCGGCATGAGTGAATACGACGCGACCTTCCTGTTCATGCCACTGGAAGAGGCGCAGGCCTATTTCAACATGGATACCAAGGCGACCGGTATCGAAGTTTATGTCGCTGACCCCGACAGGGTCGGTATCATGAAGGACACGATCGAGGAGGCTGCGGATCGGCCGGCTTTCGTAACCGACTGGCGCCAGCGCAATGTCACCTTCTTTGCAGCCCTTGAGGTGGAGCGGAACGTGATGTTCATCATCCTGACGCTGATCGTCCTGGTTGCGGCGCTCAATATCGTTTCCGGCATGATCATGCTGGTAAAGGACAAGGGCAAGGACATTGCGATTTTGAGGACCATGGGCGCGACGCGTGGGTCGATTATGCGGATCTTCCTGATAACAGGCGCCAGCATCGGCTTCGTGGGTACTTTCGCCGGCTTCTTCCTCGGACTTTTGGTCTGCCTGAACATCGAGAGCATCCGTCAATTCGTTTCCTGGCTTACCAGGACGGAACTGTTCGATCCGACGCTCTACTTCTTGTCACAGCTGCCCGCGGAGATTGACTCCGGAGAGACGATAACAGTGCTTGTCATGGCGCTTGCGTTGTCACTGCTGGCGACGGTCTATCCTGCGTGGCGGGCTGCGCGGCTCGACCCCGTTGAAGCCCTCAGATATGAATAGGGAGACGGGAGATGAACATGGCCGTTGACCCCAACCAGGCACCGGGACTGGCGCCCGCCGCCCTGCAATTGTCTGGCATTACCCGCAGTTTCGACGAGGGTAATCGCGAACTTCATATCCTGAACGGCGCCGATCTGCGCATCGAGGCCGGTGAGATGGTTGCCCTGGTGGCGCCTTCCGGAACCGGCAAATCGACCCTCTTGCATATTGCAGGTTTGCTGGAGCGCCCGGACGAGGGCGATGTCTTCCTGGGACCGGTCAACTGTTCGGATCTGTCTGATGATGAGCGCACGGCCATCCGGCGTAACGACATCGGGTTCGTCTATCAGTTTCATCACCTGCTGCCGGAGTTTACCGCGCAGGAAAACGTGATGATGCCACAGATGATCCGTGGCTTGCCGCGAAAGATGGCAGCGGAGAGAGCAGACGAACTTTTGAAATACATGCGTCTCGGTGAGCGTGGCAGCCATCGCCCTTCGGAGCTTTCCGGCGGGGAGCAGCAGCGCGTTGCCGTTGCCCGTGCAGTTGCGAATGCGCCTCGTATCCTTCTTCTGGATGAACCGACGGGAAATCTGGACCCCAACACTGCAGGCTATGTATTCGACGCCTTGCAGGCATTGGTGCGGGCGTCCGGTGTTGCGACGCTGTTCGCAACTCACAACCTGGAACTGGCGGGCCGTATGGACAGGGCAATAACGCTGTCCGAAGGCCTGGTCAGGGACCTCTAGGTTTTTCCAGTCAGACAAGCCAAGCCAAAAAATTGTTTCTACCCCATGTGAGCGGGCTCCTCAGGGCTACCGTTCTCCAGAAGAACAAAGCAAAAACCCTAAGTTTTCAGCAAATTTGATTTGCTTGATGACAAGGGGAACAAAAAGGGCTTGCAATAGGAACAAAAATGGAACATCATCCAGTTACGCAATTAGCAACGGTTGGAGGATGTGATGATCCATATCGCTCGTGATTTTGCCGCTTTCGGTGCAATGGTTTGCTTCTGCACGACGCTCGCTGTCTGGGGCGACGTGCTTCTGTCCGTCGGCTGATCAATCTCTGCTGAACGGTCGTTGTTTCGGCAAATGGTGCCAGTGCGTTTTTTGAGTTCCTGGACTCAGTCCACTGCGGTGTGATGCGAAGTCAGGATTACAAAGAACAGCGGTAACAACTCCTTCGGCGTCTCGACACGCTATTCCGAACACGCTTCACTTGAGCGCTGATTCTGGAAGATGTTATGAGAGCCGCCATGTCTGCTACAGATCCCAATAATTCTCTGTCTTCCGGTTCGTCAGAAAATGCCGGCAGTGAGGCAAGCGGTCCCGGCTATGTTCACCTCCGGGTCCATTCGGCGTTGTCGCTTCTGGAAGGTGCGTTGCCGATCAAGAAGCTTCTCGACCTCGCCAAGGCCGATGACCAGCCGGCGCTGGCGATTGCCGATACCAACAATCTGTTTGGCGCGCAGGAATTTGCAACCAAAGCGTGGGGATCCGGAATTCAGCCGATTGCAGCGTGTCAGCTTTCCGTCTTTTTCGACGATGGACTTGAAAGCGGGCGGAGAGGGGAACCTGCGCTTTCGGACGTTGTTCTTCTCGCCATGACAGAGGCCGGTTACGGCAATCTGATGGAGCTGAGTTCTCGGGCCTTCCTCGACACGGAAACCGGTCTAAGGCCACACGTTTCCTCCGGGTATCTTCTATCAAAGTCCGAAGGCGTTATCATTCTGACCGGTGGTGTCGGAGGGCCGATCGGGGCTGCGCTCCTTGCCGGACGCAAGGACCTTGCAAAAAGCCGGTTGGAAACATTGGCGGACCGTTTTCCCGGTCGTTGCTACGTGGAAATCCAGCGCCATGGCATGGAAGCCGAGCGCAAGACCGAAGATGCGTTTCTCGATCTGGCCTACGAATACGGGCTGCCACTGGTCGCCACCAACGAAGCCTTCTTTCCCAAGCGCGAAGACTATGAAGCTCATGACGCACTGATCTGCATCTCCGAGGGCAGGGTGCTGATCGAGGATGACCGCAGACGCCTGACACCGGAGCACTACTTCAAAAGCCGCGCGGAAATGTGCGCGCTCTTTGCGGATTTGCCAGAGGCGCTTGTCTCAACGGTAGAAATTGCCCGGCGCTGCAGCTTCCGCCCGTTGAAGCGCGCGCCGATCCTGCCCCGGTTTGCCGGTGCAGATGCGGATCCGGAAGAAGCGGAGAAGGCAGAAGCGGAAGAGTTGATCCGCCAGGCACGCGAAGGATTGCAGGCGCGCCTTGATGCGCATGGACTGGCGCCGGGTCTTGAGGAGAAGGACTACTGGGACCGTCTCGACTACGAGACCGGCATCATCGAGCGCATGAAGTTTCCCGGGTACTTCCTGATCGTTGCCGACTTCATCAAATGGGCAAAAGGGCAGGATATTCCGGTCGGCCCGGGTCGCGGGTCCGGTGCGGGGTCCCTGGTTGCCTGGTCCCTGACCATTACCGACCTCGATCCCATGCGGTTCTCGCTGCTGTTCGAACGCTTCCTCAATCCTGAACGCGTTTCGATGCCTGACTTTGATATCGACTTCTGCCAGACCCGACGTGAAGAAGTGATCCGTTATGTTCAGGAAAAATACGGCCGGCAGCAGGTCGCGCAGATCATCACCTTCGGATCGCTTCAGGCCCGTGCCGTGTTGCGCGATGTCGGCCGCGTGCTGCAAATGCCTTATGGCCAGGTCGACCGGCTCTGCAAACTTGTTCCTGCCAACCCGGCAAATCCTGTAACGCTTGGTCAGGCGATCGAGGAAGAGCCACGCCTGCGCGAGGCAGCCAAGGAAGAGGAAATCGTCGAGCGGCTGCTGGGCATGGCTCAGAAGCTCGAAGGCCTTTACCGGCACGCTTCCACGCACGCTGCGGGCGTTGTCATCGGTGACAGGCCCCTGGAACAGCTGGTGCCGCTCTACCGAGACCCGCGTTCCGACATGCCGGTCGCCCAGTTCAACATGAAGATGGTGGAAGACGCCGGACTTGTTAAGTTCGACTTCCTCGGCCTGAAGACACTGACGGTTATCGATACGGCGGTGAAGCTGATTGAACGGCGCGGTATCGATGTCGACGTCGCAGCCCTGCCGATCGACGACGAGAAAACCTACAAGCTGCTGGCGCGCGGCGAAACGTTTGGCGTGTTCCAGCTGGAAAGTCAGGGCATGCGCCGCGCGATTGCAGGCATGAAACCCGACCGGTTCGAAGACATCATTGCCCTTGTGGCTTTGTATCGTCCCGGACCGATGGAGAACATCCCGGTCTACAACGCGGTGAAGCACGGCGAACAGGACCCGGACTGCCTGCATCCCCTGCTTGAACCCATCCTGATGGAGACGAACGGCATTATCGTCTACCAGGAACAGGTGATGCAGATTGCGCAGGTTCTGTCCGGCTACTCTCTCGGTGAAGCTGACCTTCTGCGCCGCGCCATGGGTAAGAAGATTGCCGCGGAAATGGAAGTCCAGCGGGCGCGTTTTGTCGACGGCGCGGTGGAACGTGGGATCAACAAGAGCCACGCCGGAACAATCTTCGATCTTGTGGCGAAGTTCGCCAACTACGGCTTCAACAAGTCGCACGCTGCGGCGTATGCACTCGTCTCCTATCACACGGCCTGGCTCAAGGCGAACCACCCGGTCGAGTTCATGGCCGCTTCCATGACACTGGATCTGGGCAATACGGAAAAACTGGGCGACTACCGGCAGGAATGTCGGCGCATGAAGATCGAGATCGAGCCGCCGTCAATCAACCGCGGGCAGGTCTATTTTGACGTTGCCGACGGCAAGATCCTTTACGCGATGGGCGCGATCAAGGGTGTCGGCGAGCAGGCGGTTGAACACATTGTTGAGGTTCGGGGCGACAAGCCTTTCAAGAGCCTTGGCGATTTTGCGCGTCGGATTTCACCCAAGGCCCTCAACAAGCGAACGCTTGAAAACCTGGTGGCCGCCGGAGCATTCGATGAGCTTGAGCCCAACCGGGCACGGGTTTTTGAAGGCCTCGAACGGATCATGGGCCTGGCTCAACGCACCGAGGAAAACAAGACGCTCGGCCAAGACGAGCTTTTTGGCGGCAGCGACAGCGAAGAACCCTTGCAGCTGGATGATGTCCATGGCTGGACAAACGAAGAGAAGCTGCAGCGGGAACACTCGGCGATCGGGTTTTATCTGTCAGCGCATCCGATCGACGAATACGCCTCCGTGCTGGAAAAGATGCGGGCACAGCCGTGGAGCCAGTTTTCGGAAGCAGTCAAGAAGGGGGCGTCTCACGGCCGGCTTGCCGGCACCGTTGTGTCCATGCAGGAACGCAAGACCAAGACCGGCAATCGCATGGGTATCGTTCGCTTGTCCGATGCTACGGGCCAGTATGAGGCGTTGCTCTTCCGTGAGAAACTCGAACAGTTCCGGGATGCCTTGCAGGCTGGACGTTCCGTTGTCGTGCTCGTCGGGGCCGACATGCGCGACGACGAACCCTCCCTTCGAATCGAACAGGTTGATCCGATCGATCAGGTCGCAGCCCGCCTGCAGAAAAGCATGCGTGTCTTTGTTCGTGATGAACGTCCGATCCCGAGCCTTGCAAAGCAGTTGCAGGTGAGGGGTGAAGGCGACGTGACGGTGATTGTGCTTCTGGAAAACGGCGCACGGGAAGTGGAGGTCAAGCTCCCCGGCCGGTTCCGCCTGTCACCGGAAATTGCGGGCGCGCTCAAGGCAGTGCCAGGTGTAACGGACGTACAGGTGGCGTGAGCGTCCAGGGGCGCCAACAATGCGATTTCACTACGGGAGCGCTGGTGCGCTTGGGTTTCAATGGTCCTGAAAATGCTCGCTCTGTCAGTTGCCGATTCGCGCGCTGTGATAGTCCTTGAGCGCAGTGGCCAGCTGCAACGCAAAGCGCGCTGAAGCCACGGGAAGTGTCCGCCCGCGCATCTGGCCCAGAATTAGGTTCCCGGGTGGCAGGTCCTTGCTCGAGATCGGTTTGAAAACCAGCGAGCCGTCATCCTGCTCTCTGAGCCCCAGAGGGATCTGGAAGCCGATCAGTTTCTCACAAAGAACGTAGTGCCGGATCAGGTCGAAGCTTTCGGTTTCGACAGCGGGAGAAACGCGGCGACTGCCGCGCCGGGCAGCAAAGTCCAGCAGATGCCTGACACCATATTTGGTTGTCGGGGCGACGTGGGGCACATCGAGACAATCCCGCAGGCGCACCTCCGCTTTTTTTGCCAGTGGATGGTCGCTTGCCATGACCGCATAAACCTCCTGCGGGATGACATGAAGCACCTCGAAATCCACCAGATAGACTGGCTCGAACACCAGTGCCAGGTCGCTGGAATAGGACACGAGTTCCTGCTCGGCCTGGGTTCTGTCCCTGACGTTGACCGAAAACGTGACGCCCGGATGATCACGCCGGTACCGGGCGATCTGCTCGGGCAGGAAATAAGGAACCATGGCCTGCGAGCAGGCGATGGAAACGTGCCCTCTGCGTTCACCTGCAAGATCCGCGACCTGGCTCTGCACACGAGCAAGGTCTGAAAGGCTTGCGCGGTAGTGGTGGAGAAGAAGCTCTCCCGCAGGGTTGAGACGTACGCCCTTCGGTAGGCGCTCAAACAGCTGTGCGCCAAACTCCTGCTCGAACCTTTGCACCCGACGCGTGAGCGCCGAGGCGGTCAGGTTCATGTCTTCCGCCGCTTTTCTGATGGAGCCCGCTCGGGCGACAGCCTCAATGAGCTGAAACGTGTATAAGTGTCTCATTTCAATAGGCTTTGTTTATAGTGTTGCATTTTTTTCATCGCATCTGTGAATTTATAGCATTTTTCGGAAACAGAAAACACCTGCAAGCTTCGGAAAGCCAATCGCACAGCGGAGTTTCCGAACATGTCCCTACACAGACGCGAATTCCTCAAAGCCGGAGCTGCCGTCGTCGGCGCCCTCCCGTTTTCCCGGTCCCTGTCTGCCTTCGCCGCAAGCGATACACTGGTGGCGGTGACCGGTCAGACCATCAACAGTCTGGATCTTCACCGTACCGGTACCAACAGGGCCAGCTATCAGGTTGCCATCAACAGTTATGACCGGTTGATTACGTTCGGCAGCAAGACCCTGGAAGATGGCAGCGTTTCCTTCGACTATTCGAAGCTGGAACCGGAACTCGCGGAAAGCTGGACAATTTCCGACGACGGTTTGACCATTACCTTCAAGCTGAAGCCGAACGCCGTTTTCTGGGACGGCAGCAAGGTGACCGCTGAGGATGTAAAATGGTCTTTCGACAGGGCAGTGTCAGTTGGCGGGTTCCCGAGCACGCAGATGAAAGCTGGCGGCCTTGTGCGGCCGGATCAGTTTGAAGCCGTCGATGAGGAAACCTTTGTCGTCAAGCTCGACAAGCCATCAAAGCTATCCTTGCCGGATCTGGCAGTTCCTGTGCCGTTCGTCATCAATTCGAAAGTCGCCAAGGAACATGCGACAGCCGATGATCCCTGGGCGACTGAGTATCTTCACACGACACCTGCCGGGTCCGGGGCCTATAAGGTTGCCCGTTGGGATTCCGGCCAGCAGATCGTTTACGAACGCTTTGACGAATGGGCTGGTGGACCTTTGCCCAAGGTTCGCAGAATCATTGTTCGAGAAGTGCCGAGTCCGGCAACCCGCCGCGCCCTGATCGAACGTGGTGATGTGCAGGTGTCCTTCGACATACCGGATAAGGATGCTGCTGAGCTCGCTGAAAAGGTGAAGGTGTATTCCACACCGATTGCCAACACCATGCATGTGGTAGGCCTGAATTACACTTTCGAGCCTTTCCAGGATCCGAATGTGCGCAAGGCTATCGCCTACGCGATTCCCTACAAGGACATCTTCGATACTGCAGCTTACGGCCGCGGCGCACCGTTGTGGGGCGGTAGCGAGACCATTGAAGACACCTCCTGGCCACGTAAGTCGCCCTATAGCCATGACATGGAGAAAGCCAAGGAGTTGCTTGCGGCATCTGCCTATCCTGATGGCTTCGAAGTCCCTCTGTCGATCAGCACAGACCTTGCATCCTGGATGGAGCCAACTGCACTGCTGATCCAGGAAAGTCTCGGCAAACTCGGCATCAAGACGGAAATCGAGAAGATCCCCGGGGCAAACTGGCGCACGGCGGTGCTCGTGGAAAAGCGCCTGCCACTACATCTTGAAAACTTCGGCGGCTGGCTGGACACACCCGACTACTACTTCTTCTGGGCGTATCAGGAAGGCAACCTTTTCAATTCCTCGAATTATCGAAACGAGGAAATCGAGACCCTGACCTCGGAAACGCTTCACATGGCGCAGGACGATCCTGAGTACGCGCCGAAGATCAAGCGGATGTTCGAGATCGCGATGGAAGACCTGCCGAGGATTCCGCTTTATCAGCCGGCGCTCAACGTCGCGGTCAACAGTGCCGACGGTTACGAGTTCTGGTTCCACCGCCAGCTCGATGTCCGCTCTCTGACGAACGTGGAGAGCTAGGTCATGGCGCGTCGCAGCTCAGCTACGCTTAACCGCATTCTGCAGGCGATACCGGTTCTGATAGGCGTTGTGGTGATCAGCTTCATCCTCACCCGTGCCTTGCCCGGTGACCCAGCAGTGCAATTTGCCGGAGCTGCGGCAACGCCTGAATCCATCGAAGAGGTTCGACGGTCTCTGGGCCTCGACAAACCGTTGCCGGAGCAGTTCCTGATCTATGTAGGAGATCTGCTGCAGGGAGATCTGGGCCAGTCGGTTTCAACCGGCCGGCCCGTTGCGACGGAACTTGCGTCCCGACTGCCGGCCTCGCTCGAATTGACGCTGTCCGCCCTGATCCTGTCCTGCCTGATAGCCGTTCCACTCGGCGTTCTGGCAGCGACACGGCCGGGAACCTGGATTGACCAGCTATGCCGGATACTTGTCACCGCCGGCGTATCTCTGCCGACCTTCTTCACCGGCATCGTCCTGATCTACGTTTTCTATTACCTCCTGGGCATCGCTCCGTCGCCCCTCGGAAGGCTCGATTTCATCTATCTTGATCCGCCCAGGATAACCGGGTTCTTCCTGATCGACGCTGCAATTGCCGGAGATTGGGAAACCTGGTTCGGAGCGCTGAAGCAGCTGGTCTTGCCAGCAACGACGCTAGCCCTCTTCACCCTTGCCCCGATCGCGCGCATGACGCGAGCGGCGATGCTGTCTGCACTGGCGGCCGACTATGTCAGGACCGCACGCGCAGCAGGTCTCGGGCCAGGGATGGTGCTTTACGGCTACGCCTTCCGCAACGCCCTGCTTCCGGTCGTGACCACGCTGGGCATGGTGTTTTCCTTTGTGCTTGGGGCGAATGTGCTGGTCGAGAAGGTCTTCGCCTGGCCAGGCATCGGGTCCTATGCGGTCGAGGCGCTTGTGGTTTCCGATTACGCCGCGGTTCAGGGGTTCGTTCTGGCGATGGCATTGCTGTTCGTCATTCTCAACCTGTTGATCGATCTGTCCTATTCGCTGATTGATCCACGTTTCGGGACATCTTCGAAATGAGTGATACGACGTTGCCTCCAACCGTCGCGGAACGGAAGACCGGCTCCGGTGCGCTGGCCCATACGATCTATGTCCTTCGGGAAAATCCGGTCACGGCCCTGTCTTTCGCCATGTTCGCTTTTTTCATCGGATCAGCACTGCTCGGACCTGCACTGGTTCCCTACGATCCGCTGCAGACGAATGCGGCAAATGCATTGCAGGCCCCCAGCTGGTCTCATTGGTTCGGAACCGACAATCTTGGCCGCGATGTCTTTTCAAGGGTGATCGTTGCAACGCGCCTTGATCTGATCATCTCAGTGTCCGCTGTCGCGCTTTCCTTCGTCATCGGTTCGGTCCTTGGTGCCGTGGCGGGTTACCGTGGAGGCTGGCTGGACGTAGTGCTCAACCGGTTTCTCGACACCATCATGGCCTTTCCATTGTTCGTGCTGGCCATGGGCATTGTGGCGGCGCTCGGGAATTCGATTTCCAACATCATTCTGGCCACTGCGATCATCAACATTCCGTTCTACGCCCGTCTTGTTCGTGCGGAGGTCAACATCCGGCGGGAAGCCGGCTTCACGCTTGCCGCAAAGCTTGCCGGCAATTCGGATACCAGGGTGCTGGCGTTTCACATATTCCCGAATGCCCTGCCGCCGATGATGGTGCAGGTCTCGCTCAATCTGGGGTGGGCCATTTTGAACGCGGCCGGATTGTCCTTTATCGGCCTTGGTGTTCGTCCGCCCACACCGGAGTGGGGCATCATGGTTGCTGAAGGCGCGAATTTCATCGTGTCCGGCGAGTGGTGGCTGGCGTTGTTTCCGGGGCTCTGGCTGATGCTGGCAGTCTTTACCTTCAACCTGATGGGAGACGGTCTTCGCGACATCGTCGACCCGCGTCGTCGGACCTGAGGAGCTTTGCCATGCTGACCATCAAGGATCTCAAAGTTGCCTTCAAGACGCGCCGCGGTGACGTTCAGGCAGTCAAGGGTATCAGCTTCGACCTGGCCAAGGGCGAACGTCTGGGCATAGTCGGGGAAAGCGGATCGGGAAAATCCGTTACATCTTATGCCCTGATGCGCATTCTGGACGCCGGTGGCCGGATAAAATCCGGTGAGGCGGTATATGACGGTATCGATCTCAAACAGGCGGCGGAGCGCGACATGCGTGAAATCCGCGGTCGGGAGATCTCGATGATCTTTCAGAACCCGCGTGCCGCACTCAATCCCATTCGGAAGGTTGGGCACCAGCTTGAGGACGTCCTTCGCCAGCATGGCCGGGCGACCAGGCAAAATGCGAAAGCAAAGGCAATCGAGGCACTGGAGGCGGTGAAGATCAACGAGGCTGCTGAGCGTTACGAAGCCTATCCCTTCGAGCTTTCAGGGGGCATGTGCCAGCGCGTCGTGATTGCCATTGCGCTTGCCTGTGACCCCAAGCTTCTCATCGCGGACGAGCCGACCACCGGCCTCGACATCACCACCCAAAAGGCCGTCATGGACCTTGTCGATGATCTTGTTCGGGCGCGCGAAATGTCGTCGATCCTGATTACGCACGATCTCGGCCTGGCGTCCGAATATTGCGACCGCATCGTCGTGATGAAGGACGGTGTCATTGTGGAGGAGGGCAAGCCGGCGGACCTGTTTTCAAACCCTCGACATGCCTATACCAGAAAACTGGTGGACGCGACGCCGCGGCGCGGAGCCAGCATTCGTTCATTGCTGCCGGAAGATCAACGCGCACCGCTGGCCGCACGGACAATCGGCAATTCTCCAATGATGGAAGTCGTCAACCTGACCAAGACCTACCAGGGCAAATCCGGTCCGGTGTACGCCGTCAAGGGCATCAGCTTCACCATTCGCGAAGGCGAAAGCGTGGGACTGGTCGGCGAATCCGGCTGCGGAAAATCCACCACGTCTTCCATGATCGTGCGACTGCTTGATCCAACGTCAGGCCACCTGCTTTTCAGGGGGGAGGATATTGCCAAGCTCCCGTCGGAGAACTTCTCCCGGCATCCACTGCGGCAGAAAATCCAGATGGTCTTCCAGGATGCGACGGACAGTCTCAATCCCAGACATACCGCCCGTCAGTCGATAGCCGAACCCTTGAAGCGTTTGACAGGATTGAAAGGCGTCCACTTGGGCGAACGGGTGGAAGAGCTGGCCGCATTGACAGGCTTGCCGAGCCATCTTCTTGATCGGTTTCCACACCAGCTGTCAGGGGGGCAGAAGGCGCGCGTCGGCATAGCCAGGGCAATCGCCCCGGATCCCGATCTCCTGATCCTTGATGAGCCGACTGCCGCTCTGGATGTTTCCATTCAGGCCGTTGTCCTGAACCTGCTTGCAGACCTGCGGGCCCGGCTTGGCATGAGTTACCTTTTCGTCAGCCATGATCTCAATGTCGTGCGTCTGCTGTGCGACCATGTCGTCGTCATGAAGGGCGGCAAAGTTGTTGAAGCGGGAGCCGTCGAGACAGTCATGGATACGCCCCAGAACCCGTACACTCGCGAATTGCTTACGGCTGCGCCACAGGCTCCGGCGCGCAAAACCGCCGCCTAAGACATTTTGGAAGGACTAGACATGATCCGCGAACTTCCCTTCACGCTCGCCGGGCTCCGGCAGGCCTACGCCGAAGGCTTGTCTGTTGAGGCCGTGATCGAAGAAGCCTTCAGGCGGCTTGATGCCACCGGCGACCCGGGAATCTTCATTCACCAGGCACGAGAAACGGCACTTGCTGAGGCCCGTAGTCTTGGCAATCCCGAGGGTCGGCCCCTTTGGGGAATTCCCTATGTGGCCAAGGACAATATCGACGTGGCTGGCATGCCGACGACTGCGGCGTGCCCGGATTTCGAGTATTTCGCTGATAGCGATGCTTTTGTCGTTGGACGTCTTCGGCAAGCGGGCGCAATTTGTCTTGGCAAGACCAATCTCGATCAATTCGCGACTGGCCTCGTCGGAGTGAGAACGCCATACCCCGTGCCATTGAACGCGGTGGATCCGGAAATCGTTCCTGGTGGCTCTTCCTCAGGCTCGGCCGTTGCTGTTGCCCACGGGTTCGCGTGTTTCTCGCTGGGAACCGACACGGCCGGGTCCGGGCGTGTGCCGGCAGCCCTCAACGGCATTGTGGGGCTCAAACCAAGCCTGGGCGTTCTGTCCGGCTCAGGTCTGGTCCCTGCATGCCGGACCCTCGATACGATCTCGATTTTTGCCATGACTGTTGCGGACGCATGGGCCGTATTCGAGACTGCTGCAGGCTACGACCCGGCAGATGCCTATTCCAGGCAGCTGCCGGTCCAGCAAATGTCTGCCAGTCAGGGAACTGTAAGGATCGCGGCCCCTGACGACGCTTCACTGAAAACCTTCGGTGACATGGCTCAGACGGACCATTTCAGGGCAACGATCGCATCGCTGCGCACGCAGGGGGCCGTTGTGCAGGAAATCGATTTTCAGCCGTTTTACGATGTCGCTAGCCTGCTCTACGAGGGGGCCTGGGTCGCGGAACGTACAGCTGCTGTCGGTAATCGTCTGATTGATGCGCCGCAGACGCTTCATCCGACGACGCGCGCAATTATCGAACCGGGTCTTTCCTTGACTGCTGTCGACGCATTCCGTGGACTTTACAAGCTGCAGGATCTGCGCCGGATATGTGATGAGCTTTTGGCAGAGACCGACTTCCTCTGCGTTCCGACGATACCGACATTCGTCTCGGTAGAAGAAATTACCGCTGACCCCATTGGCCCGAATTCAGGCCTTGGCACCTACACGAATTTCGTAAACCTTCTAGATCTTTGCGGTATTGCCGTGCCAACAGGTTTGCGACAGGACGGCCGGCCTGGAAGCCTGACCGTTCTGGCCCGCTGCGGTCAGGATGCAGCCGCCGCCGCGCTTGCCTCTACAGTCGAAGCGGGGCCGCTTGGAGCAACGACCTGGGCTCGGCAGAAACCTGCGCTGACCACAAGCGAGATCGCTGCCGGTGAAATAGCTGTTGCGGTCTGCGGCGCCCACATGTCGGGACTGCCGCTAAACAAGGAGCTGATTTCTCACGGCGCACGCTTTGTAAAATCCAGCAAGACAGCACCGGAATACCGTTTCTTTGCGCTTGCAGGCGGGCCTCCGAAGCGGCCGGGCCTTGTGCAGGTTGGGGCCGGTGCGGGCGGATCAATCAATGTGGAGGTCTGGGCAATGCCGCTTGAGACCTTCGGCAGTTTCATGACGGGTATTCCGGCACCGCTGTGCATCGGCACGGTCAAGCTGGAAGATGGAACCGACGTAAAGGGATTTTTGTGTGAAGGACATGCAGTTGAAGGGGCTGTTGAAATCACCGAACTGAGTTCCTGGCGAACTTATCTTTCGTCAGTGGTTGCTTCCGTTTCCCAGCCGGATGTCTCGGACGAGAAGCTGACCGCGCATGCAAGCTGAACTTTTGACATACGAGGGTTCAGTCAGTGCGGGAAATTGAGGGTAGGCGTAATGTTTCTTCTGATTGCTGATTGCCAAGCTCTTCGCAGGCCAGCGTCCCCAGGCGGTGAATAGCGGATTCAAGCGTGTCCGACCAAACGTCGCCGCAACTGATGCGAAGGCAATGTGCATAAAGGCCTGAAGCGGTGAAAAGACTGCCAGGAGCAAAGCAGATATTTTGATTTAAGGCCTTGTAATAAAGCTTTGTTGTGTCGATGTTTTTGTCCATTTCTACCCACAAGACGAAGCCGCCGTCCGGATGTGTGACCCTGGTACCCGCCGGAAAGGACTGTGCAATGGCCCGGCGTGCGCGCGCGACATTGGTTTCCATTGTCCGGGCCATGCGAGACACATGGCGCTCGAAGTCCCGGGATGACAGAAATTCAGCCAAAGCCAGTTGAGGTGCCAACGGGTTGCAGATTGAGGCGGAGAACTTGTCCTTGGTGATTTGGGCAATGCGGCCGGGAGCGCGGATCCAGCCGGTTCGGTAGCCTGGGGCGAGGGTTTTCGAGAAAGAGCTGCAATAGAAGATCTCGGTCTCGTGCGGCAGACTGAAAAACGGTGCCGGACGGCATCCGCCAAACCCGAGGCCGCCGTAAGTATCATCTTCGATCAAGGGTGTCTTGTAACGGTCCAGCAGCTTCAGGACAGAACGTTTCACAGGCTCCGGCATCATGGTGCCAAGTGGGTTGGTGAAGCTGGACGACAAGGCAACGGCAGTTACGGTTCCCGATTTCAGAGCCAGCTCGAGTGCGGACGGATCGATGCCGTCCCGCGAGGTTGGCAACTCCCAGGCCTTCAGTTTCAGGCGTTCGAGAACCTGCAGCAGTCCGAAATAGGCGGGCGATTCGACGGCAATCGTATCGCCCGGCTGTGTGAGCGTTTGAAGTGCGAGCCCTAAAGCTTCGGTGCAGCCACTCGTAATGACAATTTCTTCCTGGGAAACTGTGCTGCCATGCAGGCACATAAGCTTTGCGATTTCTCTCCTGAGTTCCGGTAACCCCTGAGCAGACCCATAGGCGTTGAGTTGCTGTCCTTTCGAGCGGAGGAGTCGTGCCTGCAAGGCGTTCAGCGGCTCTGCGGCCAGCAGAGACGGGGCGGGAATGGCGCAGCCAAGCGGCACATATGCCGGGTTTGACGCATGTTCGAGCATCTCCAGGTAAGGAGCCTGAAACACGACACTGCGGCTGGTCTCGGGTGGCGTTGTTTTACTGGGCTCGATGAGCCTATGGCTTGCTGGGCGGGTGACGAAATAGCCGGACTTTGCCTGTGCCCGGATATAGCCTTTGTCCTCAAGATGGGCGTAGGCCTGGTTGGCTGTCGACAGGCTAACGGAATAACTGCGCATGGTGCGCCGGAGGGAAGGGAACCTCTCCCCGGGCTTCAAGGTGCCATTGTCGATCAGCTGAGCCAGGGACTGGGCAACGGACTGGTATTTGAACGAAACCATTTCATCTGTATCGGTTCATTTTCGAGTTTTTGTATCTGTTTTGATTTTAGGAGAGATGTCAAACCGGGCCGGACATTTCATCAGTCAGGAGTGCCGGACATGGCAATGGAACATCCGATCCGTTTCACGGAAAAACTTGCAAGGCTCGAAGGGTTATGGTCGCCTCGCGTCATTGCGGAAATGAACGATTACCAGTTCAAGATCGTCCGCATTCAAGGAGACTTCGTCTGGCATGATCATCCTGAAACGGATGAGACCTTCATCGTTCTCAAGGGCGAAATCCGCATCGATTTTCGCGATCGAGCCATTGTACTGGGCGAGGGGGAAATGTACGTCGTGCCGAAGGGCGTCGAGCACAAGCCTTATGCGGACTCGGAAGCCGAGCTGCTGCTGATCGAACCGAAGGGTATTCTCAATACCGGCCATGCGGGCGGAGACAGGACCCAGGAAAACGATCTCTGGATCTGACAAGATTGTTCGAGCCGGGACTTTTGTGCGTTCCGGCCTGGCCGACGAGGCAGTTCTCGGCGAGCTTTTACTGACCTGCGGGCCAGATAAATTCGATGCGGATACCACCGGGTTCAGCCAGCATCATGTGCCTGCGTGGGCCTCCGCCGAGAGGCTCCGGCATAAATTCGATCTCGACTCCCGGCCAGGCCTTCACCTTTTCGGCAATTTCCAGCAGCTTTTCTTCGCTTGAGACTTCAAGGGCCAGATGGTGGAGGCCGATATTGGTTTTCCTGTCGAAGCCCGTCACAGGCCTTGTGCGGTCTGCCTGCCAGAGCGTCAGGCGGGCGGTGCCGTCGGAAACGGTTGTTCGCGGGTAGTTGTCATCACGTGCCAGCAGTTGCCAGCCGAGCAGCTCGGTGAAAAAGGCGGTGGTCTGGTCCAGGTCTCGGACTGTAAGGCCCAGGTGGTTGATGCCTTTGGTGGTCACGGTGGAGTGTCCTTGCTGTGGCGAGTTCAAAATAGGTATAAATGACATGATTGATCGTCAACACATGTCGCTGCTTATCAAGGTATCGAAACGTGAGCTTGCGCCAGGGCGGGAAAATTCGATTTTCAAACAGCGATTGGGTTGAAGAAAACCGGCCCTTGGGCCTTGAAATAAAATTTCTTCCCAACTATAAGGCGCGCATTCCACACGCAAGGGGCGGAAACCGAGCTTATCGGGGTCCTTCCGGTGGCCGAAGGGAAATCTCTCCGGTCCACATCCTCTTGCGGAGGTCAAACCGGAAAAACTCAGGAGATAAGGGCCATGTCTTTGCCCGATTTCACCATGCGTCAGCTGCTGGAAGCTGGCGTTCACTTTGGTCACCAGAAACACCGTTGGAACCCGCGCATGGGTCAGTACATCTTTGGTGTACGCAACGATGTTCACATCATGGACCTGTCCCAGACCGTTCCGCTTCTGCACCAGGCTCTGAAGGCCGTGTCCGACACGGTTGCCGGCGGTGGCCGCGTTCTGATCGTAGGTACCAAGCGCCAGGCACAGGAATCTGTCGCATCTGCAGCGCGCAACTCCGCTCAGTATTATGTCAACGCACGTTGGCTCGGCGGCATGCTGACGAACTGGAAGACCATCTCCCAGTCCATCCAGCGCCTGCGCAAGCTGGAAGAAACCCTGTCTTCCGACGCTGCCAACGCTCTGACCAAGAAAGAGCGTCTGTTCATGGACCGCGAGCGTGAAAAGCTCGAGCGGAACCTTGGCGGTATCAAGGACATGGGCGGTATTCCGGACCTGATCTTCGTGATCGACACCAACCGCGAAGCCATTGCCATCCAGGAAGCCCGTCGTCTGGGTATTCCGGTTGCCGCGATCCTCGATTCCAACTCCAATCCGGAAGGCATCACCTATCCGGTGCCGGGTAACGACGATGCTGGCCGCGCTCTGTCGCTGTACTGCGACCTGATCGCTCGTGCCGCCATCGACGGTATTTCCCGTGCACAGGGTGCTTCCGGCATGGACATCGGCGCTTCCGAAGAAGCTCCGGTTGAAGAAGTTCTTGCTGAGGCTTCTGAAGAAGCTCCGGCTGAAGCAGCAGCTGCCGAGGCTTAAGCCTCTCCTGCCGCGGTCTGCCGCGGCAGAATACTGTTGAAATTCGCAAGGCGGGCTGCATTTTGTTGCAGCCCCGTCATAAAGGCGCGGAAGGCCATGGGCTAAACCGTGTCTCATCTGAAACCCCCATGCACGAGGCAATCGATGAGCATTACCGCTGCGATGGTAAAAGAGCTCCGCGAGAAATCCGGCGCTGGCATGATGGACTGCAAGACCGCCCTGACTGAAGCAGGCGGTGATATGGAAGCAGCTGTTGACTGGCTGCGCACCAAAGGTCTGGCCAAGGCTGCCAAGAAGGCAGGCCGTGTGGCTGCTGAAGGTCTGGTCGGCGTTGCCGCCGATGGCAACAAGGCTGCCGTGATCGAGCTGAACTCCGAAACCGACTTCGTTGCACGCAACGAAGGGTTCCAGGAGCTGGTCTCCAATGTGGCCAAGGTAGCCGTCGGCACCGATGGTTCCGTTGAAGCCGTTTCCGCTGCAAACCTTGGCGGCAAGCCGGTTGCAGAAGCGATCACCGATGCGATCGCCACGATCGGCGAAAACATGACCCTGCGCCGCACTGCGGTTCTGGCCGTAAACGAAGGCGTTGTCGCGACCTACGTTCACAGTGCTGTTTCCGACGGTCTCGGCAAGATCGGCGTTCTGGTGGCCCTGGAGTCCACTGGTGACAAGGACAAGCTGAATGGCCTTGGCCGTCAGATTGCCATGCACGTTGCTGCAACCAGCCCGCTGTCGCTGAACACCGAAGAACTGGATCCGACCGTTGTCGAACGTGAGAAGTCTGTCTTCTCCGAACAGGCACGCGAATCCGGTAAGCCGGAAAACATCATTGAAAAAATGGTGGAAGGCCGTTTGCGCAAATTCTACGAGGAAGTTACCCTCGTGAAGCAGGCCTTCGTGATCAACCCGGATCAGACGGTTGAGCAGGCCGTAGAGGCGCTCGCTAAAGAAATCGGCGCTGAAGTCAAACTTACCGGCTTTGTCCGCTTCGCAATCGGCGAAGGGATCGAGAAGGAAGAGCAAGACTTCGCCGCAGAGGTGGCAGCAGCCACCGGGCAGTAAGCTCAAGGAAAAGCGCCGGCAAGTCCGGCGCTTTTTTTTAGAAAGACAATTTCAAAAAGGGTGCACCCATGACGAATTCCTTGCGCTGGAAACGGATCCTTCTGAAACTCTCCGGCGAGGCCCTGATGGGATCGCAGGCTTTTGGAATTGACCCGGCCATCGTGCAAAGGATCGCCAAGGAAATCGCCGACGCAGTGGCTCTTGGAGCTCAGGTCGGCGTTGTCGTCGGGGGAGGGAACATCTTTCGCGGTGTTGCTGTCGCCGCCAAGGGTGGCAACCGCGTCACCGGCGACCACATGGGCATGCTGGCCACCATCATGAACAGCCTGACGCTGGCGGATGCCCTGCGCCGCCTGAAGGTCAATGCCCGTGTTCTGTCCGCCGTATCCGTTCCCTCGATCTGTGAAACCTTTTCGCAGCGTGTCGCTGACCGCTACATGGAAGACGGCGATGTGATCGTCTTTGCAGGGGGCACCGGCAACCCGTTCTTCACCACGGACAGCGGTGCGGCTCTGCGGGCTGCTGAAATGAAGTGCGACGCCTTCCTGAAGGGAACACAGGTGGACGGCGTCTACTCCGAAGACCCCAAGGTCAACCCGAACGCGGAGCGCTATGACACCCTTGGTTATGACGAAATCATAACCCGCAACCTGAAAGTCATGGACACGACGGCTATTGCCCTGGCCCGTGACAATTCCATTCCCGTCATTGTGTTTTCCATTCACTCACCCGGCGCCCTCGTCAGTGTGCTTCAGGAAACCGGCACCTACACTGTCGTGGGTGACTGAAAGTTTTAAGAACCAATCCCGGTTCAAGCTCTTGTGTTTCGGTGCGTTTATGCCATGTTGGCGCGCGCCGAGACTCTATTAAGCCAAGCACAAAACAACAGTGAGGATAAAATGTCGGTAGAAGGTGTGGACCTTGATGATCTGAAGCGCCGCATGCAGGGAGCCTTGTCGGTTCTGAAAACGGAATTTGCCGGACTGCGTACCGGCCGCGCCTCTTCTTCCATGATGGATCCGATTACTGTTGATGCCTATGGCCAGTCCATGCCGATCAACCAGGTAGCCACCGTCTCCGTTCCCGAACCTCGCATGCTGGCTGTTCAGGTCTGGGACAAGAGCATGGTGTCGGCCGTTGAAAAGGCGATTCGAGAATCCAACCTTGGTTTGAACCCGGTTGTAGACGGCATGCTTCTGCGGCTGCCGATTCCCGAGCTGAACCAGGAACGCCGCCAGGAACTCATCAAGGTGGCCCACAAATACGCCGAACAGGCAAAAGTTGCGATCCGTCACGTCCGCCGCGATGGCATGGACGCTGCCAAGAAGGCCGAAAAAGACGGTGACATTTCCCAGGACGACAGCCGTGTCGCATCCGATGAAGTGCAGAAGCTGACCGACCAGATGATTGCTGAGGTCGACGGCATGCTGGAGAAAAAAGAGCAGGAAATTTCCCAGGTCTGATCGACCTGGGGAGTGTGAGTTGGGGGAGCACATGAGCGTCAGCCCGGACCGCAACCTGCATGCACCTGCTGCGGATGAAACCGGTGCGAAAATGCCTCGTCACGTTGCCTTCATCATGGATGGCAACGGGCGATGGGCAACTGCGCGCGGTTTGCCACGGACAGAGGGACATCGACAGGGGCTTGCCGCGCTGCGCAAGGTGATCCGCCATGCCGGCCGTGTCGGCATCGAAACCATCACGATCTACAGCTTCTCATCCGAAAACTGGAACCGGCCACAGGCTGAAGTTTCTTTCCTGATGGGGCTGCTGCGCCGTTTCGTGCAGCGCGATCTGAGCGAGCTTCACGAAGCCAATGTGCGTATCCGCATCATCGGCGGGCGCAGTGATCTGGAACCGGGGATTTTGGCGCTTCTGAAAGAAGCTGAAGACCTGACCCGTCACAACACCGGCCTGAACCTGGTCGTTGCGTTCAATTATGGTGCACGGTCGGAAATCGTGCGGGCGGCACAGGAACTGGCTGCAAAGGTTCAGGCTGGAGACATGCAGCCGGCCGAGATAACCGAAGACGCGATCGCGGCGGCGCTGGATACATCCGGTTTGCCGGATCCCGATCTCATCATCCGCACCAGCGGAGAAATGCGTCTTTCCAATTTCCTGCTGTGGCAGGCCGCCTATTCCGAGTTCTATTTCTGCGATCTTTACTGGCCGGACTTCGATGAGGCGGCCTTCGACAAGGCTTTGAGCTGTTTCTGCAGCCGTGAGCGCCGGTACGGCGGCCTTGACGCCAAGGCCAACTGACCCCCGGCTTGAGCAATGGCAGAACCACACCAGAACCCGAAAAAACTGTCCGACCTTCGCCTCAGGTTCATTTCGGCACTCGTTCTGGGGCCTCTTGTTCTTCTGATCACCTATCTGGGCAATCTGCCCTTTGCTGCGCTGACGCTGGTCGCGTCCGGACTGTTCCTGTGGGAGTGGTTCACGATCACCGGGACACAGGCAAAGTCACCCAGTTCACTCACCGGATTTGCAACGCTGTTTGCCATTGGGGTGCTGACAGTAGCCGGACATCCTGACCTTGGTCTTGGGGCCATGGTTGCTGGTGCTTTCATCGCCTATGCGCTTGGTGGTTTCTCCAAGGCTGGACGATGGGCCATCGAAGGGATCCTCTACAGCGGGCTTGCACTGTTCTCGCTGCTTGTACTTCGTGAAGGAAGCAACGGGCTTCTGGTCGCGTTTTTCCTGCTGTTTGTTGTCTGGGCAACCGACATTTTCGCCTATTTTACCGGCCGTGCATTGGGTGGGCCCAAGCTCTGGCCACGTGTATCACCTAAAAAGACCTGGTCTGGTGCCATTGGCGGGCTGGTGCTCGCCACGGTTTTCGGCGCTGGCGTTGCTTTTGTCGCAAATGCGCAAGACCTGATGCTTTGGGCTTTGCTGGCGGCCGGGCTCTCGGTCGTCTCTCAGGCAGGGGACCTTCTGGAGTCTGCCATCAAGCGGCGGTTCGACGTCAAGGATTCCAGCAAGCTGATCCCCGGGCATGGCGGCATCATGGACCGGATCGACGGTCTGGTGGCCGCTGCCATTTTCGCCGTGCTGATTGGCCTTGTCGCTGGCGGCAGCCTTGCAGACCCTATTGCCGGCCTCGGTCTGATTTGAATTTGGAGTAACAGGCATGGCAGCTGCCTCTGCAGCCCGCGACCCTGGCGCGAAAACCCGGATAACCGTTCTAGGGGCCACTGGGTCCATCGGCCAGAGCTTGGCGGATCTCATTCAAAGAAATCCGGACAGCTATGAAGTCGTCGCGCTGGTTGCGAACCGGAACGCCGCAGGCCTCGCCGACATGGCAAAAGCGCTAAAGACCGGTTCCGCGATCCTTGCCGAGGAAAGCTGTTATCCGGAGCTCAAGGAGCGGCTTGCCGGCAGCGGCATTGCAACGGGAGCCGGTGAGGCTGCCGTTCTGGAAGCGGTCACGCAGGATACGGATATTGTCGTCGGTGCCATTGTAGGGTCAGCGGGATTGAAGCCGACCATGGCCGCGATCCGGCCAGGACGCCGCATTGCACTTGCCAACAAGGAATGCCTGGTTTGTGCAGGTGATCTGTTCATGGCCAAGATCCGCGCGACCGAGGCGGAACTCCTGCCCGTCGACAGCGAGCACAATGCCATCTTTCAGGTTTTTGAAACCGACAAGGCCGACATGGTCGAGAAGATTATTCTGACGGCTTCGGGCGGACCGTTCAGGAGTGTCTCGAAAGCCGATATGGCAGGGGTAACTCCGCAGCAAGCGCTCAAGCATCCCAACTGGGACATGGGCGCACGCATTACGATCGACAGCGCAACGATGATGAACAAGGGCTTCGAGGTTATCGAAGCGTCCCATCTTTTTCCGGTTGCCCACGATCAGCTTGGCGTGCTGGTCCATCCGCAATCGACGGTTCACGGACTTGTGCAATACAAGGACGGATCCCTGCTGGCTCAACTCGGCAGTCCGGACATGCGCACGCCGATCGCCCACTGCCTTGCCTTTCCCCGAAGGATGAACGTTCCGGTGAAACGTCTGGATCTGGCGGAACTCGGCACACTCACTTTTGAAGCACCGGATCTCGACCGGTTCCCGGCGCTCCGTCTTGCACTGGAAGCCATGCGGGCAGGGGGAATGGCACCGGCTGTGCTTAACGCTGCAGATGAGGTTGCCGTGGACGCTTTTCTGAAGGGCCGGATCGGCTTCATGGACATTCCGGCTGCCATTGAAGAGGTGCTGGATGCGATGGGGGCAGGCGGCAAGCTGACGGACGCTGCCGGCGTCGAGGATGTTCTTGCCATCGACGCAGAAGCACGGCAGAAGACTGGTGAATGGATAAGAACACGGTAATCGGGGTGTCGAAGACCCTGAATTTTTGGTCTCCCACCATTAACACGCCGTAATTTTCTTTTTAGTACAATCCTTCAAAACAATCCTAGCTGCGCAGGATCGGACACAGTTCATGGACCTTCTCGTTTCCGCCTATTCCCTGATAGTCGGCACAATCATTCCCTTTCTTTTTGTGCTTACAATCGTCGTCTTCTTCCATGAGCTCGGCCATTTCGCTGTGGCTCGTTGGTGCAACGTAAAGGTGGATGCTTTTTCCGTCGGCTTCGGGCGTGAGCTTTTCGGTTTTAATGACCGGAAGGGAACTCGTTGGAAACTCTGCTGGATTCCGCTTGGTGGCTACGTCAAGTTCGCCGGCGATGAAAATGCGGCAAGCGTACCAAGCCGTGAAGCGATTGCGCAGATGAGCGAAGACGACCGGAAAACGGCTTTCATCGCCAAACCGGTCTGGCAACGCATGGCCGTTGTGGCCGCGGGGCCCATCGCCAACTTCCTTCTCGCGATCGTGATCTTTACCGCTCTCTTCGTAACCTCCGGCAAACAGGGTTTCGAGCCTGTCGTCGAACAGGTTTTTGCGGGCGGTGCAGCCGAGCGCGACGGGCTTCTGGCCGGCGATATCGTGAGGGAAATTGACGGCAGGCCTATCCAGACGTTCGGCGAGATGCGTCAGATCGTCCTGATGAATGCCAACACGCCTCTCGTTTTCGAAGTCGAACGGGGCGGGCAAGACGTCACTTTGACCGTTACGCCCGACGCGAAGGAGAAAGAAGTCTTTTTCGGTGAGAGGCAGGTGGCCGGCGATATCAGCCTTCGCGGCGTGTCCGATCCGTCTCATCTCATTCACATCAAATACGGGCTTGGCGAAGCAGCTCTTGAAGGGACTGCGGAAACCTGGCGCATCATCGAAAGCACGGTCAGCTATATCTGGGGTATCATTTCCCAGCGGCAGTCGGCTGACCAGCTTGGTGGTCCGATCCGCGTGGCCCAGATCTCCGGGCAGGTCGCAGATCTCGGGTTCCTTCCGCTCATTTCTCTGGCGGCCGTACTTTCTGTCAGCATCGGTCTCATCAACCTGGCGCCGGTGCCGATTCTCGACGGTGGACACCTCGTTTACTTCGCTGCAGAAGCCCTGCGTGGCAAACCGCTCAGCGAAAGGGTGCAGGACGTTGGTTTCCGGATCGGTCTGGGACTTGTTCTCATGCTGATGGTGTTCGTCACATGGAAGGATATCATGCGGCTCGTGGGAACCAATTCATGACACCCGTGACATTGACGCAACGTCTTCAGACTAAATCGCTTTCCGCCCGGAAGGGCGGTTGCGTTATCGGTAAAAACCTATAAAACACTCGTCGGTTCCGAGAATCTGCTGGGGTGAGTGCGGATTCTCGGGAGGGGTATTAAAAACAAAGGCATAGCGCAATAATGCAGCGATTGCAGAGACTTACACGGGCCGTACTGTTGGCGGTTGCAGTATTTTCGATCGGGACGGTTTTGCCGAAAGCTTTCGGGCCGGTGTCCCTGGTTTCACAGGCACAGGCGGCGGTGGCCAGAAGCATTGACGTGCGTGGCAATACCCGTGTCGAGGATGAAACCGTTGTCAGTTACATGACCATCGTTCCCGGACGCTCCTACAGCGCGTTCGATGTCGACGAGTCACTGAAGGCGCTCTACGCAACCGGCCTTTTTGCAACGGTCGACATCACCCCGCGTGGCAGCGTTGTCGTTGTGACGGTTACCGAGAACCCGATCATCAACAGGGTCTCTTTCGAAGGTAATCGGAAGATCAAGGACAGCGCGCTGGAAACCGCCGTACGGTCTCAGCCGCGCTCGATGCTGTCCCGTGCCAAGGTTCAGGCTGACGTCCAGAATATTCTTGAAGCTTATCGTCGCTCCGGTCGCTATGGCGCGTCCGTCGAGCCGCAGATCATCGATCGTGGTCAGAACCGTGTCGATCTCGTTTTCGAGATCAACGAAGGTGCGAAGACCGGCGTCGAGCGGATCAGCTTCATCGGCAACTCCGCATTCAGCGACGGCCGGCTGCGCGATGTCATCCGTACACGCGAAAGCGGCCTTCTGAGCTGGCTGCGTAGCACCGACACCTACGATCCGGACCGTTTGGCTGCGGACGAGGAGTTGCTGCGTCAGTACTACAACAAGAAGGGCTATGCGGACTTCCGTATCGTCTCCACCAGCGCAGACCTCGATCGCGAGCAGAACATCTTCTACGTGACCTTCACGGTGGAAGAGGGCGAGAAGTACGAGATTGGCGATGTCGAGATCGTTTCCACGATTGCCGACGTTGATCCGGAAGATCTTCGCCGCCTGATCCGTACCAAGAGTGGTCAGACCTTCAACTCTCTGCGCGTCGAACAGTCTGTCGAAGACATCACGCTTCGTGTGTCGGAAGAAGGTTATGCCTTTGCTCGTGTCCGTCCGCGTGGTGCTCGTGACTACGACAACAACACGATCTCCCTGATCTACTACATCGAAGAAGGTCCTCGCGCCTACATCGAGCGGATCAACGTGATCGGCAACGACCGTACCCGTGAGTATGTCATTCGCCGCGAGTTCGACATTGCTGAAGGCGATGCGTTCAACCGTGCGCTTGTCGACAAGGCGGAACGCCGTCTGCGCAATCTCGGTTTCTTCGAGAAGGTTTCCATCACGACGCAGCAGGGCAGTGCACCTGATCGCGTGGTCGTGAACGTTCGCGTCGAAGAAAAGCCGACTGGTGAAATCTCCTTCGGTGTCGGTTATTCGACGGTTGACGGTGTCATTGGTGACATCTCGCTGACCGAGAAGAACTTCCTGGGCCGTGGCCAGTTCGTGAAGCTCGCTGTTGGCGGCGGTACGGACACCCAGTCCTACGAGTTCCGTTTCGTTGAACCGTTCTTCATGGGGCGCCGTGTTGCCCTTGATCTGGACCTCTATCGCAAGGTGGATGATGCCAACGACTACCGTTCCTTCGATCAGAAGAAGACCGGTGGCGGGTTCGGTTTCACTCTGCCGCTTCGGGAAGATGAGCTGACTGTCCGTCTGTTCTACAACATCTTCCAGGAGAAGAACTCCGATCCGGACAACAACTCGACCAACATCAACAACTGTGACACCGCAAGCCTTTCCCTGGCGGTCTGTGACTCCCTCGGCACCTACCTGACGTCTCTGGTTGGCTACGAGCTGCGTTACAACACGCTCGACCGGATCCTGGATCCGTCTGACGGTATCTATGCTTCCTTCGGTCAGGAAATTGCTGGTCTGGGTGGCGACAGCTTCTACATCAAGACCGAAGCTCAGGCTCGCGCCTACAAGGAAATCCTGGCTGACTACGGTCTGATCGGTAGCCTGTCGGTGCGTGGTGGTAACATCATGGCCCTTGGTGATGAGCGTCTGCGTGTGTCCGAACAGTTCATGCTTGGTGGCACTCTCGTTCGTGGCTTTGAGAACCAGGGTATCGGCCCGCGTGACGCAACGACCGAAGACGCTATCGGTGGTCGGTTCTACTTCGCGGCAACTGCCGAAACCCGGTTCCCGTTCCCGGTCATCCCGAAGGAATTCGGCCTGAGTGGTGCAGTGTTTGCCGATGCCGGTTCGCTGTGGGATGCAGACAGCAGCCTGGTGAACCTGGTGGAAACCAACGGTGGCCAGATCGACTCGAACGACTTCAACGTTCGTGCGTCGGTTGGTGCAGGTATCCGCTGGAACTCTCCGTTCGGACCTCTGCGGGCAGACTTTGCTTACCCGATCGTCAAAGACGACTCCGACAAAACGCAGATTTTCCGGTTGAGCGGCGGTACGCGCTTCTAAACTGCGGTCACATAGGATAAAAAACGGCCGCCGACACGTTCGGCGGCCGTTTTTGTTGGCTGGCAAGAAGGATAACATCATGTCCGAGCCAAAATTTTTTGAGTCTCCGGCTCCGGTCTCTCTTTCAGACATCGCAACGTGGGCGGAAGCTGAGATCGCTCGCGGCGAACCTACCCTGGAAATAACGGGTGTAGCGCCATTGGAAGATGCTACGCCCGGTGCTCTGGTGTTCTTCGACAACACCGCTTACCTGAAGCAACTGGACGGGACCACGGCAGCTGCATGCCTGGTCAACCGGAAACACAAGGACAAGGTGCCGGAGGGCGTTGCTGTTCTTGTATGTTCAGATGCCTATCGCTCCTGGGCGAAGGTTCTCGCCAAACTTTATCCAGCAGCCATGGTACCGGTGGAACCTGGCGCCGCAGTCATTTCAGAACGGGCTGTAATCGATCCGGCTGCGTCGCTGGAAGACAATGTCACGGTCGAACCTGGTGTCGTGATCGGTTCGGGGGCAGAGATCGGTGCGGGCACTGTGATCCGGGCCAACGCTGTCATCGGACAGGGCGTCAAGATTGGCCGGGACTGTGTGATCGGTTCGAATTGCACGGTTCAGCACACCGTGCTTGGCAACCGCGTCTATATGCATCCTGGCGTTTGCTGCGGTCAGGATGGCTTTGGCTATGCGATGGGGCCCATGGGGCATCTCAAGGTGCCCCAGGTTGGCCGCGTGATCATTCAGGACGACGTTGAAATCGGCGCCAACACCACCATCGATCGTGGCGCAAACCGGGATACCATCATCGGCGAAGGCACGAAGATCGATAACCAGGTTCAGATTGGCCACAATGTCGTGGTCGGACGTCACTGCGTGATCGTTTCTCAGGTCGGTCTTTCCGGAAGCTGCACGCTCGAGGATTTCGTCGCCATTGGCGGGCAAACCGGTGTGCGCGGTCACGTAACGATCGGCATGGGGTCGCAGGTGGCCGCGGTAAGCGTAGTCAACGATGATTTGCCTGCCGGGGGACGCTACGGCGGCACGCCCGCAAAGCCGGTCAAACAGTGGTTCCGTGAAGTCGCTGCCGTCAGAAAGCTTGCAGAGCGTGGCGGCGGATCGTAAACGGAATACAAACAGGACTTTGCGGCGGTAATTCGCCAAGGGGTATTATATGGAAGACGCAGAAAACAAAACACTTGCCAGCGCAGACATCATGCGGATCATGAAGCTGCTGCCGCACAGGTATCCTTTTCTTCTGATCGACAAGATCATCGAGATGGATGGCGACAACAGCTGCATCGGCATCAAGAACGTCACCATCAACGAACCGCACTTCACCGGACATTTTCCGGAGCGGCCCGTTTTCCCGGGTGTTCTGCTGATCGAAGCCATGGCACAGACCGCCGGGGCCCTTTGCGTTCATGCCCGTGGTGACGATGCGCCGCCGCAGCTTGTCTATTTCATGACCATCGACAAGGCGAAGTTCCGCCGGCCTGTTGAGCCTGGTGATCAGGTTCATTTCCACGTCAAGAAGATCAAGCAACGCTCCAACATCTGGAAGTTCGACGCCGTTGCCAAGGTAGATGGCAACAAAGTCGCAGAAGCTGAAGTCAGCGCCATGCTGGTAGATGCGTGAGGAAATATGACTGACATACATCCAACGGCCATAGTCGAAGACGGGGCCGTAATCGGCGAGGGCGTTCGAATCGGGCCTTATTCTACAGTTGGCCCGAACGTGAAACTTGCTGACGGAGTTATCCTGGAGTCGCATGTCGTCGTCACGGGCCACACGAGTGTGGGTGCCAAAACGCATATCTTTCCCTTCGCCAGCATTGGTCACAAGCCACAAGATCTCAAGTTCGCGGGTGAAGTGAGCTTTCTGGAAATCGGCGCCAACAATCAGATTCGTGAACATGTCACCATGAGCCCCGGTACGGAAGGTGGCGGTGGCTATACCAGGGTCGGTGACAATTGCCTGTTCATGATGAGCTCGCATGTCGGCCACGATTGTCAGGTCGGCAATCACGCAATTCTGGCGAACAACGCCACGCTTGCAGGTCACGTCGAGCTTGACGACTTCGTCATTCTGGGCGGCTTGAGTGCGGTCCGGCAATGGTCTCGCGTTGGTACCGGTGCGATCGTCGGCGGAATGACCGGGGTCGAATTCGACGTCATTCCCTATGGTTCCGTGATTGGTGACCGCGCACGTCTTGCCGGTCTCAATCTGGTCGGTCTCAAGCGCAAGGGCTTGCCTCGGGAGCAGATCCACGCTTTGCGGGCAGCTTATCGCGCGCTGTTTGAGAGCACCGAAGGAACCTTGCGCAGCCGGGCAGAAGCTGTTGCTGCAGAAGGTGCCGATCAGCCCCTAGTCAAGACGGTTACCGACTTCATCCTTGAAAAGGAAGACCGCCGGTTCTGCACACCGCGCAGCGAAGACTGACGGATGAACAGGGCAGATACGGGACTGGAGCCACGCCTTGCCCTGATCGCAGGCAATGGCAGTCTGCCCTGTCAGATCGCTGAAGCGCTCAGCAGCGCCGGACGTGAATTCAGGATTATCGCTATCAAGGGCGAGGCTGATGAACGCACGCGGGCGCAGGCCGATACCGAACTCGGCTGGGGTGAAATCGGCCGGCTTTACAAATTTCTGAAAAAGACCGGGTGCCGGGACGTGCTTCTGATCGGAGGTGTCTCCAAGCGCCCTGATTTCACGTCCATACTTGGCGATTTGGGCACATTGAAGCGATTGCCGACGATTATCCGGGCACTGGCCGGCGGTGATGACAGTCTGTTGACCAAGGTGATCCGGCTGTTTGAAGTTGAGGGGTATCGCGTTGTGGGGATCAAGGATGTGGCGCCGCAACTGCTTGCCTCAAGTGGTGTGCTTGGCAAAGTTCAGCCGAACCAGGGAGACTGGCGGGACGCTGAGCTGGCCTTGCTGGCGACGGAAAAGCTCGGTGAACTCGATATCGGTCAGGCGGCGATTGCTGTTGGTGGGCGGGTTGTTGCGCTTGAGGGGGCAGAAGGGACCGACGCCATGCTGCAGCGCTGCGCAGAGCTCAAGCGTATTGGCAGGATCCGTTCCAAAGGCCGCGCGGGTGTCTTGGTAAAGACAGCAAAGCCGAACCAGGACTTGCGGGTGGATCTTCCAACCGTCGGCCCGATAACTATTGACCTCGCAGCTGCAGCAGGCCTTGCCGGCATTGCAGTTGAGGCGAGTGGCGCACTGATCGCGGAAAAGGAAGAGACGCTCAAGAAGGCGGATAATGCCGGCCTTTTTGTCATCGGTATAGAGCACGGCACCAGTTTCGGGGTCACCTCAAAGGGACAATCGGACGAGCGTTCGTGATGACAGGAAAAATGCCCACGATTTGCCTGGTTGCAGGCGAAGAATCTGGTGACCAGCTCGGGTCGGAATTGATGAAGGCGCTCAACGAACGGTTGGGCGTAGGTGTTCGTTACTGCGGTGTCGGCGGCGAACGGATGATGTCTCTGGGCCTCAAAAGCTTCTTTGACATGTCTGATGTTTCCGTCATGGGATTGACGGCAGTCCTCGCCAGATTGCCGTTGATCATCAGGCGGGTCTACCAGACCGTGGATGCCGTGGTTGCGGCCAATCCGGATATTCTGGTTATCGTTGACAGTCCGGACTTCACGCATAACGTTGCCAAGCGCGTGCGCAAGCGCGCGCCACACATACCCATCGTCGGTTATGTTTCACCTTCTGTCTGGGCTTGGCGTCCAGGCCGGGCCCGCAAGATGAGCGTCTACGTCGACGACCTTCTGGCCTTGTTGCCGTTTGAACCTGATGTGCACCGCAAGCTCGGTGGCCCGCGCACCCATTACGTTGGCCATCCCTTGAGTGAAATCGCATCCGAACTGCGCCCCTCGGTTGGCGAAAGAGCGCCTGTAGAGGCAGACGAGAAGATCCTGCTTGTGCTGCCGGGGAGCCGGCGAAGCGAAATTGACAGGTTGCTAGGCGACTTCGCTAAGACTGTTGCGATCGTCAAAGAAAAGTTGCCCGGGCTCAAGGTTATTCTGCCGGCAGTCGCGCACCTTGAAGACAAGATCCGGCAGGATACGGCCCATTGGCCTGTTCCGGTCGAGATTGTGACCGGCCTGGACGCCAAGCGGGCGGCCTTCCGAAAGGCGCACGCAGCCTTGGCCGCGTCCGGCACTGTTTCACTTGAGTTGGCTCTATCAGGCGTTCCGATGGTCGTTGCCTACAAAGTCGACTGGTTTTTCAGACGGATGAAGGAACTCAACCGGGTCTTCAAATTCTCGAGCGTTGATTCCTTTGTCCTGCCAAACATCATCCTGGGAACAAAAGCCATCCCGGAGTTCCTTGATGAGGAAGTGCAGCCAAAGGTGCTGGCGAACCATCTCGTTGAGCTTCTGAATAGCGGTCCTGAACGCCAGAAACAGATCGAGCATCTGCAAAAGCTTGATGATGTCATGCGCTTGCCGGATGGGCATAGCCAGCGCGGGGCTGCGGCCGATGTCGTGCTTGCTGCTATGAAGACAGAATCCTGACGATGTCGTCGCCTCGCTCAAAAGCGGCGGGGAACAGTTTCACCGCGTCTTCATAGCCGGGCAGCTGTTGATAGGCGAGTGCGGGTATTCCACTGTCATTCATCGTGCGGACGATTTCGCTGCAATCGCTGCGTCCGGTGCGTATCAGAAGAAAGTCACAACTGCCAGAAACCGGATGGCATCGGGTCTCCTGCGCGATCCTGCGTCCAGTGTCGTCGCGCATGCCTGCGAGACGGGCTGCCATGCGCCGGAGCTCATCGTATTTGCCGAACAAGCGTATCGCCATGGCGGCTTGAATGGCACTTATCATACTGCTCACGCGCGACTGGAGGAACTCCACGGCAGTTGTCTCGCAACAAAGCATGTAGCCAAGTCCTATTCCCGCGAGACCGCTCTTTGAGGTGCCGCGCAAAAGAACCAGGTTGGGATGCTTCTTCAAAAAGGCGAGGCGGTGTTCTGGGGCTCTTGAGAAAAGCACGTAAGCCTCGTCCAGGAGCACCAGTCCTTCTCTGGCACTCACCAGGCTCTCCAGTTCACAGGGTGAAAGATCCTGCGTGGTCGGATTGTTTGGGGCACTTAGCAGGACAGCGTGATGCGAAGGAGATTTCCTGATCAGCTCGTCCAGTGTCGGGAACTTCTCCTGTGCGATACCGAGTTTCATCAAGGTCTTGTCGAACAGGAAGAAATCCCTGTTCAAGGTCGACACTGGATGGTTCTCGGATCGGGTGATCAGAACCTGCTCCAGGAGCTGGATAATACTGTGGCCGAAGACAGCCGAGACACCATCCGAAAGTCCCAAGGCAGTGCGCGCTGCTCTCTCGGCTTTTTCCTGAAGGTCCGTTTCAATCCCGGCCAGTACGCTCGCGCTGGCAGCTTCGCCAATGTGGGCAGTTATTGCATGAATGTCAGCTTCGAAGGTTTTGGGCCACCTGAAAAGGTCCTGGCGCTCCTTCAGAAGATGATCCAGCCTGAAGGGAGCAGCAGTTCTCGGGTGTTTGAGACGGTTACTGGCTGGGCAAAACTGGTTCATGGTGCAGATATTGTCCGAAGACCGCTTCGCAGTCCTTGAAGTATTTTCGCGTGAAGAGGATGTGGGTGTGCCAGAAGATATCGACGACGTGGGTTGGCTGCAGGTGCACACTCGTGTCGGCGCCACATTGCATCTGGTCTCTGGCAGATTTGAGGAACGACCTGTAGGCCTCTTCAACCTTGCGGGCCGAAGAGACAGGCCAGTTGTATCCGCCGGCGGTATCCGAGGCAGTCAACTTGGTGATGATGCATTCCAGATCAAGCTCATCGACAGTATCGAAGGGCAAGGCAAATTCAGCTGACGGCATCGCATTCCCTTTCTCCTTGATGACCGATCCCCGGGGCGAACGAAGGCTCACCTTTTCGCCCGGGAAACGGTTAAATGTTGGAAGGGTTACTTCTTTTCTGACGTTTTACGGTCGGCCGTTTCGACCTCGGCAGAGGGATCAATGTGTACAACGCAATGACCGCCGTAGCAGAGAGCCTTGCTGTCGGCCTGGTTGATGTCGTGCGGAAAACGATTTGCTTGCTGGTAGAGTTTCAAGAGATTTTTCATGTGATTTTCTCCCAATTCAATGAATGCGGAAACAAGAAGGAAATTATAGAAGTTGCGGCTTCGCCGGTTCAGGACGCTGACATATCAACGTGGCCGCGGCAGGTGCCATCCGAGAAAGTTCCACGGTACACCGGTTCGCCGGCCAGACCTGTCGCCCACAGCTCAGCTGAAACAGGGTCCGTTTCACCATCAAAGGACATCAGGTAGGTATTGTGAAACGAAACGACCCCCATGTTCTGAGAAACATCGTTGCTGACTACTTTGAAGGAGTGTCCGTTGTCCGTCTCACGGTGCTCAGCGCCTTTGTCAGATGCGCTTGTCTTGTAACCGGATCCATACCTTTTGGTGCACACCGACATGTCACCGTCAGCATCGACAGTTGTTATCTTGTCAAAGGAAAGACTTACGTCGGCTGCGATTGCTGGCAACCCGAAGAGGCTAATTGTTGCCGCAACTGTAAGTGATTTAATACTACGAGCATTCATCATCTTCTCCCTTCATTTCAAAGAAACGAAATGACGAGAGGAGCGTATCAGCAAATTTTTTAAGTGCTAACCGAATAAAATTGATGAATTTATACAAGCTAACTTTAGGTGAATTTCTGCTTAATCGATGGTATTTTAACGAATATTGATTGGAATATTGTGAATATTCTTATCTTTTTCAAGTGATTGTTTTTACACGAGAAAAACTCAGCTTTCGCTGAAATGGCAACTCTGTCGCGACGACATTTTCATGCTGAAAATTAAGACATGAAGCAATCGCGTCCCTGTTTGGGGCACGCTTTTGGAAGTTCCGATGAACACGTGCAGGCCAGACAAACAAAAAACCGGGTGCAGTTCGCCCCCGGTTTTTCCAAGTCTCGTGGGATCAGGTTGCTTCGTTCAGGCGTTGGCTACGTTGTCCAGGAAATGCCCGACTTCATTCTTCAGAATATCGGTTTTCTGCGACAATTCGCTTGAAGCGCCGAGAACCAGATTGGCGTTCTGACTGGTCTGGGCGACTGCCTGCGATAGATCCGACATGTTGGTCTTTACGGAACCTGTGCCCTCGGCAGCCCGCTGAACGTTGACCGAGATTTCGCTCGTTGCAGCACCTTGCTGTTCGACTGCCGCTGCAATGGTTGAGGTGTATTCGTTGACCTCTTCCATAGTCTGTGTGATCGCCTCAATTGCGACAACGGCGTCCTTGGTTGCGTTCTGGATTTCGGAGATCTGCGAGCTGATTTCCTCGGTGGCCTTGGACGTCTGGGTTGCCAGTTCCTTTACTTCGGCGGCAACGACTGCAAAACCCTTGCCGGCCTCGCCGGCGCGTGCGGCTTCGATCGTTGCATTGAGGGCCAGGAGATTGGTCTGCTCTGCGATCGCCTGGATCAGGTTGACGACTTCGCCGATCTTGGTGGCTGCTGTCGAAAGGCTTTGAACCTTTTCGTTTGTGACCTGTGTGCCTTCGGTTGCCCGATCGACAACCTGCGTGGTCTGGTTCACCTGACGGGAGATTTCCTGAATAGAAGCGGCAAGCTCCTCTGCGGCGCTTGCAACCGTCTGAACGTTCTGTGTCGCTTCGTCGGTTACACCATAGGTGCTATCGGCAAGGCTGGAGTTCTGGCTGGCGATAGCGCTGAGATCCTGAGCGGTGCCATCAAGTGTCTGTGCCGTTTCTGCAACGGAGCCCAGGACTTCTGTCGCTTTCTCGCGGAAACCGGAAATCAGCGCCTCAATGCGGGCTTGCCGCTCTGCACGCAGGTGCTGGTCTTGCTCTGTTTCCGACTGCAGGCGCAGTCGCTCAACAGCGTTGTCGCGGAAGACCTGCATGGTTCGGCTCATGTCGCCAATCTCGTCACCGCGCCCGGTGCCGTCGATCTCGACATCCGTGTCACCTTCCGCCAGGCGGGACATGGTTTCGGTGGTCCGGCGAAGAGGGCGTGTTACCGCGAAGTTGAGTGCGATAGCCATCCCAACTCCGGCCAGGATGGCTGTCAGAAGGGCGAGGCTGATAACGCCAAGTGCGCTGGTGCTGGAGGCTTGTGCAGCAGCGCTCTGATTGGTGGAGATGGTGGTGATTTGCGTCTGCACTGTCTGAGACAGTTCCGTCATGGTGTCGATCTGTTCGGCGAGCTGGAGCTGGTTTGAAGCCAGTTCGGAAAAACTCGCAGCGAAGCTGTCGATAGAGCTCTTCACAGCCGGGACGATGTCGGAGATCGCCGGGAAGTCCTTGGCGCTCGATTCGAGCCGGGACGCCAGTTTGTCGAGGCCCTCGATACCGGTCGTCACGGTCTGCTGAGACGTGTCGCTCGGCGAAAGCATGAAGTAGAACGCGGCGGCCTTTACTGCGTTTGCGTCTGCCTCGATCTGCATAACCGTGTCCGCGACACTGTCGACGACATAGAAACGCTGGTTGATCTGGTCAGCCTGTGCATAGACATTGTCGATGGCCACATTTGCCTGTGAACGGATTTCCTTCACATCGGAAACAAGCTGCTCGAACCCCGCCTTGGCGGCATCTGTCAGGTCGAAGATCGCAATGTAGTCCTTCGTCTCGGTCAGTTTGCCGAGTGTCTGCTCCAGTTCGGCCGTTTTGGCAGCAAGCTGCTGGAACTTGCCCGGGTCGACGCCGTCAAAGCTGTTTGCTGCCATCTGCTTGGCAGAAGGCACAAGCAGGGCAACCCGATCCTTGATGTCCGAAAGCTGCTTGGCGTTGTTGGCTGCAGCGTTGAAAAGATTTTGAAGGGTAAGTGCCTCTTCCTGGAAACCGGCGGCAGCCTGGCCGACCTTGTTGGCGAGTACCAGCGTCTTGCGTGCGTTTGTCTCGTCCTGGCTGACGCCGTCTCGCGCCATCAGGGCCTTGCCGAGGATCTCCGAAGAGATCTTCTCAAGATTTTGCACAGCGCCATCAAGTTGCTGTTGCTTTGCGGTCTGTGTCTGCGTCAGGCCGACGACCTCTTCGAAAGCCTCACGGAATTGCTTTACAGCGGTAGCTGCTTCAGCGACGGGAACCTGAGCTTCGGGATCAGTCTTGAGCTGGTTCTGGAGCGTTTCAAGTTCGGCACTCAACACACCGATGTCGGAGATTGTTGCCTCAGCTGTCTGAAGGTCCTGTGAGGACAGGAAGCTTTCCTTCTTGCTTGCCAGGTTTTGCAACTGGGCAATGGCGGAAGTTGACTGTTTGGCAACCTCCATACGCTCCGAGAGGGTCAAGACGCTGTATGCGCCAACACCACCTACAATGCCCGTAAGGGCAACAACGGCAGCAAAACTACCGCCGACTTTTACCCCAAACTTCAAGTCAGAAGCGAACTTCAGGAAACTCATGTTAACCCCTCGAAACCCCAGCGTATTCAATGTGCGCTATTTGTTTGAAAGGGTAAGCAAAAATTCCTTATTATTCGTGAAAATTCTCTATTACGGGAATTTATGGTGTAATTACAACGATTAATTCTTTATCTCATATGTAAATAAGGAAAATTAGAGAAATATCATTTCGATTTTTATAAGCATGCTTTCTATTTTTTTGTTTCATTTTATTTTTTGGAAAATATTCGATATTTTCTATTCTCTTGAGTAATGGCAGGTGAATGCTTTTTTTCTTGCCTCGATTGAGAAGGAAAAATTTTTCTTGGATTTGTTTTGTTTCCGCTGGGTAACAAAATAAAGAAGACGCCCGGCAATAAAGCCGAGCGTCTTCCGTTTTGATATGCATTCAGCTGAAATGCTGCTGCAAATTTCAGGTGCTTGTCTGTGTGCGGCCTTAGCGGCGTTGGTCGATCGGCGTGTAGTCGCGCAGTTTCTCACCAGTGTAGAGCTGACGCGGACGGCCGATGCGCTGGGACGGATCTTCCACCATTTCCTTCCACTGGGCGATCCAGCCGACGGTACGGGCCAGAGCGAACAGAACGGTAAACATCGTGGTCGGGAAGCCAAGCGCGCGCAGCGTGATGCCGGAATAGAAGTCGATATTCGGGTACAGCTTCTTCTCGACGAAATATTCGTCGTTGAGCGCGATTTTTTCCAGCTCCATGGCAACGTCCAGCAGCGGATCGTCCTTGATGCCGAGCTCGCCGAGAACTTCGTGCGTGGTCTTCTGCATGATGCGCGCACGCGGGTCGTAGTTCTTGTAGACGCGGTGACCAAAGCCCATCAGACGGAATGGGTCGTTCTTGTCCTTGGCACGAGCGACATATTCCGGAATGCGGTCCACGGAGCCGATTTCCGACAGCATGTTGAGCGCTGCTTCGTTGGCGCCGCCATGTGCCGGCCCCCAGAGGCAAGCGATACCGGCTGCGATACAGGCAAACGGATTTGCACCGGAAGAACCTGCCAGACGAACCGTGGAGGTCGATGCATTCTGCTCATGGTCGGCGTGAAGAATGAAGATGCGATCCATGGCGCGGGCCAGAACCGGGTTCACCTTGTATTCCTCACAAGGGACCGCGAAGCACATATGCAGGAAGTTTGCCGCATAGCTCAGGTCGTTGCGCGGATAAACGAATGGCTGACCAACGTGGTACTTGTAAGCCATTGCAGCGATGGTCGGCATCTTCGCGATCATGCGCAGGGAGGCAACCATGCGTTGGTGCGGATCGGTGATGTCGGTCGAGTCGTGATAGAAGGCGGACAGCGCCCCAACCGTTCCGACCATGACTGCCATCGGGTGGGCGTCGCGACGGAAACCGGAGAAGAAACGGTTCATCTGTTCGTGGATCATCGTGTGGTAGGTCACACGATTGACGAAGTCGTCCTTCTGGGTCTTCGTCGGCAGTTCGCCGTAGAGCAGAAGATAGCAGGACTCCAGGAAGTCGCCGTGGTCGGCGAGTTGCTCGATCGGGTACCCGCGGTAGAGCAGGGTGCCTTCGTCACCATCAATATAGGTGATCTTTGACTCGCAGGAGGCGGTGGAGGTGAAGCCCGGGTCGTAGGTGAACATGCCGGTGTCCTTGTACAAGGACGAGATGTTCACAACCGACGGTCCGATTGATCCGTCAAGAACGTCGAATGCGTGGTCGTTACCACCGACATTGAGCTTGGCGTTGTTGTCGGCCATTCAGAAACCCCTTTACGTTAAACGGATGTGCTGTCCTGGTTTGACCCTTCAGGCGATGGGTCCCGTTTCCGGTTGCCGGACCAGCACTGGAGACTTTTTCGCGTCTTGCGTAGCCCATTTACTGCACTGCCGCAAGCTGGCCGATATAACGCTTTGGTCAAAGACGGATTTCGCCAACCAGAGCGACTGCCGGAAGCTTGGCTTTTGCCTAAAAATGCATCCGGCAGTGCTTTGTCTCAGGCTGCCTGATCCTGAATTCTGGCAAGGGATTCTTCCCGGCCAAGAGCGATCAGGACGTCATAAATGCCGGGTGACGTGCCTCGGCCCGTCAGCGCGGCCCGTAGCGGCTGCGCCACCTTGCCCAGTTTCAATTCCTTGTCTTCCGCGTAGGCCTTTACAGCAGTTTCCAGCGGGTCCGCGCTCCAGTCAGAAGCGCTGGAAAGAACTTCGTGAAGATCCTTCAGGATCGCCCGGGCCTCGTCGTCCAGGATCTTCTGGGCCTTTTCGTCGGTGTCGAGCGGGCGCTGACGCCACAGATAGGAGGCGCTTTCCGTCAGTTCGACCAGGGTCTTGGCCCGTTCCTTCAGTCCGGGAAGTGCAGCAAGCGTGGTGTTCTCGTTGTCACCGTCGGCAAGCCAGGCGAGAATCTGGTCGCCGCCTTCGGCGTGTGCGAGATAGACCTTCCAATGGCCCAGCAATTCGCCGTCATCGGTCGCGCGCATGTAATGACCGTTGAGGTTCTCAAGTTTCTTGAAATCGAAACGCGCAGCCGACTGACCGACAGCGTCGAAACCGAACCACTTGATCATGTCTTCGAGCGAAATGATCTCCTCATCACCATGGCTCCAGCCGAGACGTGCCAGATAATTCCGCATGGCCTGCGGCAGATAGCCCATCTCGCGATAGGCTTCGGCGCCGGTCGCACCGTGACGTTTGGAAAGTTTTGCGCCGTCCGGCCCGTGAATGAGCGGAATATGCGCCATTGCCGGTACATCCCATCCCAGAGCCTTGAAGATGAGCGTCTGGCGGGCCGCATTCGTCAAGTGATCGACGCCGCGGATGATGTGTGTGATGCCCATGTCGTGATCGTCCACCACAACAGCGTGCATATAGGTCGGCGTTCCGTCGGAGCGCATCAGTACGAAGTCATCAAGGTCCTTGTTCGGGATCACGACGCGACCCTGAACGAGATCGTCGACCACTGTCTCGCCTTCCTGAGGGGCCTTGATGCGGATAACTGGGTCAACGCCGGCCGGGGCTTCGGAGGCGTCTCGCTCGCGCCATGTCCCGTCATAGCGGGGCGGCTTGCCCTCGGCGCGGGCTTTCTCGCGCATGGCGTCAAGCTCTTCCGGGGTGCTGTAGCAGCGATAGGCCGTGCCGTTGGCCAGCATTTCCTCGACCACTTCCTTGTGGCGCTCAACACGGGAGAACTGGGAGATCGGGTCTCCGTCCCAGTCGAGCCCAAGCCAGGACAGGCCGTCAATCAATGCGTCCACCGCTTCCTGCGTGGAGCGAGCCCGATCCGTATCTTCGATCCGCAGCAGCATCTTGCCGCCGTGATGACGCGCGAAGAGCCAGTTGAAGAGCGCGGTGCGGGCGCCGCCGATATGCAGGAACCCGGTCGGGGATGGGGCGAAGCGCGTGACGATGTTCTGTGCCATGGTGCTTTATGAAAGTCTCTGTCAGTATGACGGCGCGGAGCGCGCCGGATTGGTGGCGCGGTCTTAGCACAGGCTTTGGCGAGGCTAAATAGGGGCTCCGGCCATTTCTTGGACCAAAACGAGGAGCTGAAGTGACGTCACGGTCCGGTCCGCTCGATATTTCTGCCGGCCGGTCGCAAACGGCAACCCTTGATGTTGAGCGCGAGGATTTATCACCTGCCGTGCTCACGCCTGAAGTACGTGAGAAACGGAGTTCAAGGCCAGCGGGCGCTGGTCACACTTATTCTGCTCACAATGCGTCAGCAGATCGTCTTTGGGATTCGCAAGGGCTGTTGTGGTGTGCCTTCGCGTTTGCCGGGGGAATTGGTGTCTACGTTTGGTTGCCCGAAGAACCTTCCTGGGTTCTGTTGGGAGTTCTGGTCCTGCTGGTAAGCGCGGTTCTCTGGCGTGTGAAGCGGCGCGGCACGGTGGCGGTTTCCGTCGTTCTCTTCCTGGCATTCTTTGCCGGACTGGCAGCCTCCAGTCTTCGAACGGCATATGTTTCGGCGCCTCGCCTTGCCGAACAGATGAACGCGGATTTGGCTGGCTACATAGAAGAGATTGACAGCGCGGCAGCCGGTCACCGGATCGTGCTGGCCGTATCCTCGGTCAATGGGCGTCCTGTCGAGGAGGGCGAGTTCCCCGCTAAAGTGCGCTTGCGCGTTCCGGCAGGAAGCGACATTGAAGTGGGGCGCACCGTGAGCGTCAGTGCGCGGTTGTTTCCCCCTGCAGGTCCCGTCTTTCCAGGAGGATACGATTATTCCTTCCGGGCCTTCTTTCAGCAGATAGGTGCGACGGGTTTCAGTTTCGGGTCCCCCGAGGTCATCGAGACTGAGGAGGCTGGAAATGAATTTCGCCCTGCCGTTGCCGTTGCCAAGCTTCGAATAGACCTCGCGGAGCGTATTAGGAGCAATCTTTCGGAAGGGCCGGAAACCGCACTGATCGTTGCTCTTCTGGTTGGAGACCGCAGCGGTATAACCGAAGAGCAGGAAGAGATTTTACGGGCCGCCGGATTGGCTCACATTCTTGCAATTTCCGGGCTGCATATGGCGCTCTTTGCCGGTGGCGCCTATGGGGCGGTCTTGCTGCTCTTTTCGTTGGTGCCGATACTGACGCTCAGGTGGCCGGTGCATAAATGGGCCGCGCTTTCAGCCCTTGGTGCTGCTGTTATTTATCTGCTTCTGTCCGGTGGTGCGGTTGCGACGCAACGATCGTTCCTGATGATCGCGATTGTCTTTGTCGGAATTCTGGTGGGGCGACGCGGCCTGACCCTGCGAAGCGTAGCGTTGGCTGGCCTCGTACTCTTGCTGATTGCTCCTGAGCGGTTGTTTTTCCCCGGCTTCCAGATGTCCTTCGCTGCCGTGATCTGCCTGGTCGCCGTATATGACCTGTGGCGGCAGCGAGATCGTTCCCTGTCATCTGGTGAAAGAGTGTCCGGATGGGGCATGGCGACTTGTCTTTACCTCGGCAAGTGGGCTGCAGGGCTGTTCGTAACCGCATTGGTCGCGGGGCTGGCGACCGGCATTATAGGAGCTCATCACTTCAGCCGCATCGCGCCCTATGGCCTTGTCGGCAACTTGCTGGGAATGCCGGTGTTTTCACTTGTTGTGATGCCTATGGGAGTACTTGCATTCGTTCTGATGCCCTTCGGCCTTGCGGCTCTCCCTCTGGCTGTCATGTCTTTCGGAGTTTCACTTCTGTTGAAGGTTGCTTCCTTTACCGCAGCCCTGGATGCCGGCAGCGGAACTTCCGGAAGGCTCGACGGGGCTGCTGCATTGCTGTTGCTATCAGCATTATTTGCCGGATTGTTGGTGCCTGGCAGAAAGCGTGTGCTCGCAGGAGTGCCTCTCGTCGCAGGAATATTGATTGTTCTCACCAGCCGGCCTCCGGATATCCAGATTGCTGCAAGCGGCTCTCGAATAGCTGCCCGCGATGAAACGGGAACTTTGCGTTACGCAGCTAGGGGGAGATCGTTTGCAAGTGATCTCTGGCTGCAGTCGGAAGGAGTGAGGAATGATGCGATCTTGTCGCGCAAGATGAAATCGCCTCAAAGAAATTGCGATGACGACGGTTGTGTCATCAGGGCCTACGTCAATTCAGAGGACGCAGAACGGCTGGATGGCAGGCAATCGTTTCTTGCAATCGCGCAGCCAAAGACATTTGAAGCGTTTCAGCTGGATTGCCGATATGCCGATTTGGTCGTGACCGATCTTGTCGCTCCGGAGAGCTGCGGCGCAGCCCTCGTCCTGGATCACGGTACGCGCACCGAACGTGGTGCCGTCTCCATCTGGCTATCGCCCGGTGATTTCAGCCAGGCCGTAAATGCTACGAGCGGTGCCAGTGCACCGGGCCATCCGCCAAACGAAAATCTGAAAATCGAGAAACTGAAGTTTGCCATCCCTGATCCACCGCGCCCCTGGCATCACCAGGGTACGGTAACGAGAGACAGCCTGCGTCTAGCCGAGCGCGCCTCGGTGGCCGAAGCGCGCGCAGAGGAGTGACTGGTCAATACTGACGAAACAGGGCAACGAGGCGGCCCTGAACACGAACGCGGCCGGGACCGAAGATCCTGGTTTCATAAGCCGGGTTGGCTGCTTCAAGAGCGATGGAAGCGCCTTTCTTGCGCAGCCTCTTCAAGGTGGCTTCTTCATCGTCCACAAGTGCAACAACGATGTCGCCACTGTCGGCGCTGTCGGTCCGGCGGATAAGAACAGTATCACCGTCCAGAATGCCGGCCTCAATCATGGAATCACCACGAACCTCCAGCGCGTAGTGTTCCCCGCGACCAAGCAGGTCCTGCGGCACTGTGATGGAATGGCTGTGTGTTTGAATGGCCTCGATGGGCACACCGGCTGCAATGCGGCCCATGACAGGAATTTCCGTAACACTGGACACCGGCACCGGTGCAGCTTTTTCCGGCTCCGGTTTGCCGAGTGAGCCTTCAATGACTTCAGGTGAGAAGCTGCCTCTTGGTCGTGGAGCACCCAGGCCGGGTGCGATGGAGTCCGGAAGACGAACAACCTCCATGGCTCTGGCCCGGTTCGGCAGGCGCCGGATGAAGCCACGTTCTTCAAGCGCGGTGATCAGGCGGTGAATGCCAGACTTGGAGCGCAGGTCGAGCGCATCCTTCATTTCGTCGAAAGACGGCGGCACACCGGTTTCTTTCAGTCTTTCGTGAATGAACATGAGCAGTTCGTACTGCTTGCGCGTCAGCATGTAGGCGTCCCCTGACCGAGAAAACATCTGGTACAAATCAAGAACATGGTACCTGTTCTCATTGTGTTCTGCAAGGGTAAATGTTCTCTTACTGTTCTTGGCTTCGAACAAGTTGCCGTATTCAATCCGTCTCCGATATCGGATTTAGGTCATCCTTCGATCCGGTCAGGATCAGCAGTTCACAGGTGATCAAAGTCGGCGCGCCACCAGCGGTGAGAATGCCCCGATGCAGTCCACCGTCGAGATCAACGGCGCGGATTGGGATACAAAGCTCTTGTTCCGGATTCGCGCCAGCGTTTTCAGTCAGGAGTATCTCGGAGATCAGACCTGTCATCGGCTGGGCATCGCGAAACGCTGCTCCGGCCAGACTGCCCAGTCCATAGACTTCGTAGGAGGGGGCTTTCAGCTCTTTTGCGAGTTCTTGGATGCTGTCCGTCAGGTCGGCAAACGGAGCGAGTGTGGTGATAAGCGCATTGTAGTCGGTTGTCCGTGACTGTTCGTCATCCTGTTGCACACGAAACAGCGTGAATTCGGTTTCCGGATCCAGCGATGCCACGAAGGCTGCGCCTTGCAGGCCGTACCCTTTGATAGCCCCCTGATGCGCAACCTTCAGCGTATGCGGCAGTAAGTGGCCAAGGTGCTCGACTTCTTCCTCGTGCCAATAAGCGTGTACATGAGCGAACCATTCACCATCTCGTATCCCGAGAATGGCAACTGCGGACTCCAGCGTTGCGCCTTTCGAAGAGTGCGTGTCGCTATACCAGGCTGCATGTCTGTCATCGATTGCACAGGCAGGCATCACAAAGTCGAACGCTTCGAGCATCAGCCCGGAAAGATCGAGAACGGCGGAGCTCAGTCCTTGGTGCGTGGCGAAGCGGCCCAGCGCCTCCAGCAAGGGAGTTTGCTCTGCCAGGGAGATTTCCAATGGTTTCGCCAGACATCTGGCATGGGGGAGCCGATTGATGGCAGAAGGGCCGGGATGACGAATGTCGGACAGAGACCTGGGGGCGGGCCGTCTCACAACAGGCCTTTCTCGGTCAAATGCTCCCGCACCAGTTTCTTGGTGATCTTGCCATAGGCACTTGTCGGCATTGCGGGAATGAAGAGATAACGTGCAGGCATCTTGTAGCGGGCGATCTTGCCGTTCAGATAGTCGCTGAGTTCCTGAGGGTCGGGTGAATTGTCTGGGGCAGCCACACAAACGGCTAGGCCAACTTCGCCCCATTGCCTGTCCGGAATCCCGAGAATTGCGACCTCGGAAATATCCGGATGTGTAAGCAGCACTTCCTCGACTTCCTTCGGGTAGACGTTGGAGCCACCAGAAATGTACATGTCCGACGCTCGGCCTGTCAGGAAGAGGTACCGCTGTTCATCCATGTGACCGATGTCTCCGGTGCGGAACCAGCCGTTCCGGAAAGACTTCTGGTTGGCGTCTTCGTCTTCCAGATAGCCAGCACAGACTGCCGAACCGATGACGCAGACTTCACCCGTTTCATTGGGGGGGAGATGATTGCCATCCTCGTCCTGGATCGAAACCTCTATACCAGTTCGCTCCGTACCGCAGGTGCCGCTGCGTGCCTCAGGTCCATCCTCCAGAAAATGATCCTGTGGCCGCAGCACGGTGATGTTTCCGGTGACCTCGCCAAGTCCGTAGTATTGAACCAGAACGTGCCCCAATTTCTGGAGTGCCAGCTTCTGGTCCTCTCTGTACATGGGAGCCCCCGCATAAATGACGTGACGAAGGCTCGAGTGATCGTACTGATCAACAGAAGGGTCTTCCACCAGGCGTTTGACGATTGTGGGAACGGTGAAGAGATTGCTGACCTTGTGTTTTTCGATCAACTCGAATGCAGTCGAGGGATTGAAGCCACCTCCGGGCAGGAGAACATGTGTAGAACCAACTGATAGCTGGGCAATCAGTTGTAACCCTGCGCCGTGTGACAATGGGGCTATGACCAGCGACGCATCGCGCTCCGTCGTCCCGGGCAACAGGTCTGCCATGTAGTTGACGCAAACGAATCCGATCTGCCCGTGACTAAGGACAACTGCCTTCGGGCGGCCGGTTGAGCCTGAGGTGAAGAACAGCCAACAGGGATCGTTATAGTCCACTGCCTCGTTCTGCAGGACCTGTCCCTGGTAACGGGAGAGGAGATCCTCATAGCTTGTGCCAAAGTCGCTGGCTCCAATTGTAATGCATCCTGTCAGCTGATCTCTGGCGTTTCGCACTGCATCGGCCTGAGCACCAAAATCAGCGTCACACAGGAAAACCTTCGCCTTCGCTTTTACCGCAGCATAGGCCGTTTCGCCCGGAGCCTGTCTGAAATTGCAGGGAACCCAGATGGCTCCCAGACGAAATGCGGCCAACATGATCTCGATCATCTGATGCGAGTTCTGGGCCTGGACCAGCAAGCTGTCGCCCTTGGAAACGCCGAATTCCGATTGGAGACCCTTGGCAAGTGCGGAGACCTGCGAATCGATTTCTGACCAGCTCAAGGTGACCCCATCCTCGACAACTGCGGGACCTGAGGGCCACCGGGCAGCGTTCCTGGACAGAAAATGCGCAAGATTGGCCACGCGATTGGAACAGCGCTCCACCATCTAAGTTTGCCTCCCGACTACTGGTTTTTTCAGACGTTAGGTTGATGGCAGTCCGTTTGACAAGTTGAGATTGGCATTCAGGCCGTTCCGCTTTCTAGGTAAATCGTGCAAGTATGCCGCCGATCGGTTTCGACGTTTGCCTGAGGATTTCGAATGAGTGAGATGACGATTATTGATTGGGACGATGCCTATTCAAATGCTGCCTATATTCCGGGCGCTGACGATTTCATCGTGCGCTGGGCGCAGGAAGCGGAAACCTTCCGGAAAAGCTGGGTCGAAAAGGATCTGGATGTCGTTTACGGGGAAGGGGATCGTCAGCGGTTCGATGTGTTTCGGCCGCAGAGGAAGTCCAAGGGGCTCGTCGTGTTCGTGCACGGAGGCTACTGGCTGAGATTCGACAAAAGTTCCTGGTCGCATTTTTCTAGCGGCTGCCTGGCAAGAGGCTGGACGGTATGCATGCCGTCGTATGAGCTGGCTCCTGATGCGCGGATCGCAGATATCACGCGGCAAATCTCTGTCGCGATTACGAAGGCGGCTGCTCGCGTTGGTGGCCCGATCCGTCTTGCCGGGCATTCCGCCGGTGGGCATCTGGTCACACGCATGATTTGCGAAGACAGCCGGTTGCCGAAAGACGTTCTGGATCGAATCGAGCGTGTTGTTTCCATTAGCGGTTTGCACGACCTTCGCCCGCTCAGAAACACGGTGATGAACAAGTCCTTCCAGATGAACGAAGACGATGCCATGGCCGAAAGTGCGGCATTGATGGTGCCCGCCGTTGACTGTCCGGTTGTCGCCTGGGTTGGCGGAGCGGAGCGTCCGGAGTTTCTAAGGCAATCGAAACTCCTTGCGGATACCTGGCCAATGGCCACCTACAAGGAGGATCCCGGCCGCCATCATTTCGATGTCATAGACGGTTTGAAGGATCCCGATAGTGAACTGACGGAAACCTTGCTGGCCCCTTGAGCCACTCACGAGGAGGCGCATATGCGTACTGAAAGCGACAGCATCGGCGAAATAGACGTGCCGGAGGACAAATACTGGGGGGCACAGACACAGCGCTCCTTGAAGTATTTTTCCATCGGTAGCGACCTGATGCCGATAGAGCTTGTCCACGCTTATGGCGTTTTGAAGAAGGCAGCGGCCCTAGCAAACGAAGAGCTGGGGTTGCTGGATGCAGATCTTGCTCGGTTGATTGTCCAGGCAGCCGACGAAGTAATTGATGGAAAACTTGACGACCATTTTCCGTTGTACGTGTGGATGACCGGCAGCGGAACACAAACCAACATGAACGTGAATGAAGTGATCTCCAATCGCGCCATTGCCCTTGCCGGTGGTGTGCTGGGGTCAAAGGATCCGGTTCATCCGAACGATCACGTGAACCTGTCTCAGTCGTCCAATGACAGCTTTCCCGCAGCCATGCACATGGCCGCTGCACTCCAGGTGACACATCGCCTTTTGCCCGGCGTGCAGATGCTCCACAAGAGCCTGCAAGACAAAGCCGACGCCTGGGACGACATCATAAAGATCGGCAGAACGCATATGCAGGACGCCACGCCTTTGACGCTTGGTCAGGAGTTTTCCGGTTATGCGGAAATGCTGCGTCAGGACATTGAGCGCATCAGTTTTGCCCTAAAGGATGTCTATGGACTGGCGCTGGGCGGAACCGCAGTCGGGACGGGCATCAACGCTCATCCCCTTTTTGCGGAGTTGTCTGCCACCCGGATCGCGGAACTGACGGACTTGCCGTTCTATACGGCTCCGAACAAGTTTGCGGTTCAGGGGGCGCATGATGCTCTTGTCATGTTGAGCGGAGCCTTGAAGACGCTTTCAGTGTCCTTGTTCAAGATCGCAAACGATATTCGCCTCTTGTCCTGCGGGCCCCGCTGCGGTTTCTTTGAGCTGAAAATTCCGGCAAACGAGCCCGGCTCTTCGATCATGCCAGGCAAGGTCAACCCGACGCAGTGCGAGGCACTGGCGATGGTTGCGGCACAGGTGATGGGCAATGACGTCGTCGTCGGGATAGGTGGCGCCAGTGGCTACCTGGAGATGAATGTCTACAAGCCGCTGATGATCAATGCGATCCTGCAGTCGGTAAAGATCATGGGCGACGGTTGCACCAACTTCTCCCTTTTCCTGGTGGAAGGCATGGAGCCGAACGAGAAGCGCATCAGGGAGTTTCTGGATCAATCCCTGATGCTGGTGACTGCGCTAAGTCCGGTGATCGGATATGACAAGGCCAGTCATGCCGCACACCATGCGTTTGAGCATGATCTGACCTTGAAGCAGGCGTGCCTTGACCTTGAATTCGTCAGTGCGGAGGAATTCGACCGGGTTGTTGATCCGGCGAAGATGGTCCAGCCGTCGCTTTAGGTCGGCCGAAAGTTTCCTGATGAGCGCTTTCGTGATGCGCTGGGCAATTCGGCGTACGACTACAAGAGACCCCTTTGCGCGAGATTGCGCATGAGGGAGCTTATGCCGAATGTCCATTGCGGACATTCGGTCGAAAGCCGGACGGTGTTGCTCAATCGACCGAGGCCCGGACTTTCGATTGTAACGACGTCGCCCAGTTTGTGAGTGAAACCTTCTCCGGCAACGTCCCGGTCCTGCGTCGGTGCGAAGAGGGTACCGAGAAACAGCATGATCCCGTCGGGATACTGATGGTGGCGGCCCAGGGTTTGCCGGACCAGATCCAAAGGGTCCCGACTGATTTCCTTCATCGAAGATCTCCCCTTCAGGATGAAGCCGTCCGTTCCCTCCACCGTCAGGTCCAGTTCTGCCAGTCGAACGTCATCCAGAGAATATCCCTGGTCGAATAGTCGGATCATCGGTCCGATGGCACAGGATGCATTGTTGTCCTTTGCCTTGGACAAGAGCAGAGCTGAACGGCCCTCGACATCACGCAGATTGACGTCGTTTCCAAGCGTTGCGCCAACAATCACACCCTTTGAAGAGACTGTCAGAACCACTTCCGGCTCTGGGTTGTTCCAGCTGGACACCGGGTGCAGTCCGACGTCGGCTCCGGTGCCGACAGAGGAAAGAACCTGCGCCTTGGAAAAGACCTCGGCATCCGGGCCGATGCCGACTTCCAGGTATTGGCTCCAGAGCCCCTCGGAGATAAGCGCTTGTTTGACCTTGGCAGCTTCTTCGGATCCGGCTCGCAGGTTACGCAGGCTGTCGCCGATGGTTGCACCTACCCGTGCCCGTATGGCTTCGGCCTTTTGAGGATCTCCTGCCGCTTTCTCCTCGATCACGCGTTCGACCATGGAATTTGCGAAGGTCACGCCACATGCCTTCACTGCTTGTAAATCGCAGGGAGCCAGAAAATGCAGGTTGGCGAGATCGCTGCAGGTACCAGCCGCGATTTCATCCAGAGTGCCAAGATCTTCTCCTTTAGCTGCGGCAACATAGGCAGCCGGTTCCGTTAGTTCGCAAATATCCCGAACGGTGGGGGCGGCTGCGGACGTGATGTCGAAAACGCGGTTTTCTCGCAGTGTGACGACGGCGGGCCCTTTGACATCGGGTCGCCAGACACGGCCCAAAAATGTGCCGGAGGACAATTCGGTTTCTGAATAGAATTTCATGGCGTTCCCAGGTTGGCCGTTAGGCCATCATTGTTGGTTTTCCCTAGTCTGCTGGGAAAATTCTCAGTTGTCCAACAAATGTGGAAACGCAGGCGCCATTCCATAGGTTCGCTAGAGAGAGTGGGTATCTGGTCAGGAAATTACCGGTGTCTCTCTCTGTTAGCCAGACAGACCAACAGGTTTGCCGGCAACCAGGTCACTCCTGGAGGGCTGACGCGACCAGCTTGTCCGCCATGGCCTTGTTTTGCACCAGCATGTCTTTCATGCGTCCACGTGCCAGTTCTGCGTCTCCGGAATCGATCGCTTCAGCAACGCCTACGTGATTGCGACGTGCAATCTTTTCTTCCGGGGGGGTTCGTTGTGAGGCGGCATAGGAAAAGAGCATGACCGCGTAGATCAGATTCTGGAGCTGGGAAAGCATCTGATTGCCACTGGCCTGCAGGATCGTGGCATGGAACATGTAGTCGGCGCCGATCATGCTTTCCTGACCATCCAGAGGATGGATGGCGCGCGCGGCCGCAAGAATGGTGTCGCGTTGCTCCCGGCTTGCGTTGACGGCTGCCAGGGCGGCGGCCTCCGGCTCGAAAATCAGTCTGAGGTCGGTTGCTTCCGCATAAATTCTCGCGGTCTGCGGACTTCTTGGGTCATGCCAGCGAATGACGTCCGGATCGAGAAGGTTCCAGTCGTCAAAGGGGCAGACCCGAGACCCATATCTGCGTGCCGTTCGAACGAGCCCTTTGCCGCAAAGCACCTTGATGGCTTCTCGGACAACAGTTCGCGAAACACCGAGGCTGTCGACAAGTTCGTCCTCACGCGGAAGGATCGCGCCTGTCGGATATTCTCCCCGCGCAATCTTTCTACCGAGATGTTCGACCGTATCTTTGACTGCCCCCGTCGGCAGGGATGTGAGGACCTTGTCCGGAAGTTCGAAGAAATTACGCTTTTTATTATCCATTCAACAGACTCAGGCAGTCGGGTCTTTCCAATCGAACTTGATCGGCGAGACCAGCGTTGTGTCCTGCGCATGTTTTACAAGCGAATTTTATAAAATACTAGATTTAATGAGTTGCCACGACGTTTTGCAAAGCTAATACGTCGCTTCTGGAGTCTCTTTATGTCGCTGCTGTTTGAATTATTGACCATTCAGGCAAGGAAATGAATTCGCTGCTTTGAAATTTGTAGGACAATTACTCGGGGGCTAACCATCCAGAGCATAAAGCCTTTGTGCAAGTTTTCTGACGCCGGTGTTCTTGAAGTGCCGGATACTTGCAGGTGGAACTAAATAGACAACTCCGGCGGCCAGTCCATCGCGCCAGCGCAGCTGCACTTCGGCAACGGTTTTTGGGACGGCATCGAAGACGTAGAACTCTTCCGGCAGGTCGGTAACCTCGTTCAGCACGAGACGGACACCTCCATCGGAAATGTCCCTGATCGTGCAATCGCAAATAAATTCATTGTCCAGACTTGCAAGTTTCGCGGGTCGCAATCTTGTGCGTTGGCGCGGATGCAGGCGACGCTGAATTGCTGCGGCAATGGAGTCCCGTTTCGAAGACAGAAATGAAAACATGGCACAACCTCAGTTGTTGGGTCTTGATGGGGCGAGCGGTCCCGTTGGCCTTAAGGGCTCTGGTCTGCCGGAACCGGGGAGTGCGGGCCGATAGCTGGGATCTCCCAGTGTCGAGGGGCGGTGTGTGACTGGTGATTGTGCGTTCCGGCAAAGGCGATATGCAAGATCGTACAAACCGCGCCAACCAGCCGGTGTGCTGCCAAGGTTGTCCAGCACTGCAAGTGCACCGCCCGTCAATGCACCCCTGCGTGCTCCACTTAGGCCTTCCCAGGCGCCGCCTGCAACGGCTCCTTCCATCGCACCGTCGACGATCGGCATGTCCGATTGATCCGGGTTGATGTGCGCATCTGCATAGGCTCTTGCGTAGGCGTCGCAGTTCGTGGTCTGGGCTGAGGCTTCTGGTGCCAGGCAGGCAACTGAAGCAGCGATTGCAGCCTGCAGGAGCCCGGCCTTCGCCAGCTTGACACGGTGCATCGTGAAGGCGCGACATATGAATGGTTGGACCGAGGGTCTGGCTGCTTTCCTTGCGCGGGTCGGCGGCTGCAGACGTTTCATACGCTTCTCCCAAATACCGAATATTGAAAGGGCAGGGGCGCCCGCACCGGTAATGCATGCACACCGAAGATTGCGCGAAACTTGCGTCGCAGGCTTCCGGGAAGGAACCCTGCCAAATCACGGTCGAACAGTTTCGGGCAAGCTTGGCTGACTATCCCTTGGGGCAACCTGAGCTGATAGGAGGTCTTCTATGGAACCTGTGTTCCTGACCAAACTCGTTTCGAATAGCAATGACTGGCTGTCCGTCCGCCAGGCGACCATTGCCGAAAACATTGCCAACGCCAATACGCCAGGCTTCCGCTCCAAGGACCTGGAACCGTTCACAACCGTGATCAGCAAAACCCAGCTTGCCATGACCGCAACCCATGACGGCCATCTTGGTCAGACCATGGAAGCCGCGCGCAAGTCCGATGTCGAAAAGGCGGACAGCTGGACGGTCACGCATTCCGGTAACTCCGTCAGCCTGGAACAGGAACTCATGAAGGCAGGAGAGGTCGCGCGCGATCATTCGTTGAACGCCAGTATCGCGAAGTCCTTTCACCGCATGTACCTCTCCACAGTGAAATCCTAAAGGAAAACAATCATGTCTGATCCGCTTTCCGCAACCTTGCAGATTTCCGGCGCCGGTCTCAGAGCGCAGTCGGAGCGGTTGAGAGTTGTGTCCGAAAACCTCGCCAACGCCCGCTCTACCGGCGAAGCAGCCGGCGATGATCCCTATCGGCGTAAGACCATCACGTTCGAAAGTGAATTCAACCGCGCCGTCCAGGCCAACCTGGTCTCCGTGAAGGACATCGGCAAGGACAAAGCCGAGTTCGCGGTGGAATACGACCCCGGCCATCCGGCGGCGGACGAGAACGGCTACGTCAAAATGCCGAATGTCAACACGCTGCTTGAACTGGCCGATATGCGCGAAACCAACCGTTCTTACGAAGCCAATCTGAAAGTCATGACGCAGGCCCGCGAGATGGTCATGCGCAACATTGACCTGTTGAGGAACTGATCATGATCAATGAAATCTCCGCGCTGACATCGTCGACCGACGGCGTCCTGAAAGCAGCCTCCACCACCAGGTACACGGCGAGCACGCCGGATCTTGGCGGCACGGGCGCCGTGGGCGAAACCAGTTTCTCCGATGCGATGGCGAAAGTTTCGACCGATGCGATCGACAAGATCAAACAAGGCGAAGCGGTATCGATTGCAGGTGTCGACGGACAGGCTTCGGTTCAGCAGGTGGTCGAGGCCGTAATGGCTGCTGAATCGACCCTCCAGACCGCAATTGCCATCCGCGACAAGGTCGTGAGCGCCTATCAGGAAATCAGCCGCATGTCGATCTGATCGAAGGCTTGGCCTCGATAAGCGATTGTAATTACCAGGAGAAAATCCATGAAAGCCCTTGCTATCGCCGCGACCGGCATGAGCGCCCAGCAGACGAATGTCGAAGTGGTCGCCAACAACATCGCCAACATGAACACCACGTCCTTCAAACGTTCGCAGGCGGAATTCTCAGACCTTCTCTATCAGGCCGAGCGCCTGCAGGGCGTGCCGAACCGGGGTGGTGAAGATCCTGTACCGGAAGGTGCTCAGCTTGGTCTGGGCGTTCGTACCGCCGGGATCCGCAAACTCCATGCCCAAGGCTCGCTGACCAACACCGGCAACCAGTTCGATGTTGCGCTCGACGGGCGGGGATGGTTCGAAATTACCGGTCCTGATGACGAAACACTGTTTACCCGAGCCGGTTCGTTCAACAAGAATGCAGACGGCAGACTGGTGACCATTGACGGCTATGCCGTCGAACCGGCGATCATCATTCCGCAAGAAACCATTGAAGTTGTCGTCAATGAATCGGGTCAGGTCTATGCCAAGGTCGATGGCGAGATGACGCCTCGTGAACTTGGACAGCTGACGCTTTCCAATTTTGCCAACGATGTCGGTCTGGAACCAGTGGGTGGCAACCTTTTCCGTGAAACCGAGGCCTCTGGCACGCCTGTTACCGGTGTTGCGGGTGATCCGGGTTTCGGCGTGGTTCGCCAGGGATATCTGGAAAGCTCCAACGTTGATCCGGTAAAGGAAATCACTGCCTTGATCAGCGCTCAGCGCGGCTATGAAATGAACTCCAAGGTCATGAAAGCCGCCGACGAGATGGCCGGTACCGTCACCAACGGCATTCGCTAACAGGGAGAAGGTGATGACGATCCGATCCCTTTTCCTGGTGCTGGTCATGATCTTCAGCACCGGGGCAGCGAAAGCAGCCGGAGGCATAGATCTGCCGGTTCCGCGCCAGACTATACCGGCTGGAACCGAAATCACTCACCAGGATCTGATCGAACGATCGTTTCCAACGCGGACAGCACAGCAATTCGCGGTGTCTACCAACAGGGGCCAACTGGTTGGCATGGTTGCGCGGCGTACGTTGCTTCCAGGACAGCCCGTACCGATAAATTCGGTCGAAAAGCCGGTCCTTGTTCGTCGTGGTGAGCCGGCGCGACTGGTTTTCCGTGAGCAGGGGCTGGTGATCATCATGCAGGTGGAAGCTCTTCAGAACGGCGGAGCCGGCAACTTCGTACGCGTACGCAATGTCGATAGCGGTCTGGTTGTTTCCGGGCGGGTTCAAGAAGACGGCACCATACGTGTGGAGAACTGATTTTATGACCCGGTTACTCGTTTTTGTTCTGGCTGCACTGTTGGCCTTGCCGGTGTCGGCAATGTCCATGGTGCGGATCAAGGACATCGCCAGTCTGCAAGGGGTGCGCGACAACCAGCTTGTCGGCTATGGCCTCGTTATCGGTCTGAAAGGATCTGGCGACACGTTACGCAATTCCCCATTCACGGAGCAATCGCTGCAATCGATGCTCGACAGTCTGGGGGTGAACGTACGCGATGCGCGACTGCGGACGCGTAACGTAGCAGCCGTTGTCGTGACCGCCGAAATGCCGTCTTTTATCGGTCAGGGATCGACGATCGACGTAAGTGTGTCCTCGCTTGGCGATGCGACGTCACTTGCCGGGGGTACCCTCATCGCTACCCCTTTGCTGGGAGCTGACGGGCAAATCTACGCGGTTGCGCAGGGTCCGGTTGCAGTATCCGGTTTCTCGGAGCTGGGGCAGGCGGAAAGCCTGACCCAGGGGATACCGACCGTCGGTCGGGTTCCAAACGGTGGTCTCATCGAAAGAGATTTGCCGGCTAAATTTTCGCAAATACCCAATCTGGTTCTCGAACTTTCCAATCCGGATTTCCGCACCGCAGTGCGTATTGCCGATGCGATCAATCAGTTCACCAGGGAGCGATACGGCATCAAGGTGGCCAAGGAGCGAGACTATCGCACCGTGGTACTCACGCCTCCGCAAAACATCAGTGTCACGCGGTTCATCGCTGAAATCGAGGCTATTCGGGTGACGCCTGACCAGATTGCGAAGGTCGTGATCGATGAGCGAACAGGGACTGTGGTCATAGGCAAGGATGTGCAGATTTCGACCGTTGCGATTACCCATGGCAATCTGACGGTTCGTATATCGGAAGCACCCGAGGTTTCGCAGCCGTCGCCGTTTTCGCTGAATGGCCAGACAGTGGTCGTGCCACGAACATATGTCGATGCTCAGGAAAGCGGTGGTCAACTGGCTGTCGTCGGTGGAACGGACCTGCCCACACTGGTGCGGGGTCTCAACCGGATTGGTCTGCGACCAACTGGTATCATCGCCATCCTTCAGGCGATCAAGACAGCCGGCGCGCTGCAGGCGGAACTCGTGGTGCAATAAGTCAGACTTGCTCCTAGCCCAACAGGGAAACCAGCACTCATGTGGTCTGAACCCCTGAAGGCCGGGGAGATGTCTCCTTCATGTGAGCAATTCTGAAACGCCGCTTTTTGAAGCGGCGTTTTTTTTGCGACAGCCTCACGCAAGCTCGATCTCCGATTGTGCGGTCAAAGAGGTTCTGCACAAGGGAAGGCCTTATGCCACGACATTTGGACCGCGGCCGCACATTCACGCTTCTGGTGCTTGCGGCAGTTTCGCTCACATTCGGCGGCCAGGCCATTGCCCAAGCGCCGCGTCAGAAGCCGCAGGCACGCGAAAGCGCGATTGCGCCCGTACCGCCACAGGACAGCGAGCTCTATTGCAAGAACATCGCCGAAGCGGCTTCGGATGCGCGCATCAAGTGGCAGACCTGGAAACTGATCAGCCTGGAGGCAAGCCTCCGGGACAGGATTGAAGAATTGCAGCGCAAAGAGCGCGAATTCGAAAAATGGGTCGAGCGGCGCGAAGACCTTCTCAACGAAGTCGAGGATCAGGTCGTCTCCATTATCGGGCGCATGCGTCCGGAAGCAGCTGCGGCGCAGCTGCAGACGACCGACGAGGAAGCCGCTGTTGGCGTTCTCCTGAAACTGAAGGCCCGTGTTGCAAGCAGCATTCTCGACGAGATGGAGCCTTCCCGTGCTGCCCAGCTGACCCAATCGATGATGGGCCTGACCCATCCCGAAATACAACGGAGTTTCTGATGCGCGCTTTTGTGATCTCCCTAGGAGCTGCGATGCTGACCGGCTGTGCCGGGCAGCTGGAAGACGTTGGCCGCGCACCGGAGATGTCTCCGGTCGGGTACGGCCTTGCCGTTCAACAGCCGGCAGCTTATCCGCTGAGCACTTTCGGGCAGGGCACGGTCAAGGATTACAACTCCTTGTGGGCCAGCGGTCGCGACAATTTCTTTGCAGACCCGCGTGCGAAGAAGGTCGGTGATGTGCTGACCGTGACCATCCAGATCAATGACCGCGCGAACATGGACAACAGTTCGGATCGCCGCCGCACTTCCGATATCGGTTGGGGTGGCACCTTGGATTACGACTGGGATGGCATCGGGCATGGCGGCAGCGGCAATCTTGGCGTTGATTCCGGCTCCGGATCCGCGGGTTCCGGCTCTATCGATCGGTCGGAAGAAATCCAGCTGTCCGTTGCGGCCGTGGTCACGGACCGCCTGCCGAACGGCAACCTGGTGATCTCCGGCTCGCAGGAAATGCGCGTCAACTTCGAGATGCGCATCCTGCAAATCGCCGGGATCGTGCGTCCGCGGGACATTCAGGCCAACAACACCATTCCTTACGACAAGATTGCCGAAGCGCGGGTCTCCTATGGTGGTCGCGGCAGGATCACCGAGGTTCAGCAACCGGCCTGGGGGCAGCAGATCTACGACATCGTGACGCCCTTCTGAGCCCTTCCTGAAAGTACCGGAAAGACCCAAATGCCTAATATCATTGAAGTTCCTTTTGAGGGGGCGCGGGAAAATCAGCGCAGCTCCGGTTTCGTCGCGGCGTTGGTGCTCCTGACGCTGATTGGCGGTGGCGCTGGAGCGGGCCTTGCAAAATATGTTGCGGACTATACGGAAGAGGAAGTTCATGGCCGGCTTCGCCAGCAACAGAGCTTCACCGAAACGCTGCCGTTTTCGCCTTCGACACGCCTGCAGACGCTTGAACCGCTCGTGACAAATCTGGCGTCGCCGCAAGACGCCTGGATCAGATTGCAGGCTTCAATTCTTCTGGAAGACGATCCTGACGGCGATGTTGGTGTGCTCAAGAAAAAGGTCGAGGATGATTTTCTAGGCTACATGCGCACGCTTACGCTCTCTCATCTGGAAGGGGGGATCGGTTTGCAGCATCTTCGCGAAGATCTCACCGAGCGCGCTCAGACACGCACCAAAGGTCAGGTGAACGAAGTCATTCTGGAATCGGTGGTTATTCAATGAGCCGTCTTCTTGTTGCCGGCCTTGTACTGGTCGCGATGACGGGGGCTGCGGCTGCCCAGGTGCCGGATCTTTCCGCGTTGCTACCTGCAGGAGAGGGCAGTGCCAGCGGCCGTATCATCCAGATGATTGCACTCTTGACGGTGCTTTCTCTGGCTCCGGGCATCCTGATCATGGTGACAAGCTTCACCCGATTCGTGATCGCTTTCTCGTTCCTGCGGTCCGGTATCGGTCTTCAAACAACACCGGGTAACCTGATCCTCATTTCGCTCGCTCTCTTCATGACTTTTTACGTCATGGCTCCAACTTTCGACAAAGCCTGGGAGCAGGGTGTTCAGCCTCTGATGAACAACGAGATCTCCGAGGAAGAGGCCTATGTGCGGATCACAACGCCATTCCGGGACTTCATGCTCAGCCAGGTGCGCGAAGAAGATCTCGTTCTCTTTGATGATCTTGCAGCCGGCCGCGTGACAGAAAATGAAGCGGCCTCTGCAGAGGAAGTTGAACTGCGTGTCTTGATCCCGGCTTTCATGATTTCCGAGTTGCGCCGGGGTTTCGAAATCGGATTTTTGATCGCGTTGCCGTTTCTCGTGATCGATATGATCGTCGCAACGATCACCATGTCCATGGGTATGATGATGTTGCCACCAACAGTCATATCGTTGCCTTTCAAGGCGTTGTTCTTTGTTTTGATCGACGGATGGAACCTTCTGGTCGGTAGTCTTGTGCGATCATTCTTGTAACCGACGGGGGCGTCGGGGCGCAAAAGGGCGGGGCCGAAAGGCTCCGCTTTTTTGTTTTTGGCGATAAGATCGTGCGCGACTATATCTTTTGGTCAAAGATTAGGTCTTGGAGAAATTCGAAAAAGATCAAATTGCCCGTATCGACGTAAGCTTCACGCAAGATTGAGCCGCTAGGGTCCTTTTCACAGCAGGTTGAACCCCAAACTACCCACGGTTCAAAAGCATGACGCTGCTCCTGCTGTGCCGGTGCAAACCCGGCATGTCCCAATCCAATCCAGTACACACTGACACATTGAAGGGACATATCATGTCTAGCTTGATGACGAACGCTTCCGCAATGACCGCTCTGCAGACTCTGCGGAACACCAGCGCCAACCTGGCAGAGACGCAGAACCGCATCTCCACCGGTTATCGCGTTGCCGGCGCGGAAGACAACGCTGCCTACTGGTCCATCGCAACCACCATGCGTTCTGACAACATGGCTCTTAGCGCCGTTGAAGACTCTCTGGGTCTGGGTGCTGCGACCGTCGACGTCATGTACACTGCTATGGACAGCACTGTTGATGTCATGAACGAAATCAAAGCCAAGCTTGTTGCTGCCCGTACTCCGGGTGTCGACCGCGGCAAGATCCAGTCCGACATCAACGAACTGCAGAACCAGCTTAAGTCGACTGCCGAATCCGCTGTTTTCAACGGTGAAAACTGGCTGTCTTCCGACGTGACCACCGTTACGTCGAAAGAAATCGTCAGCTCCTTCACCCGCGTCGGTGGTGCGGTTTCCGTTCTGACGACCACGGTTGATATCACCGCTACCCAGCTCTATGACACCACGGGTGGTGGTACCGGTATCCTCGATCGTGCTCTGACGAACGGTAACGTTGTCGACACCATCGACATCTCCGCTCTGACGGACAGCGCTGCCGACCTGACCACTCTGGAAGGCATGATCTCGGATGTCGACGAAGCTCTGGGCCTCATCACAGACTCCGCAACCCTGCTCGGTTCCACCAAGAAGCGCGTTGATTTGCAGAAGGACTTCGTGTCCGCTCTGATCGACTCGATCGACCGTGGTGTCGGCCAGCTCGTGGATGCTGACATGAACAAAGAATCGACCCGCCTCCAGGCTCTGCAGACTCAGCAGCAGCTCGGTATCCAGGCTCTGTCGATCGCCAACCAGGGTTCGCAGAACATTCTGTCCCTGTTCCGTTAATCCAACCAGTTTATCTGACCGGATTTCCAGGCAAGAGGACCGCGCCCTTCGGGGCGCGGTTTTTTTGTGTCCAGAATTTCCGTCTTCAGGCCCGGGTGACAGGCTCGCGCAAGGTCCAGTTCCGATAGTGGGTCAAACAGAACGTTACGTGCATGAAGGGGTTATGCATGCCGGGCCGTGAACACGCCGAAAAACTATGGGCAAACCTGATGGAACTGGGAGTGCGCAGACTTATCGCGCTCGCCTTGATCGGGCTCGCCACAATCGCGACCGTCGGCGCGGGAGCATATTACTTGAGCCGACCGGAACAGACCGTCCTCTATACGGGTCTCGATGGTGAAGACGTCACCCGCATCGGTTCCGCGTTGCGGGACGCCGGCATTCCTTTCGACATCAATTCGGAAGGCTCCGCCGTCATGGTGAGCCATGCGCAGACAGCCAAGGCGCGCATGCTTCTGGCCGAAAAGGGGCTCCCGCGTGGAGCCAACTCCGGCTACGAGCTCTTCGACGAGTTGGGGTCGCTTGGGTTGACGTCCTTCATGCAGGAAGTGACACGGGTGCGAGCGCTTGAAGGTGAGCTTGCCCGAACCATCCAGCTCATGAAGGGGATCCGGGCAGCGCGCGTTCATATCGTGTTGCCAGAGAAAGGATCTTTCAGGCGCGATCAGCAGCCGCCGTCGGCATCTGTCGTCATCCGTTCCGATGTGCCAGACGATGTGCGAACCGCCGATGCCATCCGCCACCTGGTTGCTGCCGGTGTTCCGGGCATGCAAGCCGACAAGGTTACTGTGCTCGACACGTCCGGTGGTATCCTGGCGGCCGGCCAGGATCCGACCAAGGCCTCCGCAGGCCAGCTCGCCAGCCTTGAGACGGCTGTCAGCAGCCGGATCCAGGAAAACATTCGCAAGACCCTGACGCCATATCTTGGCCTGGACAACTTCGAGGTCAGTGTCGCCGCGGAGCTCAACACGGACCGCAAGACGATTGCCGAGACGATTTTCGATCCGGACTCGCGGACCGAGCGCTCCATCCGGACCATTCGCGAAAACGAGAACGCTCAGAACTCCAGCGTCTCGGCACCGACAACGGTCGAGCAGAACCTTCCTGAAGAGGATGTGTCCGCGGACAACGGTGAGCGTTCCAGCGAAGAAAACGAGCGGCGCGAGGAAACCGTCAATTACGAGATCTCCTCCAAACGCATCGAGACGTCTCAGGATGGCTATCGTGTCGACCGTCTGTCCATTGCGGTTCTGGTTGATAAGTCCCGTCTTGCACAGTCTCTTGGCGGCGAACCGACCCAGGCTCAACTGGATGAACAGCTGACGGAAATCGAAGCTCTGGTTGCCTCTTCTGCGGGGATTGAAAAAGAACGGGGAGACCTGGTCAAGGTTGCTGTCGTCGACTTCATTGACGGCGGCCGGGCCATGGAGCCGATCCCGCCGATCAGCATCACTGAATATCTGATGCGCCAGTCCGGCAACATCATCAATGCGCTCGCAATCCTGACCGTGTCGATGCTGGTGATCTGGTTTGGTCTGCGGCCTGCCGTGGCTGCACTGGTGCCGCAAATGGCCAAGCCGCAGGTCGAAATGGCCGAACTCGGAATGCTGCCGGAAGCTGCGGAAGGGACTGCAGAAGCAGTCGACGGGGATCAGACCTTCCTGATGCCGCCGGATCATTCCGACATGCTGCAGGACCTCAACAGCCGGCGCAACAAGTCCGCGCTCCGGAAGCTGGAATCCTTGCTGGAGTTCAACGAGGAACAGTCTGCCGCGATCCTGCGCCAGTGGCTCTATGAATCGGAGCGCATCTAATGACCACCTCAATCGCTTCCCATATTCCCGTCCTGTCCGCCTCCAGATTCAAGTCCTTCGGTGCATTCGACCCCGCTCTCGTGGACGTTCTGGAGCCTTGCGAGGAAGCTGTGCCCGAACCCAGCCTGGAAGAACAGCTTCAGGCCGAATACGAGCGCGGCCTGGCGGAAGGCAGTGACCGCACGATGGCTCATTTTCAGGCCATCCTGGAACAGGAGCGCGAAGAGCACGCAAGGCAGCTCAAAGACGAGCGTGACCGGTTCGACATGCGTGAATCGGCCAACGTGAGCGCCTCCATCGAAGGCTTCCTCAATGTTATGGAGCAGCGGATCTCCTATTCGCTTTCCAAGCTTCTTCAACCTTTCCTGACAGAGCAGATCGTCGACCAGCTGGTCGATGCCTTTGCCGGCAATCTTCGGCAACTGACCGAGGAAACGGAGGGCAAAATGATCAGGCTGCGCGGACCGGAAACTCTGGTCAGCCGAGTGCTGGAGCAGTTGCCGGCCTTGAGAGACCGGATCGACGTTCAGCATGCTGATCAGGTCGAACTGGTGGCTCTGCTTGACGAGACAACCATTGAAACACGGCTCGGACAATGGCTCGGCCAGCTTGAAGCCTTGAAAGGGGAGGCAGACTGATGTTGGACGGCGTCCCGAATGAAATCGTAATTGTCCGGCGCAAGAACAGCTGGGAAGACGATCAGCTGCCACATGGCGTCTGGAAGATTGCCTACGCGGATTTCATGACCGCATTGATGGCCTTTTTTCTGGTCATGTGGCTGATCAACGTGACCGACGACAGCGTGCGTCGCGGCGTTGCGCAGTATTTCAACCCGGTCAAACTTGCCTCCACGGCTCCGAACCGTAAGGGCCTGAACGATCCGGAGATCAACGGCGATACCAACGAAGCCGGCACCAAGCTTTTCACCGGTAAATTGGGTGGGTCTGATGCGCCGGTCGATCAGGATGAGAACTTCGGTGATGGCCTGGACAAGGGACACAGACTGGAGGAGGTGGTCGAGACACCGGAGATGGGTGGGGCACCGGCCTCTGGGCAGTTTACCCAGACCCATTCGGAATCGATCCTTTTCACGGATCCCTATGCCGTACTCGACACCCTTTCGCAGAAAATCCGTGTCGCTGATGTGCGGGAGGACAACCCAAAGGGTATCGGTACAGGTCTTCAGAAAAACGAAGGCTTTCAGGGTGGGCAGGCCTATCGGGATCCCTTTGATCCGATGTTCTGGCAGTTCCGTCCTGGCCGAGGTGTCGCCAGTGCCGAGGCAGCTCCTGACGTAAGTTTGCCGGGCGATGGTACCGCGCCTTCTTCCCAGGCTCTGGCCGGCGAATTCGCCTTTGCTGCGCCGTTTGAAGATGGCTCTCAACCTGAGACCGGCATTACCCGGCAAAACGGAAACGCTGTCCCTGGAAATGGGCCTAGCAACGGGGACTACATGGCGGAACAATCCGGAACGACGTCCTTTGAATTTGTCGGCAACGGCGCACTTCCCGACAACGGGGATACGACGGATCAGGTCGTCGCTCATGTGCTTGGCAAGTCGCTTCAGGCGTCTTCAACCGAGGTGATCGCTGAAGTCCAGACAGAAACGGTCATTGGTACCGGAGACGGTGAGGGCACCTACGAAGAAGACTTCACGGAAAGCAGCGCCGAGGTACTGGTCGCCCGTCTTTCGGAAGTCCTTGCCCAGACTGAAGGGACAGCTCTTGAGGAAACCGCCAGTCAGATTACGGTGACGAGAGAAGGTGAGGGAGCCTTGATCAGCCTTACCGATGACCAGAACTTCGGTATGTTCGCCATCGGGTCTGCCGAGCCGCGCCCGGAACTCGTCAAACTGCTTGAACGGATTGGCAAGGTGGTTGCCGAAACTCCGGGACAGATTGTCATCAAGGGTCATACGGACGCGCGCCCTTTCAAAAGCAAGACCTATGACAACTGGCGCTTGTCGTCGGCACGCGCCCACATGGCTCTCTACATGCTCACTCGCGGAGGTGTCGGCAAGGACAGGTTCAACCGGGTCGAAGGCTATGCCGATCAGGATCTGAAAGTTCCGTCCGATCCTCTTGCTGCCTCCAACAGGCGGATTGAGATCTACTTGCTGGAAGGGGTTCGGTAATGCGCTGCCTCTCCAACAGGATCCCATGCTTCAAAGGTCTGTTCCTTGGCTTGATGGCGGCCGTCTTCTGGGTGTCGGCAGGCTGGGCGCAGCAGGTTGGCAAGCAGACTTCGGATCCGGAACCATTTGAAATGATCCGGTCGCTGCAGTCCTTGCAGGAGCAGATCGCACAGGGCAACAGCCATGCGATGCAGGCGCAGCGAGCCTTGCTGACTAAGATGGACGCAAGTTTCGTCGTGTTGCCAGCTGATGCGTGGCAGGAACCGCGCAACGCGCGGGCGGCCGTCATCCATCTTCTGAGTGGCGGACACCCAGACATAATGCGGTATCTCTTGTCCCTCGATCCGGCACCCGCTGTCGACCGCAAACTCATGGAAGCGTCGCTTGCCTATGTCGAAGGCAGGGAAGAGGACATGATCGTTCTTCTGGCGGAGATCGATCCGCTGGAACTGCCGGCAAGCCTGGGGGGGCATGTCGCACTGGTAAAGGCTGCACCCTACATCCGCACGGATCCGGAAAAGGCGATGGAACTGCTTCAGGTCGCCAGCCTACTGATGCCTGGAACGCTCGTCGAGGAAGCTGCTCTTCGCCGGGAAGTATTCGTCGCTGGGATGACCGGCAACGTCGATCGCTTTCGAGTTCTCAGCATCCGGTATCTTCGCCGGTTCCGCACGTCGGTTTACGCTGGTGATTTCCGCAGGCGATTTGCCCTGTCACTGGACACGCTCGGATTTGTCAAAAGCGAGGACAAGTTCGCGCTCCTGGATGACGTGCTGCACGAATTCGATGCCGACAGCAGGCGCGGTCTTTATCTTCGGCTGGCCCGTTCCGCCCTGCTGGCAGGCCATCTGAATGTCGCGCGAAAAGCAACGGGAGAAGCGTTGACGCTAACCGTCGACGGCACCAAGGAAAACGAAATCCTGAAGATCTATCTTGCGGCAACCCGTCTCGACCCGGAATTCATCACAGCCAACCGAGACCTGTTGTGGTCGATCGACAAGTCGATCCTGACTGCGCAGGACCTGGCGATGCTTGACGGCGTCTACACCGTGCTTAACTCGGTCCGGCATTTTCCGGAGCCGCCACCCAACGTGATCGGCGAATTCAACGTCGCGACCAATATGGACGCTCCTGAAGATCAAAGCTGGGTCAGCGCGGACATGGAACTTGCAAATGTTCTGTTGCGCCGGACGGGAAAGTCCCTCGCTCAATTGGGAGAACAGGATGAGCGTTAACACTCAGGCTTTCGTTCCGACTGCGCCGAAGTCCGGCAAGTCGACGGACGCTGGAACGGGCGAGCGCGGGCAAACCTCTTCCAAAGAAGCCGCGGCTGCATTCCAGGCCGTCATGCAGAACATGAAAAAAGGCGATGCTGCCGAAGATGCGGCAGGAAAACCCGGGTCTGAAACATCTGATCAGGCAGACGGGACTACGGGCGACGCCAACGGCAAGACCGGTTCCGGCAAGGAACAGGCGGCAGGTTCGGCGGCGTTTTCGACCAGCAATCTTGTCGACGCCCTGCGTCAGGCTTCCCAGAACGCACTGTCACGCAAGGCGAAGGATGGCGAAGGCCTGGATGGTGCGGCCAAGGGACAAACGGACCCGAAGGCAGAAACCATGTTGCAGAGTTCAGCAGCCCATGTGGGATTGTCGCTAAATGCGGTGCTGGCTGGAAAACCCGGGCAGGTTCCCTCGTCACAGGCCCAGCCTGGCGCGGCCCCTATGCCTTCGCTCCTGCAAGGGCAGGCCAACGGCATGCCGGTTGGCGATCCTGATGGACCTGCACAGACCGGAACTTCTTCGCTCTTCGCGCAGTTCGGCGTCGAACCGGAGGCAATTTCCGACGGCGAGGGACGTGGGGCTATTGGCCGGTCCATGTTGCCGGAGGAAGCGGCGGGAACCGTCAAGGTTCTGCGCCAGGAAACCCACTTTGCACCGAATATGCGACTCTCCCCCGCGCAACAGGTTGGTGACCAGATCGCCGCTGCGGTCAAGGATATGGCTTCCAGCTCCGCATCACTTGACGGTGGCATATCTGCCAAGGCGGAAGGCCCTGTTCTGAAAACACTGGATATCCAGCTCACGCCTCATGAGCTCGGCACCGTGAAAGTGTCTCTCAGGATGGTCGGTGATACAGTGGAAGTGTCGCTTGTAACGAGCAGGGTGCAAACTGCGGAACTCCTGAAGCAAGACCGGCAACTGCTCGATCAGATGCTCAGGGCGACCGGGGTCAAGGCTGATGCCATCACGATCCAGGCCGGAGACGACCGGATCCAGGTCCAGGCGGGAAGCAACGCTTCAGGCCCTCAGGCCCAGAACCAGAACCAGAGTGGCGCTGGTGGCGGTAACCCGTTTGACGGCCAACCGCAGAGTTCCGGCAACGGTGCCGGACAGCAGAATGGGCGTCCGGGTCAAAACTCCAGAGAAGACGCGTATCAGGCTTCTGAAACAACAAGAGGAACAGGTCATGAGGAAGGTTCTGACATCAGCCTTTCTGACGGCATCTATCTTTAGTGCTCTCGCCGTTAGCGTGCCTGCGGCTGCCGAGACCCAGAACGTTTGCGAACGCGAGATGATCTCGGCAGCGCGAAAATACAACGTGCCGCTCGGCGTGCTTTATGCGGTCGGGCTGACGGAAACCGGGCGGCGCAATTCGCTGTACCCCTATGCCCTCAATATCGAGGGAAAGTCCGTGTTTCCTCCCAGCCGGCAAGCCGCGAAGCAGGACGTGATTGATGCACAACAGCACGGCAAGAAGCTGATCGACATCGGCTGCATGCAGATCAACCATCATTACCACGGTGACCAGTTCCGTTCGGTGGATCAGATGCTGGAACCACGTGCAAATGTGCAATATGCGGCAAGGTTCCTGAAGGACCTGAGGCGGCGCCAGGGATCCTGGACGATGGCTGTTGCCCGCTATCATGCGGGTCCGAACAATGATCCCGCGCAAAAACGGTATGTCTGCACGGTGATCCGCAATATGGTTGCTTCCGGTTTTGGAAACTGGACACAGCAGTCAAAGCAATTCTGCGGCGCCTGATCTCTGAAAAGCACCGGACAGCTTGCCCGGTGCTTTCGTTTTGTTTGATAGATAAATTTTTACATAATTAAGTATCTGAATGGAAAGAATAACTATTTTCTCGCAACAGCTTCGCGCAAGTTAGGTCGGTTTGACTGTCTCCAGTTGATTTGGACACAGGAGACCTGTCATGGGCCTTTTCGGAGTTATGCGAACCGGCGTTTCCGGCATGAACGCACAGTCGAGCAAGCTCGGCACAGTTGCCGAAAACATTATGAACTCGAGCACGACAGGCTATAAGCGCGCCCAGTCGGAATTTTCCTCACTGGTTGTTTCGCAAGGGGCTGGCTCGTTCAACTCCGGCGGCGTCGAGGCGCACACCCAGTACCAGGTTTCCAAGCAGGGAAACATCAGCTTCACCACGTCGAAGCTTGATCTTGCGGTGGATGGCAACGGCTTCTTCGTTGTCGGCAACGAGGCAGGTGAAAGCTTTCTAACCCGCGCCGGTCACTTCGTTCCGGATGGAGATGGCTATCTCCTGAATACGGCCGGCTATTATCTCCAGGGCTATCCGATCACGGGCAACACCGCGCCAACAACCGTTGCCAACGGTCTTGGTGGTCTGGAGCGGATCAACATCACCCAGAACCAGCTGGAAGCCACTCCCACCAGCGAAGCGTTCCTGCGCGTGAACGTGAGTGAAGACGCGGCGATTGTACCGGCGGCGGATCTGCCCTCCGCCAACGCAGCAACCGCGAGCTATTCCCACAAGACGTCCATGATCGTGTACGATAACCTCGGCAACGAGGTGAAACTGGATGTCTATTACTCCAAGGTCACGGAAACGGCTGCAGACAGTGACTGGGAAGTCTCGATCTACAACGCGGCAGATGCCGCACCCGGTGGCGGGTTTCCCTATACCTCTCCGGCATTGAATACCCAGACGCTGACCTTCGACGTCACCACAGGCAATCTCACCGGTGCCAGTGCGACCGCAATCAATATCGCGGTTCCCAATGGTGGCACCTTCGACCTGGACCTTGATCAGTCGACCTACCTGAATGCCGATTTCACGGTCACCAACGTTGATGCGGACGGGAACGCGCCGAGTGCGGTGAAGAACGTTGAATTCTCTGACGACGGCACTCTGTTTGCCATCTACACCAACGGTGACCGTCGGGCGATCTACAAGATCCCGCTGGCGGATGTACCGAGCCCGGACAGGCTCTCCAACAAATCCGGCAACGTCTACAGCACGTCCTTCGATTCCGGTGATGTCCGGGTCGGTTTCGCGGGCGAGGGCGGCCTGGGCAGCATCAAGGTTGGTGGTCTTGAGGACTCCAACGTCGATCTCGGCAACGAGCTCACCTCGATGATCGAATCCCAGCGCACCTACACGGCCAATTCCCAGGTGTTCAAGGCCGGTTCCGACCTGCTCGAGCAGCTCGTCAACCTGGTCCGCTAACACGGCTCACCCGCCAATCGGAAAGTTATTGTCATGAGTTTGTCTGTAGCCCTCAAAGTCGCCCAGTCCGCGCTGGCCGCAAGGCAGACAGAATCCTCCGTGGTTTCGCGAAACATTGCCGGGGCTCAAGACCCCGGCTACTCGCGCAAATCCGTTCTGTTGAGCCAGACCTACACCGACACCGGTCAGGCCGGCGGCCTCAAGGTCGACGGTATCGGCCGGGTGACGGACAGCGCGCTGTATTCGTCGCTCCTGTCCTCCACCTCCACTGGATCCTCCCAGGAAGCGGTCTTGGCGGGCCTTACCCGTCTCGCTGAAACCACAGGCGATACCCAGAACCACATGTCCGCTGCGGCAAAACTCGGGGCGCTGAAGCTGTCGCTTCAAAACTATGCTTCCGACCCCAGCAACGCGATCCAGGCGCAGGACGTTCTGCAGGCCTCCAAGGACATGGTGCAGACGCTCCAGTCCGGAACGGCACTGGTGCAGGGTGTGCGTACTAACGCGGATGCGGACATGGCGACCTCCGTGCGTGAGATCAACACGCTGTTGAAACAACTCGAAGATCTCAACTCGGTTATCGTGCGGGGAACGCAATCGGGGGCTGATGTCACCGATGCCCACGACAGCCGCGACCAGGTTCTGCTCAAGCTGTCCGAGGAAATCGGCATTACCACGCTGAACCGCAGCAATGGCGATATTGTGGTCTACACGGACAGCGGCGTGACGCTGTTTGAAACCAAGGCCAGAGCGGTCACCTTCGAGCCGACCATTGTTTATGGTGCTGCTACCACGGGTAATTCCGTGATGGTGGACGGCGTTCCCGTGGCGGGACCGGGCGCTCTCATGGAGATCAAGTCCGGCAGGCTGCAAGGTCTTGCTGAACTGCGCGACGAAGTCGCGGTGACCTACCAGAGCCAGCTCGACGAAATCGCGCGTGGTCTGATCGAAGCCTTCGCCGAAAGCGATCAGAGCGGTGGCGGCAATCCGGATCAGGCTGGCCTGTTCACGTGGTCCGGTGCACCGGCGGTGCCGGCATCCGGCACCCATATCACCGGGCTTGCTGCGGAAATCGTCGTCAATGCTAACGCCGATCCGGATCAGGGCGGCGACCTGGACAGGTTGCGCGATGGCGGCATCTCCGATCCGTTCGATCCCAATTACAACTACAACCCGTCCGGCGCTGCCGGGTTCTCCGACCGTCTGCAGGTACTGGTTTCCGCGTTTGACAAGGACACCGTTTTCGACAGCGGCGTGGAACTCGATCCGACCGACACGTTGTCCGGCTTTGCCGCTTCGTCCGTCAGCTGGCTGGAAGCCGGCCGAAAGACCATGACGAGCAATGTCGAGGTGCAGACCGTCATTCTCAGTCGGACGGCTGAAAACCTCAACAACAAGACAGGCGTCAACATCGACGAAGAAATGACGCTGCTACTGGAAATCGAGCGATCTTACTCAGCGGCGACACGGCTCATCAGCGCCGTCGACGGCATGCTGGAAGACCTTCTGGCCGCGGCGAGGTAACAGTTATGAAAACCACCTATATCTCCACGATCACACTCGCCGATGCGTCTCGCCGGCAGATCCAAAACCAGTCCAGCCTCGTGCAGAAGCTCAGCATTGAGCTGTCCTCCGGCCGCAAATACGACGTCGGCCTGGATCTTGGGACCAAGACCGGCGAAAGCGTGTCGCTTCGGTCCGAGTTTCATTTTCTTAATGGCATCATGGATACCAACGCGCTTACCGCGTCGCGGCTCGATGTCAGCCAGGCGGCAATGGGCGACATTCTGACCGATGCGCAGGACTTTCTGGCGACCCTTGTGGCCCTGCGTGAGAACAACGGCAGTTCGGACATCGTCAAGGCGGATGCCGTCGGCAATCTGGAGCTTCTGACGTCCCGTCTGAACACCCAGCTCAACGGCAATTTCGTCTTTGCCGGCATCAATACGGACCAGGAACCTTTCGCGGATTATTCCGATCCGACGTCTCCGAACAAATTGGCCGCCGATGCAGCGTTCATGACCGAGTTCGGGATGGCGCAATCCAACCCGGGCGTTTCGGGCATCACACCTGCGGCAATGTCCACTTATCTGAACGGTGCCTTCGAGACGATGTTCCAGAACCCGGCCTGGGGCACGTCCTGGTCGAGTGCGTCCAGCAACGTGATGGTCAGCCGTATTTCGGCGAGTGAAACGGTGTCCAGTTCCGTCAGCGCCAACGAGAAGGCCTTCAGAGACCTGGCCGCGGCCTACACGATGATGTCCGACCTCGGTAACGAGGACCTTGATCCCGAAACCTGGAAGGTCGTGGTCAACAAGGCCATCGAGAAGCTCGGCACCGGTATTGCCGATGTCACCAGCCAGATGGGCAAGCTCGGCAATGTGCAGGAGCAGGTCAAGTTGGCGAGTGAACGGTTGAAGGTTCAAACCGACATCCTGAACCGGCGCATCAACGACCTTGAAAACGTCAATCTGGAGGAAACGTCGGTGCGTCTCAACACGGCTCTGACACAGCTTGAGACCACCTATGCGGTCACGGCCCGCATGCAGGGTCTGAGCATTCTCAACTACCTGTGATCGTGGCCGAATGTCTGATTTTTCGTATCAAACCCAACCTTGAGAGGGCCCATGTACAATTTGTCTTACGCTGAGGTTATGGACGATCTTTGCTCTGACCAGCGGCTCAACGAACATGAGGCAATGTCGATCGTGATCGGCAAGCTCAACGTCGCCCAGGAGCGCGGCGTCAAGTCTCCCGAAGCCGTCGACGCGCTGTTCTACACACGGCGCCTGTGGAGCTACTTCCTGGAACACCTGGCGGACGACGCCAACGAATTGCCGATCGAAACGAGAGCCAATCTGATCTCTGTCGGCATCTGGGTCCTGAAAGAGGTCGAATCCTTGCGCCAGTGGGAGCAGGAGGACTTCTCCGACATCATCCAGATCAATTCCATCATCCGCGACAGCCTGGACGGTTAAACTCATGAAAATCGGTTTGAAAGCGGGCGAACGCCTGTTCATCAACGGTGCGGTGATCCGGGCCGAACGGAAAACCAACATCGAACTGCTGAATGATGCCGTATTCCTGCTGGAAGCCCATGTGCTTCAGCCAGAAGAGGCGACGACGCCGCTTCGCCAGCTCTACTTCATTCTCCAGACCATGATCATCGATCCGGCAGCCGCCGGTGCGGTTCAGGACATGTTCCATCTCGTGCTTGGTTCCGTGAAGTCGGCGTTCTCGAACAAGGAGGTGCTGATGCATCTCGACAAGGTTGAGGAGCTGGCAAAAACGGATCGGTGGTTCGAGGCAATGAAGGTTGTGCGTGCGCTCTATCCGCTGGAGGCAAGCCTGATGCTGGCCGAAAAGAACCGGCGCGCGCAGGAAACCCGGCAGACCGCCCCCCGGCCGGCGCCAAGAGAAAATTTTCAGTACGGCCCCAGGCTGGCCGTTGTTTAAGGAGTGATTAGATGACCAGTGTTGAAGGCGTCAGCGCCACCCAGGGTGCTGCCTCGACTGCATCCGCTCAGAAGCAGCTGACTGTCGACTACGACACCTTCCTGCATCTGATGATGGCTCAGATGCAGAACCAGGATCCGACCAATCCCATGGACGCGTCCGAACAGCTCGCGCAGCTCGCAAGCTTCAGCCAAGTTGAGCAGTCTATTCAGACGAACGCCAAGCTGGAAACGCTTCTGACCAACCTTTCGTTCGGTCAGGTAGATGATCTTATCGGGCGGACCGTGACCGACGCCAACGGCACGACGGGTGTCGTGGAAAAGGTTGAAGTCTATTCCGACGGCACCGTGCTCGCGCTCGACAACGGTCAGGGTGTTCTGCTTGGACCGGGTGTAACCATTTCCTGAGCGGATGGAATGATATGAATGAAGTTGATGCCCTGGACCTGGTCCGGACTGCAATCTGGACGATCCTTGTCGGATCTGCCCCCGCGATCGTACCGGCGATGATTGTCGGTATCGGAATTGCATTGCTGCAGGCCCTGACCCAGGTTCAGGAAATCACTCTTACCTTCATTCCGAAGATCGTGGCGATCCTGGTCATGATCGTGGTCGCCGGACCTTTCATCGGCGGCCAGATCTACTCGTTGACGACCCTGATCTACAATCGGATCGAAACGGGGTTCTAGCGACGGTCTGCAGGACTATTCTTGCATGGTTTCAGGTGCCGTCGTGGTCCTGAATTTATTTGTCGTCCAGTTTTGCAGCGAAAGCTGTAAGCCGGGATCAGGTCCTTTGCGTTGTCGGCGAAACCTTTCACCTTGGCGCATGTCGCTAATGGATACAGGCCTTTGCCGCGATGACAAGGTAGATGCGTTTCTCGCATCCATTTCTCCTTGAACCACGACTTGCTTCAAGTGCGAAGGCCGCTCCCTTCAGAGCCTGGAGCGACCATCGTCGGTCAGAGCGCTCACCCTTTCCCGAACTTCCCTCCTGAAATCCTTCTTCAAAAAAGCCTCGCGCAAGCTTCAAGGGCGAGGTTGCCAGGTATCAGACCTGCAGCAGAGAGAAGGCATGACAGACACCTCCCTTTCGCCGGCTGCCGGCAATGCGCCGGACAGCCGCCGCGACGTCGGCTTTGCCATAGGCATCGTCCTAATCCTGGCCGTTCTTTTTCTGCCAATCCCGACATTCCTGATCGATATCGGCCTGGCCATGTCGATCGCGCTGTCGGTCTTGATCCTGATGGTCTCGCTCTGGATCCAGCGTCCGCTCGATTTCTCGTCTTTCCCGACGATCCTGCTGATCGCCACCATGCTGCGACTGTCGCTCAATATCTCGACAACGCGCATGATCCTTGCCAACGGCCACGAAGGGCTGAATGCGGCAGGCTATGTGATCAACGGCTTTTCGCAATTCGTGATGAGCGGTGACTTTGTCATCGGTCTGATTGTTTTTGCGATCCTGGTCATCGTCAACTTCATGGTCATCACCAAGGGCGCAACCCGTATTGCGGAAGTCGGCGCACGCTTCACTCTGGACGCGATCCCGGGCAAGCAGATGGCGATCGATGCGGATCTTTCCGCAGGCCTTATCGATGACAAGGAAGCACAGCGTCGGCGCAAGGAACTGGAAGAGGAAAGCTCCTTTTTCGGCGCCATGGATGGTGCCTCCAAATTCGTCCGCGGCGACGCGATTGCCGGCCTGATCATCACGGCTGTGAACATCCTTGGCGGCATCGTCATTGGCGTGACCCGCTATGACATGACGGTTTCCAACGCGGCAGACGTTTTCACCAAGCTCTCCGTAGGCGATGGCCTCGTCTCCCAGATCCCGGCGCTGATCGTTTCGCTGGCGGCCGGTCTGCTGGTGTCCAAGGGCGGCACCAGAGGGTCGACCGACAAGGCTGTTCTCGGCCAGCTTGGCGGCTATCCGCGTGCCCTGTTCGTCGCAGCTATCCTGATGGCCATCTTCGCGTTGATGCCTGGTCTGCCCATGTTGCCGTTCCTGCTGCTGGCGATCCTGATGGGCTTTATCGGCTATGCCATTCCGCGGCGTTTGGCAGCGGCGAAAAAGGTCGAGGACGACAAGATACGCGCAGCGGAGGAACAGGCAAAGCTTGAGGAAAAGGACTCCGTCAAGGAAACGCTCAAATCGGCTGAGGTCGAACTGGTGCTTGGCAAGCAGCTTTCCGCCGAGCTGCTGACGCGAACCGGTGAACTGTCTCGCCGCGTTGCCAAGATGCGCCGGAAGTTTGCCGAGCAGTATGGTTTTGTCGTGCCCGATATTCGGGTCACCGACAGTCTGACGCTTGATCCGAAGAGCTACCAGATCAAGATCCACGGCACCATCATCGCCTCGCAGCATCTGAAAGTGGGTGAACTGCTGGTCATTCCGAACAATGATGAGGCACTGCCGGTACCGGCTGACCAGACGCGTGAGCCTGCATTCGGGATGCCAGCTTACTGGGTGCCGCCTGCGTACAAGGACGAACTCAAGCGCCGCGGCATGACGCCGGCCGAGAACATCACGGTCATCCTCACGCATCTGAGCGAAGTGATCCGCAACAACCTGCCGCAGCTCTTGTCCTACAAGGATATGCGCAAGCTGTTCGACAGGCTGGACCCGGAGTACCAGAAGCTTCTCGACGATATCTGTCCGGCGCACACGTCTTTCTCCGGTCTGCAAGCGGTGCTCAAGCTTTTGCTGGCGGAACGGGTTTCGATCCGGAATCTAAACCTGATCCTGGAAGCCGTTGCCGAGATCGTTCCACACGTCCGCAGATCGGAGCAGGTGGTGGAGCACGTTCGAATGCGCATCGCCCAGCAGATTTGCGGCGACCTTGCAGAAGGCGGCCCTCTGAAAGTGCTGCGTCTCGGAAACCGATGGGATCTAGCCTTCCACAATGCCCTGAAACGGGACGGGAAGGGCGACGTCATCGAGTTCGACATCGAGCCGCAACTGGTGGAGGAATTCGGCACGCAAATGTCCGACGCGGTAAAGAAACACATGAAGGACGGCAGCCGCTTCGCGGTGGTAGCGGCACCTGATGCCCGGCCATACGTACGCATGATCGTGGAGCGCATGTTCCCGACCTTGCCGGTCCTGTCGCATCTTGAAATCGCACGCGGAGTGGATGTTTCCGCGCTCGGAAGCGTCTCGTGATTTCCGGCGGCCTCTTTTTCAGCACCTTCAGCTCCTCGCTGCTTCTGGCGGTCTTCCTGTTGTTTTGCCGAATAGGAGCGTGCCTGATGGTGATCCCGGGGTTCGGTAGCAACCGTGTGCCGGTGCATGTTCGCCTGTTCATCGCGCTTTCCGTGGCGTTGGCCTTGTCGCCCCTGTTGGCGCCAGGCGTACAGGCGTCCCTGCCGGATGAGCAGCTCGGCACTGTTGCCGGCTTCATCGGGGCGGAGTTGCTGACCGGAGCCTTCATCGGTTTTCTGGGACGCATCTTTCTGGCGGCCCTGGAGACGCTGACGACGCTGGTGTCCATGGCAATCGGCCTGTCGAACATGCCGGGCATGCCGATCGATGGCGTGGATTCCCTGCCGCCTGTCGCAAACCTTTTCACGGTGACGGCAACGGCGATGGTCTTCATCACCAACCAGCATTGGGAAATTCTGCGCGGGCTGGCAGCCTCGTATGAAGCGATCCCGGTCGGGCAGCCGCTGGCGGCCGTGACGAGCCTGGAGCAGTTTGCCGAGCAGTTGGGCCGAACCTTCATCCTGGCATTGCGGGTTTGCAGCCCGTTCATCGTCTACACGGTTGTTGTGAACTTTGCCGTCGGCCTCGTCAACAAGCTGACACCGCAGATCCCGGTCTACTTCATCTCCATGCCGTTCGTGATCGCGGGTGGTCTCTACTTTCTTTATCTCGTCATCGCGGAGGCCATCATGATCTTCCTCGACGGCTACTTCACTTGGCTCCAGATAGGTTAGGCAAACCTGACCGTGAAAGGTTCCTGTTCCATGGCAAGAAAAAGTCAGGATATTGAACGTTTGTTCCGGATGCAGAAGCAGATTTTCCTGTTTTCATCCTGGCTACTTCAGAAGCTTGACGCTCAGGTCTATCAGCTGAACGAAAAGGAAAGACGCATTTTGCTGGCCCTTTCGAATGGCGACCTGGCACAGCACGACAGGTTTATCGCCAACGCTGCCGAGCGGCTGAGACGCATCATCGAGGAGATGTCACGGCTCAGCGAAGCGCGCGCAAAGGTGAACTCCGAATACGATCGCCAGCGGCTGATGCTGAAACTCATGGCTGAACGTCTCGCCAGGATGCGTGGGGAGGAACAGCGTGCTGAAGAAGAACGGGACCTGATGGATCTCCTCGACCGCAGATACGGGTGAAAGCCGCTTGGCGTGAACGGGGCATATTCGTCGCCGTCCAGCAAGAAGACGCAAGCCTCCCGCAAGCTGCGCAGGCTATTCCTGAGGATGCAAACAAGGTTCGGTTCAAGTGTATTGCTTGCCTTGCCCTGTCGCCTGCCGGGCCTTGTTTGCACCTTATGTTTTTCGAGGAGCCCAGCATGGCGATTTCGCCTCCTTCAGATCTGATCCTGGATGTGTCCAAGGCTGCCGATCCGGTGAACCTTGCTGACGCCACGAACCGTCTCAGGTCCATTTCCGCTGGTGGTTCGGGAGATGGCTTTGCACTTGCCTATGCCGGTGCGACGAACCGGGCAGGAGCCACTGAAGGCAGTTTTCGAACCGCCAATTACGAAGGACCGTCCCAAAAGTCTCCTGCGGAGAAATTCGAGGCGATGATCCTCAGCCAGTTCGTCGAAACAATGCTTCCAGATGACTCCGAAGCGGTCTTCGGGTCCGGAACCGCCGGGGAAATCTGGAAATCGATGCTTGCCGAACAGGTCGCAAACCAGCTTGCCGCCAGTGGTGGCGTCGGTATCGCCGGCCTGATTTCAGATACGCTTGAAAAGGGAGTTAAAGCCTGATGGACGCTGCCAACGATGTTGAATTTCAGGACGTTGCCGTGACCGATCTCGCACTTCAGGAATTCACCCCCGATCCGGTGCGATCCATGCCGCTTGTGGTCGCCGTTCGCCGAGCAATCGGCGCTGTGCGCGAGGAAACCCGGGCGCTTCGTGCAAACCCGACAGCGGACCTGAAGATCTTCGAATACGGCAAGAGCCAGGCTTTGCTTGACCTGTCCAGGGCTCGGACACTCGTGCCGCCGGCGTTCTATTCTGAAGAGCTGCGCGAAGACATCGCCGAATTCAAGGAAGTGCTCGATGAGAATGTCGGCCTGTTGCAACTGCATATGAATGCGGTGACGGAAGTTGTCGGCATGATGTCCAGAACCATGATCGACTATGAATCCGACGGCACGTATCAGGCACCGTTTCCGGAGAGGGCTCGATGATAAAGACCATCGTTGCCGGCCTCTGGATGTCTGCCACCATGCTGGCGTCCGGTTACGGCACCACGCAGTATCTGGCAGCCCAGAAAAGGGTCGGCGACGATGAGCCGGCGTTTGTAGGGCTGGATTATGAGACAGTGAACCCGGTCAACGTGCCGATCCTGTTTGATGGCACGCTGCAGGGATATGTGGTGATCAAGATGGTCTTCACAGCGGATGGCGATACATTGCGCCGCCTGCCTGTACCGCCACACCCTTTCCTGGTGGATGAAGCCTTCCGGGTACTCTATTCGGACGAAACCCTCGATTTCCGTAGCCTGGAACGTTACGACCTGGAGGCTTTCACCGAAAGTCTCAAGAAAACCACCAACGCTCGTCTCGGCCGACCCGTGGTGCACGACGTCCTGGTGGAGGAATTCAACTATTTCGACAAGGAAGACGTGATCACGCACTAGCCGCTGATCCTTGTCTTGTACTGAAAAACTTCTTCTGCCGCCTCCCAGGCAATTGGCGCCCAGGTTCGGTTGGGCGCTTTTTTTTGATCCTCACCGCGGCCTGTTTTGTGCTTGATGGAACAGGACTATTCGGAAAACCTACGGAATAGACCGGGCGCAGAGAGCGCTACTTTGCCTGGTACGGTTTGGAGGATAAGCCCATGAAGACGATAACGGTATCGAGCAGTAGTGGCTCAGTCGATCTGACTTCCGATGATATCCAGGTTTTGGAAAACGCAGTTGAAATCCTGCTTTATTCCGATGTTGAAGATGGTGAGCAGGCGAGGGAAATGCGGCTAACCGGAAAAAGCCTGCACGAAATCATGGAGCGCTTGTCGACGCTTCTGGGAGAGTGAATTGGTACAATAGCTGGTCAATATAAATTCGTGGTGCTTGTTTCGCGGCATTTAGCGAATGCCGATTTCAGCCATCGGTATCGAAAATCGTGTCGATCGCCTGGAAGATGGTCTTGTAGACACCGATTTCGTCTTTGGCGAAATCTCCATGCGGCACCGCTCTTTTTGCTTCGGCAATCAAGTCGGCCTTGATGGCTTCCAAATCCACTTGCGTACCCATCGGCCGATTTGAGAGCTCCACGTGCAGGCGTTTGGCGATCCCGGCATAGGCGACGATTGCAGTCACCATGTGGGCGGGATCTTCCGGGATCTGGATTTTCTTCATACGCGCCGTTTCTCTGGTTTCAGTTGCAGGTAGTTTCCAGGTCCGGAAGACCCGAAACGCGCGGCAGGGCCAACTGCATATGGTGCTAGGCTGGCAGAATTGAAGCAAGTTGGCGAATTTCGGTAAGTTGCCGATGGGTCATGCGAAATAGCGGGCCGGCACACTGTTCGCATCTGTGCGGACGAGCTGCCTGACAAACCGGAAATTATTTGGGATGCCTGAAACGCAACTACCGCAACCGGGCGTCCTTCAGGGCCTCAAGCAGCAGTTCCGTTTCTTTCGCCTTGTTGCCACCGGCGTCCGGCACTTCGACATAGGAAACGTTGACTGCATTGTCCGGCCAGGCGAGGACGGCGGTAAAATAGATCCAGACACCCTTGTTGAAGAATTCCAGATCCAGGGAAATGCGCGGGGTGGTTTCCCACTCGACATCTGCCTGTGCGGCCATGGAATAGCGCAAGGAGCCTTCCTTGAAGAAGAGCTCGGCCGATGTCTTGATCAATTCATCGATATTGCCGTGCTGGTCTGTTCGGATATAGGCGACGAAGTCGACCACATCGACGAGTTTCAGATCTTCGATAAATTCGGTCAGAGCAGAGGCAATTGCTTCCTGGCGCTGCCGGTCGCATTCCAGTGGCGACGGTTTCGTGCCGTTGCCTTCAGGCATATCGTGCATTCCCCGGACCTCCAAATACATTAAATTATACAGCAGTTTTGGTCTGGCGTGAGTACACGTAGCAAATGATTTCCGCAACTGCCCTGTAGAATTCCGGCGGGATCATCCTTTCAACTTCTGTAGCGGCGTAGAGAGACCGTGCAAGTTGCCGGTCCTCGATCACGGGAATATTGTTCGCCTCGGCGATCTCCCTGATCTTCAGCGCAATCAGATCCTGCCCTTTAGCTACAACAATCGGGGCAGGGTTTTGGTCCCCGTCGTAGCGCAAGGCAACAGCGAAGTGTGTCGGATTGGCAACAATGAGGGTTGCTTGCGGCACGGCTGACATCATGCGATTTCGTGCCCGGTCGCGTGCGAGCGAGCGTTGCCGGGCCTTGACGATCGGGTCGCCTTCCATCTGCTTGTGCTCGTCCTTGATCTCCTGCTTGCTCATGCGCAGGTTCTTGCGCCAGTGCGAGCGGGACCAGAGAATGTCGACTGTAACCAGTAGAATGGTAACGATGCAGACGCCGGCGATCAGCTTCATCGATATCTGAAGGATCGCTTCGGGAAGTGCGCTTGGATCTGTGAACATGGCGTTGATCAGTTCCGCTTCATTCGCCCGGAACTGGCCATAGACGATGGCACTGACCGTGGAGAACTTGAAGACTGCCTTGAGGAACTCCACAAGGCCCTGGGCTCCGAATATGCGGCTCCAGCCCTTGGCCAGCGAGAGCTTGGAGGCATCCGGCTTGATGCGGTGAAAAACGATGCTGGGCGTGTTCTGCAAAAAAGCGGACGCAAGACCGGACGCGGCAAGCAGTGCGACAATCGGGGCGAGGAAGACCATGACCTCGATCGACACCGCATGTGAGAGCAGCAATGCGTCGGCGCTGTTTCCAAGATCCACTCCTCCCGAAAGGTCCAGAAGATGCGTCAGCGTTTGCACGAGCTGACTCGATGCCGATGTAACAACGAAACTGCCGATCAAGAGCGTCGCGATAAATGTTGCCAGAACGGGGGCTTCCCGTGAGACCGGGGTGTTGCCCTTTTCTATGGCATCGCTGATCTTTTTCTCGGTCGGTTCCTCTGTTTTTGAATCCTTGTCTTCTTCCGACATCCAGCCACCCGGTGTTCAGGCTCAGATCACGTCGAACCGCTTGCAAAGACGATTACGCAAAGAATGCGCCTTCGTCCTGCTTCGGATTCAGCTCGATTTCGCCACGCGACGCCATTTCCAGTGCGAGGTTGGTGATCGCACTGCGGGCATCCAGAACGTCGCGCTGAGCGGCCGGTTCGCCGGCTGCAAGTTCGTGTTCGGCGATACGACGTGCGCGTGATGTCAGCGATGACAGGATCACTTCCCGGAACTGGGCATTGGTTCCCTTCAGTGCCAGCACGATCCGGTCCGTCGGGATCTGATCGAAAATCGCCATGCGGGTCCGGGCGTTGAGATTGGTGATGTCGTCGAAGGTGAAGAGCAGACCCTTCAGAAGTTCTGCGGTTTTCGGTTTCACCTCGTTCAAGTTCTCCAGAGCGTCTTCCATGTGCTCGCGGTCCATCTTGTTGAGAATGTCCGCCATGCGAGCATGGGAGTCGGCTTCCAGGGTACCCGACAGGTTGAGCATGAAATCCTCATGCATGGTCTTTTCGACGTCGCGCATGATTTCCGGTACAACCGCCTTGATCGACAGCATGCGCCGGACAAGAGAGTTGCGCGTCTGGTTATTGATCTGGCCGAGAACCTTTGCTGCTGCGCTCGGCTTTATTTTTGTCAGGATCAGCGCTGCGGTTTGCGGGTGTTCCTTCAGGAGATAATTTGCGAACACCGTTTCGGAAACCGTGGTCAACCGGTCCCAGATGGACCGGTTGGAGTTGCCGAGCACGTCCGACATGATGTCTGCAAGCTGATCGTCCGGCAGGACACCTTCCAGCATTTTCTCCACTTCGTTGGCCGAACCATAAAGCGTCGTGCCATGAGAGAACTGCTCGATGAATTCCTCGGCCAGCCGATCAAGTTCTTCCGATGCCACCGTGCCGAGCTGAGCTGCCGAGACGGTGATCATCCGGATTTCTTCCTGATCGAAATGCCGGAGCAGTTTCTGCGAACTCGTCTTGCCCAGCGACAGCAGCAGAGCGGCCACGCGCTGTGTACCGTTCATTCGGCGGGCAGGCGGAGCTGGCGGCTTGGCCAGGTTTGCAGCGGTTGCTGCGGCGGCGTTAGCGGAATTCATCATTTTGTCACTTCAATCCTAAGGAGACAGCCTTGGGCAAACCGGAGAATGTGAGGCCGGAGAAATTCGACCTCAGATATCCATACCGCCGGCCTGGGCGCTCATGATCTCCGTCAACGAAACGCCGAAGCGCGAGTTGTCGTCTTCTACGACCACTACTTCTCCGCGGGCGATGACACGGCCGTTGACCACGATGTCGATCGGTTCGCCGACACGATGATTGAGCGGAATGACCGCGCCGCGACCGAGTTTCAGGAGGTTGGAAACCAGCATGGTCGCAGATCCGAGAACCACCTGGATGTTCACGGGAATGCCGAGGATGGTGTCGAGATTTCGGTCGTCACCGATTGTATCGCCATTCTGGTTCTTTTCCGGCGATTCCACCTTGGCGAAACTCGCGGCATCGGCCGGGCGGGTTTTCGGGCCTTTTTCAGCGTCGATGTGATCGATGATTGTTTCGGACATTACATCTTATCCTTCTGGTTCATGGAGACCGTGCGGAACGGGCTTTGCAGCGAATTGTCGATACGGTGGACGCGCGTGGGCGCCTGTTGATGGACCTGGCCGCGATGAATGGTCGTTTCCTTGCGCCCGCCGGACTGAGCGGAACCGGCGGCGCCAGCTGCCTGCTCGCCTGCCGTGTCTTCGGCGAAGATGTCGATGTCGTCGCGAACGGGCGCAAAGCGCTTCGGGTCATGCAGGACGGCGGTCGCCTTGGAGAGCTCTTTCAGCTCCGCGCGCAGCACGGACTGCTGGCGTTTTGCCTCACGGGTCAGACCGTCGATTTCCGCGATCAGCTCCCGAGCATCGTCCATCCGGTTGCCGAGCGCATTGAGGATCTGTGCACCCTTGACGTTGATCTCCTGGATCGAGACCTCGATGCCGTCGAGCGCGAGGGCGGTCTGATCGAAGATACGCTGGTAGTCATCGTGGTAGCTGCCCAGTCGGCGCAGCTCCCGGTGCATGGAAAGCATCCGGACCGTGGTCGCGACAAGCGCGAGCAGGAGAACGCCATCAACGATTGCGGAGATCATCGAACAGATCCTTTTCTTCCTCATGGATGAGCTCATCGATCTGCAACGTGTAGGATCCGTTCAACTGTCCGAGCTGGCAGGTGAAGACGGGTTGGTCGTTGCAGGCGAGTGTGACCGGAGAGCGGGCTGTCGCCTGAAGTTCGATGACCTGTCCGACCCGGAGGTTTGCCAGGTCGCCGAGCGACATTTCACGTTCTTCGAGAATGGCTTCCAGCTTGACTTCGGTGCGCTGGATCTCGTTGTGGAAATGCTGGGTCCACTGTTTGTCGCGGCTCGACATCTCGCCGGACAGAACCTGGGAAAGGCGCTGCCGCAGCGGGTTGAGTGTCGAGTGCGGCATGACGATGAACACTTCGCCGCCGCGCCCGATTGCCTGTTGCAGAAGGCGAGCCACCACGGCAGGGTTGTTCCGCCGGCCTACCACCGCAAAGTCCATGCGGCTTTCGATGCGCTCGATCTTCAGCGTTGTTTCGGCAATCGGGGCAAAGCTTTCGGCCAGTGCCTTGGCAGCTACCTCGAACATGGTGCGCGCGATCCGCGTTTCGATGTTCGAGAAGGGGCGCTCGTCGTCGATGGGAGGCTCGGTCCCGTCAGCACCGAAGAGGACATCCACCAGTGTGAAGATGAAGTCCCGGTCGAAGCCGACGAGTACACGGGCGTCCCATTCCGGAGAATAAAGCACGGCCACCAGAGCATTGGATTCGAACTCGTCGAGTACGTCGCCGATGCGGTTGTTTTCAACGTAGCTCACCGAAATGTAGGACGGTGAGGGGGACTTCTGGCGCATGGCGTCGGCCATCAGGCGGGCCATGCGGTCGAACACCACCGGAAGCATCGGCAGGCGGTCAACGGAAATTCCGGCGGCATCCAGCAGTCTGTCGGCGATCATCGCGCGTTCGGAGCTGGAAGCATTGGAGCTTGCGGTCGCTGCTTCGATCATGGCTTAGGCGGCTCCCTGCAGATCCTGGACGTTATCGGCACCAGCGCCGCCAGCACTCATCGTCTCGTTTTCAACTTCGTCGATGGTTGGACGGTCGTAGTCGGAGATGGTCTTGCGGCCATGCTCCAGGGCGATCTGCGGATCGGCGCCGTTCATGAAGGCAAGCAGGGTCTGCTTGACGACGATGTAGGTACGAAGGCGGGACTCGCGAACGTTGCGGATCTTGGAGGCGATCGGGCCGAACAGCGAGTAGGAGAAGAAGATGCCGACAAACGTGCCCACGAGTGCCGCGCCAATCAGGCTGCCCAGCAGCTGAGGGGACTGGTCGATGGCGCCCATGGCCTTGATGACACCGAGCACGGCCGCGATGATGCCGATGGCAGGCAATGCATCAGCGATGCTGCTCATCGCATGGTACGGCTTCATCTGGTCGCGGTGGATCGTGTGAAGTTCTTCGTCGACCAGCGCTTCGATTTCGTGAGCGCGGGCATTTCCGACAATGATCAGTCGGAAATAATCGCAGATGAAGGTTGTCAGGCTGGCATTGCGCAGGACCGACGGATACTTCTGGAAAATCGGAGAAGTATTCGGGTCTTCGATGTGCGGCTCGACCTGGTTACGGCCCTTGGCGCGCAACTCACGCATCAGGCCGTAGAGAAGTGCCAGAACGTCGAGATATTCCCGCTTGTTGGGAACTGCGTTGCGCAGCGCATCCGACACGGCAACCAGGGTTCCCCTGATTACCTTCATTGGATTGGCAACGACAAAAGCACCGATAGCGACGCCAAGAATAATGACGAGCTCCCACGGCTGCCAGAGGACGGAGACCTTGCCTCCGAGTGCGGCAAAGCCGCCTATAAGGGACGCGCCTGCTATGATCAGGCCGATAAGAATAGTCACCTAACAGCTCCCAACTGGTGTGGATTGCAACTCTGATTGGGAGGACGCTAGCGGCCGAGACTTGCCTGAAGCTGACGCGCGAAAGCCTTTTGGAAATCATCTCCGGTCGTCAGCCTGGCGTAAGGTTTGCGAGTGAGTGTTCCCCGAAAGCCTGCCCGCCATGGGCCCGCAATGGGGATAGAACCATGATCAATACATTGAGCCAGGTTCAGCTGGTCAGAACCAATATGGAACGCTCGCTGAAGACGGTCGCCGCGGACCCTATGGTCGAACGTCAGACCGAATATTATCGCGAGAACATCCGCAATATTAAGTCCATCGACGAATTCCTGGCTGATGATCGCATCTTCAACTACGCAATGACTGCCATGGGTCTGGAGGACATGATCTACGCGAAGGCATTTATTCGGAAAGTGCTGGAAGAAGGCACGGACGAACGTGGCGCTTTCGCCAATCAGCTGGCCGACACCAAGTACAAGAATTTTGCTGAAACCTTCAATTTCAAGCGGTATGGCGAAACGACGACTTCTTTTGCCCGGACGCAGGACGCGATTGTACAGAAGTATCATCGGCAGACACTGGAAGTGCGCGAGGGTGAACAAAATCAGGGTGTCCGTCTGGCACTCTATTTCGAACGCCGTGCGCCCGATATCACCAACGCGTACGATGTTCTGGCTGATCGCGCGCTTGCCGAGGCCGTTTATACTTCCCTTGGCCTGCCGCAAGAATTTGCGATGACCGACATCGACAAGCAGGCAGCCTATCTGGAAGAACGTCTGGATTTCAGCAAGTTCGGAGATGCGGACTACCTGGCGAAATTCCTCAACCGGTTTTCGGCTCTCTATGACCTTTCCAACGGCCCGTCCGGCAACATGTCGCCAACACTTGCTCTTTATGGCAACGGCCGAGGGGTTATCCAGATGGGCGAGGGACTGTTGGCAAGCATCCAGAATTTCCGCCTCGGAGGCTTTTGATCAATGGAATCCGCTCTTTATGTTGCGCTGTCTGCGCAGGTAGCACTTTCGAACCGTCTGGAAACGGTTGCCAGAAACGTTGCCAACATGAACACAGCCGGCTACCGGGCAGACGAGGTCAAGTTCGCAGAGCTCGTCTCAAAGGCAGCTCAGGACAAGGTCAGTTTCTCCACCGGTGGCGAGAAATACATTTCCCGGCAGTACGGCAGTCTGAACAAGACCGACAATCCGCTTGATCTCGCAGTGGAAGGCGAAGCCTGGTTTGCAATCCGCGATGTCAACGGCAACTTGTCCTATACACGGGACGGGCGCTTGCAGATCGGCAATGACGGAACCTTGCGTACCTTGACCGGACAACAGATCCTGGGAGCAGGCGGGCAGCCGATTGCACTCGATCCGGATGCCGGGACACCCTTGATCACGCAGTCGGGGGAGATTTCCCAGGGCGACGTTGGAATTGTCGGCCAGGTCGGTCTGTTCCTGATCCCCGACGATGCCCAGCTCACGCGTGCTGAAAACTCGGCGGTTATTCCCGACAAGCCGGTTATTCCCGTGCAGACCTATGACACAAACGGCGTTCGCCAGGGATATGTCGAAGGCTCGAATATCAATCCCGTCCGGGAAATGACCAAGATGATCATGATCTCGCGCGCCTTTGAGAGCGCGACGAAGATGATCGATACCAGTAACGAAAGCCAGGAGAAGGCCATTCGCGAACTGGGGGCAACCTCATGACGGCGGTGGATGCAACACAGGCGGTGGGCAAGCCGATGGACCTCAATGCTGTCATGGATGGTTCGCCCGTCAAGGCAGCGCGGTCCGGGGTTTCGTCCAAGGCTGAAAACTCTGCCTTCAGTTTCGGTGACTTCATCGACGTGATCAATCCCTTGCAGCATATTCCGGGGATTGCGGAACTCTATCGATCGGTAACGAACGACGAGATTTCCGACAACGCCCGCAAGGCCGGCAATGCTCTTTACGGCTTCGCACTCGGCGGGCCGGTCGGGCTGGGTGCCATGCTCGCCTATAACGAAGTCGGCGATCGCCTGAACAGCATTCAAGAAAATGTCACGGCACAGCCCGTCGAAGTTGCGGAAGCGGCTCCTGCCGGCGAACCGGCGGCAGCAGGCGATGTTCCTGTGCCAGTGCGCAAGCCTGGTGTTGAGCCAACTGCAACCGAAGCCGATAAGGCTGCTGCCACAGCCGTACTTGGTGAAACCGTGGCATCTGCTGGTCGCAAGGGCGCTCCGCCAACTGCTCTTGTCGATCTCATCAACAGCACTGGTGCGGCTCCCGGGCCGGATGGGGAAACAATGACATCACCCGACAAGTCTTCTTCGGGTAATGCCTCATCCGTTTCCTATCTCGACATGCCGGATAGTGCCACGCCATCGGGGCCGGTAATGCCTGACCAGCAGGGGCTTGACCGTCTCGCTTCGCACAAATCCAACCATCTGCCTCTCGATGTCTTGAAAGCTCTTCAGGAACGCCATGCCGAACGCTCCGTATCTGAACGCACTTGATCAAATCTCCGCGTCTTTGTCGGCCCTGGAAACTGAGATCGGGCCCGTCAAACTCAGCGGACGTGTGACCCAGGTTTCTTCCGAATCCATTCGCGTCTCCGGTCTTTCCCGCGTGGTTTGCCTGGGCGATCTGGTGCAGTTCGAGGGGCGGGCCGGCATCCGGCAGGGCGAGATCATCCGGCTCGACCAGAAGGACGTAGTAATCAAGCCATTGGAGCGCGTGACCGACATTGGCATCGGCAGCGTTGCTTCGGTCATGGGCGGACTTGCCATTCATCCGGACATGAGCTGGCGCGGCCGGATCGTGAATGCGCTTGGTGAACCGATCGATGGGGCAGGGCCGCTTGCCCATGGTGTGGAAGCGTTTCTTCTTGACCGCGCACCACCGCCGGCGATGAACCGAAGCAAGATTTCCGAAGGCGTTCGAACCGGTGTGCGGGTGATCGATCTGTTCACACCACTGTGCGTCGGTCAGCGTGTCGGCGTTTTTGCGGGGTCCGGCGTTGGCAAATCCACACTTCTTGGCATGCTGGCCGGGTTTGGGGACTTTGACACGGTAGTGGTCGGTCTCGTTGGCGAACGCGGCCGCGAAGTGCGCGAGTTCATTGATGACATCCTGGGCGAGACCTTGGCGCATTCCGTTGTTGTCGCCTCGACTGGCGATGAAAGCGCCATGCAGCGCCGGCTTGCCCCCAAGACGGCCATGAGCGTTGCCGAGTACTTTCGTGCGCAAGGTCACAAGGTGCTGCTCATTCTGGATTCCGCCACCCGATTTGCCCATGCTGCACGGGATGTGGCTCTGGCGGCTGGAGAACCTCCTGTCGCCCGCGGGTTTCCGCCAAGCGTCTTTGCTGATCTTGCCCGCCTCATCGAACGCGCAGGACCTGGAAGCAGCGGCGAGGGCTCAATCACAGGGATCTTTTCCGTTCTTGTCGACGGTGACGACCACAACGATCCGGTTTCCGATGCAATTCGTGGTCTTCTGGACGGACACATCGTACTGGATCGTCAGATTGCCGAGGCCGGCCACTATCCGCCGGTCAGCGTATTGAAATCCACCTCGCGGCTTGCCGACCGGGCCTGGACACAGGATCAGCAGGAACTTATCCATCGGATCAAGGGGCTGATATCCTACTATGAAGATACAAAGGATCTCCGCCTAATGGGCGGTTTCCAGACTGCGGGCGACGAAAAACTGGAAAAGGCCTGCAGACTTGTGCCCAAGATTTACGAAGCGCTGAGACAGCGCGCAGACCAGGTGGCACCGTCCGATCCCTTTGCAGACCTGGCCCAGGCTTTAGCTGCCGATACGTAAACCATTTTCCACATCTCTAGTATAAATACGAAATTGCCGCCTTGTCTGGCGGCGATTTTTGTATATATCAGTGTTACATCTTATTAAGGATTGCGGAAAAACGCGGTCCCCGGCATTTTAATAAATTTTTCTCTCAGTTTATTGGTAATGTCCGTGATTTTTTATTTAGTTTTCTATGTGGATATAAGAACTTCCCCCACTATAAATTCTGAAATAGTTGTCGAGTTAGGGAAGAAACGTTGACCTTGTGAAGCTCCAAAATTACGGATTCTACATTGGTAAAATCCAAGGGGCTGATATGTTCATAATCGTAGACTCAAGAGAGATAGTGACCGCAGGCTATGCCTCGGCATTCGACCGGGAAGGCTATGCCTCCCTGGAACTTCATCCATCGGAACTTCTTGACTGGCTGGAAATCACCTGTGCCCAGGATCTGGGCTCGGTTGACGCCATCCTTCTGGGAGAGTGTGAAGAAAGATGCGGCTACGTTGCATCGATCCGAAGCCGGTGTCCGGAAGCCCAGATCGTGGCTCTGGAAGATACCGCCAACCTTGAGAGCACGCTCGACCTGTTTTCCGCAGGTATGGACGATGTTCTGAAGAAGCCGGTTCATGTTCGGGAAATCATTGCCCGCGTCGGAGCTTTCCGCCGCCGGATCACTTCCCGGAACAATTCTGCAGGTACCGGTGCCATCGAAGTCTTCTTCGACGGTCGCGATCCAGTCGTCGGTGGGGACGTCATGGAACTGCCGCGCCGGGAACGCCGCATTCTTGAATATCTCGTCAAGAACAAGGGACGGCGTGTCACCAAGACACAGATCTTCAATGCTGTTTACGGCGTCATGAACGACGGCGTGGATGAATGTGTCGTGGAAAGCCACATCTCCAAGCTGCGCAAGAAATTGCGGAAAAAGCTTGGCTACGATGCAATCGAGTCGACGCGCTACATCGGCTACATGCTGAAAGACGCCACGGCCACCAAGCAGAAGGTTGCAGACACCCGGCGTCAGGTTCAGGCCTCGCCAGCAACCGCACACGCTGTAGAGGTTCCGGTTGACACCCGCACCACCACCAACAAGCCGTTTTTGTCAGTGGTCAATGCCTAATCGGAATAAGCTCAGAATATGAAGACCTTGCAAGGAACAATAATTTGCAATGGCAACGATCGAGCGGACTGGTATGAAAGTTTTGCCGGAGACAATTGCATGATGCGATGCCGCTCTAATTCGTCGAATTCAGGTTTTTTGTAGATGCAAGACTATCTGTTTTGCTGTGGAAAGAAGGCTCTTTCAATTTACAATTGATTTTTATGGAAAATTTAGAAAACCTACCCAGAATATACGACACACTGACGCTCTAATCACATGATCTCCGCTGCGCGGCGCATTGATGGGGCGAGGGGCAATATAGATGTGTCTGTGAATCAAGTATTGAAGAGACGGTCCGCAAAGGCGGTTCGGTTTTCGTCCTTGACTGGAAGCCATTTAAATCGGCGTTCTGCCGGAGTTTTATGAGCTGGAACGGACACCGCGAATTGAGGTGGGCGTCTTGACACTGAACGGCAGTACGTCGTTGCCATATACTCCCAAGGAGATGGGCCGTTCCAGCCTGTCCCGGACATTCATTCTCTATACGCTCGGTCTTTTCGCTGTTCTTGGCGTCATATTCATCGGCATTCTCACGAAGATCACGTGGGACGCCTCTCACGCTCGCGCCATTCGTGTGACTGAGGCCTTCTTTCAGGCAACCAAACGCCCGTTTGAACGCGCCATCTGGACAGTCAATGCGGACGCGACCCTGCAGCTCATCCGCGGGTTGGAAAGTCTCGAAGTTGTCGAGAAAGTCTGGGTTGAAACACCGGACACAGGCAATTTCGGTGAACCTGTTACCGGGCCGCGCGCTGCCGAAGCTCTCAGTTATACACTCAATTCGCCCAGCACCATCCTGCACAAGGATGCAATCGGGCAGGTGTTCATTCTCATCGACCGCAACACGATTTCCTATGAAATCGTTTCGACTGTCGGGTTCATCGTCACCGCGATCATTGTCTATCTGCTGTTGCTCGCCATTGTGATCAGAACAGTCTTTCGCCGTCTGATCGGTCAGCCGCTTTCTGCAATCGTGGAGTATCTTTCCACGCCGCGCCTGATCGAAGATCCACCCAAGGCCGAACTGATGCCTGGCCGAGCGGACGAAATCGGTATTCTCGCCGCCAGTCTCCAGTCCATGGTTCAGCGCCGGCATCTGGATTTGCAGAAAATTCAAGAATACCAGACTAATCTCGAGGACTTGGTCGCCCACCGGACGGAGCAGCTTAAGTTGGTGCAGGAAGAGCTTATCCAGGCAGATAATCTGGCCGCGCTTGGTGCGCTGGTTGCCGGGGTTTCGCACGAGCTGAACACGCCTCTTGGAAACGCGTTGATGGCGGCCACGACCATCAAGGATTCAACCGGTTACTTGCGTACCGAACTTGAAGAGCAGAAACTGAGCAAGGAAGCCCTGGAAAACGAAGTCGAACGTATCTCCGATACCGCACATATCATCGAGAAGACACTCGGCCGGGCCCGTGAGCTTGTCGGAAACTTTCGTCAGGTGGCTGTCGACAGGCAGAGCGAGAAGAAGCGGTCCTTCAATTTCGACCACATCATTCGTGAAACTCTTGCAACACTGCAGCCGACGCTCAAGAAAACGCCTTTCAAGGTCGAGCTTGATCTCCATGCGGACGAAATCATCGACAGCTATCCTGGTGCGGTCAGTCAGCTCGTTTCGAATTTTGTCGAAAACGCCATCAAGCACGGATACGAAGGGCGAAGCGAAGGTCTGATCAAGCTGTCTTCCCAGGTGGTTCACCCGAAGGACAAGAACCGAAACAATTTGAACGAACGCAAGATTATCTTCAAATGCCAGGATTTCGGTGTGGGCATTCCGGAGAAGAATCTGAAAAAAGTATTCGAGCCGTTCTTCACGACGAAGTTCGGCAAAGGAGGATCCGGTTTAGGGATGGCGATTTGTTACCAGCTGGTCACCGAAGCCTTGAACGGAACCATCTCGGTGTCTTCCAGCGTCGGGTCGGGAACGGAATTCATTATCGAATTCCCCGCCATGGTCGCTCAGGATACCAGGAAGCCTCTCGGACAGAAGGTGCATTGAGATGGTGATGGACTTTCTTGCCCCCTCCGAGCCGGAAGTGAAGAAGATCACGAAGGCGCCCTGGAAAATCCTGATTGTCGATGACGATCCCGACGTACATGAAGTCACCAAGATCGCCGTTGGTGGATGCATCTTCGAAAATCGTCCGTTTGAACTTTTGCATGCTCTGTCGGCTCAGGAAGCCCGGCAGATCCTGTTGAAACACCCAGATATCGCGGTGGCACTTGTCGATGTCGTGATGGAAAGCGATACGGCAGGTCTCGGGCTTGTGAGCTGGATCCGTTCCGAACTCGGCAATCATTTCACGAGGTTGATCCTGCGCACAGGTCAACCCGGATATGCACCGCAGACCGACGTGATCATGAAATTCGACATCGACGGTTACACCGAAAAAGCCGAATTGTCGCGAACCAAGCTGATTACAGCCATCGTTACAGGTCTGCGCGGTTACAAGCTTGTCATGTCGCTTGAGACCAACCGCAAGAAGCTCAAGCAGTTAAACGAGCATTTTGCAGCTATTGTCGAAAAGAACGCCCTGAGTGAATTTGCTGCAGCAGTCCTGAAGCATTTCACGGTTCTTGTCGGGCAACCTGTCGACAGCCTGTTGTGTGGTCTTGAGACGCTTCCCGACTACGGGTCCTTCGACAAGTCCAACGTCCGTGTGCTCGCGGCAACGGGAAATTTCGAAGACAAGATTGACCTGCCGGTGGACGTCATCAGTGACGATGCGATCCGCAATGCCGTGGCAAGATGCGTCGAGACACAGGCAACATGCGCGTCGCCCAAAGGACTTGCTCTTCCGCTTGTCACCCGTAACGGCATGACAGGCGCGCTTTATCTCGGTATTTCCGAGGAGTTGCTGGAGGAGCTCGTCGGGTCGGAAGTCGTGCAGTTGTTTGTTTCCAACGTCGCGCTTGGCTACGAGAAGACCGGCCTTTTGGAGCATATTCGCAACCTTGCCTATGTTGATCGCGTCACTGGACTGTCGACATTCTCCGGTTTCATCGAAACCTTTCAGCGTCACGCCGCCAACGGTGCCAAGCTGCTGGTCGTTCATTCCGACATCCAAAGGTTCCGTGTCATTGTCGACGGGATCGGCGACGAAAAGGCCGGCGCGGTCTTGAAACGGACCGGCCACCGCCTGTCGCAGACCTTCCCCGATGCGCTCACCATTGCCAGGAAGGAAAAGGACGAATTTCTGATCCTTCTGAAGGGCGGTGAAGAGAATACGATTCAGGATGTGGTTGCGCGGATCGAAGGTGCTTTCCAGCAACCGATAACGCTCGAAGACAACCAGATCACCCTTCGACTGCGGCTGGGGTTTGCATCCACCGGCACCGAGACGCAGGGCGCGGAAGAACTCGTGCGTTTTGCCTCCATCGCCCTTAACGATGTGCGTCAGAAAGGGGTGACCAACCACGCGGTTTTTCATCCGCTGATGCAGGAGGCTGCCTTTGAGCGCCTGCGGCTTGCTTCACTGCTTACCGGTAGTTCCAACCAGACGAAGTTTTCGCTGAATTATCAGCCGATCATGCACGCCCGGGACGAAAGCCTTGCGTCCTTCGAGGCCCTGATGCGGTTCCGTACCCCCAGTGGAACGTTCCTGAATACCGCTCGGATGATCGAAGCTGCCGAAGCCAGTGGTCTTATTACCGAAATCGGCGCATGGATGTTCAAGACGTCCTTTACCGAGTTCAGCAGCTTGACCGGAATTTCCGATGACGTTCGGTTGAATGTGAACCTGTCTCCCAGGCAGGTTCAGGCAAACCGGATCTACAAGGACATCGAAGATGCTGTGACAGCCGCCGAATTGCCGCTGGATCGCCTGGTATTCGAGGTGACCGAAGGGTTGTTCCTCAGCAACGATCAGGTGACCCTGGCCTTCCTGACGTGGCTGCGTGACAAGGGGGCGCGCGTCGTTATTGACGATTTCGGCACCGGGTATTCCTCGTTCAGTTATCTGCGCAAGCTGCCGGTTGACGGTATCAAGATCGACCGAAGCTTTATCATGAACATGGATCAGGATGCGGATGCGCTTGCTGTCGTGAAGTCCATCATCGCTGTTGCGCAGGCGCTGGATCTGAACGTTACAGCAGAAGGTGTCGAGACTGTTGCCCAGAGAAATATCATGCAGGAGCTGCATTGCGACTACCTGCAAGGATATTTCTACGCCAAGCCTCTGGCGACCAATGACCTGTCCGGTTTCATCCAGAAGGCTGTCGAACCGGGCGTTGCCTTCGGATAAAACAGTTTATCCGTCCGTTTATCAAATTCTGGCCGGAACTGTCAGGACAGAAGTGCCTTTTTGGCGCATACTGCGACAGCTAGGTCATACGTTGAATTGAAGACATCGGACAGCCTGTCAAGGATTGCGTTCTGCAATTCTGTTCACATAAGCGATTGAAAATTTGTACGAAACACGCTCTCATGCGGGAAAACGTGTTTGCGGCGGACGCGTCAATCGCGTTGAATGTCGACTGAACCTTTGTAAATATGCGCTAAAGCGCAACTTGGGGAGAAAACATATGGACATGAGCGGCTCCCACCGGATTCCGGCCAAACGGGAAACCGTATGGCAAGCCTTGAACGATCCGGATGTCTTGCGGGCCTGCATCCCGGGCTGCGAAAGCCTCGAGAAGACCTCGGACACCGAAATGACCGCCGCGGTCACATCGAAAATCGGGCCTGTCAAAGCCAAGTTCAAAGGGGAAGTGACCCTTGAGAACATCAATCCTCCGGAAAGCTACACGATCTCGGGAGAAGGCAAGGGCGGCGTCGCCGGGTTTGCCAAGGGGTCTGCGGATGTGAAGCTTACGGAGGAAGGTGACGAAACCATACTTTCCTACGAAGCCAAGGCACAGGTCGGGGGCAAACTTGCCCAACTCGGCAGCCGGCTGATCGATTCTACCGCCAAGAAAATGGCGGAAGACTTTTTCACGAAGTTCTCCGAGATGGTCGGTTCACCGGCAGGACAGGACGAAACTGCGACCGCAGCTGGTACTGATGATGATCTGGATCCCGGTGTGGCCGAGGAAGCCAAGCGGATCGCGATCGAAGAGTCCCCTGGCGAAGTCATGCACGCAATTGAGGATGCGGAGCATGCAGTCGAGGAAAAGATCCATCAGGCGGAACAAAATATTGAAGCCGCTGCGGGACGCAACGTGTTCGGCGGCCCCATGGTCTGGGGACTTGTGTTGCTCGCCGCCGTGATTGTCGTGCTTGCACTTGCAAGTTGACCGGGTAGGACAAATCTTGAAATGATCGGGCTCTGACAATTTAGGACGCGCCAGGGCCCCAGCACAAAACACGGTGACAAGCCGGGAAATTGGGTCAGTGACACGCAATCGAATTCGATTGTTTATTCGTACGCTGGTCTGGATCGGACATCAGAGGTCTTGCCTGTCATTTCATGCAGGTGGGCCGGCTTGATCGCTCCGGTTCAGGGAATTTCATGAGGGAGAGGAATTCATGTCGAAAGTATCGATGGTATTGAACGGCAAGACGGTTTCGGCTGATGTCGAAGACCGGACGCTGCTCGTATCGTTTATCCGGGACGTGCGCGGATTGACTGGTACGCACGTTGGCTGCGACACCTCGCAATGCGGTGCCTGCGTTGTGCATGTCGACGGCAAGGCCGTAAAGTCTTGCACCATGCTCGCAGCCCAGGCCGACGGCGCAGAAGTTGTAACACTTGAGGGGATCGGCACAGCCGACAGCCTGCACCCCGTACAGGCAGCTTTCCGTGAACATCATGGGCTTCAGTGCGGCTTCTGTACCCCCGGCATGATCATGACCGCCGTGGACATGATCAAGCGTCATGGTGCTGGTAATCTCGACGAGGCAACCATTCGCCACGAGCTGGAAGGCAATATCTGCCGCTGCACCGGCTACCACAATATCGTCAAGGCGATCAAAGCCGCCTCCGATCAAATGGCCGGTATGGCTCAGGCCGCCGAATAACGGCGTTGGCCTGAACTCCCAAAATTGATGCGCGAACACGTTCGCGCAGCAGGACAGCAAGACCGATCAATCGAATGAGATGCCGGGAGGAACAGGCATCTTCGTATTGACCGCCAGGTCTTGAGAGACAGTTGCCTTGATGGCAGCAGCCGGATTGTCCGGCGAGTGGAGGATGTCCGGTACTGGTGGAGCCGGCAGATATTCGGGAGAGAAGAAATGGCAGTTGAAGGGATTGGCGCCCGTGCCTTGCGCAAGGAAGACAAGCGCTTCATTACGGGCAAGGGCAAATACACCGACGATATGACCATGCCGGGCATGGGGTATGCTGCTTTCGTTCGCTCGCCGCACGCGCATGCAAAGGTCAAGGGGATCGATGCGAGTGCTGCTCTGGCAATGCCGGGTGTGGATGCGGTACTCACCGGCGACCAACTGGTGGGTGATGGTATCGGCAACCTGATCTGTGGCTGGATGATCCATTCCAAGGATGGTTCGCCGATGAAGATGGGCGGTTGGCGCGCATTGGAACCGGAAATTGTCCGCCATGTCGGGCAGGCCGTTGCCGTGGTTGTGGCCGATACGCAGGCTCAGGCACGTGATGCCGCTGACGCGGTTGTGGTTGATTATGAGGAATTGCCTGCCGTTATCGATCCGCTTGCGGCACTCGAAGCAGGTGCCCCGCAGATTCACCCGGAAGCCGAAGGCAACCTGATCTACGATTGGGAAATTGGCGACGAGGCGGCCACAAACGCGGCCTTCGAAAAGGCTGCTCATGTCACGCGCATGGAGATCCATAACAACCGCCTCGTCCCGAACGCGATGGAGCCGCGCGCAGCTCTTGCAGGTTACGATGCGGCCGAGGAGCACTATACGCTTTACACCACTTCGCAGAATCCACATGTGGCTCGCCTGGTGTTGTCAGCCTTCTACAACGTTGCTCCTGAAAACAAGCTGCGTGTGATTGCGCCTGATGTCGGCGGCGGCTTTGGTTCCAAGATCTACATCTACCCGGAAGAAATGGTCTGCCTGTGGGCGTCCAAACGTGTCGGTCGTCCGGTCAAGTGGGTGTCTGACCGGACCGAAGCCTTCCTGACGGATGCACATGGCCGCGACCATCGCTCTGAAGCGGAACTCGCTCTTGACGCGGACAACAAGATCCTGGGCCTCAGGGTCAAGACGATCGCCAATCTCGGCGCCTACATGTCGTTGTTCTCGTCTTCCGTGCCGACGTATCTCTACGCTACGCTTCTTTCGGGTCAGTACGACATTCCGGCTATCCACGCCAACGTGAAGACGGTCTACACCAACACCACACCGGTGGATGCCTATCGGGGCGCCGGCCGGCCGGAGGCGACCTATCTTCTGGAGCGGATCATGGAAACGGCAGCCCGTGAAGTGGGCCTGTCGCCAGCAGAGTTCCGTCGCAAGAACTTCATCCGTGCGTTCCCGCATCAGACACCGGTGATCATGTGCTACGACGCAGGTGATTATGATGCGACGCTGGATGCAGCCCTCAAGGCCGCGGACTACGACGGCTTTGCCGCCCGCAAGGCGGAAGCAGCTTCCCGCGGCAAGCTGCGCGGTATTGGTCTGTCCTGCTACATCGAGGCGTGCGGTATTGCACCGTCCGCTGCGGTTGGTTCACTTGGTGCCGGTGTCGGTCTTTGGGAATCTGCCGAAGTGAGGGTAAACCCTGTCGGATCGATCGAGGTTCTGACGGGATCGCACAGCCATGGTCAGGGACACGAGACAACCTTTGCCCAGCTGATCAGCGAACGTTTTGGCCTGGATACCAATGCGGTGTCCATTGTTCATGGCGATACCGACAAGGTTCAGTTCGGTATGGGAACCTACGGCTCGCGCTCCGGTGCGGTCGGCATGTCGGCAATCGTCAAGGCGCTCGACAAGGTCGAAGCCAAGGCGAAGAAGATTGCTGCTCACCTGATGGAAGCCTCCGAAGGAGACATCCAGATCGAAGGTGGCGAATTGAAAGTAGCCGGTACCGACAAGAAGCTGACCTTCACCGAGGTGGCTCTCGCTGCCTACACGGCGCACAACCTGCCTGAAGGCATGGAGCCGGGCCTGAAGGAAGGTGCCTTCTACGATCCGACCAACTTCACCTTCCCGGCAGGTACCTATGTCTGCGAAGTCGAGGTGGATCCGGATACGGGCAAGACGGAAGTGGTCAACTTCGTCGCGGCTGACGACTTCGGCAACATCATCAACCCGATGATCGTGGAAGGTCAGGTGCATGGCGGTATTACGCAGGGCATTGGCCAGGCACTTCTGGAAAATGCGTCCTACGACGAAAACGGCCAGCTGCTGACGGCGTCCTACATGGATTACTGCATGCCGCGTGCCGATGATGTGCCGTCCTACAATCTGTCGACGCATGTCACGGCCTGCCCAGGCAACCCGCTTGGCATGAAAGGTTGCGGCGAAGCCGGGGCTATCGGATCTCCGCCGGCAGTTATCAATGCGATCACGGATGCGATCGGGGACAACAGCCTGTCGATGCCAGCCTCTCCTGAAAAGGTCTGGGCGCTTTACCATGCAGGTGTGAAGCAGGCGGCCGAATAACGCCACAACGGGATTTTCGGGCGGGGCAACCCGCCCGCCATTGAACAGTTCGAAATCCGGGGAGACCCAGCATGTATGAAACGACGTATCACAAGGCCGGATCGGTAGCGGAAGCTGCTTCACTAATGGCCAATGCCGATGACGGCAAATTCCTTGGTGGTGGCCAGACTTTGCTGCCAACCATGAAACAGCGGCTTGCAGCCCCCAGCGATCTGGTGGATGTCACCAAGATTGCGGACATGAAGGGGATCAGCGCAAACGGCGATGGTGTGACCATCGGCGCAGCAACGAGCCATTTCGAAGTCTCGACTTCCGATCTGGTGAAGCAGAAGCTTCCTGGACTGGCGTCACTCGCCGGTGGCATTGGTGACCCGGCGGTTCGTCATATGGGCACCATTGGCGGCTCGATTGCCAACAATGATCCTGCAGCCGACTATCCTGCTGCGCTGGTTGCGCTCGGTGCTACCGTTGTCACCAGCAAGCGGGAACTGGCAGCGGAAGAGTTCTTCACCGGCATGTTTGAAACCGCGCTTGATGAAGATGAAATCGTCGTCGCCGTCAAGTTTCCGGGTGCTGCGGCCAGTGCCTATGCCAAATACCCGAACCCGGCATCGCGTTATGCCATGGCCGGTGTCTTTGTTGCCAAAGGCAACGATGGCTCCGTCAAGGTTGCGGTGACCGGAGCAGGGCAGGGTGGTGTCTTCCGCATGTCCGCCATGGAAACGGCGCTTGCAAGTAATTTCTCAGCCGACGCCGTCGCCGGCATAGCACCCGACGCAGACGATCTTCTGTCAGACATTCACGGGTCTGCTGCTTATCGTGCGAACCTGGTTACCGTTATGGCAAAGCGCGCCGTCCAGAAGGCGTAACCGACCTCGTGCTGATTTAAGAATAAGAACCCGGCCGACACTCGGCCGGGTTTTGTTTTCCTGAGGGAGGAGTAATCAGCTTCTCGATTGGGGCACGAGCGCAGACAGTCGCACGGCTAGCTGCCACGTCACGTCAGAGTACCAGTATGGGCACTTCTGCTCCGGCTTCCAGCGCCGGTGCATGAGGTGGACGGACCACAAGTGCGCCGGATTTGGCGAGCAGGTTCAACATGGAACTGTCTTGCCGGGAAAACGGCGTTACGATCAGATCGCCGTGTTCCGAATTGGAAAGCGTTGCCCTGACGTAGTCCTGCCTGCGGTCGTTCTCGGGCAAGGGAGAAGCGAGTATGGCTCGTTGAGGTCCGGACTGTTCCGGCGTCTGACCGAGCATTGCCTGCATGAGTGGCTTCAGAAACAGCAAGCCGCATATAAGGCTTGAGACGGGGTTTCCGGGCAGACCAAGAACCTTTGTGCCGCCAAGACGGCCTGCCATCAGCGGCTTGCCCGGACGCATTGCAATTCGCCAGAACGCCAGGTCCATGCCTTCCTGTCCAAGGACACTTTGAACAAGATCGTGGTCGCCGACTGAGGCCCCCCCAAGCGTGACGAGAATGTCGGCCTTCTCCGTAATCGCACGCCTAACGTGGTTCGCAAGTGCCACCGGTTCGTCGGGTGATATTCCAAGATCGAGTGGCTGACCGCCACAATCTTCCACGAGTGCGGCGATACCTGCGTGGTTCGAGGCGATTATCTGATCCGGTCCCGGTTCCGTTCCTGGGCGAACGAGTTCATCCCCGGTTGCGAGTATCGCAACCTTCGGTCTGCGGTGCACCGGCAGGACCGCGTGGTTCATTGCAGCGGCAAGGGCGAGATGCCGGTAAGCAAGTTTGAGCGGCGGTTGCAGAAGCACATCACCTTCGGAAAAGTCCAGGCCGGCCGGACGGACGAATGCGCCCTTGGCCGGGTTCTCCAGAACGGTTATGCGCTCGCCTTCACGCTCAGCGTTTTCCTGGATCAGGATCGTGTCCGTACCGGCCGGCACAGGAGCACCGGTAAAGATCCTCACCGTTTCACCGTTGCCGACCGTTCCGGAAAAACCATGGCCGGCCGGTGCTTCGCCGACAACGGTCAAGGATGTTCGGGAAGCGGAAAGATCTTCATGACGAATGGCGTAGCCGTCCATCGCAGACGCTGCGAAAGGCGGTTGGGTTCGGGTGGAAACAAGGGGGGCGGACAGATATCTGCCGTTGGCGCTCTCGAGCGGAACATATTCCGTTTCAAGAGGATTTACGCCGGAAAGGAGCTTCGTCAGCGCTTCGTCGACAGGCATCAGGCTCATCAGGTGCCACCCAGGCTGCCGTCCTTGTCGAGTGTCCAATGGCCGGATTTGCCACCGGATTTTTCGACCAGACAGATATCTCCGATGACCATGCCACGGTCTACGGCCTTAGCCATGTCGTAGATCGTCAGGCAGGCCAGCGAGCATGCGGTCAAGGCTTCCATCTCGACACCTGTCTGGCCGCTGACCTTGGTTGTCGCTGTCACTATGAGGCCGGGAAGATCATCATCGGTATCGATGTCGATGGACACCTTGGACAACATTAGTGGATGGCAGAGCGGTATCAGTTCGTGGGTCTTCTTGGCGGCCAGGATGCCGGCTATGCGTGCCGTGCCGATAACGTCGCCTTTCTTGGCGTTACCGGACCGGATGAGATCCAGGGTTTCCGTCCGCATGGTGACGGTCCCGCGCGCCACAGCAATCCGATGCGTTACGGACTTCTCGGATACGTCCACCATGTTGGCAGACCCTGCCGCATCCAGATGGGTCAGTTTGGCGTCCTTGTTGGCCATGTCCGCCTAAACCGCTTCGGAGAGGGCCGGACGGGCCAGGAGCGTTCTGGTAGCCGAGGCGACGTCTTCCTGACGCATCAGGCTTTCGCCGATCAAGAACGTTGAAATACCAACCTTGTTCATTCGGGATAGGTCGGCGGGGGTGAACAGGCCGCTTTCGCCGACAATGATTCTGTCGTCCGGAATGCGCGGTGCGAGCTCTTCGCTTGTTTCCAGCTTGGTCTCGAATGTCTTGAGATTGCGGTTGTTGATACCGAGCAGACGAGACGACCGCTTGAGCGCACGCTCCAGCTCATCAGCGTCATGTACCTCGAGCAAGACATCCATTCCGAGTTCGAACGCGGTGTCTTCCAATGCTTTGGCGGTGTCGTCATCAACAGCGGCCAGAATGATCAGGATGCAATCGCCCCCCCAGGCTCTGGCTTCATATACCTGGTAAGGATCGTAGAGGAAATCCTTGCGCAGCGCCGGAAGGGCAACAGCGTCACGTGCAGCAGCCAGAAATTCAGGCTTTCCCTGAAAAGAGGGCGTATCGGTCAGGACCGAAAGACAGGCTGCGCCGCCTACTTCGTAAGCCTTTGCCAGGAGAGGTGGATTGAAATCTTCCCGAATGAGCCCTTTCGAAGGGCTGGCCTTCTTGATTTCCGCAATGAGTGCGTATTCACCGGTATCGTGTTTGGCTTCGATCGCCTTGAGAAACCCACGTGGAGCACTCACGTCTTTGATGCGTGCCTTGAGTTCGTCGATCGGAACGGATGCCTTTGCAGCGACGATTTCCTCGCGCTTGTAGGCTTCGATCTTTTGAAGAATGTCTGCCATGTCTTACCCGTTCGATGCTGCGACAAGCTTTTCCAAGGTGTCGGCTGCGGATCCGCTGTCAATGGATTGCGCCGCCAACTCGACACCATCCTTCAAGGTTTCCACCTTGTCTGCAACCAGCAGGGAGGCAGCCGCATTGAACAGCACCACATCGCGATAGGCGTTCTTTGCTCCGGCGAGGACGTCGCGCAGGGCTTTCGCGTTTTCCGAGGGAAGTCCGCCCTTGAGATCTTGCGGATCGGAAACGGAAAGGCCGACATCTTCGGGTGAAATTTCAAACGAACGGATTGTCCCGTTCTTGAGTTCGGCAATTGCGGTTGGACCGGTTGTGGTTATCTCGTCCATTCCGTCGGACCCGTGAACGACCCAGGCCTTTTCGGACCCTAGCTCGCGAAGAGCTTCCGCAAGCGGCTCCACCCATTTGCGGGCAAATACACCAACCATCTGGCGCTTCACACCTGCGGGATTGGTCAATGGGCCAAGCAGATTGAAGATTGTGCGCGTGCCGAGTTCCATGCGGGTTGGACCCACGTGTTTCATGGCTGCATGGTGCAGCGGGGCGAACATGAAACCGATACCCGCCCTGTTGATGCAATCGGATATCTTCCTGGCATCGATATCGATGTTGACGCCAAGTTCGGCGAGCGCTTCTGCAGCGCCCGACTTGGAAGACAATGACCTGTTGCCGTGTTTGGCGACCGGTACGCCGCTGCCGGCGACGACCAGGGCCGTGCACGTGGAAATGTTGTAGCTGCCGGAATTGTCGCCACCCGTTCCCACTATATCCATCGCGTTGGCCGGGGCCCTCACGGGGATCATCTTGGACCGCATGGTCGCGACTGCACCCGTGACTTCGGCAATGCTTTCGCCGCGCACACGCAAGGCCATCAGAAACCCGCCAAGCTGCGATGGTGTTGCAGATCCCGACAGGATCACCTCAAAGGCTTCGCGGGCTTCTTCAGGGCTCAAGGCGTGACCGTCTGACACCTTGGCGATGAAGTCCTTGAATGTGCTCATGTCGTCATTCCACTTTCAAACGGATCAATTCCGGTCCAACCCGATCATCTGGGCGATACCGGCATTGTTTATCTCGACCCCTGCCTTGGTTTCCCGGTCGGAGATGAACTGGCCGAGCAACGTGTCCTGAATTTGCTGGGAAAGCTGCTGACCCAGGGCCGCTACTTGCGGTGCGTCGCTCTGGAAGTCCGGTACGTTGGAACCGCTCACCTTAAGCACGATCCGACCGTTGCCATCGTTGGTTTCGGTGACCGCGCTTGTTCCAACGGGGCCGTCGAATACTGCCGAAACAGCTTCGCGGCCGAAATCCCCGGACGGCGTGTTGCGCTTCAGGTCAGTTGCGGATTTCACTTCCAGCCCGGTTTCTGCGGAAAGGGTGATGAACGGCGTGCCGCCCTCTGCCTTGGCCAAGAGGTCTGCCGCAGTGTCGCTCAAGCGTTTGCCGAGTTCATCCTGCTTCCAGGCGGCAATGACGTCTTCGCGAACTTCGTCGAGGGTGCGTTCGCGCGACGGAATAACCTTTGCAACGTCATACCAGAGAAAGCCTTGCTCACCGAGCTGAAGGACATCGTTTTCGATGCCGATGTCACTGTCGAACGCACCTGCTACAAGTCCCTCAGCATCAGGCAAGGTTACGGGTTTACCGTCTTCACCGTTTCCGGATGCATCAAAAGCTGGCGGAGTTTCTACAGTCAGGGAGAAACGCTCGCCGATTTCGTCCAGCGGAGCACCGCCTGCCCGGGCATCCTCGACTTCGTTAAGCAGATCCAGAATTTCCCGTTCCGCCTGTTCCTTTGCGAGGCTCTGGACGATCTCGTCCTTCACGTCTTCGAAGGGTTTGGTGCTTTCCGGAAGGATTTCTTCGACATTCAGAATGACAGTCGAGAACCTGCCTTCCACCGTACCGCTGGTGGCGCCTTCTTCCAGGCTGAAAGCGGCGTCGCCGATAGCTTCATCGAGAAAATCGGCCTTTGCCATGACGCCAAGGGCAACGTCGTTGTTGGCAAGGTTCCGGTCAGTCATGAGTTCGTCAAAGGTCTTGCCGTTCGCGATTTCTTCGGCAGCTTCTTCCGCAGCCTGTTGAGACGGGAAGGACATTTGACGGATCTTGCGGCGTTCGGGCTGGAAGAAATCTTCCGACCGGCGCTCAAACTCAGCGCGAGCGTCTTCGTCGGAAATGTCATCCGGACGAGAGAGAGACGTCGGCGTGAGTGAGACGTATTTGATTTCACGGAACTCGGGTGCGCGGAAATTGTCCTTGTTCTCTTCGAAGTAGGTTGTCAGGACACCTTCAGCCGGATCCTCGATGTCTCCGATGAATTCCGGTGTGACGACCAGGTAATCAACGCTTCGCGTTTCGCCCTGATAGGCGTCAAGAACTTCCAGATAGGCAATCGGCGCCTTCATGCTGCCGGCGAGGCCTTCTGCAAGCTGCGCACGCTCTGCAACCTTGCGGCGTTCGACGACATATTCGTCTTCCCGGTATCCGTTTGCCTGCAGAACCTGCTGTAGTCGGTTCTTGTCGTACCTGCCGCCAAGGCCCTGAAATGCAGGGTCACTCTGGATAATGGTCGCCAGGCGTTCGTCCGAAACACCGAGTTTCATGTTTTGAGCGGTGTTGTTCATGGCCGCTTCGGCCACAAGCTTGCCCAGCGTTTGCTGCGGAACACCGAGGGTCGCACCTTCTGCCGGCGTCAGCGGCCGGCCGAACTGTTGAGCCAGCCGTCCGAGGTCCTGCCTGTAGGCCCGGTCAAAATCGAACAGGGAGACTTCCGTGTCACCGACCTTGGCGGCGGTGTTCTGGCCGACACCGGTCAAGAAACCGCTAATGCCCCACACGGCGAAGCTAAAGATCAACAGAGCAATAAACAGTTTGGCAACCCAGGTGCCAGCGCCCTTGCGCAGCGCGTCAAGCATGACGACTCCCGTATTCTTCTTCGTTCCGGCAGCCGGTGTCACCGGCTGAATTCAGGACCGGCCTTGGCCGGAGCGGGCGGATCATAAAGACGCCGCGCCGCCGCCGCAAGGCGGCCTTTTACAAACTTCGGAAGCGATTTGGGTTTTCCCGTCCTCAGGGTGATTGCAACGCGTGTGCGCTTCTGCTCTATAGGCGGCAAATCAAGGATCATGCCGCGGGAGAAACTGAACATGAGCGCAGCGATCAAGCCGCTGGTTGCCGGTAACTGGAAAATGAACGGTCTGAAGGCAAGCCAGGCTGAAGTCTACAAGATGATCGCCGGCATCAGTGACGATCTGGCGGATTCGGTTGATGCGATGATTTGTGCGCCTGCAACGCTGATCGCAGCAATTGCGGAAAAGGCTGGCAGTGGCGCTCTGTCTGTAGGTGGTCAGGATTGCCATACCGCTGTTTCTGGTGCTCACACCGGTGACATTTCTGCTGAAATGCTTGCAGATGCCGGCGCAAAGGCCGTCATCGTTGGTCATTCCGAACGCCGGACGGATCACGCTGAAAGCGATGTTGATGTCAATGAAAAGGCTCGGGCGGCCTGGAGAGCCGGTCTTGTGGCGATTGTGTGTGTCGGCGAGACAGAAGCCGAGCGCAAGGCAGGCCAGGCACTTGCTATTGTCGACCGCCAATTGAACGGATCGGTTCCGGATGGGGCGACTGCCGAAAACTGCGTGATTGCCTACGAGCCGGTCTGGGCGATCGGTACAGGTCTGACACCCACCGCAGGTGATGTTGAGGAAATGCACAAGGCAATGCGGGACAATCTTTCCGCAAGGTTCGGCGGGGAAGGAGCTTCCATGCGCCTTCTTTACGGCGGGTCTGTGAAACCGGGCAATGCGCGTGAACTGATGTCTGTTGCCAATGTTGACGGCGCCCTTGTTGGCGGCGCCAGTCTCAAGGCTGAAGATTTCCTTGGCATACTTGCTGCTTATTCCTGAAGACACCGAATATATTGTGCCTGGCCTTGAAGCTTCTGTGTCGAAGGCGCAATTGAAGGGTGGAAAGCTGGCGGCGTCTGGTGTAGAAGGCCGCCAATCTTGAATTCAATGAAGAATGGCGTTCGATGGAAACCGTAGTCATCGTAATCCACTTGATGGTCGTCCTGGCCCTGGTGCTTGTTGTCCTCCTGCAGCGTTCCGAAGGCGGCGCGCTTGGCATTGGTGGCGGAGGCGGTGGTCTGATGTCCAGTCGTGGGACTGCGAATATCCTGACGCGTGCAACTGCCGTTTTGGCGGTCGCTTTCTTCGCTACATCGCTGACGCTCAGCCTTATTGCAAAGAATCAGGACCGGCCCGGTTCGATTCTTGATGCTGTTCCGACGGCAACCCAGGAAGCGCCTGCCACGACGGACGGCACGACCGAAGGCGGTTCAGGCGGTGTTCTCGATTCGTTGAAACAGCTGAACCAACAGCAACCTTCCGGACCTCAGGTCCCGGCCGCCCAGTAAGGCGGCCGAACGGGTCTTCTGGCCCATTCACCCGACATATGCCCTGCGGCTTAACTCGCAGGGCATTTTTATGTGTTGAGAACGCAACTCCCGAGTGGCCAAGGCGCCCTCGGCAAGGATATGGTATTGGTCCATGGCGCGATATATTTTCATCACTGGCGGCGTGGTCTCCTCGCTTGGAAAAGGTCTTGCTTCTGCAGCACTGGGCGCATTGCTCCAGGCTCGCGGTTACAAGGTCCGTCTCCGTAAACTCGATCCCTACCTGAACGTCGATCCGGGCACCATGAGCCCGTATCAGCATGGCGAATGCTTTGTGACCGACGATGGTGCGGAAACAGACCTCGATCTCGGCCACTACGAACGGTTCACCGGTCGTCCTGCGAACCAGCAGGACAACATCACCACCGGGCGGATCTATCAGGACATCATCGCCAAGGAACGGCGCGGCGATTATCTGGGCGGAACCGTCCAGGTCATTCCGCACGTGACTGATGCGATCAAGAACTTCGTTCTGACCGGCAACGAGGACTACGATTTTGTTCTCGTCGAGATCGGCGGAACTGTGGGCGATATTGAAGGCCTGCCGTTCTTCGAGGCGATCCGCCAGCTTGGCAACGATCTTCCGCGAGGCGATGTCGTCTATGTGCATCTGACCCTGATGCCCTACATCCCGAGCGCCGGTGAAATGAAGACCAAACCGACGCAGCACTCCGTAAAGGAACTGCGGTCCATCGGTATTCAGCCGGATATCCTGATGATCCGTTGTGATCGCCCGATTCCGGAAACGGAAAAACGGAAGCTGTCGCTATTCTGTAACGTGCGCGAGAGCGCGGTCATTCCGGCCTATGACGTCAAGTCGATCTACGACGTGCCGGTTGCCTACCACAAGGAAGGGCTGGACGACGAAGTTCTGGCTGCATTCGGCATCAAGGGGGCACCTGCACCGGTGCTCGATCGCTGGAACGGCATTTCCGAGGCGGTTGCCAATCCGGAAGGCGAGGTCAAGATCGCGATTGTCGGCAAGTACACCGTTCTGAAGGATGCCTACAAGTCGCTGATCGAAGCATTGGTCCATGGCGGTATCGCCAACCGGGTCAAGGTGAACCTTGAATGGATCGAATCGGAGACCTTCGAGAAGGAAGACCCGAGCCCTTATCTGGAAGGTGTTCACGGAATTCTGGTTCCCGGTGGTTTTGGGGAACGGGGTGCCGAGGGCAAGATTGCTGCGGCACACTTCGCCCGGACGCGCAAGATCCCGTATTTCGGAATTTGCTTCGGCATGCAGATGGCGGTTCTGGAAGCGGCGCGTAATCTCGCCGGGATCGCCGAAGCCAATTCCACCGAATTTGGTCCGGCGAAGGAACCTGTTGTCGGCCTGATGACCGAGTGGACGAAGGGCAACCGCAAGGAAGTGCGCGACGCCGAAGGCGATCTGGGCGGTACGATGCGCCTTGGAGCCTATCCTGCTGCGCTCAAGACCGGTTCCAAGATTGCTGAAATTTATGGAACGACCAGCATTTCGGAGCGTCATCGCCACCGGTATGAAGTCAACATCGGCTACCGCGATGAACTCGAGAAATGCGGACTGATTTTCGCCGGGACATCGCCAGACGGTGTTTTGCCGGAAACGGTCGAAATCGCGGATCATCCCTGGTTCGTCGGTGTTCAGTACCATCCGGAACTGAAGTCCCGTCCTTTCGATCCGCATCCGCTGTTTGCATCCTTCATAAGCGCAGCGATCCATCAGGGCCGTCTGGTCTGATCGGCCAAGGCGGGAAGGGGACAAGATAATGGTGCGCGGGCTCGATCACGTCGTTGTAGCGGTGAGGGATCTGGAGGCCGCGGGCCAGGTGTGGGCGGACCTTGGTTTCACGGTTACTCCTGAAAATCGCCATTCCTGGGGAACGGCCAACCGTTTGGTTCAGCTCGACGGTTTTTTCGTCGAGTTGTTGAGCGTTGCCGATCGGGATCTCATTTTCGAGGCTTCTGAAGAGGTTTTCTCGTTCGGAGCTTTCAACCGAGATTTTCTGTCCCGGCACGAAGGGGCCAGCATGCTGGTGCTGGACAGTTCCGATCCTGCGAAGGACAGGGACGATTTCAGCAAGGCTGGACTGAAACTCTACGAGCCGTTTTCCTTCGAGCGCACCGCCAATCTGGCGGATGGCGGCAAGGTGCAAGTTGCCTTCGACCTGACATTTGTCAGTGATGCACTTGCACCGGAGATCGGCTATTTCACCTGCAGGAATCGATTTCCCGAAAATTTCTGGAAAGAAGCCTTTCAGGATCATGCCAACGGCGCGTCAACGATAAAGACAGTCTATCTCGTTGCCGGCGATCCCTCGGATCATCACGAGTTTCTGGGTGGGTTCACGGGCCAACGCGAAATGCGCGCCACCAGTCTGGGTCTGGAGCTCAAGACTGCCCGTGGAACAATATCCGTGCTAACGCCATCTGCGTATGCGTCACTGGTCGGCACTGATGCAGCTGCGCAAATTGCCGGTTCCCTGCCGCAGATTGTTGCTCTGGAAATCGGCTGCAAAGGCCTGGATGAGCGCAAGATAGTGCCGGCAGGCCAGCTCAACGGGCTCACGCTGATCCTGTCGCCAGTTGTCTCGTAAATGAAATACATTCTTTTTGAGAAGGCTTAGCCGGGAGACGTGTTCCGCCCACGGCTCTCTGGCTGGATTTGCTGCACTTTATCGCATTCAGAAAATTTGCCGACGCACAAACCATTAGGTGTGTTTCGTGATTGCCGTGTCGGGCAATGTATACGTGACTTTGAAAACGTTAAGGAATTTTTCCCGCCAAGACCACACGGCAAGGGCACTATTCACTTGTTGAATCAACCAGTCCTTTTATAGTGAACCCCAAATTATGCGCCTTGACCTGATGGTCGGACTGCGGAGTTCCCGAATGACTTTTTTGCCTTTTGCCTCTTTCCCTCGCAATTTTGCACTCGTTGCTGCAACCTCGGCTCTGTTGGCCGCGTGCTCTGACGACTCGCAAAAGGCCGCTCCGGCAGCGCCGCCACCATCGGTGACCGTTGCGAAGATTGCGTCCCAGGATATTCGCCAAAGCGCACGTTTTGTCGGGCAAGTCGCTGCAATCGACCAGGTCGATCTCATGGCTCGCGTCAAAGGTTTCCTGGAAGAGAAAGCTGTGCCGGACGGCTCCGTCGTCAAGAAAAACGACCTGTTGTTCACGATTGAAAAAGCGCAGTATCAGGCCGCACTGACAAAAGCCAAGGCGGATCTTGCAAGCGCAAAGGCAGACGCTGCACTGAAGGCTGCTGACGAGAAGCGTGACAGGGACCTCCGAGACAAGGGGCATCTCTCCGAGGCTGCTTACGAAGCGACCTTGGCGCAAAAGCAACAGGCGGAAGCCTCTGTGGAGGCAGCGCAATCATCTCTGCAGGAAGCGGAACTCAACCTCAGCTACACCGACATTTCGGCACCTTTCGACGGCCAGCTCGGCAAGACCACCTACAGCGTTGGCGAGGTCGTCGGACCCACGACGAATTCACTGGCCAGCTTGATCAGTCTTGCTCCTGTCTATGTCAATTTTTCCGTCAGCGAGGCGCAGTACCTCAACGCGGTCAAGACACACGGGATAAACCCTGCCGATATCCAGCCGGATGAGTCTCCAGACCTGAAACTGGTTCTGCCCAACGGGCAGGACTATAATGAAAAGGGCAAAATCGTCTTCATCGACAATCAGGTCGATACGGCGACAGGCACCATCTCCTTCCGCGGACAATTCGACAACAAGGACATCCGCCTGATTTCCGGCACGTATGTGACGGTGGTTCTTGAAGCGCCGAAAACGGAAACGGCGCTGGTTGTGCCGCAGGCTGCCATTCAAAGGGACCAGGAAGGTGCGTTTGCACTGGCAATCACGTCGGACAAGAAGGTCGAACAGCGCTACGTGACACTGGGTCAGCAGGAAGGCACGGATTTTGTCGTCTCTAAAGGCCTGAAGGAAGGTGACGAGGTCATCATCGAAGGGTTGCAGAAAGTGCGCCCCGGCGTTGTCGTGAACCCGGTACTTGCTTCCAAGCCGGCGGAGAAAAGCTAAATGTTTTCACGCTTTTTTATCTACCGGCCGAAATTCGCGCTGGTCATTTCCATTGTTATCACTATTGCCGGTGTGCTTGGGTATCTGTCGCTTCCGGTTGAACAGTTTCCGAATATCACCCCGCCGGTCGTAAATGTTACGGCGACCTATACCGGCGCCAATGCCGAAGTGCTGGAAGAAACTGTTGCCGCCCCAATCGAAGGGCAGGTCAACGGCGTCGACGACATGATCTACATGCAGTCGACCAGTAACGACAGCGGCAACTATTCGCTCAACGTTACCTTCGCTGTCGGAACAGACCCGGACATTGCCACGGTCAACACGCAGAACCGGGTCAGTCAGGCCAACAGCCAGCTGCCAAGCGATGTGACCAACAACGGTGTGACAGTGCAGAAAGCCAGCACGAACATGTTGCTGGTCATCACACTGTTTTCGCCAAACGGCAGTTACGATCCGGTCTTCCTGTCAAACTATGCTTCGATCAACCTGAAGGATGCACTTGCCCGTGTGCCTGGGGTTGGTCTGGCAGACGTCATGACCGACTTTTCCTACGGCATGCGCATCTGGCTTGATCCGGACAGGTTGACCAGCCTGGGCATGACGCCGACCGATTTCATCACCGCCGTACGTGACCAGAACATTCAGGTGGCTGCCGGTCAGATCGGTGCACCTCCGGTTCCGGACGGACAGCAGTTCCAGTACACGATCAAGGCAAAGGGCCGTCTGGCCTCACCGGAAGAATTTGAGCAGATCGTTCTGCGAACCGGTGCAGACGGCGCAGTCGTAACGATTGGCGATGTTGCCCGTGTCGAACTCGGCGCGCAGGTTTACAACGCCTCCGGCGAATACAACGGCAAGCCCTCCACGGTTCTGGCAATCTATCAGGCACCAGGTGCTAACGCGCTTCAGGTATCGGAAAACGTGCTGGCTCGCCTGGATGAACTGGCCAAGAATTTTCCGCCGGACATGCAGTACGGCGTTCCCTTCAACACCACGGATTTCGTTCAGGCTTCTCTCAACGACGTCATCACCACACTTTTCCTGACCTTCCTTCTGGTGGTCTCGGTGGTGTTCATCTTCCTCGGGAACTGGCGAGCGACAATCATTCCAACTGTTGCCATTCCAGTGTCGCTGATCGGCACGTTTGCGGTCCTGCTGGCACTTGGCATGACGCTCAACACGATTTCGCTGTTCGCACTGGTGCTGGCTATTGGTATCGTTGTGGATGATGCCATCGTCGTCGTGGAAAACGTGGAACGCATCATTGCCGACGAAGGCTTGTCGCCGAAAGAAGCCACGACGAAAGCGATGGAACAGATCACCAGTCCGGTGATTGCCACGACGCTGGTGCTGCTGGCGGTGTTCGTTCCGACTATCTTCATGCCAGGCATTACCGGCCGTCTCTATTCCCAGTTCGCAGTCACCATCTCGGTCTCTGTGTTGATTTCCTCAATCAACGCGCTGACGCTGTCTCCGGCTCTCTGTGGCCTGATCCTGAAAGCCCGTTCTGGCCCGCCGCGCGGCATCATGGGGCTGTTCGACCGTGGCATCACCTCGGTACGCAACGGATATACCGGTATTATTCGCCGCCTTGTTCGCTTCGCCGTGATTGGGCTTGCCGTTGTTGCAGGGGCGGTCGCCTTGATCGTGACACTCGGCGGATCACTGCCTCAGGGCTTTCTGCCTTCGGAAGACCAGGGCTACCTGATGGTCGACGTTCAGCTTCCCGATGGAGCGTCGTTGCAACGGACGGAGAACGTGACCAAGCAGGTGGTTGACCTGACCTCCAAAACGCCGGGTGTGGAAGACGTCGTCATTGTCAACGGCTACTCAATCCTCAACGGCGCAACGTCCTCGAATGCGGCGCTGGTGATTGCGACTATGAAGAACTGGGAAGACCGTCAGGCACCCGACCTTCGCATTGACGCGATCCTTGCAAAGTTCTGGGCGGAATTTTCGACTATTCCCGGTGCGAATATCATTGCCTTCAACCCCCCGCCGATTCCGGGCCTTGGCACGACCGGTGGTGTTCAGGTGATGCTGCAACAAACCGGTGGAGGTTCGCCGCAGGACTTGTCATCGGCACTTGGCTCGATGATTTATTCTGCCAACCAGAGTGCCGAAGTTGGGCGCGCCTACTCGACTTTCCGGGCCAATGTGCCTCAGGTCTTTATCGATCTTGATCGTGAAAAGGCCAAAACGCTCGGCATCAATGTGTCGGATGTGTTCACGACACTGCAGGCTTATCTGGGCTCGTACTATATCAACGACTTCAACATCTTCGGCCGGGTCTACAAGGTGATGATCCAGGCGGAAGGCAAGTTCCGCGATCGGGTGGAGGATATCGGTGCACTTTATGTGCGGTCGAGCGACGGCACCATGGTGCCCATGCGCAGCATTCTGACGACACAGAATGTCCTCGGTCCGCAGATTCTGACCCGCTACAACATGTTCCGTGCTGCTGCCGTGATGGCTGATCCGGCACCTGGAGCCTCAACAGGTGTGGTCATCAACGAAGTCAATGCCGCGGGGGCTGAAGCTCTTCCGGACGGGTATGCTCTCGAGTGGACCGGTACAGCACTGCAGCAGCTCGGATCGGGGCAGATCGTTCTTTTCATCCTGCTTTTGTCGATCTTGTTCACGTATCTCTTCCTTGTCGCTCAATATGAAAGTTGGACGATGCCGATTGCGATCTTGATGTCGGTGTCGTTTGCAATCCTCGGGGCGCTTGTTGCGGTCTTTGCGACTGGGGGGGATGTCAACCTCTACACGCAGATTGGCATGATCATGCTTGTCGGGATGGGCGCCAAGAATGCCATCCTCATCGTCGAGTTTGCGATGGAGCAAAGGGCCGATGGCAAGTCGATCAAGGATGCAGCAGTAGAAGCGGCTCATCTTCGGTTCAGGGCGGTCATGATGACGGCCTTGTCGTTCTTGCTCGGTGTCGTGCCTTTGATGACCGCATCAAGTGCTGGTGCGGCCAGCCAGAAGGCCATTGGCTTCGCGGTGTTCGGTGGCATGCTGTTTGCGACCTGCATCGGCATTCTCATGATCCCGATTCTTTATGTGAACATGCAGACCATGCGTGAAACCGTCAAAAGCTGGTTTGGCGGAAAAGGAAAAAACCAGACGGAACAGGAGCCTGTTGCGTCCTGACGTGAGAAAATTTTCAATACGCAAACGGTTTTGCGTTGTTTGAATCTTACTTAAGGTTAGTTTGGCCGGGCGATCCAGATGGGTTGTCCGGCTTTGCTTTTAGGTCAAATGCCAGCAAGTGCTCAGGTCTCGGGATCGCGAACTTGGATAGTGAAAACACAGATCTCGTCCACCGTGCGACGCGCAAGCGGTGGATACTACAAGCTTAAAATTTTTAAGGCTAAGGTTTTGGAAATATTGGTGAGCCGACAGGGGTTCGAACCCTGGACCTACTGATTAAAAGTCAGTTGCTCTACCAGCTGAGCTATCGGCTCTCACCAATTTCCGAAGCGGTTCAGTGCGTTGTTGCAGCGCCACCGCGTTGGTGGCGTGTGTTTAGGCCGACCTTGAGGACAATGCAAGAGGCAAAATCGATTTTTTCAACAGGGTAGGAAAAAACAGCGTTGTTCAGTGGTCACTGTTGAAAACACACAACCAAATTCGGGAAATGGTGAATTCTCGCACATGTTATTAGCAACAACGCTCCTTCGATTGATAGTATTATCAAGTACAGTCGATTTTACTCTTTTTAACTCTAGTTGCTAATTTTCGCTTCTAAGAAAATAACGATCATTCTCCTGCGAAAACTGTCAGGTAGCGCAATAAAGCTATGTGAGGTAACGTTATCAGGCACATGAGAGGTTACATGCACACAACGACAATCGACACCCACACGAGCTCCGTCGAGTTCGATTTCGTGAAAGGGCACATCGCGGCGACGATGACGCTGATTCACGGATTGATCGACCAGGGCTTGATCGACCGGGAACGGCTCGACCTGTTTTTCGCGTCGTTTATCGGAGACCTACCGCATAGCCGGGAAACGCTCGGCTTGCGTCTCATCCTTGACCAGTGGCGGCAGGGCCTTCGCGACGGTGATGCTGAAGAAGAGCTAAAGGGGAAGCTCTTTGAGGTGATCCGGGGAGGGCGAAACAACTGACGCTGTCTGGAGTATGGCCGGTCCAAGGGGTTGGGGACCGTGGCATATTCTCGTCCGTAGCATTTGTTCAATCGAAATTTGTTCTGACCAGAAATTTTTTCAAACTGTTTGCGCTATCGGTCCGGTCATGGGCTCGGTAACTTGTCATTGAACCGATCGTCCCGAACTGGTGTTGACGCGTCGCCTTTGCTATCCCTTCGACATTGCGTAATCTTGCGGGTGCCTCGGCAGCCAGATGCAGGAGTCGCACTGCAGCGCCTGATGCTGGGTTGTTGTGGTCGGTGTGTAGCCGAGTTGTTGAAGGATACCGCCATATTTGTCGGCGGCAGAAGGGCGGAACATTTGGCAAAGTCTCTGGAGACCCTCGTAGCAGCGCAGTGCTTTACGCGCCAGTTGTCCGGTTCCAATACCGCATGCAGCCGTCTCACCGCACTTCTGGGCGCGGGATTGTTGGTTATGAGCGGTGCAATCGCTGGCGTGCGTGCGGATGAACAGCATTTCATTACGATTGGCACCGGCGGCGTTACCGGCGTCTACTATCCGTCCGGCGGGGCGACTTGCAAGATCGTCAACATGACACGCGCCGACCACGGCGTTCGTTGCTCAGTCGAAACCACGCTGGGGTCAATTGCCAATATCGAAAAGATTCGTTCCGGTGAAATCGATTTTGGTTATGTGCAGTCCGACTGGCAGCATCACGCTTTTCTCGGGACCTCTGCCTTTGAAGAGGTCGGGCCGTTTGACGAGCTACGCTCTATCTTTTCACTTCATGCCGAAGTCGCAACGATCGTCGTTCGAGACGAATCTTCTTATCGGGTCTTCGATGATTTGAAAGAGGCAAAGATAAATATCGGCAGCAAGGGATCGGGGTCTGCAGCTTCCTGGAACGCACTGATCAGCGGCCTTGGCTGGACGCAGAGTGATCAGGAAGATCTTGAAGAGCTCAAGACATCGGAGCTGTCTGAAGCTCTTTGTTCAGGCAGAATTGATGCCTATTTCGAATTGATAGGTCATCCGGCTGCGTTGATCGAGGAAACTCAGGCTCGTTGCGATATTCGTCTGATTGGTATCGATGGCAAGGCGGTTGACGAGCTTTTGACAGAAGTTCCCTATTACATGCCGGCCGACATCCCTGCGGGCCTTTATGGTCTTTCGCAGCCAGTGGATTCCTTCGGCGTTGTCGCGACCTTCGTAACGTCTGCGCGCATGCCGGAACCGATCGTGACAACACTCGTAGAAGCGGTTTTCGAAAATTTCGACAGTTTCAAACGTCTGCATCCCGCACTTGGCCGCCTGACCGAAAATGACCTGGTTGCCTACGGCATGCCGGCGCCGCTACATCCTGGCGCATTGACCTATTTCCAGGAAAAAGGCCTAGTGCCCGCAACTGCACCGGCCAAGGCAAACTGACCGGTGTTCACAGCTCTCCAAATGGTGAGCACCTTGTGTCTTTGGTCAAAGCGGGGAAGCGGCTAATAAGGTCGCTCCGAGCCTCGCCGGATTGCCGGTGGGCTGCCTGAACAACCGGAATGTCGAATGATCCAGGAAGTCACCATCATAGGCGCCGCGCTTGCCGGTGTCCTATCTTTTGTCTCGCCTTGCGTTCTGCCGTTGGTGCCACCTTACCTGGGGTTCCTTGCGGGCGTTTCGCTGGAGCAGCTATCAGGTGAAGCAGAAGACAGCACGGCTGCATCGCGTCGGGTGTTTCTGAGTGCCCTGTTCTTTGTGCTTGGTTTTTCAACCGTGTTCGTTTTGCTGGGGGCGACTGCCAGTTTTCTTGGCCAGTTCATTCGCGCCTATCTCGATTACCTGAGCTATATCGCCGGCGCCGCGATCATCGTTATGGGCCTGCATTTCCTTGGCGTGTTCCGCATAGGCCTGCTTTACAAGGAAGCGCGTGTTCACGTGGAGAAAAAGCCTGCGGGTCCGCTTGGCGCCTATGTCATCGGCCTTGCCTTCGGCTTTGGCTGGACACCTTGTGTCGGCCCAATACTGGCTGCCATTCTGTTTGTCGCTGGCGGAAAAGAAACGGTTGGGCAGGGTGCCTTGCTCTTGAGCGCCTATGCACTCGGCCTCGGTATCCCGTTCCTGATTGCCGCGCTTTTCGCTTCGCCGTTTCTCAAGTTCATGCGGCGGTTCCGCAAGCACATGGGTGTCGTTGAAAAGACCATGGGCGGCGTTCTCGTATTGACCGGGGTCATGTTCCTGACCGGGCAGATGGCGGTCTTGTCCTATTGGCTCCTGGAAACGTTCCCCGCGCTGCAGACCATCGGGTAAACGCAGCGCCAAGGTTCTTCGCCTTGGCGCATTGCATCAACCGACTGAAATCTAACGAGATTAGGTTGCCTTAAAACGCCGTGTCGCGAAATTCCGCCGCAGTCACGAGCGGGTCACCCGCGAACAGGGCCGGGTGACAGAGCTCAGTCACATCCAACAGGTGAAGACACGCAACGGCAGCGTCCGCCGCATTGGCAAACGGTCCGACCATCAAGGCAATACCGCCTTGAGGCGTATTTCGTTCCATCAGGAGCGGGCGAAGGTCACGCATGCGTTCCGCATTTTGATTCTTGAAATCGGCCCATGCCTTTGCTGCTGCAGCAGTTGAGCTGTAGTGACCGATAATCGCTCCGAAATCGCTTCGCTTCAGTTTGCTGTCACCGCCACCACGAAGCCGTCCGGCGGGACTGGAAGGCGTGATAACCGCAGGTCGACTTGTCGTCTGGGTAGGTGTTGCGTCGAACGGCTCCGGCGAGGGCGGTGTAGAAGGCGTATTGTCTTCAACAGCCAAGGGTATTGAACCTGTCGCTTGGGGTTCGCCACCTGGCGCGGGCAGATCTACCCTTGGCAGGTCGACTATCCGGACCGGTTCGGCAGGATTGAAACTTCGGGTAGGCGCGTCGACTGGAGCGGTTCCGGAATCGATGCTGACCATCCGGGGGGGCACCTTGGGAACATCAAGGGCCGGCGTTGGAAACTGATTCTTGATGTCCGCCTGATCTGGTGCCACAGAAGTCGTCTGGTTCAGCTTTGAAGCATCGCGTTTTGCTTTTGGCGACGCTACGGGGACGGGAAGTGGTTTTTCCAGTTTTTCCGTCACCTCGGTGCGGACGATGCCCGGGCTCGGTTCCACTGGTTCGCCGCTGTCTCTGTCGGTATTTCCCGTTTCAGAAAGCCTGGAAAAAGCAGCTTCCTTCTCCAGTGCAGCGATGCGGCGCGAATACGCAAGATTTTGTTCGGCTAGTGCGCTAAGGCGTCGACGCAACCCGACGATTTCTTTCTGCAGCACCGCGATTTGGCTCTGGTCCAGGCCGGGAAGGGGGGCGTGATCGCTATCTTCCGGCAACTGCATGACTTCTACCGGCACCCCTCTGCCGGAAGGTGACGTGATGGAGGCAGTTGAACCCACGCTTCCGATCGGGGGCAGAGTTATTCCCGTCGGGAAATCGAACTTCGGTGTGAACTGGCCGTGGGCGTTGCTGAACTGATAGGAAGCAAGGCCGACAGTTCCCATGCAAACGGCCGCAAATGCCCAGGAAAGCAGGCCGACACGCGAAGGCGTGAACGTATCCCGGACAACGTCCCGAACAGATTTTTGTGCCTTCCGTTTTGCCAAAAGTCCTGCTTTCCGAGCCTGAAAACGAATCTCAAAGAAGATACCTCATCAGGTGTGCATTATGGTTAATGAAAAGCAAACCGAAGCACTCAGGAAGTCAGATCTTTCAATGTTCTGTGGATCGGGGCATATAGAGGCCGACTTGTGTGGGTGATGCCCGAAAAATTGACAGTGGACCTTTGATGACTTCCCGTTCTTGCCTTTCGATTGTTCTGGCCGCCGGACTCGGCACCCGGATGAAATCCAACCTGCCAAAGGTGATGCATGAGATCGGCGGACTGCCGTTGGTCGGGCATGTGGTAAAGGCCCTGAAACAGGCTGGCTCTGACCGAATTTCCGTCGTAACCGGCCCAGATATGCCCGAGCTTGAAAAGCTGGTTCAAAACCTTGCGCCGGAAGCACATTGTCATGTCCAGCACGAGAGGCTGGGTACGGCTCACGCAGCGCTTGCCGCCCGTTCTGCGCTGGCCTCGCCTTCAGACGATGTCCTGATCCTGTTCGGCGACACTCCACTGGTGACGGCAGACACGATCGGCAAAGTTCGACGGGCCTTGTCGGATGGCGCAGACCTGGCCGTGCTTGGGTTCGAAACCCAACAACCATTCGGCTATGGCCGGTTGCTGACCGATAACGGGCAACTGGTTGCCATTCGGGAAGAAAAGGACGCCTCGGACGCAGAACGGAGGATCACGTTCTGCAATTCCGGCATCATGGGTTTCTCGGGGCAGCATGCGCTTTCTTTGTTGGATGCGATTGGCAATGCCAATGCCAAAAGCGAATTTTACCTGACGGACGCGGTTGAAATCGCCAACAGCAGGGGCTTGAAGGTTGTTGCGGTTTCGGGTTCGGAAGTCGAAACGCAAGGCATCAATACACGTGCCCAGCTGGCTGCCTGTGAAGAGGATTTCCAGGTTCGTATGCGTAATTTCGCTTTGGAAAACGGCTGCACATTGCTTGCGCCGCACACGGTTTATTTCTCGCATGATACCGTTCTGGAATCTGATGTGGTCGTAGAGCAGAATGTCGTCTTCGCCCCGGGGGTAAGGGTCGCAAGCGGAGCAAGGATCCGCGCCTTCAGTCACCTTGAGGGAGCATCCGTTGGCAGAAATAGCGCTGTTGGCCCCTATGCCCGTCTGCGGCCCGGCGCGGTTCTGGGGGCCGACACCCGTGTCGGTAACTTTGTCGAAGTCAAAAACACGACCTTCGAAGACGGTGCCAAGGCCAATCATCTCAGTTACATCGGCGATGCAAGTGTCGGTTCGAAGTCGAACATTGGTGCTGGCACGATTACCTGCAATTACGACGGCTACCTGAAACACCGGACAGAGATTGGAGCGGGCAGTTTTGTCGGTTCCAATTCCACGCTGGTGGCACCGGTCAGCCTCGGCAGTGGGTCTTTTGTCGCTGCCGGAAGCGTGATCACCGATGATGTGGACCAGGATTCCATGGCATTTGGCCGCGCTCGGCAGACCGTCAAGGAAGGCAAGGCAAAACAGCTGCGGGAGCGGCTGAAGGCTGCCAAGGAAAGCAAATCCTGACTTTCATACAATTCTCGTCCCTTGTCATTTAATGAAACAGGGATTGATTTCTGGTTGGCAGGCGCTGTCGTCTAAAGCAGTGCGGTCCGTTGGATCCATTTTTAAAGGGCTTTTTGCATGTGTGGCATTGTTGGCGTGTTGGGAACGGTTGATGCGGCGCCGCGGATTGTGGATTCGCTGAAGCGACTGGAATACCGGGGCTATGATTCTGCTGGCGTTGCCACATTGGTGGATGGTGCCATCGTGCGCCGCAGGGCGGAAGGCAAGCTGCGCAATCTTGAAGCTGTTCTCGAAAAGTCGCCCCTGACAGGCATCTCCGGGATCGGTCACACACGGTGGGCAACACACGGTGCACCAACTGTTGCCAATGCCCACCCGCACCAGGCCGGCTCGGTTGCCGTCGTTCATAATGGTATCATCGAAAACTATCTGGAACTGCGAGAGGAAATCGTCGCTGCCGGCGCCGTGCTGGATACCGAAACCGACACAGAAGTCGTGGCCCATCTGGTCAATTTGGCGATGGCCAAGGGACTTTCTCCTCGCGATGCTGTTGCACAGGTTCTGCCACGCCTGAAGGGTGCTTTTGCATTGGCGATGCTGTTTTCCGGTGAGGAAGATCTTCTTATCGGTGCCCGCAAAGGATCGCCGCTTGCTGTCGGGCATGGAGACGGGGAAATGTTCTTCGGGTCCGATGCCATCGCCCTGTCGCCGTTTACCGACCGGATTACCTATCTTGATGAGGGCGATTGGGCTGTCATCACTAGGGCAGGTGTTGAGATTTTCGATCAGGCGAACCAGCCTGTCACGCGCCCGGAAGCAAGGTCGTCTGTCACCTCCAGTCTTATGGACAAAGGCAACTACAAGCATTTCATGGCCAAGGAAATCCACGAGCAGCCGGAAGTGCTGGGCCATACGCTGTCACGCTATTTCGATTACACGACCAAGCGGGCCCGCGTGGAAGGGGCTGACCAACTCAAGTTCAAGGACCTGTCGCGTCTGATCATTACGGCCTGCGGGACAGCGTATCTTGCCGGTCTGGTGTCCAAATACTGGTTCGAGAAATACGCCCGCCTTCCAGTAGAGATCGATATCGCCAGCGAGTTCCGCTATCGCGAAACACCGGTGAGCGACAAGGACACGGCGCTGGTCATTTCCCAGTCTGGCGAAACTGCAGACACGCTCGCCTCACTGCGCTACTGCAAGACGAATGGTGCCACGATCGGCGCGATCGTCAATGTTCCGGAAAGCACGATAGCCCGGGAAGCCGACAGGGTTTTCCAGACAATTGCCGGACCTGAAATCGGCGTTGCCTCGACAAAGGCCTTCACGTGTCAGCTTGCGGTGCTCGCCGGTCTTGCCCTGCAGGCCGGACGGGAGCGCGGCGTGCTGACGCCGGAGCGGGAGCAGGAGCTTGTCGCGGAATTGATCGAAGTGCCGAGCCTCGCTCTCAAGGCCCTGGCCCGTGAAAGCGATATCGAGAAACTGGCGCATCCGCTCTCCAAGGCAAGCAATGCACTTTACCTCGGCCGGGCAACCAATTTCCCGCTTGCACTGGAAGGCGCGCTGAAGCTCAAGGAGCTCTCCTACATCCACGCAGAAGGCTACGCTGCCGGGGAACTCAAGCACGGTCCTATAGCCCTCATCGATGAAAACATGCCGGTTTTCGTGATCGCGCCCTTTGACGCGATTTACGAGAAAACCGTTTCCAACATGCAGGAAGTGGCCGCGCGCGGCGGACGGATCGTGCTCATCACAGACGAGCGCGGTGCGTCGGAGTGTGGCAATGCGGCCGAAAATACCGTCATTCTGCCGGACATGTCGGATATCGTTGCGCCGATCATCTACGCGTTGCCTGTTCAGCTCATTGCCTACCACACGGCTGTCTTCATGGGCACCGATGTCGATCAGCCGAGGAACCTGGCCAAATCGGTGACGGTTGAATAGTCCATGGACAGCACAAGCACGCAAGATCGGGTTTTGCCCTTTGAGGAGCGGTACAGAGCCGACGTCATTGCGCTCTGGGAGAAATGTGGCCTGACGCGCCCCTGGAATGATCCGGACAAGGACATCGACCGCAAGCAGACCGACGAAAACGGTGCCTTCTTCGTGCTTCTGCGCGGGGACAGGCTTATCGGGTCCGTCATGGCCGGGTATGACGGCCACCGCGGCTCGATCAACTATCTTTCAGTCGATCCCGAATGCCAGACGGCGGGCCTTGGGAAAATGCTGATGAGCCGCTGCGAGGCATTCCTGGTTGCGAAGGGCTGTCCGAAGATCAACCTTATGGTACGTCAGGACAACGACAAGGTTCTGCGGTTTTACGAACAACTCGGATATGCGGAAGAAAGCGCTGTTTCCCTTGGGAAACGGCTTATTCCAGACATTTAGCCCGTCGACCTATGACGGATCCTTGCAACCGTCGGGAGGGGTGTTGCCCGGGCCCGATGGACGAGACAGGACGTAGGCTGCGCAGCCGATCATGAACAGTCCGACACCTATGGCAAGCCACAGGTCAGGATGGGCTGAAAGATAGAAGACGCAATATCCGAAGGTCATTCCGGAAATGGCGAAGATCTTTGCCTTCGGCGGGATCGCGCCATGTTCGCGCCAGGCAATCACTGGCGGCCCGAAGATAGGGTGGTTGAGGATGCGCGCCTCAAGTGCGGGAGAGGATCTGGCAAAACAGGCAGCGGCGAGGATGAAGAAGATCGTGCTCGGCAGAATGGGAAGGAACGCACCGACAATCCCGAGGCCGACACATCCGGTTCCCAGAAGTTTGAACGTGGTCCGCCGCAACACTGCCTCCAAATCCGGCATAATTTGAATACATCGCTGAAAAATAAATCAAGCGAAGGATACCGCACTGCGATAAAGATGCTTATCTAATTGCGGGTCAGTTGAAAAGACGAGCACACACAGGGAAGTTTCGGGTTTAACCCATGAGCCGACACAAACATAAAGCAGAAGACGCGCACAAGATAGGCCATCGGCCGGGTGCGGCAACACGTCTTCGCAACTACTTCCTGACAGGGCTGGTCATCGCCGGCCCGATCGGCATTACCCTGTGGTTGACCTGGACCTTCATCAAATGGGTGGACGGCTGGGTCAAGCCGTTTGTACCCAAGATCTACAATCCGGACACCTACCTGCCGTTTCCGATACCCGGTTTCGGGCTCATTGTTGCAGTTTTTGTCCTCACGGTCGTCGGCTTTCTTGCAGCAAACTTCCTTGGGCGCAGTCTTATCTCGGTTGGCGAAAAAATCGTCGGTCGCATGCCGCTCGTTCGTAACATTTACAGTGGCTTGAAGCAGATTTTTGAGACAGTGCTTGATCAGCGTGGAAGCAGCTTTACCACAGCTGCACTGATTGAATATCCGCGTAGAGGCCTCTGGGCGATTGTGTTCATCTCCACCGACACCAAGGGCGAAGTGGAGCGCCGGCTCAAGGACAAGGCCGATACACTTTCCGTGTTCCTGCCGACCACGCCGAACCCGACATCGGGTTTCTTGCTGTTTGTTCCGAAGGAAGATGTGATCGAACTGGACATGAGTGTCGAAGATGCCGCAAAGCTCGTGATCTCGGCTGGTCTGGTCAATCCGAAATATCCGGAAATTCTCGCAGACGATATTGTCGATCCGGCGCAGCTGGAGCGGGTGAGAAGCTCTGAAGACGCCTGAGTGCGTTAGCAAGCAATCTAATCCATTATTCACTTTGCCCTACGTCGTCAGGCGTCCTTGCCGAATTACGTACGATTGGCTCAAATGGCTGCTGGTGTAGTCGTGCCGACACCTGGGTATTGACTTGCTGCTGTTCGAACTTGTCAGCCGGCCCTGAGGAGCCTGATCGCGGCATCGCGGCCGAACAGATACAAAAGACACCGCAGAGCTTCGCCGCGTTTGGTTTTCAGATCCGGATCCAGTTCAAGGATAAGTCTCGCGTCGTCGCGTGCAACTTCCATCAGATCGGCGTGTTCGTCGGCGCGTGCGATACGAAAACCTGGCGTGCCGGATTGTCGGGTGCCGAGAATTTCACCACCGCCGCGAAGCTTCAGATCTTCTTCCGCGATCAGGAAACCATCGTTGGTCTGGCGCATGATATTGAGGCGCGCGCCGGCCGTTTCTCCAAGCGGTCCCTTGTAAAGAAGGACGCAGGACGAGGGCTTGTCACCGCGTCCGACACGGCCTCGCAGCTGGTGCAATTGCGCGAGGCCAAAGCGTTCGGCGTGTTCGATCACGATTATGGTGGCATCGGGCACATCGACGCCGACTTCAATAACGGTTGTTGCCACCAGCACCTTGGTTGCGCCGGACTTGAAGTCAGCCATGGCGGCATCCTTTTCGTCGGCGTTCATGCGGCCGTGGACCAGTGAGACGCGTTGCCGAAGAGCATGTTCCAGAACCCGGTGACGCTCCTCAACGGCGGCCAGGTCGATCTTTTCGGATTCTTCCACCAATGGACATACCCAATAAACCTTCTGTCCGTCGGCGACCGCTGCACCAACCCGGCCAATGATCTCGTCCAGGCGGTCCAGGGACACTGATACGGTGGTGATGGGCTTGCGGCCCGCGGGCTTGTCCGTCAGGCGAGACACGTCCATGTCGCCAAAGCCTGTCAGCACAAGAGTTCTCGGAATAGGGGTGGCGGTCATGACCAGAACATCGACGCCGTTGCCCTTGGCTGAGAGGGCGAGCCGTTGATGCACACCGAAGCGATGCTGCTCGTCTACGACGACCATGGCCAGATTGCGAAAAGTCACGGTTCCCTGGAAAAGAGCGTGGGTGCCGACTACGAGGTCGATCTCACCTGCGTCCAACTGCTCCTGTCGAAGGCGACGTTCCTTCTGGCTGTCCTTTCCGGTCATCAGGGCAAGGCGAATGCCTGCCTTTTCGCACAGTGGCAACATCGACGCGTAGTGCTGGCGGGCGAGAATTTCCGTCGGCGCCATCAGGGCCCCTTGCGCACCGGTTTCTATCACCTGTGCCAGGGCGGCAAGCGCAACAACGGTCTTGCCGGCGCCGACATCGCCTTGCAGAAGCCGCAACATGCGCACCGGCTTGGCGAGGTCTTCATTTATTTCTTCGATCGCTTTTGCCTGACTGCCGGTCAATTGAAACGGCAGTGACGCTATCACCGCTTTTTGCAGTTCCCCTTTGGGGCGTCGCGATATTCCGCCAAGCGTACGCATGTGTGCCCGCACCATGGCAAGAGCCAACTGGCTGGCGAGCAGCTCGTCATAGGCAAGCCGCTGCATGAAGGGGGAGGCGGGGTCGATGTCGTTGCGTTCATGCGGTGCATGCAGTGTCTTCAAGGCTTCTGCAAAGTCCGGCCAGCCAGTCTGGTGAAGATGGGCGTCATTCAGCCATTCCGGGAGGTGAGGCACACGGTCGACAGCCGCCCGCACAGCCTTTTGCAGGGTTTTGGAGCTCAAACCGGCGGTTAACGGATAGACCGGTTCGATTGCCGGCATTTCTTCCGCTTCCTCAGGTTTCAGCGAATAGTCCGGGTGCACCATCTGAGGGCGCTCGTTGAACCATTCGACCTTGCCTGACACGATTCTTCGTTCGCCTTCGGGAAAAGTTTTCTCCAGCCAGTCATGGCGCGGGTGAAAGAAGACAAAGGTGATCTGGCCTGTCTCGTCGTAGGCGTTGATCCGGTAAGGTGCTTTCGAATGCCGGGGGGGCGCCATGTGCCGGCCGATGGTGACATCCAGTGTGACGATGTCGCCATTTTCCGAATAGGCGATGCCCGGGCGGTGCCGCCGGTCTATAAGGCTATGAGGAATATGAAAAAGCAGATCAGCAACGGTCGCATCACGGTCCGGCTGGCTGCCGACGAGGCCGGACACCAGCTGTTCGATCTTTGGCCCGATTCCAGGCAAAGTCGAAACCGGGGCAAACAGTGGATCGAGGACCGGCGGGCGCATGTTCGGCGTGTAAACCTTCGAGAGACGGCAGGGTATTCGGTATCACGAACCCCTGTTCTGCCACGAAGGCGGAGCGCTGCGCAACAAATAGAACATTCTGTGAACTGGGCGCTGACAAGCTCGTTCTCTGGCGCTATATAACCGACACGAAATCACTCGTCCGGCCGATATCGGCGAAAACAATACTGCCTTTGCCTAAAGGCCGGTCAGCTTCTCATAGGTCTGTTTCTCATGTCCGAAATGTCCGGCGCACACGTCGATATCAATGGTGGCGAACGGGATTCCCGGCGCAAGAAAATACTGTTTCGGTGCTGGCATCGGGGCATGAAGGAAATGGATCTGCTGTTGGGTGGATTCGCGGATGCCAAGATCGACAGCCTTGCGGAAGAAGAACTCCTGGAACTCGAGCACTTGCTGACAGCGCATGACCAGGATCTGTACGCCTGGATGACAGGTCGCAAGCCCTTGCCGCAGGAGTGGGACGGTCCGCTTTACCGCCGCATCATTGCCTATCATGAAGCCGCCGGTCCGGCCGGGTTTGGCAGATAACAACAAGGACGCCAGCTGTGTTTGACAGCCTGCTGAAGGATCAGGCCAACGTGACGCTTGCCGGCGTTCCGGATGGGGCCGAAAGCTACGCTCTTGCAAGGCTGCTCGCCGAAACCCGGGCGCAGGGTCTTGCCCTGGTATTTGTCGCTCGCGACGCCACGCGCATGGCCATGGTCAGCGAAGCACTTCAGTTCTTCGATCCCGAGGTCGAAATCCTGCAGTTGCCCGCCTGGGATTGCCTGCCATACGACCGCGTTTCGCCCAACTCTGCGATCAGTGCACGCCGCTTGCTGGCGCTCGGCCAACTTGCGCGTGGCATGACGGACGGCAAGAAAACCGTACTGATGACAACGCTCAACGCGGCACTTCAGCGTGTTCCCGAGCGCTCTTTCATGGCCGACCAGACCTTCTCCATGGCGCCGGGTAACCGGGTCGACATGGGAGCGATCTCCACATGGCTGGAGATGAACGGTTTTTCGCGAACTCCGACCGTTCGTGAAACCGGTGAATATGCTGTTCGGGGCGGTATTGTCGACCTCTTCGCGCCTGGAGCGGAGGAGCCCGTGCGGCTCGATTTCTTCGGCGATACCCTTGAATCGATCCGCTCATTCAACGCGGAAACACAGAGAACCTCCAAACAGCTGAAACGACTTGACCTGGTTCCGATGAGCGAGGTCGTATTGTCCGAGGAAGCCATCTCCCGCTTCCGTCGTTCCTATCTTGCCAATTTTGGCGCAGCCAGCCGAGAAGACGTGCTCTATCAGTCGATCAGTGACGGTCGCCGATACGCAGGCATGGAGCATTGGCTGCCACTGTTCCACGACCGACTGGAAAGTCTGTTCGATTACATCGGCGATACGCCTGTCGTTCTGGACACCAGCATGAGTGACGCAGTCCGCGAACGCGTTGACCAAGTCACGGAATACTACCGCGCACGTCAGGAAGCGCGCGAAATGGGGACAAGCGCCGGAACGGTGCCTTACATGCCGGTGGAACCGGCCAGTCTCTATGTCACCGAAGAGGAATGGCGAGCAGCTGTCGCCGACCGCGCAAGCGCCGCACTTGATCCCTTTACGCCGCCGCCAGGCAGCGGCAAGACGATTGTCGAACTGGGTGGGCGTCAGGGCCGGAGTTTTGCTGCCGAAAGGGCAGCGGGCGACATCAACATTTTTGACGCGCTGACAACTCACGTGCGCCAACTGCAAAAGCAAGGCAAACGCACGGTGATTGCCTGCTGGTCGGAAGGTTCGCGCGACCGACTCGGCCAGATTCTTGAAGACCATGGTCTTGGAGCGGTCAAGAATGCGGACACGCTGAAGGACATCGAGGAACTTCCCGCCAAGACAACTGCGCTGTGTGTACTGGGCATCGAGCATGGCTTTGAGCTCAATGACGTCGTCTTCATCGGCGAACAGGACATTCTCGGCGACAGGCTGGTTCGCAAGTCGCGTCGCAAGTCCAAGGGCGCCAACGTCATTACCGAAGCGACGGGCCTTTCGGAAGGCGATCTCGTCGTTCACGTGGACCACGGTATCGGCAGGTTCATCGGTCTGAAAACGATTGAAGCTGTCGGCGCGCCGCATGACTGCCTGGAACTTCAATATGCCGGTGGCGACAAACTCTATCTTCCGGTCGAAAACATCGAGCTTCTGTCCCGCTATGGCTCGGAAGACCAGGAAGCCCAGCTCGACAAGCTCGGTGGCGGTGCCTGGCAGGCACGCAAGGCCAAGCTCAAGAAGCGCATTCTGGAAATCGCCGACGGCCTGATCAAGACAGCAGCTCAACGCGCTCTAAAGACCGCGCCGGTGGTGGAAACACCGGAAGGCGTCTACGACGAGTTCGCGACGCGATTCCCCTACGAGGAAACAGACGATCAGCTTACGGCGATCGATGCGGTTTTCGAAGATCTGTCATCGGGGCGGCCGATGGATCGGCTGGTTTGCGGCGACGTTGGATTCGGCAAGACGGAAGTGGCACTTCGTGCAGCTTTCATTGCCGCCATGTCCGGGCGCCAGGTTGCGGTGGTGGTACCGACGACCCTTTTGGCCCGTCAGCACTTCAAGACCTTCTCCGAGCGCTTTCATGGTCTGCCGATCAACGTAGCCCATGCATCCCGCCTGGTGCCCACCAAACAACTGAGCCTGACCAAGAAAGGCATCACGGACGGTTCAGTCGATATTGTCGTCGGCACCCATGCTTTGCTGGGCAAGTCCATCGAATTCCGGGATCTCGGCCTGCTTATCATCGACGAGGAGCAGCATTTCGGGGTCAAGCACAAGGAGCGGCTGAAGGAGCTGAAATCGGACGTTCACGTGTTGACGCTATCGGCCACACCGATCCCGCGGACCTTGCAGCTTGCGCTGACCGGGGTACGCGAACTGTCGCTGATCGCAACGCCGCCTGTGGACCGACTGGCAGTGCGCACGTTCGTTTCGCCGTTCGATCCGTTGGTGGTTCGAGAAGCCCTTCTGCGCGAGCATTACAGAGGCGGGCAGAGCTTCTATGTCTGTCCGCGCCTTGCCGACATCGCAGAGCGCCTCGAGTTCCTTGAAAATCAGGTGCCTGAACTGAAAGTGGCGGTTGCCCACGGCCAGATGCCTCCGGGGGAACTGGAAGACGTCATGAACGCCTTCTATGAGGGCAAGTACAACGTCCTGCTGTCGACAACGATCGTGGAATCCGGGCTGGATATTCCGACCGCGAACACGTTGATCGTACACCGGGCGGATATGTTCGGCCTTGCACAGCTCTACCAGCTGCGCGGCCGTGTCGGCCGGTCCAAGACCCGCGCCTACGCGCTCTTTACGGTTCCTGCCAACAAGACGTTGACGGCGACTGCCGAGCGCCGATTGAAGGTGCTGCAGTCTCTCGAAACATTGGGGGCGGGCTTCCAGCTGGCCAGCCACGATCTCGACATTCGCGGGGCCGGAAACCTGCTTGGCGAGGAGCAGTCCGGGCATATCAAGGAAGTCGGATTTGAACTGTACCAGCAGATGCTGGAAGAGGCGGTTGCCCAGCTCAAGGATGGTGGCGCGGATTTTGGCGACGAGCAGTGGTCACCTCAAATCAACATCGGCACGCCTGTGCTTATCCCGGAAAACTACGTCGCGGACCTGCAACTGCGTCTGCAGCTTTACCGCCGTTTGGGGGATGTCACCGAGGCGGAGGAAATCGATTCCTTCGGCGCGGAACTGATCGACCGCTTTGGACCGTTGCCGGAAGAAGTGCAGCATCTCCTCAAGATCGTCTTCATCAAGGGGCTTTGCCGCAAGGCCAATGTCGAGAAGGTCGATGCCGGGCCGAAAGGGATCGTCATCACCTTCCGCAATAGCGAATTCTCCAATCCGGCCGGTCTGGTTTCCTACATTGCCGAGCAGGGTGTCCTTGCGAAGATCCGACCGGATCAGAAGGTGGTCCTGACACGCGATTGGGATAAGACCGACGCACGTTTGAAAGGCACCGCAACGGTGCTGACCAAGCTGGCGCGCCTGGCGGCCGCCTGAGGCAGAGTTCGCCGGCTCGCTCATACGTGTGGAACGAGGGCGTGGACCCGAGCAGGGGCCAGCCTAAAATTGCATTGAAAGTGTGGTTATCCGGAGGGTCGAGGAGTTCGCGATAGACGAACTGGTGGCCCCAAGCCAAAGTAACTTCCTGTTTTACAGTGTTTTTCTGTAACAACGCTTGAAGCAATAGAAGGGGCCGCCGGGATACCTGATGTTGGTGGCTGACACCCGACAGGCATCAGCCTGCATCCGTCCATCCTTCGGCGCCTACCAGAGGTACGTAGGCGACGGCTCCGAGATTGTCTGTTTTGAACTCGGTTTCGGAAAGCCTTTCGATCCGGATGAGATCTTGCTGCCGCTTTGACCTGCCAACCGGAATCACCAGTCGACCGCCTACCTTGAGTTGCTTTTTGAGAGAATCGGGGACAGCCGGCGCTCCCGCCGCAACTGCGATGGCATCGAAAGGGGCTTCCGCCGGACAGCCACGTGTTCCGTCGGCGCAAATAACCTCGACGTTCCTGCAACCTGCCTGTTCCAGATTTTCCCTGGAAAGGTTGACGAGCTCCTGAAGTCGATCGATCGAAATGACTTTGTGAGCGAGATTTCCAAGCACAGCAGCTGCGTAACCAGAACCTGCTCCGATCTCCAGAACCTTCGCGTTTTCGCTGATTTCAAGCAGTTCGCAAGTGAGAGCAACAACATAGGGCTGGGATATTGTCTGGCCATATCCGATGGACAAAGGCCCATCCCAGTAGGCTCGGTTTACCTGGCTCTCCGGAACAAAGATATGGCGCGGCACACTGGCCATGGCGGACAGAACCCGTTTATCGCTAATACCGCGCCTGTGCAGTTGCTGCTCAACCATTTCTGCGCGTGCGGTCGTCCACTGATCCATGGGCTGCTCTCGCCGGACACAAATTTACCGTGCATTTGATTGGCTGTCTCAAGATTCTATTAAACCTAAATCCGCATAGTGAGAGAACCAAGAGGCCAGTGTATCAGCGTTAAGGTCCAAAGAGTGCCCCGAGCAGCTACCCGTCAGCGAAAACAGTCATTTCTCCGTCGATTGATCACGCCTGCAATCGCCATTGCTGCGCTTGGTTATTTTGGCTTCCATGCGATGAGCGGTGAGCTCGGTATGGTTGGCCGAGCAATGATCGAGCGTCAGGTTTCCGAACTTGAAGGTGAATTGGCTGTCTTGACCGCCCAGCGTCAGGAGCTCGTCTCAAGGGTTAGTCTGCTTCGGCCGGAGAGCCTCGATCCTGATATGCTCGATGAGCGCGCAAGGCTCAATCTCAACCTGGTGCATCCTGACGAGCTGGTTGTTCTCAGGCCGGGCCACCGTTACAGCATGAACTGAATTTCAGTTGATTTTGCTGCATTAACAATAATCTGGTTAAATATAAAATTCTGTAGTATCAACAATGCTTTGATGCTGTTGTTGCAGTGCGAGATGCGTGGATTGGATTGACAGACCCAACCGGATAAGTTGCTCCTACCTATCTTAGGGGAAACGTCACGCCGAGATGAGGGTTATGGCCACAGCATCAAAGACCACTTCCGCTAGCTCCAAGAGCACCAGCCGGACACGCAGCTCCGCCAAGAAGGCGCAGCCTGCGATCGCCGAGTTCGATAAGGACGAAGAACTTCACGCTTACCGCGAAATGCTTCTGATCCGACGTTTTGAGGAAAAAGCCGGGCAACTGTACGGCATGGGCCTCATCGGCGGGTTTTGTCATTTGTATATCGGACAGGAAGCTGTCGTCGTCGGTATGCAGATGGCCAAGAAAGACGGCGATCAGATGATCACCGGTTACCGGGATCATGGCCACATGCTGGCAATGGATCTCGATCCGAAAGGCGTGATGGCGGAATTGACCGGTCGTCGCGGTGGCTTGTCGAAAGGCAAGGGCGGCTCCATGCACATGTTCTCCAAGGAGAAGCATTTTTATGGCGGCCATGGCATCGTCGGTGCGCAGGTGTCGCTTGGCACCGGCCTCGGGTTCGCGAACAAATACCGTGAAAACGGCAACGTGGCGATGGCCTTCTTTGGTGACGGCGCGTCCAACCAGGGTCAGGTCTACGAGAGCTTCAACATGGCCGAGCTGTGGAAGCTTCCGGTCGTTTACGTGATCGAGAACAACAAGTACGGCATGGGCACCAGCGTTGCCCGCGCCTCCGCCACCACAGATCTTTCCCAACGCGGTGCTTCCTTCGGAATTCCGGGCAAGCAGGTCGACGGTATGGATGTGCGCGCAGTCAAGGCAGCCTCCGCTGAAGCGCTGGAATGGTGCCGTGAAGGCAAGGGGCCGTTCATTCTTGAAATGATCACCTACCGCTACCGCGGGCACTCCATGTCGGATCCGGCGAAATACCGCTCCAAGGACGAAGTCCAGAAGATGCGGACCGAACATGATCCGATCGAACAGGTGCGTGCGCGCCTCATGGACAAGGGTTGGGCTTCCGAAGACGACCTCAAGGCCATCGACAAGGATGTGCGGGCTAGGGTCGCGGAAGCTGCCGAATTTGCACAGACGGATCCGGAACCGGATGTGTCTGAACTCTACACCGACATTCTGCTCTAAGGCCGGGGGACAACATGCCGATTGACATTTTGATGCCGGCGCTTTCGCCGACTATGGAAGAGGGCAAGCTCGCCAAGTGGCTGAAGGCCGAGGGCGACACCATCTCTGCAGGCGATGTGATCGCCGAAATCGAGACCGACAAGGCTACCATGGAAGTGGAAGCGGTTGATGAAGGCACGCTTGGAAAAATCCTGGTTGCCGAAGGAACCGACAACGTCAAGGTAAACGCGAAGATTGCGGTTCTGCTGGCCGAGGGCGAAGACGCCAGTGCCATCGACGCCGCAGCTTCCGCGCCAGCCGCCGCTGCGGCCCCTGAAGCCCCTGCGGCTGCAGAAGCCTCGAGCGCACCGGCTGTTGCCTCCGCTCCGACGCCTGCTGCTCCTGCGCCTGAAACTGCTGACGATCCGGAAATTCCGGCCGGTACGGCAATGAAGTCCTCCACCGTTCGCGAAGCTTTGCGGGATGCGATGGCAGAGGAAATGCGCCGTGATCCGGACGTCTTCATCATGGGTGAGGAGGTCGCGGAGTATCAGGGCGCCTACAAGATCACCCAGGGCCTGCTGGACGAGTTTTCCGCCAAGCGTGTCATCGATACGCCGATCACCGAGCACGGCTTCGCCGGTCTTGGCGTCGGGGCAGCGATGGCCGGTCTGAAGCCGATCGTCGAGTTCATGACCTTCAACTTCGCCATGCAGGCGATTGACCAGATCATCAACTCCGCCGCCAAGACGTTGTACATGTCCGGCGGTCAGATGGGTGCACCGATTGTCTTCCGTGGACCAAACGGTGCCGCGGCGCGAGTCGGTGCCCAGCATTCACAGGATTACGCTTCCTGGTACGCCCACGTGCCGGGCCTGAAGGTGGTCCAGCCGTATTCGGCTGCGGATGCAAAAGGTCTTCTGAAGGCAGCAATTCGCGACCCGAACCCGGTCATCTTCCTGGAAAACGAAATCCTCTACGGTCATTCCTTCGAAGTCCCGGACATGGACGATTTTGTTCTGCCGATCGGCAAGGCGAAGGTGGAACGCGGTGGAACGGACGTGACGCTGGTTTCCTGGGGCATCGGCATGACCTACACCATCAAGGCGGCTGAAGAGCTGGCTGGAATGGGGATCTCGGCCGAGGTCATCAACCTGCGCACCATTCGTCCGCTGGATATCGACACCGTGTTGGCGTCCGTCCGCAAGACAGGCCGGATCGTGACGATCGAAGAAGCCTTCCCGATGTGCTCCGTTTCATCGGAAATCGCCTACCAGGTTCAGGAAAAGGCGTTCGACTATCTCGACGCACCGATCCTGCGCGTGACCGGCAAGGACGTTCCGATGCCTTACGCTGCAAACCTGGAAAAGCTGGCTCTGCCGAACGTTGGTGAAGTCATCGATGCGGTCAAAGCCGTAACCTACACCGCCTGAGGCCAGGGAGACGGACATGCCAATCAATATTACCATGCCGGCCCTTTCTCCGACCATGGAGGAGGGCAACCTGGCCAAATGGCTGGTCAAAGAAGGCGATCAGGTTTCGGCCGGTGATGTAATCGCCGAGATTGAAACCGACAAGGCGACCATGGAAGTGGAAGCGGTTGACGAAGGCACCGTCGGCAAGATTGTCGTGCCTGCGGGAACCTCAGGTGTGAAGGTCAACGAACTGATCGCCGTACTTCTGGAAGACGGTGAAGATGCCAGTTCCATCGACACCTCCGGTGGATCGGCGGCACCTGCTTCTTCATCGGGAGGCGACAAGGCTCCGGCTGTGCCGGAAAGCTCGCCGGCGATTGAGGTCGGGGCAAAGGCGGCAACGGATCCGGTTCCGGCTCCCAAAGCCGCTGACGGAAACCGCATCTTTTCGTCCCCGCTGGCTCGCCGTCTGGCTCAGCTCAACGGTCTTGACCTGAAAGCACTTTCCGGTTCCGGTCCGCATGGCCGCATCGTCAAGCGCGACATCGAGGCAGCTCTTGCTGCAGGTACAGGCAAGGCAGTGCCCGCCGCTGCTGCTGCGGAAGCACCGAAGGCTGCCGCGGCACCGGCCATGGCAACCGGCCCGTCCGCGGATCAGGTTCTGAAACTGTTCGACAAGGACAGCTACGAACTCGTGCCGCATGACGGCATGCGCAAGACCATTGCCAAGCGTCTCACCGAGTCCAAGCAGACCATTCCGCACTTCTATGTGTCCGTGGACTGTGAACTCGACGCTCTTCTGGCTCTTCGGGCACAGCTCAACGATGCTGCCGCCAAGGACAAGGAAGGCAAGCCGGCCTACAAGCTTTCAGTCAACGATATGACCATCAAGGCTCTGGCTCTGGCCCTGCGCGATGTCCCTGATGCGAACGTCTCGTGGACCGACGATAACATGGTCATGCACAAGCATGCCGATGTCGGTGTCGCCGTTTCCATCCCGGGTGGCCTGATCACGCCGATCATCCGCCGGGCGGAAGAAAAGCCTCTTTCCGTCATTTCCAACGAGATGAAGGATTACGGCAAGCGTGCGAAAGAACGGAAGCTGAAGCCCGAAGAGTACCAGGGTGGTACCACCGCGGTCTCCAACATGGGCATGATGGGCGTGAAGAACTTCTCGGCCGTCGTCAACCCGCCGCATGCGACCATTCTGGCCGTCGGCGCCGGCGAAAAACGCCCTGTCGTCAAGAACGGCGAACTGGCTGTTGCCACGGTGATGAGCGTGACGCTTTCGACCGACCACCGCTGCGTGGACGGTGCGCTTGGCGCCGAGCTTCTTGCCGCCTTCAAGGGCTACATCGAAAACCCGATGAGCATGCTTGTTTAAGCCTCATCTCCGGCGCGGCGGCAACGCCGCGCCGTTTTCAATCGATGACTTCATTCGCCGGGGAAATACACCATGGCTGATACCAATTACGACGTGATCATTATCGGCTCAGGGCCGGGTGGTTACGTGACCGCTATTCGTTCTGCCCAGCTGGGCTTCAAGACTGCGATCGTTGAACGCGAACACCTTGGCGGCATATGCCTCAACTGGGGTTGCATTCCGACGAAGGCCCTCCTGCGTTCAGCGGAAATCCTGGACCACGCCAACCATGCCAAGAGCTTCGGGTTGACACTGGAAGGCTCCATGAAGGCGGACGTCAAGGATGTCGTTGCGCGTTCGCGCGGCGTTTCCGCTCGACTGAACGGTGGCGTCGGTTTCCTCATGAAGAAGAACAAGATCGACGTGATCTGGGGTGAGGCCAAACTCACCAAACCGGGCGAAGTCAAGGTTGGAAAATCTTCCAAGCCTGTTGTCGAGCCGCAGAATCCGGTTCCGAAAGGCGTGAAGGGTGAAGGCACCTACACCGCCAAGCATATCATCGTGGCAACTGGTGCGCGTCCGCGTGCTTTGCCTGGCATTGAACCGGACGGCAAGCTTATCTGGACTTACTTCGAGGCCATGAAACCGGCCAAGATGCCGAAATCGTTGGTGGTCATGGGGTCGGGTGCGATCGGGATCGAATTCGCGTCCTTCTATCGGTCCATGGGCGTCGACGTAACGGTTGTCGAACTGATGGCCAACGTGATGCCGGTCGAAGACGAGGAAATCTCGAAATTCGCGCGCAAGGCTCTTGAGAAGCGCGGTCTGAAGATCATTACCGAAGCAAAGGTGACCAAGGTCGACAAGGCGGCAGATTCGATTACTGCCCACGTGGAGACCAAGGATGGCAAGGTAAGCCAGATTACGGCTGATCATCTGATTTCCGCTGTCGGCGTTCAGGGCAACATCGAGAATATCGGTCTGGAATCTCTCGGCGTGAAAACCGACCGCGGATGTGTGGTCATTGATGAGTATGGCCGCACCAATGTGCCCGGCCTCTATGCCATTGGCGATGTCGCCGGTCCGCCAATGCTTGCTCACAAGGCAGAACATGAAGGCGTGATTTGCATCGAGAAGATTGCAGGTGTGCCTGGTGTTCACGGGATGGACCATCGCAAGATTCCGGGCTGCACCTACTGCAACCCGCAGGTTGCCTCTGTTGGGCTGACCGAAGCAAAGGCGAAGGAACAGGGCCGCGACATCCGCGTTGGCCGGTACATGTTCAACGCCAACGGCAAGGCCATCGCGCTTGGCGAAGACAACGGCATGATCAAGGTTATCTTTGACAAGAAGTCCGGCGAGCTTCTCGGTGCGCATATGTGCGGCGCAGAAGTGACCGAACTCATCCAGGGCTTTGTCGTCGCGATGAACCTCGAGACTACCGAAGAAGAGCTGATGCACACGATCTTCCCGCATCCGACCTTGTCGGAAATGATGAAGGAAGCCGTGCTGGACGCCTACGGCAAGGTGCTCAACGCCTGATCCCTTTTGGCCTCGGGGTAAAACTGCACCGAGGCCGCTTTCCATTTGCCGTACTCTGGATCTGCAAGCAGTGAAAGAAATGCGCAGACCTGAACGTTGATCAGGACATCAACGCTGGACGCTTTTTCTGAAACGGGTAACGTGAAACCGTCTGAGAAAAGGCTGAAAGGAGCCGTCAGTCATGGATGTAAAAGCAATTTTGATCTGGGTTGCAATCGGCATTATAGCCGGTTGGCTTGCAAGCGTCGTCGTTGGCGGCGGTGGTCTGATCCGTTACCTCGTCAGCGGTCTCATTGGCGCGTTTGTTGGTGGTTTCCTGTTCAAGCTCGCAGGTATCAACGTCAATCTGGGCAATGCCTACGTCAATGAAATTGTCGTGGCGGCCGTTGGAGCAATTGTCGTTGTGCTGCTTGCGCGACTGATCGCCTGACGAATTGAAATTTCTGGAAATAGGAGTCCGCGATGGGGTGGATCATCACAATCATCATCGGCCTCATTGCGGGCGCCGTTGCTCACCGGGTGCTGAACAGTCGCGGAGGTTTTCTTGGCAGCCTCGTTGTCGGCCTTGTCGGGGCACTGGTTGGCGGTGAACTCGCATCGCTGCTCAACCTGCATGTGACAGGTGGTATTCTCGATCGTCTGATTATCGCGGTTCTGGGCTCTATCCTGTTCCTGTTCATCTGGAAGAAAATGTTCAAGTGAGCACAAATCCGGACGAATTCGAGAGCCTGGAGGCTTTTGTTCTCAGGACAGGCGACAAGCTTCGTTATGGTGACACGGACCGGCAGGGGCACGTAAACAATGCCGTGTTCGCCACTTTTCTGGAAACCGGCCGCGTTGAATTGCTCTACAATGAAGCGCTGGCTGACCAGGGCGCAGCTTTTGTGATCGCGCGGCTGGAGCTGGATTTCCTGGCGGAAGTCAACTGGCCGGGAGAAGTGGAGATCGGCACAGCGGTGCTTGACGTTGGCCGCAGCTCGTTCAAGCTGTTCCAGAAGGTTTTTCAGGATGGAAAGCCGGTTGCGCAGGCGGTGACCGTCATCGTCCAGATGAGCGAGAGCACGCGAAAGTCTCAACCGCTTTCGGAACGTGCACGCGAGCGGCTTCAGGAACTGACCGGTCCTGCGTTAAGCACATAGCTGGCTCAACGCTAATCCGTCTTGACCTTTAACCGGAATAACGACACTTAAGGCCCATGGTTACGATCGTCGACACGCTCAATCGCCCGCAGCAGCAATCCGAAGCGCGCCCGCGCCACCCGGAAAAGGCTCACCGTCCGGACAATCCGATACAGCGCAAGCCGCACTGGATCCGCGTCAAGGCACCGACATCGCCGGTCTACCGCGAAACGCAGAATGTCGTGCGCGAGAACAATCTCGTTACGGTTTGCGAAGAGGCGGGATGCCCGAACATCGGCGAATGCTGGTCGAAGAAGCATGCCAGCTTCATGATCCTTGGTGATACCTGTACCCGTGCCTGCGCCTTCTGCAACGTGCGCACGGGCATGCCAGGGCCAGTCGACCCGAAGGAGGCCCAGGGTGTTGCGGATGCCGTTGCTGCAATGGGGCTCGAGCATGTGGTGATCACCTCCGTCGACCGGGACGATCTGGACGATGGCGGTGCACAGCATTTCGCAGATGTGATCAATGCCATTCGCAAGACCGCGCCGTCGACCACGATCGAGGTTCTGACGCCTGATTTCCTGCGTAAGGACGGTGCTCTGGAGATCGTCGTGGCGGCGAAGCCCGATGTCTTCAATCACAACCTTGAGACAGTACCGTCGAAATATCTGACCGTTCGCCCCGGAGCGCGCTATTTCCACTCGATCCGCCTTCTTCAGAAGGTCAAGGAACTTGATCCGGAAATGTTCACCAAGTCCGGGATCATGGTCGGGTTGGGGGAAGTGCGCAACGAAGTGCTGCAGCTGATGGACGACCTTCGGGCCGCCGATGTCGATTTCCTGACGGTCGGCCAGTATCTGCAACCTTCCAAGAAGCACCATCCGGTCGTGTCCTTCGTGACACCGGAAGAGTTCAAAGGCTATGAGCGTATTGCTTACGCCAAAGGTTTCCTGAAGGTGTCGGCAAGCCCGTTGACGAGGTCTTCTCACCACGCAGGTGAAGATTTCGCGGATCTTCGCGCCGCGCGCAAAGCAAAGCTCGGCCACTAACGCCAAAGCAACAGGACACTGGACACCGTATGCCCAGTTTTTCATCCGACCACAAAGTCAACCACAAGGCGGACGAGATGTTCCGCCTTGTTGCCGACGTAGAGCGATATCCCGAATTCGTGCCGCTTTGCCAGGATCTTCACGTGCGCGGCCGCAAGGAACTGGATGGCGGACGGACGGTGCTGGTGGCCGACATGACAGTTGCCTACAAGCTGTTCAAGGAAACCTTCACCAGCCGCGTGGAACTGCGCCCGCAGGACAGGACGATCCTGGTTGAGTACCTGGACGGCCCGTTCAAGCACCTGGAAAACAAATGGACTTTCGAGGACGCAGGCGAGGGCAGCTGCAACGTCGGTTTCTATATTTCCTACGAATTCCGCAGTCGGACACTCGGCTCTCTCATGGGCGTCATGTTCGAAAAGGCCTTCCGAAAGTTTTCAAGCGCCTTCGAAGCCCGCGCGGACCAGGTGTACGGGACCTGATCAAGCTGACCTGTGGTTCTACTTGAACTGCTTGAAGGCGTCGCGAATGATGCGGATACGGCTCGACTGCATGTCGAGGGGCTCTGCCTGGCGACGGATCTGCTCGATTTCCTTCTTTTTCAACCCGAGACTTTCGAGCGTTGCGAAGGACGTGTAATCGGTACAGACGGGCGTGCGGCTGGAGCCGACATTCTCTTCGACCACGAGGTTTCTTCCGGCAGCAGCTTCTTCTTCCGTCCAGATCACGGTGTTCGAGGATACCCAGAATGTGCGGTCGCAATATTGGGCCTGGTAGTAGCCCTCTTTCGGTTTTGTCAGAATTTCATGAAATCCGGTGAACGTACCGTTGGAATACTGGGACCTGATATAAAAGTCGCTCTGAGCGTAAGCGACGCCGGCAAAGGCAGTGCCAGCGGCCGTCAGTGCAGCGAAGAACGCGAGCGCGCGTTTCATGTCAGGGTCCTTTTTTCTACGCGTTTATGTCACCTGTTCCTGTTGAAAGTCTAAGCTGACCAGCTTACCCGAGCCTTACCAGCCCGGTGCCGGCTTTTTTAGTTGCCGTGATACGACTTGGCAGCGTTGTCGCCACCCGTTGTTTTGAAGGCTTCGCGAATGACCGCGAAACGGTTTACCCGCTTTACAGACGACCCGTCATTTTGAACGACAAGTCTCGGATCATCCTGTACGCCGAGGTCTTCAAGCGTCACCTGTTCTTCAGGATGATCGCAAATCGGCCGCCAGCCCTTGCCCCGGTTGAACTCCACCCGAACCTTGTAATCCTGCTGAACTTCGAGCTGCGTCCAGGCGACTGTCGCATAGCGTACAAAGTAGGATCTGCCACAATACTGAACTTCCACCAGCCCGTCCGCCATCCGGTCATAGATGCGGTGGGAGCCGCGGAACAGCTGATTGCCGTCGCGAGAAATAATGTAGGTGTCACCCGGTTTCGGCGTGTTGTTGCCGGCCTGCGCATTGGCGCACGCAAGGGCGAGGGCACTTCCTGCAAGAAGCGCACGTTGGATTAACATATCCCGTTCCCTTTGCCGCGAAATCATTTCGCGAGTTGGTTCCTGCTTACGGTGACCATACGGCAAGTGTTTGTAAAAGTGATTTCGTAAGGGAAATTAGTTTGATTAAAACTTTAAAAGCACTGATTTTGTTGAGGAAATATCGAATATCTGTCCAGAAGCAGTCGGCTTTTAGCGTGTGTGATACGTGCTGTGGCCCTCTTCGGCGCTATTGCTCTGGAACATTGCGCCGATCGCGGAAAGTCTGCTTTGTGGGGCCGAAGTCTCATCTGGGGCTGCCAGAAGATCGTGCGCGCTCATTGTGACGCCGATGTCCTCAAGACTGACCTGTCGCTCGGGATTGCCGCAGATCGGACGCCATCCACGGCCAAAATTGAATTCCACCTGAACTTTGTTGCCACGTTCGGTTTCCACTTGCGTCCACGCGACCGAATGGCTGCGTACAAAATAGCTGCGCTCGCAATAAGAGACCTTTTTCAGTCCGCGGGCGTTTTCCGTGAACAGCTTGTGACTGCCTACAAAGTGTCCGCTGCGATCGCGTGAAATCAGATAAAAATCGCCAGGCTGAGGTATGGCACCTGCAAAAGCGGTGGAGCCTGCGCACAAAAATGCAGCCAGAATGGTCGCTGGTTTAATCATAAAGGTTCTGATCTTGAGTTACGTTGAGGTCAAGTTGTCTGGAATATACATATGACCAAGCGGAAGCCCAGCGCGAACTCCCATGAGCGTTAATGAGCATTTACTCAGGAAATTGCATTTAAAATCGATGTGAGGGCAGTTCTGACGGTGGCAAGCCGGATTGATTGCCGGCCGCTGTCTGCAAACCAGCAATGGAGATGATCTGTCGGGCGATCTTTTGCCGCAACGGCAATATGGACAGTGCCAACCGGCTTTTGAGCACTTCCGCCACCTGGTCCAGCGATACCCGTTACAGAGACTGCTACATCCGCATTGGATCTGGCGAGTGCTCCTTCTGCCATGGCGATCGCGACTTCCTTGCTGACGGCTCCATACTTTTCGATAAGGTCTTTCGGAACGCCCAGCATTTCGTTCTTTGCTTCATTGGAGTAGGTCACAAACCCCCGGTCCACGGCGGCCGAAGATCCTGCGATCTCCGTAAGTGCCCCGCAAATCAGGCCTCCGGTGCAGGATTCTGCCGTTGCAACCATCTTCTTGGCGGCAATGAGCCCCTCCAGCACAGCAATTGACAGAGGTGCAAGCTCTTCCAGGTTGTTCGGGGATGTCTCGGTCATGGATTTCTAGTCCTCGTCCTGAAAAGGAAGACGCACTGTCACACTGGCCAGGGCCGCGATACCTTCCTTGCGGCCTGTGAATCCCAGACGCTCGGACGTCGTGGCCTTGACCGAGATCCTCGAAACAGGCACGGCGCAAATCTTGGCAATCGAAGAGCGAATTGCCTCGCGGTGAGGCCCGATCTTCGGTTCCTCGCACACGATGGTGATGTCGACATGAGCCAGTCTTCCGCCGCGTTCAGTCAAGCGGCGCATGGCGTCCCGTTGAAACTGGTCAGAAGAGGCACCTTTCCACTGCGGGTCGCTTGGAGGGAAATGCTGGCCGATATCACCATCGCCAATGGCACCAAGCGTAGCGTCTGTAATAGCGTGCAGCACCACATCCGCGTCTGAGTGACCTTTCAGCTTGCAGGTGTGGGGAATGGCTACTCCGCCCAAAATAACGGCATCGCCATCTTCAAAGGCGTGAACGTCGTATCCGATCCCGGTTCTGACATCGCCAAGTTCTGAAAGGGGCAACGGGGAGGCGGGGGTTGTCGACATCAGTTGTAACTCGGCCTGTTGTTCTGCACGACGGAGGTCGGCGGCAGTTGTGATCTTGAATGCAGCGGGGTCGCCCTCCGTCAGGACAATGGTCATCCCGTCCCATTCCGCAAGGCCGGTGTCGTCAGTAAAATCGAGTTTTCCAGCAGCTACCGCCTTTTCATGCGCAATGAGTATGCGCTGCAAGGGAAAGGCCTGTGGCGTCTGCGCTGCCCAGAGCCCGGCTCTGTCGACGGTTTCCAGCGAGCGACCCGATTGATCTGCTCTTTTTAACGTGTCGGCCACGGGCAGGGCGGCGAGTACGCCTTCGTTTCCTGCCTGCAGTCGCTCAAGCAATCTGTCTATCACGGCAGATGGGAGGAACGGCCGTGCAGCGTCGTGGATCAAAACGTAATCAAATCCTTCGAGTGCGAGGGCCTTCAATCCTGCCAGGACCGATTGCTGCCTGGTCGCTCCACCGTAGACTGCCGGTCCGATCTTTGAAGCTGTTTCGTTGGAAGCCGCTCTTGTTGCTTCAGAGAAATGGTTCACGTCGTCAGGGTGAATGACGGTTACGAGACGGTTGATCCGGGGGTGATTCCCGAGAGCATCCAGTGTATGGCTCAGCACTGGACGGCCAGCCAACGGCCTGTATTGCTTGGGTAACGCATTGTCGGAGCCCGCAAGACGGGTGCCACGCCCTGCGGCAACGACAAGGGCGGCAGCGGTTTTTGTCATTAACGGGCTCCTCGTGCTCTGCATCAAACCGTCAGCTTTGAACCGTCTTTACCTAGGAACCTGTTCGGACCGCAAATTTTGACTTGTTGCATTGCGAAACTTGTCTACAATATAGGCAATTATGAATCTGCACAGTCAATAAGCAGAAAAGAGACGCTGTGTCGCCGTCTATGAAAACACTCACGATTGGCCGGTATCAACTCGCAAACCCGGCCGTGCTCGCGCCGATGTCCGGCGTGACCGATCTCCCTTTCCGCCGGCTGGCTGCCAGATACGGCGCCGGCATGGTCGTCAGCGAAATGGTTGCGAGCGAATCCTTCGTCAAAGGCGACGCCGAAACACAAATGCGTGCGGAGGCTCAGGACAAGGGGCTCCATGTCGTTCAGCTTGCAGGGCGTGAAGCCCGCTGGATGGGGGAGGCCGCCAAGGTTGTCGCTGGCCTTGGTGCCGATGTAATCGATATCAACATGGGCTGTCCCGCCAAAAAGGTGACGTCCGGATACTCCGGTTCTGCGCTGATGCGGGATCTCGATCATGCCCTGACGCTGGTTGATGCGACGGTAGCAGCGGTCGATGTACCCGTCACCTTGAAGATGCGCCTTGGCTGGGATGACAAGAACCTGAATGCACCGGAGTTGGCCCGCCGTGCGGAAGCAGCCGGGGTGCAGCTCATCACCGTTCACGGGCGCACCCGGTGCCAGTTCTACAAGGGCAAGGCCGACTGGCGTGCGATAGCGGCTGTCAAGGATGCGATTTCGGTTCCCCTGATCGCAAATGGTGATTGCAAGAGTGCTGAAGATGCCTTGCGTATGCTTGAGCTTTCCGGCGCGGACGGCGTGATGATCGGCAGGGGCGCATATGGACGTCCCTGGTTGCCGGGCCACATCGGACATTTTCTGGCAAGTGGCGAACAGCTCGACGCACCTACGGGAACAGAGCTGGCGGAGCTTGTGGCGGAGCACTACGAGGCCATCCTCAGCCACTACGGGGAGCGGCAGGGTGTTCGCATCGCGCGCAAGCATCTCGGTTGGTATCTGGACGAGACAACGTCTGCGGGCGCAGCCGACATCCTTGGATCTGTCCGCAAGACCCTTATGACTTCCAATCAGCCGTCGGAGGTTATCCGCCTCGCAAGCGACTGGCTTTCTTCCTCGAACAAACGGACAGCAGCTTGAAGGACATCATGTCTCAGACAGGCCGTACGGCCGCGCTTGCCAGTGACGGGCCGACTATACTGGATGCCTTGCCTCACCCGGTGCTTCTGGTTGCGCCGGATGGCGTGATCGAGTCCGCCAACATGGCCGCGGAAATTTTCATGCGGTCCAGTGTATCGGTGCTCCGCCGCCATCCAATCAGTGACTTTGTTCCTTTCGGGAGCCCCTTGCTGACCCTGATCGAGCAGGTGCGCGAACGCAGCGCGCCGGTCAACGAATACAAGGTCGACATCGGTTCTCCGCGCATCGGAGCGCCGAAGGTGGTCGATATCAACGCTGCGCCGGTATCGGAGCGGCCGGGGGCTGTGGTGCTGATGTTCCAGGAACGCACCATGGCGGAAAAGATCGACCGGCAGCTGACGTCCCGTGGAGCGGCCCGCACCGTAACTGGCCTTGCCGCCATGTTGGCGCATGAGATCAAGAACCCGCTGTCAGGAATTCGCGGCGCAGCCCAGCTTATAGAGCAGTCGGTGCCAGCCGAAGACCGGGCCCTGACACGTCTGATCATGGATGAGACCGACAGGATCGTGAAGCTGGTCGACCGGATGGAAGTATTTTCGGACGAACGGCCGATCGAAAGAGAGCCGGTCAATATTCACGTGGTTCTGGACCACGTGAAGCGCTTGTCGGATTCCGGCTTTGCCCGTGGCAAACGCATTGTGGAGATTTATGATCCGTCGTTGCCTCCGGTTTATGCCAACAAGGATCAGCTGATTCAGGTTTTCCTGAACCTGATCAAGAACGCCAGCGAAGCGATTGGCGATGATCCTGATGGTGAAATTCGCGTTTCGACGGCGTTTCGGCCGGGTGTGCGGCTGTCTGTTCCCGGTACCGACGAAAAGGTCAGCCTGCCGTTGGAGTTCTGTGTCCAGGACAATGGGCCGGGCGTTCCGGAAGACCTTCTTCCGCATCTGTTTGAGCCGTTTATCACGACAAAGACCAATGGCTCAGGCCTTGGTCTTGCACTCGTTGCCAAGATCATTGGTGACCACGGCGGTGTCATCGAATGTGACAGCCAGCGCCAGAAGACAGTTTTCCGCATTCTGATGCCCGCATTCACGGGTGACAGCACAGCTTCGTCCGACCGGACCAGCAGAGGAACCGAGTAACCATGCCGACGGGCACGATTTTAGTTGCTGACGACGACGCAGCCATCCGCACCGTTCTCAACCAGGCCCTGTCCAGGGCTGGTTATACGGTGCGGCTGACTTCCAACGCCTCAACGCTCTGGAGATGGGTCTCATCCGGCGATGGCGATCTTGTGATCACCGACGTGGTCATGCCGGACGAAAATATCTTCGACGTGCTGCCACGCATGAAAAAGATGCGGCCGGAGTTGCCCGTTCTGGTGATGAGCGCACAGAACACCTTCATGACGGCCATCAAGGCGTCGGAAAAGGGGGCGTATGAATATCTGCCCAAGCCCTTCGACCTGAAGGAGCTGACCAGCATTGTTCAGCGCGCACTGGAAGAGCCGAAGAAGCGGCCGGCTGTCGACCTTGATGATGCGGGCGAGGGCATGCCTCTTGTGGGCCGTTCTCCCGCGATGCAGGAGATCTACCGGGTTCTTGCAAGGTTGATGCAGACCGACCTGACGGTGATGATCAACGGTGAATCCGGCACCGGCAAGGAACTTGTCGCAAGGGCGCTTCATGACTACGGCAAGCGGCGTAACGGACCGTTTGTTGCAATCAACATGGCGGCCATTCCACGGGACCTCATCGAAGCCGAGTTGTTCGGTCACGAGAAGGGCGCCTTTACCGGAGCACAGAACCGCAGCTCCGGCCGGTTTGAACAGGCAGATGGCGGTACATTGTTTCTGGACGAAATCGGCGACATGCCGATGGAAGCTCAAACCAGGTTGCTGCGCGTCTTGCAGCAGGGCGAATACACCACTGTCGGTGGTCGCACTCCGATCAAGACGGACGTCAGGATCATTGCTGCCACCAACAAGGACTTGCGGCACCTAATCAACCAGGGCCTCTTCCGCGAAGATCTTTATTTCCGGCTGAATGTGGTTCCAATCCGCCTGCCACCGTTGCGCGAGCGCGTGGAGGACATTCCGGATCTGGTGAGGCACTTCTTTACGCTCGTTGAAAAGGAGGGGCTGCCGGCAAAGCAGATCGACCAGGGAGCGCTCAATCTTCTGCGCCGGTATCGCTGGCCTGGAAACGTGCGCGAGCTGGAGAACCTCGTTCGTCGTTTGGCCGCGCTGTATCCGCAGGACGTGATCAGCGAAAACCTGCTGGAGCAGGAGTTGAGTCAGCCTTCGGTCTCGCCGATGGAAGAGGAATCCCAGGAGACCGTCAATCTCGGTGGGTCGGTCGAGCGATATCTATCCGGCTATTTCGACACATTCGGCGATGCCTTGCCGCCTCCCGGCCTCTATCACCGCATCCTGAGGGAAGTGGAGTATCCTCTGATCAGCGCAGCATTGGCGGCGACGCGCGGTAACCAGATCAAGGCGGCAGAGCTTCTCGGGGTCAACCGGAACACACTGCGCAAGAAGATCCGGGATCTCGACATCCAGGTGATGCGGTCCACCCGATAGTCTTTTCAGGACAGGTAGCAAATTGCTGCGGTCAGGCCGAAAGGTCTGGCCGCTTTTTGTTCCAGGTGCAGGTTGTCGTGACGAGTGGTCTAGTGATTCACAGAGTGGGAAACCGCTCAGGAGAGATTTTCGTCCTCAATATTAGCCTGGGTTCATGGGTTCATCTGAAGGAAAATTCCATTTTCAGGCAGGGAGTTCATTTTGTGAATGCTGCAAAAAAGAATAACGAATTCAGCAGCGTGCGATAAAGTGATCGCCTGTCCACCGCAAATTTTCTGCGCCTCTTCTGGTCTGTCGCAATTTCGCAACATTGTGTGATAAGTTTGCCGCAAATACAGCAAGACAGTCCGCATTTGGCGAGCTGAAATCAAAAGAGACCGAATGATACTGGAAGCAGTACAAGAACCCGTCGCTCAATCCAGCGCCGCAGGCAAATTCTGGCGGCGTGTGGGTCTTGCGATCATTCTGCTTGCCCTCGTTTCCATCGGTGTCACCTTCGTTATCCTGATGGGGTTGACGTCCATCGATCCCACGCGAGAAGTCATCATGGTCGCAATGACCATAAATGGCGCGCTCGCGGCAATTCTCGTAGGTGTAATCGCCTTCGAGATCCTGAAGTTGTGGCAAGCGCGGCGGCGCGGACGGGCTGCTGCTCGTCTTCATGTGCGGGTCGTGGCCCTGTTCAGCGTGGTTGCGGCTGTGCCGGCCGTTCTCATGGCCATTCTGGCGGCGATCACGCTGGACCGCGGCCTTGATCGCTGGTTCGAGGACCGGACGCGTCAGATCATCGACAACGCCCTTACCGTCGCTCAGGCCTATCTTCAGGAACACGCCAGAGTTCTGCGCGGCGACCTGATCGCCATGACCAACGATATCGACCGAGCGAAGGCGGTTTATGAATTCGAGCCGACCCGTTTCGATCAGTTCTTTGCCACGCAGGTTTCGCTTCGCGGTATCCTCGCGGCCTTTATCCTGAACGAGAACGGCGAGGTGGTTACCCGCGTCGTCATAGATCCCAACGCGGAAGTGCCGCTGCCGCCTGCCGACAGTTTCTTCAAGGCAAAGTCCGGGGATCCGATCCTGATCGCGCCTGGAAGTTCCAACCTTGTGGGCGGTGTCATGAAACTGTCCGCCTATGACAATTTCTATCTCTATGCCGTTCGCGCCATCGACCCGCGCGTTGTCGAATATCTGCGTCTTGCCGAGACGGGGGCTTCGCAATACCAGCAGATGGAGAATAGCCGCTTTGGTGTCCAGGTGGCCTTTGCTCTGGTCTATCTCGGCGTCGCTTTGGTGCTGCTCTTGTCGGCAATCTGGATAGGTTTCGGGTTTGCCAATCGACTTGTGTCGCCGATCCGAACGTTGATTTCGGCAGCGGACGAGGTGTCCAAAGGCAATCTCGTCGTCAAGGTTCCGACCGAGAAATCAGGTGGCGACCTCGCCAACCTGGGCGAAACCTTCAACAAGATGACCGGTCAGCTTCTCGGGCAGCGTGATGCACTTCTGGCGGCAAACGAACAGATCGATCGTCGTCGCCGCTTCAACGAAGCGGTTCTTTCCGGAGTGTCCACCGGCGTCATTGGCGTTGACGATGAAGCCTCGATCATGCTGATCAACCGCTCCGCCCTGGAATTGCTGCAACTGGATGAAGTGCAGATCCTGAACAAGTCTCTGATCGAGGTGGTGCCGGAGCTGAACGACTGCATTTCCGATGTCTTGAAGAATGACAGTGACAGGGTTCCGGAAACGCAGATCGAGATTGCGCGGGGCGGACGGCTGCGGACGATCAATGTGCGTATAACGAGGGAGCAGTCTACCCGGCGTGAGCATGGTTTTGTGGTGACGCTTGACGACATTACAGATCTGGTTTCGGCACAGCGCAATTCGGCCTGGGCGGATGTTGCCCGGCGCATCGCGCATGAGATCAAGAATCCGCTGACACCGATCCAGCTCTCGGCAGAACGCATCCGTCGCCGCTACGGCAAACGTATCGAGGAGGACCGGGAAGTCTTCGATCAATGCATCGACACCATTGTTCGGCAGGTGGGCGATATCGGCCAGATGGTGGACGAGTTCTCGTCCTTCGCCCGTATGCGCAAGCCAACGAAGACATCTGGAGATCTGCGCGAGGCGGTGCGCGATGCAGCGTTCATGCAGTCGGTGGCAAATCCGGAAATCAGCGTTACTGCGGATGTTCCGTCCAGTCCGGTAACGGCCGTCTTTGACGCGCGCCTGGTTGGTCAGGCCCTGACCAATGTGGTCAAGAATGCTGCAGAGGCGGTGAGTGCGCGTATCGGAGACGATTTGCCCAAAGGCAAGGTGACCGTGCATTTGCGCGGTGAACTGGAAGACGGCAGCGGCCGGATCGTGATTGATGTCATCGACAATGGCATCGGGCTGCCGGAAGAAAATCGCAGCCGGCTTTTGGAACCCTATATGACAACCCGGGAGAAGGGGACGGGCCTTGGCCTTGCTATCGTCCGCAAGATCCTGGAAGACCACGGCGGTGGCATCGAATTGCTCGACGCCCCCAAAACCAACCCAGAGGACACGGGCACGCTCGTTCGACTGACATTGGCAGCACATGCCGAGATCGAGCCGGAGACCGACCTGCAAAACCAGACTGTGACTGCCCATGGCGCATGATATTCTTGTCGTAGACGACGAAACCGATATTCGGGAAATGATTGCCGGCATCCTGGATGATGACGGTTATGGAACGCGGACCGCGCACGATTCAGACAGCGCCCTGGCCGCAGTGAAGGAGCGCAAGCCTTCGCTTGTCATTTTGGATATCTGGTTGATGGGAAGCCGCCTCGACGGCCTGGCTCTGCTCGATATCTTCCGTGAAACGGATCCTGAAATGCCGGTCGTGATCATCTCCGGTCACGGCAACATTGAAACAGCGGTCTCTGCCATCAAGCGCGGGGCCTACGATTACATCGAAAAGCCGTTCAAGGCAGACCGGCTGGTTCATATCGTCGAACGCGCTCTGGAGGCTTCCAGCCTGAAACGTGAAATCCGCGATCTGAAGCAGCGCAGCGGCGAAACCAGCGAAATCATTGGCAACTCCTCGGCTGCCCACAACCTTCGGCAAACCATCCAGAAGATTGCGGGAACGAACAGCCGTATCCTGATCGTCGGTCCTTCCGGTGCGGGCAAGGAGCGTGCTGCCCGGATGATCCACGACATGTCGCCGCGAGCCAAAAGCCCGTTCGTTGTGCTGAACGCTGCAACCATCACGCCGTCTCGGATGGAAGAAGAGCTCTTCGGTATCGAGGATGAAAACGGCAATCTGCGCAAGATTGGTGCGCTGGAAGAAGCCCATGGCGGTACGCTTTACCTCGACGAAGTCGCCGACATGCCCGCCGAGACCCAGGGAAAAATCCTGCGGGTTCTCGTGGAGCAGAGCTTCGCCCGTGTTGGCGGTACACAGAAGGTTCAGGTCGACATTCGTATCCTGTCCTCGACATCGAAAAATCTCGAGGAACACATTGCGTCGGGACTGTTCCGGCAGGATCTCTACCACCGTCTGAGCGTGGTTCCCCTGCGTGTGCCCGGTCTTGCAGAACGGCGTGAGGATATTCCGGTATTGGTGCATCACTTCATGCACCAGATTTCCGGTGCTTCAGGCATTCCGCAAAGGCCTATCGGTGATGACGCCATGGCGGTTCTGCAAACGCATGACTGGCCGGGCAACGTGCGTCAGCTACGTAACAACGTCGAACGTCTGATGATTCTGAGCCGTGGCGATCCGGACAGCACCATCACTGCGGATTTGCTGCCAGCGGAAATCGGAGAAACTCTGCCGAGCCTGCCCACGTCAGGTACGGGAGAACACCTGATGTCCGTGCCTCTGCGCGAGGCCCGGGAGATCTTCGAGCGTGAATATCTTCAGGCTCAAATCAAGAGATTTGACGGGAACATCTCGCGGACTGCCGAATTTGTCGGTATGGAACGGTCTGCGCTTCACCGGAAGCTGAAAACCCTGGGCATGACCTGAGGCACTTCGGGAAGCGATAGGTAACGGCAAGGCGGGAAAGGGATCTTTCCATGAAAATCGTGATTTGCGGCGCGGGGCAGGTGGGCTACGGCATTGCCGAGCGTCTGGCTGCGGAACAGAACGACGTGTCCGTGATCGATTCTTCTCCCCAACTGATCAACGCCATTGGCGATCAGCTGGACGTGCGTGGCTTTGTTGGGCATGGCGCGCATCCGGACGTTCTTGCACAGGCCGGGGCCGAAGAGGCCGACATGATTGTTGCCGTCACGCTTTATGACGAGGTCAACATGGTGGCCTGTCAGGTGGCGCATTCGCTCTTCAACGTTCCCACGAAGGTCGCCCGTATCCGGGCGCAATCCTATTTGCAGGGGCGCTGGCGCAATCTGTTTTCGCGCGACCACATGCCGATCGACGTGATCATCTCGCCAGAAATCGAAGTTGGCGAGATGGTACTGCGCCGTCTGGCGCTTCCAGGCGCCGTCGAGACTGTCCGGTTTGCCGACGACCAGGTTGTTGTCGTCGGGATCATGTGCGAGGAGGACTGCCCGGTGGTGGACACTCCATTGCGCCAGCTTACCGAACTCTTCCCGGACCTTGGGGCCGTTGTCGTCGGCCTTTATCGCAACAACAGGCTGTTTGTCCCCAAGAGCAGCGATTCCATTCTGACGGGTGATCTTGCCTATGTGGTTGCCCGCCGCGACCAGGTTCGCAGAACGCTGAGCATTTTCGGCCACGAGGAACCGGAAGCGGCCCGTGTCGTGATTTGTGGTGGCGGCAACATCGGGCTTTATGTCGCCAAGGCACTTGAACAGCGTCAGTCCGGAACAAAGATCAAGCTTATCGAAGCCTCCCGTGAGCGGGCGATGGCTGTTGCCGATGAGTTGAAGCGATCGGTCATCCTGCATGGCAGCGCGCTGGATCAGACGATCCTGAATGAAGCCGATGCCGGCGATGCCGATACCATGGTGGCTCTCACCAACGAGGATGAAGTCAACATTCTGTCGTCTGTCATGGCGAAGAAGCTTGGCTGCAAGCGCTCCTTGTCATTGTTGAACAATCCGAGTTACCCGGCTTTTGCCAACGCGTTGGGGATTGATGCGTTTATCAACCCGCGCGCCGTAACCATCTCTCGCATTCTCCAGCACGTGCGACGTGGTCGTATCCGGGGCGTTCATTCGCTTCAGAACGGGGCTGCGGAAATTGTCGAGGCGGAAGCACTTGATACGTCGCCGCTGGTCGGCAAGCCGCTTAGGGTTATCGATCTGCCGTCCGGTATCCGCATTGGTGCGGTTTTCCGCGGCGGCGAGGTGCTTACGCCTAATGGTGACCTGCAGATTCAGGCGCAAGACCGTATCGTGATCTTCGCGGTTGCGAACCGCGTGCGCCAGGTAGAACAGATGTTCCGCGTCAGCCTTGACTTCTTTTAAGGCTGAGTGGCTTCTTTCTGGCCTTGCTTTTGTCTGACCGAAAGGTCAAAACTTTCAAAAATACCAATCGGTTCGTTTCGAACCGTCCTGTTCTGGAGGAACCATGAGCCGGATTGCCTATGTCAACGGCCAGTATGTGCGTCATGCCGATGCTGCGGTGCATGTTGAAGACCGCGGTTATCAGTTTGCCGATGGCGTTTATGAAGTCTGTGAAGTCTGGCAGGGCAAGATCGTCGACGTTCCGCGGCATCTGGACCGCCTTGGCCGGTCCTTGAGTGAGCTGCGCATAGACTGGCCAATGGCCCGCAACGCCGTGGAATTCGTGCTGCATCAGGTAGTCCGTCGGAATCTTGTTCGCAACGGACTGGTTTATATTCAGGTGACGCGCGGTGTTTCCAAGCGCGATCACTTCTTCCCGCCGGCGCATGTTGCACCGTCGATCGTGGTGACCGCCCGTTCGTCCAGCCCGACTGCCGCCAAGGCACAGGCCGAACAGGGGATCTCGGTGTTCAGTTATCCGGAAAACCGTTGGCCGCGCGTCGATATCAAGACCGTTGCGCTTTTGCCGAACGTGCTGGCGAAACAGAACGCCAAGGAACAGGGCGGCAAGGAAGCCTGGTATGTGGATGCCGACGGCAATGTCACAGAAGGTGGATCGACCAACGCCTGGATCGTTACCAAGGAAGGCGTTTTGGTCACCCGGCCGGCCGAGAGCGGAATCCTGCGCGGTATTACACGTGCCGTGGTTCTTGATCTCGTCCAAAAGGAAGGGCTGACGTTTGAGGAAAGACCGTTTAGCCTTGAGGAAGCTTTCGATGCGAAGGAAGCTTTCGTCACGGCAGCGACGACTGTCGTGATGCCTGTGACACGTTTGGACGGCAGGATTATCGGAAACGGTCATCCTGGATCGGTGGCAACCCGATTGCGCGAATTGTTCCATACTGCTACTGATTTGCAGGCGGTATGATTCGATTGGCCTAATTGGGTCGAAAGTACGAAACTATTTTAGACCGAGGCAGACGGTCTTGACTGGTGGGCTATACGAAAAGCGGGCGGTGCGTCAAACATTAGTCATTGATACTGAACGGCTTTTGACGGTAGGCTGCTGAAACGCCGGATGCTCGGCCGCATCCGGGGCAAATAGGATAAAAAGACTGATGGCTGAGCGCGCACAAAATCTCCAAGACACTTTTCTTAATCACGTTCGCAAGCAAAAAACTCCTCTGACGATTTTTCTGATCAACGGTGTGAAATTGCAGGGTGTCGTGACATGGTTCGACAACTTCTGCGTTCTGCTGCGTCGTGATGGGCATTCCCAGCTGGTTTACAAACACGCGATTTCCACAATTATGCCAAACGGACCTGTTCAACTGTTCGATCAGGCTGAGGAAAACGCTGAAAAGGCAAGCTGATTGAAACCGAAGTCTCGCGCAGACGATTTTTCTAAATCCAACGGTTCCGAGGAACCTGGCCAGAAATCTCTAAGGTTGAAAGATACTGGGGTGGACCGTCTGCCCCAGCCCTTCCGTGCGATGATTCTGGAGCCGGTTCTGCAATTGCGTGGCGAATCCGCGCAGACAGAACTTCGCGGCAATCGCAGCCCGGAAGCGCGGCTGGAAGAAGCCCTCGGCCTCAGTGCTGCCATCAATCTCAATATCGCGCATTCCGGCGTTGTCCGGGTCAACAATCCCAAGCCTGCAACCCTGTTTGGCGATGGCAAGGTTGCCGAGCTTGCCGGGATCGTTGCAAGCGAGGACCTGGACCTCGTTGTCATAGATCATCCGCTCACCCCGGTTCAGCAGCGCAACCTTGAACGCCGGCTGAAGACCAAGGTCATCGACCGCACAGGTCTTATCCTGGAGATCTTCGGCGACAGGGCCCGCACCAAGGAAGGTCGGCTTCAGGTCGATCTGGCGCATCTGACCTGGCAGAAGAGCCGTCTCGTCCGCTCCTGGACCCACCTCGAGCGCCAGCGCGGCGGCGCAGGTTTCATGGGTGGTCCGGGTGAAACCCAGATCGAGGCCGACCGGCGCCAGATTCAGGACCGGATCATTGCGTTGCAGAAACAGCTGGAACAGGTTCGCCGGACGCGTGACCTGCACCGCAAGAAACGCAAGAAAATCCCGCAGCCGGTTGTTGCGCTGGTCGGTTATACCAATGCCGGTAAATCGACGCTTTTCAATCGGATGACCGAATCTGACGTTTTTGCCAAGGATCTTCTGTTCGCCACGCTCGATCCGACCCTTCGCAAGGTAGCCTTGCCGCATGGCAAGGAAGTCATCCTGTCGGATACGGTGGGGTTCATCTCCGATCTTCCGACCCACTTGGTCGCCGCATTCCGGGCGACGCTGGAAGAGGTGCTTGAAGCGGATCTCATTCTGCATGTGCGGGACATTTCGCATGCCGACACCGAAGCGCAGGCAGAAGACGTCAAGAAGACGCTAACCGATCTTGGTGTAGACGCGTTGACGGGCGCGCCGATCATCGAAGTCTGGAACAAGATCGACTGCCTTGATCCGGCTTACCGCGACAAGTTGCTGGAAGATGCCGGTGAAGAGGGGCCGATTGCCCTTTCCGCGCTGACCGGTGAAGGGATCGAGCAGCTTTATGCCCGTGTCGATGCTTTCATGGCGCAGCACGACGACATTCTGACTGTGAAGATCCCCGTTGCCGATGGCGCTTTGCTGGCGAAACTTTATCAGATGGCAGAGGTGCTGGAACGCACCGATGCCGAAGATTTCGTAACAGCGGAAGTGCGCGTTTCCGACAAGCAACGTGGCCCGTTTCGCGAGCTTTATGCCGCTTATCTTTAGCTAGCCTGATAGAAAGCCGGAACGAGCCGGGCAAGGGAACTATTTGTTCTTCGCTGCCTGCCACGCTGCTTCCATCTCATCCAGCGTCATAGCTTCAAGTGTCGTGTCCGTTTTCACTGCGTGAGCTTCAATGGCTGCAAAACGCTTGCGGAACTTCCGGTTTGTGCGCCTGAGAGATTCTTCCGGATCAATGTCCAGATGCCGGGCGAGGTTTGCAAGCGCGAACAACGTGTCACCGAGTTCGTCGGAGATCCGGTCTTTGTCCGGAACGGATTTGGCAAGTTCTTCGTCGAGTTCGTGAGTTTCTTCTCTGATCTTGTCCAGAACCAGTCTGGCATCGTTCCAGTCAAAACCAACCCTTGAAGCCCGTCGCTGCAGCTTGTCGGCTTCCTGAAGAGCCGGGAAGGAGGTCGGGACGTCGTCGAGAAATCCCTTTTTCGCTTCTTCGATGCCGAGCGCTTCCCTGGCGGACCTCTTTTCCGCTCGTTCTTCAGCCTTGATCCGTTCCCAGATACCTTTGACCAGTTCCGGTTTTTCTCCGTTTTCGTCACCGAAAACATGGGGGTGCCTGCGGATCAGTTTTTTTGTAATGCCTTCGACCACATCGCCAAAGTCGAAGTAGTTGTCTTCTTCAGCCATGCGTGCATGGTAGACGACCTGAAGCAACAGATCGCCGAGCTCCTCGCGCAGTTCCACCAGATCGTTCTTGGCAATGGCATCCGCGACTTCGTAGGCCTCTTCCAGCGTATAGGGCGCGATGGTCGCGAACGTCTGTTCCAGATCCCAGGGACAACCGGTCACAGGAGTTCTGAGCGCTGCCATGATTTCGATAAGGCGGGAAATGTCTCGGCTGGGAGTCATGGAGTGGAAACATCCTGTCTGCTTGTCATCCGGATGATGCCTTTTGGCATATCCCGGATGACAAGTGGAGAGGCAAATCACCCCCTGACGGACGGATGCCAGAAGGTGACGGCGCGTTCCAGGAGCGCGACGAGGCCGTAGAACAGCGATCCGGCGAGGGCGGCAACGGCGATTTCTGCCCAGACCATGTCAACGTTCATGCGGCCAACTTCCGTTGAGATGCGGAAACCCATGCCGACGATTGGTGTGCCGAAGAATTCCGCGACAATGGCACCGATCAGGGCGAGCGTCGAATTGATCTTCAGCGCATTGAAGATGAAGGGCATGGCCATCGGCAGACGCAGCTTGAAAAGCGTCTGCCAGTAGTTGGAGGCGTAGGTGCGCATCAGGTCGCGTTGCATGGCATCAGACGCGGCAAGGCCGGATACCGTGTTCACCAGCATCGGGAAGAAGGTCATGATGATCACGACCGCTGCCTTGGACGGCCAGTCGAAGCCGAACCACATCACCATGATGGGGGCGACACCGATGATCGGCAGTGCAGATACCAGATTGCCGATCGGCAGCAGTCCGCGGCGCAGGAACGGTACCCGGTCCACCAGAATGGCAGTGATGAACGCCGAACCACAACCGATGGCGTAACCGGCCAGAACGGCTTTCAGGAAAGTCTGGCGAAAGTCAGCCCACAACGTTGGCCCGGAATTGGTCAGGCGGACCCAGATTTCAGAAGGGGCCGGCAACAGAACCTTCGGAACGCCCGCGCCAGTGACCACGATTTGCCACAGTACCAGAAGAGTAATGCCAAAGAGTGCCGGAATGGCGAGGTTGATGAGCCGGGCTGCAAGTGGCGACAGGTTGCGCCATGTGGCAAGACGCTCAACGAAGAGCCATGCCGCTGCCCAGGTTGCTGCTACCAGGGCCCAGAAACCGAGCGTGGCCTGCCCGACGTGGTGCGAGGAAGTTGAGATCAGCAGCCAGGCAGCAATGGCGGTAATGATGCCGAGGACAAGGTCTCCAAAGGGGTTGCGCATGAAGCCTAGTTCGTAGCGCACACCGGCGATTGCCAGGATGACCAGGCAAAGGGCAAGACGCGGAACATCCATGATGCCGTAGTCCGGTCCGAAGATCGGACTGAACAGGCCAACTACCACCATGGCTACGATGAACCAGGCCAATAGTGCCGGCATATCGAGGCGGCTCTTTTTTGCGGTCATGGTGCTCATCCGGCCATCCCCATGCGTTTCAGCGTGCGCTTCTCGATCATGCCTATCAAGGCAACCAGGGACCCCGCCAAAAAGGCGGCCATCAGAAGTGCCGACCAGATCTGGACAGTCTGGCCGTAGTAGGAGCCGGCAAGCAAACGCGCGCCGAGACCGGCCACGGCACCTGTCGGCAGTTCACCGACGATCGCTCCGACGAGAGAGGCAGCCATGCCGATTTTCATCGAAGTGAAAAGGTAGGGCACTGCATAGGGCAGGCGCAGTTTCCAGAATGCCTGGAAGCGCGTCGCCGAATAGGTGTGCATCAGATCCATGTGAATGACTTCAGGTGATCTCAGTCCCTTCACCATGCCGACCGTGACCGGGAAGAAGGACAGGTATGTGGAGATCATCGCTTTGGGCAGCAAACCTGAGATCCCGACGGCGTTGAGAACGACGATGATCATCGGCGCGATGGCCAGAATGGGAATGGTTTGCGAGGAAATGACCCACGGCATCAACGATTTGTCGAGAACACGCGAATGAACGATGCCAATTGCCAGAAGAATGCCGAGTGTCGTGCCGATCAGAAACCCGAGAAGCGTCGAAGAGAGTGTGATGCCCGTATGATAGACCAGCGACCGTTTGGACGTGATCTTCTTGTTTACCGTCGTGTCCCAGATTTCAACAATCACCTGGTGCGGCGCAGGCAGGACCGGGCGCTCCTGGTAAAGCGTATCGGTGACCAGTTGAGAGAACCCGACATCACTTTGTCCGGCGCGCTCATACATGTCTTGCTGGAATGGGGTGTTAAGTGCGACTGCGGCGACATACCAGAGCGCTATGATCGCCAATACGACGACGGTGACCGGACCGACCGTTCCAGACATCAGACCGGCAAATGGGTTCGTGCTACGGGTCTGCGAGAGCGAGGCGTCAGTCATGTATCCGCGCCTTTCCCGCAATCGCAGAAATGCGCTGCCAAACCCTGGTCGCAAGACCATCAAGAGCCTGGATTTCCGCGGCAGGGTCGACATCCACAAATGTCGCGGGTCGATGCGATTTAGTCTTCATAGGAGTGCCCTGCCTTCAGTCCATCGCGCACCCGGTGGGCGATTTTCAGGAACTCCGGTGTCTCGCGAATATCAAGACTGCGGTTGCGAGGCAGATCGCTTTCGATCACGTCGTAGATACGGCCGGGGCGCGGGCACAGCACGACGATCTTGGTCGACAGGAACACCGCTTCCGGGATCGAGTGGGTTACGAAGACAACGGTCTTGTTGGTCTTGGCCCAAAGCTGCAGCAATTGTTCGTTGAGATGGTCGCGGACGATTTCGTCGAGCGCACCGAAAGGTTCGTCCATCAAGAGCAGATCCGGCTCGACGGCGAGGGCGCGGGCGATCGACGCGCGCTGCTGCATGCCGCCTGAAAGCTGCCAGGGATACTTCTTTTCGAAGCCGGTGAGGTTCACCAGCTCCATGTTTCGGGAAATCCGCTGTTGCTGTTCGGCCTTTGAAAGCCCCATGATTTCGAGAGGCAATGCCACGTTCTTGGCAATCGTGCGCCAGGGATAAAGGGCGGCTGCCTGAAAGACATAGCCATAGGCCCGATTGAGGCGTGCTTGTTCCGGAGAGACACCATTTACCGTGATGGACCCCGCGGTCGGCTTTTCAAGATCGGCGATAACCCTGAGCAATGTGGTCTTGCCGCAACCCGACGGACCGATGAAGGAAACGAAGTCTCCCTCTTCGATCTTCAGATCGATGTCTGAAAGCGCGTGAACCGGGCCGTCGTTGGTCTCGAATGTTAGCGAGAGGTTCTCGATATCGATCACCCGGTTAGGGCTGGCGCTTTGTTTGTTTTCCACCATTTCGGTGTCCTTTGCGCTGGCAAGTGCAGTCATCAAGTTCCTCGCGGCACGAGTCGGGTCCGGATTGACGTGTTCGTTTCTTGAAGGCCCCGCCTGTTGGAAAGGCGGGGCCGGATTGGATCAGACACCGCTGGCGGGAATGCCGGTGCGTTCCACCTTACGCGGTGCCGTCAGTTCCTTCCACGTGCTTAGCGCCTTGTTGACGGCCTGATACGGGTTGCGGGCGACAAATTCGCCATGACCCTGGCTGTGGTTGACGGTGCCGTCTTCCACCGCAACGCGGCCACGGGTGAGTGTGTAGCGCGGCAGCCCCTTGACGGCCTTGCCTTCGAAGACGTTGTAGTCGATTGCGGACTGTTGGCTGGAGGCGGAGATGGTTTTCGACTTTTCCGGATCCCAGACGACAAGATCGGCATCAGCGCCAACCAGAATTGCTCCTTTTTTCGGATAGATATTCAAGATCTTTGCAATATTGGTTGAAGTGACCGCGACGAATTCGTTGGGCGTCAGGCGACCTGTATTCACGCCATATGTCCACAACATCGGCATCCGGTCTTCAAGACCACCGGTGCCGTTCGGGATTTTGGTGAAATCGCCGACACCGGTGCGCTTCTGATCGGTGGAAAATGCGCAATGGTCGGTCGCAACCACCTGCAAGGAGCCGGATGCAAGACCTGCCCAAAGGCTATCCTGGTGTTTCTTGTCGCGGAATGGAGGCGACATGACCCGGCGTGCTGCGTGGTCCCAGTCGGCGTGCTTGTATTCGCTGTCATCAAGCGTCAGATGCTGGATAAGCGGTTCGCCATAGGCACGGATGCCGTTCTGGCGAGCCCGGCGAATGGCTTCATGCGCCTGTTCCGAAGACGTGTGGACTATATAGACCGGTACCCCAGCCATATCCGCGATCATGATGGCGCGGTTGGTTGCCTCGCCTTCCACTTCCGGCGGGCGGGAATAGGCATGTGCTTCGGGGCCATTGTTGCCTTCCGCCAGCAGCTTTTGCTGCAAGGTGGCGACGACATCGCCGTTTTCCGCGTGCACGAGCGGCAAGGCGCCAAGCTCGGCGCAGCGTGAGAACGAGGCGAACATCTCGTCGTCATTCACCATCAGGGCGCCCTTGTAGGCCATGAAGTGCTTGAACGTGTTGATGCCCTTCTTCTGGACGACGGTCTGCATGTCGTTGAAGACCTGTTCGCCCCACCAGGTGATCGCCATGTGGAAGGAATAGTCGCAATGGGCCATCGATGACTTGTTGTCCCACATCTGCAGCGCTTCCAGCAGCGACTGGCCGGGTGAGGGCAGGGCGAAATCAACGACCATGGTTGTGCCACCGGCCAACGCGGCGCGTGTGCCGCTGTCGAAATTGTCCGAAGAGAATGTGCCCATGAAAGGCATTTCGAGGTGGGTGTGCGGATCGATGCCACCCGGCATGATGTAACAGCCGGTCGCATCCAGGGTTTCGTCACCGGACAGGTTGGGGCCGATTTCGACAATGCGGCCGTCTTCGATTTTCACATCGGCTTCGTAGGAAAGATCAGCAGTTACAACCGTACCGCCCTTGATCACTTTGCTGGCCATTTGTGTTCCCCTTCTCGTTTGTTCACTCGTCCGGTGCGACGCGCCGGAAATTTCCTTCGTTTGCCTGCCTCATGGACAGGTTTGTACCGGTGACGTCAGATCCCGGTCTTTCAGGATCATCGCAATGTTCTGCTGCGCTGCGAATTCGCAGGCTTCTTGAAAGTCTATCGGCCGGTCGGTGTATTCAGCATCGAAGATCGGCTTGCCTGCCCGGACATAGGCGTTGACGTCGTCGCACCATTTGTCCTGAAAACAGCTTTCGGCGATCAGGAAGTCCATGTGGTTGATCAGATCGGCAGTCAGGTCGGGCACATTCTTCTGCCCGATGCCGAGATCGAGAGAATGGGCAATGGCGGCCAGTCTGGCGACATAGGCAACAACGTCGTCTGCGGTGATCGGAAATCCGCTGTCGTTGTCATGAACGTCCATGTTGTCAGGTTCAATCGCGTCGAAACCCTCGTTCTTGCAGGCTTCGAAACGGGATTTCATGATGGGAAGCAGGACATCAAGACGGCGGATATCGAGAAAACGCTCGTCCGGCCAGTCTTCATAGGTTTTGCCGAGCACGTCATCCGGAAATACCTTGAAATCCTCGGAGGTATTTTCCAGGGTTCCGATGCTGACATAGCAAATGGTGCGGACACCTTTTTGCCTGAGAGCTGTCAGGTCATCCGGTGTCACCAGGTCGGGGTGCAGATCCAGAACCCTGACATTCCTGTCGAGATCGACCGGCTCAGTGAGTTGCCAGTCCCAGCTGTCGCCAACGGAAAAGGCAAAGGCAGGTGCTGCTGCCCAAAACTGGGCGCAGACCATTGCCAATGCCTTTCCGTTAAAAGTCATGTTCCTCTCATTTCCCTGTAACGGGCCTCGGTTCAGGTCCGGGGCAGCCAGGTTTTCGCTCAATCCTGTCGCTGACCTGACAGGTTGGCCGATGTTTGTGCTATTCCACGATCCCCGCAGTCTCGACCACCGCGTGGAACAAGACGTCAGCACCCGCTTTCGCCCAATCCTTGGAAATCTCCTCGGCCTCGTTGTGCGACAGACCGTCGACACAGGGGCACATGATCATCGCAGTCGGCGCGACCTTGTTGATCCAGCAGGCATCGTGACCGGCGCCGGAGATGATGTTTTGATGGGAATATCCGAGACGCTCGGCAGCGTTGCGAACCGCCTCGACGCAATCCTTGTCGAATTCTACCGGGTCGAAACCGCCGACCTTTTCAAATTCGACGTCCAGTCCCATGTCATTGCAGATCTTCTTCGCGCCTGTCTTCAGGCGATCTTCCATATCCTTGATAACGGCGAGATCCGGAGAGCGGAAATCGATCGTGAAGACAGCCTTGCCGGGGATCACGTTTCGTGAATTCGGGAAAACCTCGATGTGGCCGGCAGCTCCCACAGCATGTGGAGCATGCGACCAGGCGATTTCATCGACCAGTTCCAGAATACGGGCCATGCCGAGGCCGGCGTTCTTGCGCATGGGCATCGGCGTGGAGCCCGTGTGGCTGTCCTTGCCGGTTACCGTCACTTGCGTCCAGGAAAGGCCCTGGCCGTGGGTCACGACACCAATATCCTTGCCCTCGGCTTCCAGGATCGGACCCTGTTCGATGTGGAGTTCGAACATTGCGTGCATCTTGGTCTTGCGTGCACCGACTTCTTCATCACCAACCCAGCCGATGCGCTTCAACTCATCGCCGAACTTCAAGCCTTCGTGGTCGGCCCGGTCATAGGCCCAGTCCTGTGTATGAACACCAGCAAAGACGCCTGACGCAAGCATTGCCGGTGCAAAGCGAGTGCCTTCCTCGTTGGTCCAGTTGGTGACCACGATCGGGTGTTTGGTCTTGATGCCGAGATCGTTCATGGTTCGGATGACTTCCAGTCCTCCAAGCACGCCGAGAACGCCGTCATACTTGCCGCCGGTCGGCTGTGTATCGAGGTGCGAGCCGACATAGACGGGCAGGGCGTCCGGGTCTGTTCCCGGCCGGGTCATGAACATGTTGCCCATGGTGTCGACAGCCATGGTCATGCCGGCTTCCTCGCACCATTTCTGGAACAGCTTGCGGCCCTCGGCATCGGCATCGGTCAGGGTCTGGCGATTGTTGCCACCGGCAACACCCGGACCGACCTTTGCCATCTCCATCAGACTGTCCCAGAGGCGTTCTGCGTTGATCCTCAGGTTTTCGCCGGGGGCTGCCATGCTTGTGTCTCCTAAAACGTGTCTTTGTCTCTTGTCTTGCCGGGTATCAGTCGATGGCGTTCAGCACGCTGCGCAGCTTGCCGAACAACTCGTCGATCTGTTCCTTCGAAATGATCAGCGGCGGGGACAGGGCGATGATATCGCCAGTCGTGCGGATCAGCAGCCCGTCGTCGTAGGCCTTCAGGAACGCCGAGAACGCCCGTTTCGTCGGTTCTCCTGCAATTGGCGTCAGTTCGATTGCGCCAATCAGACCGAGGTTGCGAATGTCGATGACATTCGGGCAATCCTTGAGCGAATGCAGGCCGTCTTCCCAATATTGAGCAAGGTCAGCCGCACGTGTCAGCAGGCCTTCTTCATCGTAGGTGTCGAGTGTTGCAAGAGCGGCTGCGCAGGCGAGCGGATGCGCGGAATAGGTATAACCGTGGAACAGCTCGATCATGTGTTCCGGGCCGGTCATGAACGTATGATAGATGTCCGATGTACAGAACACCGCCCCCATCGGGACGACGCCGGACGTCAGGCCCTTCGCTGTTGTGACAAGATCCGGCGTTACACCGAAAAAGTCAGTCGCAAACGGTGACCCCAGACGACCGAAACCGGTGATAACTTCGTCGAAAATCAGCAGAATGCCATGCTGAGAGCAGATTTCGCGCAGGCGTTCCAGATATCCCTTGGGCGGGATCAGAACGCCGGTCGAGCCGGCGACCGGTTCAACGATGACAGCTGCGATGGTCGAGGGATCATGAAGCTGAATGATACGGATCAGCTCTTCTGCATATTCTGCACCGTTTTCCGGCATGCCGCGGGAGAATGCATTGCGCTCGGGATCGTGGGTATGGCGCATGTGGTCGACGCCGGTGAGCATCGTGCCGAAGGTCTTGCGGTTGGAGACGATGCCGCCAACCGATATGCCGCCAAAGCCGACACCGTGGTAGCCACGTTCACGACCAATCAAACGGGTGCGAGTGCCCTGTCCGATCGCGCGCTGGTAGGCAAGTGCAATCTTCAGTGCGGTGTCCACGCTTTCCGATCCGGAATTCGTGAAAAAGACATGGTCAAGCGGGGAGGGCATCATGGCCGCGAGACGCGCAGCAAGTTCAAATGCCTTGGGATGGCCCATCTGGAAGGCGGGTGCATAGTCCAGCTCGGCAATCTGCTTCTGGACCGCTTCAACGACCTTGGGACGGGAGTGACCGGCGTTGCAGCACCAGAGGCCGGCCGTGCCGTCGAGAACCTGACGTCCGTCGGCTGTGGTGTAATGCATGTCCTTGGCCGACACGAACATGCGTGGGGCCTGCTTGAATTGCCGATTGGCCGTGAACGGCATCCAGAAAGCTTCGAGATTGTTGGTGGCAGCCTGGCTCGATGCTGACATACGTCCTCCTTGCGACCCTTCATGCTTGAAGCGGCCGACTGTTGCTGATTTGTGATGGAAGGAATAGCACGCGCACTGCGTCAACGGCAGTGCCGACTGCGCTGGTCCTCTCCCCACACTGTTCCCTGGCGTTCCGGATGGGCTTTTGCCTCTTTCCCGTTCGCCTAAATCCTCTGTCTGGCCTTGCAGCCGCCCCGGGTTGCCGGGATTCCCGAGTTGGCCGATGGCTGCCGTTTGTTCAAGACATCCCCATTGCGAGGGACGGATCAATCGACTAGCCTTCTGACCATCTGGTCAATTTACCCTAGGAGGGATTTGACCAAATGGTCAAGATGCAAATCCGGTCGTCATGACTAATTTCTGGTCATTCCCTCCGGTGCTGAACTTGCCAGTTGTGAAATCGGTGTTTTTTCCGGAAAAATGCCGTGTGGTTGGGGTGTAGGGTTGCGACCCTTCGCGGCAGAAGACGGAACGGTAGATGGCGGATTTGGGCGAGCAGACGCAGGCATCCTTTAAATCAGGCGGGCTGAGCCGGATCCAGGAAAAGAACCGATCCCTGATTCTGGAAGCGGCGCTTGGCGAGTTTTCCATGAAGGGATTTTCCGGCGCGACAGTTGAGCGGATCGCTGCGGATGCCGGAATGTCGAAGTCCAACCTGCTCTACTACTTCTCCTCCAAGGAGGCTATCTATAGCGCGACGCTGGCCCATATTCTGGAGGTATGGCTTGCCCCTTTGAAAACGCTCAATCCGGATGGAGAGCCGGCGCAGGAACTGGCTGCCTATATTCGCCAGAAGATCGAAATGTCTGCCAGGTTTCCGGAAGCCTCAAAGTTGTTTGCCAACGAAGTGATGCAGGGCGCGCCACAGATATTGCCGATCCTGCAAACGGATCTGAAGCGTTTGGTGGCCGAAAAAAGTCAGGTGATCGAAGACTGGATCGCGGCAGGCAAGATGCGAAGTGTCGATCCTGTCCATCTCATCTTCACGATTTGGGCAACCACCCAGCATTACGCGGACTTTTCGGTGCAGATCAAGGCGTTGACCGGGAAGGACCTTTCCGACGCGGCCTTCCAGGCCGAAACGGAAGCCGCGGTGACGTCGCTTATCTTGAACGGTGTCGGCCTGAAGTTGCCGACCGAGAGCGATCAGGCGGTATGAGCGGCGAGACGGACGATCCCTTTGCTGCTTCAAAGATTGCAGTGACCGGACGCCTGTTCATCCTCAAGGATGATCTCACAGAAGATTTCATTCGCGCCTCCGGGCCTGGCGGGCAGAACGTCAACAAGGTCTCAACGGCAGTTCAACTTCGGTTCGACCTTGCCGGCAATGAAACACTTCCAGAAGACGTCAAGACGCGAGCGGCGAGGCTTGCAGGCAGCCGGCTGACTCTGGGCGGCGAGATCGTCTTGCAGGCGGATCGGTTCCGGACCCGCGAACGGAATCGGGAAGACGCGTTGGAGCGTTTGCTGGACTTGCTTCGAAAGGCTACGGAAAAGCCGAAACCCCGCAAGGCCACGAAACCGACCCTCGGATCCAAGAAGCGTCGTCTCGACGCCAAGAAACAACGTGGCCAAATCAAGAAAATGCGTGGCCGTTCAGGTGGTTACGACGGTTGAGGGACGGATTGCCATGGGGGGTGTTGGCAGGGCCGTGCTGTGCGTGGATACAGCAACCCTAGATATATTTATCTATAGTTCACGTTAAACAAGATTCAAGAAGATGTCGCTAGTGTAATACGGGAAAACACCTACCTAAAGGCGATTTCTTATGACGTTGTTATTGCCGCAAAGTGACTGGCGAGAAATCGTCGACGCGTTTAGTCGTTCTCAAGCAATCATTCAATTCAAACCCGATGGCACAATTTTGGAAGCGAATGAGAATTTTCTCAGGACCTTCGGGTATTCACTGGATGAAATAAAGGGACGACATCACAGGATGTTCGTCGATCCGGACTATGCGAAGTCGTCCGATTATGAACGTCTTTGGAAAGCACTGGCGAAGGGAGAGTTTCAGTCCGCTGAATTTGCCCGGATTGCCAAGGGAGGCAAGGAAGTCTGGATCCAGGCAACCTACAATCCGGTTATCAGCAGGTCGGGGACCGTTCGGAAGATCGTCAAGATCGCAACCGATATTACCGAGAAGAAACGAAAGGCGCTTGAAGCCCAGGGGCAGATAGACGCGATCAACCGATCGCAAGCCGTTATTCTATTTGATCTGGACGGCACGATCCTCGATGCGAATCCGAATTTCCTGAAGTCGCTCGGTTACGAACTTTCGGAAGTGAAGGGCAAGCACCACAGCCTGTTTTTGGATCCGGAAGATCGGAACAAGCCAGAATACAAGGCTTTCTGGCGCAAGCTTGGAGAAGGGGCTTACCAGAGCGGCGAGTTCAGACGCCGGCATAAGGACGGTAGGGATATCTGGATCCTGGCTTCCTATAACCCGATCCTCGATGCTGCGGGACACCCGTTCAAGGTCGTGAAAATTGCGACCGACGTAACCTCCGAAAAGCTTCGAAACGCCGAATATGAAGGTCAGATAGCAGCAATCAGCCGTAGCCAGGCGATGATTTCCTTCACCAGGGAAGGGATCATTCTCGACGCGAACGAGAACTTCCTGCGTACGACCGGGTATTCTGCCGCTGAGGTGGTTGGTAAACACCACCGCATGTTTGTTTCCCCCGATTACGCACAGAGCAAGGAATATGCCTCGTTCTGGAAGGCACTGGGGGACGGGAAACATACGTCGGCCATCTATCAGCGTTACGGCAAGAGTGGCGCTCCTATCTGGCTGCAGGCGACCTACAATCCGATCTTCGACGCGTCCGGTAGGCTCATCAAGATTACCAAGTTTGCCACCGACGTTACGCAGAACATGAAGTCACGACAGACAGCCATTGCGGCCGCCGAGGAGACACTTGGAACTGTGGAGCAGACAGTTGCTTCTGCCAGGGAAATTACCGGCTCTGCACAAGATGTGTCGCGTGGAATGGACGAGGCGCAGCGGGCGGTCGATGACATGCAAACCCGCTCCGAAGCAGCTGGAAGATCCACCGAAACTCTCCGCAACGCTGCGGCTTCCATGGACGATGTCGTGCAGCTGATTTCGAAAGTTGCGGATCAGATCAACCTTTTGTCTCTCAACGCAACGATAGAGGCCGCCCGCGCAGGCGAGGCGGGACGAGGCTTTGCTGTTGTGGCGAACGAGGTCAAGGATCTCGCGAGCCAGACATCTCAAGCAACAACGCGCATTTTCGCCGAGATCGAGGAGATGCAGACCGTTGCGGGAGCTGTAGATGAAGCGCTGAAGGCCATCCAGTCGTCAATCACCGAAGTGCAGGAACTGGTTCAGGGAACATCAACTGCAGCAGAACAGCAATGCGCTGCGACTGACGAAATCAGCAGCAAGTTGATGCTTGCATCCGAAAATGTTGCGTCCGTCTGCAGCAATCTGGACAATTGGGTCGTCGGCATGGAAAACCGGCGGAAAAGCGAGCGAACCCGCGTTCATCAACATGCCGAAATCAGGTTTGGCGACAATGAGTGCCTGCAGTGTTCGGTGAGGGACATTTCCGAAACCGGAGCACGGCTTCATTTGGCTAATGCCGGAAATGTTCCGAGCCAGTTCACACTTCATTTCAACGATGGAAAGGCTGAAAGAAGTTGCCGCCTTGTGCGCAGGGATGGTGACAACATCGGCATAGAATTCGTGAAGAACGTTCTTGCGTTGAGCGCATGACGGCCAAGTTTCAAATATCCTGTTCTGCCCGGGTAATGCCGTGGGTGATCAGACGATCGATGATCTCCGGATAGCTGACGCCACTTGCAGCCATCGCTTTGGAATACATGCTGATATTCGTAAAGCCGGGGATGGTGTTTAGTTCGTTCAGCAGGATATTCATTTCCTGCGTCACAAAGAAATCGACGCGGGCCATGCCATCGCACCCCAGGGCCCTGAACGCCTTTGCCGCCAGATCCTGCATCCGGCCTTCGACCTCGTGCGGCAAATCTGCGGGCACCTTCAAGGCCGCGCCGTCTTCGTCGACATATTTTGCGTCATAGGTGTAAAAGCCATGGCTTTCGGCAGGAACAATTTCACCCGGCCTGGAGACGAACAGCGTGCCGTCGCTTTCCTCCAGAACCGCGAATTCGATTTCGCGGCCAAGAACGAACTCCTCGGCAAGAAGCTTGTTGTCGTGCTTGAACCCTTCCTTCAACGCGGCCTCAAAGTCGTCTGCCGTCTGAACCTTGCTGACACCGACCGAGGAACCCTGGCGGGCAGGTTTGATGAATACAGGCAAACCGAGTTCACGCTTCAGGAGTTCGAAGTTCGGCACATCGTCCGGCCGAATTGTGAGTGATTTGGCCGTGGGGAGGCCGGCCTCGATGAGAAGCCGTTTTGCAAGATCCTTGTCGAGTGCATTTGCAGACCCTGCGATACCGCATCCAACGAGCGGAACCCGGGCCACTTCAGCAAGTCCCTGTACCGCACCATCTTCGCCATGGAGGCCATGAAGCACGGGAAAGACCGCGTCAAGCTTGGCAAAGTCACGAGGCAACCCGTTTTCATCCATTGCAATCACTCGGCCACGGCCACCTGGAACCGGACAGATTTCAATGCCAGTTGTCGGCCGGCTCAAAAGTCCATTTTCAAAATTGCTCAGCAGCCATTGTCCTTCACGGGTGACGTAGACCGGAACCGCGTCATACTTGGAAGGATCGAGCGCGTTCATGACATTTGTGGCGGAAAGGACCGAGACTTCGTGTTCCGCAGATCGCCCGCCAAACAGGATGGCTACACGCAGTTTTTGAGAAAGTTGGGCCAAAAAAGGTCTCCGATAGAATCGAATATGCAAATCAAAAGCTGCATCAGCGATAGCGCGATATTGTGGCTACGCAAAGTCTGGCTGGCGGCGTACTCGGGTCCAATTCACTGAGACGGTTTGGGCGCACGATAAGTCAGTGTTGTTAGCAAATGGCACCGTTTTGCCAGGACGAAGGAGAGGGGGCAGGGATGGCATCTAGAAACACCATGCTGCCCGGAAAAACCAAACGGGCGCCTTAACTTGATGAACTGGCCTTCATGGGGAGTATCAAGCCCCATTGTGTCGCCTTAGAGGTACCAAACACTTCAAAGCCTGCCTTCTCATACGCTGAAATGGCACGAGTGTTGTCCGGGTGGGGATCGGTCGCAACGACCGGAACGCCGGCCTCGAACAGTGTCTTCAGGTGCTGCGAGATAAACGCAGGGCCGTGCCCTTTACCTGTCATGTCTGCTTCGCCGATGTACTGATCAATTCCCCGAGATCCCTTGGGTAGCGAGAAAAAGTGGTGATCTTCCCAGTCGTGAACGCTGTAGTCCTGCAAGTAGGCGAAGGGGCGCTGGGTTGTCTCAACAATCCAGCGCTTGACCCGAGTGTCTTTGAGTTTTTGCGCAGTAAAGGGCTCGGCCGTGTCCCACCACTTACGGACATGCGGTCGCGACTGCCATTCCGCCAAGAGAGGTAGATCTGCCGGGGTCACTTCTCGAAAAGTGTAACGTTCGCTTGCTGACATATCAGAACAATATCATACAGACATAAGCACCGGCGTCAGGCGCGTCGATACTGTGTGCGGTTCAGACTAGCTGCAAGAAGTGCAGTGTTCTTCGGCGAATAACCCCGTAATAACAGTGCTTTATGGATTTCTGCGGGAAGGGGTGTCCAATCCGGATCTGTGATCTGCCGGACATGGGGGCGTCGTTTGACGCAGATCTTGAAGTGGCGCAAAAGCCAAGTTCACCCGGCAACGTCTTCTTTTCCGGGGTGCATTTGGCTGGCATAAGATGCTGATTTGATTAGAGTTAATGGTAAGATTTGATTGGAAAAGCAACCGTGGACAATATGGAAATCGACCGAAACACAGTTGCGCTTCTCATACGCCAGCAGTTTCCACATCTTGACCATCTACCAATTGAACCGGTTTCCAAACAGGGCTGGGACAACGCCACCTTCAGGCTCGGTGATGCTCTTTCCGTGCGTCTGCCACGAAATGAATCCTATGCCGAAGCAGTGAATAAAGAAGCGCATGCGCTGGCTGTCTTGGGTGAGCATCTGTCCGTTGAAATGCCGAGTGTCGTCGCTGTCGGCCAGCCAAGCGAGACGTTTCCGCTACCGTGGTCGATAAGGCGTTGGGTCGAGGGAGATACACTTGAAAGCGCTGACGGTGTAAATCCGGAAACAATCGCAGTTTCGCTTGGCAAAGCCCTGTGTGATTTGAGAACGATCGTTACGGCTGGCGGGCTCCTTGCAGGCAAGCACTCATTCTATCGGGGTTGTCATCCCAGCGTTTACGGCGACGAAGTTCAAAAGAGTTTGGATATCCTCGGCAGCAAGGTGGACGCAATGCGGTGCCTTGAAGTCTGGCAGCGTGGCATGACGTCGGCCTGGACGGCCAGGCCTGTCTGGTACCACGGAGATGTAGCGGTCGGAAACATCATCGTCACCAAAAGCGTCGTCAAAGCTCTCATAGATTTCGGAACCTGCGGTATCGGTGATCCTGCCTGTGACTTCGTTATGGCCTGGACGTATTTCGATTCCGAAAGTCGGAAGCTTTTCCGGGATGCGTGCGAGGTAGATGATCAGACCTGGCAACGGGCCAGAGCATGGGCGCTTTGGAAAGCTCTGGTTTGCATGTCCGGTCTTTCAAGCCCGGACACCGATGGAACGCAAGCCAAAGCTCTGCAAGCTATCTGCAATGACCTCGACTAGCCAACACAGCCAAGGTCCAGCGCTTGAGCGGTGGTGAGAAAGCCCGATAGGTGACATTTGTTGCTGGGAAGGTGGAGGGCTCCCAATCCACATCACTAATTCGCATAATCAATATTATGGAACATTTATAGCTGAGCGTGTTTGCCATGCTTTGCCAATGCCTTAGTGTCGGATCCGGTTGGCGTTACCTGTCAGTTTGTGTTGCGGAGCGTCATTCCGCCCGTCAGTCGTGCTGTCGTAAAGATCAATCGCTGTCGTCCGCGTCGATCACCTTGCGAGCGATTTCAAAGGAAAAGCCCGCCCGGCACATTGCAGCCAGATCCTTGTCGCGCCGGTCATCTCGCGTTCGTGTGGTTCTGTATTGTCCAAGCCGTCTGCGTCTTGCGAAGATCCGAGCGGCTTCCTCGTCGCTGCGTTCGTCTTGTGCCAGCACCGTGTGTATCGTTTCTCTGTCAACGCCTTTGGCAGCCAACTGAGCTTCGATTTTTCGCGTTGAGCCACCGCGGCGCCGTAGTCCAGCAGTCTTGGTTTCCGCGTAGGTCTTGTCGTTGACGAGACCCGTCAGAACGCATTTTTCAACGACCGCATCAATCAGGTCGGCATAGTCGGCCGGATCGAGCTCCAGGCTCATGCAGGCTTTCAAAACCTTGCGTTCAAGAACCTTGCGAAGATTGGCGGCCGATGTCGCATAGCGTTCCAGGTAATGAAGCGCAGACTTGATCAGCCGATCTTCCGTCGGTTGTTTGTAGCGTGGCTTACCAGCCATCGGTGGTTAGAGCGCTTTCTTTGCCTGCTCCTGTGTCTTCAACGGACAGGAGCATACCATCATAGGCAGGTTCTATGGTTTCAGGCAGTTCCGCTGACAGGACTTTGTAGTCCAAGTCATTGTGAAGATTGGTGAAAATGGTGCGTTTGGGAGCAATTCTGGAAGTCCAGGACAGCGCATCCGCCAGGCAGAAATGGCTTGGATGAGGTCTGCGGCGCAAGCAATCCAGGATCAGAAGATCCAGGTGTTTCAACTGGTTGAGGCTGTTATCCGGAATGTCCGAGACATCGGGTATGTAGGCTGTGTCACCAATACGAAATCCAAGTGCATTGATCTCTCCGTGGACAACCTCGAAAGGTTCGAAGGTGATCGGACCGCCGTTTCCCTCAATGGTGACTGGTGTATCCGGACGAAGATCACGGCGTTCCAGTATTGGCGGATAGTTGGAGCCTGCCGGTGTTTCAAAGCAGTAGCTGAACGCTGTGAGTGCCCTCGCGCTTGTCGCTTCGTCCATATAGACGGGAACTCTTTTGCCGGATTGCACCCAAAAGGCCCGCAAATCGTCGATACCGTGCAGATGATCGGCATGCGAATGTGTATAGACAACCGCGTCCAGGTGCTTGACGTTGGCAGCCAGCAATTGCGACCTGATGTCGGGTCCGCTGTCTATCAACACGGTTGTGCACTCGTTATCCACACGCTTTTCCACAAGAAGCGCACAGCGGCTGCGGCGGTTCTTCGGTTCACCGGGATCGCAATCGCCCCAATCATTGCCGACACGCGGCACGCCTCCGGAAGAGCCGCATCCTAAAATGGTCAGCGTCAAGGTCATGAAGCAATCGCTTTTGTCTGCGGGTTCTGACGAGGCACCTTGCTGAAGAGCCTGAAGAAATTCTCTGTGGTCTGCCGAGCTATCTCTTCTTCCGAAACGCCCCTGGTTTCCGCCAGAACCGCTGCAGTCATCGCTGTATAGGCTGGTTCGTTGCGTTTGCCGCGTCTCGGCTGCGGTGCGAGATATGGGGCGTCGGTTTCCACCAACAACCGGTCAGCCGGCAATTCTCGGGCTATGTCACGGATCTCTTCCGAGCGCTTGAAGGTCAAAATTCCGGAAAAGGACACATAAAGGCCAAGCTCTATTCCGGTCAGTGCAAGCTCTCGGCCGGACGAAAAGCAATGCAGCAGGGCCGGGAAGGCCCCCTTCCCCATTTCTTCGCGCAAGATGGCTGCCATATCGTCATCCGCGTCGCGTGAATGAATGACCAATGGCAAGCCGGTGCGCCGTGCGGCTTCTATGTGGATGCGAAGGCCTTCCGCCTGTGCATCGCGCGGGGCCTTGTCATAGAAGTAGTCGAGACCGGCCTCGCCGATGGCGACCACCTTGGGGTGGTTCGCCAATTGCACGATTTCATCGGCTGGAATGTCGCGCTCCGTGCCGGCGTTGTGCGGATGGGTGCCAACCGAACAATAGACTTCCGGATATTCCTCGGCGATTGCCAGAACCTGGTCAAACTTGCGGATGTGGGTACAGATGGTGACCATCAGTTCCACGCCGGCCGTCTTGGCCCGCGCGATCAGATCGGCACGTTCGCCGTCAAAATCCGGGAAATCGAGATGGCAGTGGCTGTCGACAAGCATTGAGGATCCAAGTGAGTTTGATCGGTATGGCGCATATAGGTGGTACTGCCGCCTTTTAACAAAAGAATCGGGGCTTGCCCAAGTCACGAACTCTCGCTCGTGACGATTTCCAATCTGTGTTGCCGCCTGGTGGGCCTTGACGGGTCAGGCTGCGCGCAAAGCGAAGAAAAAATCCAGCACGACCTGCTTCTTGTCGAGATTGAGCGCGTCCGCATCCCGGATCGCCTTGTTCATTTTTTCCCAGATCTCGACGATCCCGTGTGCGTCACGCACACCCTTGCCAAGATCCCGGCGCATACGGTCATGCAGCCAGATCTGAACGATGTGCTGGAAGCTTTCCCAATTGTCGGATTGGCCGCGTGCGGCCACCAGATCCGCCAATGCATGTGCAGCGGCAAGATCGAGCTGTTGCGGACGGTCGGCGAGCTGACGAACGCCCTTGGCTATTGCAAGACCATCTCCCGAAAGCAAAGTGATGGCAGATCGCAAGCTGCCGTCGGCTGTTTGAGCGAGTTCACGAAGGTCATCCGCCGAGGCAACCGATCCGCCAGACAGGTCCTGCAGGCCCTGACCGACCTCCTGCTCGCTTAAGGGATCCAGATCGAGGCGCCGGCATCTGGACCGGATTGTCGGCAGCAGCCGGCCTGGCGCATGGCTCAGCACCAGGAACAGGCATCGTTGCGGTGGTTCCTCAAGGATCTTCAGGAGCGCGTTGGCGGAACTGATGTTCATGTCGTCCGCAGCATCGACAATGCAGATCCGCCAGGCCTTGGCGGATGCTGTGGTACCGAAGAAGGAAACGGTTCTGCGCACCTCATCTACCGGCAGGTCGGCTTTGAACCGTTTGGATTTCTCGTCCCAGGGTCGACGCAAATGCAGAATGTTCGGATGCCCGCCAGCCTTCAGCTGTCGGGACACTGGATGGTCGGGCACAACCGCAAGGTCGCGCGCGGCGGCAACCTGCTGTCCGAATCTGTCCGGATTTGCGATCACGAAACGCGCGAAACGAAAGGCAAGCGTTGCCTTTCCGATCCCCTTTGGACCACCCAGGATCCAGGCATGATGAAGCCGCTCGGACCTGTAGGCGTCCAGAAGAGCCTGTTCCGTTTTGGTGTGTCCGATCAGGATGTCCCGCTCATGGGGCAACGGATAGCCAGGAAGAGCATCAACTTCAGGAATGTCGATCGGTGCATTGGCACGGGCCATCAGTGCGCCCCTTCAGCAGTGACGCCCGATGCGCCGCCTTCATTCAGGTCGCCGGCAAAGGTTTCCTGCACGGCATTGCGAATGGCCGTTTCGACCTCGGCAGGCTCCTTGGCACCGTCGATCACGGCAAATCGGTAGGATTCGCTCCTGGCGAGTTCGAGGAAAAGTTCACGTCTTCGCTGATGGACCTTGAGCTCTTCCCCTTCGAACCTGTCCGGGCCGCCGCTGTCATCCGTGCGAGAACGTTTCGCCACACGTCCAAGCCCGACTTCTACCGGAACGTCGATGAGGATCGTCAGGTCGGGATAGATGCCGGCAACCGCGGCCGTTTCCAGCAGTTTCAGATAGTCGCGATCGACGCCCGCCTCGCCCTGATAAACCCAGGTCGAATCGGCGTAGCGGTCGCAGAGAACCCAGTCGCCACGCTCCAGCGCCGGTTTGATGGTGGTATCCACATGGTCCGCGCGTGCCGCGGCGAAAAGCATTGCTTCGCCGCGAGGACCGAGGTCCTTTGCGCCGCCAGACAACAGCATTGCACGGATCTTCTCAGCCCCTGGCGAGCCGCCTGGTTCGCGGGTTACGACAACGGATAGCCCCAGACCTTCAAGATAGGTTTTCAGGCGGGCGATCTGGGTCGATTTTCCGGCCCCCTCGCCACCTTCAAAGGTAATGAAATGTCCTGGCACCCTATCCCGGCTCCGCTAGTTCTTGTTGGTCTTTGTCACCGGCTTTAGCAGCAATTGCAATCTTTGTGCACCGTTTACCCGATCCAGCCGAACAGCAGCTCCTGCAGGCCGTCCAGAGCCCTGCCGATCATGGTGCCTTCCGCAACAGCGCCACCGGTTACCAATGGAGAGCGGTAGACGACCCCATCCTTGCCGATTACCCGGATTTCGCCAACCTGCTCTCCAGCGTTGACTGGCGCGGGGAGCGGTCCGTTGTAGATAACGCGTATCCTGTAATCGAGTGTGCCACCTCGCGGCAGCAGCACGTCAACGCTTTTCTCGGATACCAGCGGAACACTGCTGGTCACACCGCCAAACACCCGACCGTCCGCAACAACATCGCCCGCTGAAAACAATGTCTGAACGGAAAAATACTCCCAGGCGCCTTCGATGACCTCCTTGAGTGTCTGAAGGCGGTGTTTGTCCGACGAAAGACCCGCAACCGCAGCAATAACTCTGCGTCCATTCCTGTCCACCGAACCGAGGCCGGAATATCCTGATTCTGCATCATTGCCGCCGCCGAGGCCATCAAGGTTGCGGATTTCACCAAGCAAGGGGTTCTTGTTGCGCTGGAAAATCTTGTTCCAGGTGAATTCCGGGATAGCGAACATCGGATAAAGATCCGCGTGGTTCTCCAGAATGTACTCCGCAAGCCTTGCCTGATCACGGACAGTGGTCTGGCTTGGGACTTCCGGATAGCCAGTCGGGTTGCCGAAGCGGCTGTTCTTCATGCCGATGGATAGCGCGAATTCGTTCATGCGCACAGCAAACGCTTCTTCGGACCCGTCCAGGCATTCGGCAAGCACGATGGCGGAATCGTTGCCATTGTGAACCAGCAATCCCTTGAGCAAGTCTTCAACCGAAATATCGGATTTGATGGCGGCGAACATTGTGGCACCACGACCCGAGGGAGCGCCGCCGGTTCGCCAGGCGTGTTCGCTGACCTTGCAAGTCTGATCAAGCGAGAGATCGCCGTCTTTCACAGCCTTGAAAACCGTTGCGGCTGTCATGACCTTGGCGAGAGCGCCGGGAGCGAACGGCTGGTCAGGTTCCTTGGCAAAAAGGATTGTGCCGGAGCCGGGCTCATAGAGGAAAGCCATCGGAGCTTTCGTCACGATTGTTTCGGCTGCATTCCCTGGAAGAGCGAACGCAGAGACCACAAAAAAAGCAGAAAGCACCCCTCGCCCTACAAGGCGACGAGACGCTTTCAAAAATCCGGATACAGAATATGCGGAGGCCATGAACCGCTTGCCCTATTTATAGATTCAGGCGCGGCGTGTGGAAGATGCCGGACCTACTCCGGGTTCCGGGCCGATTAGCCGTCGTTTTCCAGTTTGACCACCAGCTCACGCATCGAAAGGCCCGTGTCGGCCACATTTGAAAGCAGCGAATGCGCGTCGGAAATTCGGCGGTTCGCAGCAAATGAGGAAATTGCACTGCCTGACACGAGACCTGCGGACGTTCCCGGAGCCGGGACGCGCAGCACGCCGAGTGTTCCTTCCGCAGGTGCAAGACCCGGAGCGGAATAGGCCGATTCGACCGGCTCGAAGCGGTTGTTGGACGCAACTTCGATTGTCGGCTTGCCGGCTTCGAATGCCTGTGCCGGATCGAAGGCAACCGTCAACGTGGTCTGTTTCGCACGGAAAGCCGTGGTCGTGGATGCGGTGGTCAGATAAGGACGTGCGCTTGGCGCCGGAACAGCCCCGAAGGTGACCTGCGGTGTGATTTGCTGAGGCGCAACCTGCTGCGGCTCGGCCTGTGCCAGCATTGTGCCCGGCATTGTCGCGCCAGGTTCGACCGCACCAGGGCCACGGTAAGAGGCCATAAGGAAGCCTTCGTCCTGTCCGTGCAGCGGTGCACGACCGACGTACTCGACCTTTACCTTGCCGATGCCGGCGCTCTTGGTGCCAAGCATCGTTGCGGCACGCTCAGAGAGGTCGATCACGCGGTTGCCGTGGAATGGGCCGCGATCATTGACGCGAACGATCATCGAGCGGCCGTTTTCCACGTTCGTCACGCGGGCATAGGACGGCAGCGGCATCGTCGTGTGCGCAGCGGTAAGGGAGTTACGGTCGAAAACCTCGCCGTTGGCTGTCTTGCGACCGTGGAAAGTCGGTCCATACCAGGAAGCCAGGCCGGTCTTCTTGTAGTCCGGATCTTCCTTTGGATAGTACCACTTGCCGGCAATCTTGTACTTCTTGCCGACGATATAGCGTCCACCACCCTTCGGCACGGGTTGGCCTTCAGCAACCATTTTCGGGCTGCCTTTAACACCATATTTTTCCGGGCTGAATTTTGATTTCTGCTGCTGCGGCGCGGTGCTGCAGGCTGCCACGGCCGAAACCGCTGCCGCCACAATCAATCCCGTGCGCAACTGGGCGCTGAGTTTCCGTGCAGGACGCGATTTACCATCAAGCGTCACAGCTGGTTCCCCTGAAGACGTTCCTGCCACCTGGTTTGTCACCCGGCAAGATTTCCCGCCTGTCCCTTGCATACTGCCGTCCTACTCACTTACGCGCTGGCGGCCCCGCAGCTCACGCGATCATTCCGGCGTGTGGTTCGGTCCACACCGGTTTTCAAGGCATTGTTCCGATCTTCAGATCAGTCCCCGCAAGACGCACTAGCCCCCGCTGCACATCCCGCATATGCCCTTGTTAAAGCGTAGTTTTATTACTTCAAAGTAAACTGCCCGTCGAGGCCGCCGCGTTGCCCAAATTCAACTCTCCACCGGATTCAGGCGACCCGAGGTTCATTTCTCAAAGGCTGTTTGTTGTAACAGTCTGAAATATATGACTAAAAACTGCGTCAATTTGCCTGCTGCCGGCTGTTGCGCGCAGGACACAGGTGAGAAGAAATCGTCATTCGGATCAGTTGTGACGTACATCACATTCAGACCTGTCAAATCAGCCTAGGGTGAACTCATTGCTGATGACCGCCCTGTCACAGCAATGCTGGACCCCACCTCCAGCTTCGGCCGCCGGTTCAAAACCCTGCCCACGACACCGGACCGGCGGCCCCTACCCTTTGGCGATGTTCCTGCGCCCGCACTGCCCGTCCTGCCCCTGTGTGCAAGCGGCGCGGGAACATCCCAAAGGAGCTTGATTTCCCCGCACATCCACACGATTTCGCCCGCCTGAACTTCATGCTGGTGATTCCGGCTTGACTTTCCCAGTGAGAAAAAGGAAACGGTTTGCACAGCCGGGCCGCCAAGGCGCCGGCATGGTGAGGTGGCCGAGTGGTTTAAGGCAGCGGTCTTGAAAACCGCCGTGCGTGAGAGCGTACCGTGGGTTCGAATCCCACCCTCACCGCCATTCTTTTCCCAGCACATTTCAAATTGATCCCGCCGCTCGTGCACGTGTGCATTGGTATCACGCGTAATTTGATGCAGATTTCTCTTTCCCCTATCATCTGATCCGGAGGAACCGTCGCTTGTTGCGGCGGCGGCTACTGGGAGGAGATAGCCGGCATGTCAGTGATGCACGAGCCCTGGCTTGTTGCGCTGTCCCTGGTGATGGCCTTTCAGGGCAGTTTCGTGGGCTTGAACCTTGCCGTTCAGGTTCGCAGCGCGATTGACCCGAGACGTCGGCTGTTGCTTGCAGGGGCAGCATTGACCGTCGCCCTTGCCATCTGGTCCATGCATTTCGTCGGAATGCTGGCAGCCCGTCTGCCTGTCGCCGTTGATTTTCTCGTTCTGCCGACACTGCTGTCGTTTCTCGTCTGTGTACTCGTTGTCGGCGTTGCTGTTTTCGCAGCGAGCAATGCGCGGCTGACTCCGATTCGCCTCGGCCTTTCCGCCTTCGTCATGGGAAGCGGTATCTGCACCATGCATTATCTGGGCATGTATGCCCTGCATGGGTCTTTGCGCATGGAGCATGACCCGGCCTACGTTTTTGCAAGCTTCCTGATTGCCTTCAACGCAGCTGGTCTCGCCATGTGGCTGTTGTTCGGTCTTGGCCGACGTCCTCCTCTCGTCTTTTCTGCAGCTGTGCTGGCGCTTGCGATTTCAGCCATGCACTACACGGCGATGGCAGGATTGACCTATGAAACGCTAAAACCGGTTTCAGGTACTCTTGCGCCGGCCCTGAGCCCCGGAATGCTAGCAATTCTCGTGTCCTGCGTTGCATTTCTGGTGTCGGGGCTGTTCCTTCTGGCGCTCGTTCCCACCCAGGAAGACCAGACCAAGGACGGCATGGTCAGGAACCAGCTGCCAGAGGAAGAGCAGCGAGAGGCACGTGAAGACAGGCAGAGCCAGTCAGCGCAAGCCACAATGACTGTTGGCAGCAAATCCGCATCTGGTTTGCAGGCGGCGGCTCAAGCGGTTCGGCCTGGTCAGCCAATTGGCAAGGGAATGTTGCCAATCGAGCGGGACGGACAGAAGACCAAGATCGGCGTGCTGGACATATATGCCATTCACGCGGACGCTCATTACACGCGTCTTTATGATGGCAGCAGAGAATTCTTCTGCCCTCTTTCCATCAGTGAAGCGGAACAGCAGCTTGATCCACGCACTTTCAACCGTGTCCACCGAAGTCACATCGTCAATCTCAGCCGCGTTGTCAGCTACAAGCGCTCCGGTGACGGCGGTGTTCTTATCCTTGCCGGCCAGGCGGGGCAGAGTGTTCCTGTCAGCCGGTCTCGTTGGGGGCGAGTGAAAGCGCGATTGAAGGCGCTTGGGCAAAACAGGCATCAAAGCCACGCGGGCCATGAACAGCCCGCTGCCGCCCAATAATCAGATCATCGGTTAGGTTCACTTTCGGTGTTGCAGTGCATGCAAGGCCGTAAAATACGCCGTTCGTGCAAATGGGCATCAAGCGGACACTCTTCATGGTGGTGGTATTTGCGGCTTGGGCTCCTGTTGTAAGCTATTGTAATTACCTTGCTTTCTTGAAAGCATTTCATTTTAAGCCGTGAAATGCGTCAGAAGAGCTGTCGCAGTTCGTGCAGGACAGCACGTCATCCGTGTGGCCAGACAGGCTGTTTGTGCAAGCGTTCTTGAGTGTGCGCCGCACTGTTCCGCACCCTTCTCAAACGTGAACAATTCGGCCGCTTCCAGCGTCCGGATACGACGTTGCCGGTGAAAGGCGAAACCAATCGCTTTTCGGGAAGATCGGCATCCGGCCCAGAGGTGGCCGGCAGAGGGAGGAGAAAGACGTGATACCTGGTGCATTCACCTATCACCGGCCATCGTCCGTGGCGGAAGCTGTCGCGATCCTGGTCAGCCATGGCGACGAAGCGCGGCCACTGTCCGGTGGCCATAGCCTGATCCCCATGATGAAGTTGCGCATGGCAGCGCCGGAACATCTGGTCGACCTTGGTGGCATTGCCGATCTCAAAGGCATTTCCGACGACGGCGGCACGATCACCATTCGCGCCATGACCACGCAGCATGAGCTGATCGCCTCGGATCTCTTGGCGTCAAAACTGCCGATCATTCGCGAAACGTCGCTTCTCATTGCCGATCCGCAGATCAGATATGTCGGCACCCTTGGCGGAAATGTCGCCAATGGCGATCCGGGTAACGATATGCCGGCGCTGATGCAGTGTCTGAATGCGACCTATGTTCTGACCGGGCCGGACGGCGAACGAGAAGTGCCTGCACGCGACTTCTATGAGGCGGCCTATTTCACGGCACTTGCGCCTGAGGAAATTCTGACAGCCGTTCGTATACCCGTCCCGCCTGCAGGGCATGGCTATGCCTATGAAAAGCTGAAGCGCAAGGTTGGCGACTATGCGACAGCCGCAGCTGCGGTGGTCCTGACAATGGAAGGTGGCAGTGTGTCCTTCTGTTCGATTGCCCTCACCAATGTCGCGGATACACCGCTTTTTGCGCAGGAAGCCGGAGAGATTCTGGCTGGTTCGACGCTCGATACGGCAACCGTTGCCCGCGCGGTCGCGGCGGCTGAGGCGATCACCGAGCCCGCTTCGGACGGACGTGGACCTGCAGAATATCGCACCAAGATGGCAGGCGTGATGTTGCAGCGGGCGCTCGCAAAAGCCGCATCGCGCGCATCCAGCTGAACCAGGATCGAGGGAAACGACTATGAGCGATATTGAACAGATCCCGGTCACCATGACCATCAACGGCAAGAAGGTGCAGCGTTTTGTTGAACCGCGCACGCTTCTGATCCATTTCCTGCGAGAGGACCTCAACCTCACCGGGCCGCATATCGGTTGCGAGACCTCTCATTGCGGTGCCTGCACGGTTGAGCTGAACGGTATGTCCGTGAAGTCCTGCACTATGTTTGCCGTTCAGGCAGACGGCGCGGAACTGACCACCATCGAGGGCATGGCCAATGCGGATGGTACCTTGTCCGCGCTTCAGGAAGGCTTCCGGCAGATGCACGGGCTGCAGTGCGGCTTCTGCACCCCGGGCATGATCCTGCGTGCACACACGCTGCTGAAGGAAAACCCGAACCCCACGGAAGAAGAAATCCGCATGGGCATTTCGGGCAATCTTTGCCGCTGCACCGGTTACCAGAACATCGTCAAGGCGATCCAGTACGCCGCTGCGAAGCTGAATGGTACTGAATTTCAGGAGGCTGCAGAATGAACGACATGACCCCGACACGGGAACAGCGCGAAGCCGCCCTGGAAGGCATGGGCTGCAAGCGCAAGCGTGTGGAAGATATTCGCTTCACGCAAGGCAAGGGCCAGTATGTCGATGATGTGAAACTGCCCGGGATGGTGTTCGGCGATTTCGTCCGTTCGCCCTATGCCCACGCCAAGGTTACGAAGATCGACGCGTCCGAAGCGTTGAAACTGCCCGGCGTGATCGCCGTCCTGACGGCGGAAGACCTGAAAGGCGTCAACCTCGCGTGGATGCCGACACTCGCCGGTGACGTGCAGATGGTGCTGGCCGCTGGCAAGGTGCTGTACCAGAACCAGGAAGTCGCCTTCGTGGTGGCCGAGAACCGCTACATCGCCGACGATGCCATTCAGCTGGTGGAAGTCGAATATGAAGAACTTCCCGTCCTGACGGACCCTTTCAAGTCGATGGATCCGGACGCTCCGGTTCTGCGGCCTGATCTCGACGGCAAGATGGAAGGCGCCCACGGGCCGCGCAAACACCACAACCACATCTTCACCTGGGAAGTTGGCGACCAGGAGGAAACCGACAGAGCCTTTGCTGAAGCCGATGTCACCATCAAGGAGCTGATCTCCTATCACCGGACGCACCCCTCACCGCTCGAAACCTGTCAGTGCGTTGCATCGATGGACAAGATCAAGGGCGAGTTAACGGTCTGGGGAACGTTCCAGGCACCCCATGTCATCCGAACGGTGGCCTCTCTACTCTCGACTATTCCGGAGCAGAAGATCCATGTGATCGCGCCGGATATCGGCGGCGGTTTCGGCAACAAGGTCGGGGCTTACCCCGGTTACATCTGTGCCATCGTTGCCTCCATCGTCACCGGAGTGCCGGTGAAGTGGGTCGAGGATCGGATGGAGAACCTTTCGACGACGTCCTTTGCTCGCGATTATCACATGACCGCGGAAATCGCTGCGAAGAACGACGGTACCGTCACTGGTCTCAAAGTGCATGTTCTGGCTGACCATGGCGGCTTTGATGCCTGTGCCGATCCGTCGAAATGGCCGGCTGGTTTCTTCAACATCGTCACCGGGTCCTACGACTTCCCGGCAGCGCATCTGGCTGTCGACGGGGTCTATACCAACAAAGCCCCGGGCGGCGTCGCCTACCGCTGTTCGTTCCGCGTAACGGAGGCGGCCTATTGTATCGAGCGGGCGATGGATATCCTGGCCCAGAAGCTCGACATGGATCCGGCGGACTTGCGGATGAAGAACTTCGTCAAGCCGGAGCAGTTCCCCTATCACTCGGCCCTTGGCTGGGAATATGACAGCGGCGACTATCACACCGCCATGCAGAAGGCGATGGACACGATCGGCTACCGCGAGCTGCGCGCTGAGCAAAAGGCCAAGCAGGAAGCCTTCAAGCGCGGCGAAACCCGCGAGATCATGGGCATCGGCGTGTCGTTCTTTACCGAGATCGTCGGTGCCGGACCGTCGAAGAATTGCGATATCCTCGGTGTCGCAATGTTCGACAGTGCGGAAATCCGCGTGCACCCAACCGGCTCGGTGATTTCCCGCATGGGCACCAAATCGCAAGGCCAGGGGCATGAAACCACCTGGGCGCAGATCATCGCCACGGAAATCGGTATTCCGGCCGCCGATATCATGGTGGAAGAAGGCAACACGGATACCGCGCCCTACGGTCTGGGAACCTATGGTTCACGCTCCACACCTGTCGCTGGTGCCGCGATTGCGCTTGCGTCTCGCAAGATCCGCAACAAGGCGCAGATGATCGCGGCGCACATGCTGGAAGTTTCCGAGTACGATCTGGAATGGGACGTGGACGGGTTCCAGGTGAAAGGCAATCCGCAGGCACGCAAGTCCATGAAGGAGATTGCCTGGGCTGCCTATCACGCCCCGCCACCGGGCATGGAACCGGGTCTTGAAGCGGTCAGTTATTATGACCCGCCCAACATGACCTATCCATTCGGCGCCTACCTCTGTGTAATGGATATCGATGTCGACACCGGAGTTGCAAAGACACGGCGGTTCTATGCGCTGGACGACTGTGGAACCCGGATCAACCCGATGATCATCGAGGGACAGGTCCACGGCGGTTTGACCGAAGCCTTTGCCATCGCGATGGGTCAGGAGATCCGCTACGACGAGATGGGCAACGTGCTGGGGGCGTCCTTCATGGACTTCTTCCTGCCGACAGCTGTCGAGACACCTCACTGGGAAACGGATTTCACCGTCACCCCCAGCCCGCATCATCCGATCGGGGCAAAGGGCGTAGGCGAAAGCCCGAATGTCGGCGGTGTGCCGGCCTTCTCCAATGCGGTGAACGACGCCTTCAAGTTCCTCGGATCGACCCATATCCAGATGCCGCATGACGCCTGGCGTATCTGGCAGGCGGCCAAGGACCTGGGTGCGCACGCATAAAGCACTTCTTACCGCAGGCTGGCTCCTCCGGGACAAAGCCTGCGGTGACGTTCCGATCGTCCTCTCGTGACTGATTCTGGATCAGCACCTGAAAGACGATGGATGCGACCTTCTCACCGAACGGACCAGCATGACCCAGACCAAGGATCAGATAGCGCTTCAGCTCGCGGATGCCGGTTACATCGCGGACGAAGGTCTTGCGACGGCACTTCTCCTGACCGGAATGCTCGGGCGGCCACTGCTTCTGGAAGGTGAAGCCGGTGTCGGCAAGACGGAAGTGGCGAAGGCTCTGGCGCGTCTTGAGAACACCGATCTTATCCGCCTGCAGTGCTATGAGGGCCTCGACCGTTCTGATGCCATCTACGAGTGGAACTATCAGCGCCAGCTTCTGGCCATCAAGGCGCGGGAAGGATCTGGCGACAGTGCAGAAACTGTCGAGGAAGCGATTTTCTCCGAGAAATATCTTCTGGAACGCCCCCTTTTGGCGGCCATCCGAAAGGACGTGCCGCCGGTTCTGCTGATCGATGAAATCGACCGGGCAGATGAGGAGTTCGAGGCATTCCTGCTTGAGATCCTGTCTGACTTCCAGGTGTCGATCCCGGAACTCGGAACGGTTCAGGCAGTTACAATCCCACGCGTGGTTCTGACCTCAAATGGTACACGCGAACTGTCGGACGCATTGCGCCGGCGTTGCCTTTATCATTTCGTCGATTACCCCTCGCCCGACCGCGAAACACGAATTCTGCTGGCGCGTGTCCCGGATCTTGATGCTGCTCTCGCCCAACAGATCGCCGAACTCATGAACAAACTGCGCAAGGAAGACCTCGTGAAGGTTCCAGGCGTTGCCGAAACCATAGATTGGGCGGCGGCTCTTCTCGGCCTAGGGGCCAAAAACCTGCAGGAGAGCCGGGAGCTTGTCTTTGAGACGCTGTCTTGTGTCCTGAAAACCCGGGAGGACAGTGCCCGTGTCAGCCGCGAAGTTACCGACAGGTTGCTTGGAAAGGTGGCTTGAGCAATGTCCGGCCTTTTCCTTGAAACCAGTGCAGACATCGGGCCGATCCTGAGGCTGCGGCTGGCAGGGTTTGTCCGCTCACTGCGTGACAGCGGCTTCAAGGTCGGATTGGCCGAGACCCGGGATGCTAGCCGGTTGCTGTGTTCGCGGATGCTTCAGCGCCCCGGAAGCTTGAAGGCGGCCTTTCGCAGTCTTTTTTGCGGACGCTTGTCCGACTGGCAGCGTTTCGACGACATCTTCGATGCCTATTGGATCGGCAAGGGTGTCAAATCTGGCGTGAAGGTTACCGGGACGAGTACGCGCAAGGGCATGAAGACCATTCGCGAACTGATCGATGCAAGTGGTAACCGTCAGGAGACAATTGCAGGCGATGTCGAACGCCTTCCCGGCGAAGAGGATGAGGCGAGCGACGACGCTCCCTCCGGACGCCGGGAAGGTGCGAGCATTGCCGAAAATCTCGGCAAAATGGATTTTCGACATCTCAGCGATCCGGAGGCGGTTAAACAGGCACATGAGCTTGCCGAACGGCTCGCACGGGCAATGCGCATAAGACTGACCCGCAGGGATCGTCAGAAACGAAAGGGCCGGAAGCTGGATCTGCGCAGAACCATCCGGCGTTCCATTACACATGGCGGGGTCCCCATAGATCTTGTGCGTAAAGGCCCACGTGAGAAACAGTTGCGATTGGTGATCCTGCTCGATGCGTCCGGGTCGATGAACAACTACACGGGTGTCTTCACTCGGTTCGTGCACGGTTTGCTTGATAGCTTCCGCGAAGCAGAAGCGTTTCTTTTTCATACCCGTCTTGTGCACGTCTCCTCAGCCCTTTCGGAGCGGGACGCCGGCCGTGCGCTCGATCGCATGGGGCTGATGGCGCAAGGGATCGGTGGCGGCACGAAGATCGGCGCGGCGCTGGCCGACTTCAACAGATGGCACGCCGCCCGGGTCGTCCACTCGCGCACCTGCGTCCTGATCCTGTCTGATGGCTACGACACAGGCACGCCGGAAGCACTTGGCGATGAGATGGCAAGGTTACGTAATCGCTGCAGGCGCATTGTCTGGCTCAACCCGCTGCTTGGCTGGCAGGGATATGAACCGACAGCCGGAGGCATGGCCGCCGCCCTGCCCCATGTCGATTTCTTCGCGCCAGCCCATAACCTCGCCAGCCTTGAAGCCCTAGAGCCTTATCTTGCGAGACTTTGAACGATGGGAGATGTTGAAATGAAGCATTCCGTTCCCGCGTCCGGCAAAGAGGCCTCACCAGAGGTCGTGCAGGACCTGCCCCGCCTGATGAACCGTTTGCAGGGTGACAACGAACCTTTTGTTCTGGCAACCGTTGTACGCACAATATCGGTGACCGCGGCCAAGGCGGGTGCGAAAGCCGTGATCGACAGCAATGGGGATATTGTCGGCGGCTGGATCGGCGGTGGCTGCGCAAGGTCGGCTGTCATCAAGGCGGCAAAGTCCGCTTTTGAAGATGGTCAGACACGATTGATCTCCCTTCAACCGGCGGACCTGTTGGCGGAGATCGGCGTGGAAGCCGGTGAGGAGCGCGAAGGCATTCAGTTTGCCCGGAACATGTGCCCGAGCCAGGGAACCATGGATATTTTCATAGAACCGGTTCTGCCGCGGCCCACGCTTGTCATCTACGGCGCCAGTCCGGTTGCCGTTGCCCTTGCGAGCCAGGCACCTTCCATCGGATTTGACCTGACCTTCTGCGCGCCTGCAGAAGAGCTGTCCGTATTTTCAGGTGCCGGAAAAAGAGCGGAAGGGTTTGACAGTCCCATTCGAAGCAACGGGCAGATCTACTCCATTATTTCGACCCAGGGGCGCGGCGATTTGGCGGCCCTGAAGGCCGCTCTTCTGACGGATGCGCGCCACATCGGGTTTGTCGGGAGCCGCCGGAAGATTGCAGCCCTCAAGGCTAAATTGCGCGAGGAAGGCGTAGCAGATCAGACCCTCGACCGGATCAAGGGGCCCGCAGGCCTCGATCTGGGAGCCATTGCACCGGAAGAAATTGCACTCTCTATCCTGGCGGAACTCTTGATGATCCGCCGCAGCGGACACCGCCAGACCAACATCCATCACATTTGACCCCACCAGGGAAGCAATCACATGCAAATGAACGACAGTCAGCGGATCGAAGCTCCAAAGCACAAGGTTTGGGAGGCATTGAATGATCCGGAAGTCCTGAAGGCCTCTATTCCGGGATGCGAAGACCTGATCAAGCATTCCGATACTGAACTGGAGGCGAAGGTACGTCTCAAGGTGGGCCCGGTAAAAGCAACTTTCGGCGGCAAGGTGACGCTCAACGATCTCGATCCGCCTAACGGCTACACCATTGAAGGCGAAGGCTCCGGTGGGGTAGCCGGGTTTGCCAGAGGTGCTGCCAAGGTTCATCTGGAAGAAGACGGTCCTGATGCGACGATCCTTCACTACGAGGTTGATGCGAAGGTTGGCGGCAAGCTGGCGCAGCTTGGTGCCAGACTGATCGATTCAACCGCCAAACGGCTTGCCGGTGAGTTTTTTACCGCCTTCGGAGAACAGGTCGCCCCGGGAAAACCGGCTGCGACGAACGAGGTGGAAGCCGATACCGCGCCAGCAGACGCTGCTCCTTCAGATAGCGAAGAGAAGAAGGGATGGATCAAAGGCCTTTTCACCGGCAAGAAAAAGCAGGACGTAGCTGGTGACGAGGGTAAGGTCGACGAACCTGCGGAGTAAATCCCGACTGCAAGAGCCGCTTGCCTGGCTCTTGCAGATGTTCAAACCGGAGGAATTGTTATGGCACATACCGAAGTTCAAGCCATGAGTGGCATTCGCGAAATGATGCGCGACCCATCGCTGGTTCTGGCGCTCGTCACCGGTTCGGCCTTGACCGGATTTTTGCTGGTGGCGCACGCCTGTTGTCTGGGCATCACCGAACAGCATTTCCTGCCGTTGGTTCAAATCTGTTCTTTCGCCGGCTGAGACTGTTTTTCGATAGATCAGCAAAGCCTGCTTAAGGTCTGGGCATGGTGCATTCTTCACCATGCTGCCCATATTCTGCTCAGATTACCAATTGTTGTTGTTTGGTTTCGACGAGCTCAATGCAGATTCTCTTTCTTAAATTATTGAAACAATGTACGAATTTTCCACCTTCGCCTTTCTGGCATTCCCCTTGCTTTGGTCATGATGTGCAGCGCGCCTAGGGATCCGGTCGCAAGACGACGCAGGACCGAGAGGTGCAAGCCGGTTGAGAGGCACATGCCGACATAGACCGGTGACACGGCGGGACAAAAACCCGGGAGACAACTGCACGAGGTTTCGCGCGCGCGAACCTGCTCCCGGCCGTGCGCAAAAACCTCATGACGTAAGTCCGGTTCTGATGACCGGGCCCAAGACAGGAGACGCGCACAGATGTTGAAATCGATTGCCAAAGCTTCCCTCCTCGCCGCAGCGCTGACGCTGCCTCTTTCCCTCACTTCGGCCAGGGCCGAGGAAAAGACGGATTTCAAGGTCTGCTGGTCCATCTATGTCGGCTGGATGCCCTGGGGTTATCTGCAGGACAGTGGCCTCATGAAGAAATGGGCCGACAAATACGACATCTCCGTCGAGATCGTTCAGATCAACGACTACGTGGAGTCCATCAATCAATACACCGCGGGGGAATATGACGGCTGCTCCATGACCAATATGGATGCCCTTTCGATCCCGGCTGGCGGTGGTGTCGACACGACTGCGCTTATCGTCGGCGACTACTCCAACGGTAACGATGGCATCATCCTGAAGGACAAGACCGAGCTTGCCGATATCAAGGGACAAAGCGTCAACCTGGTGGAGCTTTCCGTCTCCCACTACCTGCTCGCACGGGCGCTCGACACGGTTGGTCTCAGTGAACAGGATCTGACGGTCGTCAACACATCCGATGCAGACATGATCGCTGCCTATCAGACGTCGGATGTCACGGCAGTGGTCACCTGGAACCCGCTCCTGTCTGAAATCGAAGCGGAAGCAAATGCCACCAAAGTGTTCGACAGTTCCGGCATTCCAGGCGAAATCATCGATATCATGATGGTCAATACCGAGACGCTTACGGACAATCCCGCCTTCGGCAAGGCTCTTGTAGGCGCCTGGTACGAACTGATGGGGATCATGTCGTCAGACAGTGACGAAGGCATCGCGGCACGCACCGCCATGGCCGAAGCCTCCGGCACGGACCTTGCCGGCTACGACGCGCAGCTCGCGACGACCAAGATGTTCTACACGCCCGCAGAAGCGGTCGCGTTCACCAAGTCCGCTGAACTTCCCGAGACGATGAAATTCGTTGCCGAGTTCCTTTTCGACAAGGGCATTCTGGGTGAAGGGGCACCCAGCCCTGAATTCGTCGGCGTCTCTTTCCCGGATGGATCGATCTATGGCGATACCGGAAACGTGAAACTGAAATTCGACCCGAGTTTCATGACGATGGCAGCAGAAGGCACGCTCTAGGCTTCCTTTGCTGATCCGGTGTTCCGGCGCCTCGGCGCCGGAGCCGCAGCCATAGACTGATCGGACCGTTTCATGCGTATTATCAACCGGAAACCCTCCCGGGTCACCGCCCTGGCGCTTGGGCTCCTGCCTTTCGTGCTGACATTGGTCGCCTACGCGATTGCCAGCCATTATCGCCGGCTCGACAATCCGGCGGACAAGCTTCTCCCCTCCATCACCAGCATGGGAGAGGCCTTCTGGCGCATGGCGGCAGTGCCGGACCGGAGGTCGGGAGACCTTCTGCTCTGGCTGGATACATTCGACAGTCTCTGGCGTCTCGGGACGGGGATGGCAGTGTCGACCCTTCTGGCGATCTCCCTTGGCATTGCAATCGGCTTCATTCCCCATATCCGCAGCGGACTGGCGCCTTATCTCGCGACATTCTCGCTGATCCCGCCGATCACCATCCTGCCGATCCTGTTCATCACCTTCGGTCTTGGCGAACTCGCGAAAATCGCCCTGATCGTGATCGGAACGGCACCGGTGATGATCCGTTCCACGGCCCAGGCGGTTCTGGACATTCCGCGGGAGATGATCATCAAGGCGGAAACACTTGGGGCCAGCGTCTGGCAAATGGTTACGCGGCTCGTGTTGCCGCAGGTGCTTCCGCACCTGATCACCAGCCTGCGGCTTTCTCTCGTGCCTGCCTGGATCTTTCTGATTTCAGCAGAGGCTATCGCGTCCACTTCGGGGCTTGGCTACCGCATCTTCCTGGTGCGCCGTTACCTCGCGATGGATGTGATCCTGCCTTATGTCGTCTGGATAACGCTACTGGCGTTCCTGCTCGACAGAGCCCTGCTCCTCCTGTCGCGCCGCGCCTTCCGATGGCACCATCTGGGAGGGGATGCGCTATGAACACTGCGTCCAAACTCTCGGTCCAGAACCTGGCAAAATTATACGACGGCGTGCCTGTTCTCGAACGGGTCAACCTGGAAGTCCAGACCGGGTCTTTTTGCACGATCGTTGGAGCATCCGGCTGCGGAAAATCGACATTCCTGCGGATGCTGCTTTCCCAGGAACATCCAACCCGTGGACAGATCCTCCTGGACGGCGCTCCCTTGCCACTTGAGCCGACACCCGACCGCGGGATCGTCTTCCAGAAATACTCGGTGTTTTCGCATCTGACCGTGGCTGAAAACCTCATCCTTGCGCAAGAGTTTGAAACGTCGCGCTGGACCGGGCGGCTTTTTGGCACTTCCCGCAAGGCGGCTTTTGGATCGTCCGACGACCTGCTTGACAGGATCGGGCTGCGTCCAGCGGCAAACAAATATCCGGCGCAGCTGTCCGGTGGCATGCAGCAACGTCTCGCGATCGCCCAGGCCTTGATCAAGAAGCCAAGCATCCTGCTGCTCGACGAGCCTTTCGGCGCGCTAGACCCGGGTATACGCGTCGACATGCATGAATTGCTTTTGGGGCTCTGGAAAGAGTTGTCCATGACGGTGTTCATGGTGACGCACGATATTCACGAGGCCTTCAAGCTCGGCACGCGTCTGCTGGTGTTCGACAAGATCCGCCACGACCCGCAGGCGCCACAGGCCTACGGCGCGACCATCACCTACGACCTGCCACTCAAATCGCCAACAGGAGCATCCTTGCGGTCTCCGGAGGCCATCGCAGGTGCAATTGGCGCTCCACAGACAAACAAGCCCACTCCGTCTTTCCAAAGCATCCATACCCCAAACAATCAGGAATGAGGACCATCCCATGAGTTTCAATCGAGCCTCAGGCCCCAGGACGCACCACCTTGCCGCAGGTCAATTCACCCGAGCCCCCAACCGAAGACAGCATCATCCTGACTTCGACAAACTGCAATTACGAGGTTGGAAGGCCGCTGAAAAGGAAGGTGCCCTGCCCTCCGCCGCGTGGGAAAAGGAAAAGGCCTGGGCACTGCGAATGGGACTGACAGGATCGGATAGTCTTACCGACAAATCGATCCCGACTTTTGCCCGTGGAGAACTGCCCCACTATGCGGGGATCAACACCTTCCTGAAGGCGCCCTATATCGAGGATGTGACAAAGGTCGGGGCTTATGATGCCGCCGTCATCGGCATCCCTTTCGATGGGGGGACCACTTACAGACCCGGCACACGGTTCGGGCCGCAAGGAGTTCGGAAGATTTCCGCGCTCTACACGCCCTACAACTACGAGATGGGTGTCGATCTTCGGGAACAGATGACGCTTTGCGATGTCGGTGACATCTTTACCATTCCTGCCAATATCGAAAAGACGTTCGACCAGATTACGCGGGCGGTCTCGCACGTCGCATCGTCCGGAGCCTTGCCGATCATGATCGGCGGCGATCATTCAATCGGCTTTCCTTGCGTACGCGGGATCGCCCAGTGCACGTCCAAGCGCATAGGTATCGTGCATTTCGATCGGCATATCGACATTCAGGAAAAGGACCTGGATGAGCGGATGCATACGACGCCCTGGTTCCACGCCACAGATCTCGTCAACGTGCCGGCCGTCAATCTGGTTCAGATCGGTATCGGAGGGTGGCAGGTGCCGCGCGAAGGTGTGGAAGTTGCCCGGGAGCGGAACACCAACATCTTCACCATGCGCGATGTCGAGGAACTGGGATTGGCGGAAACGGCCGCACGGGCGCTGGAACTGGCATGGAAGGACGCAGATGCAGTCTATATCTCGTTCGATATCGACAGTGTCGACTGCGGCTTCGTGCCCGGTACCGGCTGGCCGGAGCCAGGTGGCTTTCTGCCGAGAGAGGCACTTGAACTGGTGTCGCTGGTCGCGAAGGAAGGCATCTGCGGTCTGGAGGTCGTAGAAGTTTCACCACCTTACGATTGCTCCGACATCACAGCCCTTCTGGCAACTCGGGTGATTGTAGATGTTCTCGGGACCCTGGTTTCCCACGGAAAAATGGGTTCGCATAAATCCATCATCGACAAGCCGGTGTCCATTCCGGCCGGTCCGGACGTGGAGTAAGGCGATGGCGCGACATCATCACGGGCACGATCACCATGTTCACCACGATCATGAACATGGTCATCATCACCACCACCACCACCACAGACATGACCACGATCATGGTAGTCTCGCCGGACATAATCACGTGGGCCCGGACCATCTGCATTCTCATGTTCATGGGGCCTCGCATGCGGACCGGGCCGAAGAACTGCAGGCACTTGCGGTGAGCTTCATCGACGGCTTTCGGGCTGCCGACGACAAGACCAGTTACCTGCGTCTTGCCGGCGTCCCGTTTCACCGTCCCGGTGCCGATGGTCTCATACAGCACCTTGTCGACGCAAAGATCGTCAGCAATTGGCAGGTCGGTACAGCCTCGCCGGCCTTTGCTTCCCGAGAACTCGTCTACATGAGTTTTCCAGGTTCAATGGTCCAAGCCCGGGAAACCATGACCTTCACCTTTGTATCCCTGTCGCAACGGTCAGACATTGACCTCATCGACATCCTCACCACTCGTCTGGCCCATGGAGATATCGCAGAATGAAACAGCTTTTGATGACGTCAATTCTTGCCTTGGCATCCACCCCTGCATTTGCACACCCTGGTGCGCACGATCATCTGACCGGTTGGCAGGGCGCAGGTGAGCATCTGCTTGGCTCGCCATTTCATCAGCTGCTGCTCGTCGTGGCTGTCAGCGGGGTGGTTCTGGCCATTTCCCTGGTCCGGAAATCGAAAAAGACCACGAGGAAACAGCCTGTAGAACGCAGGTCCTGAGGGTCTCTCTCGTTAAAGCGGGGCCTTGATACCAACCGAGGTATCAGAGCCCCGCAAGAGTGCTTTTGGAATGATCCGAGAAGAACAGGGTCGTTATGTCGTCGATCGCCATTGGACCGCCGAACAGGTAGCCTTGGCCGATGGTGCAGCCGATATCGACCAGTACATCGCGTTGCTCGACTGTCTCGATGCCTTCGATCAAGACCTGAGAGCCCATGGTTTCGGCAATACCAAGGACCATCTTGAGAATATCGCGAATTTTCTTGTCCTTGACCGCCTTGGTGGCAAACGACCTGTCGATCTTGATTTCGTCCCAGTCAAAGTCCGTCAGGTAAGACAGGGCGGAATAACCGACGCCAAAGTCATCCAGCGAAATGCCGATACCCAGTGATCGCAACTCAACGAGTGTCGTTTGAATGCGGCGCAGATCGCTCATCAGGGTTGTTTCGGTCACTTCCAGTTTCAGCCTGGAGGCTGGCAGACCGGTCCGACCGAGGCATTCGTCGAGCATTGCAACGACGTCGTCGCTCAGAATCTGCGCAACAGAAAGGTTGACCGACAGACTCAGGTCCGATGGCAACAACTGTACTTCCGAACACGATGTTTCCAGGATCTTCCATCCCAGCGAGACGATATCGCCATTGCGTTCAGCGATCGGGATGAATTCCGAGGGTGAAATCCATCCCAGTTCGGAATGGTACCAGCGTGCCAAAGCTTCAACGCCGAAAATCCGCCCGGTCATGAGGTTGAACTGAGGCTGGAAGTGCGGAAGGCATTCGTTCGCCTCTATGGCGCGGGCAAGTGCGTTTTCGACGATTGTACGCCGTTCCATTTCCGCGCGCATGGCCGGTTGGTAGGTCACGACGCGGCGGCGGCTGTGGCTGACGGCATTACCAACCGCGAGATCCGCATTGCGAATGATGTCGGTGGCATCTCGCTCGACGGTGGTTGAATCCGCATAGCCGATAGCTGGTGAAATCAGGAAGGATCCGAGTGCCGTTGGGACCGGGCGCAGGAAGATGTCGTGGATCCGGTTTGCGACGACAGAAGCAGTCAGCCCAACCTCTTCATCACTTACAGTCATGAGGAGAAATCCCTTGCCTCCTGAGCGGGCAAGGCAATTTACACCTTCCATCCGGTCTACCGCGTGACGCAACAGGTCCGCAGTCGATGCCAGGATAGCTTCCTCCGTTACAAGGCTGAACTTGTTGATAGCCGGCAGTCTGGACTCCAGATCGATGTTGAGAATGCTCAAGGTCTGATCAGGAGCAAGTGTATCGTGAGTAGAGCGCACGATCTCTGCAAAGACACGGGAATTTACCAGGCCTGTAACATTGTCGTGGTCCAGCCGGTGCTCCAGAAGCCTGGTTTGCTCGCGAGTTGCCTCTGCCTGTTCTTGCAGCACCTGGCTGCGCTTGTTGGAGAACCAGATCCATCCAAGGCTGACCAGAAGGAAAACAACAACGAGCGCGTCTTGTACAATTTGGTGGAAATGAAAGCTCTTTCTCGCCGCCGACATTTGCTTGGCAGCTTCCTGGGTCACCATCTGATTGATTTGTTGAAGGGAACTTCCTATCCCCTGCAAGATGATCAGTGCATTGCTCACGGAGGTCTGGTCATCGAGCGTATCCAGGAACGGTTTCACCCGGTTGCTCGTACGAACGATGTGAACCAGTTTGTCCTGGATGTAGTCCGACGGCCCCACAATTTCGCTATAGGCGTCGCTGGGCCACGTTTCGAAGGCGTTCAGCAGTGCTTCGTAGGTTTTTCCGGCCTCTGCAGCATCTTCCGGGCTTTTCAAGGCACTGTACCGTGCAATCAGTTTTTCCAGGGCCGTAGTGTTAAAGCGCAGCGTGTCGTTGAGGACCGAACGTTCCAACTGATCCTTGTGAAGGTAGTCGGCTTGCGCGCTATAGAGCGAGTAGGCGTTTACACCGAGCAAAAGCGTAAGGGAGGCGCAAAGCGCCGGAAATCCTATTCGCAACAGTTTATCAAAAATCATTGGCTCAACCGCCCTGATGACAGATTACACCGCCCCAATTGGAGCTTATCGATAGTCCTCTCCGGCCCAATGTCTCTGTCACAGACGAACCGGTGCCCCCCGGCTTGCCATTTCCGGTATCAGCGGCAGGCCATCTACCTGCTGCGCTGGACCAGCGGTGGATTACGCCCGATTGTTAGCGCCGCAAACTTTCACGAAACTTGCGAGGTAAAAACGGTTGTAGACCCCGATCGCGGAAAGATCTTTCTGCCCTTCAATCCACGATGTAGGAATTTAGACCCGACAACGGTTAAGACCGTCTAAATGCCAAAAGACGCAACGTAAATTATGCTTGGTTTTGCGGTGGATAACGGGGATGGGTACAAGATTGCTGTCATGTTGCCATTGTTTACCCAAGGTTGTCTTGACGCGCTCATTCCAACACGAAATCCTGCAGCTGGATCATGAAATCGTGTTGGGAGCGGGTGCAAATGCCGATCTTAAGGACACTCCGAGATGGGCTTACGCCAACCGGGCTCATAGTAGCGGCCAGTTTCTTCGGTGCCGCACTGACGCCGTCGATGATGCCGAGGGAACCAATTGTACAAGCGACCCTCGCCGCCGTGGCAGCGACGTTTGGCTATGAGGTGACCCTTCTGGCAAGGAGTGTGTGGCGTTATCTGGAGTTGCCGGAGCCCAAGGGACGTTTGTGGACACTCTGGCTCCTTGCCGCTTGCGGTATCAGCCTTGCGATCATGGTCTACAGTCTGTCGAAAGCTGCCAGTTGGCAGAACGCGACCCGTGAAGCTGTTGGTTTACCGCCGCTCGAGAGCGCAGCGCCGTTCTTCATCGTCACTGTTGGCGTGTTGATCGCACTTTGCTTGTGGCTGGTTTTCCGAGTCGCAGGTGCCTTGCGTAGAGCCGTCGCTGTTGTTCTGGACAAGATGCTTCCAAGGCGCGTTGGCGTGGTCCTGTCCATCGTTCTTGTTGGCTGGTTCCTGTGGGCACTTGTCGATGGAGCCCTTGTACGTAATGCGTTTCGTATGGCCGATACGTCTTTTCTGGCTGCAGACCTGCTTCTTGAACCTGATATCGAAAAACCTGCGGATCCGGAAAAAACCGGCAGTACCCTGTCGCTGGTCAAATGGGAGGAGATGGGGCGTTGGGGTCGTCACTATGTCGCGACCGCTCCGACTGCAGCAGAGATTTCCGAATTCTGGCCGGATAATGCCGTTGATCCTATCAGGGTCTATGTTGGACGAAGGTCTGGTGACACCGCAGAAGAACGCGCCCAACTTGCTTTGCAGGAACTAATCCGCGTCGGGGGTTTCGACCGATCGGTTCTTGTGGTCGTGGTACCACCCGGCACCGGTTGGATGGACCCAGGAGCTCACGACACAATCGATTTCATGCTTGGCGGTGATGTGGCGACGGTGGCTGTCCAATATTCCTACCTGACCAGTTTTCTGGCGCTGCTTGCCCATCCAGACTACGGCGTAGATCAGGCTGGAGCTCTTTTCAACGCGGTCTATGCCCACTGGACGCAGCTACCCAAAGACAGTCGACCGGAGCTTTATGTTCACGGGCTCAGCCAGGGGGCCTTCAACTCCCAGGCGACACTTCCCCTGTTCGACATGCTGGGTGACCCGATCCAGGGCGCTTTCTGGGCTGGGTCTCCTTTCTTCTCGCGCTATTGGTCGGAGGTCCGGGACCGGCGGAAGGCTGACAGTCCGGCATGGCGTCCGAACTATGGAAACGGCTCGCTTGTCCGGGTGATGGACCAATATGGCGGACTGGAGGGAAACTACGCACCCTGGGGCCCAATTCGTGCGGTGTTTCTGAATTATGGCAGCGACCCTATCGTGAATTTCACGTTCGATTCGGGCTTCAGGCCGCCAGCCTGGATGGCTTCACCGCGTGCGCCGGATGTTTCAGAAAAACTGTCCTGGTTTCCCGTGGTGACAATGCTTCAGATTGCGCTGGATTCCATGTTTGCGCTGGATGTACCCAGATACGGGCACTACTACATTGCGCCTGATTACATCGACGGATGGGCTGCAGTTGTCGATCCGGACGGCTGGTCACCAGAAAGAGCGGAAGCGCTGAAAAAGATATTCGAACGCCGTGATCCTGCGATCTAACGCCCGGAACCAATTGGTTGGACTATCGATTTTCCAGGAGGCTGGCCAGGCCACGCTTAAAGGTTTCTCCGGCTGGTTCTGCTGCTTTCACGATGTCTGCAACCTTGAAGAATTCCATGGTCTTGAAACGGCCGACTGGCGGTTCAATCAACAAATCAGGTTGATTGCAGGCCAATTTGGCGGCGACCAATGAGTGAAGGGTGATCGAGAACGAGCCGATCCAGGTTTCCAGGCCGGTTGGAAGCCCGCTTTTTCGCTCTTCGAAATTGCTGCCAGTAACATCGACAGCGACTGTCGGAATGCCGTCGTCCTGAAAGACATCAAACGGTGTCGGGTTGACGAAGCCCCCGTCTATCAAAACCTGGCCGTCTATCCTGACAGGCGTCAAAAGCATGGGGAGAGCGGATGAGGCTGCAATTGCAGGCAGCAAGGGTCCCTTCTCCAGAACCACCTGCGACTGGGTGTAAAAATCCGTCGCAACGATCTTCATTGGAAGTTTCAAATCCGAGAACTGCTCGGCCAGGTCTTCAGGAAACACCGTTTCGAAAAGAACGATGGGATCGATAATCGCCGGACGGACGACATTGAAGAGCGACGACCAGGTTCGGCCATCCGTCAGAAACAACTTTTGAAGCAATTGCGTTTTCTGGGAGAAGAGATCAACTGCAAACTGTCGGATCTCTCGACCGCTCATACCGCTGGCGTAAAAAGCACCCAGGATCGACCCCATTGATGTCCCGGCAATTTCGACGGCTTTGACACCCAGGTCATCCATCGCTTCCAGAATGGGAATGTGAGCGAATGCCTTTGCGGCTCCGCCACCAAGAGCCAGACGGAACCCTTGGGCAGAGCTGCGGCTGTCTTTCGTCATTTCTGCCTCTGGGGCGCTGCTGGCAGAGGCCAAGCGAGCCATGCTGCCAGATCCAGCAGCGGCCGCGGCGAGCATCAGTTCTCGTCTGCGGATCATTCGTCAAAGGTCCGTATCGTGTGGATTGCGGCGATCCATCCTGGATGGAAACGAAATTATAGTTTCGTTTGTAGAGGTGTCGATGTTGCGATTCAACGTTGCGGCGATTTCTGCGCAAGTCTTCAATCAGAACGATCGCGATCGGAAGCAGGTGCTTTACGCATAACATTCAGACAATCGGTCACCGGATATGAAAACGGCCCGGAACCGCTGGCTCCGGGCCGTCCTGGATAGGTGATAACCGCGATTATTGCGGCAGTTTGTCGTCGATACCCTGCACGTACCAGTTCATGCCGAGAATGGCTCCATCGTCGAGGGCGACGCCATCTTCAGCGGCAACCGAGCCGTCTTGCTTGGTGATCGGGCCGGTGAACGGCTCCCAACCGCCGGCGATCTTGGCTTCGGTTTCCTTGGCCATTGCAACGACATCATCCGGGAGATTGGTGTAAGGCGCCATCACGACGTGACCTTCGGCAAGGCCTGCCCAGGTGCTCTTGGGCTCCCAGGTGCCATCCATGACTTCCTGGATGCGCTCGATGTAGTACGGACCCCAATCGTCGATAATTGCCGTGTACTGGGCTTCCGGTGCGAACTGGATCATGTCGGATGCCTGACCGAAGCCATGCGCGCCACGTTCCTGTGCTACCTGAAGCGGTGCGGTGGAATCGGTGTGCTGCGTAATGACATCGGCACCCTGATCGATCAGCGCCTTTGCAGCGTCGGCTTCCTTGCCCGGATCGAACCAGGAATTGACCCAGACGACCTTCAGCTTGAAATCCGGGTTGACGGACTGAGCACCGAGCAGAAATGCATTGATGCCGGACACCACTTCCGGGATCGGGAACGAGGCGATGTAACCTGCGACGCCGGATTCGGACTGTTTGGCGGCAATCTGACCGATGATGTAACGGCCCTGGTGGAACTTGGAGTTATAGGTCGCGACGTTGTCTGCGGTCTTGTAGCCGGTTGCGTGTTCGAACTTCACATCCGGAAACTTCTTGGCGACCTTGATCGTCGGGTTCATGTAGCCGAAGGACGTGGTGAAGATGACATTGCAGCCTTCACGGGCGAAACGCTCGATCGCGCGCTCTGCATCCGGACCTTCCGGCACACTTTCAAGATATGCGGTTTCCAGCTTGTCGCCGAAATGCTTTTCCGCATCAAGACGGCCCTGGTCGTGCTGATAGGACCAACCGAAGTCGCCAACTGGTCCAACGTAGATAAAGCAGGCTTTGACGTCTGCAGCGTTTGCGGCAGAGCCGGCAGCTGCGAAGGCAACGGCGGCAACGGTTGCTTTCAAAAGAGATTTCATCTGGTTCTTTCCCCTCTGTTTCGATCTCTCTGTTGCGATCTTGTTTAAGGCCAAGCCCCCGATCGCACCGGGGCCGGGCCGACCGGTGGCTGGGAGGCTTACCGGTCTGGAACGAATGGCTTGCCGAGACAGGCTGGCGTGTTGACGAGCGTCAGTCTGCGGTTTGCCGAAATGAGCACAAGCACCAAAATAGTCGCAAGGTACGGCAAGCTGGACAGCAGTTGGGACGGAATGTCCAGCTCAACTGCCTGGGCGTGGAGGTTCAGGACGCTGACTGCACCAAACAGATAGGCGCCAACAACCACGCGAAGCGGTAGCCAGGACGAGAACACGACCAATGCCAGCGCAATCCAGCCTCGGCCTGCAGTCATGTTTTCAACCCACTGAGGCGTATAGGCAAGCGACATGTAGGCACCTGCCAGACCTGCACAGGCGCCGCCAAAAAGAACCGCTGCGAACCTGATGCGAATAACGGAATAACCGAGAGCGTGAGCCGACACGTGGTTGTCACCAACAGACCGAAGCACGAGGCCAAGCCGGGTCCGGAACAGGAAATAGGCAACAGCGATGACCAGCGCGAAACTCACATAAACGAGCGCGTCCTGCTGGAAGAAGACAGGCCCGAAAAACGGAATGTCGGACAGCACAGGAATGTAGAGATCCGGAAGCTTAAGGCCTGGAATGCCGATGAAGGCCTCCCCGATCAGGCCCGAGAAGCCGACGCCGAGGATGGTTAGGGCAAGACCGGTTGCCACCTGATTGGTTACCAGGACGAGCACCAGGAAGCCAAAAAGTGCCGACATGGCCATGCCGGCTGCAATTGCCGCAAAGACACCGAGCGTCCCGGATCCGGTCTGATTGGCGACGGCGAATCCGACCACGGCCCCCATGATCATCATGCCTTCGACACCAAGGTTCAAAACACCGGAGCGTTCAACGACGAGTTCGCCGATCGCAGCAATCAACAACGGTGTTGCCGCGGTAATAACGGTCAGGAGAACGGCTTCAAACATGGGAGACCTCCCCTGCCGAACCACGGCGGCCGACAAATCTGATGCGATAGAGGATGAGTGTGTCGCAGGCGAGTACGAAGAACAGCAGAAGGCCCTGAATGACACTGGCAATCTTGTTGGAGACGCCCATCGCCGATTGCACCGCTTCGCCGCCGATATAGGACAATGCCAACACGAAACCCGCGACGATGATACCGAAGGGATTCAGCCTTCCCAGAAAGGCGACGATAATGGCTGTAAATCCATAACCGGGAGAGATGGTCGGGAGGAGCTGGTTGAGTGCGCCGGACACTTCCATCGTGCCGGCAAGGCCTGCAAGACCACCGGCAATTGCGAAGGAAAACAGCGTCAGTTTCTTTGCAGAAAAACCGGCAAAGCTGCCTGCGCGAGGACTTTCGCCCATCACCCTGATCTCGAAACCCTTAATGGTCTTGCCGAGGACCACCGCAAGCACGACTGCGACGATCAAAGTGATCGGGGCCGCATAGCTGAGTGACGTGCCAGGTACGGTTGACAACGTGGCAGCGTCGGAGAAGATCGCCGATTCCGGGAAGTTGTAACCGCCGGGATCCCGCCACGGTCCGCGAACCAGGTAGTCCAGCAAGAGACTGGCGACATAGACCAGCATGAGGCTGGTCAGGATTTCGTTGGTATTGAACCTGGTTTTCAACAGCGCCGGGATCAGGGCCCAGAGTGCCCCACCGATAGCGCCGAAAGCCATCATCAAGGGAAGCGTGGCAGCACTTTCGAAGTCCGGCATCAGAATGGGCAGAGCAGAGCCGAACAGCGCACCGACGATGAACTGGCCTTCAGCACCGATGTTCCAGTTGTTCGACAAATAGCAAACCGACAAGCCGCAGGCGATCAGGATGAGCGGTGTTGCCTTGGCAATTGTCGCGTTGAGAGACCATTCTTGCGTCAGAGGTTCGATGAAGAACTTATATAATCCGAACAATGGGTTATGTCCGGATATTGAGAAAATGAGTCCGGCTGCGATTGCGGTCAGACCAACAGCGATCAACGGCGACAGCAGTGCCATCTTTCGGCTGTGCTCTTTTCTTTTCACGAGTTCGACGCGCATCAGGCAACCTCCCCTTGCGCTTCCGCGCCGCCTGCCATGAGTAGGCCGACCCGCTCGCGGTTCATGTCTGAAGTCGGCTCGGCCGCAGACAGATAACCTCTGGAAATAACCGCAATCCGGTCGGCGATTTCGAAGATTTCATCCAGGTCCTGGCTGATCACCAGCACCGCCGATCCGGAGCGGGCAAGGTCGATGAGTGCCTGCCGGATAAGAGCGGCGGCACCGGCATCGACACCCCAGGTTGGCTGGTTCACGATCAGCACACCAGGTTTGCGGTCCAGCTCGCGGCCGACTACAAATTTCTGAAGATTGCCCCCTGAAAGCGAACGCGCTTCCGGATCGTCATGGGACATGCGCACGTCGAAGGACTTCTTGATGCGCTGTTCCATCTTGCCTGCATTGGCATTTGAGACGAAGAAACCACTGACCAGCTTGTCGCCGGTTCTGTGGCGCGTCAGAACGATGTTCTGCGATAGTTTCATGCCCGGTACGGCGCCGTGGCCGAGACGTTCTTCTGGCACGAAAGCCGCGTTCTGCCTGCGTCGCCAGGTAATGTTCCTGTTGCCGCAAGGCTTGCCGTCCAGAATGACCATGTCGGCTGACACAGGCATTTCGCCGGAGATCGCGTCGAAGAGCTCACCCTGGCCGTTGCCTGCAACGCCGGCGATCGCAACCACCTCACCGGCCCTGAGATCCAGCGAGACCTTGTTCAGCGCTGTTGCGAATGGCGTTGCGGCTTTTGCGGACAGGTTCTTCAGGGCAAGCCGGGTTTCGCCGATCTTCGGCTTTTGAGAGCTGGCGCTTACGGAGGCAACGTCGGCTCCCACCATCATGCTGGCCAGAGATGCCGGTGTTTCCTTGGTTGGGTCGCATTCGCGAACCACCTGGCCATGCCGAAGGATCGTCGCGTGGTGACAGATGCGTTTGACCTCTTCCAGTCGATGGCTGATGTACAGAACGGCGCAGCCTTCCTTGGCCAGGCGCTCCAGCGTCAGGAAGAGAAGATCCGCTTCCTGGGGCGTAAGCACCGATGTCGGTTCGTCCATGATGATCAGCTGCGGTTCCTGAAGCAGGCATCGGACAATCTCGATACGCTGACGGATACCGACCGGCAAGTCTGCGACAATGTCGTCCGGATTCAGGGGCAAGCCATAATCGCGCGACACGGATTGGATCCGATTGGCGAGTTCAGACATTCGCCCCGGATTTGGCAATGCCAACGCGATATTTTCTGCAACCGTCAAGGCTTCGAACAGCGAAAAATGCTGGAAAACCATCCCGATGCCGAGTTCGCGGGCAGCTGCCGGGTTGCCGATGTCGACCCGTTGGCCCTGCCAGAGAATTTCACCGCCATCCGGCTCCAGTGAACCGTAAAACATTTTTACGAGGGTCGATTTGCCTGCGCCATTTTCGCCAAGGAGTGCATGTATTTCACCCTTGTTTATGACGAGATCGACCCTGTCGTTCGCCAGAATGTCGCCAAATCTTTTGGTCAGGCCCCGGGCATCGAGTAAAGTATCCTTTCCGGATCTGCTTTGCCGCGCCGTGCCGCCGTCCCCTGTCATCGTTTCTGTTTCTGCCACGCCGTCCCCCAAGCGAATGCCGCCTTATTGACCAAGTGTTAGTTTTTGTGCAAGCCCCCCGGCTGCAGCGGCCTGTTGATGATTTCCAGCTTCGTCCCGAACCAGCAGATCGACAGCTATTCCTGCAGCGATTGCAGCGGGTTGTTTTGATTTGACTGAAGTCACCCCGACGGGACAGATCATGTTTGCCGTCAAAGTGTCATTCAGCCCCCGGGCCTTCAGTCGTTTCAGGAAGCGCGCCCGCTTGGTTTTGGAGCCGATCACACCGCAATACGCAAAGCGTTGTTGAAGCAAGGCACGTGCCATGATGTCTTCATCCAGGGCGTGCGAGTGGGTCATCGCCAGGACAAAGGCGTCATCAGGGGCTTGTTCAAGGCAGACAGCTGGATCAGGGATTGAAACTTTCCGGACATTTCCCGGAACCGCAGCCGGAAACTGGTCTGCCCTGCTGTCGATCCATGTCACGCTGAAAGGCAGAGGTGCGAGCGCCAGGACAACCGCTTTTCCTACATGCCCTGCACCAAAAAGATAAAGTTCGCGCCGCTTGCTGCCAAATTGCTCTATCAGCAATTGCTTGCCCGTTTTTTGGTCAAGTTGAAGGAAGAAGCGGTTCGTTGAAACGTCCGGCAGCAGATCGCGTGTCTGCACCATACCGTTCACAACGCTGGCCTCGGTGGAAAACTGCGTTCCATCGATCTCCCGAAGCGAGAGTGTCTGAGCCATTTCAAGTGATGACGTTGTCAGCACCTCGATGGCGATTTGCGTACGTCCACCGCAGCACTGACCGAGGTCCGGGCCAAGTGAGACATTGTGGAGCTCGAGGCTGGCCACGCCATCCCGGAGAGCTTTGCGGGCACGGCGGATGGCTTCGAACTCAAGCGTGCCGCCACCAATCGTGCCATAAAATCCACCACCAGCCGTTACCACCATACGAGCGCCGTCTTCGCGTGGTGTCGAGCCATCGGCACGAGCAACGGTTACGAGTGCACAAGCGCCGTTTCGCTTCAAACAGTCGGCAATGTGCCCCCAGACCTTCATCAGGAGATCTTCCTCCGGCGCATATCCTGGACGGCTTTCATGATTGCCTCAGGTGTTGCCGGTGCGTCCAGATTGGGAACAACTCCCGGGCTGAGGCTCGCGACGGCATCATTGATCGCGCAAAACACTGCATTGGCCAACATGACAGGCGGTTCGCCAACGGCCTTGGACCGGTAAACGGTTGCCTGAGGGTTGCCGCTGCCTTCATAGAGACGGACGTTGAATTCCTCGGGAATGTCGGATGCTGTCGGGATCTTGTAGGTCGAGGGAGCGTGGGTACGAAGGCGCCCCTTTTCGTCCCAGACCAGTTCTTCGGTGGTAAGCCACCCCATCCCTTGAACAAAGCCACCTTCGATCTGCCCCAGGTCAATCGCAGGGTTCAGCGAATGGCCGACATCGTGAAGAATATCCACCCGGTCGACGGTCATCTCGCCGGTCATTGTATCGATTGTCACCTCGGCGCATGCGCCGCCAAAGGCAAAGTAATAGAAGGGGCGCCCGGTCGCGCTTTCCCTCTCCCACGTTATCCCTGGCGTTGCGTAATAGCCTGCGTGTGAAAGCTGAATACGTGCCATGTGCGCCAGCTTGGCGACTTCCGAAAGGGCAAAGCTCTGGTCACCGACAACCACCTTGTTATCGCCGAAGAAGATTGCTTCCGGTCCGCATTGATGCTGTTCGCACAGGAAGGTTATCAGGCGGTTCTTGATTTCCTTCGCCGCCAGCTTGGCGGCCATGGCGTTGAGGTCTGTTCCGGAAGATGCAGCCGTTGGGCCCGTATTGGGAACCTTTGAGGTGTTGGTGGCGGTGATACGTACCTTGTTCAGGCTGACACCGAATTCCTCCGCAACAACCTGCGCCACTTTCTGATACAGCCCCTGGCCCATCTCGGTGCCACCATGGTTCAGATGAATCGAACCGTCGGTATAAAGATGAACGAGCGCACCGGCCTGGTTGAGATGTTTCAGCGTGAAGGAAATGCCGAACTTAACCGGTGTCAGGGCCAGTCCCTTTTTCAGAACAGCGTTGTTTTCGTTGAAGAATCGCACATCATCACGTCGTGCCCAATAGTCTGAACTCTCTTCCAATTGGGCAATCAGGTCATGCATGACCTGAAACTCTTCCACCGGCATGCCGAAAGGCGTCAGGTTCCGTTCTCCGTCATAGAAATTCAGCTTGCGAATTTCGAGCGGGTCCTTGTCGAGACTGATCGCGATCGCATCGATCATACGTTCGGCAGCGAGCATACCTTGCGGTCCGCCGAACCCGCGGAATGCGGTGTTGGAGCAGGTGTCCGTGCGCAAGCGCCGGGAGCGGATGAGTGCATCCGGGTAGAAGTAGCTCGAATCGGCATGAAAAAGAGTCCGGTCGTTCACGCCAAGAGACAGGTCGACCGAGTAGCCGCAACGGGCCAGGAATTCCATGTCGACAGCACGGATGCGACCTTCGCTATCGTGGCCGACTTGCCAGTTGACCTTAAAGTCGTGTCGCTTGCCGGTCATGATCATGTCATCGTCGCGGTCGAGGCGGATCTTGCAGGTTCGGCCCGTGTGACTGGCTGCGACGGACGCCAGGGCAGCCCATTGGTTCGCCTGCGATTCCTTGCCGCCGAAACCGCCTCCCATGCGGCGAACCTCTGCCGTGACAGCGGCATCGGGTACACCGAGCACCTTGGCAACCGTGTGCTGAATTTCGGTCGGGTGCTGGGTCGAGGAATACACCAGCATGCCGCCGTCTTCCTGTGGCTGGGCCATGGCGACCTGGCCTTCCAGGTAAAAATGCTCCTGTCCGCCGATTTTCATGCTGCCAGTGAGGATCTCCTCGGCTGCGTTCATGCCGGTTTCAGGCGAACCACGCCGGAACTGATAGTCCGGAAGCACTGTGGTGTCGGCGTCGACAGCGTCTTCAGCCGTCAGGATGGGGGTGATCGGTGCAAAATCGATCTTTGCCTTCAACGCCGCTTTGCGCGCCAGGTCTCTTGTTTCGCCGACGACGGCGAAGGCGACCTGCCCGTAAAACAGGATTTCATCCTCGGCGAAAACGGGATCATCGCCAAAGGCGGATGAACAGTCATTCTTTCCTGGGACATCCTTCGCGGTCAGGACGGCAACCACACCAGGTGAAGCCTGGACCTCTTCAAGATCCATTGCCAGGATCCTGCCCCTGACAGCCTGCCTGGACCAGCCGGGCACCACGTGAAGCGTGCCAACGGGTTCGACCATGTCGTCGATATAGGTCGCCGTACCGGAAACGTGTTTAGCTGCGCTGTCATGCGGCAACGCCTTGCGGACATGCTTCAGGGGTGTTGTCAGGTCATTGGGGTCAAGCTGCGCGGTCATGGCCTGCCTCCCGCTTGGCAAGCACACGGAGTTCTTCCGGTGCGGTGCCGCTGACCTCCATAAGGGTCTTTGCGAGCAACGCCCGCGCCGTTTCCATTCGGTACTCGGCACTTGCGCGCATATCTGTCAGTGGCGTGTAATCGGACAGCAATGCCTGCATGGCAGCGCCCCAGGTGGACGGATCGTCCAGCGAAGCTCCTTTCAAGGCAGCTTCCGCACCGGTTGCCCGTTTCGGTGTTCCTGCCATGCCGCCAAAGGCTATCCGAGCATCGGTAACCACGCCTTCTCCATCCACCGTCAGGCGGAATGCTCCCATGACGGATGAGATGTCCTGATCGAAGCGCTTGGTGATCTTGTAGCAACGGAAAGCCTGATTGGCAGAAAGCCGGGGCACGAAGAGACCGGTGACGAACTCTCCCGGTCTGCGATCCTGCTTGCCGTAGTCGATGAAGAATTCTTCCAGCGGCAACGCCCTTGAGCCTTCTGCGGAATGCAGTTCCAGAGTTGTCCCCAGAGCGATCAATGCGGGTGGCGTGTCGCCGATCGGCGAGCCATTGGCAATGTTGCCACCGACTGTTCCCGAGGCGCGAACCTGCTTCGAGCCGATCCGGCGCCAGAGTTCACCCAGGTTTGATGAAATGCCAGTCATGGCTTCTTCGGTCGCGGCATAAGTAGCCGTTGCGCCGATCAGCACTCCGGACGGACTGTCTTCCACACGGTCGAGGCCCTCTATTCGGCCAAGCCAAATCATCTTGGGCAAGTCGCGCAGATGCTTCGTGATCCACAGACCGACATCTGTCGCCCCGGCAACGAGGGTCGCATTGGGGTGCTGGCCGTAAAGAGCTGCCAAACCGTCAAGCGTTGCCGGCGAGGAAAAGAAGCAGTCGCTATCTCCGATGAAGACATCGCTGCTGTCGGACAATTGTCGCAACTGTTCCCGCGTTTCATGAGCACGCCAAGAAAAAGCATCGTCTGCAGCGTCAAAACAAGAGTCCAACGCCGCGTCGATAATCGGCCTGTAGCCGGTGCACCGACAAAGGTTTCCAGCCAGCCATTCGGTGACGGTCTTGCGTGATTTTTCCGCCCCTGCGTCATGATAGAGCGTGAAAAGCGTCATGATGAAGCCGGGTGTACAGAACCCGCATTGTGAGCCATGCATCTCGACCATCGCGGCCTGAACCGGGTGGAGCCTCGTATCGTCGGAGAGGTCTTCGACAGTCACCAGTTCAGCGCCATCAATCATGCCGAGCAACTGGATGCAGCTGTTCACGGGCTGATAGACCAACTTGCCGTCGATCAATCGGCCAAGTGCGACGGTGCAGGCCCCGCAGTCACCCTCGCCGCAGCCTTCCTTCGTTCCGGTTTCGCGGCGGCGGAGGCGCAAGTAATCGAGAACGGTTTCCGTTGGACCGACATTCGCAAGTTCAACGATTTCACCACCCTTGAGGAAACGGATCGTGTCACGCATAGGCCTGATTCCCCATGTTAGTCAAAAACGGACCGGAGACATCTGATGCGTAACAGTTTGAACACTCCGCATGCATTGGGAGCATTGCATCACGAGCCGCAAAATGGTGGTCATGGAGTACCCGGTGCGAAACATGCGGGCGAGGTGCCTTACCCATGCTCCACAGCCTGCTCAGCAGACCGCTTTCAGGCCCTGCCAGGGCTGTATTCAGATCGTGCGTAGGCAAACGCCCCATCAGTTTTCTCCCTCGCACGGCGCATTGCCGCAAAACTGTCACAAAAAATGTGCCTTAAAAAAACATGGAACCAAAGCGCTCATTTGAGACCGCAATGTTGCCTATTTGGCATCAAGAGCTGAAAGTTGGTCCCTCAAAGCGAACACGGCATGGTCGAAAAACATGCCCGGCGCAAGCGCAAGAGCACGCAGAGACGACGTTACCACACAGAGTCGGTCGGCCTGAAGCGGCGTATCTGACAAAGGTTTGAAGATCAGGAAACCGTTGGCAAGGTCGTCTTCGCAACCGATCATCGTCTGAAAGCCAATTACCTGTTCCTCCCTGGCAAGGGCTCGCATCAGCCTGAGCGAATTGGCTTCCACATAAGTGCGCGAAGCGCCGGGTATCCGGCTTCGAACGATGTCCAGGCGGGTGCGCAGTGACAGTCCTTCTGCGGGCAGCGCCACCGGATATTTCAGGCAGTCTTGCAGACCAAGTGTTTTCGCTCCGGCCAACGGATGATCCGGACGCATGAGTGCTCCGATCACGAGATCATGATGAAAGGCGGTTGTGAGCGCCGAGGTCTCCGGCGGGTCGAAAGTGAAGCCGACATCCGCTTCAGCCGCCTCCACCTTGCGGGCGGCTTCTCTGGATGAGGAAATCGAGACATTCACGTGAATGCCGGGGTAGCTCTTGCGAAACGTGCTGATGACCGCCGGGAGGAGCTTTTCGGCAACGCTTTCGACGCTTGCAATAGAAACCGTACCGCGTCGCAGTCCCTTCAAGGCGTCGAGTTCGGCAACCGTGCCTTCGAAATCGGAATAGGTGCGCCGGATATGTGCCAGCAGCAACTCTCCGGCTTGCGACAGGCGCAGGCGCCGGCCGACACGGTCAAACAACTGCAGTCCGAGCGCCTCTTCCAGCCAGAGAACCTGCCGGTTTATGGCAGATGACGCCACGTTGAGCTCCCGGGACGCGGCGCGGATCGAGCCGGCCTCGGCGACGGCCAGAAAATAGCGCATCGCCGGGCTGTAAAGATTTCGAGAAAGATCCTGTGCTCGTCCGGACCGCATGAAATTCCTGCTCTTAGGGGATCAGGACCGTGGTGCCGGTGGTCTTGCGCCCTTCAAGGTCCTGATGCGCCTGGACGGCGTCGGCAAGCCTGTATTCCTGGTTGACGCCGATCTTGACGATGCCTTTCTGGACGACGTCGAACAATTCGCCCGCGGTCGCTTCCAGTGCTTCGCGGCTGGCGATGTAGCTGAACAGCGTCGGCCGGGTTGCGAAGAGAGAGCCTTTTTGGGCGAGGAGCGCCAGGTTGAAGTCGGCAATCGGCCCGGAGGACTGACCGAAAGTGACCCAAAGGCCCCTCGGTTTCAGGCAGTCGAGCGATCCGGGATAGGTGTCCTTGCCGACACTGTCATAAACAACATCGCAGCCCTTGCCGCCGGTAATATCCTTTACCCTGTCGACAAAGTTTTCAGTCCGGTAGTTGATCACGTGCTGGTAGCCGTGTGCCTTTGCAAGTTCGACCTTTGCTTCCGAACCGGCAGTGCCGATGACAGTGGCGCCGAGATGTGCCGCCCATTGACCGGCAATCAGGCCGACGCCTCCGGCAGCAGCGTGAAACAGCAGCGTCGTGTCCGGGCCAACGGAATATGTCTGGCGCAGAAGATACTGTGCCGTCATGCCCTTCAGCATCATGCCGGCAGCGGTCTTGTCATCAATCCCGTCTGGCAGGACGACAAGACGGTCAGCCGGAACGATTCTTTCCTGCGCGTAGGCACCGAGCGGGCCTACATAGGCAACACGGTCGCCGGGGCTGAGATGTGTCACACCCTCACCGACCGTCTGCACGACCCCTGCCCCCTCGTTGCCGGGGCTGAACGGCACGCCGGCAGGCGCTGGATAGAGGCCGGAGCGGAAATAGGTATCGATGAAATTGAGGCCGACTGCTGTGTGGCGGATGCGCGCCTCACCTGGGCCGGGCTCACCGACTTCGATATGTTCCCAGCGCATGACATCCGGTCCACCGGTTTCGTGTACGCAGATTGCTTGAACCATGACTTTATCCCCGGGGTGATGGGCCGAGACCGATTTGATCTTGCGGCAATTGAAGTTGGCAAGACCATAAATGATTTCAACGCCATCGGAAAAGGTCATTCCGAAGCATAAATGGCATCAGGCGTTCGTGACGCTTCCTTCCGGTCAGCGCTTCAAGAGAAAGCGCGGCACAACACCGGTGCCTTGGTTCGCGCCAGTGTCAAAACTGTATTTTGAATGTAGGGAAAGGTCAGTCGACCCTGTCGAGCAATTGCTGAACAGCAGAGACCAGCAGCAGATAGAAGCTGGCTGCCGTGAATGCCCAAGCGAGCGGGCCGTTCAAAACCATACCGTCCAGAATTGCGTAGGCGGCCAATCCCATCCAGAGCAATGTCACCGGCAAGGTAATCATGCGCCAGCGACGCACGCGGACAGGATGGACAAAGCGGACCGGTGCGAATGTCAGTGCGCAGCACAAGAGCACGAACATGATCGTGAAGCTTTGCGATGGCGACAGAACCATGAGGCCGAAAACGACCATGTTCCATCCAGCGGGAAAGCCCTTGAAGGAGCCATCGGGTGTCTTCATGCCGTTGTCGGCGAAATAAAGAGCGCCGGTAAAGACCACGAGCCCGCCACAAATCCAGTTCCAAGGGCTTGTCAGCATCAAGCTCCAGGAAAGCGCGAAAGCGGGAAGAAACACGTAAGTGGCGTAGTCGATCACGAAATCCAGCGAGGCACCGGACCAGCGAGGCAGACGCTCCGCAATCTTGTAACGGCGCGCCAGCGGGCCATCGATGCCATCGATGAAAAACGCGAGTCCAAGCCAGGCGAACATCTCCGCCCAGTTTTCACGCGCACCTGCCAAGAGGGCAATAAGAGCGATCGGAGCACCGGAAGCCGTCAGGATATGGATCAGGAACAGAGCGGGCTCAGTCCTCTCTTTACCTGGTGTAATATCCGCCACGGGGTTCCCTCACTTTATGATCTGAACGCAGTAAACTGGTGCATTTGCGTTCTGAGATGTGTGCGGTTCACGATTGACCCGCTGGCCCATGGATCACACACTGACGCTGATACGGTCCTTTATTGCAATCGTATGACAGTGTGAACCTAAAAAACAGTCCCCGCACCAATAGCAGTGAATTTAGGTTGCCGCATTTCCCAAAAGGATGAGGGAAACGAGGATACCTGCCCAGACCAGCAGAACAGCCCCGATGGCAGGTGGCAGAATGCGGCTCGGGAACGTTTTTTCAATGGCCATCAACGCGCCGAGTAGCGCGATCCAGACGATGTTCATCAGGCCGACCGCGAACATGACAGTCATTACCGCCCAGCAGCAGCCAAGGCACACCCAGCCCTGCACCAGCCCTTCCCGCAAGCCAGACATCGCACCCGGCCCAGCATCGTCACTGGCAAACACCCAGCGCGGATACCAGCAGCGCCGGAGACAGGCCTTCTTGGAGGGGGTGAACTGATATAAACCAGCGGCAAAGAGGACCGACGTCGTCAGAGCCATGCTTGCAGGAGCCATCATATTCGTCATGGCACCTGCCCTTGACAAAGCCCATTGCGCCGCGGTTGCTGCGACCGCGTAGCCAAGCCAGACCGCCAGATAGCCGAACATTGCGGTGACAACGAGAAGTACCGACGTTGCCGTGCCGCCGGACTGTGCCGAAATCTCGGTGTAATAGGCCCGAAGCATTGGCACGGCCGTAGGCAACATCATGGCAAGGGCCATCATTGCCCACATCAGGAAGATCTTCACAAGATCAACTGTCGTCATGTCTGCACCAGGCATGCCGAATGTTGCGCTGGTCGGCAGGCAAAGAACCGCAAGTGCGGCCCGCGCTTCCGCAGGCAAACCTGCGAACTGGTTGAAACTGTTGAGAATCACCATGCCGGGTCCGGCTTCGCTCATATCCATGACCGGCACCATGTCGGCTACCATTGCAATCAGGTATGCCCAGCCGGCGGCGGCCAATATCGAGACCAGCACAAGCACTAGCGGCCAGCCACGCATGTTTTGTTCCGGCTTGGTGGAACCGGCCTGATTGGAAGATGTGCGCGTCAAACTCGTCATTTCGGCCTTTAGGTGGCGTGTGTGTCCGGGGTCTTGAGACGTCTTAGCGGATTAGTCGAGGCAGGCATTTGATCTTACTCATGGTCGACCTTGAATGCCCTGCGTGTATTCGTCCCGTTGATTTTGAGCCCGCAAACAGCAATTTAGATCTCAAGATCAAATCAGTTGGAATTTTACCATGTCCAGTAGCCACGCGCCGGAACAGTTTGACATTGCAATCGTCGGCGGAGGGCCATCCGGGCGAATTGCAGCTCTTGCTCTGGCCCAGCAGGGATTGTCGTGTGTCCTGATTGCCCCCTCAATGGAAATCAAGGATGGCCGGACAACCGCTCTGTGGCAGCGTTCCATCGATCTGTTGCGCGATATTGGCGTCTGGTCGGACATAGAAGGCAACGCCGCATCCTTGAAGAAGATGCGCATGATCGACAGCACGGGGCGGCTTTTTCGTGCACCTGAAGTGGTCTTCGACAGTTCTGAGCTTGGCCTTGAAGAGTTTGGTTTCAATATCTTGAACAGTGAACTTAACGCGGTACTTGAAAAATTTTGTGCTGCGCAATCCGGACTGGAGGAGATTTCGGACACTGTCGAGAGTGCCGAATTCGGAGACGATCACGCTACCCTCGTCACCAGTGGGGGGAGGACGATTTCAGCCAAATTGGCCGTAGCTGCAGATGGCCGCCGATCGACACTGCGTGAAGCAGCCGGGATTGAAGTCAAAAGCTGGTCCTATCCGCAGGTGGCTGTTGTTCTGAACCTTGAGCACCGGCTTCCACACCAGCAGGTCTCGACCGAATTCCACACTTCGACTGGTCCGTTCACACTGGTACCGCTCCCCGGCAGACAGTCATCACTTGTTTGCGTGGAAACTGCGGACGGTGCTGCAGATCTGTTGGCGATGACGGACGAGGACCTGGAAGCGGACCTCGAACGGCGGGCACATTCGATTCTGGGTCGGTTCAAACTGTCTACGAAACCACAAAGTTTTCCGCTTTCAGGACTGACTGCCACTTCCCTAGTTGGGCCGCGTCTGGCGCTTGTGGGCGAGACCGCGCATGTCTTTCCGCCCATCGGCGCGCAGGGTCTGAACCTGTCTTTGCGTGATATCCGGGACCTCATCTCCGTCGTGGCATCGGCCAAGCGCGCGCACGCCGACTTTGGTGGCAAGACCGTTTTGAGTGCTTATGAGAAGAAACGGTTCAGCGATATCCGGACACGGACAAACGCGGTGGACATGCTGAACAGATCGCTGCTGACAGGCTTTCTGCCGGTTCAGGCTGCGCGAAGCGCGGGCATGTATCTGGCCGGCAAGATTGGTCCGTTGCGGCGCTTGCTCATGCGGGAGGGCATCGCACCGGGAACCGCCTTTCAATTACATCGATAGATGGTTTTCGGGTGCTGCTTTCAAACCCGTGTCCGTGCTGCTGATCGCTTGGCGCTGTGATACGTCAGCGCCATGCCGATCATCTGACGGAGCGCATCCTCTGGTAACGGCCGACCTTGAGTGAAGTGAACGCTTCTATCGCCACCGAAGATGAGGTCCGGGAACATTGTACGCCAGTCAGACACCAGTGAGGATTGGCAATTGACATAGAGAGCAACGTCCCCTGCCCCGGAATTGTCCCGGTCTATCCGGATTGTCGTTCCGGTTTTCGGGCGCTTCGTCAGATAGCTGGCCTGACCCCATTTCATGGTTTCTTCCAGTTCTCCGATATCGTCGCGTTGCGTCGCCGTCTCGGTGATCAATGACCTGATGGTTAGCAGTCTTTCGCGGATATCCGCCGGATATCTTTCGAATATCGCAAGGACTTCCGGATTGTCTTTCACCACAAGTCCTCTTGTTGCGACCAGGATATCTGATTGGATTTTCTAGCCACCGGTTGGAAGGAAACCGCTCGTCAGCGCCCAGATGAAACCGGTTACGGTGACGATCGACAAGGCCGTTCCTATCAGTACGAAGCTAGACGCCCGCTGAACATACGTTCCATATTGCTGCGCAATTACAAAGACGTTTGTCGCCGGCGGCAGGCAGGACATCAGGACCGCGGTTGCGATCCAGTTGGGATCGAAGCCGCCAAGCCAGGTCAGAAGCAGAAAAATCAGGATCGGGTGCAGTAGCAACTTCACACCCAGCACCAGCGGCAGTTCCAGCGGTATCCGACCGATCGGACGAAGCGCAATGCTGACGCCCATGGCAAAGAGGGCGCAAGGTGCTGCCGCATTGCTGAGATAGCGCAGAAGCGTATCTATCGCTTGAGGTGGCTTGACCTCAAGCGCGGCGGCGAAGACGCCGGCAATCGTTGCCAGGATGAACGGATGGGTGAAGATCCTGACCACAATCTTCTTCAAGGTCCCAAGGATCGATTCTTCTTCGGTACCGGCCAACGCCATCATCAGCGGTGCCAGAATGAACATCAACGCATTGTCAAAGGCCAGGATGAGCGCGGTCGGTACGGTTGCCTGCTCACCCAGAACAGCCAGCGTCAGCCCCGGCCCCATGTAACCGATGTTGGAATAGGCCCCGGCAATGCCCAGGATCGTGGATTCGCCGATGTTGCCGCGTGTTGCGACCACACCTATGCAAAAGGAGATCGCGAACACGATGTAGGTCGTGAAGGTCGTGGCGGTAATGTAGGACGCGTTTGCGAGCTCTTCGATCGGTGTCTCAGACAACAGACGGAAGAAGAGCGCCGGAAGGGCCAGGTAGATCACGAAGAAGTTCATCCAGCTCAGGCCTGCCTCGGGCAGGTTCTTGATCTTGCCGGCACCGAAGCCGAGAAGGATCAGTCCGAAAAACGGAAGAGCCAGTGAAATGACGTTCTGCATTCAAATACCAAAGATGAAGACGACGCGCTGTATCGCGGTTGGTTGGGTTTGAAGGCGCTTGCATCTTGCGCCTGGCTTGGATATGGACGCGTGACTTGGAGGTCACCTCGGTGATCCGCATTCCAATCAGGTCTGAGGGCGCATCGCAAGGCCCCAATCAGTCGGACAAGGTCGGAAGTGCCCTCTTTTCAGGACGGGCGGACAACATGAAAGCATTCGGTCGTAATGTCCCGCAAAAAAAAGCAGCGTAAACACCCGAAGCTCACAGCTGTGCAAAACCGGGTGGAAGGCTTTGCGCTGACGGTAGCCATCTGGCTGTTCCGCCTGATCCCCGTGGACGTTGCCTCCTATGTCATGGGCGCCTTCTGGCGTCGGCTCGCACCGTTCAATCCCAGACACAAGCGTGCTTTGCGCCACTTGAAGAAGGCCTTTCCGGGCATGCGGCGGGCGGAACGAGAACTGATTGTGCGTGGAATGTGGGAGAACCTCGGCCGCGTGGCAGCCGAAACTTTCCACATCGACCGGCTTCTGAAACAGGACTACCGGTTTGAAGCAGTTGCGGATGAAATCACCGAACAGGTTCTGAACGGCGAGCGTGCCTGTTTGTTCGTTTCATTCCACAGCGCAAACTGGGAATTGTGTGTTCAGCCCGCCGTCCGGCGCGGTATTGAAATAACGGGCGTCTATCAGGCTCTGCGCAATCCGGAGGCCGACAAGGCCCTGCAGGCGCTGAGGAAAGACCTCTACAAAGGCGGTCTTTTGTCGAAAAGCCACCAGACCGCTCGCAAGATCCTGGCGACCCTTAAAAGCGGCGGTATCGTCGCGATGATGGGAGATCTCAGGGAAACGCGCGGTGTGCAGGTGCCCTTTTTCGACCAGATGGCTTACGCCACGCCGGTCCCGGCTTCGCTCGCCCGGTCCTGCAACGTGCCGATTGTTCTCGGCCGGGTCGTGCGCAAGAAAGGTGTGCATTTCCGGATTGAGGCCCAGGCCGTCGAAGTGCCTGTAACGGACGACAGGCAGGCGGACATCGAGGTCGCAACCGCCAGGATCCACGCAATTTTCGAAAGCTGGATCCGCGAACACCCCGAACAATGGATGTGGATCCACAAGAAGTGGGCGCCTCCAGGTAAAACGTCTGCCCAGAAACAGGCCCGGCGCGCAGCAGCGGCTCGTCTGGAAGACGATTAAGCCTGTTCTCCTTTCGGGGTATGGTTGCAGCGCAGCATTGACGTTATAGCTATTCCTCAAACTGGTGGAGGACAGCTGTTTCATGAAAACCCCAAGCGCATTCTACAAGCCGCTCGCAATCGGCGCGCCGGACCCGTATCGCGAGCTTCCCGTCTCGCTGGAGCGCATGATCCATTTCGTCCCTCCGCATATTGAAAAGATGCGGTCCAAGGTGCCGGATCTCATCAAGAACGTCGATGTCGTACTCGGCAACCTTGAAGATGCAATCCCCGCCGATGCCAAGACCGATGCCCGCAGGGGCTTCATTCAGATGGCGCAGGATAATGACTTCGGAACCACCGGCCTGTGGACCAGGGTAAATTGCCTCAACAGCCCCTGGTTTCTCGATGACCTTCTTGAAATCGTTCCTGCGGTCGGAGAAAAACTCGACGTGGTGATGCTTCCCAAGGTGGAAGGGGCCTGGGACATTCATTATCTCGACCAATTGCTCGCGCAGCTTGAAGCCAGGGCTGGTCTTTCCAAGCCGATCATGATCCACGCCATTCTGGAAACGGCCGAAGGCGTCAAGAACGTCGAAGAGATTGCAGCGGCCAGTCCGCGGATGCACGGCATGAGCCTGGGACCGGCAGACCTTGCGGCTTCCCGCGGAATGAAAACAACACGTGTGGGCGGCGGCCATCCCGACTATGCGGTTCTTTCAGATGCTGACGGCGCAGGTGGCAGAACCGCATATCAGCAGGATCTCTGGCATTACACGGTCGGAAAGATGGTCGATGCCTGCCTGTCTTACGGCCTGAAGCCTTTCTACGGCCCGTTTGGTGATTTTTCCGATGCGGCAGCCTGCGAAAGTCAGTTCCGCAATGCATTCCTGATGGGCTGCCTTGGCGCGTGGTCCCTGCATCCGACACAAATCCAGATCGCGAAGAAGGTTTTCTCTCCGGATCCGGGCGAAGTCGCCTTTGCCCGCAAGATCCTTGAGGCTATGCCGGATGGAACCGGTGCCGTGATGATCGACGGCAAGATGCAGGATGACGCAACCTGGAAGCAGGCAAAGGTGATCGTCGACCTTGCAAAACTGGTTGCATCCAAGGACGCGGAACTCGCGGAGGTCTACGGCCTTTAGACTTTCGCAAGGCTCGTCGTCTAAGGTTTAATGTTACAATGCTTGCACGCCGGCTGCCGACACGGTATCCCGGCAGTGCATGCAGTATGCGGACGAGTAACCATGCGAACGGCAAAATTCAGAATTGGCCAGGTCGTCCGGCACCGGATCTACCCCTTCCGTGGCGTTATTTTCGATGTCGATCCGACCTTCAGCAATACGGAAGAATGGTGGAACGCCATCCCGGAGGACGTGCGTCCTTTACGTGACCAGCCGTTCTATCATCTCCTCGCCGAGAACGAGGAGACCGAATATGTGGCCTATGTCAGCGAACAGAACCTGGAAGCGGATATGACCGGTGAACCGGTGCGCCATCCGCAAGTTGAAGAGATTTTCGAGGAACAGACGGACGGCTCATATCTGCCGCGCAGCGTAGAGATCCACTAATCGTCCCAATTCCGGGCGATTTTCAGTCTTGATCTTCAAATACAAAAAAGGCCGGAACTTTCACAGTTCCGGCCTTCTTCATTTCTGGCAAAGCAGCTTCTTACTGGCTTTGCTTCTGAGCGTCGATCAGCTTCTGACGCGCTTCGTCAGCGCGCTTCTGCAATTCGCTCTGCAGTTCTTCCTGACGCTTTTGCAACTCGGCAATGTTCATCGGCTCGCCGTCGTAAACCTTGGTGAAGCCGATCAGGGTCATCTTGAAGACGATTTCCTTGGCTTGCTGGTTATACGGAGCCACAATCACCTCACCGCCCTGCTTCATGGTGTTGATGAACGAGTCATCAATCGCCAGTTCTGCGTAGCAGGCATTGGGTGCGCAGATGCTGTACTTGCCCTGTACGGGCTTGCCATCATCGATCTGGATACGCACACCCGGCTGGATAAGAACGCCGGTCGGTACAGCTACCAGCAGTTTCTTGCGGGCTTCGCCCTCAGTTTCCTGAATAGCAATGTTACTCAGGAACTGTCCGGTATTTGTGCGCAATTCAATCGAAATAAAGCAGATTTCCTTCTGCGTGTTCGGATTGGTGTTACACGCTTTCGTCCATGGGCTTTTTTCTTCCTGGGCGATTGCGGGTGCACCTGCAAAAGAAGATAGGGCTACGAACGCACCTACTGCACATCCGAACAATCCTCTTTTCAAAACACTCGTCATCGATACGTCCTCAATCGTGCGTGTACGAAACTTTCGCGTTGTTCTGAGCCATTCCGGAACCAACCGCAAGGCCCGTAACGACATTCAAACCGTGAAACCATGGTAAGACACTTAATTTGGGCGAGAGGGTGGCCGATTTGCAACGCACCCCTGTCAGCGAATTGAAACCTGAATATCTTGCGGTTTGTTGCTTGCCCCGGGCGCGTCCGTGGGAACCCTGTGCTACTGTAATCGCTGAGAATCAACAGAATCTCCGGCGGTGGTGATGCGTAGTTCGATAGTTTCCGGTCTTCTTTTTCATGCCGGCAAGGCGATCGGTTTGGCAACCTCGTCTGCATGCCTGCTTGCCTTGACAATCAGCCTGCCCGCGAGCGCGGACGATGAAAACGTCCCCTGGACGCATGCAATCGCCATGCACGGGACACCTGCACTTGGACCTGACGAACCCTTTCCCTACGCCAACCCCGATGCGCCTAAGGGCGGCACAATCACGCTTGGTGTACAGGGAACCTTCGACAGCCTGAATTCCTTCATTGTACAGGGCGGCTGGACCTCGGCACGTGGAATGCGCGAACGCGAATTCGGCAACAACATTCTGGAAAGCCTGATGGTCCGCTCCTATGCGGAACCCTTTTCCCTTTACGGTCTTCTGGCGCAACGTGTGCGCATGCCGGACAGCCGGGAGTGGATCGAGTTCGAGCTTAATCCGGATGCAAGGTTTTCCGACGGGACACCAGTCACAGTCGATGATGTCATCTTTTCTCTGGAAGTGATCCGCGACAAGGGGCGCCCGCCCTATCGAAACTGGTATGCGGCCATCACCGAAAAGCAGGTCACCGCACCGAACCGGTTGAAGCTGGTATTCGAAAACGGTGAAAACCGCGAACTGCCGCTGTTGATCGCGTTGGCTCCAATTTATTCCAAGGCAGCCACGGATGCAGAGAATTTCGACAAATCGTCGTTGAACCCGCCAACCGGCACAGGGCCGTACACCTTCAAGACGATTGAGCCAGGCAGGCTCGTCGTTTATGAGAAGAACCCGGACTATTGGGCCAAGGACCTGCCTGTCAAAGCCGGCTTCGACAACTTCGACGAGATCCGGGTAGAATATTTCCGCGACGAGACGACCTTGCAGGAATCCTTCAAGAAGGGCCTGGTCCAGGCGTTGCAGTTCCGGGATCCTGCCCGTTGGGCAACGGGGCTTGATTTTCCGGCAGTGAAAAATGGCGATGTTCTCAAGCGGGCAATTCCGCTCGGGATTCCCGCCGCCATGCAGGGCATCGCATTCAACACCCGCAAAGACCAGTTCTCCGACCCGGCCGTGCGCAAGGCCTTGCGCATGCTGTTCGATTTTGAATGGGTGAACCGCAATCTCTACTACGGCCTTTATACACGCACGGCAGGGTACTGGGACAATTCCGAGCTTTCATCGATCGGACGCCCGGCAAGCGACCGGGAAAAGGAATTGCTGGCTCCCTTCCCTGACGCCGTCGATCCCGAGGTGATGGACGGCACCTGGCGTCCGGCGGAAGCGGACGGTTCAGGACGTGACAGAAAGGTGCTGCGGGCAGCGCTGGAAGCCTTCGGCAAGGCCGGTTACAGGCTCAAGGACGGAAAGCTCCTGCACTCCGAAAACGGCAATCAGCTTTCCTTTGAAATTCTTGCCAAGAATGAGGACGAAGAAAAGCTGGCTCTTGCCTATATCCGTACTCTTGAGTTGCTCGGCGTATCCGCAAGCGTACGCAGTGTAGATCCGACGCAATTCGAAGACCGCAGGACGAAACGCGAGTTTGATATGGTGTTCAACACCTGGTTCTCCTCGCTGTCCCCTGGCGCCGAGCAATATGGGCGCTGGTCATCGAAAGCAGCGGAAACGGAAGGATCCTTCAACTTTGTGGGCGCGCATGAACCGGCAATCGATGCGATGATCGACGAGATTGTCGGTGCAAGGAGCCGCGACGAATTCGTGGCTGCCGTTCGCGCATTCGACCGCGTTCTTATTTCGGGAGCCTACGCGGTCCCGCTTTATCATGTCGCGGACGATTGGGTGGCGCACTGGAAGCAGATCGTTCCGCCGCAAAACGAGTCGCTCTACGGCCACGAATACGACACCTGGTGGTCGGCCACGGCGCAATAATCGGACCAATGGACGAAAAACAAGATGAAAGCCACGCCTGAAAGCCTGTCCTCGGAGTATCATGAGAGCGGAGCCTGGTCCGATGTGCCGCTTGATGAAATGTTCCGCAAGACAGCCGCAGAACACCCCGACCGGCTTGCGCTGGTTGATGCTCCTGACAGGGCTACCTGGACAGGTGGTGCTCCCCGAGCGTTGAGTTATGCCGAAGCCGATCGGGAAATTGATCGTCTTGCCGCTTTCTACACCACCGTCGGGCTGTCATCCGATCATGTCGTCGGTGTCCAGGCTCCCAATACAGTCGATACCGTAATCGCGATCCTGGCAGCCCTGCGAGCAGATCTGATCATTTCTCCCTTGCCATTGCACTGGCGGCAGAAGAACGTTTTGGAAGCCTTGAACTCCATAGGCGCCAAGGGATTTGTCGCGGCTGACCGGGTAGAAACACGCGAGGTTGGTGTTGCCGCACGCGATGTTGCTGCAGACCTGTTCTCGTTGCGGTTTGTTTTCGGCCTTGGCAAGGACGTTCCCGATGGTTTGATCGAATTGGGGCCGATGCTTGCCGAAATGGGTGAAGATCTGAAGTTCACTCCGAGTGAGCGCCCTGATCCGGCTGACCACACTGCGACCATCTGCTGGAGCCGAAGCGGAGAGGAAAACGTTCCGGTTACCCGCTGCCATAACCATTGGGTATCGGTCGCACATATGATCGTGCAGGAAGCTCATGTGCGCGATGCCAGCGTGATGGTCCTCCCCTATTCGCTTAGTGGCTTGACCGGCCTGGGCGGAGGACTGGTTCCCTGGTTGCTCACCGGCGGCACCTTGCATCTGCACCACCCGACTTCACTTGCCAATCTTGCCGCTCATGCCAACGAGGTTCAGGCGGATATCGTCATGACACCCGGGCCATTGGCACAGACGCTCGACCGTAAACTTGAAAACACCAAGACGACGCTACTTGCAGCCTGGAATATTGCGGCCCCGCACCCGACGACTTTCGTTGCGCGGCGCCGTCTGATCGATCTTCACATCGCTGACGAATTCGCACTTGTTGCCAAGGCGCGAGGTCCCTCGGCGAAGATGAAGGCCACCGCGCTGGGAAAGCATAGCGGGCCGATCGGGTGTGAAAGCGGGCCAGCCCTTCTTGAGATTGCGGTCACCGACGAGGTGGATACGCAAGCTCCAACGCTTCTGGTCAAGGGACCAATGGTTCCCGATGTCGGATGGCGAACAATCAATGGTGACCAGCGGCGAGTCCGCTGGGAAGGAACCGGTTTTCTGAATACCAACATCAAGGTTGAACTGACGGATGGCGGCATCGCAGGTTTCGGTATCCCGGGCCACTATGCCCTTGGCACCGGCAACCTTGAAACGGTGGATGTTGTCTACGCAGGGTACCCGGGCGTCAAGGAAGCTGCTGCCTTCATAGTGGAAGATCCTCTCCTCGGAGCCAGGATGTACGCAGCGCTTGTACCCGAGGCCGGGAACGTTCCAGATGCGGGTGCCTTTTTCGCGTATCTGGATGCCGAAGGCGTAGACCTTGCCAAGATCCCCCATCGTGTGTTGATTTTACAGTCTCTGCCGCGGAACGAGGATGGAACCATCAGCCGGGAAAGGCTGACCATGCGGACACAGCGATTGCCTGCTGCCGTGGCGTAGGTGGGGATAAGGAATGGATGTTGAAACCTCGCTTTCCTGGCGCGGCCCGTATTGGTATGCGGGACGTCGGCCAAGGCGGAGCAGCAATGGTGATGCGCCAGAAGATTTAGACGTGTCACTTATCAGCATGTTCGACCGTCGCAGCAAGCTGCCCATGGCGCTGCCCGCAGCGATCGTGGTTGATATCAGCATCCTGGAAGACGACCGCAGAGACGAATTCTTTTCCTGGCTGCTTCCGCAAATCAGACTCCTGGCAAGTGAAGTCCCATTCTACATCCTCACCGGCAGCGACGATATTCTACCCCCCGGTCTGCAACCGACTGCAATCATCGACAAGGTCGTTCCCGATGAAGTCCTGCTGATGTTGATATGCATTCATCAGCGCGCATTGCTTCGGTCAGAGGAAGCCCAACTTCGCAGACGTATTTTTGGCAGAATTCCGGGTTTCGGGAGCGCTCCGCATCATTCAGGAACCAGCAGCCTGCTTGTCGTTGGCCTGAGCGGTCGGTTTCTGGAATGGCAGGACGCCAGTGAAGAAAAGGTCGAGGTCGTCGGTGCATTCGACGGCAGCATGGCGGTCGAGTTCATGTCCAAGCGTGCATTTGACGCCGTGGTCATTGATGCGCCCTTTGAAGATGCCGTCGACTATATGCAGCAGATCCGCAGGGATGCCCGTTTCGCGGGGTTGCCGGTTCTGGCGGTCTGTGAGCGCGAGGAAGATCTCGTTCAACTGTTCCGAAACGGAGCCTCGGACGTGCTGGTCGGAGAAAACCGTAAGGAAACCCTCGCCCGCCGACTTAACTCCGCCACCCGTTTCGGCAAGAGGCGCCGTCTTGCAGACAGGGTGCTTGCGGAAAGCCACATGTGGTTGCGCCAGCAGATCCATCAGGGCGGGCTTGGCGTTGAGGAATATACGAATTATCTCGAAGCCTGTAGCAATGGCCTTGCGGCGCGCGGCCTTGATCTTTGGGAAATGAGGCTTCAGCCAGAAAACTTCGGCATTGCCGTCACTTCCGCTGAAGAACTTGAAGACATCAACACGACCTTGCTGTCCATCGCGGACGCCACGAGCCGGGACGAGGATCTTGTCTGCCTGGTGAAGGACTTCGGGCCGGTTGCCGTCTTGAAGAACGAGGCTGGCACGACAAGGCTGCAGAAGCGGATCAGCTCGATCCTCACACACACTGTTCTGTGAACAGACGCTGGTCTGTATGCGTCTTTTTTCTATTGCCTTAACACTGCCGCGAATTTGGGGTTGGCATATTTGTCAGAGTCTTTAGCCTGACAAAAATATCTCCAACGTTCTGGATGTCCGATGACCCTATCATCCGCCCTTACCGTCGATGTCGTATCCGATGTAATGTGCCCCTGGTGCTTCATTGGAAAAAGACGCCTTGAAGCGGCGTTGAAGTCGGTTCCGCAGCTCGATGTGCTGGTTCGTTGGCACCCCTTTCAGCTTGACGCCACCTTGCCGAAGTCTGGCAAGGACAGAAAACAGTATCTGAGCGACAAGTTCGGTGGTCTGGAGCGGGCGGACACGTTCTACAAACAAATCCGTGCAGCGGGACAGGAGGAAGGTATCAACTTTGCATTTGATGATATCACCTTGTCGCCGAATACCCTTGATTGCCACAGACTGATCCTTTGGTCACGTGACGACGATCTTCAGGACGAAGTCGTGGAGCTTTTGTTCAAGGCCTATTTCCTGAACGGAGAAGATCTGACACGCCCCGAGGTTCTTGTGCGAATTGCCGAGGAAGCGGGGATGCAGTCCGATCTGGTGGAGCATCTATTGGGAACCGAAACCGATCTCGACAAGGTCGAGGCCCAGATTGCCAATGCTCAAAAGTCCGGGATCACAGGTGTGCCATGTTTCATTATCGATGGCAGGTTTGTTCTGGCAGGTGCCGAAAAACCGGAAACAATTGCCGCAGCGCTTCTGCATGCCGATGAAACACGGACCGATCCACAAGCAGCAGTTTCCAATTAAAAGCAGCTTGAGTTGCCGATACTAAAAAGCCCCGCACGTATGCGGGGCTTTTCTGATTTTGACGACCTGAAAAGATCAGCCGCGCAGAATGGAATGGCCTGCATAGACCGCCTGTGCGCCCAGTTCTTCCTCGATACGGATGAGCTGGTTGTACTTTGCGAGCCGGTCGGACCGTGCGAGTGAACCGGTTTTGATCTGGCCGCAGTTGGTGGCAACCGCGAGGTCAGCAATGGTGCTGTCCTCGGTTTCGCCGGAGCGGTGGGACATCACAGCAGTGTAGGCTGCCTTGTGTGCGGTCTCGACGGCGTCCAGCGTTTCGGACAGCGTACCGATCTGGTTGACCTTGATCAGGATCGAGTTGGCAACGCCGAGGTCGATCCCCTTGCGCAGACGCTCGGAATTGGTGACGAACAGGTCGTCGCCGACCAGCTGGCACTTGTTGCCGATAAGGTCGGTCGTCGCTTTCCAGCCGTCCCAGTCGTCTTCTGCCAGGCCGTCTTCGATCGAGATGATCGGGTAGCGGGAAACGAGATCGGCGAGATATTTTGCCATTTCCTCAGGAGCCAGCGTCTTGCCTTCACCTTCCAGCACATATTTGCCGTCCTTGAAGAACTCCGTCGATGCCGCGTCCAGTGCCAGGAAGACATCTTCGCCTGGCTTGTAGCCGGCGGTTTCGATCGCCTTCATGACGAAGCCGATAGCTGCGTCTGTCGATTCCAGATTAGGAGCAAAGCCGCCCTCATCGCCAACATTGGTGTTGTGACCGGCTGCGTTCAGTGCTTTTTTCAAGGTGTGGAAAATTTCAGAACCCATGCGCACGGCATCGCCAAGGGACTCGGCGCCGACTGGCATGATCATGAATTCCTGGAAATCGATCGGATTGTCGGCATGCGCGCCGCCATTGATGATGTTCATCATGGGAACCGGAAGCGTGCGCGCAGACGTGCCGCCGACATAGCGGTAGAGCGGCAGACCGGACGCCTGGGCAGCGGCACGGGCAACCGCGAGCGATACGCCAAGTATGGAGTTGGCACCAAGACGCGACTTGTTGTGTGTACCGTCGAGATCGATCATGGCCTGGTCGATCTGAAGCTGATCTTCAGCGTCCAGACCGCCAACGGTCTCGAAGATTTCTCCGTTCACGGCATCAACTGCATTCTGGACACCCTTGCCCATGAAGCGGTCGCCGCCATCGCGCAGTTCGACGGCTTCGTGTGCACCGGTGGAAGCTCCGGACGGAACGGCAGCCCGGCCGAAGGAACCATCCTCCAGGAAAACGTCGACTTCAACGGTCGGGTTACCACGGCTGTCAAAGATCTGACGGCCGATAACATCGATAATGGCGGTCATGGAAAGAACTCCCTTGTCGCATGCACCTGAATTGACGGTCTGCCGGAGAAAATCCGGCCGTTTGGAAGCCGGAGTACCGGCGTTTTTCCGGAGCTCTTGCCCCTCAAAGGAAAGCCGCACACGAGGTGCGGCTGAAATTGACTATTCTGCAGCGGCTGCCGGTGCCTTGACGACGTTGTCCAGTGCCTTCAACTGGGCCAGCAACGCTTCGAGTTGATCGAGCGGCACCATGTTCGGTCCATCGGACGGCGCGTTGTCCGGATCAGGGTGCGTTTCGATGAAGAGACCTGCAACACCCACGGCCACTGCTGCGCGCGCAAGAACGGGTACCATTGTCCGGTCGCCGCCGGTGGAAGCGCCCTGCCCGCCCGGTTGCTGCACGGAATGTGTTGCATCAAAAATGACCGGCGCACCGGTCTGTGCCATGATCGGCAGGGAGCGCATATCGGTGACAAGCGTGTTGTAGCCGAAGCTGGCGCCGCGTTCGGTCAACATGACATTGGCATTGCCCGAACCGGTCACTTTCCCCAGAACATTTTTCATGTCCCAGGGCGCCAGGAACTGGCCTTTCTTGATGTTGACCACGCGGCCGGTCTTTGCTGCTGCCACAAGCAAGTCCGTCTGGCGGCAGAGGAATGCCGGGATCTGCAGGACATCGACAACTTCCGCAACCGGTGCGCATTGCTCGGGGCTGTGCACATCGGTCAAGACCGGCATGCCGAATTTTTCCTTCACTTCGGCAAAGATCGGCATGGCTTCTTCCATGCCAACACCCCGTTTTCCTGCGAGAGATGTCCGGTTGGCCTTATCGTATGAAGTCTTGTAAATGACGCCAATACCGAGACGATCTGTAATTTCCTTGATCGCGGCTGCGCATTCCAGTGCGTGCTCGCGGCTTTCAAGCTGGCACGGGCCGGCAATGAGACTGAAAGGCGCATCATTGCTGAAGGTTACATTGCCAACGGAAACTACGCGGTTTGCCTCGGTCATTTTCCACCTTATGCCATGCGGTTGCCGCTTGAGCGCAGCAACTCGTTCAGGAAACAAGTCCGATCTCGGAACTTGCGGAGTTCCATAGCGCTCTTTTCGCCTGCCCGCAACATCGCTATGGCGGAAAGCGGACAAGCCTTAAATCGATTTAAAAGTGTGTAGTCTCAGCCCGACATAAAATGATCACTTTGTCGAAGTTATTGCGTTAGTATTGCAGTGCACAAGCTTGCAACCGGCCAAAGACCTGAGGGTCCGGCTGATTGCCACTTGGGCTAACTGCAACGTCGCGCCCGCGGACGATCTGAGTTTAGAACGTGTATTCAACGGCTCATGAGACTATTAGTGGGTAAAAGAAGATTGAGTTCGTATTTGTAGACCATCGGAAGGCCTGACATGAACAAGCCCATTCGCAAAGCGATCCTGCCCGTGGCAGGTCTTGGCACTCGGTTTCTGCCCGCGACCAAGGCAGTGCCGAAGGAAATGCTGACGATCGTTGACCGTCCGATCATCCAGTATGTGGTGGATGAAGCACGGGCCGCAGGCATCGAACATATCGTTTTCGTCACCGGGCGAAACAAACAGGTTATCGAAGACCATTTCGATATGGCCTATGAGCTGGAAGATACCCTCAAGGCGAGAAACAAGACTGCAGCTCTGGAACTGCTTGAAAAGCACCGCCCGGTTCCGGGTGCCACTTCCTTCACCCGTCAGCAGGCCCCGCTTGGCCTCGGCCACGCTATCTGGTGCGCCCGCGATATTATCGGCAACGAGCCCTTTGCCATTCTGTTGCCGGACGTGATCATCAAGTCTCAGGTCAGCTGCCTCAAGCAGATGGTAGACCTCTATCAAAATACGGGTGGCAACATCATCGCCGTGGAAGAAGTTCCCGAAGACCAGACAGATCAGTACGGCATTGTGGAACTTGACGGAGAACTCGGTGCAAATGCGCACAAGATCTCAAACATGGTCGAAAAGCCCGCCCCCGGTACGGCGCCTTCCAATTTGATGATCACCGGCCGCTACATTCTTCAGCCGGAAATTTTCGATCTCCTGTCCAACCAGGGCAAAGGTGCAGGTGGCGAGATCCAGTTGACCGACAGCATGCTGGCCTTGATGAAGGAACAGCACTTCGCATCGCTCAAGTTCGAGGGTCGGAGCTACGACTGCGGTAACAAGGCCGGCTTCCTGAGCGCCAATATCGCATTCGGCATGGACGATCCGAAACTTGCTCGGGAACTGGTTCCGTTCATGGAAGAGATCATTCGCAAGCCTTTGGCCGCCGAATAATCTGCGATCGTTTTCACTGCGGACTTGAAAAGGTTCGCCAGAAGCCTTTAGGAGTGGGCCGGGTCTTGCGCAACACCCGGCCCTTTCCGTTTGCTCCAATCCCGGATGCCTCATGCACGACAATTCCATTCACTCCACCAAGATCGCGGTTATCGGTCTGGGTTATGTCGGCCTGCCCGTGGCAGTGGCCTTCGCTGCGAAGGGTTTTGACGTTCTCGGCTTCGATATCAACGAAAGCCGGTTGAACGAGTTGCGCAGCGGTCAGGACAGCACGTCGTCTGTCGATGACGCGGATTTGCAGCAGGAATCGCTGGTTTTTTCCAACAACGAAAAGGATCTGAGCGATAGGGATGTCTTGATCGTGGCCGTGCCGACACCTGTCGATCACGCCAAACGACCCGACCTTTCGCCTTTCAGAAACGCAGCAGCAACTGTCGGCCGCAATCTGAAACCAGGGGCCATCGTTGTCTTTGAATCTACCGTGTATCCAGGGGCTACCGAAGAGATCGCAGTTCCCGTCCTCGAGACGGAATCGGGGCTGCTCTTCAACAGGGATTTTGCCGTCGGTTATTCGCCAGAGCGCATAAATCCTGGCGATACCGAGCGAGGCTTTGCGGACATCACCAAAATCGTTTCGGGTTCCAACCCGGAAACAGCCGAAACGCTCAATACGCTCTATGGAGCGGTTGTCACGGCAGGTATTCACCTTGCCCCGTCGATCCGCGTAGCGGAAGCGGCGAAGGTGATTGAGAACACACAACGCGATCTCAATATTGCTCTCATGAACGAACTGGCGATGCTATTTCATCAGATGGGCATCGATACCCGGGACGTGTTGAAGGGGTCTTCGACCAAATGGAACTTCCTGCCGTTCCAGCCGGGACTGGTCGGGGGGCACTGCATCGGTGTCGATCCGTATTACCTGACCCACAAGGCACACGAGATCGGCATGACACCTCAGGTTATTCTGGCGGGTCGCGGTACCAACGAGGCAATGCCGGCATTTATTGCAGGCAAGATCATCCAGGAAAGCGTGAAGCTTGGCATGCCCATGCCTCCGAAAGTTGTCGTTCTCGGCATCACCTACAAGGCGAATGTGCCTGATACCCGTAATTCCAAGGTCGTCGATCTCATCAGGGAGCTGGAAAAGTTTGGGGCGCGTGTTCAGGTCTGTGATCCACTTGCACATCCCGATGAGGTCGCGGCCGAATATGGAATCACCCTCACCCGGCAAGAGGACCTTGATGCTGCGGATGTTGCCGTGCTTGCGGTCCCCCATCGGCATTTTTTCCAAGATGGAAGCGGTTGGCAGGTCCTGAAAGACGTCCTGAAAGATCAACGCGGCCTGGTCGCTGATATACCGGCGCTTTTGGATCGCTCCACTTGTCCGGAGGGAATCCAGCTCTGGCGCCTTTGATTTTACAGGACTATTTCACGGTTTTGTTGTGCCGCGGTACGCGTGACGAGAATTCGCAGCTCAAGGTCTGCCGTAAAACAGTTCAAACTGCCGGGAATTGCCGCAAGGGTTTGCTCGTATTTTAGCAATCTGAAAAGGGTTTCGAGCCGTATACTATTCGGGTTTCAGGAAAGGAGACACCGAACATGGCTCATGCTCGTTTCTGGAAGATGGTGGCGGTGGCCGGCGTCAGCGCGTTGCTGGCTACAGGGTCTGTCCGCGCCGAAGAAGGGCTCGACAGCAGTGCCTTTCACAAGATCATCAAAAATCAGATGAGTGCCTTTGCGACGGGTAATGCCCAGGCAGCCTTCTCGTTCGCAACCAGTTCCTTGCAACAGCGGTTTCAAACACCAGAGTTCTTCATGGAAATGGTGCGGCAAGGCTACCAGCCAGTTTACAAGCCTCAAAGCGTGACGTTCGGCCGGTCAAAAATGACCAAGCTCGGACCAACGCAGGAAGTCTATGTAACCGGCCCAAATGGCCAAAACTGGTTGGCACTCTACAGTTTCGAGCAACAGGATGACGGCAGTTGGAAGATTTCCGGCTGCTATCTGACGAAAGCGGACGGATTTTCCGCCTAGTCAGTTTCAGCCTGAACCTGGATTGAGTGTGCCGGGTTACAGCGCGGCAATATCGCCGCGCGCCCAGTCTTCCTTGGTCTTTGCGTAGAAGTCTTCGAAAGACCCGGCGTCAATCGCGTCGCGCATGCCCTGCATCAGGTACTGATAGTAGGCGATGTTGTTCCAGGTGAGCAGCATGCCGGCCAGTCCTTCGCCAGCTCGCACGAGATGGTGCAGATAGGCTCTGCTGTAGACGCTAGACGCGGGACAGGTGCTCGCCTCGTCCAGTGGGCGTGGGTCGTCCTGGTGACGGGCATTCTTGAGGTTGACCTTGCCATAGCGCGTATAGGCGAGACCGTGACGTCCTGCGCGGGTCGGCATCACGCAATCGAACTGATCAATCCCGCGCTTCACGCTTTCCAGAAGATCGTCCGGTGTCCCAACGCCCATCAGGTAACGTGGCTTGTCCACCGGCATAACTGGCGTCGTGATGTCGAGCATGCTCAGCATGACGTCCTGAGGTTCACCAACGGCCAGACCGCCAACCGAATAGCCTTCAAACGGCATTTTGCCGAGTTCTTCTGCCGAGCGAATACGAAGGTCGGGTTGATCGCCACCCTGAACGATACCGTAAAGCCCCTGCCCTTTCCCTGGTCCACCCATGGCTTCGAACTGGTTGCGAGAGCGTTCTGCCCATCTGAGAGACAGCTCCATAGCTCTTTGGACTTCTTCACGGGGGCTCGGCAACTTGATGCATTCGTCCAGCTGCATCTGGATATCTGACCCGAGGAGACCCTGTATCTCGACTGAACGTTCCGGTGTGAGATGGTACTTCTGACCGTCAATGTGGCTTTGGAAACGCACACCATCTTCATCCAGCTTCCGCAGCTGAGCCAGCGACATCACCTGGAACCCGCCGCTGTCGGTCAGGATCGTGTGAGGCCAGTTCATGAAGGTGTGCAGTCCGCCAAGTCTCGCGACCCGTTCGGCAGTCGGGCGAAGCATCAGGTGATATGTATTGCCTAGAACCACGTCTGCACCGGTTTCACGCACCTGCTCCGGGTACATCGCCTTCACAGTTGCCTGAGTGCCCACCGGCATGAAAGCGGGTGTGCGCACGACACCGTGAGGCGTCGTGATTTCGCCGCGCCGCGCCGCGCCGTCCGTGGTGATCAGCTTGAAGCTGAAGGTCTTGCCGGTTTGTTCGGTCATGATTGGTCCTCAGACAGCGCCTTCCTGCGGGAATAGCAGGGAAGCGTCGCCATAGCTGTAAAAACGGTATTCCTGAGAAATAGCGTGTGCATAGGCACGCCGCATCGTGTCCAGACCCGAGAGAGCCGACACCAGCATGAACAACGTAGAACGCGGAAGATGGAAGTTGGTCATCAACGCGTCGATCGCCTTGAAACGGTAACCGGGCGTGATGAAGATCGAGGTTTCACCCGCAAAGGCGGCAATGGCGCCACTTGCCTGGGCGGAGCTTTCAAGGATCCGCAGGGATGTCGTGCCGACGCTGACAACCTTGTTACCCCTTGCCTTGACGGCTAAAAGTGCAGCGGCAGTCTCTTCGGAGATTTCGCCCCATTCTGCGTGCATCTTGTGATCTGCCGTGTCTTCCGCTTTTACCGGCAGAAAGGTGCCGGCTCCGACATGCAGTGTTACGCGGTGCTGTTCGATACCGCGCTCGCTCAATGCCTTGAGCAGTTCAGGCGTAAAATGAAGACCCGCTGTCGGTGCGGCAACGGCGCCGTCCTTTTCGGCAAATATCGTCTGATAGTCCTTGCGATCCTGGTCGTCTTCGCCACGCTTTTGCGCAATATACGGTGGCAAGGGTATGTGTCCAACGGATGCGATTGCAATGTCGAGATCAGGTCCGGACCGGTCGAAAGTCAGCAATACTTCACCGCTATCACCCTTTTCGGTAACTTCCGCCGTTAGCCGTGTGCCGAACCCTTCGAAAAGGACAGTATCGCCAACCTGCAACTTCTTTGCCGGCCGGACGAAGGCCTTCCAGCGGTCTGGCCCGGTGCGCATGTGCAACGTCGCCCCGATGCCCGCGGTAATGTCTCCTCGCAGGCGTGTTCCTTCAAGCTGTGCGGGTATCACCTTGGTATCGTTGAAGACCAGCGCATCACCGGGCTCCAGCAACAGCGGCAATTCGCGAACACCCGTGTCGGATAGTTCAGGTTCAGCACCTGGTTTAACAACAAGCATGCGAGCGGAATCACGTGGCCGAGCCGGGCGCAAGGCGATCCGCTCGTTGGGAAGAACAAAGTCGAATTGGTCGACACGCATGGTGATTTGCTACTGACGGATCTCTGGAAGGTTTCGGGGTGCGGCGCCATTCCATACCAGAGCGGCAACCGGACTTTCAGTCAGCGGCTCTTACTGGCGACGGCGGAGCAGGTCAACCGTCTGACGGTACATCCAAAACAAAACAGCGCGGATGAATGATCCGCGCTGCATCGTTAAAGCCACTTTCAGGTGGTTCAGGCCGCGTCGGCCGCCACTTTCAAGGAGACGATATTGTCCGGATTGGAAACCGGTTCGCCACGCTTGATCTTGTCGACATTGTCCATGCCTTCGATCACTTCACCCCAGACGGTGTACTGACCGTCGAGCCAGGGCGCGTCGGTAAAGCAAATGAAGAACTGGCTATCACCGGAGTTCGGGTCCATTGCGCGAGCCATGGAGCAGGTGCCGCGCACGTGCTTCTCATTGCTGAATTCCGCTTTCAATTTCTTGCCGGAACCACCAGTGCCAGTGCCCTGCGGGCAGCCGGTCTGTGCCATGAAGCCGTCGATTACGCGGTGAAACACGATGCCGTCGTAAAAACCTTCGCGGACCAGTTCCTTGATACGTGCGACATGCGTCGGCGCGAGGTCCGGCTTCAGTTCGATAACAACCAGTCCCTGGCTGGTTTCCATGAGAAGGGTGTTTTCGGCGTCTTTGATTTCAGCCATCGAGTATCTCCTTGGGTATTTTCGAAATTGTAGTCGCGTGAACGTTATTGTGCGTCCGAGGCGACCTGCATCTTGATGATCTTGTCCGGATTTGCCGGCGGTTCGCCGCGGGTGATGTTGTCGACGAATTCCATACCATCGACGACTTCACCGAATACGGTGTACTGGCCATTCAGCCAGTCGCCATCGCCGAACATGATGAAAAACTGGGAATTGGCGCTGTCCGGGCTAGCGGAACGTGCCATGCCGAGTGTGCCACGCTTGAACGGTGCGTTGGAAAACTCAGCCTTCAGGTTAGGTTCGCTGGAACGGCCCGTGCCGGTGCCCGTCGGGTCACCGGTCTGGGCCATGAAGCCGTCGATGACGCGATGGAAGACGATACCGTCGTAAAAACCTTCGCGGGAAAGCTTCTTGATCCGCTCAACGTGAGCCGGAGCAAGGTCCGGACGAAGCTGTATGACGACGCGTCCGTCCTTCAAATCGAGATAAATTGTGTTTTCCGGATCGGTGCCTTGGGCACTGGCGGCCGAAGGCAGGATCAGAAGTGAAGCCAGAACGGCAAAAATTGCAAAAAAGCGCGACACTGGAGACTCCTAAGGTTCAGGTCTAGAGCTTGGCTTTGAATTACGCGCCGGGTTTCGCGCGCGATCTCAATGGTTCGGCAACCGGCTCCGGCACAAAAGCGGAGATTTCTCCGCCCATCTTCGCGATTTGACGTACCAAGGTGGCCGTGATGTGGCGCACGTTTGGGGAAGCCGGAAGAAATACCGTGCGAATGTCCGGTTCCAGCGTGCCGTTCATGCCCGCCATCTGCATCTCGTAGTCAAGATCCGTGCCGTCCCGCAGACCGCGAACCAGGTAAGCGGCGTTTTGCTGGCGTGCCGTTTCGATGACCAGATTGTCGAAGGCGATGACATCAATCCGTTCAGCTTCCTGCGGAGTGAATTCCGAACGAGCCGAAGCATGGATCAATTCGACCCGTTCCTCGAAGGAAAACAGGGGAGACTTGCCGGGGTGAATGCCGATGGCAACCACCACCTTGTCCGCCAGCGCAAGCGACTGACGCAATATATCCATGTGGCCATTGGTGACGGGATCGAAGGATCCAGGATAAAGCGCAATACGATTCATGGCACCTTCCTTACTCTGCCTGCACCTGCCTAACAAGTAGAACGCAGGCATGAACGCGTCTTTTGCCAGTAACTGACATTGTGTGACGACCGTCACAACTCTCTTTGCAAACCTAAGTCAAAGTGGCTCCATCGAAATCAATTGGCGTGAGCAGGAGCCAGCATCATGAGGAGCACTACTACAATCGACCGGACCGCAACGGCTATCGCGGTACGTCCTTTCGCCTTTCAGGCAAAGGCAATCGATCCGGCCGGACAATTCAAGATGGCCGCTATTTTCGTTCTGGCGTTGTTGACGATGATTGCCGCTGGCATGATGAGCATGCACCCGAGCAAAGCATCGCAGGCAGAAGGTCTGACCAGCCTGGCAACGCAGGGACTTGCTTCCACCAAGTCCGACCGCGCTGTGCAAATCCCGGCATCAAAGGCATGTGAAACACAAGCTTGGGGCGCCTGGAGCGAAGACTGTGCAGCGGCACTGACCGGTGCGAACCGTGTACGCAACGTGTCCTTCGTCACTGTCGAAAAAACGGCACCCACCGTAAATGAAACAATTCTGGCCCGTTACCCTGTGGCCAACTGAGCATCGTCTCAGACCTCCCTTCCCGTAACGGCAAACAGCGGCTCAGGTTCCACCCTGGCCGCTGTTGTCGTTTTCAGGTCTAGCCAATCAGAGATCAGGCTTCCGGAGGCGTTTCATCTCCTTCGGCGGAATCGTTCCCGGCGTCATTCTCACCCGGTTCAGCTGAACCCTCAGCTTCTCCTTCCAGGGCGTCTTCGAGGACATCGTCTTCATCGACTTCGGAGATCCCTTCGACCGCAACGACCTTTTCGTCGGCTGCCGTCTTGAAGACGATCACGCCCTGGGTCGCACGCCCGGCGATGCGGATACCGTCCACCGGACAGCGGATCAACTGGCCACCATCCGTCACCAGCATGATCTGGTGGCTGTCCTCGACAGGGAAAGACGAGATCAGTCCGCCATTCCGGCTGTTGACAGCCATGGCCGTGATGCCTTTGCCGCCTCGGCCGGTGACCCGGTACTCGAAGGAGGACGTCCGCTTGCCGTAGCCGTTTTCAGAGATGGTCAGGATGATCTGCTCGGCTGCACTCATCTGAGCGTAACGTTCCTGAGGCAGATCGCCGGCAACTACGCCCTCTTCATCTGCACCATTGCCGTTCTCATCTGCTTCTCCACGCATTGCACGGGAAAGCTTCAGGTAAGCGGCGCGCTCTTCTGCTGTTACATCGATGTGGTGCAGGATCTGCATGGAGATCACACGATCCTCATCGGCCAGACGAATTCCGCGGACCCCGACAGAATTACGACCGGCGAAGACACGAACATCCGTTACGGGGAAGCGGATACACTGACCGAAGTTGGTCGTCAGCATCACATCGTCATGTTCAGAACAGGTGTCGACGCCGACAATCCCGTCACCGTCTTCCAGCTTCATGGCAATCTTGCCGTTCCGGTTGATGTTGACGAAATCGGACAGTTTGTTGCGCCGGATGGTGCCACGTATGGTCGCGAACATCACATCCAGGTTTGCCCAGCTGTCCTCGTCTTCCGGCAATGGCAGGATCGAGGTGATCTGTTCGCCCTGTTCGAGAGGTAGCAGGTTGATCAATGCCTTTCCGCGCGAGGTCGGTCCGCCGAGTGGAAGACGCCACACCTTCATCTTGTAACAGATGCCGCGCGAGGAGAAGAACAGAACCGGCGTGTGGGTATTGGCGACGAACAGCCTGGTGACGAAATCCTCGTCCTTGGTTGCCATGCCGGACCGGCCCTTGCCTCCGCGTCGTTGTGCACGGTAAGTCGCCAGCGGCACGCGCTTGATGTAGCCACCGTGAGACACGGTCACGACCATGTCTTCGCGCTGGATCAGGTCTTCTTCGTCGAAATCTGCCCCGCCTTCGATGATTTCGGTTCGGCGCGGAGTTGCAAATTCTTCCTTGATCTCAAGCATTTCGTTGCGGACGATCTCCTGGATCCTGGCCCGGGAGCGCAGGATATCGAGATAGTCGGAAATTTCCGCACCGATCTTGTTGAGTTCTTCCTCGATTTCATCGCGGCCCATCGCCGTCAGGCGCTGCAGACGCAGATCGAGAATGGCTCGTGCCTGTTCTTCTGACAGTTTGTAGGTGCCGTCGTCCTGCACCATGTGGCGCGGATCGTCGATCAGAAGAATGAGCGATTCAACATCCTTTGCCGGCCAGTTGCGCTCCATCAGCTGCGCTCTCGCCGTTGCCGGGTCCGGAGCGCTGCGGATGAGCTTGATGACTTCATCGATGTTGGCAACAGCGATGCCCAGGCCCACCAAGATGTGGGCACGGTCGCGGGCTTTCTTCAGCAGGTAGCGTGTGCGTCGCTGGATCACCTCCTCGCGGAAGGAGACGAAGGCGCGCAGCATGTCGGAGAGGTTCATCTGCTCCGGCTTGCCGCCGTTCAGAGCAACAATGTTGGCACCGAACGATGTCTGCAACTGACTGAAACGGTAGAGCTGGTTCAGGATCACGTCCGGAACCGCATCGCGCTTCAGCTCGATCACGACCCGCATGCCCGAGCGGTCGCTCTCGTCACGGATGTCCGAGATGCCCTCGATACGCTTGTCGCGCACCAGTTCGGCAATCTTCTCGATCATCGTCGATTTGTTGACCTGATACGGAATTTCCGTGACGATCAGGGCCGTCCGGTCCTTGCGTACTTCCTCGACGTCGACTTTCGCCCGCATGACGATCGAACCGCGGGCCGTTTCATAGGCACTACGGATACCCGACCGACCGAGGATCATGCCACCCGTTGGGAAATCCGGGCCTGGAACGATCTGCATCAGTTCTTCGAGTGACATCGCCGGATTTTCCATCACGGCAATGGCGGCATCGATCACTTCGCCCAGGTTGTGCGGCGGAATGTTGGTCGCCATGCCGACTGCGATACCGCCGGCCCCGTTGACGAGGAGGTTCGGGAACTTGGCAGGAAGGACGACGGGCTCGCTCTCGGAGTTATCGTAGTTTTCCTGAAAGTCGACCGTCTCCTTGTCGATATCGTCCAGCAGTTTGTGGGCGACTTTTTCGAGACGGCACTCGGTGTAACGCATGGCCGCTGCTGGATCGCCGTCGATGGAGCCGAAGTTGCCCTGCCCGTCAATCAGCGGTAGCCGCAGCGAGAAATTCTGCGCCATGCGCACCAGTGCATCGTAAATCGCGCTGTCGCCATGCGGGTGATACTTACCCATGACGTCACCGACCACGCGGGCCGACTTGCGATAGGGCTTGTTCCACTCGTAGCCGTTTTCGTGCATCGAGTAGAGAATGCGCCGGTGAACCGGTTTGAGGCCGTCGCGGACGTCAGGCAGCGCACGCGACACGATCACGCTCATCGCGTAATCGAGATAGCTGCGCTTCATTTCATCGACGATGGAGACCGGTTTGATATCGGACGGAAGACCGTCAGTGGGCGTGCTGTTGTCCTGGTCAGCCAAGGAAGACACTCATTTCATTGTTATTGCTTGCTCTTTTATATCCGATTCAAGACGCCACTCCAAATTCTCGGCGCTTTTCCACCTAAGTAATAAGGGTTTAATTTCAATGCTTTACGAGGAGTATACACAGGGGGCAAAAATCATTTGGCTTGAGAACATGCCAGCACCTCGCAAAGCACTATAGTAAGGCGACAAAAGCGCCTGAAAAACCGGTCCGGGAATCGCCATGCTCGACTACTACATCAACGCCTTCGCGACCTTATTTGTCACCATTGATCCGGTCGGTCTGGCCCCGATGTTTCTTGCAATCACGGCTGGAATGAGCAAGCACGACAGGCGCAAGGTCGCCATTCGGGCAACCATTACGGCGGCAGCCATACTCCTTGTTTTTTATGCGTCCGGACAGACGGTGCTGAATGTACTCGGCATCTCCGTTTCCGCTTTCAGGGTCGCCGGAGGCATCCTGTTGTTCCTGATCGCGATCGAGATGATTTTCGGCAAGCGCCAGGCGCGTAAAACCGAAACCGCCGAAAAGGCGATGGAATCGGAATCGCATCATGGAACGATCAATGAACTCGCCATCTTTCCTTTGGCGATACCGCTTATTTCGGGACCCGCGGCAATCTCCGCGATCATCCTGTTGTCCAGTCAGGCTCCAGATACCCTCGCCTATGCAGGCCTCGGCGGCGTCATCGCGATCATCCTGCTGAGTTGCATGGGAGCCTTTCTCTTGGCTGACAAGATTGAACGGCTCCTGGGAGAAACAGCACAGCTGGTTATCACCCGTCTTCTCGGCGTGCTGTTGGCAGCTCTATCCGTACAATTCGTTGCGGATGGCATTTTGGCCTTTATCCGCACCTGACTGAGGCAACGCTTAACGGTCCAGGTTCAACTTGTATTCTTGTGGCGAAACACCGTGCACCGTGTCTCGTGCCCGGATGATGACCTGTGACACTCCCTCTGGGATCGTGATGCCCGATTGGGATCGCGTGAAGGGTTGTTCGTCGACATGGGGGTGAAGGAGCACTCTCTCGCCTAACAATTCTCCGTCTGGCGTCAAGATCTGCCAGAGGTCGGCGTAGTGGTCCCAACCCGTATCGTCATGCCTGAGAGTTACTGCGAAGGTCCACGTGCCTGCAGATCCGGTTGCTTTTGCCGAGACAATCTCGACCTCACCTGCCCGTGCTGAGCACGCTCCGAACACTAAGGACAGGAGCAACACCGCAAGCGCTGTCGAACATCTTAGGTTCATGACGCATTTCTCCCTTGGATTTCACAGGAGCATCCTCGCAACGGGCCGCGGATTGACAAAGTCACGAATGCGTCAGGAGGCTCAATGGTTTGCGAGCGACAAACGAAACTCATCTGCCTGGAAAAACGTCAGCCTGCCTGCTGAAGGTGGCTGTCCCGTTTAAACCCTTTTGGCCAGAGCGTCTTGTTTTCGTTCCCCCAGCGTGCAAGGGCCTTCACCACCGGCTCCAGCGACACGCCAAGGTCGGTCAGTTGATATTCAACCTTCGGCGGAACAACAGGATAGACGGTCCTCACGATCAACCCGTCAGCTTCCATACTACGGAGTTGAGCGGTCAAGATCCGTTGTGTGATGTCCGGAAGCGCTTTCTGGAACTCGTTGAAGCGCATGACTTCTTTTTCCATCAACAGGAACAGAATGACGCCTTTCCACTTGCCGTCGATCAAACTGAGCGCTGCTTCGACAGCACAGCCCGGATGGCAGCCATAAACGTCCTTGACCAGTTTGGGTCCTGATTTCCTAACGGTATCCATTTTGTGCCTAAGGTTCTTTTTTGTCAGTTACGGCTAGAATTGTGCATTCTTGCGCCAAACAATTTTATGATCAATTTGATTGGTACGCAAATCAGGAGAACACAGCATGCGTGCCATCGGATTTTTTGAACCACTTCCTATTGATGACCCGAAGTCGTTGACTGATCTCGACCTACCAAGGCCGGTGCCTTCCGGAAAGGATCTTCTCGTTGAGGTCAAGGCTGTTGCGGTCAACCCAGTCGACACCAAGGTGCGGCAATCCCGAACTTCGCAAAACGGCGCGCCAGTCGTCCTTGGATACGACGCGGCCGGGATCGTCGCCGAAGCTGGTCCTGACGTTACCAGCTACAAGGTGGGCGATGAGGTCTATTATGCCGGCGACATCACCAGGGACGGAACCAACTCGGAGTACCATCTCATTGATGAACGCATTGTGGGCCGCAAACCCACGAGCCTGAGTTTTGCCGAGGCAGCAGCCATGCCCTTGACGGCGATCACCGCCTGGGAAGCCCTGTTCGACCGGCTGAAAGTGAAGGACCCGGTTCCGGCTGGTTCGAACACTCTCCTGATCATTGGCGGTTCGGGAGGCGTCGGTTCCATTGCGGTTCAACTTGCCCGCCAATTGACGAACATGACGATTATCGCAACTGCTTCACGACCGGAGAGCCGTTCCTGGGTGAGTGAACTTGGTGCGCATCATGTTCTCGATCATTCAAAACCGATGGCGCCTCAGATCGAAGCTCTGGGACTGGAAGCCCCCGGCTATGTTTTCTCGACAACGCACACAGAGCAACACGTGAACGACATTGCAGAATTGATCGCGCCACAGGGCCGTTTTCTGCTCATCGACGATCCCGACAACGTCAGCATTGGGCCCTTCAAACTGAAGGCGATATCGATCCACTGGGAGATGATGTTTACACGTTCCATGTACCAGACAACCGATATGGATGAGCAACGCAAGCTGTTGAACAACGTCGCTGACCTTGTTGATGCAGGCAAGCTCAAGACCACATTGACGGAAGTGATTGAACCCATCAATGCAGACAATTTGCGCGTCGCACATCAGAAGATTGAAAGCAATAAAACCATTGGGAAGATCGTTCTTGCCGGGTTTTTAGGATCAAGTGATGCCGTTTAACAGGTGACACTTACCTCCTCTTGCACAATCAGGCCGCCGTCTTCATGCTTTCGCTGGAGGCTTGGAGATGGCGGAACACAACGTTGAAGACATTCGGATCAAGCTCTTGTCGCTCAAGTCCGAACTTGAAACATTGAGCGAATTGTCCGGGGAAGCCCGTGCCGCGGTGGAGCTAGATCAGCAATCAGTCGGTCGATTGTCGCGTATGGACGCGCTTCAAGGACAAGCTATGGCACAGGCATCCGAACGGCAGCGCCGGGCGACAATCCAGAAAATCGACGCGGCCTTATCAAGGTTGGAAGCTGGCGAATACGGTGACTGCGTGGAGTGCGGTGAAGAGATTTCCGTGAAACGGCTACAGGTGGACCCGGCCGCAGCATTCTGTATCAAATGCGCAAGATAAGGGCACACATTTCACTCTCAGGCCTATCGCTCGAAATGTCGACGCAAGCCTGTCAGGAAATCCGACACTTTTCGTGAAATCTCAACCAGCGGGAACGCCTTCAGCCGAGATTCCGTCCAGTCTGACTGCGGAGCAAGCTGCATCTGCAGTTCGACTAGTGCTTGTCGTTCCCCGATACCAAGCGGAAGTTTTTCAGCCGCTGCCAGGAGCAGCAGTTTCTCATGAATTTGCCGCAGGACGGAAAGCGCCTCTCCCATCCGTTCCGTAAGTCCGGGATCATCCCGCCATGTGTGCCCGTGAAACACTTCCTGCGTCACACGTTGTCCTGCACCGTGACAATCGTAGCTAATGCATCCACTGAAACCGAGACGCGACCTGTCAACGAAGATGGCACAACGTCCGCAGCTATCAAGTTTCGGGCAAACCTCGCCTGCTGCCTTGTCGATACCAAAGGACTCGGATTGGTCAAATGCAAAGACAACACAGCAAAGGGCTGCACAAGAAGCACAGTCTGGTGTCAGGTTCGGATGCCGTGGTGTATTCATTCACGCTCAAATCTCAACAAGGCGCTGAGCCACCAATTTCGAGAGCTCGTATCGTGATCTTTCGAAAGCCTGTCGGGTATTCAAATCTATTAAGTTGAGCAATCCAGTCTCTTTTCAAGAAGAGACTTCTTCCCCGTCAACTCTGACAGCCATGAAGGACTTGGTCAAAAACAGGAATTTTTCCTGCTTGACGAGCGCATCATCGAAAAGCGCCTTGAACATGGACTTGCTCAGCAGGCGCGCGCTTTCGACGATTTCGACGGCCTCATCGGTATTGGCCCCTTTTGCCCAATGCCCCAAGGAAAAGTGAGCAACAAGCCAGACCCTTAAAGGCTTCGGCAGCCAATGGAAAAAGAGCGTCATGCAATGCGGCTCAATGGGAAACCAGAAATTTGGTGTCTGGACAAAATAACCGCCGTGGAAATCCCGGATATTTGACGCAAACCGCTTCATTTGCGCCCAGTCACCAACATGCTCGATTACCGAGTTTGAATGGATCAGGTCAAAGTCCTGAGGGTCCAGGTAACTCCAGATGTCTTCTGTGGCATTACCTGTCAAAAAATCAAATCTCCCGTCTGCCTCAAAGGCTTGAGATCCCGGTAGATTTAAAAGGGTAATCTGTACGTTGTTGCGATCCAGAAAATCTTTGTCGATGATGTTCCAATATTGAACAGTCCCGCCAATATCTAGTATTTTTACACGGCCCTTCTCAGAAAACTTACTCTCTATCAATTCACAAAAATACTTAATTCTCTTTTTTCTAGCTGCTTTGCCGAGACTGAAGCCGTCATTTTCATATCCAGAAATAATTTTAGTTAATTTACTCACTTCAATCATTCCCATCTTTATTCGGCGAAGCAACTGATAGAGCAACAGTTTGTGGACTGTTTATATGAGCGCCTGCAAATATTCAGTTAATCGAAGCAAATTGCAGTTCGTTCACAGCATCGAGGCGCTATAAACAAAAGCAAATGCACGAGCACAATCATTGACCTTTCGCCAATGCATGCAGGCTCGACAATCGTTCGTGCAGTCACATTCCTGCGTTCGCAGAGTTACCTGCGATATTTCGGTCCGCCCACGTCAAGACCCGCCAAGCAACGTCGGGTCCAAGTGATCCAAAGCCTTGCTTATTCCCACTCAATAGTGCCGGGTGGTTTTGACGTAATGTCATAGGTTACGCGGTTGATGCCCTGTACCTCATTAATGATACGGGTTGCCGTCTCACCCAGGAAATCATGCGTGAAGGGGAAATAGTCGGCAGTCATGCCGTCGACTGACGTGACGGCTCTCAACGCGCAGGCGTAGTCATATGTGCGGCCATCGCCCATGACACCGACCGTTCGCACTGGAAGGATGGCAACGAAAGCCTGCCAGATATCGTCATAGAGACCGTGCTTACGGATCTGGTCGATATAGACCGCATCAGCCTTTCGAAGAATTTCAAGTTTCTCGCGGGTGATTTCACCCGGACAACGAATGGCAAGTCCAGGTCCCGGGAAGGGGTGGCGGCCGATGAACTTCTCGGGAAGGCCGAGTTCACGGCCAAGCGCCCTCACCTCGTCCTTGAAGAGCTCACGCAGCGGCTCGACCAGCTTCAGTCCCATCTTTTCCGGCAACCCGCCGACATTATGATGCGACTTGATGGTGACCGACGGACCTCCGGAGAAGCTGACGCTCTCAATCACGTCCGGATAGAGCGTACCTTGAGCGAGAAACTCAGCGCCCTCAATCTCATTCGCATGTTTCTGGAAAACGTCGATGAACAGTTTTCCGATGATCTTGCGTTTGGTTTCCGGGTCGGAAACACCGTCCAGCTCTCCCAGGAACAGTTCGCTCTCATCCGCATGGATCAAGGGAATGTTGTAGTTGTCCCTGAACATGGAGACCACTTCTTCCGCCTCGTTCAGGCGCAACAATCCGTGGTCCACGAAGACACATGTGAGCTGATCCCCGATCGCCTCATGGATCAACACAGCAGCAACGGAGCTGTCGACACCACCGGACAGACCACAAATGACCCTCTTGTCACCAACCTGCTCGCGGATGCGCGCAATGGCATCGTCCTTGTAGGCTCCCATAGTCCAGTCACCGGTGAAGCCGGCAAGTCGGACGAAATTCTCATAAAGCTTCTTGCCGTTCGGCGTGTGGTGCACTTCCGGGTGAAACTGTACGGCGTAGAAGTTTCTCTCCTTGTCCGCGGTAATCGCGTAGGGAGCGTTTGGCGATGTGCCGAAGACCTCAAAGCCTGGTGCGATCCGGCTGACATGGTCGCCATGGCTCATCCAGACCTGTTCTTTCCCGTCGGCAAACCATCCATCCAGGATCGACAGTTTGTTCTCGACTGGTGTTACGAATGCTCTGCCAAACTCGGCCGTGCCGCCACCGCCGGAAATCTTGCCACCGTCAACCTGTCCGCCCAACTGCTGCATCATCACCTGTTGGCCGTAACAGATCCCCAGGATCGGAACGCCCATTGTGTAGACACTTTCCGGCGGACGCGGTGAACCGGCTCGCGTAACCGAATCCGGGCCACCTGAGAAAATTACTGCCTTGGGCGAAAACTCGCTCAAAAAGGCGTCGGTAACGTTCTGATATGGATGGATTTCGCAGTAGACATTTAACTCGCGCAGGCGCCGCGCGATGAGCTGCGTGACCTGGGAGCCGAAGTCGATGATAAGAAGGCGCTGATGCTGGGTCATGGCCAGCTTCTAACCGGTCTTTTGAGTAAAATGAACCCGAATTTCACAGCCGATGCTGTCCCGCACAAGATTTTGCCGCCAACGCCTGTTCCGCGGCTTTCTTGTGTCGTAACTTTGGCGGGCAAATGTTTCCGGCGGACAAGCTGTGTACGGCTGAAATTCGCTTTTGACCGGCGCGCGCCTGCTCCTTAGGTTAACCATAAGCCCCCGTGCTTCGTCTCCGGTGAGACAAGCTGCTGGCAGGTGCTTTTAGGAAAACCGACCCAGATGACCGCAGCTGCCCGTAAAGCGTTTGAAGAAGCCGTAGCCCTTGAAAATGCGGGCAATCTTGACAGGGCGCTGGTGTCTTATCTGAAAGCCCAGGAACTGTCGCCGGACGACACGGAAATTGCCTACAGAACGGCATCCGCGTTGCTCCAGACCGGGTATCTGGACGAAGCGCAATCGCAGTTACGCCGCATCGTGTTTGCCGAACCAGACCACCTGAATGCTCGCGCGAGTCTCGGAAACTGTCAGTTGCTGCTCGGTGACATGGCAAACGCTCGGCAAAATTTTGCTGATGTGCTCTCTCAAGCACCGGACAATCGAAACGCGCTCTATGGTCTTGCCAGTGTTTTGCTGAAAGAAGACAAACCCGAAGAAGCTTCCGTTCCGGCCCGACGCCTAGTCGAGCTACTGCCGGATACGCCAGCTGTCTTGTCTCTTTTCGCAGACACACAGGCGCGTGTTGATCAAAAGGCCGCAGCGATCGCGGCTTATCGGAAAGCGCTGAAGGCCGATCCGGATTACGGTCCTGCGCTAATTGGTCTTTCGCAGACATTGCTGCTGCGTAAGCGCTTTGACGAAGTGATCGAACTGACGATACGGGCAAGTGAGCGAGCGCCGGCAGACCCGCTTCCCCTGGACCTGTTGTCCGATGCACTCGCCGGGAAAGGCGCCTTGGAAGATGCTCGTGAAGCCGCGCTTGCCGCGTTGAAGCTATCTCCGAGATCAATACAGACCCACGTTCGGCTCAGCAGTATTGCGCGTAAGTTTGGAGATCATGGTGCAGCTCTGAAACACGCCCTGGCCGCGCACGATCTCGACAAATCAGCAAAAGAACCTCTGAATGCACTTGGAGCCGCCCTCGCCGCACTCAAATATTCCAACCAGGCTAGATCCGTCCTGACGGCCATGTCTCGAGGCGACGGTCTGGAGCCGGCTATTCGAGAACTGGTAGAAGGCCTGGTTGTCGCCGAAAGGAAATCACCGGAAGCAGGCCCAGTGAACTCCCCTGCGACTTCAGCAACGGAAGCACCCTCGTCAGATAATCCCGACGATGCTGCAAAAATCGCTCAAGAAAAAGAAACCAAACAGGAAATTCAACACCAGGAAAGCCTGGAGCCCGTGACTTCAAAGAAGTTACTCGCAACAGACGGCGATCAATTGCCGAACGTTCTTGGGCTGCGCCGTCAGGACAGATCCTGACGGCAAAAACTGTCTGATCTCACTGCACGCGCCGGAACAGGGCAATGAAGAAACCGTCCGTTTGGGTAGACCCGGGCGTCAGCAGAATGTCGCCACGGTCAGAAACGTATTTCGGGAGCCGTGCATCCGGCAGAGTTGTTTTCCAGATATCCAGCGCGGAATCAGACTGGAACGACGGATTTTGCTCCAGGAACCAGTCCGCCTGGGCCTGGTTTTCCTCACGCAGGACGGAACAGGTCGCGTAGGCGAGACGTCCCCCCGGCTTGACGTATCTGCTCGCGCTTTCCAGGACACGGCGCTGGTCTTCGATACGATCCTGCAAGGCCTTTTCCGCCAGCTTCCACTTGGAGTCCGGCCGGCGACGCCATACGCCGGTCCCCGTGCAAGGGGCGTCGATGAAAACCAGGTCCATCTGATCGACAAGATCGTCGAGGCTTGAGGTTGCAGGATCTCTCACCTGAATGTTTCGAACACCGGCCCGCTGCAGTCTTTCGTGGATCGGAGCAAGCCTGAGCCGGTCCGCGTCATAGGCATATAGCTGCCCCTTGTTCTGCATGGAGGCAGCCAGAGCCAGTGTCTTGCCACCACCGCCAGCGCAAAAGTCCAAAACCTGATCACCAGGTTTGGCTTGCGCAAGATGAGCCGCCAGTTGGCTGGCCTCGTCCTGCAATTCAAACCAACCCTTTCGGTAGCCTTCCTCGGCCTGAACATGCGGCATGCGGCCAAGATCAGGCTTGGCCTCGATGCGTGCACCAACTGGTGACAGCGGTGTTGTCTTTGCCCCGGTATGAGCCAGCCGCTTGAGAACCTTGTCCCGGTCAGATTTGAGCGTATTGGTTCTCATGTCGACCGGAGCGCGTGTTGCCAGCGCCTGGCCTTCTGCAATGGCGCTTTCGCCGAAGACGGTCTCAAAATGTGGCCAAAGCCATTCTGGAATATCTGCCTGTTCAAAAGGCGACGGCGTGCTGTCAGGCTCCTGCGAGAGGCAAGCGATTTCATCAGCTGACAATGCAGCCGGAGCATGATGATCCTGCTCAAGAATGTCGCTTAACGCCTGCAGGCCTTTGCCCCAACTCAGGCAATAGGTCGCAAGAACAACGGCTCTTGCCGAACCGTCTTTCATTCTTGCACCAAGCGAAGCCTTGTTCCGAAGTGCGTCAAACACAAGATTGCCGATGACCGTCCGGTCACCAGAACCTGCAAACCGGTGTGCGGAACCCCAGTCTTTCAGGGCAAGCTGCACAGGCCTGTGCCGCGTTTCCACTTCAGTCAGGACTTCAATTGCCGCCGCCAGGCGTCCGCCATCTTTCATGCTGTTCCTTTGCGGGGCGCCTGTTCCAAAGCGCCCCGATAACGAGTGGTTTAAACGTTGGACGGGTAATTTGGGCTTTCCCGTGTAATCGTCACATCATGGGCATGGCTTTCCCGCAGGCCTGCACCAGAGATCCGAACAAAACGCGCCTTTTCCTGAAAATCAGGAATGTTGCGGCCGCCAACATAGCCCATGGCAGCCCTCAAGCCACCTGCCAGCTGATGCAGAACGCTGCCAAGCGCACCTTTGTATGGCACCTGACCTTCGATACCTTCCGGTACAAGCTTGAGACTGTCGCGTACTTCCGCCTGGAAATAACGATCGGCCGAGCCACGTGCCATGGCGCCGACGGACCCCATGCCCCGATAGGATTTGTAGGATCGTCCCTGGTGCAAATAGACCTCGCCCGGGCTTTCTTCAGTGCCTGCCAGAAGAGAGCCGACCATGACGGACGCCGCGCCAGCGGCAATCGCCTTGGCCAGGTCGCCGGAAAATTTGATGCCGCCATCAGCGACCACAGGTACGCCCTGCTTGTCCGCTTCGTTCACTGAATCCATGATGGCCGTTAGCTGCGGAACGCCAACGCCAGCGACAATTCGGGTGGTGCAAATGGAACCCGGGCCAATGCCGACTTTTACCGCATCTGCACCGGCATCAATCAAAGCCTTGGTTGCGTCACTGGTTGCAACGTTGCCTGCAAGTACCTGTACGGAATTGGAAAGGCTTTTTACCCGGCCGACCATGTCGAGAACCTTCTGGGAATGGCCATGGGCCGTGTCGACCACAAGAAGGTCCACACCTGCGTCGATCAGACGTTCTGCGCGGGCAAACCCTTCTTCCCCGACGCTGGTTGCCGCTGCAACGCGTAACCGGCCCTGATCGTCCTTGGACGCATTCGGATTGAGCTGCGCCTTTTCCATGTCCTTGACGGTGATGAGACCGATGCAGTTCCGGTTGTCATCCACGACCAGAAGCTTTTCGATGCGGTTCTGATGAAGGAGCCGCTTGGCGTCATCCTGGCTGACGTTCTCGTTGACAGTGACGAGATCGTCCTTCGTCATCAGTTCATGGATTTTCTGGTCGGGATTGGACGCGAACCGCACGTCCCTGTTTGTCAGGATGCCAACCAGCTTGCCAGTAGTCTGACCGCCTGCTCCGCCGTTTTGAACGACCGGAACGCCGGAAATGCCATACCGTTTCATCAGGTCAAGGGCGTCCTGCAGGGTCGCGTCCGGCCCGATGACCAGCGGATTGACCACCATTCCGGATTCGAACTTCTTGACCATCCGAACCTCTTCGGCCTGCTGGTCGAGAGAAAGGTTGCGGTGAATGACGCCAATGCCACCAGCCTGAGCCATGGCGATTGCCAAACGGCCTTCGGTAACTGTGTCCATTGCCGACGAGATGATCGGAATATTGAGTTCAAGTTCCCGTGTGACCCGGGTGCGCAGGTCAACTTCACCCGGCATGACTTCCGAGTGGCCAGGGATCAGCAAGACATCGTCAAACGTCAGGGCTTGCTGTCCAGTGGTAGGGACATAGAAGGATGCCATTGCCAATTCCCCTTTGTAAAAAAATAGCTGAGACGCACGCTTTGATCAAAAGCCTGCATCTTTCGAGTCGCTTCGGCTGTGCCGGAGAAGTTGGCGCGGGTCAATAACACGCAGGTGACAGAAAGAAAAGGGGGTGACGCCCGCTATGGGGCGTTCCCCCTGTCTCTCATGGCAAACCGGCTTCCCGGTCGAGTTGAAAACGGTTCAGTCCGGATCAAGATCACTTCCGCGAAAGCCCTTCGCGATCACATAAAGTTCCGGGCTTTCCTTGCGACTTGCCGGCGGTTTCAGATGGGCGACCGATTTGAATTCGCGTTTCAGGTCGTTAAGCAGTGCATTTTCCGTCCCGCCCCGAAAAACTTTCGCCAGGAACGAGCCACCCGGAACGAGGTTGCGTCTCGCGAAATCGATTGCGATCTCGAAAAGATGCGTCGTGCGCAAATGGTCGGTCTGCTTGTGGCCAGTGGTCGGCGCCGCCATGTCGGACAGAACGACATCGGGCTTGTGGCCACCGAGCGCTTCCAGCAAGGCGGCTGGAGCATCGTCGTCCAGAAAATCCTTTTGCAGGAATGTCGTTCCTCGCACGTGGTCCATTTCCAGATAGTCGATCCCGACCACCTTGGGCGCTTCCACGGAGGACTGTACCCTTTCCACCGCAACCTGACACCAGCCACCCGGTGCACAACCAAGATCGACCACCCGGTAACCGGGTTTCAGCAATTTGTGCTTGTCGTCGATCTCTATCAGCTTGTAGGCAGCTCGCGACCTGTAACCGTCCATCTTCGCGCGGCGCACGTATGGATCGTTCAATTGCCTCTGCAGCCAACGCGTGGAGGATTCGCGCCGACCAGCGGACGTCTTCACCTTGACGTGGAGACCTCGGTCGCCTGTTCCCTTTTTGCCCTGACTCATGTTCTGTTCCCTTGGCGCCCGCGATTATGCCGAGAGCCGTTTTTGCGGTGCGACCAGACACCATCGGCCGCCATCAATTCTGTAAGAATACCTTCGCGAAGTCCTCTGTCCGCGACGCGCAGACGTGAGCAACTCCAGCGGCGGCGGATAGCTTCCAGGATGGCACAACCTGCCAGAACAAGATCAGCCCTATCCGCACCAATGCATGGATTATCCACGCGTGCCTCATAAGGCATGTCGCGCAGCTGATCAATCATTCTGGAGACGTCTCCATCTTCCAGCCAGGTACCGTCGACCCTGCGCCTGTCATAACGTTTCAGGCCCAGATGGACACCGGCCAGTGTGGTAACCGTACCAGATGTTCCGAGCATATGGACCCTGCCCGACGCGATAGCTTCGGTCAGGTTATTAGCAAGATTGAACGCTGCCAGATGTTCGGCGGCATCTTCAATCATGGCTTCGAAGATATCCGGTGTCACGTGAACACCGCCGTGCCGCTCTGCAAGGTTGACGACGCCGACCGGCAACGAGATCCAAGACCGGATGAAGCGGGTCAATGCATAGCCCCGTGCGCCACAACGGTTGCGCAGATCCAGCCAGACGATCTCCGAGGACCCTCCGCCGATATCGAACAGAATCACGCCATCGGCGTCGTGATCCACAAGCGAAGCGCATCCGGCGACTGCCAGGCGAGCTTCTGTCTCGCGGTTGACGACCTCGAGCGCCAAACCTGTCTCCGCCTTCACCCTTTCGATGAAGTCAGCTCCATTTTCGGCTGCCCGGCAGGCCTCTGTCGCGATAAGCCTTGAGCGCGCAACCCCTCTGTCGGCGAGTTTCCGGTGGCATTGGGCAAGAGCATCGATTGCCCGCTCCATGGCCGCATCGCTCAACATTCTGTTCGAGCCGACACCTTCTCCGAGGCGCACTATTCGGGAATAGGCGTCGACCACACGAAATCCGCGATCTTCAGGTCGGGCGATCAAAAGCCGGCAATTGTTGGTCCCAAGATCAAGCGCGGCATAAAGCGGTGAGTTGTTCCTGCCCGCAGTCCGATCATATGGTGCAGGATTACGAGAACCGTCGACCTGTTCCTTCCGGCTTGCCGACGGGCGATTTTCACCATCCCGTCGCACACGCAATTCATGATTACGGTGGAAGGGGGTACTGGTATTCTTTTCGAGTGTCTTTGAGCTGACAACGATGTCGCCATCGTTTGTCCGTGCAACAGGGACTGATTCCGCTCCGTTGGCGGACTGTTTGCGCCGTCGGCCGCGTCTACGGGCTGCCTTCTTACCCTTCAGGCTCGTCGTGGTGTCAGGTTGTCGTTCCGCACCATCCTGGTTCAGCCCACCTGCCTGGACGTTTTGCACGCCCTCACCACCGGCTGCCCGCCCGCGCTTCCGTTTTTTGCGACGTTTCTGGGAAGTGGACGCACCCTCACCCTTTCGCGCAGGCTGTTCCTGCGCGGCGAGTGCTTGATCGACGGGTCCGGTCACAGCACTGGACGGAATTCGCCCGTCCGTATCAGGCACTCCGTTGACGACACCGTTTGCCTGTGTCGCAGAGTTGCCTTTGGGGCGCTTGCCAGACTTGCGCTTTCGGCGTCGTCTGGATGTTCCCCCGGGCTCCCTGGGAGCCCCGCTGGTTCCGGACACATCAGGGGTACGACGCCCTTTCTCGGGCGGTTCCTGACCTGACTGAGTCACGTTTTTGCCTTTCAGATCTCCAGTGCTGCCGCCGTTTTTCAAGGGGCGCTGCTGGGGACTGCGTCTTTCGTTGACAAAACTGTAACAGGTTGCCCCTCGTCGGAAAAGCTTTCCTTGAAACGAATGCATACAGTCTTTCGCGAGACTTTCCACAGGCATGCAATTTCACAAAAAAGTCGTCGACGGGTCTTGCAATCGTGAATGTGATGGATGTATATGCGGCACACCAATCGAGAGCGACCAATCATTTCGCTCTGTACCGACGATTGGCAGCTCGCCTTATGAGCATTGTTGGGGAATAGGTTAACGGTAGACCCACGGACTCTGACTCCGTTAGTCCTGGTTCGAATCCAGGTTCCCCAGCCAACCTCTTCTTCTAAAAAACTAGCCTGATGCTGAAGACGCACCTGTCCGTGTCGGTTTACATCTAGTTCCGTTCGATCAAGTTGCTTGCCGTCTGATTACCTTGCTGGCACAGCGCAGTGCGCCATTTGCATGGGCAAGGCTTTCCCAGCCAAAGACCTGCTTGGGGTCGAAGCCGAGATCCTTCCAGATCCTGGCGTTCTCCGCATCGAATTCCATGAACCTGCTGTCTTCGCCGAAGCATGGCAACCACATGATTGGTTTGCCATTTCCCTCTCGTACCGCATTTTCCAGAAGAACGTTGTTGTAGAGTCGCGGTCTGACTGCGTTCTTTACGTCGACACCACAGGGAACTGGATTGCGGATAATTTCGAAACCCTGGTCCCTCAGCCAATGTTCCGACGCATCGAGAAGTCTCTTTTCCCGCTTCGCCTTGCTGATGGCTTCTGGGGCCACGGCCACCGGGTCTGCCAGCAATAACAAGTGCTTGCCGTTGTGGCGCAAACCTGTTGGAGAAACATATCTGTCGACATGGCTTTCGCACCGCTCAATGGTCGTAACCAGATCCGGCCGCAAATGAGAAAATGGAAGGTCCCCGAGCAGATCATTCGCTGTTTGCCAGTCCAGGCCTCCCTCACGGTTAGAATCAGCAGTGTTCTTGCCGGCCTTGTTTTTATGAGTATCGACGGTGGTTTTTTCGAACAAGTCTTGTCTTCGGTATCCCCAATAGCAGACAGGTCTGTTATCGAGTTCACCGATACGCCGATCTGCGGCAAGCAAAGTGCTGTCACCGCCATACTTGTTGGAGGCTGATCTCAACCGGCTTGTGTGACCGATGAGACGAAAGCCCTCACCAACGATCTGGTCTCCACCGGGCAAAAAGAGTGGGAGATCGTGGCAGGCGACAGAGAGGTGTTCGGCCAGTAACCTCGGCAAGATGCCCCTGGGCCAGTCGCATGCTGGAGCGGCAATCCGCAGGTCGTTGCCTCGCGTTTGTACCAGGATGGAATCCTGTGCCCAGATATCTGCACTTTCAAGCGGCCTAGCGCCTGCCACGACAATGTCATAGCGACACTCGGTTTGTGTTTCGATCCAGCCCCTTGCAGCCGCCTCGTTAAAAGCATCCGCAAATGCCAGGATTGAAACACTCGAAGGAATGGCCTTGAGCAAATTTCCGATCGCGGCAAGTATCTTTTCGGCGTGAGGATTGCCGGGATCAAAAACCTTTTGAGGTAGTGAGATCGCTATCGTTTCAATCAGACCGCCACAATCCGGCACGATTGACCATGTGGTCCTGGCTTTTACAATCTCCATTTTCATTAGCTGTCACCTGCCGAGAATTTCTTTTTCAAGTGACTTGAGAAAAAGGGTGTTCTGTATTTTCCAACTGTCCTGACCATCATGCGTCTCAATCTCGATGTTCTCTTTCAGATTGGTCAGGAGCTTTTGAGCGTCTTGCCGTTTCAAGCTCTGCTCGAACTCGGGCAGGCACTTCAGAAAGTGAGCGCTTTCAGCTTCGGAAAGTCCTGTTTCGCTCAGCACGCGCACCCAGGTTCGCGTAGAAAAATGCAGACCGGTTGCAGCTTTCAGCAATGCATCATGTGCGCTCTCGGCAATGAACCCGCCTTTCAAAGCTTCAGACAGCGTCGCCTCCGCATCCACCAGCGCCAGTGTCAGCGGGTAATAGCCCAGTTCTGCCGGAGCGTGCGAAACAGCAACATCCGCATCCGATTGACGCCTTCCCGCTTGATAGTCTGCAAAAATTGCCCCGACACCAACCATCCCGAATGGGAAACACTCTGCAGCCCGTAATGCGCCCATGCTGGCCGCGCCGTACACCTTGCACCCCTCCTGTAGGGCGAACAGGATTTCCTTGTGCCAGACAGAAGGGGTGGAGTTGAAGTAACCATCAATCAATCCGATCACGCGGCGCCCCTGCCCCACGGCTCGCAGAATGTCTCCGCGTGCCGCAGGTGGGAATACGTCCAGGTCGTCAAAAAGATCGCCGGCCAAGCCGTGAACGCTCGGTCCTGCAAAAACGACGGGTTTCAACATGCAGTGCTCAGCACTTCCGTCGTCAGCAGTATCGAGTTCATGGACATTTCGGAGAAGCTGCCGGAATGCGCGTTAAGGCCTGTGACGATCGTCCTCACCACGTGAACGTCCGGGACCGGCGATTTGAGCGGGAACATGTAGGCATCTTCAATACCAGCCGCCCGCATCAGCTTCAGGACATCCTGCCACCCCATGGACGACTGCCTTGCAGGGCGGAACTCAGCCTCAAGTTTGGCGAGAGGAATGAGTGGTGGCTGGTTCCTGGCCACGCCATCCTTGGACTGCTGAAAACGATCCATCGCAAGGTCGTCGCGCGCACCGGCGATGTCCGTCAGACGTGACTGCACCGCTTCAAGCAAGGCTGCGAGTATCGCCTCGGCAACGTTCGTCCGGCAGGCAATTCCGGCAGGAGCACGCGAAATGACACCGGATGGCCCATTCACCTGCCGCGAGATGACAGCGGCAATGACCGGAAGTTTCACGCGTCCTGGAAGGGCGTATATGTGAAGATCAAGCCCGGCTTTTGAGACCTTCTCCAGAATGGCGTCTAGATCGGCGTTCGCGCCCTCGTAGTCGGTGACCTCCCGGATATTGTTGACGAACAAACCGAAAGTATCGACCACACTGGACGTGTCATGTTCCACGAGTTCAAGCAGGGCGTGTTCGATGGCCTTGTCGATCGAGAAATGCGCCGCCAACCCCTGGGATGTCATACGGAAGGCATGACGGTCCCAAGGCATGTCGCTACGCATGTCCATCCCGACCAATTCGTAGGGCGCGAAGCGTTGCTCGCCGGATATCAGGGACGTTCCAGGAACCCAGGCGCGCTGGCGGGTCGGGTCGAGCTGATGCGGGTTGACCCTTGCTAGATCAAAGAACGGAATGACGCTCCTTTGCTGGCGCGCCATGTCTTCGATCGTCGCGAACTCCGTGACGTGCTGTCGCGGTTGTTCGGCGACAGCACATTCCACGGCTTCCATGATCGCTGAAATCTTCGCCTGATCGTTGGTCACACCCTTTCCCTGGGAAACGGAAAGAGACCTGGAATTTGGCCTGGTTGCGAACCAGACCGGTATCCCGATCGTGTCCAGCCCGGTGATCTCACCCAATCTGGTTATGCCGAAGCTGCGCAGGAATTGCGGAGAGAAAGGATCGGATTGCACAGCGGATACCTCCTGTAGCGGTGCGATTTTGTCAGTCAGGCGCCTTCCGGATCAATCGTCCGAAAGCACGGCATCCTGAAGCGTGTCGGGATTTCCGGAATCAGAACCGGAGCCGGTCTTGGAAACCGGATCCTGGATCGGTGCCCAGCTCATTCTGTTGAGGTCCCAATCGCTGTCATCGACATCAGTGAGGAATGCAAAATCGACATCCGAGATCGTGCTGCCCTGCTTGATAGCCTGGTAGATACCTTCCGACTCGACCTGGCTGAGGCTTGTTTCCGGATTGCCATCACTTTCGGCGAACAGAACCCGGGCGGCAGCGGCGATGCGTGCATAGCCGTCGACACCGGCGTTTTGCGCTTCGTAAGCCAGAATTGTCTGGTGCGACACACGAGATACGCGCAGCGGATCCATCCGCAAAAAAACAACACCGTGACCACGTTTTCCGATCACGTAAAATGACGAATTAGGCATAATTTTCTCCTGTAAATGGGTTTACCTAGTCGAAGCCGGCGAGTTTCAGACCTTCCAGAAAGATCTTGCTGTTCTCTGGGTTCTTGTCTGGCATGAAGCGACTGATTTCCTGCGCGGTCATCCCCGGATAAACATCCATGAGACGCCGTGCATATTGTCTTGCGCTCTCAATTTGCCCGTCTAGAGCGAGGCTTGCCGTCAGGATGCGCAACGCGGGTTCCTCGTCATCCATCTGCTTGCACAGCCGGACGGCCTCTGCGTAGTCGGCCAGCTTGAAGGCGATGCTCGCACCCGCCCACCAGTAGATGTCCGGTGCAAGTGGATTGAGATCGATCGCGTGCTTGAAACGGTTCCAGGCGTCCTTGGGCTTGCCGAAATGCGCAAGCGCATCTGCGTGCTGTATGAGCAGATCCGAAGAGTTGGGGCTCAAGGTCTCGGCTTCCTGAAACTTGGCTTCCGAGGTCGTGTAATCACGTTGGTAAAGCGCGATGACCGCAGCCATCCAGTAGCCGATACCGGCCGTCGAATCGATCTCGATGGCTGCGTCCGCTTCCGCCTTGGCGCGGTGAAGGAGGTGCGGATCCGTACCCCCGAGCAGCAACCATTCCAGTTGCATCGTCTGCGCTATGCGAGCGCGGGCGATGGACAAATCCTTGTCGTACGTGAGACCTTGCCGGAATTCCTTTCTGGCCCGGCGGATCATGCTCAGATTACAGGTCTTGATGAGGTTCTGCCCCCGCAAGACGTGCAGATAGCTCTGGGCATTGATCGAACGACCGGAGTCGAGCATCTGTCGCTCGATCTGCTGGGCGAGATTGGCCGCCACGGTTTTTGCAAGAAGCCGGAAGGTATAGTGAAGGTCCTCCGGCTCCATCGAATACTCCGCAGACCAGATGATCTCCCCTGTGCCGTCATCGATAACGGTAAAGGAAATCTTTTGGCTGCCCGGGAGCAGAAAACTCTGCACGGAGTAGTTGGACCGAATTTTTTCCCAATTGCTTATATTGCCGCCGCGAAAGTCACGCATCGTACTGAACGGCGAGACCACGACAAATGTCTTGAACCTGGAGAAACTGTTCGCGACATCCTCAACGAATGCCTCGGCAAGCTGCGCATTCGGATGTTGATCGATGTGGCGGGGCGACGAAAAGGCAACGCGCGGAACCGGTGGTTTGGGAGGTGCCGGACGCTCCTCAACCGGTTTGACGCCCGTCGGTGCGACCCAGACAGTTCCCGAAGGCTTGCCGCTTGTATTGCCAGGCACACGAGGCAAGGCAGGATTGAGAACCGAATTCATCAACCGGTCGATACGATCGACGCCATCCTGATCGCCACACCTGCCATAAGCTTTTGAAATGATGCGATAGCATTCGGGGCTGTCAGGTTCGAAAGCCAGAAGCCGGTCAGCGATCTTGCCGATGTTGCCGCCACGATCCGCTCCGAAGCGTGTCGTTTCCTCAAGGGCTGCTGCTGCTCTGTTAAACAGTTTCTCCCTCAGGCTCGCGCGCTCGGTCAACAGCCAAAGGTTCAGCTGTTCACCTTCGAACTCCATACCATCGAGCAGTTCGCCGGTGAACTGCTCGATCCCGGACATCATGCCTTCAAGGTCGGTTGCCTTGCAGGACTGGAGAAAAGCGGCCAGGTCGGAACTTTGCGCCCCGGGACCAAGACTGATTCTGGTCTGGGTTGTTTCAATGAGCGGTCCGGCTTCGGGCTGCTTGCTTTGAACCCTCACAAGCAATTGCCTGAGGTTTGCCATGGCCCTGGTTTGGGCGACATCCTCCCAAAGCAGGGCAGCCGCCTTTTGACGCGCAAGCTCGTTGCCAGGAACAAGCAACAATACTGCAAGCAACGCGTATCCCTTGGCAGGAAACGGTGTATTCCGCGAGTAATACACTGACGGAACGCCAAGTAGTCGAATATTAGTGGCTGAACAACTTTTATTCATCACGTTGCCCCCTGGTAATTTTTTCTAACACAGTTCCCACCACAGAAGAACAGCACTGCCGTGACGGAGTCACGCCTGTGTGACGGCGCTATTGGGAATGTAGCTTTGCCGAAGGGACGAAGAGTGATCACACTTCGCGGCCAATAGCAAAAACTACGTATTATCAGATAGTAAGGAAACCATTCATGTCTGGTAAGATCTCCTTCAGGAGGACCTATGCAGGGTACGGAGACAATGTACGACCATTTGAGAGGGCTAATGACATAGGGTCCGTTATTACGGAATTTCTTTGGTACGAAGGTTCCCCATTTTATCCTCTTGGCGATTTGATCTCCGCAAATATCAGTTCTGTCTGGCTTGGTGCGGGAGAGCCGACGAAAGACGACGAAGACAATCTGGATCTCGTTTTCAAAATGCCTGAAAGCGACGGGGGCAATTTTTTCGAAATCGTCCTCAGGTCGAACGGTGGCACTTCTTATGGTGGCTGGGCCTGGGGTCAGGATCTGGAAGTAACTGACACAGTGGTTTCCGGTCACAGAGTGCTTGTCGCTCATGCAAACGAACTTAGTGTATTTCTCGAATATTCTCTCGAAAAAGGAAAATACGTTCAGAGAAACGTAGAATCCGATTGCAAGATCACGACTTCTACAGTCAGAAAACTGACGAAAATGGCAAAGAGACACTAAATTTTTTAGGAATAACTAGGCACACCGAGCATATTTGAGGTGAAAAGCCACTTTTGTTTGAGGCTATTGAAAGGATTACCCGTTCAAAGAAGTTCGTTCATCTTCTTTGAAAGCCCGGGCCGCTCCCGGAAGCAACTGATTGTATCCCACCACAATCGCTTCCGGGGGCGGTCTTATTCGTTCAACCAACCCCCAAAAGCTCCAAGAAGCCCTTGGCTAACCAGCCTTCCGGTCGGTGCTTTGTCGTGTTGCGGTTTTCAGTCGGTTGAACCCCATGGAGAGATGTGCTCGCCTAATCAAGGCTGCGGCCTGGAAGTCTCCAAGTCGCACAGCATTCGAAATTTCCGCGATTTCGCCGCAGAAGATGGCGACCTCCGTTGGCAGGTCCTTCTCATCTATCAAAGTCAGCCAGATGCGACAGGTCTTGTAGAACAGCTTTTCAGAAACTTCGCGCAGCGGCATATTCAGTGTGAGCTGCAAAAAGGCCTGAAAGAAATCGATATTGAGTCGGGCAAAAACCGCACGATCCGGCGTTGAGCTCAATCGCTCCGCCCGAATTTTGAGACTGTTGAATGTGGCTTCCAGTTCAGAATCGAGAGACCGCGTGGCCAACCTGCCGGTCAATTCATTCAGCTCAAGCCTGAGTTCATAGACCTGCGCCAATTCTTCCAGATCCACTTCAGTCACCAGTGTGCCTACGCCTTGCTGCGACAACAACAACCCGTCTGCTTCGAGTATCTGCAGTGCCTTGCGCAATGGCGAGCGACTGACACCGAATTCAGATGCCAATGCCTCTTCACTCAGTTGCGTTCCAGGCGGATAGACAAGCATGCAGATCCGGTCTCTCAAAACGGAATACATGATCTGAAACCGTTCCTGGGCGCTTGCGGCCTGGTTCAACAAGTCTGCAACGTCGGCCGTCGCTGTTATGTCCTGATCGGTCATGAGGCCTGTAACAAGGTCCTTTCCAGTCCCGTGAGCATGTCGAGACATTTATCGAGCTGGTCAACGGCCAGATATTCATCGGGCTTGTGCGCCTGTGCGATGGAGCCCGGGCCACAAACCACAACGGAAAGCCCAAGGGCCTGAAACAACCCGGCCTCGGTGCCAAATGAAACGACATCACACAGGTTCGCGCCAGTGAGCGATGTAACGATGTCCCTTGCTTCGTTTTCCGGCATCACGGCCAGTCCGGCGACTTCTCCTATTATTTCGGTGACAATCTCAGCGTCGGGGTAGACGGACGTCATTTGAGGCAACAGCACGTCCTGGCAATAGGCTTCCAGGGCAGACTTTATCTCGAGTGCGTCCTGCATCCGAACCGGGCGCATTTCCCACTCCACCGCGCAATGCCGAGCAATGACATTGCGTGCAGAGCCGCCGTCTATCCGGCCAACCTGAAGTGTCGTCCATGGCGGTGAGTAGCGCTCGCTGTCCGGACCTGACTTGTCCTTCATGGTTTCTGCCAGTTCCATCATCCTGGAGATGAAAGCGGCGGCAACGTGGATAGCGTTGACCCCCTTGTCCGGTTCGGAGGCATGCCCATCGGTGCCGTGGAACGCTGTCGTATATTCGTAACACCCCTTGTGCCCCTCAATGACCCGCATTTCCGTCGGCTCACCGATAATCGCTACGGAGGGACGAATATCACTGCGCTTCAGTTCCTCAACCAGATGCCTTGCGCCAAAGCAGCCGACTTCCTCATCATAGGTCAAGGCGACATGCAGCGGCCGTCTCAGGTCGAGTAGCGCATAGTCCTGCGATTTCGCGAGGACCGCAGCGATATAGCCTTTCATGTCGCAACTGCCTCGCCCGTACAGCAAGCCTCCTTCTTCGCGCATCTGATACGGGTTGCAGGTCCATTCTACGGGATCTGCCGGGACGACGTCCGTGTGCCCTGACAAGACAATTCCGCCGGAGACATTTGGGCCAATTGTTGCGAACAGGTTGGCTTTCTTGCCGGTCGCATCCTTGGAAACTGTCACTTGAGCACCAGCTTCACGAAGCAGGGTCGCGGCAAAGCTGATCAATTCAAGATTGCTGTCTGCCGAAATCGTCGGAAAACCGATCAGGCGATCCAGTATGGAAATCGTCCGGGTCAACAAGTCCGAGCGCATATTCACCTCAGGACTTCACGAACAATCTGCGGGGCCTGTTGCAAAGGCATTCTGCAGGCCCGTTTTCCTTGATGAGGATGCTCTCGGTGATTTCCAGTCCCCAGCCATCCATCCAAAGCCCCGGCATGAAGTGAAAGGTCATGCCGGGCTTCAGAACGGTGTTGTCTTCTTCGCGAATGGAAATCGTGCGTTCGCCCCAATCAGGTGGATAGGAAATGCCAATCGGGTACCCTGCCCGCGCGCCGCGTTCGATCCCCGCGGCCTCAAGAGGCTTCGCCAATGCACGTGCGATGTCACCCGCGGTATTGCCGGCCCTTGCGGTGTCCAGGCCGGCTTCGAGCCCCTCGACCAACGCCTTCTCGGCATCAAGCAGGTACTGTTCCGGCTTGCCAAGAAAAACGGTGCGGCACAACGGGGCATGATAGCGGCGGAAACAGCCGGAGAGTTCGAAAAATGTCGCCTCCCCTTCCTGCATGAAACGTCCGTCCCACGTCAGGTGCGGAGCGGACGCATCCGCGCCACTGGGAAGCAGCGGTACGATAGCGGGATAGTCCCCCCAGGCGTCGTCCAGTCCTCGGATGGCGTCGGCGTAGATCTCTGCAACTAGGTCGGCCTTGCGCATACCCGGCACAACACGCTCCAAGACGCCGTCCATGATTTTCTCGGAAATCCTGGCTGCCTTGCGCATGAACACGAGTTCTTCGTCGGATTTGACCGCCCTCAACCAGTTGACCATGCTTGTGGCGTCGATGAATTCAGCGTTCGGCAACTCACTCTGCAGCGTCAGGAACGCCTTGGCCGAGAAGTAGTAGTTCTCAAGTTCAACGCCAATCTTCTTGTTCGCGTAACCCCTCAATTCCAGCAGCCTGGCGAGGTCCTGCATTGGGTGGCGTTCAAACGACTGAATGAAATGATCGGCGTAGGAAGCGACGCGTGCATCGTCCATCCAGACGGTTCGACGGGCACCATTGGCATCCTGCCTGCGTCCCCACCAGATCGGTTCTTCGTCCAGAAAGACAACGACCCCCTGATGCACATAGAAAGACCATCCGTCATAGCCTGTGGTCCAGGCCATATTGGAAGGGTCCTCGAGAAACAGGACATCTATTCCCCGTTTGGACATGTCGGTACGGACAAGATCGAGACGGCGTTGATACTCGGCACTGCTGAAAGGAAGGTCGTGACCTGGCATGATTGGGCCTCGTCGTTTATTTGTACACAAATAAGAACTCAGCCATTTCAGAAATCAAGAAAATAAACACGTTCAAACATCATCACTTGCACTTTATGGGTCATTTGTACACAAATGAGGATGTTCCCCCTTGCAGGATCTTCATGATGACCACGAGCGATACCGGAAACAGTCCATGCAACTGACGCTTACGGATATTTTCGAAGCGCGAAGAGCCATCGCCGGGAGAGTGGTCAGGACACCCCTCCTACCCTCGCGATTCATGACAGAACAAACCGGACAGCCATTTTTCCTGAAGATGGAGACGATGCAGCCAACAGGCGCGTTCAAGTTGCGCGGTGCGACGAATGCGGCCCGCAATGCGCCCGAAGGCACCACGACGCTCACATGCTGTTCGACCGGAAATCATGGTCACGGTGTTGCCTATGCGGCACGGGAACTTGGATTGAACGCCGTGATCTGCATGTCATCTCTGGTTCCGCAGACCAAGCTGGATGGCATCAGAGCCCTTGGGGCTGAAACTCGGATCGTCGGCAACAGCCAGGACGATGCCCTTGCCGAGTGCCGTAAGCTGGGTCAGGCAACCGGCGTCTTTGAAATCTCACCGTTCGACGATCCATACGTGATTGCAGGCCAAGGCACCATCGGGCTTGAGATTCTGGAAGATGTTCCAAACCTCGACACCCTTTTGGTTCCCCTGTCGGGAGGCGGGCTTGCCGCGGGTGTCGCGCTTGCCGCAAAATCCATTAACCCACAGGTCCGTGTTGTCGGACTGACCATGGACAGAGGCGCGGCGATGAAGACATCGATCGACGCCGGCCGACCAGTGGAAGTGCCAGAGGTGGCAAGCCTCGCGGATTCGCTTGGAGGCGGCATAGGCCTCGACAACCGGCTTTCGTTCGCAATGTGCCGAGATCTTCTGGACGAAATCATTCTGGTAACTGAAGGCGAAATCTACCGGGCCATGCAGGCTCTTTATTACGAGGATAGTCATGTCGCGGAAGGCGCTTGCGTAGTTGGCATTGCAGCAATCCTGGCCGGAAAGCTGACCGCGCCAGAAGGTCCGGTCGCAACGATCATTACGGGTCGAAATGTCGACATGGTTCAATTCACAAAAGTCATGACCGGCCAGGACGTTATGCTTGGGGACTATCTGTTGGAGGGAAAACGCTATGGCGCATGAAATCAGGTTGGTGAACGAGGCCGATCTGCGCCGGGCCGTTCATCTTGATCTTGAAGTCATCGACTGCATTGAAAAAGCGTTTGCAAAGCTGGCAACCGGAACAGTCGTGATGCCTCCCGTGCTGTCCATGGCCCTGCCGGAGGTGAATGCGGAAGTTGATGTGAAAACCGCCTACGTGCCAGGTCTCGACGGTTTCGCGATCAAGGTATCTCCCGGCTTTTTCAACAACCCTGCTCTCGGGCTTTCAAGTCTCAACGGGTTGATGGTGCTTTTTTCGGCGCAAACCGGTCTGGTACAGGCTGTCTACCTGGACAATGGTTATCTGACCGACATCCGCACGGCTGCAGCCGGAGCGGTTGCGGCACGCCACCTTGCACCTGCAGTCGTTTCAACGATCGGCATTCTGGGAACCGGCGTTCAGGCCAGGCTGCAGCTGATTGCGGCAGCAAAGGTGCGGCCCGCGGAAAGGGCGCTGGTCTGGGGACGAGACCGTGACAAGGCCAGAGCCCTGGCCAAGGATATGTCTGCAGCGCTCGGGATAGACGTGGTCGCAACCGAGGATCGGCAGCAACTGGTTGCCGACAGCCAACTTGTCGTCACCACGACCCCTGCGAAGGAGGCTATCCTGGGCGCAGATTGTCTGCATCCCGGCTTGCATATCACTGCAATGGGATCTGATCAGGAGGACAAGAATGAACTTGCCCCGGAGATCCTGGCTAAGGCCGATGTCCTGGTCTGCGATCGGATAAGCCAATGCGAAAAACTCGGAGAGCTGCGTTCCGCCCTTGAGAACCGCACCTTGCAGGATGTGAGCCGTGTACGTGAACTCGGTGAGATTGTTTCAGGCAAGGCGCAAGGCAGGACTGGTGATGCCGATATCACCGTCTGCGATTTGACCGGCACCGGCGTTCAGGATACGGCCATTGCCACGCTGTCTCTTGGCAAGGTCAAGAAGGCAAATGCGGGCACGATGCTCGTTTCCTGAACCGGCAAGAGACATTGATGCTGAAACTGGACAACCGAGATCTGGAAATCCTGAAGGTACTTGCCAAGGAAGGACGCATTTCCAAAGCGGATCTCGCAAAGCGTATAAATCTTAGCCCGAGCCCATGCTGGAAGCGTCTTGAGAGGCTTGAGGCTGCTGGTATCATCGAAGGATATGGCGCGCGTTTCTCGCTCAAGAATCTCGCGCCTCATGTCACCGTTTTCGTGACGCTTGAATTGGAACATCACCGCGCCGAATATTTTCAGGCCTTTGAGCGGGCAATCCGCAATTGCGATGAAGTCGTTGCCTGCTGGGCGATCGGTGGCGGGCTCGATTATCTGATGCAGACCGTCACGCGTGACATCGACAGCTATCAGCGGTTCATGGATGCCCTGCTGGACCGCGGCCTTGGCGTCGTTCGCTACTTCACTTACGTGGTGACAAAACCGGTGAAACAGAGCGCTGCTCCAGCACTGGATATGTTGCTGGCCGGGATGCTTGGAACAGATACAACTGCTGACAACTCCGAATAAGAACGAAACAGCTGCCAAGCTTGTCAAGAAAAGGCGTTTCGTTCCCGGGTGCCATTCTAGGCTCTGCTCACCACTTTGGAGAGCAACGCCATGCAGTCCCGAATCCTTGCCGAGACATCCCTTGAAAGCTCGCTTTTTCACCTGATCGACAACCGTCACCTGGTAAAGCACTTCGCCTATGTCGATGGACGTTGGGCAGCGGCACGTGATGGTGCCGTGTTTCAAGTAACCGATCCGGCGGATGGAAGTCTTCTCGGAGAAGTGACATCTCTTTCCAGCGCACAATCCGCCGAAGCTATCGATGCCGCCAATGACGCCTTTTCGAGTTGGTCCACCTTGCTGCCTCAGGAAAGAGCATCCTTTCTGTTGGCCTGGCACGACTTGATCTTGGAAAACAGGGAAGATCTGGCACGTCTGATGACGCGTGAGCAGGGAAAACCACTTTCGGAATCCCGCGGCGAGATCGATTATGCAGCCTCCTTCGTATCGTTTTACGCCGAAGAGGCCAAACGACCAAATATCGAGAGCATCACTTCCCACTTGCCTGACGCAGAGATGGAAGTCTGGCGGGAACCTGTTGGCGTTGCCGCATTGATCACGCCGTGGAACTTTCCATGCGCGATGATCACGCGAAAAGCAGCTGCCGCACTCGCTGCCGGCTGTACCGTTGTCGTGCACCCTTCACAGGAAACGCCGTATTCCGCACTCGCCCTAGCTGAACTTGCTGACCAGGCAGGGCTTCCGGCAGGTGTTTTCAACGTGCTTCCCGGGAACGCGGAAGACATCGTGAAACCGTGGATGTCAGACCCGCGCGTCAGGGCGGTTTCGTTCACCGGATCGACGGGTATCGGACGGCTTCTTTATTCGCAGGGTGCGCAGACTGTAAAACGACTTGTGCTGGAACTCGGCGGTCACGCCCCCTTCCTCGTGTTTGCAGATGCTGATCTTGACCATGCCGTCGATCAGGCAATCGCCGCAAAATTCGCAACATCCGGTCAGGATTGCCTCGCGGCAAATCGAATTCTGGTTGAAAGACCGGTCTACCAGGCGTTTTGCGAAGCCTTCACCAACCGTGTTGAAGCCTTGTCTGTCGGACCTGGGCTTGAAGATCCTGACATCGGACCGCTGATGCATGAGCGGGCGGTTGCCAAGCAGGAGGAACATGTTCGAGATGCACTGGCACGAGGCGCGCGCCTCCTCACCGGTGGCCACCGTCACACGGCCGGGCCATTGTTTTTTCAGCCGACCGTTCTGGCGGACGTTCCCGCTGATGCATCGATTTTCCGGGAAGAAACATTTGGTCCGGTGGCAGCCCTGGCAGCCTTCGATAAGGAGGAGGACGCCATCGCACGGGCAAACGACACCGAATACGGCCTTATCGCCTATCTCCACACGCAGGACCCACGCCGCATCTACCGTGCAAGCCGTGCGCTTCAATACGGCATGGTTGCCGTCAATCGTACAAAAGTGACCGGCTACCCGATCCCCTTTGGAGGCGTGAAACAATCCGGCCTCGGCCGCGAAGGTGCCCGCTACGGACTGGAGGCCTTCACCGAAATCAAATACGTCTGCCGGGACTGGAGCTGACCTGGCCCAACCAACACTAGAAGGACTTGAATATGCTCAAGAACGACCAACTGGATGCCTGGGACAGAGAGAACTTCTTCCATCCCTCGACCCATCTTGCCCAACATGCGCGCGGAGAAAGCCCCAACCGGATCGTCACCGGTGGCAGCGGCGTCTATATCGAAGACCGTGACGGCACCAAACTATTGGACGCATTCGCCGGACTTTATTGCGTCAACGTCGGCTATGGCCGTTCCGAAATTGCTGACGCCATTGCGGAGCAGGCTCGTGAACTGGCCTATTACCACGCATACGTCGGCCACGGCACCGAAGCCTCCATCACGCTTGCACAAATGGTGATGGAGCGAGCGCCCGACCACATGTCCAAGGTCTATTTCGGACTGGGCGGATCGGATGCGAACGAAACCAACATCAAGCTGGTCTGGTACTACAACAACATTCTCGGCCGCCCGGAGAAGAAGAAGATCATCTCGCGCTGGCGCGGCTATCACGGCTCGGGCCTGATGACTGGTTCTCTGACGGGCCTCGAGTTGTTTCACAAGAAGTTCGACCTGCCGCTTTCACAGGTTCTGCACACGGTCGCGCCCGACTATTTCCGCAGGGAAGACCTTTCCCAGTCCGAAGCAGAATTTGTTGCCTATTGCGTTGCTGATCTGGAAGCCCTGATCGAACGCGAAGGCGCTGACACCATTGCCGCCTTCATTGGCGAGCCGGCCCTTGGTACGGGCGGGATCGTACCGCCCCCAAGCGGGTACTGGGAAGCCATTCAGGCCGTGCTCAAGAAACACGACATTCTGCTGATCGCAGATGAAGTTGTTTCAGGCTTTGGACGTCTCGGCACGATGTTCGGGTCAGACCACTACGATATTCAGCCGGATTTCATCACCATCGCAAAAGGCCTGACATCGGCATATGCTCCCCTGTCCGGCTCCATCGTTTCCGACAAGGTCTGGAAGGTGCTGGAGGACGGTACCGACGAATTTGGTCCGATCGGCCATGGGTGGACCTATTCCGCACACCCGATCGGTGCCGCAGCCGGCGTTGCGAACCTCAAGCTTATCGACAGTCTCGGCCTGGTGGCGAATGCCGGATCCGCAGGTAGCTACTTCAAGAATGCACTTACGAATGCGCTCGGAGATCACGCCAACGTTGGCGACATCCGCGGCGAGGGCCTGCTTTGCGCGATCGAATTTGTATCGGACAAGGCCAGCAGAACCTATCTCGATCCGGCAAGCAAAACCGGCCCACAGGTTGCGGCTGCCCTGTTGAAGGAAGGCGTCATCGGCCGGGCGATGCCGCAGGGCGACATCCTGGGGTTCGCCCCTCCCCTGTGCATTTCTGAAGCTGAAATCGACAAGGTTGTTGATGCAACCGTGAAAGCAGTAAAATCCGTCTTCTAAGAAGCGGCACCGCCAAATAACAAAGCCCGTCGGAGCAATCCGGCGGGCTTTTTGGTATCTTCGGAAAGAAAGCTGCCTATCCGGCTTTCGCGGTCTGTCCCATGAGTGCCGGTACTACTTGTTCCGGTGGCCCCATCATCGCAATCTGGCCACCTCTGAGCACAACCACCCGGTTGGCCATTTTCATGTGGCTAGGCCGCTGGGTATTGATGAGGATGGTCGCCTTGCCCTTGAGTTCCTCGATCATCGCCATGAATTTCTTATCGCCCTCGAAATCGAGATGCGTTCCCGGATTGTCGAACAGATAGAGCGGTGCCGCCTTCACGAAGGCACGGGCCAAAACAATGCGCTGCTTCATGTTGTCCGGGATTTGCTTCAGGACCTCGCCATTGAGGCGCGTTTCAAGTCCGTTGAAGTTCTCCTCCAGGTAGGACAGCAAGCCAAGTTTACCGGTAACCTCGATCAGTCGTTCGTCGGTAGCGCCCGGATCCGACATCAGAAGGTTCTGTTTTACCGTGCCGTAAAAGAAGTCGAGATCGTCGGGTGCATAGCCAATGGAGGAGCGCCACTCTGCGGTATCCAGCTGGCGCACATCCAGACCGTCGAACAGGATGGACCCCACCTGGGGCTGAAACAAGCCGATGACAGCTTGGAACAACGCGGTCTTGCCCGAGCCGCTCGGGCCCGTGATGGCAACGGTTTCGCCTTCCTTCACCGTCAGCTCAAGGCCCTTCAGCGAGGCTTCCGTTGCCCCTGGATACCTGAGGACAAGTGAGGACACTTTCAGATCACCGCGAATGTCACGTGTGATTTTCGGCAGATGCCCCGGCTCGCGCTCGAGCTGCACTTTCATGAGGTTATTGATCTGTTCGATCACCGTGCGGCTTTGCGCGAGCTGCGTGATGCTGAGAAAAGCCTGGTTCATCGGGTTCAGCACCCGCCAGCTGAGGGCCATTGTGGCAATCAGGGCACCCAGGCTCATTTCTCCTTCCATAACACGCATTGCCCCGATCCCCAGAACCAAGACACCACAAATGGTCATCAGCGTCTGCGACAGTGTCTGCAGCACATGCGTGATATGACGTGCATGGATGTTGAGTTTGTTGAAATTGGTGGAAAGCGCCGAAAATCGCTCCAGCCAGGTATCTTCTACAGAAAGGTTCCTGAGAGCCCGCTGGTTGCGAAAGGTCTCGATCATGAAACTGTTGAGTTTCGATTTCTGCTCGCCAACGGCAGCGACTTCGCGTTGGACCTTCGGCAGGACATAAACGGCCAGCAGCGTGTAGATGGTCAGCAGTGCGAGCGGCGGCAGCGCAACAGGTCCGCCGATCAGGAAGATCGCGACAATGAAGATCAGTGTGAAGGGAATATCGACGATCGCATTGAACAGCGAACTCTGGAATATGTCGCGCACGCTGTCGAAATAGCGCAGCCGCATGACCTGAGTGCCGATCGGTGCTTCGGACAGCATCGCATATGGAAGATGCAGGATGCGCTCAAAGGTCTTGTTGCCGACAATCGCATCAACCCGTCCGCCGAGATAGGATTGTAGCCATGTCTTCATTCTGCGCAGCGCAACTTCGCACAGAAGAATGATTCCAACGCCGACCGCCATGGTCAGAAGTACTTCAGTCGATTTTGCTCCCATTGCCTTGTCGTAAATCGCCATGATGAACAACGGCGGTGCAAGAGCGAGAATGTTGAGAACAAAACCGAGGGCCAGAATGGAGATGATACTGGTCCGGAACCGTTTGGATACGGTCGAGAACCAGCTTCGGTTATTTTGAACCTGCCCCTGTTCCTCAGTGTCTTCGGCAGCGAGATAGATCTCGTTTTTCAGAATATCCGCAGCAGGAACTGAAATTGCCTCTCCCTGACGGCCGGAATAGGCGCGAAACTCACCCGTTCCGGTTTTTCCAACGAGAACCTGAACGTCGTCCCTGGTTACACGCAGACACGGCATCTGTGCATGGGTCAGTTCCCCGGCACTTCCATGAAAAGGTGTCGTTTTGACTGTCAAGCGGCTGAGGACGGTCCGCAAGACCTGGAAAGTTTCAATCCGGTCGAAGTGCGGCAATGCCTCGAACAGAAGCCGGTCATTGCCCTGCCAGCGCATCTCCCGCAAAAGCGGGATCAGGCACCTTTCGGCAGGCGCCGCACCGTCATCAGGAAGTCCTAACCGGCTTGTGGCGGTCCCATCGGCTGCCAGTTCGGCCGACAGATCGCGCCACTGGCGGTGCACGGCATTGTCGGCAGCGTGGACGTCCTCGAGGTTGAAAAGCGGTCTACTCACGCCGGCATCCCCATTTTCTGAGGTGTACCGGTTACGTTCATCGTGCCGAGGTCATGCACGCTGCCGTCACTGAGTTCGTATTGGTGATCCGCGACTGCCAGCATGGAAGGACGGTGGCTGATGATGATAACCGTCAGATAGCCCTTCAGACGGATCAGCGCATCGACAAGCGCCTTTTCTGCCTGTTGGTCCAGTTGCGCATTCGCCTCGTCCAGGATCAGGATCTTCGGCTCGCCTGCCAATGCCCTTGCAATGCAGATACGCTGCAAGGTAGCTGCAGGAACCTTGCCGCCCAGGTCTGACCCCAGCTGCGTCTCATAACCGCGCGGCAAGAGATGGATTTCCTTTTCAAGCCCGATCAGCTTTGCCGCCATACGCGCATGAGCGATGTCGGATACGGCACCAAACATCGTGATGTTTTCAAGGATTGTGCCGTTGAAGATAGCAGACTGGTTGTCGACATAGGCAACGGTCTTGCGCAGTGCATGTTGGTGGAGGCCATCATAATCCTGCCCGCCGATCATGACCTTGCCGGTCGTCGGCGTCATTTCACCGGTCAGCAATTTCATGAGTGTGGACTTGCCGCTGCCGTCCGCACCGCGGAAACCGACGAATTGTCCGGCTTCGATTGTCAGGTTGATGTCCTCGAACACCCGGCGCTGGCTTTCGCCCAGTTCGACTGACACGTTGATCAGGTGAATGGAACCGTCGGTATCGACCGTCAAAGGCTCCTGCTGCGCAACCTCCGGCAGCTTGAAGAGCGAATTGACCTGAGCGTAGTCGTGCTTCAGTCGTTGCATGTCTGTCAGCTGGTTGATCGCGCGAAGGAAAGGCTGCACGAACTGACCGGACAGGAGTGTGCTGGCTGCGACACCACCGACGCTGAAATTGCCATAGATGGCCATCAACGCGCCGCAGATGACCACAAAGATAGTCGTGAGGGTTCCGAAAAGTGCGGATGCATCCCTCGCCTGGCCGGACAAGCGCATATATCTGGAGCTGAGCTCTGCCGTTGCTCGCTGCAATCGCTCGAAGCGGCGCATGATCAGAGCTTCCATCGCCTGGGACTTCACGGTCTTGGCGCCGGACAGTACCTCCAGGATGAAATCGGATTTGCGATCGTCCTGATCTGCCCGGTCGGCGACAACCTGCTGCAGCACCTTGTTTCTGTTGAGGGCAAACAGCATGAAGATGCCCAGCAAGGTGATCGGCACCAGCGCCAGCGGCCCTGCGATAAAGATGAGCGCTGCCAGGAAGATACCCCCCGCAGGCAGGTCGATGGCGAGAAGGCGGTTCTGGTCGCCATAGTGATCTGCAACCGATTGCAACGCCCGAAGCTGGTGCACCTGTACGGAAACAGGCGTTTTGGCAAACTGGGAAGGCTCGGCATCAAGCACCCGGCGGAAAAGTTCGGTGTGCGCCTGATGATTGAACCCTGCCCCGAGCCTGCCGACAACCGCGGTACGGGAGACCTTGATGACGGCATCGGCAATTAGAACGACAGCCACCCCGAGGATGAGCACAAGCAGCGTGTCGGTGGAAGCATTTGGCAGAACGCGGTCATAAACCTGAAGAATGGCCAGCGGCATCGCCAGCCCCATGACATTTGCGAAAACGGAAGCAACTACAACGTCGCGCGGCAATCCGGGCGAAGAAATCCAGCGTCCGGACGGAGAATGCCGGATCCTCAGACGAGGCAAAAAGAAAGATGAAAATACCGATTTCAGCATATGTGGGCCAGAGTCGTGTAGCTACTCGCTCAAACTGTGCTGATCGGGTTTAAAAAGCGTTTACCCTACGCCGTGTTTCCCGAATTTTATTAGAACTAAACTTCAGATTCTAAGAGGAATTTTGCGCTTTGTTAAGGACGCCGACGTTCATTGGCATTATCGGAAATTGTGCGGACGTGCGACCGAAATGGCAAGCGACACTCAGAATCGAGACTCCCAGGAAAACACCTCGTCAGAAGGTAACACTACGGAAACCAGGACGACCCTGAATTCCGATAGCATCCTGCATTCGGGGCTTCTCGATAATCGAGATGAGCATCTCGACAAGGCGCACGACTATCATCTCGACCAGGACATGGGCGAATCCATGGAACAGGTCAACGCCAACCTGCACCTTGGAAGCAACGAGGAAGAACAACGCTACGTCGAACAGGAAGACCCATCGTCCGGCACGCAAGGTATCGGGTTTGAGGATGATGGCACGGAGCTTTCTGCGCTTGAAGACAGCGATGCAGTCAATGCATACACTGAGCAATCTTCCGACAATTCAACTGGCACACAGGACTTTTCAGGGTCGAACAGCGACGATTTCCCGTTGGGTGGCGGTACGTCCGCAAGCATAGCTTCTGCTCTGGATGATGGATCGAACCAGACCTATTCGAATGGCTCTGCAACCAACCCGGGCGATGGCACTTTCAGTAGCCAGAATGGCCGAGTGCAGTCAGGCGCAGGTTTCGATGACGGCAACAACGACCGTGCTGCGGGCATCGTCGCTTCCGATTTGTCTGCGGTCACCGATATCGATGCAACTGAAAACGCCGTTGATGAAAATTCAGCAGTCGGATCTGCAACCGGAATTCGGGCAAACGCAACCGCCGCAGAAGGGGCCAGCGTAACCTACAGCCTCCTGGACGATGCGGGTGGTCTGTTCTCCATTGATCCCGAGACGGGCATCGTTACGGTAGCCGGTTCGCTCGATGCCGAAACGGCTGGAAGTCACCAGATCATCGTGCTTGCCACTGGATCCGACGGAGCGACGCAAACAGAAACCTTCACGATCAATATCCGTGACGTGAACGAATACGACGTCAGCCCGATCAGCACGGTCGGCGCTGTTGCGAACACAATTTCCGAAGGTGTAGACGGCGGCAGTCAGGCTGGCATCACTGTTGTTGCGACCGACCGGGACGTGAGCGACAGTGTCTCCTACTCCATAGACGACCCGCGCTTCGTCATCGATGACCAGGGTGTGGTCAGCATTGCCGAAGACGCCGTGTTTGACGCTGAAACCGAAGCGACTGTCTCCTTCACTGTGACCGCCACCTCCACCGACGGCTCGCAGTCCACGCAAAGCTTCACATTAAAGGTCGAAGACGAAAACGAATACGCTACGTCTGCAATTCAGGACACAGACACTTCCGCCAACACCATCGCGGAAGATGCTGCGGCTGGTACGCAGGTGGGCGTCACTGCATTCGCCGAAGACAAAGATGTAACGGACACCGTCTCCTACACCGTCGATGATCCCCGTTTCACGGTTGATGAGAATGGCGTCGTTCGAGTTGCGGATGGCGCGAGCTTCGATGCCGAGACTGAAGGGTCCATCGATATCATCGTGACAGCAACCTCGACCGATGGCTCAACCTCGGAAGAGACATTTACGATCGCGGTATCTGACGTCGATGAGTATGACGTCACCGCTGTTACCGATACGGATTCTTCCGACAACACCATCGCGGAAGATGCAAGCGCGGGCACTCAGGTCGGCGTGACCGCCCTGGCAACTGATTCAGACGCCACCGATACCGTCTCTTATGCTGTCAACGACAGCCGCTTTACCATCGACGAAAACGGAGTGGTTCGAGTTGCCGACGGTGCAAGCTTCGATGCCGAAACCGAAGGCTCCATCGATATCATCGTGACGGCGACCTCCACCGATGGATCAACTTCGGAAGAGACCTTCACGATCTCCGTTTCAGACGTTGATGAATATGACGTCACGGCTGTCACCGACACAGACGCATCTGCCAACACCATTGCAGAAGATGCTGTCGCAGGCACACAGGTTGGTGTCACCGCATTCGCCGAAGACAAGGACATCTCCGACACGGTCTCCTACACCGTCAACGACGCCCGTTTCACGGTGGACGAAAACGGCGTGGTTCGGGTTGCCGATGGCGCGAGCTTCGACGCGGAAACCGAAGGGTCCATCAACATCATCGTAACGGCGACTTCGACTGACGGTTCAACTTCAGAAGAAACCTTCACGATTGCAGTTTACGACGTCAACGAAAGCGCCGTGTCTGATGTTACCGACACGGATTCTTCGGCCAACACCATCGCGGAAGATGCAAGCGCAGGCACCCAGGTCGGCGTGACTGCACTGGCAACGGATTCAGACGCCACCGACACTGTCTCCTACTCCGTCGACGACGCACGATTCACTATCGATGAAAACGGCGTGGTTCGGGTTGCTGACGGCGCAAACTTCGATGCCGAAACTGAAGGGTCCATCGACATCATCGTGACGGCGACCTCGACCGACGGCTCGACCTCGGAAGAGACCTTCACGATTGCGGTTTCCGACGTCAACGAAAGCGCCGTGTCCGCTGTTACCGATACGGATTCTTCCCACAACACCATCGCGGAAGATGCGAGCGCTGGTACGCAGGTTGGCGTGACCGCTCTGGCAACTGATGCAGACGCCACCGACACGGTTTCTTATTCGATCAACGACACCCGTTTCACCGTTGACGACAATGGTGTGGTTCGGGTTGCGGATGGTGCGAGCTTCGATGCCGAAACCGAAGGCTCCATCGATATCATCGTAACGGCGACCTCCACCGATGGATCAACTTCGGAAGAGACCTTCACGGTCTCCGTTTCAGACGTTGATGAATATGACGTCACGGCTGTCACCGACACAGACGCATCTGCCAACACCATTGCAGAAGATGCTGTCGCAGGCACACAGGTTGGTGTCACCGCATTCGCCGAAGACAAGGACATCTCCGACACGGTCTCCTACACCGTCAACGACGCCCGTTTCACGGTGGACGAAAACGGCGTGGTTCGGGTTGCAGATGGCGCGAGCTTCGACGCGGAAACCGAAGGGTCCATCAACATCATCGTAACGGCGACTTCGACTGACGGTTCAACTTCAGAAGAAACCTTCACGATTGCAGTTTCCGACGTCAACGAAAGCGCCGTGTCAGATGTTACCGACACGGATTCTTCGGCCAACACCATCGCGGAAGATGCAAGCGCAGGCACCCAGGTCGGCGTGACGGCCCTGGCAACGGATGCTGACGCCACAGACACTGTCTCCTACTCCGTCGACGACGCACGCTTCACTATCGATGAGAACGGCGTGGTTCGGGTTGCTGACGGCGCAAGCTTCGATGCCGAAACTGAAGGGTCCATCGATATCATCGTGACGGCGACCTCGACCGACGGCTCGACCTCGGAAGAGACCTTCACCATCGCTGTTTCCGACGTCAACGAAAGCGCCGTGTCCGCTGTTACCGATACGGATTCTTCCGACAACACCATCGCGGAAGATGCAAGCGCGGGCACTCAGGTCGGCGTGACCGCCCTGGCAACTGATTCAGACGCCACCGATACCGTCTCTTATGCTGTCAACGACAGCCGCTTTACCATCGACGAAAACGGAGTGGTTCGAGTTGCCGACGGTGCAAGCTTCGACGCAGAAACCGAAGGGTCCATCGATATCATCGTGACGGCGACCTCCACCGACGGCTCGACCTCGGAAGAGACCTTCACGATCTCCGTTTCTGACGTTGATGAGTATGACGTCACCGCCGTGACCGACACAGACGCATCTGCCAATACCATTGCAGAAGATGCTGTGGCAGGTACCCAGGTTGGTGTGACCGCATTTGCCGAAGACAAGGACGTCACAGATACTGTCTCATACTCGGTGAACGATACGCGCTTCACTGTTGATGACAACGGTGTCGTCCGTGTGGCTGAGGGGGCGAGCTTCGATGCGGAAACCGAAGGTTCCATCGCCATTATCGTGACAGCGACCTCAAGCGATGGATCGAGCTCTAAAGAGACCTTCACAATCGCTGTTTCCGATATCAATGAAAGTGCCATCACTCCCGTAACTGATACGGACGCAACGGCAAATTCGATTACCGAAGATGCCGCCGCCGGAACGCAGGTTGGCATCACGGTTCTTGCGACCGACAGCGACATCACTGACACGGTATCCTACTCGGTAGACGATAACCGGTTCACGGTGGACGAAAACGGCGTTGTCCGCATTGCAGATGGTGCTTCTTTCGACTTTGAAAGCGAACCCAACATCACTCTGACCGTGACCGCGACGTCTTCAGACGGCTCCACGTCTTCGGATGCATTCTCGGTTTCAGTAACCGACGTTGCTGAAGACTATCAGCTCGAAGACGGCGGCCAGACCTTCACTGACGTTTCTGTCGCTGAAACCAGTATCACCGGCGGCTCCGGTGACGATACCATTGTGGCACACGCCGACGGTGGCAACGTCGATGGCGCAGATGGCAACGACACGATTTCCGGAAACAATGCTGCCGATACTCTTGCAGGTGGTGCGGGGGACGACAGGATTGAAGGTGGCGCCGGGAATGACACGATCTATGGTGAAAATGCACCTGTGTCCGGCACCTGGCACTACCAGGTTTATGATCACAACTTCAGCGGCGATGCCGGCCAGACTGTCGACATCTCCTCAGGCACGCTGATCGACGAGGGAACGACGGATGCGTTCGACCTGGACACAATTGTCCAGGGTGCGCGCGGGTCAACTGATAATCCTGAAGATTTTGGTGGCATTCTGACGTCCAACTTCACCGCCACAGATGGCGGCACCTATCGTTTCTCCACCCGCTCGGACGATGGATCCACCATCGAGATCTTCGATGCCTATGGCAACCGACTGACGTTCACCAACCAGAACGGTACGCAGACCGACTATCTCGACAACGATTACCACCAATCAGCGACCACCCGCTGGGCGGACGTTGATCTGGAACCGGGTGAGATCTACACCATTGTCGTCAAGGTCTGGGAGAACCAGGGACAAGAGGTTCTCGATGCAACGGTAACGCCTCCAGGCGGAACGTCAGTAGACCTGTTCACCTCCGATTTTGTCAGTGCGGCCGCGGTTATCCCGGGGGACGACACGCTGACGGGCGGTGCCGGCGACGATATGATTGACGGTGGGCTAGGTACTGACACAGCGGTCTACAGCGGCAATTTCGCTGACTACACCATTACCGAGAACGAAGGCATCTTCACCGTTACGGACAATCGTCCAGGTTCTCCCGATGGTACCGACACCGTCGTGAATGTTGAAAACTTCCGGTTTGCCGATGGCGATGTTCTTTCGGGCGATTTGATCGCGCAGGATATTTCTGCCGTTACCGACAAGGACAGCAGCGCAAACACGGTTGCGGAAGACGCTACTGCAGGAACGGCTGTCGGCGTCACCGCGTTCGCTGAAGATGGAAACACGTCTGATACTGTGTCCTACACCGTAGATGACGATCGCTTTGTCGTGGACGAAAACGGCGTTGTCCGGGTTGCGGATGGGGCCAGCTTCGACGCGGAAACCGAAGGTTCCATCGACATCGTTGTAACCGCCACGTCTTCAGATGGCTCGGCTTCCGAAGAGACATTCACGATTGCCGTGTCCGACGTTAACGAATACGACGTCTCAGCTGTTTCCGACACCGACGCCGCGACGAACACGATTTCCGAAGACGCATCTGCCGGGACACAGGTTGGCATTACAGCACACGCGAGTGACGCGGATATCACCGCGTCTGTGAGCTATTCCGTCGATGACAGCCGCTTTACTGTCGATGCGAATGGTGTCGTCCGTGTTGCCGATGGCGCCAGCTTCGATGCAGAAACCGAAGGATCCATCGACATTGTCGTGACTGCCACCTCCTCTGACGGTTCCACGTCGCAGGAGACCTTCTCGATTGCCGTTTCCGACGTCAACGAGGGCGCCGTTTCAAACGTCACCGATACGGACATCTCTGATAACACGATTTCTGAAGCAGCAACTGCCGGCACTCAGGTTGGCATCACGGCCCTGGCAACAGATGCAGATGCCTCTGACACGGTTTCTTACGCTGTTGATGACACGCGCTTCACAATCGATGAAAACGGTGTGGTTCGTGTTGCAGATGGTGCCAGCTTCGACGCAGAGACCGAAGGGTCCATCAACGTTACCGTGACCGCGACGTCTTCTGACGGCTCGACTTCAACGGAAACCTTTACCGTAGCGGTGTCTGACATCGACGAATTCGACGTTTCCAGCGTGACTGACGCAGACATCTCGGCAAACACAATCGCAGAAGATGCGACCGCAGGCACACAGGTTGGTATCACTGCGTCGGCAAGCGATGCCGATGTCTCGGATACGGTTTCCTATGCTGTCAACGACAGCCGCTTCACCGTGGACGAAAACGGCGTGGTTCGGGTAGCGGAAGGTGCGAGCTTTGATGCGGAAACCGAAGGGTCAATCGACATCATCGTGACGGCAACTTCAACCGATGGCTCAACCTCGGAAGAAACCTTCACGATCGCTGTTTCCGACGTCAATGAAGTTGCCGTATCTGCGGTGACCGACATCGATGCGACGGCCAATGGCTTCGCGGAAAATGCCGGAGAAGGCACCACTGTCGGTATTACTGTTCAGGCAACGGACAGTGATGTGTCCGACACGGTAACCTATACGGTGTCCGATAACCGGTTCACAGTTGGCGACGATGGCCTGGTAACGGTAGCCGCCGGGGCAACGTTTGACTACGAGAGCGAACCGACCATCAACCTGACGGTGACCGCCACGTCTTCTGACGGCTCCACGTCTCAGGAAACCTTTGCTCTTTCGGTTGCCGACGTCGCTGAAGCCTATCAGATGGCCGAAGGTCAAACGACCTTCACCGACACCGGCGTCGCCGAAACATCCATCACCGGCAACGACAGTGCCGACACAATTACCGCTCATGACGACGGCAGCACCATCTACAGCGGTGCAGGCGACGACACGATCTATGGCGGCGCAGGCAATGACACCATCATGTTCGGCGAAGGCAACGACGTCGTTTACGGCGGTGCGGGCGACGATTTCATCGATGATGAGCGTGGCACCCAGCCGAACACCGGTGACAACTACCTGGATGGCGGCGAAGGTAACGACACCATCTTTGGCGGCAGCGGGAACGACACACTGATCGGTGGCGCGGGCAACGATAGCCTGTCCGGCGAAAATGACGACGATACCCTTCAGGGCGGCTCAGGCAGCGACAAGCTGTACGGCGGCGCCGGAAACGACACGCTCGAAGGTGGGGCCGGCAACGACTATATCGACGGCGGAAGCGGTACAGACACCGCAATCTATTCCGGTAACCGTTCCGACTATACCGTTACCGAAAACGCGAACGGCACCTACACGGTAGTCGACAACCGCTCCGGCTCGCCGGACGGAACCGACACTGTCGTCGGAGTTGAGAACTTCCGCTTCGCGGATGGCGACATTCTTGCAGGCGATCTTGTCGCGAAAGATATTTCTGCGGTTTCGGATACGGACGGTTCTTCCAACAGCATCGCTGAGAACGCAGGTGCTGGCAGCACTGTTGGCGTAACAGCCTTTGCCGACGACGCGAACACCTCTGACAGTGTGACCTATACTGTCGATGACGACCGTTTCACGGTTGACGAAAACGGTGTGGTTACCGTCGCGAGCGGTGCGAGTTTCAATTACGAAACCGAGACGGAAATCACGATCACCGTTACGGCAACTTCCACAGACGGATCGACATCGCAGGAATCCTTCACGCTGGATGTCATGGATGTGGCAGAAGACCTGCAGCTTGCAGACGGCGGCGCCACCTTCACTGACACCGGTGTGTCTGAAACATCGATCAGCGGCGGGTCTGGCAACGACACGATCACGGCCCATGACGACGGTGGCAACCTTTATGGTGGCGCAGGTGATGACACGCTGATTGGTGGCTCAGGCAACGATACGCTGTCCGGTGGAGCGGGTTCCGACACGCTTCAGGGCGGCGATGGCGATGACACGTTGATTGCCGGCGACGGCGCTGCCCCAACAAACGGTGGAACCAATGCGGTTGGCGCCACCTACTCTCTCATCCACTTGGGAACCATGGCGGATGTCGACACGGATGAGAACAACGGCGTCAGCGAGAATGCCTCCAGCCTTCTGGGATCTTATGGCGATGCAGGTACCCCCCTCTACACACAGACGGTGAGAGCAACCGCAAACGACACCAATGGTGACGGAGTACTGGCGGACAACGATTTCAACGGCACGGCAGAGACCCTGACAATCGGTGGCACGAACTATGCTCTCGATTCCCTGCAGACCTTTGATGCGACCGTCACGTTCACGGACGGAACCACCGGAACCATCTCGGCGGTCGTCATTCAGCTCGACAATGGTGATGTCTATCTGGCTCCGGAATATATGTCGAATGCGGATTCCGACCTGCTTTCCAGCAAACCTATCGTTGGAATTTCACTTGATACGCTGACCATCAACGACGCTAGCATGTACGCCAACAGGCTTGACTCCGAATACCAGGTTCCAGGCGACACGCTCGAAGGCGGTGCAGGCAACGATACACTGATTGGCGGTGACGGGGCGGACATGCTGGAAGGTGGCTCCGGCAACGATACCATCGACGGCGGCAAGGGCGCGGATACCGCCATCTATTCCGGTAACTGGGAAGACTACAACATCGTCCAGAACGAAGATGGCAGCTACACGATTTCCGATCTTCGCTCCGGCGCTCCCGACGGTATCGATACGGTGTCCAACGTCGAGAACTTCAGGTTTGCCGACGGAGAAATCCAATCGGAACATCTGATCGATCGCCCAATTAGTGATGTGACCGATACCAACGCGTCCGCCAACACAATCCACGAACTGGATGGTGCCGGCACACAGGTTGGGATCACTGCTTTTGCCGACGACCCGAACGGCGATGCAGTTACCTACACTCTGAGTGACGACCGTTTCGAGATCGATGCTGACGGCAATGTCACAATTGCAGACCATGCGTTCTTCGACAGCGAGATTGAAAATTCGATCGATCTGACGATCACCGCCACTTCCGCGGATGGATCCCAGTCGAGTGAATCCTTCTCGATTGCCGTTACCGGCGAATATGACGTCACCTACAACGATACTGACGAAAGCAATACCGGCAGCGGTGCAGGCTACGACTATACGTACCACCTTGACGGCGCCGGCGGTGATGACGTTATCGAGGGCGGTTCAAACAACGACAGGATCGAAGGCGGCACAGGCAACGACAACATTTCGGCTGGTGACGGCCGCGACCTTATCTTCGGTGGCGACGGGCACGACAACATCAGCGGTGGCGCTGGAGATGATGTGATCATCGGTGGTCTTGGCAACGACAACCTGAGCGGTGGTGACGGTTCCGACCTGTTCATGTACGGCCTGGGCGACGGCAGTGACACCATCAACGCAGGCATGGGGGCCGGTTGGACTGACGTTATCGATCTGGGTGGTGGTCCAGGGATCACTGCCGCCGGCGAATACGGTACGGACTGGACAGTGACGATCACCAACGGCTCGATCGAGACAACAGACCTTGAAGGCGGCAGGCTCGACCTTTCCCAGGATGCCGATGGCTATATCGACTTTGCAGATGGCAGCCGTGTCAATTTCAACGATGTTGAGGAAATCCGCTGGTAGCTGATGTCACCGGACAGCGGTAACTGACGAAAAGCCCCGCCGGAAACGGCGGGGCTTTTCATTTATCTGCCAGCGACAGAATTCGGAAAATGAGATCTGGAAATGAGCCGGCTCAACGTTCGCTGAGCGGATCTCCGATTGCGCGGGTGACCGGCTTCAACATGTACTGGAGCACGGACTTGGACCCTGTGACGATCTTTGCGTCAACGACCATGCCTGGCGAGATTGTTTCAGCGCGCGCACCCTGCCCGATCGTGTTGGTTTTCAGCGGGATCATGGCCTTGAAATAGTAGTTGCCGTATTCGTCCCTGAAACTTGACGCCGAGATGACGGAAACTTCCCCCTTCAAGGTACCTTCGATATTCGGGTCGAAGGTCGTAACGGCGATTTCTGCTTCGTCACCGACATCCACATGGCCTATATCGCGCGGTGAAACACGAACCTCGGCAACAAGATCGCTATCGCTCGGCACAATTTCGGCAACCACATCGCCAGGCGCCAGTACACTGCCCGGACCTTTGAGATAAAGCGCCTTGATGTGCCCGCTGACCGGAGCTCGCACGAACAGTCGGTCGTACCGGTCTTTCTGTTTATCGGCTTCGAAAGTCAGCTCGCTGCGCTCCTGTGCAACCCGGCTGCGCTCTACGGCCTGCTCCTCTTCGGCTACGGCAATCGAACGTTCCAGGCTGGCGGTTGCCTCCGTCAACTGTGCTCGAACGCTGCCGCTCATACCGTTCAGTTCGCTCAAAAGGCTCTGGGCATTTTGAAGAGACGACTTGGCTTCCAGAAAGCGCCTCTTGGATGTGTAACCCTGTTCGAAGAGGTTTTCCTGGATCTTGTACTGTTCCTGCTGGATCTCGATCTGGGTTTCCTGCAGGGCTATCCGTTCCAGAATACTGGCTAGCTCCGCCTGCTTTTCACTCACCCTCGCCTTCAAGGCCTGCTGTTCTTTTTCCAGTGCCAGGCGTTGAGCGTCATAGGCAGCCTGTTGCGCTTCGCTGAAGCCTGCATCGGCGCCTAGTCTCAGACCATTGGCGGCACTGCCAAGACCCGGATTTCCGAGCCTCTGCTCTTCGGTCGCCAGAAACTTCAAGCGAGTCTGGACCTTCTCGAGATCACTTGACGCCGCGGTTTCCTGCAACCGAACGATGGGGGTGCCTATTTCAACCAGTTGGCCTTCCTGAACCAACACTTCTGCAACGATGCCACCTTCCAGGTGACCGACAGTCTGCACCTTGCCTGCCGGAACAATTTCCCCTGTCGCACTGGCGACTTCACGCACCTGACCGATTGCCGCCCACGCCAGAAAAGCCGCCGCAGTCAGCGACAAAACCTGCAGAACGCGCCGGTACGCGACTGGCGGCGGGCCTTCCTCAAGTTCAAGAGGAATGTCCAACGAAAAATTGTCAGCGGTGGTTTTACGGATAAACATGTTGCCCTAGCGCTGGCCGAAACTGGGCTAACTATTGACGATTAAAGTAAATATCAGCTGAATCGGGCTGACCATATTTTAAGCGCCTTTTCTCACAAGAGTTGAAAAGCGGACGTGTTGCCAGTGGCGAACCGACCAAAGTGATTTGGCGTACCGGAAAACTGCATTCTGCCTTTGACCAGAACGTTTCGTCGTGCATTAATGTCACAACATTATCGATTTTCATGCAAAAGATGTGATGCTTTGGGAGGGGCGCATGACAGACCGTGATACTGTGCTCGCTGAACAGCGGGATGGCTGTCTTTTTCTAACACTCAACAGACCGGACCGGCTCAATGCCTTCAACGAAGCCATGCATCATGCGCTTCGCAAGCATTTGACCACCGCAACGGAAGACAGCTCAATCAGGGCTGTGCTGCTGACCGGGGCCGGCCGCGCTTTCTGCGCTGGTCAGGACCTTTCCGATCGCGACATGCGCGGAGGTGGCGAGGCACCTGATCTCGGCGTAACACTCGAGACACTTTACAATCCCCTGGTTCGGCAAATCAGGGCTCTCAGAAAGCCTGTCATCTGTGCGGTCAACGGCGTTGCCGCGGGTGCAGGCGCCAATGTAGCGCTTGCCTGCGATATCGTCCTCGCCGCCCAGTCTGCCCGTTTCATCCAGGCTTTCTCCAAGATCGGCCTAGTTCCCGATTCGGGCGGCACATGGTTACTGCCACGCCTGATTGGAGAAGCCCGTGCGAAGGCACTCGCCATGACGGGCGAACCGTTGGGGGCCGAGACAGCTGCCACCTGGGGCCTCATCTGGAAGGCGGTTCCGGATACGGACCTCATGACGGAGGCCGGGACGCTGGCAACGCAGCTGGCCGCGGGGGCAACCACCGGCCTTGCGCTTACCAAGGAACTGATACAATCGGCAGCAGACCAGTCACTCGATCGGCAACTGGACGCCGAGCGCGATAGCCAACGTCAGGCAGGACGCACGAATGATTATCGGGAGGGCGTCACCGCTTTCCTTGAAAAGCGGTCCGCCCGATTTACCGGCGCTTGAACGAGGCACAGAATGACACCGGATGAATTTGCGCGCGCCTGCGCCGATCGCATGTGGTCGCAGGATACGGCGACACAGCACCTGGACATGAAACTTGAAGATGTACGTGCCGGACATTCGTCGATGGCGATGACGGTTACGAAGGCCATGACCAACGGCCACGGCATTTGCCACGGCGGCTATATCTTCACGCTCGCCGACAGTGCCTTCGCTTTTGCCTGCAACACGTACAACCAGGTTACGGTTGCCCAGCATTGCGACATCACGTTTCTGGCACCGGCCCATCTCGGAGACCGCTTGACGGCTACGGCCAGCGAGAAATCGCGTACCGGCCGATCCGGCCTCTACGACGTGACGGTGGCCAACCAGAATGGCACTGTCATTGCCGAATTCCGCGGCAATTCCAGAACGACCAAAGGTACAATCTTGCCGGAATGACGGCGAGCGGCCAGACGGGCTGCTCAAGGGAGGAAAATATGGAAAATCTGGCTCCGCGACCGGGAGATCTTGAGCCTATTGAAACAGCCAGCCGGGACGAATTGTCGGCCCTGCAGCTGAAGAGACTGCAATGGTCCCTCACCCATTCGTATGAAAACGTTCCGCTTTTCAAGCAACGCTTCGACGAGAAAGGCGTACACCCTTCCGACCTGAAGACCCTCTCGGACCTGTCGAAATTTCCGTTTACGACCAAGAGCGATCTCCGGGACAATTATCCGTTCGGTTTGTTCGCTGTCCCGCGCGACAAGATCGTACGCGTACACGCCTCCTCGGGCACGACCGGCAAACCGACGGTGGTTGGCTACACAGCCAACGACATCGACATGTGGGCCGGTCTCGTCGCTCGCTCCATTCGAGCCTCTGGTGGCCGTCCGGGTGACATCATCCATGTTGCTTATGGCTACGGTCTCTTTACCGGCGGACTGGGCGCCCACTACGGCGCAGAAAAGCTAGGCTGCACGGTTGTTCCGGTCTCCGGTGGCATGACGGAACGCCAGGTGACACTTATCCAGGACTTCAAACCGCGCATCATCATGGTGACGCCGTCCTACCTCCTGTCCATTCTGGATGAATTCCGGCGGCAAGGCATCGATCCTCGGGAAACGTCGCTTGCGACGGGGATCTTCGGCGCCGAACCCTGGACCAACGCAATGCGCAAGGAAATCGAAGACGCGTTCGACATGCATGCTGTCGACATCTACGGCTTGTCGGAAGTGCTTGGACCGGGCGTTGCCAACGAATGCGTTGAGACGAAGGACGGTCTCCACATCTGGGAAGACCACTTCTACCCGGAAATCATTGATCCGGTGACCGGCGACGTTCTGCCGGACGGCGAAATTGGAGAGCTGGTCTTCACCACGCTTACCAAGGAAGGCCTGCCAATGGTCCGCTACCGCACGCGCGACCTGACCAGGCTCCTGCCCGGCACGGCCCGGTCCATGCGGCGAATGGAAAAGATCACCGGTCGATCTGACGACATGATCATTCTGCGCGGCGTTAACGTATTCCCGACCCAGATCGAAGAACAGATCCTGAAATGCGAAGGCCTGTCGCCGCATTTCCAGATAGAGCTTTCCCGATCCGACCGCCTGGATGTCATGACAGTGCACGTCGAAGCCCTGCCGACAGCAGCAACAAGTGACGCACGTCAGGCATCGGCGAAGGAACTCTCGCATCACATCAAGAGCGTGGTCGGCGTATCCGCAAGGATCGATGTTGCCGAGCCCGGCAAAGTGGAACGTTCCGCCGGCAAGGCAAAGCGGGTCGTCGACAACAGACCCAAGGAATAAGGGAACACGCAGGCCAGGCGTCCGGAGGACGTTTCTCCAAGACATCAAAGTCAGCCGGTCCTTTCCAGACCTTTCGCCAAAGAAAAAGGCCACCTGATCAGGTGGCCTTTTTCATTTGGATATGTGGTTGTCTTACGCAGACATCGGCCATTCCTTGGCGACCAATGTCAGAACGTCGTACTGGGCAACAGCTTCATCATTCTGGTTGGTCACAAGACAATCCCACCGCACTTCGCCATAGTCTGCTGAAATACGCGGCGAAATCTCCTTGGCGGTCAACTGAACCTTGAGTGCATCACCTGCGTTCACCGGCGTCATGAAACGCAGATTATCAACGCCGTAATTCGCCAGCACCGGACCTTCATCAGGATCGACGAACAGACCGGCGGCGAAGGAAACAATCAGATAGCCATGTGCCACGCGGCCTTCGAAGAACGGGTTCCGTTTCGCGGCGGCTTCATCCATATGCGCATAGAAGGTGTCGCCGGTGAACTTGGCAAAATGCTCGATATCTTCCAGGGAAACTTCCCGTGCCCCGGTGTTCAGCTGATCGCCGATCTTGAGGTCGGCCAATGACTTGCGGAACGGGTGCCGGCTGTCTTCCTGACCTGGTGCACCGGAAATCCAGCGGCCGGTCACTGCGCCCAGCAAGGCGGGCGTTCCCTGGACCGCCGTCCGTTGCATGTAATGCTTGACCGAGCGAAGGCCGCCAAGTTCTTCGCCGCCACCTGCCCGGCCCGGTCCGCCGTGCACAAGCATGGGCAAGGGAGAACCATGTCCGGTTGAAGACTTTGCACTCTTCCGATTGCCGATCATGACGCGTCCATGGAAAGGCGCCATGCCGAGAACGGCTTCCTCGGCAACCAAGGGGTCGTTTGTGAACAGCGAGGCAACAAGAGAGCCCTTGCCCTTGTGGGTGAGTTCGACCGCTTCCTCCAGCTCGTCGTAGGGCATCAATGTCGCAACCGGTCCGAACGCTTCGACCGAGTGAACCGCTTCTGCGCTCATCGGGTTGGCGCAATGCAAAAGTACAGGAGCCGCGAACGCGCCGGTTGCGGGGCTTGAGCCCGCAAGATCGGAGACGATCTCTGCTTCCACCTTCAGATCACTTACCCGCGCAAGCACTTCCTCACGCTGACCGGCTGAAGCGAGTGGCCCCATCGACACCGCTTCGTCTCGCGGATCTCCGATCACAGCCTTCCCAAGCCTCTTGCCGAGTGCATCTGCGACCGCATCGGACAATTTACGCGGCACGATGACCCGTCGGATCGCAGTGCACTTCTGCCCTGCCTTCACGGTCATTTCCCGGGCAACTTCCTTGACGAAGAGGTCAAATTCGGGATCTTCGGGGCTGACATCCGGGCCCAGAACCGCAGCATTGAGGCTGTCGGCCTCCATGGAGAAGCGAACGGAATTCTGCACGATTGCCGGGTTCCGACGCAGCATTTGCCCGGTGGCGGCGGATCCGGTGAAAGTAACAACATCCTGTCCCGTGACATGGTCGATCAGATCACCCGCCGACCCGCAAAGAAGCTGAAGCGAGCCTTCAGGAAGAATGCCGGTCGCCAGTATGTGGCGAACCATCAGCTCGGTCAGATAAGCAGTCTGGCTGGCAGGCTTGACCAGGCAGGGTACGCCCGCGATCAGGGCGGGTGCGATCTTTTCCAGCATTCCCCAGCAGGGGAAGTTGAAGGCGTTGATATGAACGGCAATACCGCGCAGTGGTGTCAGCACATGCTGCCCTGAAAAACTATTGTCCCGCGACAGCGGCTCCACCGCACCTTCGACGAACACCCGGGTGTTCGGCATCTCGCGACGGGCTTTGGAGGAATAGGCGAACATGGTGCCAATGCCGCCTTCAATATCGATCCAGCTGTCCTTGCGCGTTGCCCCGGTGGCAAAACTCTCCTGGTAGAAGATTTCCTTTTGCTCGGTCAGCGCCTGCGCCAGGGTTTTCAGCATCAAGGCGCGCTCGTGGTAGGTCATCTTGCGCAAGGCCTTGCCACCGGTGTCACGCCCCCAGGCAAGGGCCTCGGCAAGGTCCAGACCGGATGCGTCAATCGCGGCGACAGGCGCACCGGTTGCAGCGTCAAGCAGCGGCTTTCCCTCGGCCTTGCCTTGCCTCCAGCTGCCAGCGAGATAGCTTTCCAAAACGCGGACTTTTTGCGGATGAACGGTCATATCGAATTCCAGTTCTTGAAACGGAATGGTCTCAGGCGTCGTAAGTCACGACGAGGCGTTTGGTCAGCGGCCGCGACTGGCATGTCAGAACGTAGCCATCCCGAATTTCGTCGTCTTCCAGAGCATGATTGGCCGCCATTTCGACCTCACCTTCCAGCACCTTGCCGCGGCATGTGGAACACACGCCTGCACAGCAGGAATATGGTGCATCGATGTTGTGACGATGCGCTGCTTCCAGAATGGTCTCGCCCGGTTCCATGTGGATTTCCCGCGTGGTGCCGTCGATGGTCAACCGAAGATCGGCCTCCTTCGCTGAACCATCGATGACCTCCGGCCGCAGCCGTGCCGGCAAGCGTCCCGGCTGGTCGGATTTGAACAGTTCCTGCCGTATCTTGTCCGCCGCGACACCGCGCGCTTCCAGGCTGCCACGAACGGTTTCCATCATTCCGTGAGGGCCGCAAAGAAAAGCAATATCAATGTCCTGAGGATCGATCAGCGTATCGAAGAGATCGTTCAGCTTCTCCTCATCGACGCGGCCGGAAAACAGCTCGGTGTCCTGCGCATCGCTTTTGAGAATGTGGATCACGTGCAGGCGACCGAGATACCGGTTTTTCAGATCCTCCAGTTCCTCTCGGAACATGATCGAGGATATCTGCCGGTTGGCATAGACCAGTGTGAATTGAGAATTCGGCTCGCGGGCCAGTACTGTCTTCAGGATCGACAGGATCGGCGTGATGCCAGACCCGCCGGCGAAACCGACATAAAAACGCGCGAGATCCGGTTCGATCGGGGCGTTGAAGCTGCCGAGTGGTGGCATGGCCTCGACCATGTCTCCCGGCCGCATGCTTTCATGTGCCCAGCAGGAAAAAGCCCCTCCGTCGACGCGCTTGATCCCGACCTTCAGGGCACCGTCTTCGGTCCCGGCACAGATTGAATAGCAACGGCGCACCTCGTGTCCGTCGAAGTCACGCCGGAAGGTCAGATATTGCCCCTGCTCGAAACGGAACAAATCCTGTTCCTCCGACTGCGGCTGAAGGGTCACAACGACCGAATCTCTTGTATCCGGCGTTACGTCAGTCACTGTCAGCGCATGAAACCGCGACATGCATGTCCTCCCGAAACATGATCTGCTGCACCCTGCCGATATCGGCAAAAACGGATGCTCAAATAACTCAGGACAACCAATGGAAGCATTTCACCTTCCCGCGCGTCCCAACTAATTGAAGTGCCCTCTCAGTGGCACTTGAAGTAATCGAATGGCTCCAGGCACGACCGGCAGCGATAAGCCGCCTTGCAGGGCGTGGAGCCAAACTGGCTGACCTTTTCCGTGTTTTCCGAACCACAGCGCGGACAGGCGACCTGAAAGCTCCCCTGACCTGTCAGCCGCGCGACCCTTCCGGCTGCCGAACTGTCCGAACGGGTTCCGTCTACCGGCGGTGCAATGCCGTAGGCACGCAATTTCGCCCGGCCTTCCTGCGTCAGCCAATCGGTTGTCCAAGGCGGGCTGAGCTGCTGCTCAAGACGCACCTTGGTAACGCCGCATTCCAGCAACTTGGTTTCAATGTCCAGATTGATCACCGCAGTTGCCGGGCAGCCGCTGTAGGTCGGCGTGACGGTTACAACAAGCGTTTCGTCTTGCCAGGAGACATCACGAATGACGCCCAGGTCCGTCAGCGACAGAACCGGAATTTCCGGATCAGGGATCTCGGAAAGCCATTGCCAGACCGTGTCCATGGAAACAGGCATCGGATCACCAGGTTGCGCCAGGATAGGCCCGCTGCAGGAACTGCATTTCTGCCAGCATGTGCCCCAGGTGTTCGGAATGACGACCAGTCAAGCCGCCCATATGGGCGAAGTCGCTTTCCGGAAGGGTAAGCGTAGCTTCATCCAGAACAGCTTCGACTGTTTCTTTCCATTCCGCTTTCAGGGAGGCGGCATCTGGAGCAAGCCCAGCTTCCGCCATCGCGGTGTCGATGGCATCACTGGCGAACATTTCACCTGTGTAGGACCACAACGCATCAAGAGCCTGCTGCATGCGGCGATGGCTCTCTTCAGTACCGTCTCCTAGACGGATCACGAGGTCCGCGGATCGGTCGAGATGGTAGGCAACCTCCTTGCCAGCCTTCGCAGCAATGGCAGCGATCCGCTCGTCCTTCGAGCTTTTCAGGGCCTCGAGCAACGGAACCTGATAGGCATCGATCAGGAACTGTCTCATCAACGTCTGGCCAAAATCACCATTTGGCTGTTCGGCCAGCAGGAAGTTGCGAAAGTCCCAGGCGTCCCGAAGGTAAGCCAGCTCATTTTCGCCGCGTCCCTTACCTTCGACCTCACCGGCAAGCCCCAGCCACATGCGCGCCTGTCCGATTAGGTCGAGAGCGACATTGGCGAGTGCGATATCTTCTTCCAACACAGGAGAATGCCCGCACCATTCAGAAACGCGGTGCCCCAGAACAAGCGCGGTATCGCCTCTGCGCAGCAACCATTCGAAGAGAGTGTCGCGTGCGATTAGTTCGTCTTTTCTGGTCATCACATTTTTCCGACTTCATCCGGAATGTCGTAAAAACTTGGGTGACGATAGATCTTGTCCATGGACGGCTCGAACAAGGCATCCTTCGCGCCCGGATCAGAAGCAGTGATCTGTGCCGACGGCACGACCCAGATCGAAACGCCTTCCTTGCGGCGCGTATAGACGTCGCGCGCATTCTTGATTGCCATTTCAGCGTCCGGTGCATGCAGTGATCCTACATGGCGATGATTGAGACCATGCTGGCCGCGAATAAAGACCTCCCAGAGGGGCCATTCCTTTTTCATGATTTCCTCCGAAATGTCAGGCTGCAGAACTTGAGCATCGTGCCGACCGCCACAGATTGGCGTCTTTCACATGCTCCCAGCCGAAGGCAAGATCCGTTGACCCGTGCTCGTTCAGATAGTCGAGCTTCTGCCAGGCCTCTTCGAGCGTTGGCACATGGCCAGCGGCGACCGGCCACATGACAAAATGCATGCGCTCCATCACTTCGAACCATTCCGCCCGTCGGTCGTAGATGCGTTTGTGAACGGTCTTGAACACGAAGTTTTCCAGAGACCCGACGTCCGTCCATACCGAAAGGTTCGGTATGACCAACGGGTCGCTTTCGCGCGTCATGGAAACCGCGTTGCCGGCCTCATCCTTCAAGCGCCAGACAAAACCGTTGCTGCGTTCGGCGGCGGCGTTTACCCGGTTCAGATTGTTGACGAAATCGGCAATCCGCGGATCGTTGATATCGTAACGGAGCCGAGCCACATTCAATTCGGCCAGATGAGTTTCGGTCATGGCGCTTACTCGGCCGCGGTTCTGGTAGCGACCCGCTTGTCAGCATGCGCCATCAACCCGTCACGCACCCAGGCACCATCTTCCCAGGCCGTCACCCGGGCTTCCATGCGTTCCCGGTTGCATGGACCATTGCCCTTGAGAACTTCGAAAAACTCGCTCCAGTCCGGTTCGGAAAAATCGTAGCCGCCCTTTTCCCCGTTCCACCTGAGGTTCTCGTCAGGAACTGTCAGTCCGAGATACTCAGCCTGGGGAACGGTCTGATCGACAAACTTCTGACGCAGCTCGTCGTTGGTGTTGATCTTGATCTTCCAGGCCATCGACTGGGCGGAATGGACAGAGTCCTTGTCGGACGGACCGAACATCATCAACGACGGATACCAGAACCTGTTCAAGGCATCCTGCGCCATGCGGCGCTGCGCTTCCGAACCCTTCGCCATCTTCATCATGATGTCGTAGCCTTGGCGCTGATGGAAGCTTTCTTCCTTGCAGATACGGATCATCGCCCGCGAGTACGGCCCGAAGGACGTCCGCTGCAACGGCACCTGGTTCATGATCGCCGCGCCGTCCACCAACCATCCGACGGCACCGATATCGGCCCACGTCAGGGTTGGGTAATTGAAGATCGAGGAATATTTCATTTTGCCGGCATGGAGCAGCTCGATCAACTCGTCCCGGCTGACGCCGAGGGTTTCAGCTGCACAGTAGAGGTAAAGGCCATGGCCTGCCTCATCCTGAACCTTGGCGAGCAGGATTGCCTTGCGCTCGAGTGTAGGCGCACGGGTTATCCAATTGCCTTCCGGCAACTGGCCGACAATTTCTGAATGAGCATGCTGACCGATCTGACGGATCAGGGTCTTGCGATAGCCTTCCGGCATCCAGTCCGTGGGTTCGATTTTCTCACCACGGTCAATGCGTTCCTGAAAGGATCTTTCCTCGTCAGTCATCTCCGCGAGAGAGAGAACTTTGGTCGAGTCGGTTTTTACCATCTGGGCATACATGACGCCTCCTTTCGTCATGTTGAATTTCCAAAAGGATACCTCACAAAACATCACAGAAAAAGCATGAAATTAATTATTTTTGTGATGTTTTGTCGCCTGTTTCAGATAATTGCCGAAACACACTATAATTCAATCAGTTAGGGAAAGTGACCGCATGCGTTCCTGCACCGCATCCGGTGTGGCCGGTAGTGGACCGTCCTGATTCAACAAGTTCCGACCGATGTAACTGTCGGCTGCCGGAGAAAGGCCCGCGTAGAGCGCTGCGAATAACGAACGCGCTTCGTATCCGGCCCAGTCTGCCGGCAAGACCGAGCGTGGCAGGCGGGGATCCCGCAGGCGAATGCCGCGATAGGCATGCACCAATGCCAGTCGGAACAACAGTGCAGACGGAGGTGCAACACCATCTGCGATCAGGTTCTGCATGGGTTTGAAGTGGGAGACAAAGCCTGTGTAGTCCCGAGCCAGCAGCTCCAGTCCGAAGGAGGAAGCAGCTATTTTTTCCAGTTCACCTGATTTCAGGTTCAAAGCCGACGCGCGAAACGCGGTACCAAGGACGGGGCGTCCCGGTCTGTCGGCGCCGATGTAGACATTCCCCTCAAGTGACGCGAAACCAAACCGCATCAGAACGGCCTGATCCGCGGCTTCCGTACAACGAGTCAGCAGCCAGCCACAATCCGGATCCTCAGGGCCATAAAACAAGTCTGCAGCCAGGTGATATTCTTCCCGGGCATCCGGTGTCAGGGCATAAAAGCTTCGCCTGCCTTCCCGCTCACCTTTCAACTGACCTTTTGAAACCAGGCGAGACACTGCTGTCCTGACAAGCGATTCATTAACGCTGAAGCCGGTACAAAGGCTGATCAGGTCTCCCATCCAAAGCACACCGCCACGCGGTTCAACGATGTCGCCGTAGATGGTCACGATCAGCTGCGCAGCCTTGGGCGGAAAAGGCCGCAGGAAACTGTCAGCAAGTATTTCAGTTCCGGTGTGCATGAAGCTTCTGATCCGTCAGCATTTTTCTAAAGCTTATCTGTACGGCGGCTGCAAACCAAGATGTTGACGGATGCTCTCGACAACATTCCGGCGAAAGTGGACTTGAAAACCCGTCTTTTGAACGTTATAAAATTACACGTTATAAAATTACATCATCCTGAAGGCCTACCTATGCCCCTCACCTTCTCCGCCATCAAGAACAGCGCCTACAGGTCACTTTATCTGACGGCTCCCGCCGCAGCAGCACTTGTGACCCTGACAGTGAATGCGCACGCCGACGCCCCCAGTGTCGTCACGTCCATCAAACCGATCCATTCCATCGCATCGGCCGTTATGGAAGGTGTCGGGACGCCCTATGTCCTTGTCGACGGTGCCTCCTCTCCTCATGGCTATGCGCTGAAACCGTCGCAGGCGTTTCTACTTCAGGGAGCCGATGTGGTGTTCTGGGTTGGGCCAGAACTGGCTCCCTCGCTCAAGAAGCCGATCGAAACCATGGCCAAGAATGCTGTAACGGTCGAACTGATCGATGCGTCTGGAATTCATCAACTCGACATCCGCGAAGGTGCCAGCTTCGACGCCCATGATCACGATCACGACGATGGGCACAGTGGCGAAGAGCATGCGCATGATCATGCAGAAGAAGATGACCACGACCACGCCGGCGGCGAACATGATCACGAAGAGGGCGAACATGAACATGCCGGCCACGAACATGATGACGACGACAGCCACGCCGAAGCCCATGACCACTCGGGTCACGACCACGACGCAGAGCATCAGCACGCGGCACACGGGGCTGTCGATCCGCATATCTGGCTGAACCCGGAAAACGGCATAGAGATCGCAAAAATCATGGCAGATACCCTGGCGAAACAGGATCCTGCCAACGCCGAAATCTATAAAAAGAATGCAGCGGCTTTTTCCAAGCGGATCGCGTCACTCGATCAGGACATTTCCGCTGAACTGGCTCCGTTTGCAGACAAAAAGTTCATCGTCTTCCACGATGCCTATCATCATTTCGAACATCACTATGAAATCGAGGCCAGTGGATCGGTTACCGTTTCTCCGGAAGCTCTGGCGAGTGCAGACCGAATTCAGGAAATCCAGGGCAAGATCAGGGACCTCGGCGTAAGCTGTGTTTTTCAGGAACCGCAATTTGACGCAAAGCTGGTTTCGGTTGTTCTGGAAGGCAGCAGCGCACGGTCAGGTACGCTTGACCCGCTGGGCACCGATCTTGAAAATGGCCCGGACCTTTATCCGCAACTTCTGAAGGGGCTCTCAAGCTCTCTGAAGGAATGCCTCGGCGGCGCCTCCTGATATTGCCTCTTGGAGAGGGCAAACAAAAAAAGCCGCCGGAGGTCACCCCTTCGGCGGCTTTTGTTGTTCTGCTATCCCAGATCAGGACGTTCTGACTTTTTCCCGCTCTGCTTCTGTTTTCTCGATGGCCTTCAACAGATGCATGTCCCTGTCGTAGACGTCGGTATAGAAGGCAACCGTCCCGTCCAGCTCAGGCCACGCCGTGAAATAGGACACATAAACCGGAATATCACCGGTCACCTGTTCTTGCTGGTTCTGACCGCCCGAAATACGCGAGCTCACGTAATCCTTGGATTTGCCGAGAACCGCAGCGGCCATGGCCTTCGGATCCTGCAGACGGATGCAGCCATGGCTGTATGCGCGCATATCCTTGTTGAAGAGGTTCTTTGACGGCGTATCGTGCATGTAGATGTGATGCCTGTTCGGGAACAGGATCTTGACTTCGCCAAGCGCGTTCGAGCTGCCCGGATACTGGCGGACGTTGACCGATTGCTGTTTGGAAGCAACCGCGTACCAGTCGACTGCGGAAGACGAAACCTGCCGGCCGCCTGGTGTCGTTACTTCATAACCGGCGCGGTCGAGATAACTCGGGTCGTTGGCCAGTTTCGGCAGCATTTCGTTGACAATGATCGAATACGGCACGCCCCAATACGGATTGTACTCAACGATTTCGATCTTGTCGTAGAAGAAGTTGGTCTGATTGGATTTCTTGCCGACTACCACCCGCATGCTCAATGGAGCTTCGTCAGGCGCGGTATAGGTCGCGGTGAAGGCAGCCTGGTTGATGAAAACCTTGCGTTCGCCGAGCTCTTCGGGAAGCCAGCGGCTGCGCTCCATGGCCAGTTCGACCTTGGCGATCTTCGCCGCGTTGGTTTCGCCGACCATCGCGTTGATGGTGTTCTTGCCGATGATACCATCCGGCGTGAGCTTGGCTTCCTTCTGGAAAGCCTTCACCAGCTCAACGAGTTCCGGAGAATAAAGTTCAGCGCCATCATAGGCAGTCAGCGTCTCTTCATGAGCCGACTTGAGTTCCTCCGAGCCGTTCTTGGCGATCGCGGCGACGATGTTCTTCATTTCCGGGCTGGATTTGCCAGCCTTCAGGAATGTGCCGGGCGCGATGACGATCTGGTCGGCGTCTTCATCTTCTGCTCGCAGGCGGGCCAACTCTTCGGTCAGCTTGCGGAAATGTTCACTCTGAGGCTGCGCTTTGGCAACTGCTGTTTCGGCATTGGCCGCTGCCTTGAAGCCTTCCAGGGCTGCAACGAGATCGACTTCATGCCTTGGCAGATCGTGATATTCGGAAATCCGGTTCGGATCGACACGGCCGCGCCTGGAATCCAGAACATATGTCAGAACGGCTGCACTCATCTCCATCTCGAACCGCATCGTAGCGGCATCGAGTGCCTCACCTTCAAGACCTTCAGTTACGGGAAGATCGACGACATAGTCTTCCGGGTTCAGCGCAAATTTGCCTGTTTCAGCGAGACTGCTGCGGACCGCGATTGCCTTTTCTGTCGGCTTACCGTCTTTCACCCAGACGAAATCGGGATGCTCACGATAGAATGAAATGACTGCAGAACCCACTTCCGGAAGGACGGTGAGCGACATGTCTTTCAATGCCGGACGCGCCGTGTCGAATGCGGTCAGAACGACCGGAGCCTGTGGCAGGCTATCGCTTTCGGTGCTCGGGGCATCCGTCGTTTCAACGGGCTGGACATCAGGCTTCACCTCGGCGGACTTGATCTCCGACAGCTCAGCCAGCGAAACCTTCTTCCAGCTGTCGGCCGTGTAATTGAGGTAGCGCGGCGCAGAGACCTTTGCGGTAACGACCTTCTTGCTAAGATCCTGCTGGCGCTCACGCTCCTGCTGTCGGCGATGCGCTTCCGGATTGAACAGACGCTGGAACAACCCCTGCGCGGAAGCAGGCTCTACCGAGACCAGGTTAAAACCGGAAAAAAGCACCGTTGCCATCAAGCCAGCCCTGAGGGACGTCCCCAGGACAGAACGTTTCGGTTTTTTCCTGGTACATTCGCTCAGTGCCATTGCATTCGCTCGCATTGTCTAAACCCGCTTATTTTAAATCTTTTCGAACCTGACGCCTTGCCCAAGTCACCAGGGTTTTATTGCTTCCCTGCAAGGATCGAAGGCTGTTCGGCATATCCGCCGAGGATGTTCTACATCCGAGCGTGATATGGCAACGCAGTTACCGTGCAACCGGGCCCCGCGACCCGATTCCCGGAAACTGCGCCCGTAAACCGTTTGATACTATAACAGGGTTCATCAGATGGTTAAGAGGCGCCGTCCTACACAGGTTTGAAATCAGTCGACTGTGACGATTTTGCCTCGTTGCTGACAGGACAGCTGCCCACCATCACGGTGCCAGAAACGACAGAACTGCGGCTGTTTGGAAAAACAACCTCGCGTGATTGGCATCACGCCACCTTCTTCATCAAAGGCGTATCTACGGCTTCACGAGTACGTGAGACATTACCGGAGAGCCAAATGCCGTTTCAATTCAATGTTGGTGACCATTCGTCACCGATCTGGAAATACACAAGTTTCAACTCTTCCCAGTATTCAAAGCTGAAATGGGCCAGAAACAAGCTTTTCAAGATGGTCAAGAACAACCCAGGATGTAATGCCTATTTCCGGACGCTGCCCAAGGGGCGAAGCTTGTCAGACATGATCAACGACAGCTCGATTTGGGTGAATTACGGACCGACCATTTCACCGCTACATGGGGAAATCCACGTTCCTTCCGGGGAAATCGCGGTTGGTGACCGGGCCTTTAAAATGGGCAGGTGGATGGTGCTGGCCACCATCATTCATGAATTCGCGCATCACAACGGCGCCCCGATTACGGGTGGCGACACACGCGCAGAAGAAGCCGTCTATCACTGCGGTCTCGGCAGTGCGAAGGAATATTACGACGGCGTTGATGACCCGAACACGCCTTACGACCCGAACGTCGGCGGTTGATCAACATACCCTGGTGCGCGGCCCCAAAGCATGGGACCGCACCCGGTAGGGCAGAAAAAGATCAGAACGGAATTTCGTCGTCCATAGGGCCGCCACCGCCACCGGACGGACCGCCGTAACCGCCACCGCTGCTGGAACCGCCGCCATAGCCACCACCGAAATTCCCGCCGGAACCGGAACCGCCGCCGCCGAAGCCACCTCCGCCACCGCCTTGTGAGTCATTGCCGTAATCGGGAAGACCGCCGGATGCACCACCACCTTCGCCGCGGCCGTCAAGCATGGTCAGGTTGGAGTTGAAACCCTGCAGCACGATCTCGGTGGAGTACCGGTCCTGACCGGACTGATCCTGCCATTTGCGGGTCTGAAGCTGGCCTTCGAGATAAACCTTTGATCCCTTGCGCAGATATTGCTCCGCAACTTTGCAAAGACCGTCGTTGAAGATCACGACGCGGTGCCACTCCGTCTTTTCACGACGCTCACCGGTGTTGCGGTCGCGCCAGGATTCCGACGTCGCAATCCGGAGATTGGCGATCGGGCGGCCATCCTGCGTACGGCGGATTTCCGGGTCTGCTCCCAGATTGCCGACCAAAATTACTTTGTTGACGCTGCCCGCCATACTGAACTCCTGTTTGTTTTTCGTTGACCCCGCCGACGATGTTCGTGTGCTTCTCCGGCACGTGTCGATAAACGGTCAACGTTGCAAGCTTTGCTGCTAGAAACCAGAACCCTAACGGCACGCCAACAGCTTCGCCGCTATTTTCGCCAGGCTTCACTCATTTTCCACAAGGCAACTTACAAACTGCCGCCTGGTTCATCCGCCTAAAATTCGAGCAAAGTCGACAGACACAATCCTTGATTGCACCTAGTTACAATTTGCTCCACTTTTGTTCCAATCAAGCCCCGATTTTTCTGTCAGGACATTATCTCACGAACTGCGAGGTTTCGGTCACCTATTTCTGGTCGGCTCCTGACGCGGCAATCGTTAATGTACTTGTTTTGTTCTTATCATTTCTGTAAAAGCGATTCAATCAGGCATCGCATCGACGAGTGCCTCTGGCACGATAATGGAAATGCCTCACTGGAAGCTCCGCCCGAAACTGCTATATCGGGGCAAACAGACATCATCGGCAATGGACCATCTTAGCGTATGCGAGAGCAACAATCGGCTTTGGGCGACGCATGCGGTCAGGAAGAACGACAATGAAGACAGCCAAGGGATCGCAGTCGGAAGAAGCCTGGAAGGCGGACCCAACACGGGTCATCAGCATCCGTGGCGCACGGGAGCATAACCTCAAGGGCGTCGACCTGGACCTGCCCCGGGACAAGTTGATTGTCATGACCGGCCTGTCTGGCTCAGGCAAGTCGTCACTCGCCTTCGACACCATATATGCAGAAGGACAGCGGCGGTACGTGGAAAGCCTGTCCGCCTACGCGCGCCAGTTCCTGGAAATGATGCAGAAACCGGACGTCGACCAGATCGACGGTCTGTCGCCGGCAATCTCCATCGAACAGAAGACCACGTCCCGCAATCCGCGCTCCACGGTCGGAACGGTTACGGAAATTTACGATTACATGCGCCTTTTGTTTGCGCGTGTCGGCGTTCCCTATTCCCCCGCTACCGGTCTGCCGATCGAAAGCCAGACCGTCAGCCAGATGGTCGATCGCATTCTGGAGCTGGAAGAAGGTGCCCGCCTCTACCTGCTCGCGCCGATGGTTCGCGGCCGCAAGGGCGAGTACCGCAAGGAACTTGCCGAGCTGATGAAGAAGGGTTTCCAGCGCGTCAAGATCGACGGAACCTTCCATGAGATTTCCGAGGCCCCTGCCCTCGACAAGAAATTCAAGCACGATATCGACGTCGTCGTAGACCGTATCGTCGTGCGCGACGATATCTCCGGTCGGCTTGCCGATTCACTGGAAACGGCGCTGAAACTTGCCGATGGCATTGCAATTGCCGAATTTGCCGACAAGACCGACGAGAACGGCAACCCGGAACGGTTGATCTTTTCCGAAAAATTTGCCTGCCCGGTATCCGGCTTCACCATTCCGGAGATCGAGCCGCGTCTGTTCTCGTTCAACAATCCCTTCGGTGCCTGCCCCACTTGTGATGGCCTTGGAACGACACTCGCCTTCGAGGAAGACCTGGTTGTTCCTGACCACTCGCTTTCCCTGCGCGAAGGAGCTGTCCTGCCGTGGGCGAAGACAGGGTCGACATCACCTTATTATGCCCAGACGCTGGAAGCACTCTGCAGTCATTTCAAGGTGTCCATGGCAACGCCCTGGAAGGATCTTCCTTCGGAAGTGCGCGAGGCAATCCTTCATGGAACCGGCAATGCGAAGATTGAATTCGTCTATGATGACGGCGTCCGCAGCTACCGGACAGAGAAGACCTTTGAAGGTGTAATCGGCAATATCGAACGGCGGTGGCGCGAGACGGAATCCACCTGGGTTCGCGAGGAACTGGCAAGGTTTCAATCCGATCATGCCTGCCCGGCTTGCAGCGGGTTCCGTCTGAAGCCGGAAGCGCTTGCCGTCAAGATTGCCGGCAGGCATATCGGTCAGATCACCGAACATTCCATTCGCGATGCAAGCCTCTGGTTTGAAGCCCTGCCGGAGCAACTGAACGACAAACAGAGCGAAATCGCAGGCCGCATCCTGAAGGAAATTCGCGAGCGGCTGAAGTTCCTGAATGACGTTGGCCTTGAATATCTCACCTTGTCCCGCTCTTCCGGAACACTGTCAGGTGGCGAAAGCCAGCGTATCCGCCTCGCCTCGCAGATCGGCTCGGGGCTGACAGGAGTTCTCTATGTACTGGATGAGCCGTCCATCGGCCTTCATCAGCGCGACAACGCCCGTCTTCTGGAAACGCTGAAACACCTGCGCGATCTCGGCAATACGGTGATTGTGGTCGAGCATGATGAAGACGCGGTGCTGACTGCCGATTACGTTGTCGACGTCGGACCAGGAGCGGGTGTCCATGGCGGGCAGATCGTCGCCAAGGGCACTCCCTCCGAAATCATGGCCAATCCCAATTCGTTGACGGGGCAGTACCTGTCTGGATCCATGATGGTTTCGCGCAACGACGAGCGCAGAAAAATCAACAAGAAGCGGAAGATCTCCGTTCGCGGCGCCCGCGGCAACAATCTCAAGGACATTGACGTCGACGTGCCGCTCAGCACGTTTACCTGCGTCACCGGTGTGTCGGGTGGCGGCAAGTCCACGTTCCTGATCGATACGCTCTACAAGGCCGCAGCTCGTCGCCTCAATGGCGCGCGGGACAACCCTGCCCCGCACGATCGCATCGAAGGCCTGGAAGTGCTCGATAAGGTCATCGACATCGATCAGTCACCGATCGGCCGGACACCCAGATCCAACCCGGCGACCTACACCGGTGCCTTTACCCCGATCCGTGAATGGTTCGCCGGCATGCCTGAAGCCAAGGCCAGAGGCTATCAGCCCGGCCGGTTCTCCTTCAACGTCAAGGGAGGCCGCTGCGAAGCCTGTCAGGGCGACGGCGTCATAAAGATCGAAATGCACTTCCTGCCGGATGTTTACGTCACTTGCGACGTATGCAAAGGCAAACGGTACAATCGGGAAACGCTCGAGGTCGAGTTCAAGGGCAAGTCGATTGCCGACGTGCTCGACATGACCGTGGATGAAGCCGCCGTGTTCTTCTCCGCAGTTCCCGCCGTGCGCGACAAGATGGAGACTCTGGCGCGTGTCGGTCTCGGCTACATCAAGGTCGGCCAACAGGCGACCACGCTCTCAGGTGGTGAAGCGCAGCGCGTAAAGCTTGCGAAGGAACTCTCCAAGCGCTCGACGGGGCGTACGCTGTACATACTGGACGAACCTACGACAGGCCTGCATTTTCACGATGTCGCAAAGCTGCTGGAAGTGCTTCACGAACTGGTTGACCAGGGCAACACGGTTTTGGTGATCGAGCACAATCTTGAAGTAATCAAGACAGCAGACTGGATTATCGATCTGGGACCGGAAGGAGGCGACGGTGGCGGCACGGTGGTTGCAACCGGACGGCCTGAAGACGTTGCCGAGGTTTCGGAAAGCTACACGGGTCAATTCCTGCAGGAACTGCTGCAGCGACGTCCGCAACGGGCACACGACGCTGCGGAATAGGTCTTAACCAGTCTCCAGTTACGTGACGACAGGCATGTGTGCACCGCACACATGCCTTTTTCATTTGTATTTCCGCATGTTCCACGAATCATCCCGATTCTGGCTGCGCAAGCTTTGCTGCATTGCATCAAACGCATGTCAGGCATGCAGAGATGGCACTTCTTTTATTTCGAGTGGTGAAATATATCATTGGACAACAACGGCGCGGAACGCACACGCGTTTCGATAATTAAGGAATAAGAAGATGTTTGACACCGTGCGCCAAAAGTACAGCAACTGGGTAAGCTACCGCCGTGCGGTTGACGAATTGTCCCGCCTTTCGGCCCGTGAGCTTGCCGACCTCGGCATCTGCCGCAGCGACATCAAATTTGTCGCGCGTCGTCAGATTGGCTGAATGAAATAAAGAGATCGCGTCCCTAGGCATCCTCCTCCCAGCCGACGGGCGTGTGACACGCAGGGCATCCTCCTCCCAGCCCTGTCACGTCGAAACGTCGCCCGCCAGCACCTCCTCCCGCTGGCGGGCGTTCGTTTTTCTGGCGTCCTGATTTCCTCCCATCCCTGTCTGGTCAGGCAAGAGATTCCTCAAAATTCTGACACTCCAACGCCAAGTGCGATATCTGGATGTGCTCAACTGTCTCCAGGTCGATGTCTCTGCTCTTGCGGCGACAGCTCGCTCATTGCTCCAAGCGAAGCATTCCCTGTGAGAACGCCCAAACGATGCAAGTCAGCACAAAATAGGTATTCACAAGCTGGGTCGTTACCCGGGCCGGGGGCGCATTCGGATAATTTTATGTCTTCGCTTGTTGCGATGCCATGTTTTCGATTGGGCTGGTAGATCGACAACCTGTCTTGTGAACTCAACCGTCTTCTCCGCTATCGCCGCCTGCCTTCCGTCAGCGCAGATCACTTGTGCGTACCAGGTCAGTCTAGAGTTTTCAGGCGAGACCAAATGACGGACTGATCCGTAGAAAGGAACCCTCCCGACTCCATTTTCATTTCGCACCTGCGAACACTCAAATCATGACAGCTATGCGAAGCATGCGGGTCGTTTTGCCATTTCAACCCCATTAAGGCTTTTTTAATCTGCATTTTTTGCATATCAGCTTCGCGATTTCCCCTCTACCTCGCACTGCACAAAACACCTATCTTCCAGCCTGTAAGAGATGAACGGGCCAGACGCCGATCCGCGGTGCCATGGCCATGAGATAGCGAAAGGCCTAAACCATGATCGATACTGTTGTTCGCAAATTCAATAACTGGAAACGCTTCCGTCAGACCTATGACGAGCTGTCCAACCTGTCCAACCGCGAACTGGACGACCTGGGCATTGCCCGCTCCGACATCGCTCGCTACGCGCGCATGTCTGCGAAATAACAAAGCTTCGCGGTCAGAAGGTATCCTCCTCCCAACCTGATGACCGCATCTTCCGCGCTCCATGCGTGGAACTCCAAAAGCGCCTGCCGGTACCTCCTCCCACCGGCGGGCGTTTTTTTGTTTTGTCGGCAATCATATCGGTGCCCGACATCAGACCATTCCGTCACATCGATATGGCGCACATTGCGGTTGCCCGACTTTGCCTGTAATCAGGGCGGCAAAGCAATTGTCCGGATCCACCTTGCCGCAAGTCGGTGATGAAAGGCGGCCGGAACAAGTCCCAGGGACACAAAATGACCCCCATCCATATCATCGGCGGCGGCCTTGCCGGTTCAGAGGCTGCCTGGCAAATCGCACAAGCCGGATTGCCCGTCGTCCTCCACGAAATGCGCCCCGTCCGCAAAACGGATGCTCATCAGACCGAAGGTCTTGCCGAACTGGTCTGCTCGAACTCTTTTCGTTCTGACGATTCCGAGCAAAACGCCGTTGGCCTGATACATCATGAACTGCGTCAGCTCGGTTCGCTCATCATGTCTTGCGCTGACGCTCATCAGGTACCTGCCGGCAGTGCACTTGCCGTGGATCGGGACGGATTCTCCAACGCTGTAACGACCGCACTTCAAAATCATCCGAATGTGACGATCTCGCGTGAGGAAGTCGCAGGTCTACCCCCCTCTGACTGGGAAAAGGTCATCATTGCAACGGGACCACTGACGTCACCGGCTCTCTCGGCGGCAATCCTGGAAAAAAGCGGGGAAGATGCTCTTGCATTCTTCGACGCTATTGCACCGATCGTCCACTTCGAAAGTGTTGATCTTTCCAAGGCCTGGTTCCAGTCACGCTATGACAAGGTGGGGCCTGGCGGCACTGGCAAGGACTATCTCAACTGCCCGCTGGACAAGGTGCAATACGAAGCATTTATCGATGCGCTTCTTGAAGGTGAAACAGCGGACTTCAAGGAATGGGAAGAAAACACGCCCTACTTTGATGGCTGCCTGCCAATTGAAGTCATGGCTGCCCGCGGCCGCGAAACACTTCGGCATGGCCCGATGAAGCCCATGGGACTGACCAACGCGCATAATCCGCAAGTGAAGGCCTACGCGGTTGTGCAACTGCGTCAGGACAATGCTCTCGGCACGCTCTACAACATGGTCGGTTTCCAGACAAAGCTGAAATACGGTGCCCAGGCCGACATTTTCCGGATGATTCCAGGCCTAGAAAACGCACAATTTGCCCGCCTTGGCGGCCTTCACCGCAACACCTTCCTGAACTCGCCGAAGGTTCTCGATGGAACCTTACGGCTCAAAGCCGATCCTCGGCTGCGGTTTGCCGGTCAGATCACCGGCTGTGAGGGCTATGTGGAATCGGCGAGCGTCGGCTGCCTCGCCGGACTGTTTGCAGTCCTTGAAGCCCGCGGTCAGGAGATCGTCCCGCCACCCGCAACGACTGCCATGGGTGCGCTGCTCGGTCATATTACCGGCGGACATATCACACGGGACGAAGGTGCCGGCAAACCGGGCTCTTTCCAGCCGATGAATGTCAATTTCGGCCTCTTCCCCGAAGTGGACGCACCAAACAAGGATGAAAACGGCAAGCGACTGAAAGGCAAGGACAAGACCCGTGCAAAGAAGCTTGCGATGACCAACCGGGCCAAGACGGATTTCTCGAGCTGGCAGGCCAAGTTGGGCCTTGTGAAACAGGCCGCCGAATAATCGGTGCCGATTGGCCCAATGTTCAGGCATGTGCGGCCGGATCGAATGCATTTTCATGGTTTTCAAACAGGTGCTTTTTCTTGCGAGAAAGCGCCTGTTTGCGTGTCTGGAAATCAGCCCATACGGGATCAGATGGCCTTCATTACGTTCCTGGACGCTCGCCAGAGCATCCATTGCCGCCTGAGTTGAGACATCTCCGCGACCTGCTTCAAGGGGTCCAGGTCTTCCCGTTCCAGTTTTTTCAGGAATGGCTCCACAAGAACCAGTGGCAGGTAGGCTGCCTGACAGGCGGTTGGTACATCCTTCGACGCCTGACGCACACGGCCGATGTGGTGGCGGACATGGCCACGCATTTCAGCAAGCACAGCCCGAAGTTCAACCGTCGTTTCGCCTCGAAACACTGACTGGACGTCAAGATTGTGCCGGTCACAGACGTCCTTCGGCAAATACATCTGCTGCCGCGACGCATGCCAAGGAAGTGCGCGCATCAAACCGGTCAGCGCATACGCCACGCCCGCGTGCCCCGCGGCCGTTGCCGTGCCGGCTTCCTTGCCATCATTCAAGACAAGGCAAGCCAGCTGGATCACACCAGAAACGGTTTCACCAGCGTAACCTTCCAGATCGTTGAGACTTGGCATCTGGTCGTTGTAGAGATCGAAAACCCTTGCCTCCGCCATCGCCACAAGGCTTTCTTTCGGCAATTCGTATCGGTCTATCGTCTGCAACAAGGCATTGGCAACCGGATTGGACGCAATAGCTCCATGTTCCGTGCCTTCGAGCAGGTCTCGCCACCATTGTAGCCGAACTTCACCCGGAAGCGGTTCCGACACCAGTTCTCTAATACGGGAAATCTCGGCGCTGTAGGCATAGAGCGCCATCAGTCCCTTGCGATGGGCTTCTGGTGCCAGCAACGCACTGAGATAGCGGTCCTTGTCAAATTGACGAACCACATCGGCAGCATGGTCAAAATCGGTCGTCATAGAGCCCGATAGCCTTTGAGGTGCTTCAGTCGACAGCGATCAGTGCAGCAGCTACAGCCCGGTCTTCCGACAAAAGCACATTGAAGGTCCGAAGCGCGGCGCCTGTCGACATCGGGTCGGACAATATGCCCGCCTCCCGAAACAGCGTTTTCAGCTCTGCCGGCAAAGGTCGAAGTTCCTTGCCGGTTCCGACCAGAAGCACTTCAATGTCCGCCTGTTCCTCCAGAACCTTCTGAAAGGCTTCAGGAGTAAAGGCGGACGCATCGCTAACGTCCCAGCCGTAGATTCCGCTCGGAACGCATAACAAGGATCCGCGATGAGACATCCCGGCAAACCGGAAGCCGCCATTGCCATAAGCTTCGAGCGGCGCCCGACCGGGAAAATGCGCATCGCGGATTTCCATCGTACCGTCCCTAAGCCGACGCTTTCGCCTTTGGATCCTTTTCGCCATCGTCGTCCTTCGGAGACATGGCCTCCGCACGAAGATTGAACAGGATCAGGAAAGGAGCCGCCAGGAAGATCGACGAATAGGTGCCGATCACGATACCGAAGATCATTGCAAGGGTGAACGACTGGATGACCTCACCGCCGAAGATGTAAAGCGCGAAAAGCGCCAGCAGCGTCGTGAGAGACGTCATGGTCGTACGAGACAGCGTCTCGTTGATCGACATGTCGAGCACTTCCGTCAATGGCCGCTTCTTGTATTTGCGCAGGTTCTCGCGAATACGGTCATAAACGACCACGGTATCGTTGAGTGAATAACCGATGATGGTCAGAACGGCCGCGATACTGGACAACGAGAAATCAAGCTGTAGCAGGACGAACAGGCCAATGGTTATGACCACGTCGTTGGCCGTTGTCAGAATGGCCCCAACTGCAAACTGCCACTCGAAGCGGAACCAGATGTAGAACAGGATCGCCAGCAACGAGGCGGCAACCGCGATTGCCCCTGCCTGAGCCAGCTCACCCGAAACACGCGGGCCCACGACTTCGACGCGGCGGAAATCCACTTCCTGACCTTCGAAAATGGTTCGCACCTTGCCGATAACGGCCTGCTGAGCAAGCTCGCCACCCGGCTGTTCTTCAACACGGATCAAAATGTCGTCCGAACCGCCGAATTCCTGTACCTGGACATCCCCAAGGTTCAGGGAAGACAGATCGGAACGGATCGAGGCGACATCGGCCGGACCATCGGTCTTGATTTCGATGATGGTACCGCCCTTGAAGTCGATGCCGTAGTTTAGCCCAATGGTGAAGAAGGCGGCGATTGATGCGATCACCAGTACGATGGACAGCGGAAAGCTGACTTTCCGCAGCCACATGAATTTGATTTTGGTGTTGTCCGGAACAATTCTCAGCAACATTTGAAAGTCTCCCGGATCAAATCGGCAATTTCGACGGACGGCGGTGGCGGAGCCAAAGGGCTACCAGCAACCGGCTGAACGTGAATGCCGAGAACACTGTGGTGAAGATACCGATGGCCAATGTCACGGCGAAGCCCTTGACCGGACCCGAGCCGAGCTGGAACAGGATCACGGCGGCGATCAGGGTCGTGATGTTGGCATCCAGGATCGTACCGAGGGCACGGCTGAAGCCTGCATCCACCGCGGAAATGACAGATCTCCCTGCCCTTGCTTCTTCGCGAATACGCTCGAAAATCAGCACGTTCGCATCCACCGCCATACCGATCGTCAAAACGATACCTGCAATGCCGGGCAAGGTCAGTGTTGCCTGCAGCATTGTCAGCGCACCGAAGATCAGGAAGATGTTCACCATCAGAGCAAGGTCGGCAATTATGCCGAAGCGGCCATAGGCCAGGATCATGAAGACGATCACCAGACCGCCGCCGATGATAGACGCCAACTTGCCTGCTTCAATGGAGTCAGCGCCGAGGCCTGGGCCGATAGAGCGTTCCTCGATGACGGTCAGCTTGGCCGGCAACGCACCGGCGCGCAACAGCACGGCAAGATCGTTGGCGCCCTCCAGCGTGAAGCTGCCGGAAATCTGACCTGAACCACCGGTGATCGGCTCACGGATAACCGGCGCGGAAATGACTTCATTGTCGAGCACGATTGCGAACGGACGGTTGACGTTCTGCTGCGTGATCTGGGCGAACTTGCGCGCGCCGGACTGATTGAAGCGGAAGTTCACAACCGGTTCGTTGTTGCGCTGATCGAAGCTGACCTGAGCATCGACAAGGTCTTCGCCCGACAGGAGCGGCGCTTCCTCGAGAAGATAAGGAATGGGCGGATCATCAACCGAAGTCATGATGACAGTGCCTGCAGGCGGACGGTTCTGAAGCGCCTGTTCGCCGGACATGGACGTATCGACCATGTGGAAAGTGAGCTGCGCCGTCTGGCCGACGAGATCTTTCAAGCGTTCCGGATCATCTTCACCCGGAGCTTCGACCAGAATCCGGTCGGCGCCCTGGCGCTGGATGCTGGGTTCCGTAGTCCCCAGTTCATCGACACGACGCCGGATGACCTCGATGGATTGCTGGACGATATTCGTCATGCGATCCTCAAGGCCACGCTCGGAATAGGAAAATCGAACCAGACCGTCTTCCGTCACGGTCATGTCAAACTCATTGACCGCCTGACCGCCAAAAACACTGGAGGCCAGCGGGTTGACGAGTGGTTGCAGACGCTCTTCCGCATCGGCCAACCGGGTCAGATCGCGAATACGAACCTGAGCGGCGTCTCCCTGAACTCCGAGCCCCGTATACCCGATGCGCGGATCTTCGCGCAGGGTTGACCGGATATCGCCGACCAGCGCCTTCATACGCTTCTGGACGTAATCCTGCTTGTCGATTTCATAAAGCAGATAAGCACCGCCCTGAAGGTCGAGACCGAGAACCATCTGGTTCTTCGGCAGGAAGTCCGGCCAGCTTTCAAGTTGTTTTTGGGAGAAGAAATTCGGCAGCGTGGTCAGGATGCCAGCGGCAACCACAAGCACGATCAGCGCGATTTTCCAGCGTGCGAAATAGAGCATGGTCAAGCCTTAAATGCAGCCAGGCCGATCTGAACCGGCCCGGCGGTATCATCGAAGCGGCGGGGATCGCGTTACGCGTTTTCCTTGGCCGGTTCGGTTTTGGAGCGCACTTCCTGCACCATGGAACGTACGAGACGAACCTTGACGCCCTCGGAAAGTTCGACCTGCACTTCACCGTCGTCTACGACTTTGGAAACCTTGCCGATCAGGCCACCGGTGGTCACGATGGTGTCACCACGACGAAGGTTGGCAACCATGTCCTGATGTTTCTTCATGCGCTGACGCTGCGGGCGGATGATCAGGAAATACATGATTGCGAAGATCGCCACGAAAGGCAGGATCTGGATCAAGAAACCGGAAGCGCCTGCCGGACCGGCTGCCTGCGCGTAGGCTGGGGTGATAAACATTCACTTCTCCTAAGTGGCGTTTTTGGTGACCACCGACCCCTCTGTCGGGTCTTCGGCAAAAACGCTCTCATTCTGGTGGCGCGGACTATAACTGCGGCGCGCCTCATTTCAAGCTTTGCAAGCAGTTTCCAGCGTACCGGTATGGGAATAACTGACGTTTTCGTGTTTCCCGCACCGTGTTAATCCTGCCATCACTTAATTCAGGGCCTGACATGGGCCTTTTTGACAGGGCTTGCAAGAAGAATGAACGCTGAAAACGACCTCACCGCATTAAATGCAAAACTCGATTCCCTGATCGACCTTATCGCACGTGCGGTGCCGGCCCGTCCCGGCAGCCCGGATTTTTCGGTTGCTGACGCTTTCGTCTGGGCGCCTGATCCGGGTGAACTGCTACCGGTTCAAAAGATCAATCGCGTCGATATCACGTTGCTTTGTGCGGTTTCCCATGTGCGAGATCTTCTTCTCGACAATACGCGCCGGTTTGCAAAGGGATTACCTGCAAACAACGCATTGCTCTGGGGCGCCAGAGGCATGGGCAAATCCTCACTGGTCAAGGCTGCCCATGCAGCGATCGCCGTCGAAAACGTTTCCGCCGGCTTGAAACTCATTGAAATTCATCGAGAAGACATCGAGTCGCTGCCCAAACTCATGAACCTCATCCGGGACGTTTCCTGCAGGTTCATCGTTTTTTGCGACGACCTGAGTTTCGACAATGACGATACCTCGTACAAGTCGCTCAAAGCCGTTCTTGAGGGCGGGATCGAAGGTCGGCCTGACAACGTCATTTTCTATGCTACTTCGAACCGCCGTCACCTTCTGCCAAGGGACATGATCGAGAACGAACGCTCGACAGCAATAAACCCCGCAGAAGCCGTTGAAGAAAAGGTTTCGCTGTCGGACCGGTTCGGGCTTTGGCTCGGATTTCACAAGTGCAGCCAGGACGACTACCTTGATATGGTGCGCGGCTATGCCGCACACTTTGACCTGAAGATCGAAGCAGACGAATTGCGAGCAAAAGCGCTGGAATGGGCGACGACGCGCGGCAGCCGGTCGGGCCGTGTCGCCTTTCAGTTCATTCAGGATCTGGCGGGCAGGCTCGGCAAGACGATTTCCTGAAATGACAAAGCCCGGCGCAAGGGCCGGGCTGATTGACAAGATTCAAGGTTTTTGGCCACGGACTGCCTTTTCTCATCCGGCGGATCGCAAGGTCCCACCGGATACGAGAATTGTCAGCGTCAGCGTCAGCGTCGCGGCAGGTATTTCAGCGGATCGACGGGCTTGTTGCCCTGGCGCAGTTCGAAATGGAGCTGCGGCTGGTTGACTGACCCAGTCGCGCCCGCCAGCGCAACCACGTCGCCGCGGCGGATCGTATCGCCCCGCTTGACCTTCAACTCGCTGTTGTGTGCATAGGCAGAGACCCAGCCATCATTGTGACGAACGAGGATCAGGTTACCGTAGCCCTTCAGTTCGTTGCCTGAATAGATCACGGAACCGTCGTCAGCAGCATGAACAGGTGTTCCTTCAGGAACAGCAAGATTCACACCCTCGTTCTTGCCACCACCCGGCTTCGCGCCGAAGTCGGAGATGATACGGCCACGAACAGGCCACCGGAACTTGGCATCCGCGCTATCGTCTTCCTGAACCTTGGCAACGACAGTTGGCGTCTTGATCGGTTCTGTGGGCCGGGCTTCCTGCGTGAGAGCGGGCTGTGGCAGCTTGGTTTTCTCTACCGTTCCCGACGGTGCCGCAGCAACGGGCTGCGAGCCCGCGGACGAAGTCTCTGGCTGACGGCGCGGTGTCGGCACGCTCGAAGAAGACGATCCGGACGAAATGGAAGCTGTGGTCAGAGTTTGATCGGATCCACCGGGCTTGCGCCTCGGCAAGGTGCTGACGCGGACAACGTCGACCTTACCCTGGCTGATATCAGCGAATGTCGGCTGCTGACCGTTCTTCTGATCAGGTCTCGGCATCGTCCCGACAGACGTCGGCACGGAGCCAGTGACAACATTATCGCTTCGTCCAGCTGTCGGCAGTTTGACCTTGCCGCTTTCGCCTTCAGTCGTGCTCGTTGAACCGTTTCGTTCAGCGTAAACGTAAGTCGGGATGATGACGCTCTGGCCCGGCTGTACCTTTGCCGGGTCGTCGATGCCATTGACAGCAACAATAGCCTGGATCGGAACACCATACCGGCGTGCCATGGAATTGATGGAATCACCCTGACGCATTTGCACCCGGGTTCCGCCGGCAGATGTCCACCCTTTCCAACTCCTCACATTCCCGGCCGATGCCACCGCTTCAGGTGCGGGCTGTGTCGCAACTGGTGCTGTGCGGACAGGTGCAGGACGCTGAGCAGTCGTCACCGGCACTGGCAACGGCGCAGACTGGACAGATGGCGCTCTGTTCGGGATGGACCCCGTCGTCACTGGCTGGGACGAACTCTGTGGAAGCCCTGCGGCGGTCCCTCCAGGCCCATTCACGATATCCTGGTATGTCGGCTGCTTCTGGCCGCCGTTGAGAATATCCCGCTGATTCTGGGTATTGCCCGTATAATAGGGTGGTTCACCAAATCGCTCGACCGCGCTGGAACATCCCGCGAGAGCAACAGCAACCAGCGACACTGTCGCTACCTTGCCCATCAGATCCCTGCGGAGGGTACGCTTCCGCTTCATCATCGCCTTAACTCTAACCGCTGACTGTGGCTGTTATGGTTAAGAGTAGACGGCAGTAAGGTTTATAAAGGCTAAAGACGGTTGACGCTTTCGCTGAAAAACAACGATTTCTCAGTATTGAAGCAAACCAGAAAGCCAGCAATCGCGCCGATTATAGTAAATTTGAACAGGCAAGTGGTCGAGTAAGCTCAACGAATGCATGGGCCCAAGAATCGGCATGAATCACCGTTCTAGAGCTTCTTGGCGATTCCCGGCTGCAACATGACCGTCCGCACCATCTTCAGCGTTTCCGCAGTCACAACACTCTCGGTTTTCTGGAACTTGATCAACGGCTGGGCCATTTTTGCCTGACCGACCGGCGCGATCAGGATGCCTCCCGGTTTCAGCTGCTGCAGCCAAGGGTCTGGCACTTCTTCCACTGCCGCGTTGACGACAATCCTGTCGTAGGGGCCTTTCTGGCGAAACTCGCTCAAACCGTCGGCCTGCCGGGCTTTCACGTTCGTCAGTTTGAGCGCCTCAAAACGTCGTGTTGCCAGATCCGTCAAGGTGGCGAACCTGTCGAGCGTTTCCACCTGGGCGGCCAGATGGGACATAACGGCTGCCTGATAGCCGGAACCGGTCCCTATCTCCAGAACCACGTGACTGGAGTCGATTGCTAGCGCCTGTACCGTAAAGGCAACGATTGAAGGTGCTGAAACGATCTGCCCGCATTCGATCGGCAGCATTGCGTCTTCATAGGCAAGACTGTGATGGCGTGCGGACAGGAAAAGGCGCCGGGGGACGCGTTCAATTGCAGCCAGTACGTCCCTCGCCCCGACACCGCGCTGTCGCAGTGCCAGAACCAATGCAGCGCGGGCTTCCGCTTCATCCGGCAAAGCGGACGCCATCGTCCTGTTTTCCTTGCCGGGCAATTGACCGGCCATGAACCGTTCCCCCTCAGGGTTTACCCCAAAGCCTCCGCCAAGTGTGTCACCAGGTCGTGGGCTGTCAGATCTATGCGTAGCGGCGAAACGGAAACATATCCATCCGCAATTGCCTGCAGATCGGAATTATCAAGTACGGATTTGCCGCGATCCTGAAAACGCAGCCAGTAATAGGGATAACCACGCCCGTCCGAACGCTCGTCGATGGACAGTCCGCTTTGTTCATGGTGCCCCTGTACGGTAACCTTGATCCCCTTCACGTCCTTGGCGTCACAGGCCGGAAAGTTGACATTCAACAACGTATATTGCGGAAGTTCGAAATCGATCAGCCTGCGGAAGAGCGCTGGTGCGTGGGCTTCAGCGGTCGAATAGTCCGGCTCGGCACGCACATCCCAGTTGTAAGCCTGGGAAACGGCGATCGACCTGATCCCGAGGATGGCTCCTTCCATCGCTCCGGCAACGGTTCCGGAATAGGTCACGTCTTCAGCGAGGTTCTGGCCCCTGTTAATTCCCGACAGCACAAGATCCGGCAAACCGGGCAGCACCTTGCGCACGCCCATGATCACGCAATCAGTTGGCGTCCCTTTCAAGGCGTAGTGCCGGTCATCGAGCTTACGAAGGCGCAGCGGGTCGCTCAGTGTCAGGGAATGGGCAACACCACTCTGGTCGGTTTCAGGAGCGATTACCCAGACATCGTCGGAAAGTGTCCTGGCAATGTTTTCCAGAACCGTCAGCCCGGGAGACTGAATTCCGTCGTCATTGGTGATGAGGATACGCATCTCGATCTTTGCTCCGTTTTCCCACGAGCTCTTCTGACATCATGTCCGAAGAGGCCCAAATGAAGATGGACGGCAAACTTGCGCGGTTGCCGTCCATTGCAATCAAAATTCCGGCGGTATGCTGCGACTGAACGCCGGCGCTCACGATCCAGGCAATGCCGATCAGGCCGCCCTTCCCGCCGGTCCCGCTCAGCCGATCTTTTCCAGACCACCCATGTAAGGTCGCAGAACGTCGGGAACGGTGATCGTGCCATCGCCATTTTGATAGTTTTCCAAAACGGCAATCAATGCCCGCCCAACTGCGATACCCGATCCGTTGAGGGTGTGCACGTGGAGCGGTTGTTTTGAGTCAGTGGGCCGGAACCTTGCATTCATGCGGCGCGCCTGAAAGTCGCCGCAAACGGAACAGGACGAAATCTCGCGGTAGGTATCCTGTCCGGGCAACCAGACCTCGATGTCGTAGGTCTTGCGTGCACCAAAGCCCATGTCGCCGCTGCACAAGGTCATCACCCGGTAATGCAGGCCGAGTTTCTGCAGAACTTTCTCCGCGCAGCCCAACATGCGTTCCAGCTCGTCGAGCGAGTCTTCCGGCTTGGTAACGGAAACGAGTTCGCATTTCTGGAACTGATGCTGGCGCAGCATTCCACGCGTATCACGCCCGGCAGACCCGGCCTCGGACCGGAAACAATAGGTGAGCGCAGTCACACGAAGCGGCAGTTGATCTTCCGGGAGGATCTCACCGGCAACCAGATTGGTCAGCGGTATTTCGGCCGTCGGGATCAGGTAGTGATCCGTGGTGGTCTTGAAGAGATCTTCCTCGAATTTCGGCAGCTGACCGGTCCCGTAGAGCGGATCGCTATGAACCAGAAGCGGCGGCGAAACCTCTGTATAGCCGTTTTCCTGGGTGTGCAGGTCAATCATGAACTGGCCAAGAGCGCGTTCCAGCCGGGCAATCTGACCCTTGAGGATCACGAAACGCGAACCAGACAGCTTGGCCGCAGCGGCAAAGTCCATGCCGCCGAGGTCTTCGCCCAGCTCATAGTGTTCTTTCGGAGCTTCATTGAACGTGAAGACCGGTTTTTCACCGTGCGTCTTCAGAAGCACGTTGCCGGCTTCATCCTCGCCCACAGGAACATCGTCATGCGGCAGATTGGGGATGACGGCCATGGCCGCTTCCAGATCGGCAATGAGCTTACGCTCTTCTTCTTCACCCGACTGAATGAAAGCCTTGATCTGTGCGACTTCGTCAATCAGCTCTTTCGCACGCGCGTCATCGCCCGAGCCCTTGGCCTTGCCGATTTCCTTGGAGGCGGCATTGCGCCGTTCCTGGGCTTCCTGAAGTTTGGTGATATGGGAGCGACGGGAATCGTCCAGTGCGATCAGCTTGGCTGCGGAAGCTTCATAACCCCGTTTAGCCAAAGCCTGGTCAAAGGCGACTGCGTTTTCCCGTATCCATCTAATATCAAACATCTTCGCTTCCCGAACGACGGTCGTTTCAATCAATTCCGTCTGTCAATCCGGGAAGCGCAGCGTTCAAAGCATCAAGCGGCCGCATCCTCGGCTTCGCGTTGAGCCTCCCTTTCGGCACGCTGGCGTTCCACCAGTTTGACGGACAGAATGGAGACTTCGTAGAGAAGCAGCGTAGGCAGCGCAAGACCGATCTGCGAGATCGGGTCGGGTGGTGTCAAAATTGCAGCAGCAGCGAAGGCACCAACAATCGCATATTTGCGTTTTTGGCGAAGCGTATCGGAGCTCACCAGGCCTGCCCTGCCGAGCAAGGTCAGCACCACCGGCAACTGGAACACCAGGCCGAAGGCGAAGATCAGGATCATGATCAGGCCCAGGTATTCACTCACCTTGGCAAGATGCTGAATGGCGACCTTACCGGTGGCCGCAGCCTGTTCCTGAGACAGGAAGAAGCCCATGGCCATGGGCATGACCAGGAAATAGACGAGACAGGCACCGATCAGGAACAAAACAGGCGTTGCGACCAGAAACGGCAGGAACGCGCCACGCTCATGCTTGTAGAGCCCGGGCGCCACGAACATGTAGATCTGGCTGGCCACGACAGGAAAAGCCAGAAAGAGCGCGCCGAAAAGCGCGAGCTTCAACTGGGTGAAAAACCATTCCTGCGGCGCGGTGAAGATCATCTCCACCGGGTGGCCCTCTCCTGCAGCACGCAGGTAAGGCACAGTCAGGATGTTGTAGATATCCGTGGCGAAATAGAAGCAGATAACGAACATCACGAGGATCGCACCGATCGACCACATAAGTCGTTGGCGCAGTTCGATCAGATGTTCGATCAGTGGCGCCTTCGAGGCGTCGATTTCGTCCTGGCTCATGCCTTTACATCTTCCGTCACCGGCGCGGTTTTCGGCTTTGCCTCGGTTTCAGCCTGGGCTGTTTCCGTAGGAGAAACCTTGTCCGCATTTGCGCTGTCTGCCGGCGGCGACGCCGGTTCGCTGGCTGCCACTTTTGGCTTGTCGGCTTTCTTGGTCGCGTCTTCTTCGATGGATTTTTTCAAATCACCCAACGGATTGAAGTTGGCGGCCGATTCGACCTGCTTCTTCATGTCAGCGATATCGGCCTGTTGTTCGGCCTCACGCAGCGCGTCGTTGAAGGTCGACTGGAACTCACGCGAAAGCTTTCGCATCTTCCCAATCGTCTGGCCAAGTGTGCGCAGCATGCGCGGCAAATCCTTTGGCCCCACGACGATGATCGCCACACAGGCGATCACCAATAGTTCGGTCCACCCGATATCGAACATGAGATGTATCGTCCCTTAAGGAGACGCGATGCAGATTGAGATCAGCTCGCTTTGGTCTGATCTTCGGCGTTCACGGACGATGCCGTTTCGCTGCTCTTGTGGTCGATGGTCTTCGGAGAGTCGGCTACGTCGTCTTCGGCCATGCCCTTCTTGAAGCTTTTGATTCCCTTTGCAACATCACCCATGAGATCGGAAATCTTGCCACGTCCGAACAGCAGAACAACGACCACTGCGATGATCAAGATCTGCCAAATACTAATGCCCATACGCCAAACTCCTGATAATCGGCTTTAAAAGCCCTTAGGCCCTTCTTACAAAAACGGCCCACTCCCTGCAACATGCCAGTCTATTTGATTTCGATCACTTAGACGGAATGATAAGTTGCCCTCCCCTTAGACTTGGGAAGGTGAACGCGGAAAAACAAGCACGTCTTTCGGATCAGTCGTAACGGCAACGTCCATTCCACGCTCCCAGGGACTGCCCGCACGAACCCTTGCCTGAAGGGGATGATTGAGCCCGTCTATTGCAATAGACAACAAATCGACCTCGCCGACGAATCGTTTCGAACGAATTCTGCCGGGAACACCGCACAATCCGGCATTGTTCAAAACAACGCCTTGTGGCCGAACGCAAACATCAACCTTCTGCCCCGGCGACAAACCCTCCGATGACAAGACGCCGACCGGCGTTTCGACACCTGCCAGGGTCACAACACCTTCCAACTGGTTCAGTTCCGAAAAGAACCTTGCGGCAAACAGGTCGACGGGCGCCTTGTAGAGGTCTGCGGCCGTGCCGTGCTGAACCAGGCGGCCCTGGCGCATCAGTGCGATCTTGTCGCCCATGCGCATGGCTTCTTCCGGATCGTGGGTCACAATGATGCAGGTGGCGCGCGTTTCGCGAATAACCGCGAGCGTTTCATCGCGCACATTGTCACGAAGACGTTTGTCGAGACCCGAGAATGGTTCGTCCATCAGGAGAATGCCGGGCCTGGGAACCAGTGCACGGGCCAGCGCGACACGCTGCTGTTCACCACCGGAAAGCGCGTGAGGATAGTCGGCTGCATAGTCCGCCAGACCGACGCGGCCGAGAGCACTCAGGGCGGCGGTCTGGGCTTCCCGTCTTGGCATGTTGGTCAGGCCGAACATTACATTCGCCAGAATGCTCATATGCGGAAAAAGCGCGTAATCCTGGAACATCAGGCCGACACCGCGCTTTTCGGGAGGCTGAAACAGTTCATCGCCGGCAATTTCCCGGCCGTTGATCAGCACCCTGCCCTTGCTCTGACGCTCAACGCCTGCGGCAATACGCATCAATGTGGTCTTGCCGCAGCCGGAATGACCAAGCAGACAAAGGATCTCGCCCGGTGCGATGGACAGGCTCAGGTCCTGAACCGATGTCACGCCATCATAGTCGTGAGACACATTCTCAAAGACCAGACCTGCAGCGATGGTTGCGCCGGCTGTTCCGGGCGCACCCCAGCTCAGCGTATGGCCATTGCCATTGGTTGAAGTCGGCTTTTTGCGATCGGGCATCAGGATCCGGCGGTCTCGTCCGCGTCATCATCGTCAAACAGAGACCCGTCTTCTAGTGGATCCTCATCTTCCGTCAATGCGATATCGTCATTGGGTGTCGGCACAAGGAACGAGGCCGGCACGGCGCTGTCCAGAAGCCCCGCTCCCTTCAGCTCCTCAAGTCCCGGCAAGTCTCGGACATTCTCCAGACCGAAGTGGATCAGGAAATGATCGGTGGTTCCGTAGGTGACCGGACGGCCGGGAGTTCTGCGGCGTCCACGCATTCGTATCCATGTCGTTTCAAGCAGAACATCAAGTGTTCCCTTGGACGTGGAAACGCCTCGAATTTCCTCAATCTCGGCGCGCGTGACCGGCTGATGATAGGCGATGATCGCAAGCGTCTCGAGTGCTGCGCGCGACAATTTGCGCTGCTCTTCGACGTTCCGGTGCATCAGGTAGGCGAGATCCTCAGCCGTTCGGAAGCACCATTTCCCCGCGACCCTCACCAGATTGACGCCTCTCGAGGCATAGGTGTTCTGCAACTCCTCGAGAAGGGCCAGCACATCCGTGCCTTCTGGCAGACGTAGTGTCAGCTCTTCAAGCGACAGCGGTTCGGACGAGGCGAACAGCAACGCTTCGACCATGCGAAGGCCAGCCGGATCCAGAGGCTTAGATGGAGCGGTTTCCTCGTCGTTTTCCAACTGCAGAAGATCGAAATCAGACGCCATGATCCGGCTCCTTCATGACGGCACGAATATAGACCGGGGAAAAAGGTTCGCCCTGCCGGATTTCGACCTGACCTTCGCGCACCATCTCGAGACTGGCGCTGAAGGTGCTTGCGACAATCGTCGCCCAATCCTTGTTGTCGTAGAGATAATCGCGCAGATAGGCATTCATTGGGGCCCATTCACCGACCCGGCCAACCAGTTTGGTGAGCAGTTCGCGCGCTTCCTGCAGCGACCATACCGTCCTGCGCAACACACGGACGGAGGTTACGGATTGCCTTTGGCGCTGCGTGGCATACGCAGACAGCAGATCGTAGATGGAAGCGTCCCAGATGCTCTTGTGTTGCACCGACATGGTTTCAGGTTCACCACGATGGAACACGTCCCGCCCCTGTCTGTTCCGGGTCAAGAGTTTTTCGGAAACCTCCCGCATAGCCTCCAGACGCCGCAAACGGAAAGCGAGAGCCGCGGCAAGTTCCTCACCTGTCGGTTCGTCCTCATTCTTCTGCTCAGGCAGCAACAGTTTGGACTTCAGGAAGGCAAGCCATGCAGCCATGACCAGATAGTCCGCGGCCAGCTCCAGCCTCATCCTGCGGGCTTCGGCCACGAATTCCAGGTATTGTTCGACGAGTTCGAGAATGGAAATACGCGCAAGATCTACCTTTTGCGTTCGCGCCAGGCCTAACAGGAGATCGAGCGGGCCTTCGAAACCTTCCACATCGACAACAAGTTGCGGATCGGAACTCGCACGCTCCTCGGGAGTGCTGACAGAACTGAGAAGATCGTAGGAACCATCCTGCTGTCTCTTCGAGCTGTTTTCCATTTCCGCCATTGCCGCTCCGGTCAAACGCCCTGCCAGCCGGTCAAGGAGTGAAATTCATCAAAGGCCGCAAGCCTGTCAAATTCCGGATCGGGAACCTGGAATCCGCTCAAGGCCGTCTCGCAACGCCGCCTGGCTTCACCCGAAAGCTCGGGCACCACCTTCGCGACTGCAATCATTTCATCCATATCACCATTGCAGTGCAAAACGATGTCGCACCCTGCCTCGATGATCTTGCCGGACCGGTCCTCAAAACTGCCACCGAGCGCCTTCATGGAAATGTCGTCGCTCATCAGACAGCCGTCGAAGCCGATTTCACCCCTGATGATTTCCTGAATGACTTTCGCGCTCTGCGTCCCAGCTGTATTTGGATCGATCCCCTCGTACACAATATGGGCTGTCATCCCCAATGACACGTGAGAAAGGGCCTTGAAGGGCCGGAAATCCACGCTTTCCAAAGAAGAAATGGCCGCGTCGACACGCGGCAGCTCCAAATGACTGTCGACACGTGCGCGTCCGTGGCCCGGAATATGTTTGATCACGGGCAACACGCCACCCGCCAAAGCACCTTCCGCCATCGCCTTGCCGAGCGTTGCAACGACTTCCGGGTCCTGTGAAAATGCCCTGTCTCCGATAGCATCAACAGTTTCAGGGAACCTGACATCCAGACAAGGCAGGCAATCGACCGTTATGCCAACCTGGTAGAGATCATCTGCAATCAGCCGCCCGGCAAGCCAGGCAACTCTTTGTCCTGCTGCAGCGTCCCGGTCGTACAGATCACCGTATGCCTTCGGTGCCGGATACTTTGGCCAATGAGGTGGCTTCAACCGTTGCACCCGGCCACCTTCCTGATCCACCAGAACGGGTGCATCGCTCCGGCCTACAGCTTCCCGAAAAGCCGATGTGAGTATCCTGACCTGTTCCGGCGTTTCGATGTTGCGCGCGAACAGGATCAGTCCCCAAGGGTCTTCCTGCTGGAAAAAGTCGATTTCGGAACTTGTCAGGGTCGGTCCGGCACACCCGGATACAAAGGCTTTGGTCATTGATCCGGCTTAGCCGCAGCGCCGGGAGCCGTCAAGAAATGCAAGTGCTGCCTCTTGCACCCTTGTCACTATCTTGCAATCTAGACGACCTTCGTCCCAGATCTGATTGGAGCCCCCATGCGCGCGCGTCTCGACATTCCTGCCGGCACCCTGCACCGTTTTTCCCATAGATCTGAAATCCTTGGACGAAACCGGCTGGGAGACACGGCAACGCGCGAGATCCACGTCTATACCCCGCATGGTCATGACGGCAGCGGCTTGCCGCTTCTGGTGGATATCGTCGGATTTACTGCCGGCGGCCCGGCCCACACGAACTGGAAGAATTTCGGTGAGAACGTACCGGAGCGGCTCGACAGGCTCATCCATGACGGTGCCATGCCACCTGTTGCAGTCGCCTTTCCCGATTGTTTCACGCGTCTTGGCGGGAACCAGTACATCGACAGCGACGCAATGGGGCCCTGGGCAACCTGGCTGACAACCGAAATGCTGGAAGATGTTGAAAATCGCTTCAAGTGCGGCGGCAACGGCAAGCGCGGTATCTTCGGAAAATCCTCAGGCGGCTACGGCGCGATCATTCACGCGATGAAACACTCAGACGTCTGGTCTGCCGCCGCCTGCCATTCCGGTGACATGGCGTTTGAACTTTGTTACCTGCCCGAAATGCCAAGCGCATTGAGGGCAATTGCAAAAGCGGGTTCAATCGAAGCCTTCGTCCGGGATTTTGAAAAGGGTCCGAAATATCCGGGCAACTCACTTCATGACCTGATGACCTTTGCCATGGCTGCAACCTACGATCCGGATCCCGATCCGGAGGTCTTTTGCGGCATCCGGCTGCCTGTCGATCCGGAAACATGCGAACTCATTGAAGAACGCTGGAATGCCTGGCTGAAGTGGGACCCTGTGCACATCGTAGGTGATCACATCGATGCCCTGAAATCCTTGAAGGGACTTTGGATCGAATGCGGCGACGTCGATCAATACAACCTGGTCTATGGTGCGCGCCGCCTGCACAGGAAACTGAGCGAAGCCAGCGTTGACCACGTCTATCAGGAATTCAGCGATAATCACTCCTCAGTGGACTACCGGCTGGATGAGAGCCTGCCGTTTCTGGCAGAAAAGCTCAGTCATTGACCTTCGGCGCCAGGCATCTCAGGAAGCCTGGCGGAACTTTCTGAAAGGGTTCGGCAGGGTCAGAATAGCACCTCCCGCCACAATCAGAACGGCCCCAAAGACAGCAACGCGAGTGGGAATTTCTCCCCAGACTGCAAAACCGAAAACAGCCGACATCACCACTGTGCCGTAATACACGGGGGCAAGTGTTGCCGCCCCTGCTCTTCTGTAGGCGGAAATATTCATGGACTGGCCGACAATTGCCAGTGGACCCATCCAGGCAAAAATCAGCAGATCGCTCCAGGAAACTCCCTCTTTGACGATCAGCCAAAGGACCGGCCCACTCAACAGCACCGCGGCAAAGACATTGACATATGCCAGGATGGTGACGGTGTCCTCGCGCTGGGCAATATAGCGCATGATCAGGGCTTCACAGGCCATGAACACGGCGCCCATGAGCGCTGACATGACGCCAGCCAACGCAAGCTCGTCATAACCCGCAGCACTTTCCGCAGACCGGACCACGAGATACGCACCTGCAGCGCACAACACACCTGCGACCCAATGACGACCGGTGATCACCTCCTTGAGGACAAGACCAGCCAACACGATGGCAATGATACCTTTTGTGAGGCCGATCGCGGTTGCGTCCGCCAAGGGCAGGACACTGGCGGCGTAGATGGAGCAGGCAAGTCCGCCAACACCACAAAACGCTCGCATGAGGTGCAGTTTCCAGAGCGGGCTGACACGTGTGAACACCGGAACACGCTTGACGGCCGCAACACTCACGATCGTTGCAGCTCCCCCAATGAACCGAAGCCAAACCAGCACAGCAACCGGCAACAAACCTCCAGACAGTTTGCCTGCGGCAAATATCGGTGTGAAAGCAGCCATACCGGCAAGTGCAAGCAACAGGGCGAGCAACGTGTTATCCGGGCGGTGATAGACGGAGTTCTGTGACATTCAACGGTTCCAGGTAATTTCAAGAGAGTCTTATCACTGCTCCGGCAGCCAAATCAGTCGTGAATACCCCATAACGGGTATGCGTATACGCATCACGTTGCTCCTCGCCTTGTATATTGGTATAACCCGCCCATGAACTGGGATGATCTGAAACTGGTTGATGCGGCTGCCCGCATGCGCTCTCTCTCCGGGGCGGCAAAGGCACTGGACATCAGCCAACCGCAACTGAGCCGCCGCCTGAAGAGCTTTGAAGACCGGATAGGCGCAAGACTGTTCGACCGCACGCCGACAGGACTGAAACCGACGGATGCCGGGCTGCGGCTGATCCCACTTGCAGATGACATGCGCAAGAAGGCGGAGGCGGCTGCACGGATCCTGCCCGATCTGTCCGGATCGGCACTGAAGGTTGTTCGTGTCGCCGTGGACGAAGTTCGTGCGCGGGTTCTGACTGACCGGTTTGAATTACTGACGAGCCTGCTCGACGGTGTTGAGCTTGAACTGATATCAAGCCACCAGCATGTCAATCACCAGTCACGCAGTATTGAGCTGCAGATCCGCAATTGCCTTCCGGAAACCGACACGTTGATTGCACGGAAAATCGGTGAATTGGCCTACGCGGTTTACGGTTCGGCCGATTACGTCGCAAAACACCCTGCCGCCAGAACACCGGACCGTTACAAACTCTGTACATGGCTTGGCTTTGCTCCAGACGACCTCTGGTATCCCTCGCAGATGCGCTGGCTGGAAACCCGGCTGGCTCAGATGCCGAAACTGCGTTCCAATACCATGACGACTCTCATGAACATGACCGCATCGGGAGCCGGATTGTGTCTCTTGCCGGTTTTCATGGGCGACAGTAACCGCGAGCTCGTCAGATTGACTGAGCCGCTTGCGGAACTCACGAACGTCGAGCACATCATCGTTCACCGGGACTTGCGCCGGGAACCCGCCGTGCGTCAGGCCATGGATGCCATCGCCGAAGTCTTCCGTCACATGGGACCGCAGTTGCGCGGCAGCTTGTTGAACGAGGCCGTCGCAGCAGCAGAATAAAACGGCCGGGAATACCCGACCGTCTCACTTACGCTTTTCAATTTTGTAGTCCGTCGTCAGGGCTGTCTGCGAACGAAGCAGTCGCCACCGGCTGCCTGGAGGCTTTCGCACAAGCTTATTGCTTCATCGCGCGACCCGGTCGGGATCCGCGCCCTGTAGAACACACCCCTGTCTTCAACAGTCGCTGCAACGATCACTGCGTTCCGGTTACCCAATACGGCCGGGAACCGCCGTTGCAGTCCAGAGTATGCGTCGCTTGCAGCAGCTTCAGAACGTTGAGACGTTACCTGAACGATATAGGTTCCAGACGGGATGCTGCCGCCGGAGGTGCTGGCAACTGGCGCCGGAGCTGCGGGCGCAGTTGTTGCCGGGGCGGCAGGCTGTTGCGTCAGGTTAAGAGGACTATCGTTCTGCTGCGCCTGCACCGGCGTCGTGACGGCGGCTGGAGCACTGGCAACCTGAACAGGTGCATCCGGCTTCTTGCGAGGCACAACAGACGGCACCGGTGCAGCAGGTTCACTTGCAGTTGGTTCCGGTGCTACGTCGGCACCGGTTACGATTGCGGGTGTATCGGGCTGAGCCGGTTCCGGTGCAGTGGCTGACGGATCTGCAGGCGCGACATCCGCACCGGTCACGACGGGCGACGTGGAAACAACCCGCGAACCGTTTTCGCCGGCAGCCGCATCAGGCTCCGCAGGTACCGCCGGTTCAGGCTGCGCCGGTGTCGCTACAGCAGGTTCTTCACCTTCAGGAATGATGGTTCCGTCCGGTCGCACGACCACAGTCCTTACCCGTTTCGGAGTTCCGGGAACGAGATCGGCGTCGCCATTGGTGCCTGCAGGTGCCGGCGGCAACTCTGCGGGTTGCGGAGATTCTGTCGGGATAAGCCTGTCTGGTCCGGCTACACCAGTGCCGTCGACCCGGTCATAAATAAGCTTGCCGGCCTGATCGTTTGCCGAAGCCTGGCTCTGCTCCGGATATACCTTGAGCGGCTCCTGCAGACCGCTGATGACCGGTGGCGGACCACTGGGTACAGGAACGGCGTCGCTATCGAACAGAAAGAAGCTTGCGCCGCCCAGGACAGCAACGCCAAGCACTCCAGCTGCAACGAACAAGCCTTTCCGGGATTTTTCGCCCGCATGCGGTATCGCGTTGCGTTCGGCTGCCGAGTGAGGCGGCAGGACGCCAGCACCGGTAAGGCTTGGATCGCTTTCCTGCATTGCCCGTGCAACCGCATCAAGGTCATAGCCTTCCGGCGGTGGCGGCGTTTCGTCGTCTTCCGATTGAGGAACCGCTGCAGCTGCAGCAGGCCAAGCCATATCGTCCAGGTCCGGCTCTGTTGATGGAGTGTCCTGCAACGATGGATCGATCGAGCCACCAACAGGCTTCCGAGACGTTGGAGCCGGGAAGTCAAGATCGGCAAAAAGGGCGTCTATGCCGGCAGGATCTCCTGCCTGTTCCGGCGCGACTTCCGCCTTTTGCGCCGCCGGTTCGGACTGAACCGGGTTCAGCGCAGCAAAGAAGTCATTCTCGTCAATCTGCGGACGTTGCCCGGTTACCGGCTGCTGGTAGCTGGAGGTTTCGAACACCTCCTCATCTCCAGCAACTGCCTCAACCGGTTCATCGTGCTGCACACCGCCAATCCGGTATTCGTCCGAGGGACGCGGCGCATCAATTGGCTTCGAAATGCTGGACGCTGCGGTCCCAATGGCGGGAGACACGGACGGCGCGCTCGGCACCTGGGTTGCGCGGGTCAAGCTGTCAGAAACGGCAAAATCGTTTTTTTCGCGGGAGTATGAAGATGCCGGTGGCATCACAGGAATTGAGGGAGTTTGAGGGGCAGCCTCTTCCACCTCGTCTGCATATCCCATATCGGGCGCGCTTGCCGGATGTGTCTCGTCAACGGACTGACGCAAGGCGCCGATCAACTCGTCTTCCAGTTCTGCCGTAAGATTCTGTTCGAGATCCATGGCAACGGAAGGTGCGAGATAGGACTTGTCGTTTGCGCCCTCCGGCTCAGCCTGCACTGGGGCAGCCTGCGGCGTGCGAAACTGGACGACATGATCCACCGGAGCATGTGACACGCCAACCGGGGGAGCGACTGATTGTACAGGTTCTGCGGCCTGCTCCGGCTCGCTCGGCCAAAGCGAAGAAACGTGTGAAGAAGGCGTCACAGGGGCTGTTTGAACCGGCTCTTCCAGCTGGAAAGACTGCTCGAAGCTGGACGGCGGTGTCGCCGCGTAGAAATCATTCCTAGAGGCGCTGTATGTTCCTTCAGGTTCTTCGGCAAAGTCCGCGCCAGCAGTGGCTTCAGGCGTATTCGACACCGGACGTAGATTTGAAAACGAAGGTTCGATGCGCGACGGCGCCGGGGTGGATTGTGCAGGCGCATCGCCTGCCACATCGTCCAGCCCCGCAAAATAATCTGTACTACCAACGCGGCCGCTGCTCACATTTGCCCCCGATTGCTTGTTCTTGTGGACAATCCGGGCCAATTCAACCAGCGGATCCTCCGCGGCCGGCCGTTCGCCGCCCGCCTCGTTTTGCGAGGCGCGCAAATCTGATCGCTTTGTTTCGTAGTCTTGTGACATGAGCTTTACGAAAACCGGTCCACTTCAAGTCGCTGGCGAGCCATTTAGTCGTTCCCAGCGGCCATTAAAACTAGCGCATTTCTTCAGGAGCATTCACGCCGAGAATCGTTAGACCTGAAGCGAGCACCAAAGATACTGCACGAACCAAAGCAAGACGCGCTAGGGTTAATTTCAAGTTACCGGCCTGAATAAAACGTAAATGAGGCAATTCGTAGCCTTTATTCCAGTGGCCATGCAAAGAACTAGCGAGTTCATGTAGATAAAACGCAATTCTGTGCGGCTCATGTGTTTCTGCAGCTGCTTCGACCACTTTCGGCCATTCCGCCATCTTGGCGATAAGCTCCTGCTCGCCGATATCATCCAGCAAGGTGAAATCGGCCCCGGCAAGATCATCAACCGCATACCCGACTTCCTTGAACTCATCGGCCGCCTGCCGCAAGACCGAACAGCAACGCGCATGGCCGTATTGAACATAGAAGACCGGATTGTCTTTCGATTGTTCCGTAACCTTTTTGAAGTCAAAGTCCAGCGGTGCATCATTCTTGCGGAACAGCATCATGAAGCGAACCGGGTCCGGCCCGACTTCATCCACGACATCGCGCAGTGTGATAAAATCGCCGGAGCGTTTGGACATCTTGACCGGTTCGCCGTCACGCATCAGCTTCACAAGCTGGCAGAACCGGACAATAACTTCCGTCTTGCCGTCGGAGATCGCCTTCCCGACTGCCTGAAGGCGTTTGGCGTAACCGCCGTGATCGGCACCAAGCACGTAGATCGTTTCGGAAAAACCCCGTTCGAACTTGTCCTGGAAATAGGCGACGTCGGCAGCGAAATACGTGTAGGAACCATCGGACTTCTTGAGCGCCCGGTCGGTATCGTCACCAAAGTCGCTTGCGCGAAACAGTGTTTGCTCGCGGTCTTCCCAGTCATCAGGAACCTGACCCTTGGGTGGCGGAAGCGTGCCTTCGTAAATCAGCCCCTTGTTCCGGAGAGTTTCGAGCATGTGATCGATCTTCGAACCGTTGCCCGAGCCGCGATCATGCAAGGTTCTTTCGGAATAGAATACCTCGTGTTCCACACCGAGCGCTGCCAGGTCCTGCCGGATCAACTCGAGCATGGCGGCAATCGCGCGTTCCTTTACCAGCGGCAACCAGTCGCTTTCTTCCTTGCTTGCCAGCGACGGACCGAACTCTGCTTTGAGTTTTTCACCGACGGGCTTCAGGTAGTCTCCCGGATAAAGGCCAGCCGGAATGTCGCCGATGTCCTCGCCAAGTGCCTCGCGGTAACGCAGGAATGCGCTACGAGCCAGCGTATCGATCTGCGAGCCAGCATCGTTGATGTAATATTCTTTGACCACGTCATTGCCGGCAAATGCCAGAATGTTCGCCAGGGCATCACCCACGACCGCTCCACGAATATGACCGACGTGCATCGGGCCTGTCGGGTTGGCGGAAACGTATTCGACGTTGACCTTCGGAGCAGGAGAACGTTCTTGGGCTCCGAAGCGGATACCCTGATCCAATACGCTGGCCAGAACCTTGTGCCAGACCCCCTGGGCGACACGCAGGTTGATGAAACCAGGGCCGGCGATCGTCGTCTCGGTAATTTCCGGGTCAGCGTTGAGCTTGGCAACAAGCTGCTCGGCAAGATCGCGCGGCTTCATGCCGAGTGGTTTTGCAAGCACCATTGCAGCATTGGTGGCAAGATCGCCATGCGCCGGATCACGCGGGGCTTCCACGACGACTCGCGAAAGATCCGGTGCCTCTCCATTTGCATCTTTTAAATCAAGGCTTTGGAGAGCGTCTTTGACGCGCAGCGTGAAGTCCGCGAAGATATTCATAGAACACCGGTCTGGTTTTGGTTTTCAAACACAAAGCCCCCGCGCGCTGCGAAGGAAAAGCCTTCGGCGCCACGGGGCTGTAAAGTCGCCTCTGCGCCTACCCCAAATCAGGAGTGTCGTCAAACAGTCTGCGGTGCTCTTCGATGGCGTATCGGTCGGTCATTCCGGCGATATAGTCGCAAACCAGTCGCGCGACTTCCGCTTCACCCAGATTGCCAAGGCCACTGTTCCATGGTTTCGGCATGAGGTCCGGTTCCGCAAGGAACCTTGTGAAAAGGTCCCGCACAACCCGGGCAACCAGCTTTCGAACTGCAAGAACATCTTCATGCCGGTAGACCCGGGCGAACAGGAACCGTTTCACTTCCTTTTCCGCAGCCGTCATGTCCGCAGAGAAACCGACGAGACAACGCCCCGCCATGCGAATCTCCTGGACGCTTTGCGGAGCAACGTCATTCAGATTGCGCACCGCTTCGCGAATGACATCCTCGACCATGCGCGTGATCGATCGCCTGACGATCTCGTGGATACGTCGGCTCTCTTCGAGACCCGGATATTTGCCATCGACCTCGGCAAGGATGTCGGCCAGGAACGGCACATCGCGCATGTCTTCGATCGCAAACAGCCCTGCCCTCAATCCGTCATCGAGATCATGCGCGTCATAGGCAATATCATCGGCAATGGCAGCGGCCTGTGCCTCTGCACCAGGCCAGGTATGCAACAGGAGGTCCTGTTTCCTGGCATAGTCGCGGATCGCAAACGGCAACTGGCTGTCCTTGAACTTTCCGAGCGGCGCACCGCTGGCATCAATCAAGGGGCCGTTGTGCTTGACCAACCCTTCCAGAGTTTCCCAGGCCAGGTTCAGACCGTCGAATTCTGCATAGCGCTGCTCCAGATGGGTCACGACCCTCAGTGATTGCGCGTTGTGGTCGAACCCGCCGAAGGGTGCCATGCACTCATGCATGACGTCTTCGCCTTCATGCCCAAACGGCGTGTGACCGAGATCATGTGACAAGGCCAGGCATTCCGCCAGATCTTCATCAAGCCGCAAAGCTCGTGCCAGCGAGCGCGCGATTTGCGATACCTCGATGGTGTGGGTCAACCGTGTGCGAAAATGGTCACCTTCGTGATAGACGAAAACCTGCGTCTTGTGCTTGAGCCTGCGAAACGCGGAAGAATGAATAATCCTGTCCCGATCCCGCTGGAAGGGTGTCCGCGTCGGGCTGTCAGGCTCGGGGAAGAGCCTTCCCCGGCTTTCCAGAGGGTTTTCCGCGTAGATTGCGCGGGATTGTCCCCCAAATCCGATATCCGCTTTCATCAGTTTCCAGCCATCCTTCACAGAAGCGGTCCGCGTTTGCTGTTGCTCGGGCCGCGGGCAACACATTGACGCGGGCGGTCGCAAAACATACTTATCTGAACAAATCAGGTTTAACGTTCCCGCACATTGCCGGAACTAAGCGAGTCGGTGAAAGATGACCGAAACACTTGAAATTGGCGTAACAGTCAGCGACCGCGCTGCCAAGCGCATTGCATCGATTTTGTCGAAGGAACCGGGCGGCAGCATGCTGCGTGTCAGCGTGGAAGGTGGCGGATGTTCCGGACTGCAGTACAAATATGACGTGGTCGACAGCCGCGAAGACGACGACCTGGTGATCGAAAAGCCGGGGGCAACGGTTCTGATCGATTCCATTTCCCTTCAATATATGAGCGGATCGGAAATCGATTTCGTCGATGATCTGATTGGCCAATCTTTTCAGATCAACAACCCGAATGCGGTCGCCGGATGTGGCTGCGGCACCAGTTTCACGATCTGACACTGTTGCGATACCGCATTGACGCCGGTTGCCCCGGCAGTTTCGAACAATTGAGGCAACCGCGCTCATGAAAATTGCGACCTGGAACATAAACGGCGTCAAGGCACGTATCGACACTGTCCTGGAGTGGCTCAAGGAAGCGTCTCCGGATGTCGCCTGCCTTCAGGAAATCAAGTCCGTCGACGAGAACTTTCCCCGTCAACCGTTTGAAGACCTCGGTTACGCCGTCGAAACGCACGGCCAAAAGGGTTTCAACGGCGTGGCGCTTCTGTCCAAGACGCCGCTGACTGATATTCAGCGCGGCTTGCCGGGAAACGATGCGGACGAACAGGCCCGTTATATTGAAGGCAGTCTGTCGACGGAAAGCGGCCAGGTTCGAATCGGCTGTCTCTATCTTCCCAACGGCAATCCGCTGGGAACAGAAAAGTTTCCGTACAAGCTCGAGTGGATGGACCGCTTGATTGCGCATGCTCAAATGCGTCTTTCAGAGGAAACGCCATTCCTGCTGCTGGGAGACTACAATGTGATCCCCGATCCCGTGGATGCCAAGAACCCGCAGAACTGGCTGGAAGACGCTCTCTTTCAGCCTGAGAGCCGGCAACGCTTCCGTGCCCTCACCCACCTCGGCTTGACCGAAGCAGTCCGGTCCTGCAGCGAAGCGCCGGAAACCTTCACGTTCTGGGACTATCAGGCAGGTGCCTGGCAAAAGAACAATGGCATTCGGATCGATCATATTCTGATGTCTCCGCAAGCAACAGACCGGTTCTCAGGCTGCGGTATCGACAAGCATGTGCGCGGCTGGGAAAAGCCGTCGGATCATGTGCCAGTTTGGGTGAAGCTGGCTGCTTGAGACTGAAACTGCCTCCAGAAATCCAGCTCCATTGCTGATGCAGGCGTGAAGCGCGGTGCGTGCCTGGAAACCGGGCTTGCAGTCGGCTGACGTCATGGTAAGCTTTTTTCATCATGGGATGACGCTCAGCCGACCAACATCCGCGACGGCGACATGCGGAACAGACATACCGGTAACGACTTCGATTGCCGGTCGTTCGGTCTTTACTGTCACCGCATGGTTGTTTTCCGGACTGATTTTCGGTCTTGTTCTTGGGTCAGGCAGCGCGGCTCGGGCGCAAGACGTCTCTTGTACCTGCCGATACCAGGGCGAGAAATACGGCGTAGGTGAATCTATCTGCCTGAAGAGCCCATCCGGGCTGCGAATGGCGACATGTGAAATGGTGCTGAACAACACGTCCTGGCAGATCAGCAACGCGCCTTGCCCACTGACCCAAATTCAAAGCCCTGCGATCGATAAATTCACGACCAAGCGTCCCACAACACCAGCTCATCCGTCAGGTTGAAGATCACTCGCCAGATAATGCAGATTTTCTGAAACCCTGGCACGCTCCTGCTTCGAACCTGAGCAGAGATGACATGGCTTGTGCGAAAGCCATTGCAGCCGATCACACGCACCTGGTGTTCAGATCGGGCTTTACGATCTTGAGGTTATTGTGCGGGCAACTGCTGTGCGGTGAGCACGTCCGGGCGATTTTGCTTCAACCATCCGTCAGCCATTGATCTGGCCATCTGCCTGACAGGCTCGGGCGAAACCGCGAAATACTGCTCGTGCATGGAATGGATCCAGCTGGCATCCGTCCCCTTTGCCTGTTCCCGGGCAACGGTCATCCACATCAGGCCGCGAGCTTTTTTCTTGTCCGACGTACCGAGTGCATAGAGCGTTTCACCAAGGCGTGCCTGGGCACCCACATGTCCCTTGAGCGCGGCAAGATTGTACCAACGAACGGCCATGCGGCTGTTGTTTTCCTGGTACATGCGGCCAAGTTCATACTGGGCATCGGCATCGCCGAAATAGGAGGCGGCATGCGTGAAGATCTGACGGGCACGTGATTCATTCTTGGGCACAGCGCCGTCGATGCCGTTCAGATAGTAGGAACCGAGCGCAACGAAGGCGCTTGAGACGAAGGGAGCATCCGGTGCATCGGGTCGATCTTCCCCGTGCTCACGAACGATCTGACTGTAATATTCAAACGCCTTGAGGTCGTCTTCCTTGACGCCGTCGCCCGAGGCATACATTTCGCCCAGCTTCCAGGCGGCCATGGGCTGACCGTTTTCGGCGGCATACTGCAGCGACCCAAGCGCAGCGGCCTTGTCGCCGGAATAATATTGGCGGGCACCGGCCCGCAGTGCTTCAGACGGGGAAAGATCGTTCGGACCGATCGCCCGTGCAGGCGCCGGCTGACCGTCAAAGGCGGCCACGGGCCCTGTCAGGCCGATCAGGATCAACGCACCGAGCACGGTTCCGGCTCTTCCCATGCGTTGAAGCTTTGTGCTGTTCTTAGGCATCCCAGTCACACTATTATCCGTCGGCAACGAAACAGATCCCCGACGGACTTTCTTGTTTTTTGTCCGCGCCAAGCGCATTTGCTGTCTCTTTGGTCCCAAAAGCATATGCCTGCGGGACCCACTGTTTCGGAGTGGCCTAAATTGGCCGATCATTTCGTCTTAAGTTGGGCCATACGACGCCGAAATAAGACCATTTCCTGACACTTTTGTCCGGGCTGTGAACCACTTCAGGAGTTGATCCCGATCTGGTCGTCCCAGACATTAGCGTAACGGGTGACGGGCAAACATGGCCGAACAGGGGCAACGGCGGCAAACCGGGGCCCTGCAAATGACTCTGTCAGTAACTGTTGCGGAATTGGCACATATTGTGACCGCCCCTCTCCCATTCAAGACCCTTATTTCAACACAGGCGGGTTGATGATGTGTTTCCAGATCGGTTTTTTGGGCCCCTGGCTGTTGAAAACGGGGGCTTTTGGCCAATTACCTTTGCCGTTCTATCTTTGTCCTTCAAACTGAGACATGATTCGGTGTAGGTAACAGCGCTGAGTTTGTAGAAACTATGACCCAAGACCCATCAGGCGATACGGAATGAGCGCAAAAGACGATCTGTTTGCAGGCAACGCGGCGGTCTCTGCCCCAATGATACGAGATGAGCCCGCCCCAGCTCCGCAAAAGCCGCGTCCCGTTGCGCCTGTCGCGGTCAGCGACGATTATTCAGCGGCCGACATCGAGGTTCTAGAAGGGCTCGAGCCGGTTCGGCGCCGGCCAGGCATGTATATCGGCGGCACTGACGAAAAGGCGTTGCATCACCTCTTTGCCGAAGTGATCGATAACTCCATGGATGAGGCGGTTGCCGGCCATGCGACGTGGATCGACGTGTCGCTTTCCAGCGATGGCTATCTGACGATCACCGACAACGGCCGCGGTATTCCTGTCGACCCTCACCCGAAGTTCAAGGACAAGTCCGCACTCGAAGTGATCATGACGACGCTGCATGCGGGCGGCAAGTTCGACAGCAAGGTCTATGAGACCTCTGGCGGTCTGCACGGTGTCGGCATTTCCGTGGTCAATGCGCTGTCAGAGGAACTGATTGTAGAGGTCGCACGCAGCCGCAAGCTCTATCGCCAGATTTTCCGCCGCGGTCACGCCCAGGGTCCTCTCCAGCTGGTTGGCGATACCCAGAACAGACGCGGGACCCAGGTCAGCTTCAAACCAGACGATCAAATCTTCGGCAAAGGCGCCAAATTTGTCCCGGCGCGCCTTTTGAAGATGGCTCGGTCCAAGGCCTATCTTTTTGGCGGTGTCGAGATCCGCTGGCACTGCGCACCTGAATTGCTGTCTGAAAAGGACGAGACACCGGCTGAGGCCGTGTTTCACTTCCCCGGCGGTCTTCGCGACTTTCTCAACGAGAGACTGACCAAGGAACGCCGTGTCGTCGACGACGTGTTCTTCGGCCGCACCGACAACGCCGGCAAACACGGGTCCGTGGAATGGGCCGTGAGCTGGTTTGCCGGCGACGGCTTTGTCAGTTCCTACTGCAACACCGTGCCGACACCGGAAGGCGGAACTCACGAAGCGGGTTTCCGATATGCCCTGCTGCGCGGCCTCAAGGCATATGGCGAACTGACAAACAACAAGAAGGCATCCATCATCACCGGCGATGATGTGATGACATCAGCCGGCGGAATGCTGTCCGTCTTCATCCGTGAGCCTGAATTCGTCGGCCAGACCAAAGACAAACTGGCGACCAACGAAGCCACGCGCATTGCAGAGACTGCTGTGCGTGATGCATTTGACCATTGGCTGACAGCCTCCCCCAACCAGGCAAACAAGCTTCTGGAGTGGGTGATCGATCGCGCGGATGAGCGCTTGCGCCGTCGCCAGGAAAAAGACGTCGCCCGCAAGACAGCCGTGCGCAAGCTGCGCCTCCCGGGCAAACTTGCCGACTGCTCGGCAAACCAGTCCGATGGCACCGAACTCTTCATCGTGGAGGGTGACTCGGCAGGTGGCTCGGCCAAACAGGCGCGCAACCGTTCCAACCAGGCCGTCTTGCCGTTGCGCGGCAAGATCCTGAACGTCGCAAACGCCGGCCGCGACAAACTCGTCGCCAACCAGCAGCTTGCCGATCTCATCCAGGCCCTTGGCTGCGGCACGCGCTCCCAATACCGGGAAAGTGACCTGCGGTACGAGAAGATCGTCATCATGACGGATGCTGACGTCGACGGCGCCCACATTGCATCACTTTTGATTACTTTCTTTTACCGCGAAATGCCGGAGCTAATCCGTGGCGGCCATCTCTTCCTGGCCGTGCCACCACTCTATCGTCTCAGCCAGGGGGGGAAGACCCTCTATGCACGCGACGATGCCCATAAAGACGAATTGATGGAGACCGTCTTCAAGGGTAAATCCAAGGTGGAAATCGGCCGTTTCAAGGGTTTGGGTGAAATGTTGCCGGCTCAGCTGAAGGAAACGACGATGGATCCGTCCAAGCGGACCATGCTGAAGGTCGTTGTCGAAGAAGAAGCTGTAACAGACACCAACGACACCGTTGAACGGCTGATGGGCAACAAGCCGGAAGCGCGCTTCCGGTTCATTCAGGACAACGCTGAATTCGCTGAGGATCTTGATATTTAGCCGCAACAGCAGGTATTTTGATCTATATCTTTTTTTGAAGAGGTTGGGCGGGCGTATATTTTTGCCCGCACTGCCTATTTGACCGGTCGGAAACGTAGCATGTTAAACCGGATGTATTCGATACTGGACAGACGGCTTCGCCCCTTGCGAAATCATGTCTTCCTGGCTTTTCCCAAGCACAAGATCGCCTTTGCCCGTATCGCAGAACCTGCTTTTCAACTTCTGCGCCCGGTTCTTCATTGCCTTGCCGGTACCGACAAGCTCAAGGCCCTTTCCGGTTTTGATCTTCGGACCGCCGCCACGGAACGGCTGCTCTTCCATGGGAATGTGGAGTTACTGACAGCACGCGAACTCAAGCGGCGGCATCCCGAAATGAAAGTCGCGGCCTGGGTCCAGGATCCGATGCATCGGTTGGCCTACTGTTATGAGAAAGTCATCCTGAGTGCCGATCCGCTTCCTGCCTACTATGAAGAGCGCCAGTTCAATCAGGACATGACACCTCAGGAGTTCGTGTCACACGTAGCGTCGATCTCGGACCTGGAAGCAGACAATCTGTTTCGCAGCCAGACAGCTGCCCTCACCTACAAAGGTATGTTGACGGCCGATCTGATCTTGCAGCTTGAAGATTTCGACCAGTCATTCGCAACTTTTCTTTCGGAAAGCTCTCTCAGGTTCCGCACGAAATCTCCTGTCGCGTATCACGTGGACAATTTTGTCGGCAGGGACACGCTGCTGTCCTTTACCGAAGACAGCCTGGTTCAGCAGCTGCGGCGGCGCTACAAGTCAGACTACGACCTGTTCTACAAACCGGCGGCTCTTTCTGCCTGACGCTGCGCAATTTTACGTATCGAATACCGGCTGAAGCGATACTTTCGGAAACACATACCTTCGTTTGCGCCTGCATTTTGGGCAACGCATACTGATTTTCCAGCCGATTTCATGAACCAACTTGGTTGCACTATTAACTGAGATGGCAAATCGTACTCGGAATTACTCGATTTTCTTGAGATTTTACCTCTCAAGCGCATTGACACCTGAGCGCATGAATGTAGGGTGTGCGCACATTGGCACCGGCGGTTCCCACGGCGCCGCCGATTAACAATCACAACATTCGGGCAAAGCGCTCCATGGCATTTAATACTCTCGGTCTTAGCGAGAAGGTCCTCGCTGCAGTTGAAGCAGCAGGTTATAAGGAACCCACGGCAATCCAGTCGGGAGCCATTCCGCAGGTGCTTGAGCGCCGCGACATCCTTGGCATTGCCCAGACCGGAACCGGCAAGACCGCAAGTTTCACACTGCCCATGCTGACGCTGCTCGAAAAGGGCCGCGCTCGTGCGCGGATGCCGCGTACGCTCATCCTGGAACCGACGCGCGAACTCGCTGCGCAGGTTGAAGAGAATTTCGCCAAATACGGCACCAACCATAAACTCAATGTCGCCCTGCTGATCGGCGGCGTCTCCTTTTCCGACCAGGACAAGAAGCTCGACCGTGGCACAGATGTTCTGATCGCGACGCCTGGCCGTCTGCTTGATCACTTCGAGCGCGGCAAACTGTTGTTGCAGGGCGTTGAAATTCTCGTCATCGACGAAGCCGATCGTATGCTCGACATGGGCTTCATTCCGGATATCGAGCGGATCTGCAAACTGATCCCGTTCACTCGTCAGACTCTTTTCTTCTCGGCGACGATGCCACCGGAAATCCAGCGTCTGACCGAAACGTTCCTGCAGAACCCGGCCCGTATCGAAGTCGCTCCGACCTCGTCGACGGCTGAAAACGTCGCTCAGTTTCTGAAGGCAGCCGAGTCCAAGGACTACGAAAAGCGCGCAGCCCTGCGCGAACTGCTGGAAGGTGCTGAAGACCTCAAGAATGCGATTGTCTTCTGCAACCGCAAACGGGACGTGACGACGCTTTACCGGTCTCTGGAGCGTCATGAATACAACGTCGGCGCTCTCCATGGCGACATGGACCAGCGTACACGTATGATGATGCTGGACAATTTCCGGAAGGGAACGATCAAGCTCCTTGTCGCGAGTGACGTTGCCGCGCGTGGCCTCGATATTCCCGAGGTCAGCCACGTCTTCAACTTCGATGTTCCGAGTAATGCCGAAGACTATGTCCACCGGATTGGCCGGACGGGCCGCGCCGGACGCAAGGGCACAGCCTTCACGCTCGTAACCGGTGAAGACCAGAAATACCTCGATGCCATTCAGACATTGATCAAGAAGGACATCGACTGGCTGGGCGATGCGATAGACTTCGAAGCTGCAGCTCAGGAACGCAAGGCACGCCGCAAGGCCGGCAAGCCTTCCAGGAACGCACGGTCGAGCAACGACAACGAGGCTGCAGAACAACCCAAGCCTTCCAATCGTCGCCGGTCGCAGAGCAAGCCACGCGAAGTCGTGGAAGAGCAGATGGAGGAACTCCCGGAAATGCTGAACCCGACACCGATCTCAAACCTGCCGCAACGGCAGACTGGCAAGCGCTCCAGAAACGATAAACTGGAACCTGCCTTCGGTGCTGGCGTTCACATTCCTGCGTTTCTTCTGCGTGAGCCTCGGCCTAAAAAGGCCTCGTAACGCCGAATTCTCTCCAGGTTTTGCTTTAAGCTTAACGGCTCCTTAAACCTTCCAGCCGAGTTTAAAACCTAGTTCTTGTGTCCGTGTGGGGCGGATTCGCAAGGCATGGGTGAGAGAAACTTGATGGCGGATGAAGACGACCATAAGCGGACTATCCAGTATGGAGAGTCCGCGATCAGTTACATCAAGAAGAATGTGCTGCCAGCCTACCCTCGTTCTTACGAGCTTTGGTACACTTACGCGGCTGGATACAATCAAGGCCTGAACAGGGCCGTCAATGAATCCATAAAATCCAACGGCAGGATCAGCACCGACGAGATGCTGACCCTTTACGGTCGCTTCCTGTCGCCGACACGGCTCGGTGATCGCCTGGATGAAGTTGGCTCCAAGGTTTCCCGGGAAGTTGAAGAACTGGTCGACACGCTAAAGCTGAGTGCCGATGCCACGTCCGATTATGGCACCGCGCTCGAGCAGGCAGGCGAAAAGATCAGGTCAGTTTCCGATCCGGAGAAATTACAGAACTACGTCACACATCTGGTGAAATCGACCCAGAATGCAGTTGCGTCCAACCGCAAGCTGGAGAGCCAGCTGCTTGAGTCCAAGAAACACATTGAGAACCTGCAGTCGTCACTGGAAGCGATCCGCTACGAATCCCTCACGGACGAGCTGACAACACTCAACAATCGCAAACACTTCGAGAACTCGATTGAACGGGTCATCGATCAATCAAAGGAGAGCGGTCGTGGCTTCTCCTTGCTGATGACCGATATCGATCACTTCAAGAAGTTCAACGACACCTATGGCCACCAGACTGGCGACCAGGTTCTGCGACTTGTCGCACTTGCGGTTAAACAGAACATCAAGGCACAGGACATCGCCTGCCGGTATGGCGGTGAGGAATTTGCGATCATTCTGCCACATGTCGGGCTCGAAGATGCTGCCGAAATTGGCGAGAACATCCGAAATGCGGTGATGTCCAAAGAACTCGTGAAACGTTCAACGGGAGAAAATCTCGGCCGTGTGACCATCTCTGTCGGCATCGCGACCTACGAGAACATCGATACGGTCCATTCCATCGTTTCGCGCGCGGACGAAGCGCTCTACCTTGCAAAAGATGCCGGTCGAAACCTTGTGAAGACTGAAAAGGATCTTGCAGGAGTGGATCAGCGGGAAGACGTTGCCTGATCCAAGGCATTGTCCCCGATCAAGTATCGAGTCTCAAAATCCATCGGAAAACAGGGGCTGAGCAGAAAACTGTCTCAGTCTTTTGCATTCAGCCCCATTTGCCAGAAATCACTTTCCAAGCGGCAGGCCTTCTCAAAAATGGACAGGACGCGCGGATAGCGGTGCTCCGTCAACGTCTGGCCTGCAGTACCGTCGAGCCAGGCGACAAAGCCCTTTGCGAGTTCCTGATAGCCTTCGCTGGCGTATTCCCGGATCCAGCGTGCGTAGGGATTGCCATCGGTGTCGCAACCTTCCGCGGCCAGCCTGGCTCCAATTTCCGCATAACCAATTACGCAAGGTGCAAGAGCTGCCTGAAGGTCCAGGAGATCACCAGCCATTCCGGCATCGAGCACAAAGCGCGTATAAGCCATTGTGGGCGTGTCTTCTGGTGCCTGCTCGATCATGTCACGCTCCATGCCCCAACTGCGGCACATCTCGACATGCAGATCGAGTTCATCATCCAGAATCGCCTTTACCCCGTCCAGTGACTGACGCATGTCGGCGACTGACGGGCTTTTGTAGACGCCAAGCGCATAAGCGCGGGCGAACTGGATGAGAAACAGATAGTCCTGAACCAGGTAGTGCTTGAAACAAGATAACGGCAGCGTTCCCGCGCCAAGCTGCTGAACAAATGCATGACGGGTGTAGTCAGACCATTGCGGGCCGGCGTCGGCCTTCAGCCGCTCGAAAAGGCTCATGAAACTCTCATCGAATAGATAGAAAGGCGCGATCAGCGTGCCAGGGCATTCAGGTCCGCAGCCTGAAGCGAAACGGATTCCCCACAGCCACAGGCGGACACTTCATTCGGGTTCTTGAAGATGAAGCCTGAACGGAACTTCGTCACTTCGAAGTCCATTTCCGTGCCGAGCAGAAAGAGCACGGCAGAAGGATCCACGAAGAGTTTCGCCCCCTTGTCTTCAACGGCATCATCACCTGGCCGCGCCGCATCCACCATTTCCATGGTGTATTCCATACCGGCACAGCCGCCCTTCTTGATACCGACACGCAAGCCGATGGCATTCTTGTCGGAGTTCTCGACAAGTTCCTTCACGCGCTCGGCGGCGGCGTCAGTCAGGGTCATCACCTGGAATTTAGCGGCGGAAGCCATATGATCCTCGTTCAGTGCAGCGAATGCTAAACCTGATATGGGGTTTCAGCTTATCCGATTAAAGGCTTGAAGCTCAATACCAGTTGAGCGCAACCTTCGCTTCGTCAGACATGCGATCAGGTGTCCAGGGAGGGTCGAAGACCATATCGACGTTGACCGGCCCTACCCCTGCGACCGCAGAAACGGCATTTTCCACCCAGCCCGGCATTTCGCCAGCCACAGGGCAGCCAGGGGCCGTCAGGGTCATGTCGATGTTGATCGACCTGTCATCCTCGATATCGACCTTGTAGATCAGGCCAAGCTCATAGATGTCGCACGGAATTTCCGGATCGTAGACCGTCTTCAGAGCACCGATGATATCGGTGGTCAGCTGGTCGAGTTCATTTGCCGGAATGGCGCTCTTGGCCGAGACTTCCGTCTGCAACTCTTCGCCGTCCGCGCCGGTATCGATTGTGGTAGCGTTTTCCATGGGGTCCGTCCTTACCCGAAAAAGCTCTGAGCCTTCAACAGGGCTTCATACAGCGCGTCGACTTCCGCACGCGTGTTGTAAAGCCCGAAGCTTGCCCGACATGTAGAGGTCACACCATATCTTGCCAAGAGCGGCTGTGCACAATGGGTCCCTGCCCGCACGGCTACCCCTGCCCGGTCGATGATCGTGGCAACGTCGTGCGCGTGGGCGCCCTGCAGTTCGAACGAAACAATTGCGCCCTTGTCCGGCGCATCCCCGAAAATCCGCAGCGAATTGATCTCGCGCAGCTTCCGGTGGGCATAATCCTTCAGATCAGCTTCGTGGCGTGCAATGTTTTCACGGCCTATCGCATCCATATAGTCGAGAGCCGCGCCAAGACCGATTGCCTGCACGATCGGTGGCGTGCCGGCCTCAAATCTGTGTGGCGGCTCGTTATAGGTAACAAGGTCCTCGGTCACGTCGAGGATCATCTCGCCGCCGCCATTGAAGGGGCGCAAGGCTTTCAGCCGATCCGGCTTTCCCCACAAGACCCCGATGCCCGACGGGCCATAGACCTTGTGTCCAGTGAAGACATAGTAGTCGCAATCGATATCCTGAACGTCGACAGGAAGATGTACGGCCGCCTGGCTTCCGTCCACAAGCACCGGGATGCCCCGTTCATGCGCTATCCGGCAAACTTCCTTCACCGGAACGACCGTGCCCAGAACATTCGACATGTGCGTGAGCGCAACCAGTCTTGTCTTGTCCGTCAAGGTATCAGCAAAGGCATCAAGATCGAACGAGCCATCCTCGCGAACATAGACCCATTTCAGCTTCGCACCGTGACGCTCCCGATGGAAATGCCAAGGCACGATGTTGGAGTGGTGCTCCATGATCGACAGAACGATTTCACCGCCATCGGCAAAATAGTCGGGCCCGAGGCCATATGACACCAAGTTGATCGCTTCGGTCGTGGACTTGGTGAAAACCACCTCATCGACGGATCCGGCATTCAGGAAACGTCGCACTTTCTCGCGCGCGGCTTCATAGTTGTCCGTTGCGGTATTCGACAGGAAATGCAGGCCACGATGAACGTTGGCGTACTCCTCCGAGTAAGCCTTGGTCACCGCATCTATCACCTGCTGGGGTTTCTGGGCGGAAGCACCGTTATCCAGATAGACCAGCGGCTTGCCGTAAACCTCCCGCGACAGGATCGGAAAATCCCGACGGATGGTTTCGACGTCGTAACCGGTGTTGCCGGTTGTTTCTTCTGCGGTCGCGACCGTCATGCGGCGCTGCTCCTTATTCCCGTTCGCTTCAGATGTCAGTGATTGGCAAGCCAGTCACGCACACGCGCTTCCAGGCCTTCGGTCACATCGTCCTCGCCGTATTCTTCAATCGCTTCGGACAGGAAAGCGAGTACCAGAAGGGTCTTTGCCTCGTCTTCCGGAATGCCACGGGCACGAAGGTAGAAGAGCAGGTCTTCATCTATCTGTCCGCTGGTCGCACCATGGGCACACAATACGTCGTCCGCAAAAATCTCCAGCTCTGGCTTGTTCGCCATTTCCGCATCCTCGGAGAGGAGCAGAGCCTGGGTCATCATCTCGCCATCGGTTTTCTGCGCATGCTGGGCCACGTTGATGCGGCCCTGGTAGACACCCCTGGCCTCGCCGTCCAGCACGGTCTTGAAGAACTCGCGGCTGTTGCAGTGTGGCACAGCATGATCGACGATCAGTGTCTGGTCGGCAAGCGACTTGCCGCCAGCCATGGTCACGCCGTAGATCTTCGCTTCGGAGTTTTCACCGGTAAAGTTGATGAATTGCTGGTTGCGCGTGAACTGCGGTCCAGCGATGAAGCCAAGCGATTTCAGCTCGGTATCAGCGCCAAGCGTTGCGATTGTCGTGAACAGCTGCGCGGCGTCCGTCTTGCCGACGATCAATCGCGTGGCAGCAAGCGCTGCCTTGTCGGCGAGATCGTAGTCAAACACCGTGTTCAGTTCCCCTTCACCGGTATCTCCGACAAAGGTTTCCAGAAGACGTAATTTTGCGCCTTCGCCAAGTTCGATGCGGTTGCGGACGGCCTGGGCGCCCGTGGAAGTCGCCACCTGAACCAGTTCGACGGGCTTGGACACTTCCACGCCCGCCGCGACTGTCATGACGACGCCGCCTTGGAGGAAGGCAGTGTTCAAGGCAACGACACCGTCGGACGGTCCCGTCTTTGGCGACGCAATCAACTGGGTGCCTGTTTCGCCGGCAAGGGCTTCGGCAACACTTGTCAGCGTCACGCCTTCGCTGGCGAGGGCTTCGACGTCGGAAAGCGCGGCAAGATAGGAACCGTTGGCGACGACGATACGGTAGCGGTCGATATCTCCGAAACCGTCCTGTGTCTCGATCAGGCTTCTGGCCGCAGCTTCATCAGCCGATCCTGCGAGCGGGGCTGCCGACTTCATGTAGGCGCGCAGGTCGGAATACTTGTATTCCTCTACCCGGCGATGCGGCAGTCCCCGGTCCCGAATCTGGCCGAGCGCCGCTTCGCGCAGAGCCTTGACGGCAACCGAGCCGGCCAAACCGTCTTTCGCGTTGTCGAAACGCTCCAGCAGGTCGCTTTCGGCCTGGGTGTGTTTGATGGGTGCGCTGGCGTTCATATCGCTTTGCTCCCTCAGGCGGCCGTGTCGATGTAGTCGGCGTAACCGTTCTTTTCCAGCTCCAGCGCAAGGTCCTTGTCGCCGGTCTTGACGATGCGGCCCTTGGACAGAACGTGGACAACATCCGGAACGATGTGGTCAAGCAGACGCTGATAGTGGGTGATCACCACCATGGCGCGATCGGGACCGCGCAGCTTGTTAACGCCTTCAGAAACGATCCTGAGTGCGTCGATGTCGAGGCCTGAATCGGTCTCGTCGAGAACGCAGAGCTTCGGCTCCAGCAAGGACATCTGCAGAATTTCCGCACGCTTCTTCTCGCCACCCGAGAAGCCCACATTGAGCGGGCGCTTCAGCATGTCCATGGAGACGTTCAGGTGGCCGGCAGCCTCCTTCACGCGCTTCATGAAGTCCGGGATAGACAGTGTATCCTCACCACGCGCCTTGCGCTGTGCGTTCATCGCCGTCTTGAGGAATTCCATGGTGGCAACACCCGGGATCTCGATCGGGTACTGGAACGCCAGGAACAGGCCCGCAGCAGCGCGCTCATCCGGCTCCATCTCAAGAAGGTTTTCTCCGTTGAACAGGATCTCGCCTTCGGTAACCTCGTAGTCGTCCTTGCCGGCCAGGATGTAGGACAGCGTCGACTTGCCGGAACCGTTCGGGCCCATGATGGCGTGTACTTCGCCTGCATTGATGGTCAGATCGATGCCGCGCAGGATCTCTGTTTCGTCTTCCGCAATGCGGGCATGCAGGTTTTTGATCTCAAGCATTGAGATTGTTCCTCGTATTTCGGCGGGCATTCAAGGCCCAAATCAATTCGTAACTTTGCAGGCCCTCTAGCCCACGGATCCTTCCAGGCTGATCGAGATCAGCTTCTGTGCCTCGACGGCGAATTCCATCGGCAGCTGCTGGATGACGTCCTTGACGAAACCGTTGACGATCAGCGCCACGGCTTCTTCTTCGGAAAGGCCGCGCTGCAGGCAATAGAACATCTGATCGTCCGAGATCTTCGAGGTGGTCGCCTCGTGTTCGAACTGAGCCGAGGCATTCTTGCTCTCGATGTAAGGCACGGTGTGAGCACCGCAGTCCTGACCGATCAGAAGCGAGTCACATTGGGTGAAGTTGCGCGCATTCGAAGCTTTCCGGTGAGCGGAAACCAGGCCACGATAAGTGTTCTGGGACTTGCCTGCGGAAATGCCCTTGGAAATGATCCGGCTGGAAGAATTCTTGCCCAGGTGGATCATCTTTGTGCCGCTGTCGACCTGCTGGTAGCCGTTGGAAACCGCGATCGAATAGAACTCACCACGCGAATTTTCGCCGCGCAGGATGCAGGACGGGTATTTCCAGGTAATCGCCGAACCGGTCTCGACCTGCGTCCAGGAGATCTTGGAATTCTTGCCGCGGCAGTCGCCACGCTTCGTGACGAAATTATAGATGCCGCCCTTGCCGTCCTTGTCGCCCGGGAACCAGTTCTGGACTGTGGAGTATTTGATCTCCGCATCATCCAGGGCCACCAGTTCAACGACAGCGGCATGAAGCTGGTTCTCGTCACGCTGAGGTGCCGTGCACCCTTCCAGATAGGAGACGTAGGCGCCCTTCTCCGCGATGATCAGCGTGCGTTCGAACTGACCGGTGTTCTGTTCGTTGATACGGAAATACGTCGACAGTTCCATCGGGCAACGGACGCCCTCGGGAACATAGACGAAGGATCCGTCCGAGAAGACAGCCGAATTCAGCGTTGCGTAGTAGTTGTCGGTCACCGGAACGACGGAGCCGAGATATTTCTTCACCAGATCCGGATATTCGCGCAGTGCTTCGGAAATGGAGCAGAAGATGACACCGGCTTTCTTCAGCTCTTCCTTGAACGTGGTCACGACGGAAACGGAATCAAACACAGCATCGACCGCAACCCGGTTCTTCGGCTCGACACCGGCCAGGATTTCCTGCTCGCGCAGCGGAATACCGAGCTTTTCGTAGGTCGCCAGCAGTTCCGGATCGACTTCGTCCAGGCTTTTCGGGCCTTCGACGGATTTCGGGGACGCCCAGTAATAGAGGTCGTCGAGATCGATCTTCGGGTAGGAAACGCGCGCCCAGGTCGGCTCTTCCATCTGCTGAAAGCGGCGGAGCGCATCAAGGCGCCATTCGGTCATCCACTCCGGCTCATTCTTTTTCGCCGACAGAAAGCGAACGGTTTCCTCGGACAGGCCTTTGGCGCCTTTTTCCGACTCGATATCGGTCACAAAGCCGTATTTATACTGGTCGACATCGATGGCTTTCACCGTATCGATGGTTTCCTGTACAGCTGGCATGTCTTGCCTCCATTCAACAGGCCTCGTGCCTGCTTTTGTTATTTCCTGCAGGGACCTTGTCACCTGCGCCATGTCTGGCAGCGAAGCTGCCTAAATCTTGTCGTCAAGCCGCCTGATGACGTGCTTGCGGATTGAGCCTGCCGACGATTTTCGGCCACAGCTCAAGGAACCTGTCGATATCGGCGCCGCTGGTATTCCACCCCATGCTGATACGCAAGGCGCAGCGGGCAAGATCTTCCGGAACGCCCATGGCTGTCAGCACATGAGACACGGACACCTTGCCGGAAGAGCAGGCTGAACCGGATGAAACCGAGATATGGTCGAGATCGAAGGCGATCAGCGCGGTTTCTGCCGGAATGCCCGGAACGGCAAAGCAACAGGTGTTGGACAGTCTTTCAGCCTTGTCGCCAAAAATAACTGTCGAAGGACAAATCGCGCACAGCCCGGCTTCGAGCTTCGCCTTCATATCGCTCAGATGGCGCGTATCGGCGGAATCTTCAAGAGCGGCCTTGCTGGCAATACCGAAGCCAGCGATTGCCGAGACATTCTCCGTGCCGCCACGGCGCCAGTTTTCCTGTCCACCTCCAACCATCAAAGGCGCTGGAACCCGAGCCGTTGAGCGCACCACAACCGCGCCAATGCCTTGCGGACCACCGAACTTGTGAGCAGACAGCGTCAGGACATCTGCCTTCCAGCTTTCCAGATCGATCGGCATCCGGCCGGCAGCCTGAACCGCGTCGACGTGAAAGAAGTGGCCGTGTCTTTCGGCAATGGCACCGATTTCGGCCAGAGGCTGGATGACACCGGTTTCATTGTTGGCAGCCATCACGGAAATGAGGCTTGGCCCGGCGTCCTTGACAGCCAGTTCGAGGGCACCGAGCTCAACACGGCCATCGCTGTCGACAGGTATGACCACCTGATCGGAAACCGCAAAGCGTCCGCCAGTCATCACGGAAGGATGCTCGATAGCGCTCCTGAACAACTTGTCGAGGTAAACGGGCGCTCCCTGGTCTTGCCAGGCCGGTGATAGCGCCGTCATGTTCGCTTCCGTTCCGCCGGACACAAATGTCACTGCACGGTTCCTGGCGTTGCAAAGACGGGCGACCTGTTCGCGTGCAGTTTCAATGCGTCCACGCGCCTTGCGGCCGTGAGCATGAACGGAGGATGCGTTGCCTGCATCATTCAGCACCTCGACCATGACCTCACGCGCGGTTTCGCGCAAAGGCGCGCCGGCGTTGTGGTCCAGATAGATCGGGGCTGACTGCTGCTGCATAGCGCCTCTTACGCTTGAACTCGAGTTTCGCAAAGAATCGAATTTTCGCTTTACTATCAGCTACATGTGCGAAAAACCTTGAATTTTTCCGCCATGATGACGATAACTGCCCCCAACCGGTCGAACCGAGCATCGTCTGCCTGTTGAGGGATGGTGCGAACTTTCGAATAATTCTAAACAGGGTTCTAGAAACTCGGAGACAAAGAGTCAAGTTTAGACTTACGGGAAACCACGTATCGTGAGCCCAAATTACCGCGCGATCTTCTTCTGCGCGACAAAATGACAAGGACATAGCGTTTCATGCCTGAGGTGATCTTCAACGGTCCCGCCGGCCGGCTTGAGGGCCGGTTCCATCCCGCCAGAAAACGCAACGCGCCCATTGCCCTGGTTCTGCATCTGCATCCGCAATTCGGCGGCACGATGAACAACCAGATCGTCTACCAGATGTACTACATGTTCGCCCGGCGCGGATTTGCAGTGCTGCGTTTCAACTTCCGCGGCGTCGGCCGGTCGCAAGGCTCCTTCGACCATGGCCAGGGCGAACTGTCCGATGCAGCGGCGGCTCTCGACTGGGTGCAGACCGTACACACCGACGCCCGCGCCTGCTGGATTGCCGGTTTCTCGTTCGGTGCCTGGATCGGCATGCAGCTTCTGATGCGCCGCCCTGAAGTGGAAGGCTTCATCTCGGTCGCCCCGCCGGCAAACCTGCACGACTTCTCTTTCCTGGCCCCCTGCCCGTCCTCCGGCCTGATCATTCATGGTGATAACGACAAGGTCGTTCCGCAGAAGGATGTGCAGACGCTGGTCGACAAGCTGAAAACCCAGAAAGGCATCGTGATCGATCACGAAACCATTCCGGGAGCCAACCATTTCTTCGAAAACGATATGGACGAGCTCATGCAGCGTTGCGGCACATATGTGGATGGGCGGCTTGGGCTGACGCCATCCGATTACGTCGACATCGACTGACACGACACCGAAGCCCGCCACCCGGCGGGCTTTTCATTTGTCCGAACGTCTGCGGTTCTCATGCCCGTCTCAACAGACAGTCTCGTCATCCGCTCGGCAAAGTCCGAAGATTTCCAGGGACTTTGCGCGCTCTATGCCCAACTGATTTCCAACGACATTGCCGCTGATGATGATTTTCGCCTCGAAACTTTTCACCAGATCCTGACGCAACAAGGTGTCGATTTGCTTGTCGGAGAACTGGCAGGCACATTGGTTGCGACCTGCATGCTGATTGTCGTGCCTAATCTGACGCGTGGCTGCGCACCATTCGCCCTTGTTGAAAATGTCGTTACACATGCCGACTGGCGGGGGAGCGGAATTGGAAAGGCACTACTTCGTGTTGCCACCGACAAGGCGTTTTCGGCCGGATGTTTCAAGGTGATGTTGCTGTCGGGTTCAGCCAACAAGGACGCTCATCGGTTCTACGAGAACCTCGGGTTCACCACCTCCAAGACAGGCTTTGAATTACACGCTCCAGGGTACCCTGCACGCAATTGAGAGCAAACGCCAAGTCCCTGTAACAATTAGCAGACTGGACAGACCGGTATTTGCCTGCCTTGATTTCCCAGATTGAGAACCGGGAGGCGTGAACACGATGGCCGGCTACTTCGGGACGGAACAGCAAATCAAGCTCCAGCAGCGAGCGGAAGAACGTTACGGCTGGACCATGAAGACGCCCGGAGCCTGCTGCAATGTACGCACGCTCGGTACGGACGATCCTGATGCCCTGGGGCTCGACACCATTTTCGAAGTACTGGCAGAAGATGGCGTGTTCGGGTTTCGTCTGCTTGAAAAAGCCCGTCAGCCCGACCTGGAAAACGCTCTGACAGAAAACGGCTACCGGCTGGACACCTGGGATGTCTTCGTGGGCGACACAAATGCGATCCGCGACGCAACAAGGCCGACCCTTTCAACCGCCCTTCCAGGCGGCATTCGCGCATTTTCAGAGCTTGACGGCGCAGAGGGTCCGCTGACGCGTTCGTTCCAGGAATTCATGGCAACGGCTGGAATCGCTCCGTTCTCAGGATCGTTCCTGAATGGCGATCATGGTGCGGTTGTTTCCGTCGGGTTGATGGATGACGCTGGCAGTCTTGCTGCTTGTGCCCACGCCTATCTGCCGCACAATCATCACAGCCCCTATCACAGTTATGCCTGGGGTGGTCTCGTTGCCGTTGCTCCCGAACATCGCGGTAAAGGGCTCGGCACTTACGTCAATGCGCTGATGGCGGACGCTGCACTGACACGACTTTCCGCGACACATGTCTATGAACTGGTAGCGGCAACGAACACAACGTCACGCCGAATGGTCGAAGGTTGCGGGCTGTCTTTGTCGCAAGAACTCTATTCCGGGCTCGCGACCAGGGGAGCAGAACGGTTTACGCGATAAGACCCAAAGCCGTTTTCCGACTTCTGCCTACCCCTGGAAGGGTTTCGGACGCGGCACGCCCGGACCAGTATCCACACCGTCGTCAGGTCCAGCCAACGGGTCTTCGCCCTCTGCAACGGTGCCTTTAATCGGAGGACCGGCATAATCTTCTGGCGGCGGAACGCTTGAGGCAAGTTTACAATCGGTCAGCCAGATATCGTACACGGGGTGCTCAACCGCGTGGAGGCCCGGGCTGGCTGCAAACATCCAGCCGGAATAGATCCGCCGAACTTCGTTGTTGAGCGTGATTTCATCGACCTGAACAAAACCGGTCGTGAGAGGCGATTCTGTCTGAGGGCGCGTGTGACAGACCCTTGGCGTGACCTGCAGCGCACCGAACTGGACGGTTTCACCAATGTAAACATCGAAGGAGATGATACGTCCGGTGATCTTGTCGAGGCCCGAAAAGACGGCGACCGGGTTTTCGATCTTTTGAGCGTGTGCAGAAACCAGGGGCATGACCATCGCCATCGCCGCGATTCCAAGGCCTGCGCCCAGGCGCTTTACCGCTTTCATCGTGTCAAACTGGTCCGCCATCAGCTTCAATTCGATTCCTCAGGTGCTAAGCATACGTGTGTTCTTTTATGCGGCGCTAGCACCGAATTGCGGCCCGGAAAAGACAAAGCTCGTTCCGGGCCGAGAAATGATCTAGCCGATTTCCGCCAGACGACCGAGCGCCGTCTGGACCTTCTCCAGCTTTTCCTTGGATTCGGCAACTTTTTCGCGTTCGCCGTCAACAACCTCTTCGGGGGCCTTGGCAACGAATGCCGGGTTGGAAAGCTTCTTCTCGATCTTCGAGATCTCACCTTCCAGCTTGCCGGCTTCCTTCTGAAGTCGGGTCTTTTCTGCACCAAGGTCGATGACCCCGGCGAGTGGCAGACAGACCGTGGCTTCGCCAACAATAATCTGGGCCGCTCCGGAGGGAGCTGCATCAGCCAGGGAAACGGTCTCTGCCCTTGCCAGACGAAGAATGGCAGATTCGTGGGTCTTGAGCCGAGCCTTGGTCTGTTCGCTGGCCCCTGTGACGACCACGGAGACCTTCGCACCTGCCGGAATGTTCATTTCCGCGCGAACCGATCTGATTTCGGAAATCAGATCCACGAGCCAGTTGATCTCACCAGCCGCAGCCTCATCGGAAACCTTGGGCTCCGGCCAGGCAGTCAGCATCAGCAAGCCATCATGCGCGTTGCCTTCGTCTCCGAGACGCTCCCACAGTTCTTCCGTCAGGAACGGCATGATCGGATGCAGGACCTTCAGGATTTCGTCCAACGCCCATGCTGCCGTTGCCCGGGTTTCAGCCTTGGCAGCTTCATCATCACCGTTGAAGATCGGCTTTGCGAGTTCCAGGTACCAGTCGCAGAACGTGTTCCAGGTGAACCGATAGGCAGCACCGGATGCATCGTTGAACCGGAAGTCCTCGAGTGCCGTGGTCACCTCGGCGATACAGCGGCTTGCTTCCGTTGCGATCCAACGGTTGAGCGTGTGCTTGGTTGCTGCCGGGTCGAACCCTTCCATCCGGGCACAGCCGTTCATTTCGGCGAACCGGGCAGCGTTCCAGAGTTTGGTGGCAAAGCGCTGACCGCCTTCGGCGGCCTGGTCGGACATCCGAAGCATTCTGCGGGCCTGAACCTCCTGGCTCGCAAGCGCAAACCGGGTGGCATCGGCGCCGAAACGGCCGATCAGATCGAGAGGATCGATCACGTTGCCGGTCGACTTGGACATTTTCTTGCCCTTACCATCAACAACGATCGAGTTGAAGTAAACCGTGTGGAACGGCACTTCGTCCATGAAATGAATGCCCTGCATCATCATCCGGGCAACCCAGAAGAAGATGATGTCGAGACCCGTGATGAGCACGTCCGTCTTGTAGTAGCGCTCGAGTTCCGGCGTCTTGTGTGGCCAACCAAGCGTCGAAAACGGCCAGAGCGCCGAGGAGAACCACGTGTCCAGGACGTCCTCATCGCGCGTCAGTGCCCTGCCGCCCGCCATTGCAACGGCCTCTTCCTCGGAATGCGCGCAGTATTCCTTGCCATCTTCATCGTACCAGACAGGGATCTGATGACCCCACCAGAGCTGGCGGGAAATACACCAGGGCTGAATGTCGTTGAGCCAGTTGAAATAGACCTTGTCGGCGTTGCCGGGAATGAGCTTGGTCGTGCCGTCCTGAACGGCTTTCAAGGCGGGAGCCGCCAGTGTCTTGGCATCGACAAACCATTGGTCCGTCAGCATAGGCTCAATGACGACCTTGGAGCGGTCTCCGAACGGCTGCATGATCTTCTTGGATTCAACCAGCGGCAACCGCTCCGGCGCTTCCGCGCCTTCCTCCAGCGGACGAACGACGGCCCGGCCAAGCGTGTTCCATTCAGGGGCCTGCCCCTTCATCCAGGCAACGTCCGGATGATCCGCCGGCGCCGTAACTGCCAGACCTTCCGCCGTGATCTGTTCAATAACGCGTTTGCGCGCCTCGAACCTGTCGAGACCGCGCAGATCGTCCGGAACAATGTTGATGAGATCGACCTCTTGAATGGTCATCTCCGCGCCATCGATGATCGCCTGGGCCTTGGCGGCCTCTTCGACATAAGGCGCACCATCGGCGCGCATCGCACCCTTGGTGTCCATCAGGCGGTACATCGGGATCTTGTTGCGCTGAGCGACACCATAGTCGTTGAAATCATGTGCACCGGTGATCTTGACCGCCCCCGAGCCGAAATCCGGATCCGGATATTCGTCGGTGATGATCGGGATCAGACGGCGATGTTCCTTCGGCCCGACCGGGATTTCGCAGAGTTTGCCGACAATTGGCTTGTAACGCTCATCGTCCGGATGAACGGCGACGGCACCGTCACCCAGCATGGTTTCCGGTCGCGTCGTGGCAATCGAAATATAGTCACGGGTCTCGCGAAGAGTGATGTTCCCCTCTTCGTCTTTCTCGACGTATTCATAGGTCGCGCCACCAGCAAGTGGGTAGCGGAAGTGCCACATGTGTCCATCGGTTTCGATGTTCTCGACCTCGAGATCCGAAATGGCTGTCTCCATCTTCGGATCCCAGTTGACGAGCCGCTTGGACTTGTAGATCAGGCCCTCGTTGTAGAGGTCGACAAAAACCTTGCGGACGGCCTCCGACAGGCCTTCGTCCATGGTGAACCGCTCACGCGACCAGTCGCATGATGCGCCCAGACGCTTGAGCTGAGCGATAATCGCGCTGCCGACTTCTCCCTTGTAGCGCCACGCACGCTGTACGAATGCCTCGCGGCCGATCTCTGTGCGGCTCTGCTCGTCGCGTTCGGCCATCTGTCGTTCGACAGCGATCTGAAGCGCGATCCCCGCATGGTCGGTGCCCGGCTGCCAAAGAGTATCGAAGCCCTGCATGCGCTTCCAGCGGATCAGGATGTCCTGAAGCGTGTTGTTGAGAGCATGCCCCATGTGCAGCGAACCGTTTACGTTCGGCGGCGGAATTACGATGGAAAAGGAAGCTGCCCCCTCTTTGGCACCAGCTCCGGCCTTGAAGGCCTCCGCCTTTTCCCAGGTTTCGTAAATCCGCGGCTCAACGCTGGCCGCATCGTAGGTCTTATCCAGCATCAGGGTCACTCAATGGGAGAATGAATTTCGATTTTCGTGAAGCACCGTGTAAATCGGATGCGCTGCCGCAAGTCAACCGCCTATGCGGGCCAAACCTGCTGCCCAGTAGCGCTTTTGATAGGTGAAGTCCTGACTGCCGATCAGAACTTGGGTTGAATGACGTTTGCTGCGATAAGCGGGTCATGACCGTTTCAATCCGTCCACACCACCTGCTTTGCATGCTGACCTATCTGGGCAAAGGCTATACGCCGGCCTTTGTCGAAAATTACAGCACAATCGTTCAGCGCCTGAATGAAGGTGAACCCATTGAGCTGGTAGAAGGTCCTGACACCTTGTGCCAGCCAATGTTGGATGAACCGGGTTGCCATTGTCGAAATGAAAGCGTTCGCAACAGGGACCGGACAGCGGCGGCTGATATTGCACTGGTGCTCGGACGCCCTCTTGAAAAGGGAAATTCCATCATTTTGGACCGACAGACCCTGTCTTTTCTGAGGGATGCGTTCGCTAACGGCTCAATCCGCAAGGCATGCCAAGGCTGCGAATGGCAGACCATGTGCTCAGCGATTGCCAGAAACGAATTCAGGGGATGCCATCTGACATCCCCTGACTGAAAATCGTCGGATAAATCCGGCCTAGCGCCGGCGCGTCACGCGCTGAATTTCCTTTTGAACCATCTGCTCGACCATTCCGGGCAGGTTCTGGTCCAGCCATGCCTTCAGCATCGGCCGCAGCATTTCCTTGACCAGCTCCTCAACCGTCTGCGCCTGGGAGCCAACAAACATGTTCGACAGGTTGTCGAATGCCGCGTGAACGGCTTCACCGGTGTTCTGCGATGTCAGAGGGGCATCGTCCGCCACATTCGGCAAATCGTCAGGCACCGGCCGAGCGGCCATCACAGGCTCAGGGTCGAAAACAGGTTCCGGTTCAGGATCAAATTCAGGAGCAGGTGGAGCCGCGAAGGAAATGTCTCCTTCGTCGCCGTCCAGGTCCTCTGCCATTCCTTCGACAATGTCCATCGCATCATCGTCAGGAATCGCCAATTCCTCGGTCAGCTCCAGAACGTCTTCGCCTTCGTCCTCTTCGGCATCCGCAGCCATGGCTGCAGCCATGTCATCCGCGTCGTCGTCTTCTACCGGAAGGTCGTCTTCATCATCGTCGCTGCTCATGTCGAACAGCTTGTCGAGATCGTCCTGGGACATTTCGGAGGCATTGCCCATATCGTCCGCCGCCTCTTCTTCTACTGGTGTCTCTACGGGTTCGCTGCTGCCGCTTTCGCCGTCTTCGGCTCCCTGGGAGTCCTCATCGGATATGATTCGGCGGATCGACGCGAGGATTTCCTCCATCGACGGCTCATCAGCCTTCTTCGCCTGCGCCATGACTTCCCCCGTACTTACCGGCTACGCTCAGGAACAGTCTGTTCCATCAAAATGATTCGTTAACCGAAATTATGCGGGTCAATAAGAAACGCGCAAAGTGAACGCGCCCCGAAGCATCGCCTTATCCCCTTTTTAGTCGGGAATTACCGATCAAGGGTGGAATTCGGCCAGACGTTTCACGTCATCCTTCGTAAATTTGTCAGGATGTTCAGCCGAATAACAAAAGCGGCTGAAGATCTTTCGACCGTCAGCCGCCATCGTGAAGAATATAAGTTACCAGTTTCTTACCGGCCATCCGGAGTGCGCAGACCAAACCACTGGTCCCGCACAGCCTCGTAATGCTGCTTCGGATTGTAGCGGGCAACATTGAGGCCAAGTGATTCAGCGTCCAACCGGCCAATCGAAGCAACCAGCTGATATCCGCTGACAATCCGGTTGCGCTGCGCTGTTACGAGATTGGACTGCTGTATAACCAGTTCGCGCTGAGCGTCAAGAACGTCGAGCGTGGTGCGCTGACCGACGCGCTGCTCTTCAATAACGCCTTCCAGAGCCAGCTGCTGTGCTTCGACGGCGGCCTGGGCTGCAACGATGGAAGCTTCTGCCGCCTGGTAGTTACCCCAGGCAGAAATGACGTTGGCGCGAATCTGATCGCGCGCCACATCCAGCTGCAGACGGGTCTGGCCCAGCTCTTCCTTGGCCTGCCGCACACGCGACGACACGCCACCACCCTGGTAGAGCGGAATGCTGACGTTACCGAAGATCTGCGCATTGTCGCTGTAGTCGGTCGTTGCAGACGGGTTCCACGATCTGGAAATGCTGCCATCCAAGGTGACGGTCGGCAGAAGTTCGCCTTCGATCGTCTTGGTGTTGAAAATGGCGGCATCGACAAGGTGTTGCGCCTGACGGATCAACGGCTGATGTGTTTCACTCAGCTGCATCGCCTCGTCAATGGACTTGGGAACGTAGCGGCTGATCGACGTATCCGCCGACAGGCTGCGTGCCTCAACGCCGATCACCTGACGGTAGATGGCGCGGCTTGTATTCAGGTTGGCCATCGCGGTGTTGAGGCTGGCGCGGGCTTCGGCAGCGCGAGCTTCCGCCTGGCTGACGTCCGTCCGGGTGCCCTCACCTACGTCGAACCGGTCACGTGCGGCTCTTACCTGTTCCTGAAGGAACGCAAGGTCACTGCGCTGAAGCGATACCAGAGCCGTATCCCTGATCACATCCACGTAGGACGTTGCCGCATCCAGCAGCGTGTCCTGCTCCGTCGACATCAGGCTTTCACGCTGAGCACGCACGACAGCTTCTGCCTGACGGGTGGAATTGATCGTCCGGAAGCCGCGGAACAGGGTCTGACTGATCGTCAGCGAGATCGACGCATTGTTGCGATAGTCGATCGCCGAGTCGGCCCCGGCTGCGAGGCGTCCGGCCGCTGCGGATGCTGTCACGGTTGGCCGCCAGCCCGTCAGTGCCTGAGGCACATTCTCATCCACACCACGAAGCTGCGCACGTGCCGCGTTCAAGGTGGGATTGTTCGAATAGGCAAGCGCCAGCGATTCTCTGATGGTTTCAGCATCAGCGGGAGACAGGGAGGCACCGGTCAAGGCGGTGGCGGAAACGCCACCCAACAGGCCAATAGCAATGGTCAAAACTTTTAGAGTTGAACGACCAGACACCCCACACTCCTTCCGGGTCAACCTACTTGATCCTGTTGAGTAAACTGATGGGTGTTATTCTTCAACCGTTTGAGAGCGGATAATTGCGAATTTCCGCGAGTGCGGCTTAATGGCAACAAGTTATCGCTGCGTTAAGCCATTTCTCCGCTTTTAAAGCAAAAACCCGCCATCATTCGGCGGGTTTCTGTCAGTCCAGACCAAATTGATCGCTCAGAAAACGAATTCGTCAGCCTTGTCGAAGCCAGGAAGCACGCTAACGGAGGCATTGAAACCGAATCGGCTGCTCACCGCTGAACCCGATTTCTGGTAGAGTTTGGCGACGCCAGCACCACCGCGTCCTTCAATCACTGCCAGACGTCCTGTCGGCTTCAGCTGGTCAGTCAGAGCCTTTGGCAGCACCTCGACGGCTCCGTCCACGAAAATGACGTCGTAAGGTCCTTCAGAAGAATATCCTGCTGCCAGTGCGCCTTCCACAACAACCGCATTTTCGATGCCGAGATCGACCAGAACCTCGGTTGCCGTCTTGGCAAGGTCCGGATTTTCCTCAAGAGCCACGACGGAAGCAGCAAGTTTGGATACGACTGCAGCGCTGTAACCGGTGCCAGCTCCAATGACCAGAACGACATCGCCTTCCCGGATATCCGCCAGTTGAACCAGCTTTCCGAAAATATGCGGCTTCATCAGCATGCGGCCGGTTTCGACTGCTCCAATCGGCAGATCTTCGTCGATATAGGCAACGGCACGTTTGGATGCGGGAACGAAGCGCTCGCGCGGCACCACTTCCATTGCGTCCAGGATCCGGTGATCGGTCACATCGTTGGTGCGCAGCTGGTTATCCACCATCTTGCGGCGGGACTGATTAAAGTCCGTCATATCGGCCCTCACTTTGACATGCCGGATTACCGGCGCCTCTTGAGAAACGTTCATTAGCGATGCAAAGGCTGCCTGACAAGTATGCGCGCGAGCAGATCCTGCGATGGCACCCGGTTTCTGCGGAAAATAAGCAGCAACTCATGGCTTTCCTCAAATCGATAATCGGCAACGGTGGAAATGTGTACGACGTTGAAAACAGGGCTTGACCAAAACGCGCAACTGTTTGATAAGGCGCGGCACACCACCTAGGGGCCCTGTGGCGGAGTGGTGACGCAGCGGATTGCAAATCCGTGTACACCGGTTCGATTCCGGTCGGGGCCTCCAGACACTTTTTCAGATCATTGCATGTTTTCAGGCGTTCGTTGTCTTGAACGAAGCCGATGCTACATCTTTCCCTAGCGTCATGTTAGCTTCTGTCCAGAAGCCTTGAAAAAGGGGATGTGCCATGAAAACACCAGGTGGAAGTCCGCCAGCGCCAGGCAAACCGGCGCGAGTGATCACGACATCAACCATGAAACGCGTTGAACCGCCCCGGCCGCGCAAGACACCGCAAGCGGTTTCCGCGAGCGACAATACCGCGGCTCTTGTGGAAGCCTTGCGCCAGCGCATCAATGACCTGGAAAACCGAATAGCTGATCTGGAAAGCGTGATTTCGCTACAGAACCAGGATGTCATCATCAGTGCGCCGAAAAGCGTGCTCATCCAGGGCATGGACACTGTCGAGATCTCGGCCGGCAGCAAATTCAAGGTTTCTGCCAGCATGACCGAGACAAGCACTCCAATCGCCAGGTTTTCCGGCATTCTTGAGTGCGACATCGTCAAGGCGAACACGGTGATGGGTGCTGCCTATACGCCTGGCGCGGGTAACATCTGGTAGATTTTGGCAAGGATGCGGGTGTCGATCGTTTCTCAGGTGCTCCATCCGCATTTATCCTGCCTTGACCGACCGCTGTAACAGCACGGAAGCTGCCTAGCATGAAGGAACCGAGTTTCAGCATTGGCGTCGAGGAAGAATATCTCCTCGTCGACAGATCGACCCGCATGTTGGCGAGTTCGCCGCCACCGGAACTGTTCAAGGCCTGCGAAACGGCCCTCGAAGGACGGGTCAGTCCTGAATTTCTGAAATGTCAGATCGAGGTTGGAACACCGGTTTGCTCCAGTCTGCAGGAAGTACGCACGGAACTCGGCTATTTCCGCAAGACCATTGCGCGCGAGGCGGCAGTGTTCGACCTGGCGCCGATTGCGTCTTCAACCCACCCCTTCGCCGACTGGACGGACCAGCCGCACACAGACAAGGAACGTTACAACGAGATCGCCAGGACCATGCAGCTCGTGGTCAAGCGCATGGTGATCTGCGGAATGCATGTTCATGTCGGTATTGAAGACGAAGAACTGCGCATCGAGCTGTTCAATCAGCTCGCCTATTTCCTGCCGCACCTGCTCGCACTGAGCACTTCATCCCCGTTCTGGCGTGGTCGGAACACCGGCCTGAAGTCCTATCGCCTGTCGGTTTTCAACGAAATGCCGCGGACCGGCCTGCCACCCGGATTCGACAGTTACTTCGACTATCGGCACACGGTCGACATTCTCGTTCGCGCCGGTGTCATCGAAGATGCCACCAAGATCTGGTGGGACCTGCGCCCGTCCGACCGGTTTCCGACACTGGAAATGCGCATTACCGATGTCTGCCCGTTGCTCGACGATGCCGTCGCCATAGCGGCGACTTTCAGATGCCTGTGCCGCATGCTTTACCGCTTGCGCCGCGCCAATCAGGGTTGGCGGCAATATTCACGGTTTCTCCTGGCGGAAAACCGCTGGCAGGCACAACGACACGGCACAAATGCACAACTGATCGATTTCGGCCGCAACGAAACGGCAGCCTTTCCGGACATGATCGAGGAACTGATTGAACTCATTCTTCCGGACGCAGTTCATTTTGACTGCGTGTCCGACGTGAACCATTTGAGGGAAATCGCCGCCAGGGGCACCTCCGCAGAACGCCAGCTGGAACTGGCTGGTGATATTCCTGAAGACGGTCATCTGCCCCAGGACATTCTCGACAGGATTGTCGACCAGTTGATTTCCGAGACCCAACGAGGGCTTTGATCAATCCAATCGTGCGGTCGGCCCTCGCCACGATCAACCGGGTTGTCTTGGCGGCGTTCCGTGAGCTTCTGTGTGAAAAAACTCGGTCGAACCGGTCAGCACAAAGGCAAACTCGTCGATTTCCTCTATCACCGCAGCGGCAGAGCGTGACAGTCCGGATCTGGGGCGCATGCCGCGCTGCGCCTTGATCAAGGCCTGCCGCGCCAGCGCAAGCTGAGCCAGCAGGGCGTCGCGTTCCACGTCCTGCAATGGTGAATGGTGGCTGGTCTTTGCCATCGAGGCGTCCTTCGGTGCACATTGTTCTTCTTTTGTTCTTTTTTTCTGCACTTTGACGGATCTGTCAATGCGCCCAAAGTTGCGTCGCCTTCGTCCTTACCCGCCTCACTTGCACCCTAATGACAGAAGCGCGGTACCGAACACGGATAAATGTTTGAAAAGGCAGGCAACAGCGCATAACAGCTTTTGGGACAGGACGAACAAAAGCGCAGGACGTTCTTGCGGCAACGCATGTCGGGAACCGTCTGTACTTTTGGCCTTCCTACCGGCTAGATGTGTGACGAAAGGCAGATCGGCCGACCTGCCAACTGCAAGAGGCATTTTCATGGAACACGGCGGGGATTTGACCCTTGCGATTGAGCGCTTTGGCGGAACGCATGACGACTGGCTGGATTTATCAACCGGGATAAATCCATACAGCTATCCCGTGCCTGACGACCTGCCGCTGTCCACCTGGACCAGCCTGCCGGCACGCGGCGCCGAAGAACACCTGATTGCAGCTGCTCGCCAAGCTTATCGCATTCCCGACAATCTCGCTGTCTGTGCAGCGCCTGGAACACAGGTCCTGCTGTCGCTTCTACCGACCATCCTTCCTGAAGGGCCGGTCGTTCTCGCCTCGCCCACCTATACCAGCCACAGGGATGCCTGGACGCGGGAAAGCCGAGCACCTATCGAAGTATCCAGCGTCTACTCCCTGCCCGCTGATGCAAAGATCGTGGTTCTGGTCAATCCGAACAATCCGGACGGACGTCTGATAGATGTCAAAAGCCTGATCGAAATCGCGCGGACACTGAGCGCACGCGGCGGTTATCTGGTGGTGGACGAAGCCTTTGCCGATGTCGTACCGGGCGCGACCTTGCTGCCGCACATCGGAACCGAAAACGTTGTCGTTTTGCGGTCCTTCGGAAAGTTCTTCGGTCTTGCGGGACTGCGGATCGGATTTCTTGCAGGCGAAAAAACCGCCATTTCCAGAATGTCCGGCCTGCTGGACAGCTGGAGCCTCAGCGGACCGGCACTGGAAATCGGGGCCAGGGCACTGCGTGACAGCACCTGGCAAGATCGGACAACCAGGCAGTTGATCGAAGACATGGCGGACCTGACAGTCGCGCTTTCCGAGGCAGGTCTCAGTGTCTTCGGCGGCACGCCTCTCTATGCGCTTGCCGGTCTGCGCAATCCCAAGGGCCTGCATGAGGCCCTTGCCCGCAGAAGGATCTGGACGCGGATCTTCGACTACGCACCCACCTGGATCCGCTTTGGCCTTCCAGGAGGACCGGAAAATCTCAAACGTCTGACAGACGCTCTTGCAGAAGCGCTAAAAGAGGTCTGACGGACCGGGATGCTGCTTTACGACCACGCTCTCTGGCTGCTTCTCGCCGCGCTGTTGCTGGACGCCCTGATCGGTGACCCCGACTGGATGTGGCAACGTCTGCCGCATCCAGTTGTCTGGATCGGCAAGTTGATTGGCCTGTTCGACCGGCATTTCAACAAAACGGAATTCGCACCGGCGACACGCAAGCTCGGCGGCGTGCTGACACTCCTGGCGCTGCTTGCCAGCGCCGGACTTGCCGGCGTCGTCATTGAAGCGGTTGCAAAGTGGCTGCCATATGGCAGGGTGCTTGAAGCTGTCGTAGCTGCGGTATTTATCGCCCAAAACAGTCTTTACCGTCACGTGGCAGCCGTGCGGGATGGCCTGTTGAAGGACGGGTTGGAAGGTGGCCGCAAGGCGGTTTCCTTGATTGTCGGGCGTGACCCGAACCGGCTGGACGAAGCCGGTGTCTCGCGGGCAGCCATCGAATCCTGCGCCGAGAATTATTCCGACGGTATCGTGGCGCCCGTATTCTGGTTCGCCGTGCTCGGCCTGCCCGGATTGATCGTCTACAAGGCGGTGAATACAGCCGACAGCATGATCGGCCACAAGAACGAGGTTTATGCCGACTTCGGCTGGGCGGCTGCCCGTTTCGACGATCTGGTCAACCTGCCCGCCTCGCGCCTGGCAGGGCTGTTTATCGCCCTGTGTGCGCCCTTGTCCCGGGGCTCGGTCCGCAAGAGCATTGCCTGTATTCTGGACGACGCCCGCAAGCACCGCTCGCCAAATGCCGGTTGGCCGGAGGCGGCCATGGCAGGCGCATTGAACCTGGCTCTTGCAGGACCTCGGATCTATCCGGGTTACACCGTCAATGACCGGTATCTGAATGCGAGTGGACGAAAGGATGCGAGGGCAGAAGATATTTCGCGCGCCTTGAGGATCCTCATTGGCTGCTACGCACTCGAGGCGTTGCTGATCGCAATTCTGGCGCTATTGCTGGCCTTCTAGGTCAGGCGTTTTCATCAGCACCGCGTGCGATCTTCAGGATGGCCTCCACGTCGAGGACGCTGTCCAGATGCCCTGCAAGATCATCCAGAATCCTGTCTATGTCCCTGTCATAACTGATGTCTGAGCGCACCCCGAAGGCATTCAGGTATGCTGTCCGGAACGCATCGGCGGTGAACAGGCCGTGAATGTAGGTTCCGTAAACTCGGCCATCCGTTGAGACCGCACCATCGGACCGACCATCATCAAGGCGCATCATGGGATTGGTACAGTCTGGCCCGGACGTTCGGCCAACATGAATTTCGTAGCCGGAGACAGAGGCTCCGCTGGCAACATGGGTCGCGCGTGCGGCAACGGTCGATTTATCTGCCGTCAAGGTGGTCTCGACATCCAGATATCCCAGGCCTTCGACCGTTCCGGGGGATCCCTCGATACCGTCCGGATCCGAGATGACCTTGCCCAGCATCTGATATCCACCGCAGACGCCCAGGATGTGCCCGCCCCGCCGGTGGTGTGCCTTGAGATCTATGTCCCAACCCTGTCTGCGGAAAAAGGCAAGGTCACCAACAGTGGACTTGGACCCGGGCAAAAGCACGACATCGGCGTCTCCCGGCAACGGGGTGCCGGGTTGAACAAGCTCAAGCGTTACACCCGGTTCAAGCCGGAGCGGATCCAGGTCGTCGAAGTTGGCGATCCGCGAGATCACGGGAACAACGATCTTGAGCCCCCCGTCACCAAATCCGTCCGCCAGACCGAGCGCATCTTCAGCCGGAAGTTTCGCTGCATCCGCAAACCACGGGACCACACCGACACCTTGCCAACCGGTGCGCTGCTCGATTTCTCGCAAGCCTTCGTCGAACAGGCTCGGGTCTCCCCTGAACCGGTTGATGAAGAAGCCCTTGATGCGCTGCCGTTCGTTTTCTTCCAGCACAGCACAAGTTCCGACGACTGATGCAATAACCCCGCCGCGATCTATATCCGCACACAGGATCACCGGCAGATCCGCCGCCTCGGCAAATCCCATGTTGGCGATGTCTCCAGTGCGGAGATTGATTTCCGCAGGGCTTCCTGCCCCCTCGACAATTACCAGATCAACACCTGAGGCGTTTATCGAAAAACTCTCCAGAACCTTCGGTAATAATTGAGCTTTCTGCTTTCCATATTCGCGCGCCCGCATCGTGCAATGTCGCTTGCCCTGGACGATTACCTGAGCACCGGTGTCGGTTTCGGGCTTCAACAGAACGGGGTTCATGTGAACACTCAACGGAACGCGGCAGCCCATGGCCTGAAGCGCCTGGGCCCGGCCGATTTCGCCGCCGTCGGCTGTTACAGCAGCGTTGTTTGACATGTTCTGCGGCTTGAAGGGGCGAACGTTCAGGCCACGGTTGGCAAAGAGACGGCACAGACCGGCGACGATCAGGCTTTTGCCAACATTCGAGCCTGTGCCCTGGACCATGATCGCCGGTACCTTGCCGGCCGCTTTTGTCTCAACCATGCAACGTCAATCTTTGCCGAATGGTGCTGCGCCATATGGCCGAAATTCGCTTGGTACCGGAAGATTGGCGAGCCGCAATTCCAGCATCAAGCGAACTGTCGGCCGAACGGCAAAGAGAACGGATCCGATCACGAACAACCATGTTCCTGCGTACATTAGGTTGTCGTAGAAAAAGAAGACGCTGCCGACAAGAAACGTCAATGCAGCCAGAAATTCGACAACGGTTCGGTACAGTTCGTATTTCCGGACCGTTTCAACATGCGCCTGCGAGGCCGTGCGAAGACTGTGGTCGAATAGCTTGCTCATCCTCGATCCCCTTTGATTACCTCTGGGTTTCGTGATCCAAGTGCCCGGGTTTAAAACTCGATGCCTTCCTGTGGTTTCACACCAGACCGGAAGGGGTGTTTTATCTGGGTCATGTCGGTGACAAGATCTGCAATGTCGATCAGCTCGTCCTTGGCATTGCGCCCCGTGATGACGACATGCACATCGTCCGGTTTTTCGTTCTTCAGGAAATCGACCACTTCGGCGATGTCCAGATAATCGTAGCGCAGAACGATGTTGAGCTCGTCACACAGGATCAGGCGGTATTCACCAGACGTGATCATGTCCTTGGCGGCTTGCCAGGCTTCGTTCGCCGCATCGATATCCCGCTGCCGGTCCTGTGTTTCCCACGTGAACCCCTCACCCATCCGTTTGATCGTGACGAGATCGGAGAACCGTTCCAGAGCCATGCGCTCACCGGTTTCGATCCGCCCCTTTACGAATTGCACCACGCCCACCTTGTGGCCGTGACCGAGAGAACGGAACACCATTCCGAAACCGGCTGTCGACTTGCCTTTGCCCTTGCCCGTGTGGACGATCAGCAAGCCCTTTTCGATGGTCTTGGTCGCCATGATCTTGTCACGTGCGGCCTTCTTCTTGCGCATCTTCTCGGCATGGCGGGCATTGAGTTCTTCTTCGGTCAGTTCCGGCTTGTCCTTGTCGGCGGTCACGATGCGTCCGTCCCTTCCAGTCTTGTTTTCAAATCATTCAGCGCAGCATGGGTCGAATTGCGTCGCGGCGTCCAGAGGCCGCGTTCAATTGCTTCATGAAAGCGGTCCAGCATTTCGGTGAGACCCGCCGGATTGGCGTCCTTGAGGAAATCCAGAACGGCTTGGTTATCCACGTAGGCGTCATACAGCTGATCAAAATGGTGATCTCCCACGGCACGGGTGGTCGCGGCAAACGCGAACAGATAGTCGAGCGTCGCAACCATCTCGAACGCGCCCTTGTAGCCATGCCGCATGACACCTGCGATCCACTTCGGATTTGCCGCACGAGCGCGCACCACGCGGCCGATCTCTTCCGAAAGGGTGCGGACCACCGGACGCTCAGGCCGCGAATGGTCGTTGTGGTAGACCGTCGGGGCTTCGCCTTTCAGTGCTTCGACAGTCGCTGCCAGTCCGCCCTCGAACTGATAATAGTCGTCACTGTCCAAAAGATCGTGTTCGCGGTTGTCCTGATTGTGCAGGACTGCGTCCACGGTTTTCAGCCTCGTTTCGAGATCGTGCCTGGCGACGGAGCCTTCCGCACCGCCACCGTAGGCGTAACCACCCCATGTCAGAAAGGCATCGGCAAAATCCGAACGTTCCTCCCAAAGCTTCTCGTCGATCAGCGCCTGCAGACCAGCACCATAGGCACCCGGTTTTGAGCCAAAGACACGGAACCCGGCCCTGCGTTCGGCTTCGTTCTTGTCCAGCCCTTCAGCCTGAAGCCGTGCACTTTCCGATCGCATTCGTGCGGCAATCGGATTGGCTTCGTCCGGTTCTTCAAGCGCACCGACCGCACGGGCGGCGCTGTCAAAAAGATCCATTTGATGCGGGAAGGCATCGCGGAAAAACCCGGAAACCCGCAAGGTAACATCGACACGCGGTCGTCCAAGTTCTGAAAGCTTCAGAATTTCGAACCCGGTGACACGGCCCGAACCCTGCTCCCACACCGGACGCGCCCCTATAAGCGCCAGCGCCTGGGCAATGTCGTCACCTCCGGTTCGCATGTTGGCAGTGCCCCAACATGTCAGGACCAGCGATTTCGGCCATTCGCCTTCTTCCTGGAAGTACCGCTCTGCAACGAGAGATGCGGATTGCCAGCCGAGCCGCCATGCGGTTTCGGTCGGCACTGCGCGTACATCGACGGAGTAGAAGTTCCGGCCAGTGGGCAGCACATCCGGACGCCCACGCGAAGGCGCGCCGGAAGGCCCGGGGGCAACGAACCCTCCTTCCAATGCCGTCAGCACTGCGCTTGTTTCAGCGTGTCCGGAGCCGGTTACAGCCGGTCGCAGAACCTGGTTTAGATCATCCAGAACAGCAAGGGTCGATTGCCACGCCTCAGGCACTCCGCGATTATCCGCAACGATTTCGCGGGCAAGAATCTCGATACGTTCGACCGTATCGCCTTGCGATCTCCAGGGAGCCTCCAGAACATTTGCGAGGTGCTCCGATCGACACTGCTGCCAGGGGGCAGCAAAATCGCAATCCAGTGGATCAAAGCCTTCAAAACCGAGGTCCGAAGCGATAGCCCTTTGCAGGCTCTGCTGTTCCGGCCTGTTGCCTCGCGGTACCCTTGCCAACGCAACCAGCAGATCCATCAGAAGATCGCCTTCGGGACTTTCGCCAAGAATATGCAGCCCGTCCCTGATCTGCAGTTCCTTCAGGTCGCACAAGTGAGCGTCGAGGCGCGCAAGGCGGGTTTCCTCGTCCATGGTCTCGGTAATACCGATATCCTTGTCCAGACCATGCCGCGCAGCGGTGTCCAGGATGTCCCGCGTCAATGCCTTCAGGCGGCGCGGGTCAACGCCGCTCGCCAGATAATACTCATCAAGCAGCGTCTCCAGCTCTTCGGCGACGCCATGGCTCTCCGCCCGGGCCAAAGGCGGTGTCAGGTGATCGACGATCACGGCCGAGGTTCGTCGCTTGGCCTGCGCCCCCTCGCCTGGATCATTGACGATGAAAGGGTAGATGTTCGGAATTGGCCCCAGAACAGCTTCCGGGAAACAGCTTTCAGCGAGGGCCAGTGCCTTGCCGGGCAGCCATTCCAGATTGCCGTGTTTGCCGAGGTGAATGACGGCATCGACGGCGAATTGTTCCCGCAGCCAAATGTAGAAGGCAAAGTAGTGGTGCGGCGGCACCAATGCCGGATCGTGGTAGGTTTCCTTCGGATCGATGTTGTAGCCACGCGCCGGCTGAATACCGACCACCTGATTGCCGAACCGGTGCAGGGCCAGGCGGAAATGGCCATCCGTTACATGAGGATCGTCCGACGGTGCTCCCCAACGATCAACAACTGCTGACCGAACAATGTCGGGCAACCTGTCGAAGGAGCGCTCGTAGTCCTGAAGCGACAAGGCCTGATACTCTTCCTTGCCTGATCGGCCCTCCAGGGCATTGGTTACGCCCGAAGTCAGGATTTCCATCAGATCGGCGGAGCTTGCTGGAACCTCACCGGCGTCATAGCCCGCGGCGGCCATGGCCTTGAGCAAATGAACGCATGACGCAGGCGTGTCGAGCCCTACGCCGTTGGCAAGACGCCCGTCCCGGTTCGGATAGTTTGCCAGGATAAGAGCCGACTTCTTGGCTGCAGCCGGTTTCCGGCCAAGTTTCCCCCAGGCGGCCGCAAGCGCCGCGGTAAACATGATCCGATCCGGAACAGGCGTAAAGGCAACCGGCGTCGACTGGGTGGCCTCATCGAAGACCCCTTCTTCCTTGAATGAGACAGCACGGGTCAAGATCCGGCCGTCAATCTCCGGCAAGACGACATGCATGGCGAGGTCACGTATCGACAAGCCCTGATCGCTGTCTTCCCAGCCCTCTTTGGAGGAAGACGAAAAGACGACCTGCAACACGGGTTTGCCGGGACGATCGAGCGGCGTTGGCTGATGGGCTGCTCCGGCCTTCGAGACGGCGAAGGCAGTACCGTTCAACACGACATCAGGCGGCGCCTCATCGAACAAGCTTTCCAGAACGGCGACGGATTCCGCTTCCTTCAGGCTGGAAACATAGATCGGCAGTGCATTTACACCGGCTTTGTCGAGAGCAGCGATCAACGCATCCAGTGGTGCGGTTTGGGCACCTTGCACCAGAGCGCGGTAGAAAGTGATCGCTGCAACAGGTCTTTCAGGATTCCGCCAGGAGGCCTTCAGTTGCGCTATATCGGGGGCCGCCTTGCCAGAAAGATAGATACCCGCGCGAGGAAGAGGCACCGGATGCGCGGGCTCTTCTCCCTTTCCGATCAGGTGCGCTGCATATCTCAAGGCATTGGCGTAATTCTCCGCGCCGCCTTCCACACAGTATCGCCAAAAGCGATGCACTTCCGCTGGTGATCGGGTGGAGCGGGACGTCAGTTCTTCGTCCCACTTGTCGTCGCCCGGAATAACGATCAGATCGATGCCATTCGCGCGGACTTCTTCTTCAAACCTTTCCAGGCCGTAGCGCCAGTACTCCACTCCACCCAGAATTCGCAGAACGATCAGCCGAGAGCCTCGGACGGTCTGTTCGGCATAAAGATCGACCGAATAGGGATGCGACAGGGCCATGAGATTGGCGAGCCGCAGGTCTGCCCGGCCTGTTCCAAGCCGTGATTGCGCAGCGGCAAAGCTTCCCAGTTCGGTGTCTGCAGCGGACAGGAACAGAATGTCGGCGGGAGACTGGCCGAGATCGACCGCGTCCCCACCGTCATCGATCCGGCGCGTCTGGCTGGCGAGAATGTGCATGCTTGGTCTTTATTTCCAGCTTCTATCCAGCGTGTCAGGCAGCAGCCGTCAATTCACCCAGCAGGCCACGAACCGCAGTCAAGTCGAGGCCCTTCAAACCGATCACGACCAGTCTGCCACTGCTCTCGGCGCCGGCGGCGAACCAGGTTTCGACACGCGGTCCGACAGCTTGAACCATTGCAGGTGCTGCCTTGCCCTCGATTTTTACGGCCCCCTTGATGCGCAGGACGCCTTTTTGCGCCATGGCTTCCAGAACCTTTGCCTCTGCATCTTTCAGGCTGGCGAAAGACGAGACTGCCAGCACGTGACTTTCAAAATCATCGTGATGGTGATGATCGTGATGATGGTCGTCATGGTGATGATCATGATCATCATCATCGTGGTCATGGTCATGGTCATGGTCATGGTCGTGGTCATCATGATGGTGATGATGCTCGTGCCGATCAGCCATATCGTCCTCGGCAGCAGAGCCTCTGCCGAGCAGAACTTCAATCGGAAGCGTGCCTTTTTCGGATGTCACCACGTGAACCGCCGGACGAACATCGGCGGCGATCTTCTCATGCACATGCTTCAAAGCGTCTTCGGAGACGAGATCAGCCTTGTTGAGAACGACGAGGTCTGCGCAACGCAATTGGTCGTGAAAGAGTTCTTCAACAGGACTGTCATGATCAAGAGCCTCGTCGGCGGCACGCTGCGCGGCAAGTGCATCTTCATCAAGTGCGATCCGGCCTTCAGCGAGTGCAGCAGCATCCAGCACCGTGACAACACCATCTACCGTTACCTTCGGCTTGACGCTCGGCCAGGAGAAGGCCCGAACGAGCGGCTGCGGCAGAGCCAGGCCAGAGGTTTCGATTACAATATGCTCCGGCGGATTGTCCCGCGCGAGCAGCATTTCCATGGTTGGCAGGAAATCGTCGGCAACGGTGCAACATATGCAGCCATTGGTAAGCTCAACCACCTCTTCCGCGGCGCAATCGGGATCAGCGCATCCATTCACCAGGGAACCGTCGAAGCCCATGTCCCCAAACTCGTTGACAATAAGTGCAATGCGTTTGCCATTAGCATTGGTAAGCAAATTGCGGATCAGCGTGGTCTTGCCTGCTCCGAGAAACCCAGTGACGATCGTTGCCGGAATTTTTGCGCCCGGCTGCAGGGATGAAGTGGTCATAATTTGATATCCGGTTGTGATGTGGGTTTCAAAAGTATCGGCAGGCCCGCAGCAACGAAGACGACCTGTTGGCACCTATGCGCCATATCCTGGTTCAGTCGTCCCTGCACATCGCGGAACGACCTCGACAGACGGTTCTCCGGCACGATCCCCATACCAACTTCGTTGGAAACGAAAACGCACGGCCCCTGAAGATCCTTCAGAACCGCGCAAAGCCGCGCCGTTTCGGCGGGGATGTCCTTGTCTGCAAACAGCAGGTTCGACAGCCACAGGGTCAGGCAGTCAACAAGAACCACCCGGTCTTGCCTGCATTCGTTTTCAAGTACCGCTGCAAGTTCGAGCTGTTCTTCCACGGTGAGCCAGGACGGGCCGCGTTGATCTTTATGAGCGGCGATCCGGCTGGCCATTTCATCGTCGTGGGCAGCACCAGTCGCGATATAGATTTTTTGCAGACCGGTTTCATGGACAAGCTTTTCCGCGAACCGGCTTTTTCCGGAGCGGGCACCGCCGAGGACCAGCGTCGTCCTCTCGCCGTTTGAATGCGTCATTCCTTCTCCCAGCCGTCCGCCCGACAGCGCCATAGGGTTGACAATGTGACGGCCGGTCTCCTGGCTTGCGGCTCAGCGCGGTCTGTACCCCTTCCCGGCCCCATCAGGACGCCAGTGGTTTTCGTACAGCCACTCACCGCTCACAGTTGCGGGGGCAGCTCCGGATCTGGACTTGAAAAAGACCGCACCGGATTCCCGTTTCATCCGGATCAGGCAAGGCCTTTTCCGGAACCGTCGGTTTCTTCCTAAACGTATCTTGAGGCCGACACAAGCAGCAGAAAGTCGCTGACGACTAACCTTGAAAATCGGCCAGGCAGTCAACACGGACGCCTTATTGCGACAAAGTCAGAAAAAGGCACAGCGGATTTAGCCTGCCCGGGGTGTTCCAATCGTCGCGAAACGTAGGGTTTTCCAAGCTCGACAGAACGCCTAGCCATCTGAAATATATCGAGTTTTCCACACCGAGATCAAAAAAATGACGGCTTGATGAAAAAAACGCCCTCGGGGGCTTGGCAAACGGATCAAGCCTTTGATATACGCATCTCCATCGACGGGGCGGCAACGCGCTGGCCCCGAGCGTGGTGATCCCCAGTAGCTCAGTTGGTAGAGCAAGCGACTGTTAATCGCTGGGTCGCTGGTTCGAGTCCGGCCTGGGGAGCCATCACCACCTCTTCTTAATCCTCCCGAATGCTGCGTTTCTGAAGGCTGGGACACCGTTCAGTGTCCAGGTTGATCTTATTCACGTTTGATCTTGCAACAATCTGCACGCCTCAAAAAACGACAGCCATTTGATGCGAGCTCGTCTTTCGCAGCAGTAACGTTCCGCGCCATCTTCCTAAACAACATTTCCTGGCTACGTTTATAGCGAAGATCGCGCCTCCATTGGCTCTGCGTTGTTGAATAGCGCTTCTTGATAAAGCTCCAGGTTGCTCCTATCGTGATTTCTCCAAAGGGAGCATCATGGAAAATCGCAGCTAGATCCAGCGCCCCTGAACCCGCAAATCTTCAAATGCGTGGTACCTTTTATGAGCGGCGACAACACACACACCATTGCCACCGTAACCGCAGCACCAGGTTATGCCGAATTTCTTGAAGCCTACTGCGACAAGGAACAGCCCCTGCTGATTAAGGGACTAGCAAAAAACTGGCCCGCGCGGGAAAGGTGGCAATCCGGCCGATTACGAGCAGAACTCCATACGCTGCCAAAGGTCCGCGACAGAGGTGTCTTTTTCGTCAGCCGCTCCCCCGTACTCGAACAAGATATCGAGATGCCGGATTTCCTGAAGGAGATCCTCGCGTCCGATCGGATAATGCAAGATTCCGTTGCCTGGAGATTCTGGATCAACAGCAGGAACAACCGGACAGAGTTCCACTACGATACCAACGCCGAGAATGTCATCACAGTTCAGGTGAAGGGCCGTAAGGAATGGGTACTGGTTTCGCCCGAAACACCGCTACCGTGCTACCCGTTCACCAACTTCTCTTTACTGAAAGACGAAGAGCGATTGCTGAGGAACAAGCGGTTCTACAAATTCGATCTGGAGGAAGGCGATCTTCTCTATCTGCCGCCACATTGGTACCACCGGGTGGTTGCCAAGGAAGACGAGAACATCAACATCAATTGGACTTTCACGAAACGCGAAACCTCGGTCATCTCGAAAGAATTCAAGCGTGACATGGAGCGGTGCGGCCTGCTGCATTCATTCAAGAACAGTGATTCCGCGCTGGTTCGGCGCTGTTACGAAACCGCTATCCGCGCCCTTCCAAATGTCGGCGGTATTGGCTGGGGTCTGAAATCGTTCATTTCATCGCCCTATACGCCAAGCCGCGGAGCATTGGTCAGCCGCTTCTTCAAGGAATTGCTGCAAATACCGAATACGCTGCTGACACTTCCAAACGTTCGCTCAACGCTGAAAAAGGTCGACAAGACCTAACCGGCGAACGCGCTGCCAATCCCACAAGTTCGGCGCAGTATGTAGACCACCAGCGTATATGCCGGGCTACGTATTCGAGAATTGCTCCCCCGCAATCCATACGCCCTCGACCTCATAGGCTTTGCCAAGCTGCACGAAGTCAGCCGGATAGCCTTCTTCGAAACGACCGAGTGGGCGCCCGAGAACGTCCGCAGGATCACTGGTTGCCATTGCAAGAGCAGCTTCAACCGGAAGCTCGAGTGTACCGGTGAGAAACCTCAAGGACGCCGGCAAATCTATATCGGCGCCGGCAAGCGTGCCGTCTTCGAGGGTCAATGTGCCATCGCGGCGAAAGATTTCCCGACCTCCGAGAAAGAAGGATGTCACATCGGTGCCGGTCTGGGACATGGCGTCGGTAACGATAAAGATCCTACCCGGGCCGGTCTTTGACTTGAGCGCGACCCGCATCGCGACCGGGTCGACATGAACACCATCAGCAATGATGCCCACGTTGAGCGCGCCCAGATCGAGCGCGGCGCCCACAAGTCCGGGTTCGCGGTGTTGCAACGGGCTCATGGCGTTAAAAAGATGGGTGACCATCGAAGCACCCGCTTCAGCCGCTGTCTTGCACTGCCGGTATGTTGCTCCGCTGTGGCCAAGACTGACGTGAATTCCCGCGTCAGCCAATTCCCGCATCTGTTCTGGCGGCACCGTTTCCGGCGCCACAGTCATGATGAGGCTTGGCAATTCCCGCGCCGCGCGCAGGTAAAGAGCCATGTCTTCGCGGACCAAAGGCCGGATCAGATTCGGGTCATGCGCCCCCTTGCGCCCCGCGAACAGATGGGGCCCTTCGAGATGCAGACCATGAAACCCCTTCACGCCCCGCGACCATGCGGCAATTGCCAGATCAACGACTTTGCGCGTCACGTCGGGCGTGTCCGTAATCAAAGTCGGTGTCAGAGCTGTTGTCCCGAGGCTGACATGGGCGGCGCAAATACGTTCGATATCGTCGACTGTTTCCGCATCCCCCAGCATCAAGCCACCGCCGCCATTGACCTGCAGATCGATCAATCCCGGTGCGAGAATGCCGTCGCCAAGATCGACAGTCTCTACGCCAACGGGCACCTGATCGGCAGAAAGAAGGCCAGCCACCTTGCCATCTTCGACAAGCAGGGCAGCATTCGCATGGATTTTCTCACCATCGAAAACCCGGCTGCAGAGATAGGCGGTTGTGGAGGTCATACGGTCTGGGTGACTTTCTTCAGGTGCTTGGGAACGTCCGGATTGAAACCGCGCTGCCGTGCAAACCATTCGATGAAGGCGTAGAAAGAAACAATCTGCACCAAGGCGTCGGTCAATGGATGCCCGGTTGCCTGGAACGCCAGCTTTTCCGCCCGTTCCACCTTGTCGGTCGTTGCAAAAACACTTCCGCCCTGGTCCACCATGCGATCCGCAGCCTGGGCTAGCCCCTCTTCGGCTGCATCGCGCACACCAAGCGCCAGGATCGGGTAACCGTTTTCGACGATCGAGACAGGACCGTGCATTACCTCGGCGGACGAATAAGCCTCCGCATGGATCTGGCAGGTTTCCTTAAATTTCAGCGCAGCTTCATTTGCGATAGCCAGACCAGGTCCGCGTCCAATGACATAAAGCGAACCCCGCTGCTCGATCGGCTCGGCAAGCGCGCGCCAGTCCTTGTCGATTGCTTTTTCAAAATGCTCCGGCAAGGCAGCCAACGCGTCGAGCAATTCCTTGTCAGCTCCGATTTCCGCCAAAAGCAGCAGGCCCGCCAAGACGGAATTGACGAAGGTCTTGGTCGCTGCGACGCTGCGCTCAGGACCTGCGCAAATATCGATCGCGGCGCTGGAAAGCTTTGCCAGTTCACTTCCCGACGTGTTGGTAAAGCCTACAGTGAAAGCCCCCTGCGCGGTTGCACTTTCCACAACCGAGAGACTGTCCGGGCTGGCGCCGGATTGGGAAATTGCAATCACAAGAGCCTCACCCAGCTTGACCTTGCCACCGTAAACCGAAGAAACGGATGGGCCGAGAGATGCCATGGCAAGACCAAGGTAGATCTCCGAGGCATATTTGAGAAACGTCGCAGCGTGGTCAGAAGAACCGCGAGCGACGCTTGCCAGGAACACCGGCGCGCCTGCCTTCTTTGCAATGTCGCGAATCAACGGGTGTCCATCGGCCAACAGACGGCGCGCAGCGTCCGGGATTTCTTCGATTTCCCGGCGCATGTGCGTCGGCGTGGCCATGGTACTTGCTTCAATCATCAGGATTAGTCTTCCGAAATCTGAAGTTCGGCGATGAAGTCATATGCATCGCCGCGGTAAACGGAACGGGTGAATTCGACGACATTTCCGGACGCGAGATAGGACACACGTTCTATTTTCAGCCCGGCAGACCCGGCCGGCACACCGAGAATGTCGGCATCTATAGGCTCAAGATTGCGGGCTGAAATGCGCTGGATAGCGCGAACAGGCTGCAAGCCGGCCGCGCGCAGGATCGCATAAAGAGACGTGGTGACCCGCTCCGGATGAGGCAGGACGCTCTCGGAAAGGGAGGCACGCTCGATTGCCATCGGGGTGCCGTCTGCCTTGCGAAGCCTGTCGACGCGGGCAACGCGCTGACCGGACGTGAGACCGAGCGTGAACATTTCTTCAGGCGAAGCTGGAAACAGTCCGCGGCGCAGCCACTCGCTGCTGGCGGAAAGACCACGGCGTGCCATATCCTCGGAAAAGGACGTCAGGCTGGAAAGGCGCTGTTCAACTTTATGCACCTTGGGCGCAACGAAGGATCCGCTGCCGCGCTTCTGGACAACGACCTGATCCTCAACAAGTCCGGCAACTGCCTTGCGCACCGTCACACGGGACAGATCCGTAATGGAGGCAATCTCGCGTTCAGACGGAAGCGGCTCATTCTCCTTCAGCACGCCGTCGTCAATAGCCTGCTGAATGCGCCGCCGCAGCTGCAGGTATCGGGGACCGCTGGAATTCGCCAACCAGTCACCATTTTCCAGCAAGGAAATGAAGTCAGTCATGAAAAGGGGCGCCTTAGGAGATGAAAATAATACCTTTCAGATACCAATTTAAACTCTATCGAAACCGAAAATCAAGTGTTAAAACAATTTCCGAACCTGCATCACCACCGATGGAGCACCCAACGGAAACGTTCCCGGAGCGTGATTGCCTTGAGAAACTTAATTCCGCGATACGAAACTTGGTGCGCCTCCGAGTTCCTGAACCATGAATTTGCCGACGACCGAAGACCGCGATCCGATTTCCATTGGCCTGTCCAAAAAGTCTGATGAAGACGTCCTGTCGCTGCTGCTGCAACGGCAGAAAGATGCGCTGAATGCCACCGAAACGGCCATTCCGGAGATCGCAAAAGCCGCCGAAGCACTTCAGACAGTCACTGTTTCAGGTGGAAAAATCGGTTATGCCGGCGCCGGCAGTGCCGGACTGACAGCCCTGGCGGATTGCCTGGAATTGCCGGGAACGTTCGGCTTTCCCGTTGAGCGCATGCGCATGCTCTATGCCGGGGGGGCTGCAAACCTGCTTCACCTTGCCGGCACATATGAGGACGACGAGGAAGCCGGCTTCGCTGACTTTCAAAAATCAGGCCTTGGAGAAGGAGATATCCTGATTGCAGTTTCTGCAAGTGGATCAACTCCTTATACTCTTGGCACGTTCAGAGGTGCACAGTCGGCAGGCACAAAAACCGTTGCATTGGCAAACAATCCTGACACTCCCCTCCTCCGTCAGGCGGATTTTCCGATCTTCCTGAAAACACCTCCCGAAATCATCGCAGGCTCTACACGTCTCGGGGCGGCAAGCGCCCAAAAAGCCGCACTCAACATGATCTCTACATTGGTGGCACTGAGGCTTGGACACGCAGTTCGTGGCCACATGGTCAACCTGGTTGCGGACAATGAAAAACTGCGCCAGCGCGCTTATCGCATCCTTCAGGATCTGACGGGCTGTACGGCAGAAACTGCAGCGGAAAAGCTCCAGCAGGCCCAAGGCAGAGTGAAGGTTGCGGTTCTCATGATTCGAGAAGGCCTCGACGCTGAAAGCGCCGAAATGTCGCTCAACGAACACAGCGGAAACTTGCGTCCTTTCCTTTGACGCGTGCCCGCGCTTCCAACAGACACCTGGCACATTTTCGAACATAATCTCGTCCGCAAACAGCAGGCTGGGCCTTCTAACGGCACTATTGAGCTTGCGCGATGTAGCCGTTGTTTTTGACAGGTGTCAGCCGCCCAATTCCTTGAAAAAATGATGCCAATTTCTTTTTTTGGTTTACTAACAATGCGATTGGTTGCATATTGGTATTATAACTGGACGTTAACAAATATAACCCAGAGGCGTTTGAACAGGCGATGACCACCTGTTTTGATATTGGCGGCTCCTTCATCCGACATGGAGAGCTCCAAGCGGATGGAACCGTTGCGGAAAAAGGCCGGGTAGCGACACCCGGATCTGACTGGCAGGCGTTTGTAGACGCGATTGCCGACTGCTCCAGGCCGGATGGATCTCCTATCTCGATTTCGCTTGCAGGCGCCTTTGATACCCGCAGCGGCATCGCGGATGTGGCCAACATCCCCTGCCTGCATAAACGACCCGTGCAATCGGATCTGGAAACCGCCCTCAAACGTCCTGTCGCCATTACAAATGACGCCAATGCTTTTGCGCTTGCCGAAGCCGTCGATGGCACCGGACGGGGCAAGCCGGTCGTTTTCGGTATTATTCTCGGGTCTGGTGTCGGTGGCGGGCTTGTCGTCAATGGCACGCTTGTTACCGGTTATGGCGGCATCGCGGGGGAATGGGGTCACGGCCCCATCATGGACCCGACAGCTGGCGGCCAGTTGAAAGGTATTGAGCACTATCCCTGCGGCTGCGGCCAGACAGGATGCATCGACGCGGTCTGCTCGGCCCGTGGCATGGAGAAGATCCACCGGTCACTGCATGGGCTGGATCTGGCAAGCAAGGATATTACTGCCGCCTGGCATGCCGGTGATGCAGCAGCCACACAAACGCTCGACGCCTTCACCACTCTGCTTTCGCGTGCGCTTTCCGCTTTCGTCAACACACTTGGTCCGGATGTCATACCGGTGAGTGGTGGCCTTTCGAACGATCTTGTTCTTCTCGACGTGATCGATCGAAAGACACGTGACCTTGTTCTTGCCGACTATAGCGAGCCACTCGTCATCAAAGGCGAATTTGCCGCCAATGGCGGCCTGCATGGTGCCGGCATCGTGGCCCGTACGCTCATCAAGGAGGCGGCCCGGTGACCAGGATCCCCCTCGAGGTATGTGTAGACACCCTCGAAGGCGCCTGGACGGCAGCCGAAAACGGCGCTGACCGAATTGAATTATGCGCAGCTCTGTCCGAAGGTGGTCTGACCCCTTCCCAGGGGTTCATGGTGGCCGCGGCCAGACTACCGGTTCCCGTCTACGCGATGATCCGCCCCCGATCCGGTAATTTCGAGTACTCGGACCTGGAAAAGGCCTTGATGCTGCGCGACATCCACGCGGCTGAAAATGCAGGTCTTGCGGGAATCGTGATCGGGGCAGTCGACAGCCAGCACAATCTCGACCGAGACTTTCTGGCTGCATCCATTAACGGCACCAGACTGCCGGCAACTTTGCACCGGGCCATCGACACCGCACGCGACTACGAAAAAGCGATTGAAGACGCGATCACGCTCGGTTTCGAACGCGTGCTGACCTCTGGACAGGCCAGCAAAGCAGAACACGGCCTTTCACTGCTTCAGCAGGCGGTCAATGTCGCTGCAGGGCGGATTTCCATTATGGCAGGATCGGGTGTCACCGCCGCCAATGCTTCCCAAATTCTCAAACGATCCGGCGTGCAGGAACTGCATGCGTCTTGTTCTTCCGTGAAGCCCTTGCTGGAGCGGCAGGACCTGGAAACGCGCCTCGGCTTCGTTTCCGAGGCAGGCATCAAGGACACCGATGGAAACGTCGTCCAGGCACTTCGCCGTGCCATGGACCAATTTACGGAGGCCGCAGCATGAAGACCGGCTATGTCGGACTGGGCGCGAGAATTGCCAATGTCAGCAACTGCCTGCAGGAGGTTTCAGGAGATCTTGATCCCTGCGCTTACGTCGACCCGACACCCGCAGGCCTCAAGCATGTCGAGGCCAAATGCGGCCACAGCCTGACCGCCTACACCGATCTCGACAGGATGATCCGAAAGGAAAAGCTAGACCTCCTGATGATCGGGTCCCCTAATTTCATGCACCTCGATCATCTGCGAACCTCGCTCAAATCCGATGTACGCTACATCTTCTGTGAAAAGCCGGTTGTCGTCAGCGAAGAGGAAACCTTCGAACTCCTGTCCCTGATGAAGGAACATGGTGGATCGAAACGTGTCCTTGTCGGACTGGTGCTGCGGTATTCGCCGCTCTACACCGAACTTCAGAAAAGCCTCAAGTCCGGCCAGATCGGCAAAGTGGTCTCGATCGAGGCGTCCGAGCATATCGGTCCCTACCACGGTTCATTCTTCATGCGCGACTGGCGCCGCTATGACCGGAATTCCGGCGGCTTCATGCTGGAAAAGTGCTGCCACGATCTGGATCTCTACCAGGGTGTCACAGGTTGTCGGCCACGTTTCGTTTCCAGCTTCGGCGGACGGAAGAGCTTTGTTCCGGAGAACCGGCCGGATCAGGACCATACCTTTCCGACACCGAAAATCGAAGGCAGGGTCGATCCGTTCACACCACGCTGGGGTGGGGGTAACGCCGACTTCGACAGTGATGGCGACATCATCGACTACCAGACAGCACTGATCGAATACGAGGACGGCGCGAACCTCTGCTTTCACACCAACATGTATGTGCCAGACGAATTCCGGCGCTTTGCCGTCATGGGGACCAAGGGCATGGCGGAAGGAGACTTCATTCGGAATTACTACCGGGTGCATGACGCCCTGACATCCGCCTGCCTGATCGACAAGCCGCAGGTCGTCGATGCCAGCCGGCACGGCCACTATGGCGCCGATGAAGCCATGGCGCGTGACCTCGACCATTACTTCCGTAACGGCGGACATCTGCCGGTCAGTGTTCTGGATGCGCTTGAGGCCGGTCTGACGGCGATCAAGCTGGACGAAGCGCGCCGGACGCGCAGCGTCATCGACCTTGCCGAAACCTGGCAGCAATTCGACAGCTACGGCGTGGCATAGGGGGCATCATGGCGCACTCGCCAAAGAAGACCGACTATTTTCCTTATCTGCTTCTGGTGCCGGCGTCCCTCGTCATGCTGGCTATCGTCGCCTATCCGCTTTTTGAAACATTCCGGCTTTCCTTCACCAACACGAGCATGAGCCCGAACTACGAATACGTAGGGCTGGAAAACTACGAGAAGCTCATGTCGCGCCGCTTTCCGGAAGTGATTGCGCGCACCTTCTACTGGATGGCTCTCTCTGTAGCGCTGAAAATGCTGATCGGAACCCTGGGAGCCGTGCTTCTCAACGCGATGGTGCCGGGTCGCACCCTGTTTCGCGTGCTGGTCATGCCGCCGTGGGTGATCCCGATTGCCATTGGCGTCTTCATCTGGGGATGGATGTACAACGGTCAGTTCGGAATGATTTCCGGAATGGCCCAACGGCTCGGCATTCTGAGCGGGCCGTTCGAATTCCTCGCCTACAAGAACTCCGCCTTCATGTCGACCATCGTGACGGACGTGTGGATCGGTGTTCCAATGGTGACGCTTTATCTGCTGGCCGCCATGCAGTCCATTTCGAAGGACCTTTATGAAGCGGCCTGGGTGGACGGGGCCTCTCGGCTCTACAGGTTCCGCCGCATTACCTTGCCACTGATCCTTCCCTCGATCGCGACGATGGCGCTTCTGTCGGCCATCGCCACCTTCAACTCCTTCGACATCATCTGGATCCTGACAGAAGGCGGTCCGCGCGGCGCAACCACCACGATGATCATCGACACCTACAAGACCGCGATCAGCCGCTTCAAATACGGCGAAGGCGCCGCCAGAACGGTGATGATCGTGGTGTTCCTGGGCTCGTTCATGCTGGTCTATTTCATGCTGCTGTCGCGCCTTGCCAAAAGGAGCCCGCACAATGCTGCATAAGTATCGCTGGTACGAATATGTGCTGATCTATCTCGGTCTCGCGGTGTTTCTGACCTTCGTCCTGGCTCCCTTCGTCGAAGCCTTCGTGGTGTCGCTGAGGCCGCTCAGCAGCCTGTTCTCGATCCCCTACAAGTTCATCACCGACAAGATGAGCTTCGATGCCTACATCACCATGTGGCAGAACGTGCCGCTGTTGTGGGTCTACATGCTCAACTCGTTCTTCATCGCCACGGTGGTGACGGTCCTCGGCCTGTTCTGCATCATCCCGGCTGCCTATGCCTTCGCCCGGTTCGAGTTTCCAGCGCGAAACTCGCTGCTCGGCATCTTCATAGCGGTGAACATGTTCTCCGGTGCCGTACTGATCATTCCGCTGTTCAAGCTGATGCAGCAATACGGGCTGCTGAACACCTATTTCGCGATGATTGCGCCTGGAACGGCCTTCGTCATTCCGACCGGTATCTGGCTTCTGCGCTCCTATCTGATCCGGATCCCCAAGGAGCTTGAGGAAGCAGCCTGGGTGGATGGCGCCGGCAAGATCTACACGCTCTGGCGCGTGATCATTCCCGTGGCGTTGCCGGGCATCGTGGTGGTCACGATCACCGCTTTCATCACCGCTTATGCGCAGCAATTCATCTATGCGCTGACCTTCAACTCCGTGAACGAACTGAACCCGCTTCCTGTGGGGCTGTTCCAGTTCTTCGGACGCCAGACCGTGGTCTGGAACGAACTCATGGCCGCCAGCCTCGTGGGCATCCTCCCTGTGCTGTTCGTCTATGTGTTCCTGCAACGTTTCATCGTCGCCGGTCTCACGGCAGGCGCTGTCAAAGAATAACAAAAAGAAGAAACCAACCAGAAAAGGGAAAACAGATGACACTTAAATCAGTGCTATTGGGAGGGGTCTTCGCGCTCTCTCTCGTCGGAGCCTCCCAGGCAGAAGACAAGGTCATTCACATGATCAACTGCGGCGACAACACCGGCGCCGGAATTCCGCTGCAGGATGAGTTGATCAAGGGTTGGGAAGGCGAAAATCCGGGCTACAAGGTCCAGCTCGAGTTCGTTCCCTGGGGCCAGTGCCAGGAAAAATCCACGACGCTCGCGTCCGCCGGGAACCCGCCGGCCGTTGCCTACATGGGCTCGCGCACGCTGAAGCAGCTCGCGGCCAATGACCTGATCATTCCGGTCAACATGACAGAAGAAGAAAAGGCCACCTACGCGGCCCCTATCCTGGCAACGATCACTGCCAACGGTCAGCAGTGGGGTCTGCCGCGCGCCTTCTCCACCAAGGCACTCTACTGGAACAAGGATCTCTACGAGGCCGCGGGCCTGGATCCGGATACGCCGCCGAAGACCTGGGACGAAATGTACGATTTCGCCAAGGCTATCAAGGACAAGACCGACTCTGACGGTTTCGGCCTCGCGGCCGCGTCCTTCGACAACACCATGCACCAGTTCATGAACTATGTTTATACGAACGGTGGTCAGGTCATCAACGAAGACGGCGAAATCGTCTTCAATTCCCCGAACAACGTTGAAGCCCTCGCCTTCTACGGCAAGATGGCCGAAGTCTCGCAGCCGGGCCCGATCGCATATGACCGCGCGAAGCTGCGTCCGCTGTTCTCCGAAGGCAAAATCGGCATGTTCATTTCCGGTCCCTGGGAGCGCACCCGCGTGACCGACGTGAACTGGGGCGTCGCACCGATCCCGGTCGGTCCGTCCGGCACTCCGGGCACTTTGCTGATCACCGACTCGCTGGCCGTTTTCAAGGGGTCCGGCGTTGAAGAACAGGCGCTTTCGCTCGCAAAGCTTCTGACCAACCCGGAAAACCAGATGGCCTTCGAATTGGCTGAAGGGTTCACGCCGCTGCGCGATCTGCCGGAAGTGCGTGCGCTGGTTGAGAAGGACCCGACCTGGTCTGCTTTCCTCGATGCGATCCCGACCGGTGGTCCGGAGCCGTTCGTCACCGATTACGTCGGTCTTCAGGATTCGATCAACGAAGCCGTTCAGGGTGTTGTCCTTGGTGAAGTCGATCCGGCTGAAGCCGTCGAAATCGCCGCGGAACAGCTTGAGGAATTCAAGTAACACCTTGAGCACTGTCCGGGCCCCCTCTCCCACTTTCGGGGGCCCGGTCACCTCTTCAAAAAAGGAATGACCATGGGCGAGTTGCAGCTGCGCGACGTACGCAAAAGCTATGGCCATATGGAAGTCATCAAGGGTGTCAATCTTGATGTGGACCATGGCGAATTCATTGTTTTTGTCGGTCCGTCCGGATGCGGAAAATCGACCTTGCTGCGCATGATTGCAGGGTTGGAGGAAATCACGGGCGGCGATATCACGATCGAGAACAAGGTCGTCAACGATCTGCCACCGGTCAAACGCGGCATCGCCATGGTATTTCAGTCTTATGCGCTCTATCCGCATATGTCTGTCTACGAGAACATCGCCTTCCCCTTGCGCGTCGAACGCCTTTCCAAGGACAAGGTGGAGGAGAAGGTTCAAGCCGCTGCCGGCATTCTTCAACTGAAGGAAAGACTGCAGCACAAACCGGGCGAGCTCTCCGGCGGGCAACGCCAGCGCGTCGCCATCGGCAGGGCCATCGTGCGCGAGCCTTCCGTTTTCCTGTTCGACGAACCCCTGTCCAATCTGGATGCGGCACTACGAGCGGAAATGCGTGTTGAACTTGCCAAGCTGCACACGGAACTTGACGCGACCATGATCTACGTCACCCATGACCAGGTTGAAGCCATGACCATGGCGGACCGGATCGTGGTGCTGGATCACGGTATCATCTCCCAGGTCGGTTCGCCGCTGGAGCTTTATCACAAACCGCAGAACACCTTCGTTGCCGGCTTTATCGGCAACCCCAAAATGAACTTCATCGAGGTGTCCGGAAAGAGTTCCGGTCCTGAAGGCGTTGTCGTCACCTTGCCATCAGGCAAGGACCTGACAGTCAAGGTAGATGCCGCGGAAGAAGTTGCAGGAAAGAGCCTTACCCTTGGCATTCGCCCGGAACATCTGACAATGGGCGCTGCCGATGCCTCCATAGAGATTGTTCCGACCGTCGTTGAACATCTCGGCATTCACACCGTCACCTACAGCACGGTTGCCGGTGCCAAGTCCACTTTTTGCAGCGTCTTGCCCGGATCCGCCCCGGCAAAAGTTGGTGTGCCAGTTTCCATGGGACTGAAGGGTGTGGATTGCCACCTGTTCGACGGTAACGGAAACGCTTTTGAACGCCAGCTTTCGCTTGAAGAACTGGATGCTACGGACATGCATATCTGACACTTGGCATCAGATGCCCCAAATGAAAACGGCCGCCCGAAAGGCGGCCGTTTGAAATTTCGGGAAACGGCGGGCAAGCCGTCTGGAGGACTAGACGACTTGCCCACGGGCGGCGACCGTCTCGATGCGGGTCACCACGCCGTCTCTGTGAAACACCAGGCGGTCGAAAAGGTTTGAAACCACGCACGTATGGTTGGGAATGATCCGGACCCGTTCGCCGATCTGCGGTTTTTTGCCGGACTTCGTCAGGTCGACGACGGCATGCTCCTCGCTGAGCGCCGCAATGGATGCCTCCGGATAATCGATCAACAGGCCGTGGTCGGAAAAACCCAACAAATCGGACGTCAACGCTTTCGATCCCGCATCCAGAACCGCCCGGTTTTCGGTCGGCCGGGAGACGACTGTGGCCAGCACATGCATGGCGCAATCGTCAAAATCGCACATACCGGCACGCACCATCGAGCGGTCGTTGAAGATATAGGTTCCGGCCCGGTGCTCCGTCGCACTAGGCACAAGATCACTGTCGAACAGGCTCGGTGAACCTCCATGCGAGACGACGGGGCACTCAAGACCTGCCTGTTTCAGAAGTGACAGTGTTTCAGAAAAAAAAGCTTCAACCGCCGTTTCGGAGGATGCCTTCGGATAGGTCAGCAGACCATGGAATACCAGTCCGGGCGATGCATCGATGCGCTTGGCCAGCGCGACCGCAGCATCCGGATTTTGCACGCCGTTGCGTCCGGCCCCTGTATCGCATTCGACCAGAACCTTCAGCGGCTGATCCCCGGAAAACGCACTCGCCAGACCGTCGACGACAACTTCATTGTCGGCAACAACCTGCAGATCCACCTTGGTATTCAACAACTTCAACCTGTCGAGCCGTGATTTGCCGAGCATATTGAAGGTGATCAGGATATCGGTGAAGCCTGCGTCGGCGAACACTTCCGCTTCGCTTATTTTCTGGCAGTTGATACCGCGTGCGCCGTAGGCCAGCTGCAATGCGGCCAGCGCCGGGATCTTGTGTGTCTTGATATGAGGCCGGAAGTTCCGGCCTATACGGTCGAAATACTCCTGTGCAACCTTGATGTTCGTCTCCATGACCGTTTCATCGATCACGGCGACAGGGGTCAGAAGATCCTGCACTGACAGCCCGACACTCATCGCTTAGCCTCCCTTGCTGCCGGCAGTGCCGGCACTGGTATCGGTTTCATGCCCGCTCGCAGTAACTGCCTCGTTGATCGGCCAGATATCCCTCGGCGCTTTCTTATAGGGGGTTACCCTCGGGTCGTTGGGATAGGGACGTCCGGCGGCGCAATAGAGGATCAACGGACTGATGCGGGCAAACGATTGATGAAAATGGTTCGTCGACTTGACCACCAGGATCTTCCTTTTGGTCGGATCGATACCGAAGTTGGAAAACAGGCTCGTGTCGAAGCATTGGGCGCGGGTCGAATTCAGGATCACTTCGATTCCGCCAATCCGGATCAAACTTGCGTCACCGATGGGAACGATGCTTTGGCCAAAAAACTGCTCTGCATTCCGGATGTTGCGGAGAATCTCAACTTCGGCGTCGATCGGCTCACCGGTTTCCGGTGCTGATTTCGCTCCGAACCGCAGCATCATCCGAGCCCCCTCGCCCGCTGCGTGACAGAGCTGAACGGCTACCGGGTCCCAGATTGAGCCGAAGGCAATATTCTCGAGGTTACCGGCAATGGCTTCTGCCAGCAGGACGGTCGCATCCCCGGCCGTTCCCCCACCGGGATTGTCCCACATGTCCGCGATCGTGACCGGACCACGTTTACAGGACAGTGCCTTGGCGTAGGCTTCGGCCGGAGTAAGTTCAGCACTTCGCACCTTGCCACGCAGCTTGAACAGGGCCTCTCCAAGGTCACGGGCAACTTCGGACCCAAGTGCCGGATCGTTGTTTGTCACTGCCAGCAACTTGGTCCCCATTTCGGGGACGTCGCCCGCCATGAAGCCATGGATGACCGAGAGAGACAAAAGGCCTGGCGTTTCCTGCTCCCGGCGGATCATCTCATCGACAAACCGGCGCATCGGCTCGGATGTTGTCGGGAAGACGTCAATCATCTTGGGATCGTAAACGCTCATCACAGGTTTGACTTTGCCTGCAACCGCTTGCCCGGCAATACGCCATGCATCCTCGGCGCGATCGACAAAATCGATGTGGGGAAATTCCTTGAAGGCGATGAGCGCATCAGCCGCGGCAACACGCTTTGCAGTCAGATGACTGTGCGGGTCGAACGTTGCAATAACAGGGACATCCGGGCCGACCGCGGATCGAATTCGGCTCAGTAAATCCCCTTCCGGATCATCATACCCATCAGCCACCATCGCACCATGCAGGCCAATGACGATAACGTCGAAAGGTCCACCTGCCACGATCTGATCCAGGATTTCGTCACGCAAGCCCTCAAAGGTCTGCCGCGAAACCAATCCGGCCGGATCTGCCCACGCCGCCGTACCTTCAACCAGTTCCCAGTCGTTTTCACAGGCAAACCGGCGCCCCACGGTGACGACGGCAGAACACAGGGTCGGGGTTTCCGGATGCTCCCCCGGCCTTGCCAGCAGCGACGCCCTGAATGCGTTGATATCAATCCGGATCGGTGAAAACGTGTTGGTTTCTGTTGCCAGAGCTGCCGTAAAAGCGCGGGGCTTCGTCATGATCAGGACGCGGCTCCGAGAGGATTGGGCAAATATCCGACAAAGCCGCAGATCTTCCAGCGCCCCTCCCTTCGGACACAGAAATAGAGCGTCTGCCACAACAAGCGGTCCTCGCCGCCATCTGCTTTGCGAATGCGGCCGTCGAATTTCTTGTGCGCGATCGCCCGGTTTACGTTGATGTCGATCTCGGTCAGGCGGGTAGCGTCGAAAATGGCGGCACGCGCGTCTTCGGCAAATTCCGTCGCTCTGAAAATTTCTGCCTGGCTCAACCAGCGTTCCCTGTAGGAGCCGAGATCCGGAAACCCGAGTTTCCAATCGTCGGGATTAGGTACCTTTCCGCCGTCTACGCCAAAAAAGGCTGGTTCGTCAAAATCATCGGCCACCTGCTCCCAGTCCGCTGCGACGAAGGCATTGATGTCCCGCATGACAAGCATGTCCCAGATCTCGGAGCGATCTTCGTCTTTTCCTTCAAATGGATTTGTCTGGCTGTCTGGAAGGGCCTGCATATCGGAAACCATTTTCATTTTGACGGTTGATTTTTGAAAAATATAAGGGTGAAATAAAACCAATGTCAAACCACTATGTAAATCATTTTCATTTTGGAGCCAAATATGTCTATCAAGCGCTATGGTGCTGAAAAATCAGGTGCCGGCGGCCAGAATCTGCCCTTCGCTCGAGCCGTCGAAGCTGATGGCTGGCTTTATGTCTCCGGCCAGGTACCAATGAAGGATGGTGAGATTGTCGGCACGGGGATTGTCGAACAAACTCACCTGACCATCAAGAATGTTATCGCGATCCTGGAAGAGGCCGGGTACGGCCTTGAACATGTTGTCCGCGTCGGTGTCTGGCTCGATGATCCGCGCGATTTCTGGTCGTTTAACGGAGTCTATAAAAGCTATTTCGGTGAACACCCACCGGCACGCGCCTGTGTCCAGTCAACCATGATGGTGGACTGCAAGGTCGAGATTGATTGCGTCGCTTACAAGAAGCCGGCCTGACCCCATGCGGGATATCCTGTCCGTTCTGCAACAGATCGAGCCGGAGCTGTCCAAGTCGGAACGGATCCTGGCTGCATTGTTGCGCAACGATGCCGAGTTCATCGTCAATGCCGGCATTACGGATGTTGCTGAACGGGCAGGTGTTTCGCCGCCGACCGTTACCCGTTTTTGCCGTCGGCTTGGCTGCGAGAGTTACACCGCCTTCAAGGTGCAGGTTGCCCAGGTCACCTTCGCCGGAACCAGGTACCTGACCGCTAATGCGGCTTCTGACGCGCCGCGCGATATTGCTGACAGTCTTCTGGCCCAGTTTCAGGATGCAGCGACCAGTACGCGCAAAGCGTTGGACATGGAGTCGGTGCTGGCAGCTGCAGATGCGATCTCTACCGCCAATCTGCTGGCAGCGTTCGGTGCGGGCGGGACATCCTCGATGATTTCGGACGAAATGCAGAACCGGTTTTTCCGCCTGGGTCTGCGTACGGTGAGCGTGACGGATCATGCCATGCAGCTGATGCAGGCGGCCACCATGAGGACCGGCGATGTCATCATTGCGTCGTCTGTCTCTGGCCGGAACCTGCAAATGGCACGTGCGCTGGAGGCAGCGAAGACCTACGGGGCAATCGTAATCGCCCTCACCCGCCCGGGTCGGCCCGTCGCCGATCTGGCCGATATCACAATTGCCATCGATCTGCCCGAAGGTGAAAACATCCTACGGCCAAGCACCAGCCGCTATGCCTTTCTGTTTGTGACAGATCTCTTGGCAACGCTTGTCGCCATGCGGCGGGGCGACGAGGCTCGAGAAAACCTCAGACGCGTCAAATACCAGCTCAGCAACACGCGCGATCCGGACGACAAGGAAGCCCTCGGTGACTGATCAAACTCCGAAACCCGTTGCCGTGGTAACGGGCGCAGCCGGCGACATCGGCATGGCCATTGCTGCACAGCTGTCAGCAACCCACATCATCGCCGCAGTCGACATCGACATGATTGCCCTCGAAGGCGCGGTGGAAAGTCTTGAAAACCACGGTGCCGATATTGCTGCGATCCAATGCGACCTGACCAGGGTTGACGACCTAGCCCGGCTTGCCAAGGAGGCTGCCAGACTGGGGCAGGTCAATACAATCATCAACAACGCAGGCGCTGCTGCGGCACTTACGCTGCATCAGATGACTGCCGAAACGCTGTCCAGGGATCTCGCTCTCAATCTGGAGGCCGCGCTCAACTGCTTCAAGGCCTTTGAACAACCCTTGATTTCAAGCGGTGCTGGCAACGTGGTCAATATTGCCTCTGTCAACGGACTGTCTGTCTTCGGTCACCCAGCCTACAGCGCTGCAAAGGCCGGCCTGATCCATGCAACAAGGTCCATTGCCGTCGAATATGGGAAGTATGGCCTCAGATCGAATGCCGTCGCGCCTGGCACTGTTAAGACCCAGGCCTGGAAGATACGGCAGGCGGCCAATCCGGATGTCTTTGCCGAGGCCCTTTCCTGGTATCCGTTCAAATCTCTGCCAGAACCGAACGACATTGCCTCGGCCGTCTCATTCCTGATCAGTCCGGCGGCGCGTTGCATCACGGGTGTTTGCCTGCCTGTCGACAGTGGGCTCACTGCCGGGTCACCCGCCCTAGCCCGAACCTTCACTCAATCTCCCGACTTCGACGGATTTTAAGTCATGACCAAGTTTGTGCTCGATTGTTTCTACCGCCCTGCGGAGGATCTTGCTGCGTCTCGTCAGGAGTTTGCACTGACCAATACAAGCTCTAAGCCCCTGAAGGATTTCACGCTGGCCTACACGGCGGTCAACCGGGCCACGGCAAATGCCAAGCTTGAAAACGCAGCGAGTTTCAGCCGGATTGCGAATTTTCACGAAATCACGCCAAACACTGGCCAAACAATCGAGCCAGGCGAAACCTGGACATTCGCCATCACCGGCCTGGCGAACGTGGCAAGACACCGGCTTGATGGTCCGAAGTCCGCCTATGTCAGCACCGGTGGCAGCGTCATCGAGGTGCTGTGCAATGATCTTGAAGCGCCGGAAGAGCTGGACAGCGGAAAACGCCGCAGCATGCCGGCTGGACACCTTTCTGAACCGCTGCATATCGTTCCCTGGCCCCAGAAAGTGGAAGTAACGACCTTCGCGGACGACAAGACAAGCTTCCTTGTTGCCCAGGGCTCTGCGGAGGAAAAGGCGGCAGCGGCCAAGATCAACGCGCTCGCAGCAAGGCTTTTTCCAGGTGCGCCACATCCTTTCCGTTTTACTCAATCGCATCATCAAATCGCGATTGAGTTCCAGCAGGACGATAGCCTTTCAGCTGACGGTTACCGGCTCGAATTTGACCAGGCGAAAGCAGCCTTGCGCTACAACGGCTCCGTCGGCCGTGACTATGGCCTGACTGTACTCGCCCAGATGGCCTACGGCACCTATGAGGCACCCGGCACATTCAAGTATCCTGCACAGGGCGTGATTGAGGACGCGCCAAGATTTTCCTGGCGTGGAACGCATCTGGATGTGTCACGACATTTCCGTGGCCCCAAAGACATCATGCGCCTGCTCGACGTTCTCGCCTGGGGTCGGATGAACGTCTTCCAATGGCATCTGACAGACGATGAAGGCTGGCGACTTGAAATCAAGGCCTATCCCGAACTGACCGTGGGCGGCGCGCGGCGTGGCCCTGGTTGCCAGCAGGTGCCCCAGCTTGGCTTTGCCGCTGAAGTCTACGAAGGGGCCTATTCGCAGGACGAGGTTCGCGAGATTGTCGCCCATGCCACCAGCCTGAACATAGATATCCTGCCGGAAATCGATGTTCCGGGGCATTCAACCGCCGTTTTGAAAACCTACCCGCGCTTCGCCGATCAGGCGGAGACCCCGGAGAGCTACCATTCCATTCAGGGCTATCCGAACAACGCGCTTAACCCGGCGATGGATGAAACTTACGAATTTCTCGAAAAGGTCTTTGCGGAAGTTGCCAGCCTGTTTCCGTTCGACTTCATCCACATCGGCGGCGATGAAGTCGACGTCAATTCATGGCTTGCCTCTCCGAAGACCCAACGCCTCATGGAAAAAAAGGGTCTTGCGGATACAATGGAAGTGCAAGCCTATTTCATGGGCCGCGTGCGCGACATCCTGAGAAAACTCAACCGGAAACTTGCCGGCTGGGACGAAGTCTCACACGGTGGCGGCATTGACCCGGACGGCGTGCTTCTGATGGCCTGGCAAAGACAGGAAGTCACCAAGGACCTGATCGATCAGGGCTACGACGTCATCTGCACCCCGGGACAGCACTATTACATGGATATGGTTCAGGCGTCCGGCTGGCATGAGCCGGGTGCGGGTTGGGCCGGCGTTTCGACACCGGAAGACTGTTATGGCTATGAAGCAGCTGCCGGTCTCAGCACCGGCAGTGAAGAGCGCCTCAAGGGGGTGCAGGCCTGCATCTGGTGCGAGCACATGACCGACAACGTCATCTTCAATCATATGGTTTTTCCGCGGCTTTATGCGGTCGCTGAAGCCGGCTGGACCGCCCCCCCCAGCAAGGCCTGGCTGCGATTTGCAGCACAGGCCCCCTTCTTCCCCCAGCTTTGAATGCGTGACGAGGCAGGAAGATGAAAATTGCAGTTGGCGGCATTCATACCGAATGCAGCACCTATTCACCGGTCCAGCAAACCGCATCAGACTTCACGGTCACCCGTGGCAAGTATTTGCTGGCACAGGCAGGCGTCGACGGCGGCAGATTTCCTGACGTCACCTTTTGTCCATTGTTTCACGCCAGATCCATTCCAGGCGGACCGGTGTCTGCGGATTGCTATGCGAGCTTCAAGTCTGCCTTTCTTGCCGAACTTGAAGCCGAGACGCCATGCGACGGTGTTCTCTTGATTATGCATGGCGCCATGCATGTGACCGGTCTGAGCGATGCGGAAGGGGACTGGATCTCTGCCGTTCGCCAACTTGTCGGGCCACAAGTGCCAATCGCTGTCAGTTACGATCTGCACGGCAATGTCACGCAAACCATTGTCGATCAGATCGACATCTTCTGTGCTTATCGCACTGCCCCTCATATCGACGTGACCGAAACCCACCGAAGTGCCGCGGCAAATCTTGTCGACCAATTGGGTGGCGGTCCCAAGAGGTACGTGGCCTGGGCTCCCGTGCCTGTTCTCCTGCCCGGGGAACGAACCAGCACGGAAGACCAACCGGCAAAATCGCTTTATGCAAGGTTGCCGGAGTTCGATCAGAGATCCGGGGTGACCGATGCCAATCTGATGGTGGGGTATGTCTGGGCTGATACGGCAAGAGCCACCGCGGCCGCCGTGGTGACGGGAACAGACCTGGATGCCATTCAACAGGCGGCTTCCGAAATTGCTGCGCAGTACTGGTCCGCAAGGCAAGACTTCGAGTTTGGTGTCCCCGCGAAGCCGCTCGAACTGTGCCTGGACGATGCAGCAACAGAAAGCTCGTCTCCCCTCATCCTTGCCGACAGTGGCGACAATCCGACAGGTGGTGGTGTTGGTGACAGATCCGATGTCCTGGCGGCCTGGTTGGAACGAGGCTTCACTGGAGGTGTATTTGCAGGGATCGCTGATCCGGTTTCGGTCGATAAACTCTGGGCATTGCCAGACGGCTCTTCTTCCCGCCTCACAATTGGCGGTGCCCTGGGCAGCGATTGCAAGGTCGTTAGCACAGAAGCTGTCTTGCTGTCTAAGCTAGGCAGAAAACTGGATCATAATCGGGAAGTGTTGACCAGGATCGCAGGTAATTTGGTGATCCTGACGGAACACAGACGCCCCTTCCATCAACTGGAGGATTTTCGGCGTTTTGCCATTGAACCATACACTGCAAGGTTCTTGATCGTGAAATCCGGATACCTGTCGCCAGAGTTGGCCCCAATCGCCAATCCCGCCCGTATGGCCCTCACAGATGGTGCGGTAAACCAGGACATTGAGGCGCTCACAAACCAACACCGCCCTGTGCCGAGCTACCCTTTTCAGCGGGTCTTCGATTGGAAACCGGTTACAAGTCTATCTCGCAGGGCGTCCTCTTGAGTATTGCGCGCTCTTTCGAGCGGCATGAGTAACTGACGAATCCAGCCGACCAAAAGGGGTGCATTGCTTACCAAGCGCGTCCTGAATGCACGGATAATTGGCATTTTGCTTGCAAATACAAGCACTCGCAAAGTTTTATTTCTATTATTTTCAGTACCGAATTTAAATCGGTCATCCGCCTGCATTTGCATTTCTCAAATCAATCATACTCTTACATGGGATCTTGAGCTCAGCAGCGCGCCCTCAAACACACTAATTGTAATTTTTACCAAGGTTGAATGTGAATGGTCGGTCAGTATCAATTTATGGGATGATCGAAACTCAGCCTTCAGGACCTGCCCCGATCTGCAGATCCAACGGCAAACTAAAACGGCCTGATTGCTGCAAGGATTTGATCTGTAGGGAGATTTGCACGTACCCCATCAACTGTGCCGATCCCATAAAGCTCCGCCGGACCTCTGCCGGTGGAGCTTTTTAATTTGAACTTCTGTCAGGTAGTTACTTCTAGCCGCATTGAGCAACCCGGCTTTCTGACCTCGAGTTCGAGGCAAGTGCACAGGCGATAGCGGAAACCGATCAAAATCATCGAAAAACATCGACAAAATTACCACAGTCAACAAACTTACTCTACGTTCATTGTTAGTTATGACGATGGCTTTGCGTTCACGAACTGGTGATTGGCCTTGAACTTCGTAGTTCAACCCACATTTATTACCGAAATATAACTGAAAAAGCCCGGATTTGTGATCTTTGTTACACGCATTCGGGAGATTGTGGTGCGATAATGGCAAAATCGTGACCGCACGAACGGGGCGCAAAAGCGCGGAAGACCTGAAAAGTCCTACAATGGACCTCCGTTTACAGACCCCACGCGCGGTAAATTAAGTTGTATTAGCCTTGGGAGGCGTACATGCAACGGAATACCAGAGCAGGAACTCTTGCGCTTGGCCTCATCCTTGCCTTGGCGGGAAGCGCTGCTGCGGCCCCATTGCCTCAGGAAACGATAACGTTGCCTGAGGATCGTTTGGCGGTCACAGTCGCGTCAGCGTCACAGGATCAGGCCGATCCGCTGGAAAGTGAGCTCACGATATGGGTGGGCGAAATCGAGCTTGAAGGCCGGAAAACGATCTGGGTAGAACTGATCGATTCCTTCGGCGAAGTTATCTATGACAGTGAAGTGAACACCAACGAAACCCATCTGCTTCCAGATGGCCGGGCCGTTGTCGTTCGCGCCATGGATCAGGATACGGTTGTCGCCGGCAAGGATGAATCAAGACTGGTCAATGAAGGCACCCTCACGGTCACACGTCGTGTGGTCAATGAAGGTGTTGATGCGACCACAATTGAACTTATCGAAACCGGCCAGCAACCCTCGCAGAAACGCGGCACCATGCTGCAGGTCGCAGATTTTGGCGAATTGGTATGGCAGAAGGTCGTTGCCTTCTTCGATGCCGCACGCACACGCGTCGAAATCGCATGGAACTGGATTGTCGACACGATTCAGGCCTGAGGCTTGTTTTGGCGCAATTGCCTTGCAGACTTGCGACACGCCATTCGCTTGCCCGGCCTTTTTGCCGGGCAGCGGCGATGCGCGTGTGAGCTTTTCCGCTCTTCCGAGGTCCCGAAACCTCGGATGGCGCTGGCTGAAGTCGCGCCAATGGTTTTGCGTCAAAAATAATCCATAAAATTCATCGTCCTATGTGATCCGCCCTTCAAGGCGAGGCGTAACCGCTGCACATCAACTGGAAAACTTGGCGTCCAACCAGGTTTCCCGCGGTAACACCGACGCCCCGAAGGATATGATATGCGGATTGCCGTAATCGGCTCCGGAATTTCCGGAAACAGTGCAGCCTGGGCCCTTAATGATCTTCATGACGTTGTTCTCTACGAGCGGCGCGAACGGCCAGGTGGTCACAGCGCCACGGCGGATATCGACTATGATGGCGCCCGGATTTCGGTGGACACCGGTTTCATCGTCTACAACGAGCTCAACTACCCGAATTTTACTGCGCTGCTTGACCATCTGGGGGTCGCCAACGAGATAAGCGACATGAGTTTTGCCTTGTCGGCGGACAACGGCAAGCTTGAATGGTCAGGCCATTCTCTGAACGCGGTCTTCGCACAACGGCGTAATCTGGTCTCACCGCGGTTCCTGCGCATGTTGCGGGATATCTTCCGCTTCAATGGCAAAGCAGTTGAAGATCTGAAGGCCGGACGCCTCAGCGGGCAAACGCTCGGTGGCTACCTGGAGCGTGAACACTACTCTTCCGGTTTCATAAACGACTATCTGCTGGCGATGGGCGCTGCCATCTGGTCGACGCCGATCAACGAAATGCGGGACTATCCTGCGGAAAGCTTCGTGGCTTTCTTTGAAAATCATCGCCTGCTTTCATTCGATCGGCCGCTGTGGCGTACCATTTCCGGTGGAAGCCGCAACTATGTGGAAAAGCTGCTGGCGCCACTTCAGGGAAAGATCAGGCTTGGCAAGCCGGTCACAGAAGTTCTCCGGCAAAACGGTCAGGTCATCGTGCGCGACGCATCCGGCCACCAGGACGTCTTCGATCATGTGATCCTTGCCAGCCACACGGACCAGACCCTTGCCATGTTGGGTGATCCCTCACCACAGGAGCGCGATATTCTTGGATCCATCCGGTATCGTCCAAACGAGGTTTACCTTCACCGCGACCAGGCCCTGATGCCGAAACGCAAAAACGTCTGGGCTTCCTGGAATTACATCTCCGATCGCGAAGCCGGCGAAACACGGGACGTAACTGTCAGCTACTGGATGAACCGGTTGCAGAACTTCGATCACTCCAAACCGGTCTTCGTTACATTGAACCCCTATACACCACCTCAGGAAGACAAGACCTTCGCAAAGTATGTTTATGATCATCCCCAGTTTGATGCCATGGCTCAGCAGGCCAAGAACCGGCTTGGGGAAATTCAAGGCGTGAACAACACCTGGTATTGTGGTGCGTGGCGCGGTCACGGCTTCCACGAAGACGGACTTTCGTCCGGACTTGATGTTGCCCGTTCGCTCGGTGCCCGGCTGCCATGGGAAAAAGACGTGGCTGGCGATACCTATCTGGAGGCTGCCGAATGAAGGCAAGGCCGAGCAATTGTATGCATGACAATGGACCGCCCCCTGATCCGGCGGCCTCCTTGTTCATGGGCTCGGTCATGCATCACCGCATGAAACCCCGTGAGCACAGGTTTTCCTATAAGGTCTTTTCCGTGCTGCTCGATCTGGATCGGCTTGAAGAAGCTGCGCAGTCCAGCCTGTTCTTCTCCGTCAACCGGTTCAATTTGCTGTCGTTTCATCAGAAGGACCACGGCCCAAGGGACGGGTCTGACTTGCGACTCCATGTCGACCGATTGCTCGCCAAGGAAGGACTAGAGGCACCTGCTCGGGTCCTGCTGCTCGCATATCCGCGGATGCTGGGGTACGGCTTCAACCCTCTCAGCGTTTATTATGCCTATGACCGGTCGAACCAACTGATTGCACTCGTTTACGAGGTACGCAACACGTTTGGCGGCATCCACACCTACGTAGCACCTGTCAAAGCCGGCCAGTGCAGTGATGCAGGTATACGTCAGGATCAGAAGAAGCTGTTCTACGTGTCGCCCTTCGTCAGCATGGAACAACACTATTACTTCCGCATGATGCCGCCGGGAAAAACCGTCCGCGTTCGCATTCTGGAAAAGGATTGCGAAGGCCCGCTTTTGTCGGCGACATTTTCCGGCACACAACACCCCGTGTCCAACGGCTCGATTCTGCAGGCCTGCCTTCAGGTGCCGCTGCTGACGTTCAAGGTCATCGGCGCCATCCATTGGGAAGCCTTTAAAATCTGGCGCAAGCGTGTACCATTTCACGCTCGACCCGCAGAAGATGCAGGGAATGACGGGTTGCCTGGGCAGACAGGTTCTGTCTTGCCAGTTTCAAACAACTGACGTTTCAAGAGGTTCTGCTATGAGTGAGCCGATTGTTCTGACCAAGGAAAACTTCCGCGCGGAGTTGAAGGGTACTCCACGCCTCGCCAAAATGGCGGCCGGCCTTGCCCTCAAAATCCGCTACGGGTCTCTTGAAGTTCAATTTCCAGACGGTCGAAGGTTCCATATCAAAGGGCAGGAAGATGGCCCACACGGTGTTCTCAAGATCCATAACTGGGCGTTTTTCCGGATGGTCGTCCAAGCAGGCGACGTTGGTGTCGGAGAAGCCTTCATGGCGGGGTACTGGTCGTCGCCCGACGTGACCACATTTCTGGAAGTCTTCTGCATAAACCAGGAATCGACGCTTGAAGCTCTCCAGGGGAAGCCGTTTACACGTTTTTTGATGTCGGTACGCCACTGGCTGAACTCCAACACCAAACGCGGGGCGAAGCGCAACATCTCGGCGCACTATGATCTCGGAAATGCATTTTACCGGGAGTGGCTCGATCCTTCGATGACCTATTCCTCGGCGATCTACAGCAACGAAACCAACAATCTGGAACAGGCCCAAACCGAGAAATATGCTTCTCTGGTGCGGCAGACGGGCATTACTCCCGATCACAAGGTTCTGGAAATCGGGTGTGGCTGGGGCGGTTTTGCCGAATATGTCGCAAAATCGGTTGGTGCCAACGTGCGAGCATTGACCATCTCGCAGGAACAATTCGATTACGCGCGCGAGCGGATCTACAAGGCCGGCCTCAACGACAAGGTTGAAGTGGTCTTCCAGGACTATCGCGACGAAAATGGCGTGTTCGACAGGATAGCCTCCATCGAGATGTTTGAGGCCGTCGGTGAAAAATACTGGCCGACCTACTTCCGCCAATTGTCGAAGTGCCTGAAGCCGGGTGGCAAGGCGGGCCTGCAGATCATCACGATCCAGGACAAGATGTTCGAGGACTATCGCAGAGGCACAGACTTCATCCAGCGCTATATCTTTCCAGGTGGAATGCTGCCTCCGCCCGGTCGTCTGGCGGAAATCGGCAAGTCACTGGGCCTGGACCTTATGGATCAGAAGATCTTCGGCCAGGACTATGCGAGAACGCTTGCAGAATGGCGGCAGAGCTTCCGACAGGCTTGGCCAAGGATCAGTCCGCTGGGATTTGACGAGCGCTTCAAGCGCCTCTGGGAATTCTACCTGCATTATTGCGAGGCAGGCTTCCGGTCCGGCAATATCGATGTTCGCCAGATGGTCTACGTCAAATCTGCCTGACAAGGCACTGATATTGAAGACACACTTCAAAGGCCGGGATCACCCGGCCTTTTTCTTGTTCCAACCCGTGGACCGGGCGACCAGCGCGAAGTAGGCACTGTACGGCAACCAGCGCAAGAGCTTCAGTTGCCGAACAAATTTACGCGGAAATGCAATCTCGAAACGGGCTGGATGGGACAGGCCTTTCCTGATTTCCTCAACAGCCTCTTCCGGAGACATCAGATAAGGCATCGGAAACGGATTGGCCTTTGTTGCCGGCGTATCGACAAAACCGGGACTGATGATCTGAATTCGGATCCCTGCAAGGTCCAGATCGAATTTCAAGGATTCAACAAGGTTGATCAGCCCCGCCTTGGTGGCACCGTATGCAGCTGACGTCGGCAAACCGCCATAACCTGCCACAGACGACACCACTGCGATCTGCCCCCTGCCCGCCACCTTCATGGCTGTGATGGCCGGCAGAAGCACATTGACCGTCCCCATGAGGTTCACATCAAAGCTTTTGCGAAAGGCGTCTGCATCGGCATCGAGGCCATCCTGCGGCAGATAAATGCCCGCATTAGCCACGAGCAGGCTCAAACCGCCGAAGTCATGCTGAATTTTTTTCACGTGTTCGGCCATGAGGTCCGTCTTCGTGACATCCCCAGGCAGCGCATGAATTGAACCGGCAAGCGTCTTAGACTGCTTCTCCAGCTCCGCCAGATCCTGTTCCGAGCGGGCAGTTACAATGACCTTCCAGCCCGAACGGGCGAGGTCAAGTGCAAGCTCCCGGCCGATACCGGAACTTGCTCCCGTGATCCAGGCGCAACCGTGATTAGCTTGGGCAACATAATTCGTCTTGGGCAATTCATTCTCCCGGTTCGTTTGCCTCTTTACGCAAACAGACCGGGTGTCGGATTGAATTTTAGCGGATAAAGGGTGCGAACCAGCGGCCAACAGGGCCGGTCAACTGCAGGCGTCCCGCCGTCACCGCGAAGCAAATGCAGTCTTCACCTTCGTCAGCTATAGGTTTGTGGTCCACATCGCCATCGGCAAAGGCAACGTCACCAGCCACATAGTGGCCGTCTTCGTCCTTGAACCCGCCCGTCAATACCAGCGTAAGCTCAGTGCCGTGGTGCGTATGGGACGGCATTGCTCGACCTGCCCGCACCCAAAGGAGACTGCTTGCGCAGCCGTCAATTTCACCGAACTTGCATTCCTTGACGCCAGGAAGGAGCGTTTTCCAGGGTAGCTGATCCATCGAGGAACCGATAATCGACTGCAGCGATTCGGGAACGGCCGGTCCGCCTTTCTCAGACAGTTCGGCGGCAGGCGCGTTATCGTTCAGGTCATCAACGGCGCCACTGAATATCGATCCGAGAAATTCGTCCCGATTGGAAATGGAGACCGGTTCGGCGTCTTCCAGTTCAAATCCGGCAAGAGTTTCAAGTGAGCTTACATATGACCTGTTGCAGTTGCTCATTTCGAGATGAGCACCGACCAATGCCTGCGCCGGATAGGTCAAGGTCCCGGCCGCATATCCGGCCAGTAACTCGTCCATTCCGGTCACGTTTTTTTCCATTACCGCTCTCATTTGGCTTTAGAATCCCAAGTTGCCTTACCGGCGATACGACAGGCAACAAAAATTGGATCAACAATTACACCAGAATTGTTAGAAATAGAATTTCAGTGAGCTGATTTCACGGAACAACTGATGGCGTGTTTTTGACACCAGAGGGAAAAAGGAACCTGATTGGCCTCAGGTGCTGGCATTCCCCATTTGAAGCCTTACATTGCGACCTTGATCAAGGCCCTTCAGACCTTTAGCGTCCGGGGCTTATCAGATTTCATCTGGCCGGTCAGCGCCACCGGACCAGATCAGCCGGGAAAGAATAAATGTCTGTGTCCGCTTCTGTTGTCGATGCGATCGGTAACACGCCCCTCATCCGTCTGAAAGCTCTGTCCGAGGAAACGGGTTGCGAAATTCTCGGCAAGGCCGAGTTCATGAACCCCGGTCAATCGGTCAAGGACCGCCCTGCCCGGCAGATGATTCTTGAAGCCGAAGCCCGCGGTGATCTCAAGCCCGGTGGTGTGATTGTCGAGGGCACGGCCGGAAACACCGGTATCGGACTGGCGCTGGTAGCCAGTGCGCGCGGTTACCGGACCGTGATCGTTATCCCGGAAACGCAAAGCCAGGAAAAGAAGGACATGTTGCGCCTGTGTGGTGCTGAACTTGTCGAAGTTCCGGCCAAGCCTTTTTCCGACCCCAACAATTACCAGCACGTCGCCCGCCGTCTTGCAGAAGAGATGGCACGGACTGAACCTAATGGCGTTATCTTTGCCGATCAGTGGAACAACCTCGATAACCGCAAGGCTCATTTCGTAACCACAGGTCCTGAAATCATGGCCCAAACGGGTGGCCGTGTTGACGGTTTCATCTGTGCGGTTGGTTCCGGCGGCACGCTGGCTGGCGTTTCAACCTATCTTCAGGAAAACAAGCCGGGTGTCGTCATCGGCTGCGCCGACCCGCGTGGCGCTGCGATGCAATCGCTGTTCACCACCGGCAAGGCGGTCGCCTCCGAAGGTGGATCGGTTTCCGAAGGCATCGGCCTTGGCCGCAGTACCGCGATTGTCGGCGATCTTAAAATCGATCACGCCTACACAATTCCAGACGAAGAAGCCCTGCCGCTGGTGTTCGATCTCGCGGAAAAGGAAGGGCTACTGCTGGGTGGGTCGACCGCTATCAACCTGGCCGGCGCCCGGCGCCTCGCACGCGAGCTTGGACCAGGCAAGACGATCGTCACGATTCTGTGCGACCACGGCACCCGCTACCAGTCCAAACTCTACAATCCGGACTTCCTCAGATCAAAGAATTTGCCGGTTCCGGAGTGGCTGGAGCGAAAAGTCACGATCCAGCCACCCTTCGCCTGATCGATTGACACCGGGGGGCATTACATGAGTTCAGCGGATCAAGCATTGGCGCAAGGCGGTGACGCGGCCGAAGCGGTGATCCGTGATGCCGTCACAGATGCCGGCGTTCTGGATGTCATGGCAAACAATCTCGGACTGGTCGCGGCATTTGTCGCGATCATGTACGTGACGGCAGGCATCTGCGCCGTTCGCGAAGTAATGAATTCAAGAACTTCCCAGGGGTCCGTCGCATGGCTGCTGTCCCTGTTTTTTCTGCCTTATCTCACGGTGCCACTCTATTTCGTGTTCGGCTGGCGATCCTTTTCCGACTACGAGAAGATTCAAGCGACCCTTGGCCGGGCAGAACGGGCAAGGCGAGCAGACGAACTTGGCCTGACCGATCACGAGGAAACCAGAGACTGGCCGGTTCTTTCCCGCGTTGCCGGGGTTCCCTTCATGGCCGGCAACAAGGCAGACCTTCTTATCGATGGCGATGCGACGTTCACAGCCATCAAGAATGATATCGCAAAGGCCAGAAACGTCATATTCTTCCAGTTCTTCGCCATCCATGACGACGAACTGGGACGTGACATGGCCGACGCCCTGATCGCCCGTGCCAAGGATGGCATAACGGTCTATTTCCTCTACGACGATGTCGGCAGCCATTCTCTGTCAAAAGACTATCTGACCCGCTTGAAGAGCGCCGGCGTCAAGGTTTGCGGTTTCAACGAAAACCACAAGTTCCTGCGACTGCTTGGACCGATGCGTCTCAACTATCGCAATCATCGCAAGCTGGTCGTGATCGACTACCGCGTCACATTTGTCGGCGGGCACAATGTTGCGGACCAGTATGTCGGCCGGGACAACTGGTTTGGCCACTGGCGCGACACCCATGTCCGTGTCGAAGGGCCCGCAGCCGTTGCTTGCGCGCTCTCCTTTGTCGAAGACTGGCTCTGGGCGAGCGGTGAGCGTATCGAACTGCCTCAGGTTGGCGAAATTCCGATGCCTGGTGACGAAGCCGTTCTGGTGATGCCGACAGGGCCTGCAGACAAGCTGGAAGAATGCGCACTGGCTTTTGTCGAAACGGCAGCCCGGGCACGAAAGAGGCTATGGATCACCACACCGTATCTGGTGCCATCTCTCGACATCCAGACAGCGCTTTGCTCGGCAGCAATGCGCGGTGTGGACGTACGCGTTCTGATGCCGGAAAAACGTGATCACTGGACTGTATGGCTCGCAAGCCACGCCTACGAGGACACCCTGGTGCAGCGCGGGGTGAAGGTTTACCGCTATATCGACGGTTTTCTGCACCAGAAGGTTACGCTGATGGACGACGAACTCGTTTCCATCGGCACGGTCAACTTCGACAACAGATCATTCCAGATCAATTTTGAACTGACCCTCTGGTTCACCCATCCGCGCATGATCGACAATGTCGAAAGCATGCTGGAGACCGATTTCCAGAACTCCCGCCTGACCTGGCCGGACGCGTTCCAGTCCCGCAGTTATGTTTTTCGTGTCCTGGCTCAAGGCGCCCGGTTGCTGTCTCCCATACTTTGATCAGTGTTCGGGACATGTTCAGTCCCTGACGGCGCGGCCATGCAGAGCGCCTCGTGCAGCTTGAAGGCAAAATCCAGCATCTGTTTTCTGAAACCGATGAAAGAGTGCCCCCTTCCGGACTGGTGCCGTCGAGGCGAATGATCTAAACCTCTATCAGACCAACTTCTCCGGCATCTGCAAACCATGGCTTACATACCCGACTACGCGACCCTGCTTGCCTTTACGGCCGCAGCACTGGTGTTGACCGTTACGCCAGGACCCGACATGACGCTGTTCATGAGCAAGACGCTGACACAAGGCCGACGCGCCGGGCTTGCTGCTGTGTTTGGGGCAACCTGTGGTCTGATCCTGCACACCGTGCTTGCCGCGATCGGTGTTTCCGCCCTGCTTTCAGCATCGGCACTTGCATTTACAGTGCTGAAGATCGTCGGCGCCGCCTATCTGATTTATCTCGCAGTTCAAGCCGTCAGGAACGGGTCCAGCCTTGCGCTGGAAGCAGCCTCCGTGAAGAAGCAACCTATTCACCGGGTCTGGCTACAGGCACTCGGGATCAACATCCTCAATCCCAAGATCGTCTTGTTCTTCGTGACCTTCCTGCCTCAGTTTGTCAGCGCGGCGGATCCGAACGCGACAGGAAAACTGATGTTCCTCGGGTTTTACTTCGTCGTTCTGGGAATGCCCATCTGCGCTGCGATGGTTCTGGGAGCCAGTGCATTTGCCCGTTTCCTGAAGTCCTCGCCGAAGTTCATGCGTGCCTTCGACTGGGCTTTTGCAGGCATCATGGGCACCTTCGCCCTGAAGCTTCTGGTCGCCAAGGCAAACAGCTGAACCGGTTCCTTTGGCTGCCGGTGACCCGTGGTGACTGAGCGTCCAAAACCAGTCTAGCGTGCCAGCAGCTCTCGCAGGCCGGCGGGGGTAACTTGGGCCATCTTGCGAAAGTCCCGGCTCATATGGTGGCGGTCCGAATAGGACGCCTGGTAGGCAATCTCATCGAGACAGCAGTCGCCCGACGCCATCATACGCGTCGCCTTTCGCAGACGGACGAAACGAGCGAGCCTGGCGTAGCCCAACCCCGCCTCCGATAGCCGCCGGGACAGACTTCTCGGCGATAAACCAAGTCCCGCCGCTGTTGACGACAAGCCAGGATGCTCCCCAACTGAAAGTTCGAGAACGCCGACGACCCGCGCAAGAAGTCGGTTTGTACCCGGCCCCTGCGGCCTGTTCAGCAGGTGGCGAAAAGACAGGCTTGAAGCAGAAGACATCATTCCGATTTCGGATTTGAACCCGGAAGTTTCTTCTGCAGGAATAATCAGGATATCGCTGTCGAAGTCCAAGTTGCCGTCGACGAAATTGCCAAACCGATAAATCGGCCGAGAAGCACTGCCGCGGCTAACCGCCCAGATGTCCTGAATATGTATCCCTGCGCTTTCAAGCGTTCCGGTCACGACACCGGCCAGCATTGCCGGTCCGAATGGTTTCTGGTTCGCGGGACGTACCTTGTAGGGTGACAAGACCAGTGAATTGCGCTGGACGGAAGAAATAAAATCCTTTCCTTGACCGCTCTCGTGAAACCGAAAGGACGCCTGCAGTGCCAGGACACCCGACCATCTGTTCACCAGGTCAGGCATGCTCGGCGCACTCGTCAGGAGATGACTGATCACATCGAAACCGGCTGGGCGACCTAGAGCACGCGCCAGATTGAAAACCGCTCCGCATCCTCGTGAAGCGTAGAGCATTCCGATACGGGACAGCGGATCCTTCGCCTCAGTGCCCTGCAAAACGGAATTCCCATAAATTGCGGGAAACCGTGCCTCAGCCTGCTTTGCAAAATGCCTCAACCACCAGTTCCAATACGCCGAATAGGCTTCTCCGAGCGGCTCGTTGACACGCACGTTCTCCGCACCTTGTTGCGGCTCAATGGAAATTTTGGCGTCGATATTCACAGGTCTTCTTTCGACCGTGCTGCAGGATGAAGTGTGCCCTGGAACGAAACCAAGGGTTTAGCGCAAATGCAAGCATCGAAATCGAGGGGAACATGCGCAACTTGAAATCTCAGCTACGACTTCTTGCACTGACGTCACTGGCAACATTGACGGGCAGCTTTTACTCACTGGCTGATCCGGCCAACCTGACGGCAGACGAGATCAACGACATGATGTCGGGAAACTCCATCCATGGTTTCTTTCCCGACGGCGTGACGAAGTACAAGCAGAACAACCACGCCGACGGCTTCGCCGTTGTCGTGGTCAAGGGCGACAAGATCCGGAACATTCCGTGGGAAGCCGTCGAAATTAACGGGACTGGTCAATATTGCGAAGACTGGAGCGGCGATGGCTGGGGCAAACTCTGTTTCACGGTGACGCGCGAAAACCCGGCCAAGCCGATCTTCACAAATGCAAAAGGCAAGGCAAATGCACAGAACTGGTCTGAAGGTTTTGTGGATCTGAATTTCGCCGACTGAACTTGGTCCACATCATTGTTATCGCCCGCGGTCCGGCCGGATTGCGGGCGTTTGTTTTTCATGACCCCGGTTTCCTGCAAATAGGGCCTTGCACCGCATGCTGTTCGTTGGTCAATTCGACGCTATTCGTTTCAGGGAGTTCCGGATGACCACGCCTTTGTTTCGCGACGATGCCTATCTCAGAACATGTGAAGCCGAAGTGACCGGCCTCAACGAGCGTGGCGGCATCGTGCTTGATAGATCGGTTTTTTACGCGACCGGTGGCGGTCAACCGGGCGACAGCGGCACATTGGAGCTGGAAGACGGCACGAAGATCGAGATTGCCACCACGGTCTATGATGACGACAAGAAAACCATCGTCCATGTTCCTTCAGAAGGACAACGCCTGCCTGCCGCCGGCACAAAAGTGACCGCCCATTTGGACTGGGCGAGACGGTACCGGTTGATGCGCATGCATACTGCCTTGCATCTATTGTCCGTGGCCCTGCCTTTTCCCGTTACAGGTGGTCAAATCGGGGATCCCGAAGGGCGGCTTGATTTCGATATGGGCGAAGACACAATCGACCGGGAAGCGCTTCTGGAGAAGCTCAATGCGCTGGCTTCTGGTGATCACGAAGTAACCACCCATTGGATCACAGACGAAGAACTCGATGCCAACCCGGGTCTGGTCAAGACCATGTCCGTCAAGCCGCCACGCGGGTCTGGCAGGGTAAGACTGGTCAGGATCGGCGATGATGTGGACTTGCAGCCTTGCGGCGGTACCCATGTAACGAGAACCTCTGAAATCGGCCTGCTTGAACTTGGCAAGATCGAAAAGAAGGGCAAGCAGAACAGGCGCGTCCGGATCCGCCTGACCGACTGACAAGCAAACGGGGGAAGTTGAAATGAAACTGTCAGGTGGCTGCCGGTGTGGAGCTGTTTCCTTCGAAGTGGAAAGCAGAACCCCCTACCCCTACATGCGCTGTTACTGTTCCATCTGCCGTAAGACAGGTGGCAGCGGCGGTTATGCAGTCAATCTGATGGGAGACGCCGGCAGCCTTGAGGTATCGGGTGCGGAGACGAAGTCGGTCTACAACGCTGTCATCGATGGAAAGACCAGTCCTGCGGAACGTCATTTCTGCAAGGCTTGCGGATCTCACCTGTGGCTATGGGATCCGCGTTGGCCTGAACTGGTGCATCCACATGCAGGAGCGGTCGATAGCCCCTTGCCAACACCGCCAGAGATTGTCCATATCATGCTGGCGTTCAAGCCTGACTGGATCGAGGTGCCGAGCGGTCCCGGACACGTTCACTTCCAGAACTATCCGGACCTCTCAATCGAGGACTGGCACAAGTCCAAAGGCTTGCTGGAGACCTAAGGAGCCGTAATGACCGACCATCCCCTCGTATCGACTCAATGGCTGGACGATCATCTCTCCTCGCCTGATCTGATTGTCATCAATGCCTGGATGCCGCCGGTCACGCATCCAGATGCTCCGCCTGTCTATCCGAACGCCCACATTCCAGGCGCCGTCTTCTTCGACGTCAACGAGGTCTGTGACAAGACCAGCGATCTGCCTCACATGCTGCCAGCTCCGCATGTGTTTTCGTCAACCATGCGGAAGATGGGGATAGGCGACGGTCAGACACTGGTGGTCTACGATGATTTCGGTTTCTATTCCGCGCCACGCGTCTGGTGGACGCTGCGCAGCATGGGCGCGGAACGAGTTTATGTTCTGGATGGTGGTTTTCCGAAGTGGCGGGCAGAAGGCCGTGCCTTTGACGACGATACGCCCCGCAGAGTTCAAAGCCACTTCTCGTCCCGTTTGAACCATGGTGCCGTTGCTGACCTCGACCAGATCCGCTCCACAATCGCAAATGGTTCGCGGCAAATACTGGATGCAAGGTCTGCCGAACGATTTGCCGGAGAAGCGCCAGAGCCGCGTGCCGGACTGAAGTCGGGTCACATGCCGACCGCGCTCAACCTACCCTTCACCCAACTCATCGCGGAAGACGGCACATTCTTGCAGAAGGAAGACCTGGCAAAGGCTTTTCAGGATGCTGGAGTGGATCTCGACAAGCCCGTCACGACCTCTTGCGGCTCCGGTGTCACAGCGGCGATCCTGACCCTTGGCCTTACCGTGCTCGGTGCTCGGGATCTTTCGCTTTACGACGGGTCCTGGGCGGAATGGGGAAGCCGGGACGACACGGACGTCGTCACCGGCCCAGCTTGAGAGATCAAATAGCGCCTTGATCAGGTGCCAGTCTTCAAGGTTTCAAAGAAATCCCGGATCTCATCCGAGATCGAACTGGTGCTTGAAGACATTCTGCTGGATGCAGCCAACAGACTGTCGGCCGCCTGATCGGTGGCGGTGATTGCCTGTTCGACACCGCCAATGTTCTCATCGAGGGTCTGCGTTCCCGAAGCGACCGTCTGGATACTGTGGGAAATTTCCTGCGTTGCAGCACCCTGCTCTTCAATCGCCGCTGCAATCGACGACGTCATTTCGTCAAGTTGCTTGACCACTTCGGAAATCGACTGGATGGAGGCCACGGCATTGTCCGTCGAACTCTGGATTTCGGTGACTTGCTGGCTGATTTCCTCGGTGGCCTTCGCGGTCTGTTCTGCGAGGGTTTTCACTTCGCTTGCGACCACCGCAAATCCCTTCCCGGCATCACCGGCACGGGCAGCCTCGATCGTTGCGTTCAGAGCCAGCAAATTGGTTTGTTCGGCAATCGCCTGAATGAGACCGATCACATCCCCAATTTTCTGGGCTGCACCTGCCAGGCTCGCCACCTGAAGGCTCGATTGTTCTGTGCCACCCGCCGCCTGGCTGGCAATACGGGATGCACCGGAGATCTGCTTAGAAATTTCCTGGATGGAACTGGAGAGCTCTTCCGTTGCAGAGGCTACGGTCTGGACGCTGACACTGGAATCTTTTGAGACATGACCGGCGTTCTCAACCTGGCTTCTCGCGGTCTGCGATACACTCGTCAAATGCTCGGCTTCACCCGCAACGCTGCGAGCACCGGCCTCCACATCGGCCAACGGTTGCTTGACGCTGCTCTGGAACTTTTCGATAGCCTTGTTCAACCGTTCCGTCTGCGCTGCGCGCTCCAGAAGAAGTTCTTCTTCGTAGGTTGATATGGCAAGGTCCATGTCAAGGAAGACGGCCGCCGTGACATCGTTCAACAAGACGGCAAGGTTTTGAAAAGACCGTCTGTATTTACGGGTCAGATGGGCATGCAGATGGCGCAGGACATAAAGATACCCGGCAATGTACCAACGCGGTTCCAGCCCGATACGGCAATGCACATGACCGATCTGGTTGATGCTCTGCTGGTAGCTCTGGTCGAAGCCCGACGTGAACAGCTTCTTCCAATGGCCCTTTTGAGCTGAAACAAGTCGGGGTTGATGCGAGCCGACGAGTGCAGCCAGATTTGGCTGGGTGTTGATGTGAACATAAAAACCCGCCAGCACATCGTCCAACACGGGCTCGATTACCGGCCAGACCTTTCTGAGGTTTTCGATTGTGGAATGATCAATTTGGGCGAATTTCAAACGGGATTGGAAGTCGTATTCCTGATCGCTCATGGCAGGTCACCTTGATAAAAACTGACCCTACGTGACCCGACAATTCTAAATAAACCATAAATTGTATTTTTACGTACGACATAGTGACAATGGCGCGTTGAGCCACAACGAAAACGAAATAGGAATAATTACCAATACCCCGATTTTTGGCCGTTTTTTGGGCAATAAAAACGCGACACCCGATTCTTTCCGATGGGAGCGGCGAACACAACCTGAAAACGAAGGCAGCGATACTTTGGTCGTATTCCGGTTGTCCAAAACAAGGCTCACTCTCCCGGCTGGGGTCTTGCCTTCAACCCCTCCGGTTTCTTGCGTGAAGGCTCCAGACTGATCAGAAAGTCGGCACGTGTGCCGGCAAGATGATGGCCTGGCCAGATCTCCAGAGCATCGTTCAGTTTCCCTTTCGGGTATCGAGCGAAGATGTCCTTGCGAACGTTTTGCGCAATCCTGCGCTGCCCCATTCCGAACACGTCACACATTGCTCCACGCGAAATAAGATGTGCTTCTGCACCATATCTTCTGGCAGACACATACCCGTTAAGGTGCAGTCCGATGGCATCGGCTATCCGATGTACCTTTGCCCGGTCATGTCCCTGGCCGACGAGGTGGTGCTGGCAGCGTTCCGCGCCATGGACCACGAAACAGCAATCCCGCGGCTCACTGGCCCGGCCTGACGCCAGGCCTACGTCATGCAATATGGCTGCACAGAAGAGGATTTCCTTGTCTACAGTGAGCTTACGATAGCCACCTAACAACAGGCCAAAGTAATAGGTGCGCCAACTGTGCCGCATCAGGTCCAAATTCTGGACTTCGTCGGCAAAGTCCAACGCATCCCGGACCAACGCGGTCTCCGGTGGCTGTAGTCCTTCAAGGTCTGCACCGAAGGTGTTGATCAGGCCCAGTTTTCCTCTGAAAGCATCCAGCGCTTCAAGCATCCCCATACGGCCAAGATTTGTAAGCACCTTCAGCTTTTCAGTTCTTGTCAGTCGCCCATTGCCGAACTGACCAGACCTTCGTCCCCAAGCTACCGTCCCCATGTCTGCTGTGTTTTCCGGCATCTCCCAAAACGTCTCCATTGATCGCTCCATTTTTATGTACCGTACCGCATAAAAATAGACATGTCGATATTTATGTGCGAATTGGTATAAAATGAAAGCCGAAAGCAAACGCGGCCGTCCGCGCAAATTCGACGAAGACATCACGCTCGACCGCATCATGCTGGTGTTCTGGCAGCACGGCTATGCCGCTACCAGTCTCGACCAGATAGCAGAAGCAACCGGCCTGAACAGACCCAGCCTCTATGCCGCATTCGGCAGCAAGAAAGATATGTATCTGAAGGTGATTTCACGGTTCGCGGACCAGATGCAGGTCCACCTGAAGGCGGCAGGACAGACAAAAACAGGGCTGAAACCCCGGCTCAAGGCCATCATGACAGCTGCTATCGATCTTTATTGCGGCAGGTCGACATTTAACGATGCGGCCTATGGTTGCCTGGCCATCTCCACACTGACGACTGAAGCTGCTGATGATCCTGACTTCAGATCAATGCTGGCGCATGTCGTTGAGCGAATGGATCGAGGGTTCGCCGGTCTGATTTACGCGGAGATGAAAGACTCGGTTCCGGAAGCAAGCGTCCAGTTCACCGCCCAGCATTTGTCTTTGATGCTGCACGGTCTTTCGGTTCGCGCCCGGGCTGGGGAATCTCGCGATATCCTGGTGGAACTGGCAGAGACTGCTGTTGACCGGCTTGTACCGGACCCTGCTTCAGCGCCCGTTATGTAGATCCAACGACCAGTCAAGCGTCAGGGGCAGCGGCGTCCACATGCCGGTCTTCACCCCTGCCCGCCTCAACATGTCGGCCGTCCAGGTGTTGCAGCCCATCATCGCGTTGAAGCCGCCAACTGCCGGAAAGAAAATGTCGTGTGCGTCGTACGCCACTCCGGGAATTGCCGTCGGAGGCGCTGTGCCATCTGACTGGAAACTGGTCCTGATATCATTGACCAGTTCCTCAAATTCCAGCTGGCTCAGTTCAACTACGCGGACGCTTTCCTGTTCAAGCGGAATATCGCCGGTGCGACGGACATGCATGACCGAGGCATCCCAGGTCAACGCGTCTATTACCGGACCCGGTTTCAAATCGCCCCACGTTGGCGTTTCGATATAGAAGGACCGCCCACCCCAGCCGAAAGCAATCCAGAAAACACCCGGATAATCCAGCTCCAGCCCGCCATCCGATACGAATCCGAACGCCTCCAGCACGTCCGGATCGGCCGGGAGGGCGATATCAGTATGGATGGGATTGTTGAGTATCAGAATACGCCGTTTATCTGCTGAACTTTGCGCAACTTCCATAACCGGGTTGGAATCGAACAAAGGCCTCGGAACGAGTGCTCCGAGGCCCAGTGCTACAATAGCAGTGAAGACAACGAGGCAAATTCCAATCAGGAACCTGCGCAGCAGTTTCATCATCCGCAGTCTTTAGCCGATCAGTGGTGCAGGATCTGGCTCAGGAAAAGCTTCGTACGTTCATGCTGCGGATTGGTGAAGAACTCTTCCGGCTCGTTCTGCTCCACAATCTGCCCCGCATCCATGAAGATAACGCGGTTTGCGACCTTGCGGGCAAAGCCCATTTCGTGAGTGACGCACAGCATGGTCATGCCTTCTTCTGCAAGTCCGACCATCACGTCCAGAACTTCCTTGATCATTTCCGGGTCGAGCGCCGAGGTCGGCTCATCGAACAGCATGATTTTCGGGTTCATGCACAAAGACCGTGCAATAGCAACGCGCTGCTGCTGGCCACCGGATAGCTGCCCCGGATATTTGTTGGCCTGCTCCGGGATCTTGACGCGCTCGAGATAGTGCATCGCGATGTCTTCGGCTTCCTTCTTGGGCATCTTGCGAACCCAGATCGGAGCCAGAGTGCAGTTCTCCAGGATCGTCAGATGCGGGAACAAGTTGAAGTGCTGGAAGCACATGCCGACTTCGCGGCGAATTTCGTCGATCTTTTTCAGATCGTCCGTCAACTCGATGCCATCCACAAGGATCTGTCCCGCCTGATGTTCTTCCAGACGGTTGATACAACGGATCATCGTGGATTTGCCGGAACCTGACGGTCCGCAGATAACGATACGTTCGCCGCGCATGACCTTCAGGTTGATGTCGCGCAGAACGTGGAAATCCCCGTACCACTTGTTCATGTTCTTGATTTCAATAGCCACGTCCGTATCGGAGATGGTCATTCTGGAACGGTCGGCTGCGAGTTCCTCGTCGCGTACAGCGTTTTCAGACATAGTTTTTAACTCCAAGAGTGTCCTGTGGCCGGGGCGCTGCGGTTCATCGCGCGCCCCGGAAGCGGTTTGCTAGCGTTTGTGTCCTGTATGAAGCTTCTTCTCCATGAAGATGGAGTAGCGCGACATGCCGAAGCAGAAGGTCCAGAACACCACTGCAGCGAACAGGTAACCCGTGTGACCGGTACTGGGCGTCGACCATGTCGGATCCGTGAAGGACGACTGGATCTGGCCGAGAAGGTCGAACATGCCGACGATCAGAACCAGAGTCGTATCCTTGAACAATCCGATGAAGGTGTTGACGATCCCGGGGATCACGAGTTTCAGAGCCTGCGGCAAAATGATGAGATACATCATCGGCCAGAACCGGAGCCCGAGCGCCATGGCACCTTCATATTGCCCCTTCGGAATGGCCTGCAGGCCACCACGGACCACTTCTGCCATATAGGCGGCAGAGAACAGGGTCACGCCGATCAGAACGCGCAGCAGCTTGTCGAAGGTCACGCCTTCCGGCAGGAACAACGGCAGCATCACCGACGACATGAACAGAACCGTGATCAGCGGAACACCGCGCCAGAACTCGATGAAGATAACCGAGACAAGCTTGATGATCGGCATTCTTGATCGACGTCCAAGCGCCAGCGCGATACCTAGCGGTAGCGAGGCCACAATACCCGTGACCGCGATGACAAGCGTAACAAGCAAACCGCCCCAAACCGCTGTTTCAACGATCGGCAGGATTACCGCATCTCCGATGACCAGGCCGGTCAGCAGGAAGTATGCGATGATCGGGAAGACGACCAGAAACAGGATTGCGTTGATTTTCTTGAACGGCGCGCTGGGGATTGCCAGCGGCACGAGCAACACCGCGAACAGGAAATAGACGATGTTCACCCGCCAGATTTCCTCGGTCGGATACCGGCCATAGATGAACTGCGGGAAGTATGCTTCCACGTAAGCCCAGCAGGCACCGCTATGGCCGCCGTCCTGCGGCAGACACGCTTCACGATTGTCGCCGCTCCAGACAGCATCGATAAATGCGAACTGGATCAAAGGCGCGATAAGTGAGTAGGCGATCAGAATGCCGATTACAGTCAGAACGGTGTTGCCGATGGACGAAAACAGGTTCTGACGCATCCAGCCGATGACGCCGGTGGTCGAGATCGGCGCCGGCAGTCGCGGCGCCTCCTCGGTTCTGATTTGGAACATATCAGTGTTAGCCATTTTGCGCTCCTTACCGTTCCACGAGCGCCATGCGCTGGTTGTACCAGTTCATGAAGGCCGATGTGATGAGGCTGAGCGACAGATAGACAACCATCCAGATACCGATGATTTCAATCGCCTGGCCGGTCTGGTTGAGCACCGTTCCACCCATCGAGACGAGGTCCGGATAGGCAATGGCAACTGCCAGTGAAGAATTCTTGGTAAGGTTCAGGTACTGACTCGTCAGCGGCGGAATGATCACGCGCATCGCCTGGGGAATGACCACCAGTCTCAACGTCGGCCCGTTCCTCAGACCAAGAGCATGCGCTGCTTCGGTCTGACCATGGCTCACTGCCTGAATACCGGCACGTACGATCTCTGCGATGAACGATGCGGTATAAATTGCCAGGGCTGCTGTAAGAGCCAGGAACTCAGGGATAATATTGAGCCCGACATTGAGTTCGAACCCCTGACGCAGTATTGGCCCGGTTTCGACGAAGTTCGGATGTTCAAGAGTGATCGGCATGCCGGTTGCAAAGTACGTCAGCAAAGGCAGCCCAATAATAAATCCGACCCCCGTCAGGAATGACGGGAACGGTTGCCCTGTGGCCTCCTGACGCTTGCGCGCCCAACGTGCCACGAGGAACGCTGCTGCTATCCCGATCAGGAACGCATAGCCGATCCATTCCGATCCGGTCCCCATGATGGGTTTGGGAAGCCGAAGACCGCCAATGTTCAGGTGGAATGTGTCGAACAACGACCATTTTTCACGCTTGCCGGGGATCGATCGCAGCACCGCGAAGTACCAGAAAAAGATCTGCAGCAGCAGCGGGATATTACGGACCAGCTCGACGTAGCAATACGCCAGACGGCTGATGACCCAGTTGTTCGACAAGCGGGCGATACCGATGATGAACCCAAAGATCGTGGCGAAGAAGATACCTACGCCCGCCACAAGCAGAGTGTTCAGGAAGCCGACATAGATCGCTCTTCCGTAACTTGATGTCTCAGAGTAGGAAACCAGTGACTGGTTGGTTCCAAACCCGGCTGTATTTTCTAGAAAGCTCCAACCGGAGGCGATGTTCTGCCTCTCCAGGTTGGCTATCGTGTTCGAAACGATGACATATCCCAAAGTCACCAGCGCGACGACCAGCAGCAGCTGGTAAAAGATGCCGCGCGCTTTGGGATCGTTCAACAGCGAAGCACGCGCCGGCGCCCCCGCCGAGTCCTGCTCCATTACTGACATAGAACCTCGCCCAAGTTTTCACGAAAGAGCCCGGCACGCAGCCTCTCCTCAATCGTGTCTGACCTGCTTCGCTGGCCGAACTTCGTCGGCACTCCCCTATCGACGGAAGCAGTCTGTTCCCCCACGCGGTTGCCGGGTATGTTGTCCGGTTTTTATTGCGTGGAATTTATTGAGGGTTCCGGCAGAACAACCGCCGGAACCCCTTCAATCCTCAATCAAAGAAGAGGATTAGCGGACCGGCGGTGCGTACATGAAGCCGCCGTCGTTCCACAGAGCGTTTACGCCACGGGAGATGCCGAGCGGAGTGTCCGGACCAACGTTGGCGTTGAAGGACTCTTCGTAGTTACCGACGTTTTTGATGATCGCATAGGCCCAGTCGTTCGGCAGGCCGATAGCTTCACCAAATGCGCCCTCAACGCCCAGAAGACGCTTGATGGACGGGTTGTCGGAAGACTTCATCTCGTCAACGTTTTCAGAGGTCACGCCGAGCTCTTCTGCGTTGAGCATCGCGTTCAGCGTCCACTTTGCAATGTTGAACCACTCATCGTCGCCCTGACGGACAACCGGACCCAGAGGCTCCTTGGAGATGATTTCCGGCAGGACCATGTGGTCGCCCGGGTTGGTCAGCTTCAGGCGCTGTGCGTACAGGCCGGATGCGTCAGTGGTGTAAACGTCGCAACGGCCGGCGTCGTATGCAGCCACAACTTCGTCGGCCTTTTCGAAGGCGACGATTTCGTACGGCATGTTGTTGGCGCGGAAGTAGTCGGCAACGTTAAGCTCAGTGGTCGTACCGGTGTTGGTGCAGACCGAAGCGCCGGACAGTTCCAGTGCGGAAGTCACGCCCAGGTCCTTGCGAACCATGAAGCCCTGACCGTCATAGTAGTTCACACCAGCAAAGTTCAGACCCAGCTGGGTGTCGCGGGACATGGTCCAGGTGGTGTTACGGGACAGAACATCAACTTCGCCGGACTGAAGCGCGGTGAAACGCTCTTTTGCGGACAGCGGAGTGTATTTCACAGCGGACGCATCGCCGAACACTGCTGCAGCCATAGCGCGGCAGTAGTCAACGTCGATACCGGTCCAGTTCCCCTGAGCATCCGGGTTCGAGAAACCCGGCAGACCCTGGCTCACGCCACACTGAATGAAGCCCTTTGCCTTGACGTCTTCCAGCGTCGTTGCACCAGCAGCCGTCGTCGCGGCGACTCCCATAGCAGCGCCGATTACGAGCGGAAGGAATTTATTGGACATGGATATGCAGCCTTTATTTGTTACCCATACTTTTATTATGCCGGGTTTGTTCGAAAGACATCTTCTCCGTCTCTTGTAATCGGACGGATGCCAGCCTTGACGGCTGCTTCCTCCAGATATCTTTCGTCCCACCCAACGGTTCCATACGATGGCATTTAGCTGTTCGGGTCAAGTACTTGCTGCAGATATCTCGTCAAATTTCTCGAGCTATCCGCCATTTGCCATCAGGTTGGATGCACAAACAGCGAACATGTCTAAATCGAATTCATTCAATGCCTAAAAAGGGTTCAATGCATTTAGCGGAGACCTTGCGAAGGTTAACGCTAATCGAAAAATTCTCCACACAAAGACCCGCGCACAACACGTGAAATGGCGGTTGCGACCATGACGCGAATGACTAAAGTGAGCGCTCGGCGCACGGCAGCTCATGTCGCGCCGCCTCTCGCAAAACACACACCCAAGAGCCTTCATGTCTTCCACCAATTCCAAGCCGCCGTTGAGGCAGGATACCAAACTGGCGCATGCAGGGCGCGACCCGCTTGCATTTCACGGTTTCGTCAATCCGCCTGTCGTGCATGCTTCGACTGTTCTCTACCCCGACACCAAAACCATGGTGACGGGTGCCCAGACCTATTCTTACGCCCGCAGGGGCAACCCGACCACGGACTCCCTTGAAGGGGCCATGAAGGAGATCGAAGGGGCAGCCGGGGTCAAGATCGCGAATTCGGGTTTGAATGCCATTGCATTGGCCATCCTGTCCTGCGTGAAATCCGGTGACCACATCCTGATTGTCGATACGGCTTACGGACCGACCCGCCATTTCGCCGACACTGTTCTGCCAGGCATCGGGGTTTCCGTGACCTTCTACGATCCGAAGATCGGCGCCGATATCAAGTCACTGTTCCAGGAAAACACGACAGCCGTGTTCACCGAAGCACCCGGCTCCCTCACCTTCGAGATGCAGGATGTTCCGGCGATTGCCGCCGAGGCCCGTGCCATCGGCGCGACCGTTCTGATGGACAATACCTGGGCGAGCCCGATTTACTGCCAGCCACTGTCCATGGGGGTCGATCTGTCGATCCAGGCGGGCACCAAATATCTTGTCGGACACTCCGACGCTATGCTCGGTACGGTCGCTGCCAGCGAACGCGCCTGGGAAAAACTGGATGCGTTCTGCGGTGCCATGGGGTGCCACGTCGCGCCGGATGACATCTACCTCGGCCTGCGAGGCCTCAGAACTCTGTCCGTGCGCCTTGAACGGCACCAGCGCAACACGCTGGCCGTTCTTGGGTGGCTGAAGGACCAGCCCAAAATCGATCGCATCCGCTATCCAGGCCTTGAATCGGATCCTGGTCATGCTCTCTGGAAACGAGATTTTTCGGGAGCCTCGGGCCTGTGCGCCTTTGACTTCAGTGAAAGCACGACACAGGAACAGGCCTACGCCTTCCTGGATGCGCTCACGCTTTATGGTCTCGGCTATTCGTGGGGTGGTTTTGAAAGCCTTGCCATTCCGGTTCGCCTCAAGGGCAGCCGCACAGCAACCCCGGTAAACCTGGATCGCCAGTCGGTTCGCCTCCACATCGGCCTGGAAGACCCGGAAGATCTGATTGCCGATCTGGATCAGGCACTGGCGAAGGCATTCGGCTGACAGACTGTCGAGCGAACGGCGGAACGGCTCAAATCGTAGGGTCGTTCCGCTTTTCCTTGAAGATCAGCCACAGGTTCCGGAAATAGATTAGCAGACCCAGTCCCTGACCGGCGATGAAGACCGGATCCTGTCGTTGAATGGCGTAGATCAGTAGCAGCGACCCACCCGCAACGGAAAAGAACCAGAAAGCGACCGGCACGATTGAGCGGCCGACGCGCTCGGATGCGATCCATTGGATGACGAAGCGCATCATGAACATGGCCTGGGCGAAGAAACCCAGAATGATCCAGAAGTCCAATTGCGCGATGAAAACAGCATGGATCCATTCGTATAGAGCGCTCATGTCTCAGGTCCAGTCAGTGTTTTTGAAAGGTCGGCGGGCTTCTCCACCCGGATTGGGGCATTAATCAGGTCAGCGGCCGGACATCCGGAATTTTTTTGCGGCGGCGGCGTAGCCACCACACTCCGAACAGATCCAGCACACCGACCAGCGCCCTGTCAAATATCCCGTATTTAGACGTTCCATGGCGCCGCTGCCGGTCCTGAACGTCGATATGGGTGACACCGTAACCCTCGCGGATAACGAGTGCGGGCAAGAACCGGTGCCAACTGTCGAAGTACGGCAGTTGCAGGAACACTTCCCGGCGCAGGGCCTTCAGGCCGCAACCGCTGTCGCGAGTGTTATCCCGCAAGATCGCGCCGCGCAGCTTGTTGGCAAACTTCGACGCATAGCGCTTGGCCAGGCTGGCCTTGCGGCCAAGCCTTTGCCCGGCGGCAAGAGCAACTGCCGGGCCGGCAGCGTCGAGAGCGTCCAAAAGCGCTGGAATATAGGCGGGGTTGTTTTCGCCATCGCCGTCTATGGTCGCGACGACGTCGCCCCTCGCATTCAAAAGACCGGTACGCACCGCGCAGCTCTGGCCACAAGACTTCTCGTGCCTGACCGGCCGCAGCCAGTCATGGGTTGCCGCGTAATCCTGCAACACGATATCCGTGCCGTCGGACGAGCCGTCGTCGATAACGATGACCTCGAAACGCCTGCCCTGCAATGCAGCTTCGATTTCATCCAGCAGGATGGGCAGGTTTTCCGCTTCGTCCTTCGCGGGAACCACGACCGTGACGGCGAGCGCGCCCTTGCTGGCCGCAACAGCTTCCAGATAGCTTTGTGTCATGCGCTTGTCCGTTCTGTCGTGTCTGCCGCGAGGACCTCGGCTTCCACACGGTCAGCGCCTCGCTGGCCGCGCAGAACCTGCCAGACAGCCCTCACACAGGCCTTGGCAGACAGGAAATTCATGTTGGGTACAATCTTTCCGGAGGAAGACAGGTGAAAGCCGATCCGCCGCCGGGCCATGGCACGAACCGTGAAAAAGGTGAACGTCATCCCCAATAGCGTGCCTGCGATGACGTCGCTGGGGTAATGCGCCCCAACCATGACGCGGCTGAACGCAAGCCAGAAGCCCGCAACAATGATCAGCCACCGGTAGGCCGGGAAAATAAAGGCCAGCGCAGTTGCAAGTGCAGCGACAGTGGTCGAGTGACCAGAGGGGAAACTGGTGAAGGTGCCGTCGAAGGCCAAAAAGTCGAAGCGGACCGGACCAACTTCCTCATAAAGCTTGGGACGCGCCCGGCCGAGCGACCACTTGAATGCAATGGCCAGAAGCCCCGTCGCGGCGACTGAATAAAAGATGAAGGCCGCATAAGTGAACACTGCGCCGATTGCCATGCGCAGGCGGAATGCGTAGCGCCCGGCATCCAGCGCCAGCAGAAACAAGCAGCATAGACCGGTAGAAACGAGGATCCAGTCGGCCTTGCCGATATCGGTGAAGGTTCGGAAGGCGGCCCGGTATTCGCCCGGGAGGGAGCGCAGCCACGGATAGGTCGGAACATCGAACGCAACGACTGCAATGCCAACCGTCAACAAGAGGACTGCGAGGATATCCTGCGGCCGCTGCCCGGGAGGAAGCGGATCCCTGTTGTGGCGCGCACGTTCCCTGCGACCGGAAAACAGTATTGCAGCCCGCCGAGAATTCCCGCGCATGCGCGCCAGAACATGCCAGACAAATTTACTGCTGTTGCTCATTGCCGTCTTCTGAAACCGTCGTCGGCACGGACTTCTCATAAAGCCCGATATCGACATCGTCCCCGCCGTTGATATTGAGGCCGTCTACCCTTTTTACAGCCTCCGGCACAAGACCAATCTCCTTTGCGGCGGCCAAAAACGCGGCTTCTTCCCGGCTTTCTATTGCCGCTATGCGACAGCTAGCTGGATTCGCGGCTTCATCGGCAGCAAGAAAGGCGGCGGCATCCTGCGCCGAAACGATCTTTGTCGTCGTGCCTTCCAGGAATATGAAACTGGGTTCGTGAAAACCGGTAGTCACGACCAGACGGTTCGACTTGTCTGCGCAACCGGGGATTTCGTCCATGGCCGCAACAAGGCGCGGACTGACCCAGATCGGCGTAAGAGCTGGGCCGACAAAGCCCCAAAACCCGATGCTGACGCAGATCGCTGTCAGACAGATGGCGGGGAAAGCATAGAGTGCCGGTCCACGCAAAACCCGGGATGCTGCTGCAATCGCAAAAACAGCTCCCACTGCAAGCAGAACGGCTCCGGGAGGTGACGGCCAGACACCCAGAGCAAAAGGACCGGCAAACGCGGCGACAGCCAACCCCAACGCAGGCACCGCCAGCAACACTGCTGCCACCCAACGCAGCCACGTTCTTGTCGTGGCGCCAGCCCCCTCCATCAGCGCAGCAGCAACAGGTAGCGCGAGCGCAGGCAGCAGCGGCATCGTGTAATGCGGAAGCTTCGTTGCAACCAGTTCGAACACGATCCAGCTTGGGACGAACCAGGCAACGGCAAACGTCACCAGCGGACTTTTTCGTTCATGCCAGATGAGCGGCAAGGCAATCAGGAAGAATGCAGGCAAAGGCCAGAATATGCCGAACATCGCCCCAAGATGGGTAAGCGGGGGTGCTCCATGACCTTCCTGCCCCTGCCCGACCTTGCCAAGCAGATCCTTGCCGATGGCTTCGGTGAAGAACGTTCCGTCCGTCGCGATCCAGATTGCCACAAACCAGGGCGAGACGAGCAGCACGAACCACAGCAGACCCGCGATTGGCGCGGTTCCCTTGAACCATGTTGCTTTCCGTTTCATGGCCATGAGGCCAACAACCGTAAGGCCAATCACCATGGGTCCAACCGGCCCCTTGATGAGCACACTGCCCGCGAGTGCAGTCCAGAACAGGAACCCAAGACCCCATAGCCGCTTGTCCGGATCCTTCAACCAGACCCGTGCCAGGGCACCTTGCGCTATTATGATCATTGCAAACAGCGCGGCATCGGTTTTTGCCAGTCGCGCCTCGACGCCGACAATGATCGCCAGCGCCACGAAACCTGCCGCCAACAGCGCACCGGCAGGCCCCATGAATGCCCGTGCAAGCCAGAAGGTTGCCAGAACACTGATTATCGAGGCTATGACGGAAGGCAGTCGATAAGCCCAAAGCGGCGCGTCCGCCCCCTGCCCTGTCAGCTTTACGGCAGCTGCCTGAAGCCAATAGATCCCGACTGGCTTTTTGTGGCGTGCCTGATCCTGAAAACGAATGTCGATGTAATCGTTCGTTTCCAGCATCTGCTTGGTTGCCTGGGTAAAACGCGGTTCGTCCCTGTCCAGCGGAGGTACCGTCCATTGACCTGGAACGAACAAGGCAAGCGACAGGAGCAACAGAAGGAACGGGGCTGTGATGTCGTGGCCGAAGATATGCAACCAGACCGGCTTCCGAACCGGGGCAGCCGACGGGCTGTCCACGTTGTCCTTGCGTTCGGAATTCCCGGCTGCCTTACCTGCCGCCTCGGGCTTCTGATCGTCGCGCGTGTCCGACATCAACTTTCTTGTCCAGTTCCTGCGTCCGGTGTCCTGCGCCCGGTATCCTGCGTCTGGGCGGTCGCCCCTGCCCGCCCGTTTCTGAACGCTTCTCCTACATGAGCTTTTCAAAAAGGGAAACTAGTGCTTGCCCTCTTCGAACGCACGGTTATCGTCCGGGCAGATGATCCACCTGACGAGTCACAAGGTTTTCCATGACATTGATTGCTCATATGACGGACCTGCATTTGCGTCCGCGAGGTTTGCCCTGCTATCGCGTTTCGGACACCAATATGCTTGCCGAGCGCGCGATCAAGTCGCTGAAGAGTCTCACCCCGAAACCTGATGCTCTCGTTATAACCGGCGATATAACCGACAGAAACGATCCAAGGGAATACGCACTCGCCCGCTCCATCCTCTCGCGCGTCGACATGCCTGTCTATCTTGTGCCCGGGAACCACGACGGCACAGAAGTCATGCGCCGCGAGCTCGGGAGCTTTCCGGGTCTTTCAGGCAGCCTTGAAGACAAGATCTGCTATACGGCGGACATCGGCGATATCCGCCTGATTGCGCTGGACACTCATATTCCGGGTGATCCGCGTGGTCGGCTCGGTCAGGCACAGCTTGACTGGCTCGACAGCCGGCTGCGCGAAAGCGCCAAGACAACGCTGATCGCCCTCCACCACCCGCCTGCACTTTCCGGAATCCGACACATGGACGACATCGGACTTGTGGATGCCGATGCGCTTGCAGAAGTTGTTTCGCCACACCGGCATGTTGCGCGCTTCCTGTGCGGTCATCTTCACCGTCCTATCATCGCGAGCTTTGCCGGAAAGGTGATGACGCTTGCTCCCAGCACCGGTCACCAGGTCGTCCTCGACCTGACGGAAGACGGCCCCGCCATGTTCAACTTCGAACCCGCAGCCTATTTTCTCCACTATCATTCGCCGAAAACCGGAGTGGTGTCACATATGGCCTACGTGGAAGCGTACCCTGGCCCGTACCATTTCTTCGCCGATGAAGGCGTCGTCTGGCCGGGAGATGAAACCTGATGTCCGTAATCGCCCTGCCCAAACGCTTCTTGGCGCTGTTGCTGCTTGGCCTTTTCGCGGCCTCACTCGGCGCCTGCGGCGCCTTGCCGGGAAAAAGCGACCTTGAAGACAAGACAGTGCTGACGGACCAGCCGGTCGACAAGGCGCAGATGCTGTCGATGATAAACGCCTACCGGCAGCAAAAAGGCTTGCCCGCTTTGCGCCACGACCCGGAACTGGATGTCGTTTCCCAAAAGATGGCACGCCATATCGCCGAGCGCGACAGTATGGACACCTGGGCTCACAGTGCCTTCGGTCTGTCACAACGGCTCGACAAGGCAGGATACGCAAATTACGCAGGCGCGGAAAACCTGGGGGCGGGATACGCTGATCTGGCAGCAGCCTTCCGTGGCTGGCAAGGCTCAGAAGGCCACAACAAGAACCTTCTCAACCCCTACGTGACACGGGTAGGTATTGCCAGAACCAACCGCAACAATGGCAAATGGCGCAATTTCTGGGTGATGACACTGTCCCGCCCTTATGCGGACGGCAGACCGACCGTCCGATAACAAGACACCTGAAAAAAGGGCGGAGCCAAGCTCCGCCAAAAGGCTTCTTCCAGAGATCGAATGACCCAGTTGTCATCCGGACGCCTCGCAAACAAAACATGAATGCAACGCTCATATTTTATTAAGGCCGGCGCATCAGCCTGTCAATCGTTCAAAAGGGAAATGGTCGGGCGGCAAATTCGGCTTCGGACGCAGGTATGTCTCGCAAACCACGCTCTACAACCCCGTCGAACAACCTTTTTTTGCCGAACCTTGGCTCCCAACTGCAAAGCTCGGGGGACAACAGCTTGATGCAGGGAATTGCAAGGTCTTGGCGGGTCGCATCAAACTCCCAAAGGCTGATCTCGCGGTCGAAACAGCCCTGAAGCAGGCTTTCAAAAGTTGAGGTCTTCTCCAGAACCTCAGGACGCGTGGCAACCGCACCCTGCAACGGCAGATCTTCGAAAATCACGCGCTCTCTGGCATACGCCAGCTGCCTGGGTAGAGACCTCAGCGCTTCTTTTGTGCCGTGACTGGCGGGATAGGATTTGTCCATCAGAGAGAGCGCGTTTTCCGATTGCAACATTTCCTGAATTGCACTGGTGCAGGCCTGTGCGGTGTCCCAACCGGCGGATGATCCAAACGCACACCCCCGGCCGTAAACGTCATGAGAGACACAAATCACCACCTGGACCGGCAGGTCCGTGTCGACGTGCAAGAGCTCCCATTCCCGCGGCTGGTCATCGAGATATTGGACCAGATCAGGAGGGAGCATTTCCCTCACATAGCCTTCAGGTAGAGAAGTTATCCCCAGGCGGTTGTACCAGGCCTGCGCAACTGCATCACGCTCTACAAGCTCAAGAAGCGCGCGCGCGCGCGCTCCCTCGAGGTCATGCCAGACAGCGCATCCTACGCTCGAAGCAAAGGGCAAACGTAAGCCCGTAACCTCATCGGCTTCGTTAAACAAGATTCCCAAACTAAGGCACTGCGCCTCTTCATCAGTCTGCAGATTCCGCAACCGGACACGCCTGCCTGAAAGAGATGACCAGTCTGAAGAGTTGACGCGTGAAAGATCCCGCCCGAGACGGAGCCTGCCGAGAGCGACACTTGCCTGGGCTTCACTCAATCCAAGCAATCGACCAAAATCTACCTGTGGTTGTTTTTTGTCGCAAGTGAACACCCTATTGTCACTAATCCCGATACTACAAAGGGTTAGCCTTTCGGAAAGCTCTCCAATACAACTAATAGCTGCAATTGATGCGATATCCCCCTGTCCACCGGCAGGAATTGGTGCCCCAGCAGCAGGTACTTTATTTGCATCTGGTTCAGGCGACTTGAGCAACCCGGTGCAAAAATGCACCGGGCATCCGGGGCGTGTCATCGGGACCAGTCTTGGGGAGAATGACGAAAGCAGCTTCAGGAAAAGACGAAGGTCCGGCTCCAGCAAGCGCACACGATCTCCCTCAACGCCCGGCTCCACCGCTATCAGGCCCAAACGCGACAGGTCCGCAAGTACGTCGTCCGCAAATCCACTTTCAACGATCATAGAAGAGACACCGCCGCCAACAGTGAGGATGCGGGACGGCTGCTTATGTTTTGATATGGCAATTTACTTCGCCTCACCCTGCAATTGCACACAACGTATATTAACAAAACTGCCATTGAGCGAGTTCATTCCCTCGTTCTACATTCTATTCGAAAGCAGTCGATCAGTAGTAAACAGTCTCAATACATAACTATTTACTAAAGTTTGACCGAATTTCAAAAAGCCAGGTGACCATCCCACCACCAGGCAGGACACATTGCAACTCAACCTATCGGAGGCTCATAATGCACGCTGACACAACTTCCCGGACTGAACTGGAAATTGGCGCGAAACTTGGCGCGATCATTCAGAACGCCACAGCACGTGAGCGGCTGGTTGCCAACCCGGCTGAAGTCCTGGCTGAAGTTGGCATCGACTCCGATGCCGCAATCTTCGCCGACACTGCTGACCTCGTCCACCTCATCATCCCGGCAGAAATCGATGCAGCGCGCGTTGCTGCTGGCGATGAGAAATATTTCGAAGAACTCGGTAAAGCTGCGCTCGGGACATGCTTTTACGACGACCTGCCGGAATAACTTTTTCTGGGCGACACGTTCCCAAACCCGAGAAAATCGTCGTGCGGCGTTTCATTTGGCATTGCCAGATCCGCCGCAGACACACTTCCATTCCCTTCAGACAATTATGGTCGGTTGTTGGATGGTTTGCGAACACCTCAATAGATCTTTGAGTTGGACTATTCTGAATTGACAGGAAGGCGGAAAGCCATGGCGAGATTTCCATATTACAGGAGAAACACAGCAGACCTAGGACGCCTTTTGGCGAAGGCGAATTTAAATCCAGATTTTGCAGAAAAGCTAAAAAGCGACCCCCGATCTGTGCTGGCAGAACTCGGGTTGCCTGCCCAAACAACAGAATTGATCGACTTCAAGGTTGTTGACGAGCGTGATTGCTACAAAGCTCGTGTTCTGCCGTTCAAACTCAATCCAGCTAAGCTGTCCTCTGCGGATGTCTCATATGTCACTAGTGTTGCGAAACTCTTGAGCTAGGTTAATCCGGCTTGTTGAACAACACCCTTTGGACCAACTGAGCGCCCCGATCAAAATTTGCCCGAACACGCGCATCCTGGAAAAAATTGATGCGCTGGCGCCACTGCTCAGGTTGAACATTAGGGTTATCGTTAGGCAACAAGAAATGATTTCGTTTCTCGTTGAAACTCTCCAGAATAGTGATTGCCTCACCTTCTCTTCCTGAGCAAACAAGTGCTGCTACGCGTGTCGTCAGGCAACCAAGACTGCTTCCCGTACCCCGTTCAATTTGAACGATGGCGTTTTCGTAGTCCTCAGCAGCAAAAAAGATATTTGCAAGGTATTCGTAGAACACCCTGGGCACGAAAGAGAACAAGCGGAACGCGCGCTCGGCCGTTTCGCGGGCTTCGTTGACATCTCCCGAAAGTGCAAGTCCTTCTGCCACCGACATGAGGTTAGCGGGATCGGAAGAGCTGAGGCGACCCGCGTTTTGGAAGGCGCGTTTTGCTTCTTCAGGCATATTGGAAAGAATTAAGGACCAGCCGTAAACTCGCTGATTCACAGCTTGCCAAGGATCCAGTACGATTGCACGCTCTGCCATATCAAGCAGACTGCTCATTCCCTCCGAAGACGTTCTGTCATTAAGGGGATAATGCAACTCTTGCTTCATAATTATTGATGCCTTCCCGGCATAAATCATGGAGAAGGTTTTATTCGTCTGCTCCAGCTCGTTCAGCAGACGCATAGCTTTTTCATCGGATTGCGGCGTAAAATCCCAAAGTAGTGCCTCGGCCTGACACCAACGCGCGAATGCCGACGTATTGGCAGGGTTCCTCAAGCGACCTGTAGCGTGACCATGAATTCGACCGACAATCTGACTAGCTGCAGGGACGATGCCTTCCCAAAGCGTTAGGTCAACAATCTCATTAAAGACAATCTGCCCGTTTGTACGATCTTCGAATTGTACAACAATTTTCCCAGAACGTTCGTCATGCCTAAACCGAAGCAGATAAGCCCCCAATTCATGACCTTCGACAAGGGTTGGTTTCGGGGTATTCTCGTCGCCGAAATATTCGGATTCAAATAAATCGAATGATCTAAAGGACGATAGGCCTGACACGATTTCTTCTCTGAGGTGAACTGCGTCGCTCAGTCCTTTCTTCAGGAGCGATGAAGATACAATCGAAATTTCAGGCAGCCTTACAACTTCGTCGCTGTTTGAAAGTCCTCCCCCGATTGGACCTAATGCTTCCTGGCGCTTGAAGAGCTCTTCCCCAGTAGCCTCAACCTCGACCTCGCTAAGCAGTTTCCGAGTCTCGTCATCAGGCTCAGCGTCCAGATGAAGGTGCATTTCCCGTTCGCATGACCGGAATTGCTGTTCGGCACGTTCTCGCTGTCCCAGCTTCATGTAGAGACGAATAAGAACGCGATGGGCCGCCTCAAACGCGGGATCGAGCTTCAGGACAAAACGCGCCCCGGCCTCTGCCTGCACACCCCCGTCTTCCGTGGATATCCTGTTCAGATGCTTGAAGGCGGCGCTGATGAGTTCTGAGCGCACCCGTTCACGCTCGACCGTCAGCCACTCGGAAAATTCAGAATCGATATCGTCGTAGCCGGTCAGGAACTCGCCGCGCCACAGTTCCCCCGCATTGCGGAAATCCGCTGCCTGCCCACGTTCCAGGAGCGTATTCATGGCCATAAGATCAGACGCAAACGCCGATGGGTCGAGTTGAATGTGACCTGGCGCTGAGCGCACTACATCGATGCCGGCAGTTTCTTCGGCGCTCTTCAACTGGCGCAATGCCTGACGCAAGGATTGCATTGCCTTGTGGCGGTCTGTCCCGCTCCAAAGCAAATCCGCCAGTGCTTCCCGGGGCGACGCCATACCGCTCATGCGGCTCAGATAGCCCATGATCGCCAGAGCCTTGCGGGTTTTGACCGCCACAGGTTCCTGGTCGCTATCAAGGAGCAAAGGCCGCCCAAGGCATGCAAAGCAGGACGCGATTGCCATCAATTCCCCGTAATTGAAATGCACGCTTCAGCCGTCGCCTTCGCGCAACCGCGAATATCACGCAACCTGAAACACAACAGCACCTTATCACGCTCATTTCACGCTGCAACAGCATGCTTTAATCGGATGGTCACAGCAGCGACGCTGCAATCGGCAAATCAAATACTGGTGGGTAGTAAAATGTCTAAGACCGTTAGCAAATCGGACCGCACTGAACTCGAGCAGGAACCTGCAATCGAGGCGATCAAGCGCATGATCCGCTACACGAAAAAAGAATCGGACAAGGACGGCCGTACGTTCTGTTCCTATTTCCTGGATATGGCTCTTCAGTCCCTGGAAGATGGTTCCGAGGACGTGGACATGATCCTCAAAACAAAGATCACGCCGCTCATGGTTGGCCAGAAGGTGGAATCGGGAAAGTCCGAGACGCTCTGACCTTCAGGCGAATCGCGGTCTAGAAACACCGCCGTGCTCCTATATTGCAGGGGCCGGCGGTTTTTGTTTTTTGCAGGCTTTTTCCAAGTACCTGACTTGAACGTCCAGTTTAGGACATCTGCACGGCAGGAAGCCTTTCCACGCAAGGTAGAGGCATCGAAGCTCAGGACTTATTCAAAAAACTCAAGGAGATGGCGACTCCGGCAGGATTCGAACCTGCGACCATTCGCTTAGAAGGCGAGTGCTCTATCCAGCTGAGCTACGGAGCCAATTTCTCAGGAACGCAAGCCGTTCCCAGATGAGACTATCAGGCAGTATCACTGAGGCCTGCCAGACGTTCATGCAAACTTGGATCGAGACCAAACGTCCGGAGGCAACCCGATCCGGCGATCGCCTCCACTGACCTAATGCGTCAAAAACCCGGCTCGTGTCGATTCGAAATCGGCGCTTTCAACAGACAATCCGAACTCTTACCGAACAGGTCAGAAGAGCCGAACGTTCTTGTTCAGTGGGTCCAGGGCGCAGACCGGTTGAATTTGAAATTGTCCGCATAGGCAGACCCGCGCACTTTGCGTTCCTGGGCTTTCTCAACCCTGTGCGGAATGCCATGGCGCTTCGCATATGCGACAGCTTCTTCAGAAGTCTCGAAATAAAGCCGGATTTGCTGCTTCATGTCGGACGACGACGTGTAGCCCATCAAAGGTTCGACGGACTTGGCGACCTCCGGCTCGTAATCCAGCACCCATCTCTGGGTTTTCGCCTTGCCTGACTGCATGGCGGTTTTCGCCGGACGGTAGATACGCGCAACCATGTGACAGTGCCCTCAAGTCTGAATATGTGAGATGCAATTCCTTACAGCAGCTTTTTCCCGCCTTTGCCGCCGGTGTCAACACCGATATTGGCCGCAACCCGCAATCTTCGGTTCGGCGACGACTCATTTAACGGCACAAGTATGTATTAACGGTGTTGGTGGAGAGGCGATTTATGACATTCACGTAACATGACATGGAGGCGCAACTCATGCTATTAACTACCCTAACGTGAACTTGTCTGGAAGACGCCGATTTTCGGAACGCAGTGCAGGTTCAAAAAGTACAGAATCGCAGGGCCGGACAGCCTGAAAGGGCCGATCCAAAGATCAAAACGATAAGGCTTTGACATGCATTACGAATTTCTGAAAAGACTGGAAGGCTATGTTCCGGAACATGTTCGGCCGGTTACCAGAGCGCCGGAAAAAATTGCGCCGGTCGAACTGAAAGCGGCGATCGACGACGCCAATCTCACTGAAATGTGGGACATGATCCTGACGCTGGACTATTCGGTATCCGATCCCACCGATCTGTCACCCGAAAAACGCGACGAATTCCTGAATGTCATGTCGCTGTTGTTGAAAGCCTTCGACCGGTAGAAATGGTTATTGGCAAACGGCCAAACATGTGCGGTGTCCCTGGTCGATTTTTGCCGGATGGAACAAATCAAAACATGAGAGAGGACCGTGCTAACACGCCCTGATACTCATTTTTCGGAACTCGGCACACAGGCCATTGAAAAAGGGCTTGCCGACCCGGCTGTGTCTGCGTTCTACGACAGCATCATGTCGACCGATGCGGTTCAGATCCAGCAATGCCTGAAACCGTTCCTGCCTCATTTGAGCCTTTGCTCGGACAAGATGCCCGGAAACGCTCCTCCTCCGATCTTCTATGTCGGCAAGGAAAGTGGGCAGCGACACTTGTTCGGCGAAGACTGGGCAAGCCCGGCGACACCCGCCTGCGGTCTGCGCACACCTGATCCGGACCTGGAGAAGGCTTCGGCGGAAGGTTATCGCAAGGCATTGGAAGGCACGCCTTATTACGGCTACGCCCACACGAAAATTCAGGTCAATGGCGAACTCTATGAAGTTGCGTTCGAGCGGTTGATCGTCGCCGTGCGACCTTCGTTGCAATCCGATCTTCGCTTCTGCGCCTACCTGGGCGTCATTCAGGATCTTCAGCGGACGTCCTGAGGATAAGTTTTACAAGGCCGTGTAGATCGCTTCTGGTGGCATAGACCAGCCAGTCATCCGGCCTGATATGTCCAGGCGCAATCTCCCAATGCGTTCCGCGTGGCACGAACCTGCGGTAACCGACCCGAATGCCGAAGCCTTTTTCTGCGCTTTTTGCGGCCATCAGGCCATAGAGATAATCCGGCGACCACTTCAATAGTGAGAGCAGAAACCCCAACTGGGTCAAAGGCTCGGCAAGGCCCTGCCCCCGGATGTCCCGTCTCAGCCAGAGATTGCCGTGATAGACGATACGCCCGCGCATGAAATAGGCGTCATGCGCGTGCTCTGTCCCGAAGCGAACCTGAGGGTTTGGATCGACAAAGATCCTGCGTTGCTGCTGATGCCAGTGCTCGGCAAGGCTCCTGTCTTTCAGGTCTTCCACCTTTGCAGCTTGCACAGCCACGACGTTACCATGGCTGTTGACGGCCCCTACCCAGAACGCGGTCGTCCCGTGCAGGTCGAAAAACCGCGGTGAAAAATCTTCCATCAGGTATTTGTCTTCGGTGCTCCGGACGGTCTTTTCGAAAAGCGCAAAATCCGCGCTTTCCTTCAGAGAAAGCCCGGCCTTTTCAATTCTGGACTGCAGCACGGCTATCGCCGCCGATACATCCAGCGTCGCCTGGTCGTCAGGATCCGGTATCATCAGCCCCATCCGGCGCGGCCTGCATGCCGTCGCAAGCGGCGTCACTCCCACAGGCATTGGAAACGCCCGTCTGACCAGTCTGTTATGCGGCGATAAGTTGCACAAGACGCCTGCGTAGCTTGGCCCTAGTTATCCCGGCCTTTAGGCACGGAACCACAGCAAGCGCATGGATTTGCATTGCAAAGTCCCAAGTCACGCGCACCGCATCACATCGATTTTCAGGAGAATGAATGGTCGGGGCAGCAAGATTCGAACTTGCGACCCTCTGGTCCCAAACCAGATGCGCTACCAGGCTGCGCTATACCCCGATCCGTTGATTTGCTTGGGTTTATAGCTCTGACAGAGGCCAGTCAAGCTAGAACAAAACATGAAATTCGCGCCTTTGTGGACAAGATGGGACAACCGAGTCCCAGAATAGTCCCAGAATAAGTTCACGGCTTGTTCTCATAGATCCGATTCGTCAATCACTTCAGTCGCCTGATTTCGGTCGGATAAGGCCTGAGCCGATAGGTTTTTACTAAACAACTTACTCCTCCAACGGCCGAAATGAGCCTAGTAGCCGACCGGTCGTAGATGTTGTTAAGTTCTGCAAAGCTGCCTTTCGTTGTTCGTCATGCGATGTTTTATAGATGGCTGAGATCGGATGTTCGCTGCGGTCGGGATGAATTACCGAAGAGAGCCCGCCTCCGGATGGTCTGGTTCTGTATTAGACAATTAGAAGGCCGATGTTCGGCCAAGAACGCATTTCGGTTGTTCAATTGGCTCCCACGAACCCTGTTTGCAGCGTGCCGACTCGGCCCTCCGAATGCCGAAGGGAACGAACTGAGGTAGGTTAGCTACTAGGTTCAAGAACCGTTGGTGCATATTTGTGCTGGTGATGCCTTTAAGTAAGCCATGAGGCGGAAAACGAGCCTCGAAGCCAATGTGTCCAGAATACTCACTAGCCTAGACGTACAAAGAGGCATTCATCTAGCGACGTCAGCCGGGCGTGGTACAATTTTCCCTGAAAAGCGTGTGCGACAGCATTAGTTCGCCCGGGGAGTTCTGGACGATATCCATCCACTCTTTGGCGTGAGCCATGCAAGACGTGTAAGTCGACTGGCCGTTTGGCTTCAACGATTGATTGAATGAGCACAGAAGAGACGGATAGCCCGCGATCATTGCTTCAACGCGATTGCGACGCCCGCTAATGCGGGCAGTGAAGCCAGACACGACCTCAACATTGACCTTCTGGCGTGCGGCCTCCTTGATGACGAAGTGATTAACTAGCGCTCCATCCTGTTTGGCGTCGGGGAACGATACTTCCGCGATCGCCGGACACAAAGGGACGATGCGACGTTCCTGTGGCGCTGGAGTTGGCGCGGAGGTGGCGCAATCACATACAACAACCACCTTCTGTGGCGTCATGATGCAAGCAGACATCACCAGCGGTATCGCCGCCGCGACGATGACAGACCTATTCATGTCATCAGGTTTTCTGACCGCGCTTGCCAGGTTTGGCGCGGGCCTCTGTCGGCGAAAACTTGTTCACCTGCAGCGTCTTCGTCACATGGGTGGAGACGGCCTTTTCGAACACCCGGTTTTTGGTCACGGCGTAGCCAACAAACCGCATCGTGCCGATGTCATCCTTAAAACTTAGTGTAGTAGTCTGCTGGTCCGTCTGATGCTGCTTCGTGTCCTCACTGTAGTTCGCCGCCGCACCGAAATTTATCCCAGCAAAGCCGAAGCCGCCACCACCGGATGCACTGAATCGGTGCCTGTAATCATACATCCAGTTCTGCGCAGACAGGAATTCTACTCCGAAGCCCCGAACGAGTATGAGCCCGGTAGGATAGTAGAGCAGTGTTCCGTCCTCACCGAAGTACTTTTCGAAATCATAGGGGTTTTCTTTGATATGCCTATGCTCGAACAAAACGGGCTTGAACCAAGCAGGATAATTGATCGACAGGCGGAAGGCGGATTCTGCGAAAAGAGTTATCTTGGTTGTCTTACTGAACTCCTCTTGGATTCGTTTGTGGTCGCTGACGCTCGCCTTCACGCTGATGAGGCCATAGGATGCACTACCCGAAGCGCCCCAATCCGTAGTGATAGAAGATGAGCTACTCGTCGACTTGTCGAAGGAAACCCCCTGAGCAAAACCGCCCGCCGTAGTAGTCTTTATTTCGGCAGCCGTCAGATTCCAGCCAACTGCGCGGCGATCATCGAAACCAGCCGTATTTCCGGTCGGAAGCGTAGCAAGATACTCAATCGTGAATTTGTCCCCGTTTGCATAGTCTGTGTCAGGGTTGATCGGATACCTGAGACGCATCGCCGGGTTGTTGAAGTCGAATTCAGCATCAACGATCTGCCTATCATCGGCGTTGGGATACTGCCTGTCGAGGATGGTCTTGATCTCGAACTGATGGACTTTGACGTTCGCAATCTCTGTCTCAATCCGATATAAATTTCCGAACTGGCCTGACCACTGCACGTAGGCAGACTGATCAGTAACCGAATATCCCATCGCTTCGGCGAACTCTTTCCAATTGGTCCGATCTTCGATGATTAAGGACACGGCAGACTTCTTGGAAAACTCGACCTTCTTATCGAGATCCGCGAGGGCGATCTGATCTTCTTTGCTCAGGTTTTTCCGAACGACGAAGCTGCGCAGCTTCTGCAAAAACTCGCCGTAGACATCGCTCAGCCCTGCGACACCCGTCATGACACCGCCTGAGACAGGTTTCGGCACAATCGAAAGATCAGATCGTCGCAACAGGTTGTAATACGAAAACCAAGGATAACCTCCATCCGCAAACTTCTTGTCCGAAACCGACACCGGATCTGCGACAAGCTTCAACTGAAGCTTTTCGTCTGCCTTTAACGTTCCAACCTGAGTTATGAGAAGGTCGTAGTAATTGTCCAGAGATATTTTTAAAGCATCTCCTAGACTTACATCTTTTACAGGACTGTTTGCCATCTTAAAATACCCCATAATAGAAGTACAAATACGCTATTTCGACTTAAGTCAATTCTCTCAATATACTTATAGTTTATGAATCTATCAATACACCAAATGATTTATATCGTTGATTTAGATCGTTCAGGTCATTTCTGATTTGCAGAAAGGAGCGTGGCCAACAAAGAAGACGACGCGCCAGGCTTCCCTTTGCTTGAGCTCGTGCTACTCCAGAACTTCAATCCACGATCCCAAGCAATTTGATGCCGGCCTCCTGTCTCCACGGTCGGCATGTTGAACTGATCTGGTCAAGCTGGTGCCCTAGATCGTTGGGGAAGCTAACTATTCTTTGACGCTACAAAGAGCGTTGGCGCGCGCCGGATCTCCCGCGTCTATTTGGCGGGAGATTGCAAATGTCCGCTCTTGCCAAATCAACCGGCCGGTCGACAACGAAACAAAGAGTGAACAAGTTTCAGGTTTGGCTATGTCACGTCGCAGCGGACGCGGTTTCATCAACACTCACGAAGTGCTGGAAAAGCTCAGCTTTGGCAGAGCTGAAGCTATCCAGGTCATATGATCGGCAAAGATCGGTTCGCCGCAATATCGGACGGCCATGCACTTGTGCGAGGCGATCGACGACATGGTCGAGAAACTGACCGGAGACTGGACCCCTTTTCACGACAGACCCGCATCAACTGCACCGCGGAAAGATCAGCTCAAAAGAAAATCAAGTAGAGCAGAACGATAGCCAAGGCGGCCAGGAGCACCCTGCCCTGACCGCGTGTTGCCTCCTTGGCGTATTTACGCTTCTTCATCGTACGTTCCCCCGTGCAGAGGTGCGACACGATAGATCCGGTGGAACCGGTAAGCCTTCAGCAGGATCTAGATGACGACAATGCCAAGAACCCCCATCAGAAAACCGGACATGCCGTCTTCTCCAGCGGCACATTCAACCCACCCAAAACAAGCGACAGAAGCGGGATCGCCAACGGCGACAGATAAAGCGCGCAAAGGGTACCGACGACGATTTTCCGCATTGCCGGCAGGAACGCTGACCACTCCATTGCAGCAGACACAGCCGCACCGGCAAGGCCGGCGGTTGCCAATTCTCCGGTTGCGGTTTGCATCCACGCCGAAAAGCTATGCCAAACTCTCATTCCACAGCCCCGCCCAAGCTGTTTCGATAGGTGTCGTGCCAGCTTGCGCAGCGCGCAACCCGGCTATTTGCCCGGCCGAGGGTCTGGTCTGTTTTTATGAGCGCGACATCAAACGGATCGCCGAGAACAACGCCCGATCGTTGTCGCTTCCTGAAGTCTTCCGGCAACGGCGGATCTGTCTGTGACTGCGCAGCCGCCGCGCCGATCCGTGCGCCGGCCGAGATCGCCCGGAGCCGCGATGGTTGCTGTCAGTGCCACAGTCGTCAACAAGACAGGTATTATCGTATCCATTGCGGGCGGTGACAAAAAGAAGGCTCAGTGCATTGGCGCGGTGATGGAGCTTTCTGCTTCCGCGGTAATCACCGCCGTGTCTGCACCAACAGGTGTCCTGCTGGTCCTGTCGGTCGCCAGTCTGGCCGCCTCATCGGTCAACGCATATAATTCATGTTTTTAGATTTTTGGAGCAGGCTGGAATAGGTACAGCTCGGGTTCATTCCAGCCCCATGGACGGGCTGCTGACCTTGTCTCCGGCCGAAATTTCGAGTTTTTCCGCCAGACCGGCGTTTATTTCGAACACGTACTTCGCCGGACCAAGCGAGGGAATGACGTCTTCGGAAAAAGGCGTGGTGTTGTCGGCGATGCTGACGATGGAACCCTTTGCGTCAATGAAAATGATGTCGAGTGGCAGGGGCGTATTTTTCATCCAGAAGTAACGGTCGCCCTCCCCTTCGAAGAGGAACAGCATGCCGCGTTCCGCCGGCATCTCTTTGCGGAACATCAATCCCATCGACCGTTGCCGGTCCGTTGCCGCAACCTCCGCCTTGAACTGGTGTTCCTCGTCTCCAGACCGAATGAGAAGATCTTCCACCGGCAGGTTCAGCTGCGGGTCCTGCGCAAGCGCCTGCCCTGTCGAACCCGCGAGCGAAATCCAGAGTGTTGCAGCAAAAAGCGAGAGGCACAGAAAGAAAGGACGCATTCTGAAAACTTCCTGAAAGGCCCGGCAGAACCGGTTTGGGAAACTGGCAGTCAAAGGCAAGGCCGGAATAACACTTCCCGTTTGCCAAAGAAGATTGCCTGAAGGTCGACAAACAAAAAGGCCGGAACATGTCCGGCCAAGTCAATGTGCAGAATGACGGAAAGCGGTGTCAGTGAGAGGCAGGTATGTGGGTGCCTGTCCCGACTGGACGGATTTCAGCGGCCATGCGGCCTTTCGGGCCTTCGCCGAAGCGCACCAGCACATCCTGGCCCGGACGCAATTCAGTGATGCCGAAACGTCGCAGCGTCTCCATGTGAATGAAGATGTCTTCAGAACCTTCACCCTGGGTCAGAAACCCGAAACCCTTGACGCGGTTGAACCATTTGACGGTCGCTTTTTCGAAACCGCTTTCGGGGACAACCTGAACATGGGTGCGCGACGGTGGCAGCTGTGACGGATGGGTCGCGGTGCTTTCGTCCATCGACAGGATGCGGAAGGCCTGAAGACCGCGCGGCCGGTCGAGTACTTCGCAAACAACCCGCGCGCCTTCATAAGCAGTCTGGTACCCGTCTCGCCTGAGGCAGGTGACGTGCAAAAGGATATCACCGTCGCCGTCGTCCGGGACGATGAAGCCATATCCTTTCCCGACGTCGAACCACTTAATCGTTCCGGCAATCTCGAGAACATCGACGGCGACTTCGTCCGTCAATGTTTCGAGTGCGCGGGGCTCCCGTGCGGTTTTAACCCCCATAGCCTTTTGTCCCGTCTCTGGTCCGCATCATTAAGCTGAAGGCAAAATTCGACTCACCAGCCAGCTGATTCCTAACAAAAGGATAACATTGTGCTTTCTGGCGAGAAGGGAAATTGTCGGACTAACCACAGACCATTTACGGAAATCAGGCCGGTTATTCGCCAAATCTCGCAAATGTTTGAGCTAAAGGTGTTCGAATGACTGTTGACGCGTAAGAATCGAGCGGCGTCTCCTGGCCGTTTAGAATCACTAGGTCTGCACCGCCACGAACAGCGATGGCCGGCAGTTGTGCGGCTGGATGCACGACAAGTGACGAGCCCAACACCAGAAAAAGATCGCAAGCAGCAGCAGCCTCCGCTGCCCGCTCCAGTTCCATTTCCGGCATCTGCTGCCCGAAACTTATGACCGCCGCCTTCAACAGTCCGTTGCAATCTGAACATCTCGGACTTTGCCCGGCGTCAACAATCGGCTTCTGAGCTTCCAGTTCAGCCCGCGCCCCGCAGGAAAGACAGGTTGCGAATGTGGAATTGCCATGGATCTCGACAAGCTGGTGTTCCGGAAACCCAGCTCGCTGGTGCAGGCCATCGACATTTTGTGTGATGAGGCAATGAAGCTTGCCGGCCTGCGCCAGGCTCGTCATGGCCAGATGTGCTGCATTCGGCTCCGCTCTTGCGAAATAGTCCATCATTTCGAACCGGCGGTCCCAGTCTTCCAGGCGACTATCCTCATCGGCAACAAAGTCCTGGTATTGAACAGGCTGACGTTTGGACCATATCCCGCCAGGTGAACGGAAATCCGGAATTCCGGAGTCCGTCGATATCCCCGCCCCGGTCAGGGCAACGATCTGCCGGTAGGAACCTTCCTTGAACTGTGCCACAAAGCGCTGAGCTTCGGGCAAGGTATCAATGCACTTCATCGGCCGGTCCGGTGCCCGTTTGGAAAATCCCTCGATTGAGGAAAAGGATAGGACATGCGTTATTTGCACACGATGGTCCGCGTGACCAACATTGAAGACTCACTTGATTTTTATTGCAACAAGATGGGCATGACGGAAGTCCGTCGCTACGAAAACGAAAAAGGCCGGTTCACGCTGATCTTCCTCGCCGGATCCGACGATGTCGAAGCCGGAAAGGCAAACGCTGCGCCGCTTCTCGAGCTGACCTACAATTGGGATCCGGAAACCTACACCGGCGGCCGCAACTTCGGCCATCTCGCCTATGAGGTCGATAACATCTACGAATTCTGCGAGAACCTGCAGAACAAAGGTGTCACCATCAACCGTCCTCCACGTGACGGCCGCATGGCCTTCGTCCGTTCGCCGGACAACATCTCCTTCGAGCTGCTTCAAAAGGGTGAAGCGCTTGAAATCAAAGAACCCTGGGCCTCCATGCCCAATACCGGCGAATGGTAAAACCGGACAGTTTTCAACAGGCGCAGGCCCGGGATTCCGGGCTTGCAAAAAATTGTCGCAAAGGCTCTTGCGGGCTGCTCCAATCCCGCCTATAAGCCTCCCCACGACGCAGCCGCGTCGACCGCGCGCCCATCGTCTAGCGGTCTAGGACGCCGCCCTTTCACGGCGGAAACACGGGTTCGAGTCCCGTTGGGCGTGCCAACTTCTTCCCTTCCGGTTCAGAAGCAGGCACCTGGCATTGGCGTAAGCTACTGGTCAAAGTGCACCTGGCGATACGTAACTGCCTTTTATATCCAGGGCAGGTTCGTCCTTGCGGAACAATGTCCGCCCCGGAAATTCCTTCTTGTAGAATGCTTCGATATCTGCGGCTGCAGGGCCGGCATACTCTATCCGTCCACTCGGGAAGAATATGTCCAGGTCGTCATCCTTGTGCTCCGTCGCATAGGTTTCCTGCGATCCGTGCAAGACCATGGCAATGCCGAGCCGGTTGTTGACGAAATGCTGCACGTCAAAAAACTTTGGCGAGCGCGTGTGCTTCTGACCCAGGCGATCCTCTCTGACGCGGATCAGCTGGTCAGGAGCGTCCATATCGACAATGCCGTAAAGATCGAAGTCTCCGTGCACACACTTGGCCGCGGTGATAAGCGAACTGGACGAGAACTTCACACAGCCGAAATAGGGGTCTTCTGGATTGCGTTCGACGAAATAAACGCCTCCACGCGGAATGTAGGTCAGTTTCCGTTGCTGTTCGAAGGTTGCCATTTCCGGTCGCAACTGTTTTTGAAATTCCCTCCATTCCTCGATCACCTTTGCCATCTTGCTCGCCTTGAAGGCCTTTTCGCCAACGATTTTTGGATCGACTACCAGGCCTGCAAAGCTCTTGCGCTGCGCGTCCGGACACTTGCTTCCGACGGGCTTAACATCGAAATCCGCAGTCTTGGCCTTGCAATCCAGACGCTTGGGTGTGGCGTAGGGTTCGCCAACGTGCTCAAGGGATGCAGTGTTTGTCCGTCGTACCAGAATCGCAACGTTGTAGAGCCGGGCTGCGGACTGAAATACGCCGACATGCTTGGCTCTCATGTGTTTGAGAATATCTGCTCTTCCGGCCATAGTGTGTTCTCCGCTGAGTGCAGGCTTCAACCGGGCCTGCGAAAACGCGCATTTGCAATGAAACCAGATTACCAGACAGTCTCCCAAACTCGGTGATTCAAGTCACAAAGCGTTTTTTCAGGTCGAAAAAACCGGTCCGTTTTCAAGTTGTGGCCGGCAAAAAATCCACTACCACCTTCCCCAACGTCCTTTCGTGTTAACGTAACTCAAAAAATGGCAGCAACTGTCTGTTGAAAAGTGGTTTTTAGAAAAAGGATTGGCTATAGTCTGCAACTGATTTTAGTGGGGTCATCAACGGACCGTTGCGGTCCGGATTCAGTTGGTTGCAGGGACAGCTTCTTCAATTTGACGTTCCTGTGACGCGTATTACAGAAACATAGTGCCATCCGGGGTACCTGTTCCTCTCAAGAGGACAAAGACCTCGTGTAAAGATCGGTTCAACCGACAGGCAACCATGATCTACGAGAGGACAGGATATGTTCAAACGAATGATCGCCGTGCTGGCAATAATTCTCGCAGGGACGGCTCCGGCACTGGCTAAGCGCGTTGCCCTCGTACTCGGCAACGGCGCTTACGAGCACACAGTACAACTTCCTAATCCGGCAAATGACGCCGAGCAGATGGCTGCCAAACTCAAGGCCCTCGGCTTCGAAGTCGTCGCCGGGCAGGACCAGACTTATGGCGAAATGCGCAGATCCGTCATGGATTTTGCGAAAAAGGCATATGGCGCGGATATCGCCATTCTCTTCTACGCCGGCCACGGCCTTCAGGTTGCCGGTCAGAATCACCTGGTACCTATCGACGCCACGATCGAGGATGAAACCTCGCTCGACTTCGAAACCATTACCGTTGATTTCATCATGCGCCAGATGTCCAAGGACGTGAAGGTTCAGATGGTGTTCCTGGATGCCTGCCGCGACAATCCGCTGGCCCGCACCCTCGCACGCCGCATGGGACCGAGCCGCTCCGGCAGCATTGGTGCAGGTCTTGCTGAAATCAAGATTCAGGAAACCGGCGGCGAAGGCTCCGTGATCGCATTCGCGACCAGCCCGGGAGATGTTGCCCTGGACGGCGACGGTGCGAACTCGCCCTTCACCTCTGCGTTGATCAGACATATCGACACGCCGAACGCTTCCATCCAGACCGTCATGACTCGCGTTACCGGAGAAGTCTATGAAGAGACGGAAAAGAAGCAGCGCCCGTGGGTGAATGCATCTCTGATCGGCGAAGTGTTCCTGAACAAGCAGGCTGCACCGGCCGCGACGACCACTGTTGCCTCCCTTGGCGACACCGCGACGTCCGCTCCGCAGCAGCCGGTTGTCAACAATGCAGCAACGACCTCCCCCAGCCAGTCGGCAATTGCATGGGAACGTGAGAAGCTCATCTGGGAAACCGCCAAGTCCAGCAACACCGTTGCTGACTACAAGGCTTACCTGGATGCCTACCCGTCAGGCCTCTTCGCGGACTTTGCCCGCAATTCCATCAAGCGGCTCGAAGCCGGTAGCCAGGTTGCTTCGGTCAATCCGACCGTCGTCCCGGGTGCAGCAACGGCTCCTGCCGCCAGCACCACGGGCGTTGTGGCGACCCTGCCGGACCCGCAAAAGGCCGTTCCGGGTAATGAGGCGACCGAAGCTTCACTCGGCTGGAACCGTACTGCCCGCCGCGAAGTTCAGACCCGTCTGAACCTGGCTGGTCAGGATGTCGGCCGCCCGGATGGTGCCTTCGGTCCGAAGACCCGCGCCGGTGTGAGTGCATGGCAGGCTGCCAACGGCATCGTCGCCACGGGTTACTTCACCGCCGCCCAATACGCCTTGCTGACTGCACAGACGGCGACGCAGTATTCGGTCTACCAGGCTGAAGTGAACCGCAAGCAGCAGGCTGCCGCGAGCGCCTCTCGCAGTGCGACTTCCACGCGCCGCACCAACAACACCACCACTCACCGTGCGAACAACAACAACAACAACGGTGGTAACTTCAACCCGGCCGGAGCCGCGTTCATCGGTGGCGTTGTGGGTGGCATCATCGGCGGTGCAATCGGTCGCTGATCAACCGACCTGTAGTCACATGCCAAACCAGAACGGCCCGGTCTTGAAAACCGGGCCGTTTTTGTAGCCACAGATGGGGTTTTGCGTACGAACGGTTCGTTTGCATTGCAGGAACGCCTTGTGTTTCCTGTCAATCGAGATGCAGCCGAACGCTTGTCAACTTTGAGGTTCGGGCTTCGTCCAAAATCCGCACGACCTGCTGAAAATCGGTTCCCTTGCCAGGCAAAAGAACAGCATCCCTGGCACCAGCTTCTGCCAACCGGTTCAGTTCCTCTGCCAACCCTGCAAGTGGCAGTTCATTTCCATTAACAGTCACGGCGGACAGATCTTCACCGGGAACAGATTTCACGACGATCAGGACTGCGGGAACGCTGGCGTTCGATTGTGCTTCTGCCCCCCCGGCCGGCGCACCACCACCAAGCGCAACTTCCAGCGGCCGCCAGACACCAAATGTGGAAGACAAAAGAAAGAACATGATCAGAATGAAGATCACATCGATCAGAGGTGTCAGCGGAATGCGCTTTCGCCTTGCAAGCGGTGTTTCGATGGAGATCATGGCTCAGGCCATCCCGGGTCTTCAGGTCATTCCGAAAATCGAGTTTCGCCGAAATACCACTTCAGCTCAATCGACTTTCCTAAATTGACCGCGGGTTCGCAATTCCTTAGCGTATTTAGCAGGTTGGCAAACTGGAAACACGAGCATGAAAACGGACCGCGACAGCGGCAAGGTTAGGCAAAAACGCCGGATCGGGTTACGCGGGATCGCGTTATTCGGGGCGGTGGCGCTGTCTGGAATTTTGTCGACCTCTGCTGCCCACGCAGGCCTGCGTGTTTGCAACGGGTCCGTTGATCTCGTGAACGTCGCGATCGGCTATGAAACCGACGAAGGCATGCGGACTGAAGGCTGGTGGACAATCACTGCCAACGCCTGCAGCCAGGTGCTGCAGGAACCTCTCGAGAAAGCACGCTACTATCTGCACGTGGCAGACGGGTTTGGCGAAAGCCGTCTTGGAGGCGATATCACGCTTTGTATTCGCGAGGAAAAATTCGTTCTTTTCGATGGCGATCAGTGCTGGCAACGCGGGCTGATCGAAGCAGATTTCTTTCAGGTCGAAACCGAGGGAAAACAGGATTGGACGGTCCTATTGTCTTACGATTAGGGACGGCAAAGACCGGCATTCACAATCCTTTCCAACATTCATTGACGCATTAACCGGGGGAACAAGATGCGGATATTGGTTCAAAGAGTTTTTATAGCGATTGCAGTTGCCATTTTGGCGGCACCCGCACAGGCACAGCAAGTGACAGGTAAAATCAGCCTCGAACTCAACCAGTTGCAACCGACAGCGGACGGCGGCTGTCGCCTTTCGATCATCGCGACCAATGGCCTTGAACGCCCCATGGACAAGCTCGGCCTGGAAATGGTTGCCTTCAACAAGGACGGCCTGGTGGATCAGTTTCTGCGTCTTCAGTTCTCCCGCATATCCGCCGGCAAAACCAAGATCCTGCAATTCGACCTTGCCGGGAAGGCATGCGACAGCCTCTCGCGGCTTCACATCAACGACGTCATGAATTGTGTGCCTTCCAGCATTACCGATGTCTATTGCCCGGATCTGCTGGACCTGAGCAATCGTACACCCATCGAATTCGGCGATTGACCCTACCCTTGAACGTCTGATGGAGCGTCTTTCGCATGGTCGAGACATCTTCCTCCCTTCTGGAGCTTGGCGGGCCGGTCGTGCTCATCCTGCTCGCAATTTCCGTTGCAGCGCTTGCAGTCATCCTCGCCAAGACCGTTCAATTCTCCACGGCCCGTGTTGGCCGTCACGGACTTGTTCGTCAGGCTGTCACGCAATGGCGAAGTGGTGAACGCACCAAAGCCGCGCAAAACCTTTTGAAGGACAGGTCCTTGTCGGGTGCACTGGTGCGCAGCGCCATGGACGCCATCCAGATGCTGGATCAGCAGCCCCTGTCCTCTCAGGTGCGCGACATCAGGGAAGAACGACTACGTGAGGAAATTTCTGCCAGGGCTGCCGACCGTCTCTTCGGCCTCGCCAGTTGGCTGAAGGCGCTTGATCTGGTGACGCAGATTTCGCCTTTGCTCGGCCTGTTCGGCACGGTTCTCGGGATGATCGAAACGTTCCAGACCCTTCAGGAATCGGGTGCGTCCGCCAATCCTGCCACGCTTGCCGGTGGCATCTGGGTAGCGCTCCTGACAACTGCCTGCGGCCTTGCCGTTGCAATGCCGGTATCCATTGCCGTCACCTGGTTCGAAACGAGGCTGGAAAAGGAACGGGCCGCGCTGGAAGTCCTCCTCACCGGCGTCTTCACTGCCGGTGCTTCATCATCGCACCCCTCAGCGTGACACCTTGAACGCCGTCAGCGAATAGACCCCAGGCTCTGCCAGTATCTCGGCCACCCGTTCGGCAGGAAGCCGTCCGAATCGAGAAGGCTGCCGCTCTGAAGGCCGGTTCCAGATTGCGAGCACGAGCGCTGTCTCGTCACTCTTGTCGCTGGCAATCATCGTCACCGGTACCTTGAAGCGCCAGCCGCCTGCCGTCTGACTGTTCGATGCAGGCAAAAGAAACTCCCGGCCGTCATGGATCTGCCCGGCATCATCGATCAGGTACAGTTCAGGTGGCCCCTTGCCGCTGAGATCCAGTCCCGACTGTTCCGCGCTTGCAATCCGCTCGATCGGCAAGTCACGCTGAATCACACCGGATACAGGGGTTCCGCTGCGCACAACCGTCCGGTCCAGTTCAACCAGACCGGCTGCTTCAATGCCTTCAGAAACGCCAAGAGCATCCAGCAAGGCGCATTGCCTGCGCGTCACCAGTCGGACTTCGATCTTTGCCTCGAAACCCTGATCCGCCTTGAAGCGCTGATCGAAGATTGCGAAAGGCGCTATGCCTGCGCCAAAGGCCGTAACTTCCGCGGTGTCCGCACCAGCTGCAAGAACAGACATATGTGTGCATTCACCGAACTTGTAACCGGCAACATAGTCCGACACCTTTGCCAGGGGATCGATGGAAGCAACCGCGACGGGCGGCACGTTTTCTGTCAACTCCCCTTGCGGCTGCGTTGCGGGGACCGTTGAAGAGACCGGGGCATTGGGCGCTAACTCGGGCGTTTCCGATTCCGTGGGCTGCAGGGCAGCAACCTGTTGTTCCGCTGGCAATACCGCATCCACCTCCGCAGTAGCCACCGGATTGACAGTAACGCTGGTGTCGGGTGCAACAATGCCCGGGCTTTCAACGGAAGGCTGCGTTTGTGGAACAAAGGCCTCAGACACGATTTCGTTGCCAGTGAGTTCGGCAGGTGTCTGATCGACTGCGAGCGGAGCCAGAACAGGACTTTCCTGCACGGCCGAAACGATTGTCTGCGTCTCACCTGCGGCGGCAACCTCACCGATATCCGTTGCGACCGAAGGCACCACTTCCACCGTGGCAAGGACTTCGGCACCGGAAAGAGTGACTTCAGATCCGGCAACAACGTTTGGCGCGACGGGCGTCACAGCGACAACGGCATCCGGTACAGGCGTGGCGGCGACAACGGTTGAGGCGGTTTGCGGAACAACAGAAGGCTGAATCACCTGAAGCTGCTCCGGTGGCGTTGCGGTGACCGGGTTTGTTTCGACGGGGCTTGTTTCGACGGGGCTGACTTCTTGCGCTTCAATGATAGGCGTGTCGTCGGAAAGCGATTGATCCAGAACGGTTACCGGCACGGCTTCAACCAGCGTATTGACTGGGCTTTCGGTGACCACCGGCTCAGACGATACCGGCTCCAGGATCTCCGCAGTCTCGGAATTGACAACCGTTTCCACTGGCACAGAAGTCTCGACGGGCAAGGGAGTGTCCGGTTCGAGCGGTTGTGTGATTTCAGTTTCGACACTTGCCAGATCTTCAAATGGCAGACCACCACTTTCCAGGATCACTTCGGTCTCTACCGGTGGCAAGGGGGCTTCTTCCGTCCAAGGCAACGCTGGCAGGCCGTAGATCAGCGCGGAAACATGCAAGGCAACCGAAACGCCCAGAACAGCCGGCCAGACGTACCCCGGGATATCCCATTGCCGGTCCTGGTTATAGGCGACAACGGTCAAGGTGCACCTGCCTCAACAGTCATCAGTGTCAGGCGTTTCACACCGCCAGCTTTCAATCTGTCGGCAAGCGCAGAAACGGCCTCCATTCTGGTTCGCTTGTCGACCTGAACCACCATGTGGGGCCTGTCGGATTGCCGAGCTTCAAGAAATGGACCCAGGTCGTCGTAAGCCAGAACTTCACCGTCGAACCAGACAGTCCCTGCCCTGTCCAGCACAAGACTGCCTTCCAGTTTGCCGCTGCCATCGTTCTGTTGCGTTTCCGCCCAGTCGAACCCTTCAGGCAAGGGCGGCCGCAGCGTTCCGGATACCAGTAGAAACAGCAGCAGCAGGAACACCACGTTGATCAATGCAAGGGAGCTGTCCGCACGCCGGTGCGGTTTCAACTCCTGCAAATGGATCGGTTTGGTGTAGCGTTTCATGGTTGGCCAGAATATCCGCTGCGCCAGGTCTCTTCCCGGTCAGGGCACCACTTTGACCGTGGTTGCCGTTGCCCGCAAGACCGGACCATCCTGCATCAGCTTTTCGAAATAGTCTTCCGGATCGTTTTCGCGGCGCTCAGAAAGCGTCTTGGTTATGTCCGGGCCCACCATGGCAATGATCAGGCCGGTTTCTTCAGTAGACGTTTTCAAGGTCAGCGGCACAACGAAACCGGCACCCCGGTCGTCCGTCTGCAGATATGGGGACAGATTGACCGTCTCCCCCTTGCTGTTGACGAATATAAGCCCGAGCCCACCCGTTGATGGTTCATAACCGGAAATTCGGCCAGCCATGTTGCTGCCGTTCGGCACGACCGTCCGCTGCATGTCGAGACGCAATTCGGTCTTGGCGTTTCCCTGTGGTGTTCCTCTCAGAAAAGCTATCGCCGGACATTGCGCATCGCTCACAAGGTTGACCTGGATCTTCGCTTCAAACCCCTGAGACTGGGTGAAGTCGCTGTCGAAACTGATGAATGGCGGCGTCCTGGAAGCAAATCCTTCGATCTCTGCGGAACGGCTCGCGATCTCTATTGGCTGCAAATACATGCAATCGCCCGCCTGGTAACTGCTCACGAAGTTCCGGATCCGGTCTTCGGGGGTCACGTTTTCAGGCGTCTCTTGCGGATCGGTTGCCACCGGTGGCCGGGTAACGGTTTCGGTCGGTTCCGGTTTCGTGTCGACGGTCTCCTCTGGAGGCGTAGTCGGAATTGTCGGCACGGTGTTGTCCGGCGTCGTCGGCGCCTGCGTTTCCGGCGTTTGTGTTGAAGGCGACTGAAGTGCAGTTGTTTGCGTTTCAGTTGGCTGCTGGGACACTGGTTGCTGCGTTGCCGGTTGCTGGGTCGTTGGCGTCTGCGTTTGTTGTGTCACATTCGTCTGCTGCGACGGTGCGTCCGGCGCATTCGGTCGTGGCGGTGCCACAAGCACAGGTTTCTGGTCCTGCTCGGGCACGGATTGACCGACCAGGAAATAGACACCCCCGGCACCGACACCGGCGAAACCGAGCAGCGACAAGGCGACCAGAATGCGCTTGCCCCAGTTTGCCTGAGGCGGCGGTTGATCCAGTGCGGATTGTTCCGGCGGTGGCGCAGAAGATGGCCGAATGATCGTGCGGTCCTGGTCCTGCCGCCCCATCGGAGCACCTAGCGTCCAGTCCGCAATCTCCTTCATGCTGGCCGGACGGTTTGCCGGGTCGGGCTGTAACATGGCCTCCAGCAACGGACGGAAACGATTGTCGATACCTTCCAAGGGAGGCGTCTGCCGTCGTTTGTCGACGATCTGCACCTGCGTGCCGCCCATGTCGATCTGTTTGCCGGTCAGGGCTTCCGCAATGACCAGGCCAAGCGAATAGATGTCGCTGCGCGCCGTCACCTTGGCATCGAAAATGCCGACCTGTTCTGGCGAAACATAATTGACCTTGCCTGCAAAGCCGTCACCGATAATGGTCGGCCCGCCTGTGTTTGCCCGCGAAATACCAAAATCGATGATTTTGGCCTGCGCGACATCGCCGTTCTGGAGAATGACGTTGTCCGGCGAAAGATCCCGGTGGATCACTTCCCGATCGTGGACCGCCTGCAGGGCTTCAGCCAGACGCTTGATCAACCGTGCCACCGCCTCCGGCTCAAGCGGACCGGATTCAAGGCGCGTGCTCAATGACGGGCCACTGACGAACTCCATCGCCAGGTAATAAATCCCGAGCGTAGGCTCCTTCGCGAACACGTAGTACTGGGTTAGTGCGTCGTGTTTGAGTTTGCGAAGGATCTTTGCTTCCCGCTTGAACAGATCCAGGATCATCGGGTCGCGCGAGAAGGTCGCGAGAAGGACCTTGACGGCAACCGGATCCCCGCTTTCCACGTCCCTTGCCTTGTAAACCGTCCCGATACCGCCGTCGGCAATATGTTCTTCAATCTCATAGAGATTGTTGAGCCGGGTTCCGGCAGGCAGCAGGTGGGCACCAACGTTCATCAGTTGCGAACTCCTTCGCGCGCAGACATTGCATCGATATCGACAATCACGACAGTCACGTTATCCGAGCCGCCCTCTTCGAGCGCTCCATTGATAAGACATTGTGCCGTCGGCTTCGGCGCGCCGTTCATCAGGAAAGTACCAATCACACTATCGTCCAGATGTCCGGTCAAGCCATCCGAACACAGAAGAAACCGATCGCCCTGACGCAGATTTCCGGAAACCAGTTCAAGTTCAAGCTCGATCCCGGATCCGATCGCCCTGGTGATGACATGCCTGCGGGCGAACGTCCTTGCTTCTTCAGGCGTCAGCACGTTCTGGTCCACCAGTTCCTGCGCCTCGGTATGATCTGTCGTCAATTGTTCAAGACGGCCATTGCGCAGACGGTAGACACGGCTGTCGCCTGCCCAAAGGCACGCAAAGTTTGATCCGGAAATCAGAAGCGCGGCGATCGTTGTGCCCATGGCGGCACCGTTCGCCTTGGCTGCGGCCTGTTCGATCCGGTCCTTTGCGGTAATCAACCTGCTTTCGAACTGCTCCAGAAGGTCTTCCGCGCTGCGCGGTTGAGCGATACTGGCAAGGGCCTCACGCACGAGACTGGACGCCATCGCACCGTCATGCATGCCTCCCGCTCCGTCCATCACTGCGAAAACGCCCTTGCCCTCGTCAACGTAGAACGTGTCCTCATTGTGCTGCCGAACCCGGCCAACATGGGTCAGTCCAATCGCAAAGCCACGCATAGAGGCTTCCATTTGTTCGATCATGTTCGATGATCCTCCGGATGAAATCGCCCATGACTATTCCCTGCCACGTCCTGTCGAGCTTCCGTATCGGCGTAGGATTCCGGGAGAAGCAGCCATCGAAAGGCGCTTGCGTCCGGCAGGCCTGCACACGAAAACTCAAAACCCACTTCTCCTGCACGGCACCAGAATTCGGATGACAGAACATCCGTTCCTGGCATCGTCGGTAATTCGGCATCCCTGCCCGTCTTGCCGCTTGCCTCCACCGCAAGTGGCGTTTCCAGACCTGCAACAGCCTTTTGGAAGTCTTCCAGGCTGGCATCTTCCTGCAAGGTGTCGCGCAAGATTATCTCGGCACGGTCGTACCAGGTCTCTTCCGGCCGACCATTCTGCGTTTCCAGTCGGATGTCGCAGACAAGTGACAATGGAAAGGTCCGGCCGACCTTGTCGACATTTGGCATGAAAGCACCGGCGACGGCCTGAACAGGTTCGTCGCCCTCTGAAGTGTGCAATAGCCAGAATCGCCACACCGGCATTGTCATGAAGGCTTCCTCCCACCCCGCGCCCAGATCCAGACGGGATTGAGCCAGTCCGGTCATCAGGAAGGCCTCCCAGCTTTTCAGAAAGCCGGCAGGGCATTGCCCGATGACAAAATCCGCTCGTGCCGGCAGTTTGCCGAAATAACCGGTTCCCATTCTAGAAGCTCGTAGGGCAACTGAAATCGCCGACTGCAGACAGGAAGAACGGGTTCGGATTCGTTCTAAGCGTCACCGTGAAGGCAACCTGTCTGCCGCCAAGCGTTTCGCGCACGACGAACTTGTTCTGTCCGGAACTGACCCTGTTATCGCGAACGAAGCGATAGAAGGCCCAATCTCCATGGATTTCACGACGAGATCTGTAGCCAGGCACTTCCGGCTGAATCACCAGTACAACGCGCGGGGTAGCCGTGTTGCTGGGCCAATCAAAATTGGCCGGCAACGGTTCGATTTCTGCGTTGAAGCCGGGACCACGCGTCACCAGTACGAGATTGCCGTTCACTTCCAGGCTGGCCGCGTCAGCCTGCTGAGACAGGGCACGCGGAACCACCTGAAGTCCGACGGACGGAAACGCGTTTCCTGTCGGGAAGAAGGCCTGCTTAATCAGGTCTGCACGTTCGAACTGCCGAAGCGTTGCGTTCGACAGACGGTCCGCCTGAGACACTTCAGGCTTCCAGTTCCAGGGGCGCGTCGAGGTATCGACTAGCGGCTTCAGGTTTTCATCGAAAAACCGCTGCATGATTCCCGTCGGTGCGAACAGTTTGGCAAATTCCGTCATCGGCACTTCGGAGCGACCGTTTTCAAACGGGTAGTTCCGGGCGACGATCCTGCGGCATTCACCAACAACCTGGGTGCTCAGCTTCTCATTCAGCTGAGTGATCGAGGTTTCCTTGAACTCCTCGTCAAATTCTTTCGCAGCCTGGATAATCAGTTTATCGAAAGGCGGCGGGAAACGCGTCGCGTTGCTTCTCAGCAGAGACGCCTGAATTTGCACGTTGGAATTTGCAGTTTCGCTCTGCAGCGGGTTGTTGGCCACGATCAGAAGATTGTCGAGGATGTTCTTGAAGTTCAGCAGCAAGGCATCGATCTTGCGACTGTTCTCGCCTTCAACCAGTACATGGTAAGGACGGAAGTGATCTTCGATCGCCTTGCCTGGAATGATGGTTGGACCTCCGCCACCAGCGGCAGTTCCAAGCGCATTCGACAAACCTCCCGGCGCGATTGCCTGAAGTCCGGCTTCAAGGCCGATACGTTTCAATCCACCGGACGAATCCAGCACGTAGCGCTGGAAGATCTTCTGTGCAGCGTCAGTGCCGGCATCTTGCGCGTTGCCGCCTGTCAGGTTTCCGGCAAGGCCTTCACTCGACAGATCCTGGGTGAGCAGGGTTTCGCGCCGAATGCTCTCAAGAAGCTGCACGACGGGTGATGTTGGTGCCGAGACGGCCTGAAGCGTCGTGTAAAGCGGCTTGTCGTTGCGCATCGACTTGAATTTCAAGTTGCCGAGCGCCTCTTCCCAGGCCTCGATGAAATCCTTGGTGTAAAGCGCCAGGATCTCGCCGGGAAGCGACTGATATTGATCGGAAAAGGCATCGGCTTCGCCGACATCCCCAAACACCCACTTGTCCCGTTCCAGTTCTTCACGAATGCCGGCAAGGTTCGGCAGAACGGAAAGGTGGAAGCCCGGATAGGTGAAAAACTTGTCGACCGCGACCGTGTCCAACGTGTCGCCATTCTCCGTTTCGAAAACGGCCTCCATGTCGGAGCCGCCACGTTGTTCTGCAATCCAGTCTTCGCTGGCAAGACCCTTGGCACGAGACTTGAGAAGTGCATACCCACGCTCAGCGAGGCTGACACGTCCGAGCTCTCGCTGGACCTCGGCAACCAGAATGCCGTCCAACTGATCGGTCAGGACATTGCCACCGAAATCGAGATCGAGCATCGCAGCAACGTGGTTGTTGAGCTCGTTGCGCAAGATCTCGCCCTGAGGTCCAGGGAAGCTTTGCAGGAAGTCGGCACGGAACGAATTCTTGATCTGCTCCTTGTCGATCTCCGGCGCATCCCCCGCCACCATGCGGTACAGCTTTGCCAGATTGTAGAGCGTATCGACGTCCTGTCCGCCCGGACCGGTGCGATTGTCGAGCACCTCGGTCATCTGCTCTTCGATCCTCAAGAGCAAACGCGGTCGCAACAACCTTTCAAGACCACTTCTGTAGGACGTCACGCCAGCTGCTTCCAGACGGTCGCGCTGGCTGAGGCCGAACTGTTCCATGACAGGCGTTGGCGTATCGCGGCTGTCGTAACCGGCCGGCAAGCTCCGCAACATCGACAGGATGTAGGCGGTATCCGCCAGATTGTCGTCGCGTACGACCCGCTCCGCCAGAACGGTTTCGCCGTTTACGCGCACCGTGTCCACAGCCTTGGCGGTTTCGTCAATCAAGGCCTTGTTGTTGAGATAACTGATCCCCCACAAGCTGCCGAGGCCCAAGGTCACGAGAGCAATGGCTGCGTAAGCCGCAATGCGGGTTGCGGTCGCAACTCTGACGGCCTGCCGGTTATGGGTTACCCAGCCGGCTTCTCCGATAATCACCTTGGAAAGAAGATCACGCAGGAAGTAGCTCTTGCCCTGACCGGATAGAGCGGCCGCCTGATAGGCTGTCCCGAAGGCCTGGCTCATTGAGCCGATGACCCTGTCGATGGCCGTGCCTTTTTGGGTGCCGGAGGTAAAATAGAAACCGCGCAGAACAGCATTCGGATAATACCGGCTCGGTTCGAAAATCGCATTGAGGAAACCGGTCAGACGGTCCTTCAGAGCAGCGACCTGTGTCGGGAAGCCATAGAGCATCAGCCGGGCGCGCGGATCCGGTTCTTCCTGAAGACGGTCCGCCATTTCCTCGTTGAGACGCTCCACCAGAAGATCAAACTCGGCGGGCGCTTCCGACACCATGTTCTTGGTTTTTTCGCGGGTCTGGAAGGTCGCTCCCCAGACCAGGTTGCGACGGGTTTCGGGATAGGAGCCGAAAAACTCCATGAAGCCCGCAACCGTGTCTGCCTTGGTGAAGATCACATAGACCGGGAAATCGATTTTCAAGGTCTTGTAAAGTTCGATCAAGCGCGTGCGGATCGCATCGGAATGCTGTTTCAACTCATCGTCAGACAGCGTCATCAGGTCTTCAAGACTGATCGACACCATAACGCCGTTAATTGGCTGACGCGGACGGGCCTTGCGCAGAATATTGAGGAACCCGTGCCAGGCTTCGCGGTCATGCCCTTCGTCGGAATCCTGCGTGGTGTAACGCCCTGCCGTATCGATCAGCACAGCCGTTTCAGCAAACCACCAGTCGCAATACCGGGTTCCGCCGAGGCCCTCCAGCTTCTGGGCCTCTCCCTTTGCGCGCGAACCGGCAAACTTCAAACCGGAGTGCATCAAAGCCGTGGTCTTGCCGGCGCCCGGAGGGCCGATCATCAGGTACCAGGGCAAGTCGTAAAGATAGGTGCGCGCGTTTCCGCTGGACGTCTTGAGCGTCTTCAGAGCGTCCTTCATGCGCTCCGACATGATCTGCAAGTCGGCATCACTTGCCTTGGGTTGCAGGATCTCACTCTCGAGTTCCCGGTTGGCCTTGACGCGCTTGTAGATCCGGTAGCCGGTCCAGCCGCCAACGGTCAGAAGGACAAGCGCAACCAGCGACAACCTTACCCAGAGAGGTTCGAAGGGCCTCACACCGGCGATCGACAGGAACGGCCCGCCAAACCAGATCAGACCGATCAGGGCGAGTATGCCGATGACGATTGCCGTTATTCCGAGCCAGAATTTCATAGATACAGCCTTGTTCTGCGGTTGCCCCGGATATCAGTTGTTGATCACCAGCCCTTTGGCCGGTGGTTTCAGGAAGACTTCCACACGTCTGTTGAGCGCCTTGCCTTCCCTGCTTGTATTGGGAGCGATCGGCTCGTCGGCGCCACGTCCTTCCACCTGCACCCGCCCTGGTGCTTGGAGGACTGATTCCATGACAGCGGCAACTGCCTTTGCCCTTTCAACGGACAGGTGCCAGTTGGTCGGGAACCGCGGATTATTGCGGATCGGGTCGCTGTCCGTATGGCCGACGACCAGAATTTCACCTTCCACCTGGTCGAGGGTCTGGCTGACCTGCTCGACAAGAAGCTGGAATTCAGGACGCAGCGTGGCAGCTGCGACGTCGAACTGCGCGCGCATGCGCAACATGATCGCCGGTCCCGCCTGCGAAATTTCCAGGCCATCGATACCTGCCAGCTGTGCGGAGACAGTATCGATTGCCGCATCTTCCGGCGGTGGTGGCGCGGGTGGCGGTTTGGGTTGATAGCCTTCGCGCGCCAGTTCAATCGGGCCTGACGGGTAAAGCGCACTTGCGCGTCCAGCGACAACTTCGCTTCCGCTCGACAGAAGAAGCATCAAGGTGACGTAGCCCCCAAGAAGCAATGCGCCTGCAACGGCCGCGACCGACCAGATCGGTACCGAGAACCCTGCCCGCTTTTGCAGGAGTTCCAAGCCACGCCAATGGGGAGAGAGATCGTCTCCAGGCCGCGGGCGAACACGACGCAGAATTTCATGCAGGTCGCGTCGTTCACGCTCCAGGCCTTGCTGGCCACCCTGGATCGCACGGTACTTGCCGTAAAAGCCGAGTGACAGACAGGAATGCATGACCTCCAGAACACCGTAGTTCCGACCGGGATCCTGCTTTGCCTTCTCCAGTAGCTGATAGAACTCGACACCGCCGGTTGCCTGACCGAAGAACTGGGTCAGCATGGAATATTGCGTCCATTGGTGACGTCCGGCAGACGGCAGGTTCTGCACGATATCGTCTGATGTCGCACAGAGCGCATAGGCGGCCGAACGGATCTGGTCGTCCGTGATTCCGGCGCTCCGCAATTCTTTCTCGAACGTCTTGATGGCACTGTAGACGTCGCGCATCAACTGGTCGAACTGGGCGTCCGTCATTGTCAGGTGAAGCCGGCCCAGAAGCAGAAGCAACGGGGCAGCCGCACGGGAAATCGGATTTCGATTGGCAACGCGGATCTGGTTGATGTCCGGCATATGCGCCAGTTTACCGGCACCTTGTGCAGGTGCGGCCGCCGGCTGTGGCGCGGCGCCTTGCGGTGCCTGGTAACCGCCTGGCGGAGTTCTGAGATCTGGTGCCTGCTGTTGGCCATACTCATACCCGGCTGGCGTTGGAGCGTAAGGATCACGTCCTCCGCCGCCTCCCCCGCTTTGCCACGGATCAGAGCCACCGGAAGGCGGATTGTGTGGCGGTGGCGGAGCTGCGTGTCCAGGAGGCGCCTGACCGGGAACCTGTTGTGGCGGCGGCGCAGGTTGCTGAGGCGGCTGCCCGGGTTGTCCTGGCTGGCCTTCGCTCCATCGCCCGCCCGGATTGGGCATTACAATTGTCTTTCCCTTGCGTTTGGAAACGCCAAAGGGATCGTCATTGTCCGACATCAGCGGCCCTCCCGGACGGCATAGAACTCAAGCTGCAGATCCGGCCAGTTGCCGGAGAATTGCAGCCCGATCGCCGAGTCCTGGCTAAATTCGCGCCAAAGCGGGGTCGTCTTGTCCAGCCGGAAGTAGACACGGTCCGTGAGAGCCCGGATCTGTGCCGGTGGTACCGGCATGTGGATCAGCGGAATACCCGGCAGGTTGGAGTAGACGATCTGGCGCATCTGACCGAAGGGGCCAACCTTGAAGAGCCTTGGAAACTCGTTCTGAATCTCCGTCAAAGGCCTGCGGGCAGCCACTTCGATGACAAAGCCCGCCTGCGAGAACAGGTTGCGATCGACAATGGTCGACTTGAACGCATTCGGCGCCAGCTGTTCCAGAGGCAAGCGGATTGCACGCCGGTCGTAGCCGGCCGACAGGAACGCCTGTATGTCGGCCAGGACCGGCTTGAAGATATCATGCAGCTTGTCGTGGTCATAAACGGGATAGTTGCGCGCTCGGCGCTCTTCCGTTGCGAACGTTGCAAGCTCCCCCGCCAGCTGCAGGAACAGTATGTACAGCCGCTCCGGATGCACATAAGCCGATTTGCGCAGGTGCATCAGCAAAGGATAAGTGCGGTTGAGCAGCTGCAACGTCAGATAATCGAAATTCTGCAATCCGCCCCCGGCGGACGTATCGGCGGCGTAACGCGCCAGTTCGCTCAGTTTGCGCTCCACCCAGCCAATGACGGAGTCAATCCAGCCGGTGACGACCGGATGCACATGACAGGCAAGTACCGGCGGCGCAAAGGAACCATCGGTTATGACAATGCGATCCTTGATTTCCGTGATACGGGCGACCGGCAGGCAGACCTGACCGGGATGGGGTGTCGAGCGAATCGAATACTGCAGGCGCGGATGCGCAACATCGATCTCCTCCTCCTGGCGGATGGTGGAGGTGGAATCGATGATCGTCTCCCTGCCCTGAATATATCTCGTAGCGGCATCGTCGCGGCCATTGGCGACTTCCACCGCATTGACGGTCGTCTCGGGAATTCCCAGCCAGACGATTTGTCCTGCCGCGTCCTCCGGAACGTCGATTGCAGGCGGCGGTGTGCCGTCTGCCGGGAAGTTGAACACCGTTCCGTCGGAGAATATGCCTCGGCCATAGCGAAGCGCGAACCGGCATTGCTGTCCTACGTCCTGATCTATTTCCAGCTCGGAAAAGCCCCAGGGATAGGGAGAGGCAAAACGGACCCGTTCGTCCAGCATATGCTCCGCGTACCGGTCGCTCTGCTGGAGATGATGAGGCCGCAGAAACAAGCCTTCGGTCCATGCAACCTTGCTATACCACGACATAAAGGTACTGCTCCCTTAACACTTTCGCGCCTTCGCGCTCTTAAAACTGGCAAAGGTCTTAATTCATCAGTCCGGAGCTCTGCTCCGGATCGTCACTGCTCAATTCTTCATAACCTTCGGTAAAGTATTGCGTGAAAAGCCCGACCACGCCATCGTCGTACGAACCGGACAAGGAACTCCAGCGTTCCTCGATCCGCTCCCATAGCTTGGCCTTCTGGTTACCGAATGTACTCTTGGCGACCTGGCCTTCTGCTTCGATCGCCTTGGGGGAAAGCTTTTCTTCAAATCTTCCTGCAGCTTTCTGCATGGCTGCATAGGTCCAGACATGATGTTTCTGGATGTCCTTGAAAGCAGCCTGCATGGCCTTTGAAATCGGCAAATACCCGTTTTCTTCCGCTCCTGGAGCCAGCATCGTCTGCAATGCCATTTGCGGTGTCGGCGAAAACTTCAGGGCATTGTTCCCGCTACGCATGATCAGCGTGCGATTGGCGTTCCGGGTCATGGCTTTCACCTGACTGCGTGCCTGCAAAAGACCCATCAAGTCGCCGGTGATGCCTTGCAATATGGCCCCGACTTCCCTGGCAAATTCTTCCGGATCGCGGCCGGCTAGCGTTGCAGCCGGGATACCGGCTCCTTCGGCGAAGGCCTTGATGAAATCAACATTGGCCGCCGGAATATTAGCCGGCTCAACATCAACCTTTGCAACCGCCGCTGTGTCTGCCTTCGCTGGTTCTTGCGGGGCAACAACAGGCATGGCCGCAGGTGCAGCTTGCTCCACTGGAGCCGGTTGTTCAGGCTGTGGTTCCTGGACCGTTGCCGGCTGTGTTTCCTCTGTCTCTGGCGCGCTCCAGACAGGCGCTTCGGGAAACGGCGACGCTGTGGGCTCTCCTGCAGGTGGCGGAGCAGATTCGGCCGCCGGTTGCTGGGTTGGTGCCTCTGGTTGAAGATCCGGCATCTGGAAAAGCGGCTCAGCACTTTCCTGCGCCGGGTTTTCAGACAGCGCCGGAAACGGAGATTGAGCTACAGGTTCCGGAAATCCAAAAAGCGGCTCTGCGGGTGCGGCTCCGGCAGATTGAAGATGCGGTTGCTGGGCAAGATGATCCAGCGGGTCTGCTTGGGCCGGTCGAGGCGCTTCCCGTTCGCCGATGTGCGCATTCGGATCGTACAGCGAAGGATCCGCCGTACCCCAGCCGTGTCCTTGCTGGCTCCAGACATCATCTGCCGGCGTGCCTATGCCTGGATTGGAGGAAGGCGGAGCGTGTCGCCCTTCCATGCCCGCTCCCGGTGTAGCCCAGGGCCCACCCTGATTTTCCATTGGGTAATGACCAGGAGCCGCGCCCGCCGATCCTGGTCCCGTAGGCCAGGAGGAGCCACCACCGGACATAGACGAGGTTTGAGGTGCGTCCCAAGGCTGCGGAGCAGCGGGAGCGACTGGTGCTGCGGACATGGCCGGCTGCCCGGATACGGCTTCCAGCGATACGACAATGATGTAATCGCCAATCATCAGCCGATCGCCGGAGCGCAGCACATGTGCCTTGTCCATGCGGGTCTGGCTGCCATTAAGGAAAGTGCCGTTTGTCGAATAGTCGTAAAGAACGAAATTCCCGCTTTCAAAGCGCACTTCGCAATGTTTGCCGGAAATCACCCGCTGGGGATCGGGCAGACTCCAGTCCAGATGCTCGTGCCGACCAATGTCGAAGCCTCGGTCGGCACAGCTGTAGGACAGCTGACCGCCGGTCTCCAACCGGTCAACATTTTCAATCTGGAGCGTTATGCGCATTCCCACATTTCCTCTTTGCGCTTAGGTAAAGGCTGACGAAGAGCTGCCGACAGTCACCGCGGGCATCATCCCACCTCCGGCGAAGGACAGCCCGGCAGACAGGCAAGATTTCAGAGCCTCATCCCGTTTGGCAGGCTCAAGTGTTCCAAGCGCAATCAACACAGCTGTATTCACGGCCTTGGCCGTCAGGTCGTCAGGCATGTCCACCCGGTGCTCGGGGCTGGGCGAAAGGGATCCGCCAGACCAGCCTGCAGCAAGACCGATCCAGACGGACGCGCTGTCCTTCTTGGCGGCCTCAGCCGCAGCGTGAACCGCAACACGGGCATCTTCATCCCCCTCGCGGACCCAGGTCTCGCTGAGTTTAAGAACCTGCCGGTCATCCTCGTTCTTGGCCTGATCCAGACCGGCAACGCAATTCATGCCCCACCAGACCGATTCCCGTTTCGGCAGGATATGAGCGAAATAGGCAATCGCCGACAGCGGTGCCTCGCTTTTCTGCAATTCCAGAGCATAGGCGTCCGGAGCGATATCCGTGGCCGGTTCGCTTACCGTTTCCGACAACTCCGGAAAAGTTTCAAATACCTGTCTAGCCTTTGTAAAGCGGATACGTGATCCCATCTGCTCTACTCCGTTTTTTCTCTTGGCCGCATTCGTTCAAGAACCGCAGCATCAATTGATCAGTACAAGGCCGCCCTTGAGTTTCAGCAACGCACTGCCTGTCACATTGGTCATTGTACCCTTGGCGTTGAGCATGCCCGAAGCCACGATATCGATTTTCACCGACTCGATCTTGATCGAGGCAGGCGTCATGGTGATTTTGCTGGCGCCGCAGATAAACTCGATCTTCGTTCCGGCAGTTACCTTCCAGTTCATGCCGATATCTTCGGTCGTGTTTCGGCCAACCGATTCCGTTCGGTCAACGTCGATCTGGGTCTCGCGGCAGTTTTTGACATGCAGCATTTCGTTATTCTCGATAACGGTCTCCATGTCCTTTTGGGCATGAACCCCAACAAGCTCATTCCCTTTGGTGTCATCGAGCACGAACTCGTTGTAACCGCCGCCGCCTACCGTTGAATCCGACTTGATGCCGGCTTTGTTTTTCTCGCCTGGCAGAGAATAAGGCGGCATGTTTTCCGCATTGTAGACTGTGCCGACGATGATCGGTTGATCCGGATCGCCTTCCAGGAACTGAACAATCACTTCCTGGCCGACACGCGGGATATAGATGCCGCCCCAGTTCTTGCCTGACCACACTTGCGCCACACGAACCCGCCGAGACGCAGTCTTGTCGCGGTCCCAGTGAAAGGCGACCAGGATCTGACCGTATTCGTCCACATCGATTTCGCCTTGCCCCACGACTTTTGCCGTTTGCGGGCCTGGTATTCGCGGTTTGCGGGTGATGGCCGGTGTGCGGTACGTTATACTGGCAGGCAGAACGTCATATGTCCCGGTATAGGCTTCTCCCTGGGCCCCACCACCACCGGATCGATATGCCTCGGTGATGATCCGATGGCTTGCACGCACGATCAGGTGCTCCGCGTTCTGCGGACTGTGTGGATGTTTGACTAACGCGAACAGCCCTCCTGCAAAGAACCGCGGCACTTCGCCGGCTGCTTCAATTCGCTTGTCCGCAGCCTGTTCGGCTTCCATACGAATCTTGCTGAAAGTGCTGCCCTTGTCTTTTTCGGTGTACCTTCCCGGATAGTCATAATTTTCCAGAGACCCGGCTCGATATTGAGTACCTGCATCACGCTCTGCTTCCAGCAGCGCACTCGGTTTCTCGAAATCATAATCATTGACTGCAAACTTGCCGGTCCGAAACTTGCGCGTCGGAATCCAATGGTAAAGATGCTCCGTATTCCTTTGACTGTCGCCGCCAAGAGCAATGTAGGGAATGGAGCTGTCACCCACGATCGGGCTGTAGGACGATTTGGCGTCCGCCAGAATCATGACGTGCTTGCCGTCCTTGTGCTCGAAGAAATAGGAAATTCCGAATTCTTCCATCAACCGGCAGCAGAAATCGTAATCCGATTCCCTGTACTGGACGCAGTAATGAATCGGATCATAGGCCTCAGTCAGCTTATCCTGGAAATCGGCGAAGTCATGCTCCCCCAGGACTTGCTTAATGATGTCAGGCGCGGACATGTCCTTGAAAATTCGACAATTTGAATTCTTGGTGAGCAGCCAGAACCACGGGCGTAGCGTCAATTTGTAGATGTAATAGGAATCGCGATAGCCCATCCATTTCGCATCGGTCAGAAGACCGTCGAAATGCCGCGTATCACCATTGTTGGTGACAACCTTCACCGTCATGGAAGTCGCTATGGCCTGGTCGAAATTCAGATCCTCTTTCTGACTCAGAACCTCAAGCCTGATCTCAAAATCTTCGCTGAGCCCCTCGTCGCACTCGATGGTGACAACGGAAAGCTCATCCTTGCCAAAGACCGATGTCAGCTCGGCCATTCGGTTAGCTTGTTTAAGTTGTCCTTCGGCCACGAAAGATCTCCTCGGAAATAACGCGGTTTTCTGCAAAAAGGCAGCCTGGCGGCTACCACGTTTCAGACACTAAGGCGTTTCCGGCAAAAATAGTGTGCTCAAGAACACACTTGATGCAAATACTTTGAACTTCAAACTCTTTTGTGAAGGAGGAGGCACTTGCCCCTTCCCCAAGTGCGGCTAAAAAACACCGCCTGCTGCTTTTAAATACCAACCCTGCTCACCGACGTCACCCCAACAGCTCTCCTCTTGCTTATTGCCGATAAAACGACATACTGACATCAAATCGCACTTTAGTGACTTTCGCCACACTATTATTCTTATCCATATGGCACGATCCATTTCGAAGCCCAAAGCGACATCGCTTTTGAACACTCCACAAGGGAGGATTGAAATCGTGACCCCTACTGTATTTTCGCTCGACCGGAACAATGCCGCTCGGACCGGCCTTCGCCGCGCTCTCCTGGCTGCTTCCGTTTCTCTTGCCATTGCCTTGCCGGCACTTGGAACCGCTCCGGCATTTGCCCAGGACGCCACTTATTCGGCCGATGAAGTCAGCAAGCACTTCAAGCAACTGAAAACGCGTTCACTGAAGCCGGCTGGCGGAACGCGAGCTCTATGTATCGGTACTCGCGACGAATGTAATCCGAACGCCAAACCGGAGGAAGGCGGCCAGGTCGCAGTCTCCCAGGACGGCGCAAAGACCGAAGGTGGTGAAACGGAACAGACCCTTGTGGTCGATCCGGAAACCAACGCCATCGACGCTGCCTTCAACCTGCTGGTTTCGTTCGAATATGCCTCGGCCAAGCTCAGCACGTCCGCACAGGCCAACCTTCGTGAGTTTGCCAAGGGCATCAATGATCCCGACCTGGCCAAAGCCACATTCGTGATCGAAGGCCATACCGACGGAATTGGCTCGACCAACTACAACCAGCGTCTTTCCGAAGACCGTGCGCAGGCGGTTACGCAGTATCTGGTCAACCTCGGCGTCAGCCGGGACCGGCTGAAAACTGTTGCCTACGGCGAATCCCGGCCGAAGGTTGCGGATGTCAACGATCCGGCAAACCGCCGCGTTGAAAGCAAGCTGGTACTCGAGCAGTAATAATTCACACATCAGACATGCCGGACCGGAGCTTTTCCCGGTCCAGGTCTCCTGAACAATAACCGGGACCGATCCCGGACATACCACCGGAATGCATACCGGGCTGGGGAGCACGAATGAATTTCGATCCGGAAACCTACGGCACTGAAGTAGCGCCGGGTGCTGGCTGCGGGCCGGACCTCTACGATACCGAACCCGCCTTTGCCGCGCTTCTGGATTCGTGTGAGGAATTGCTGCCGGAGCGATTCAGCGAATTCGACCGATCCGAGATCGACTTTACCGACCTCTTCAAGCAGATGGACGGCTTCCTGAAGCAGTCCAGAGACTTGAGACTGCTTGTCATTCTCGCGCAGTTCGGTCTGCTGAGCGGTCAAGTCCATACGTTTGCGAACTCGATTCGCATCATTCGCAAACTGTTGGAGAACCATTGGGACGACGTCCATCCAAGCGATGCCGACTTCGGCCACATGGAACGAATCGGAGCGCTCGAATCCCTCAACAACAGGCCCACGGTCGTTCTTCCGCTGGAAGCAGCGCCCCTGCTCAAAACCAGACGGACAGGGCCCATCAGCTATCGCGCCATCCAGATTGCGGCCGGCGATGCCACGGCACGTCCGGATGAGCATACAATCTCACTTGGTGCGATTGAGGCTGCACTGACATCGGGTGAACTCGAGCAGGATGCGATTGACGAGATCCTCAAGGACCTTGGAGACCTGCCGGACGAACTTCAGACCATAGCCGAGCTGTGCACCGAAAAGCTCAAGGAGAGCGGTGCGAAAGCAGCTCCTCCCAATTATGAGGCCTTGTCCACTCTCCTGAAGGAGATGAATGCCGAACTGAACAAGCGGCTCGGACGCCTCTCCCCTGAAGAGATGGAGGTCTCTTCGTCTGAAGATACTGCAGCAGAGGCGGCAGCAGGCGACACGTCGCAGGCGTCTCAATCAGAAATCAAGAATGCCGCCCAGGCAAAACTGATTCTGGATGCTGTCGAAGACTATTTCGCCAGCCGCGAACCGTCACATCCGGCACTGTTTCTGGTGCGTGAGGCTCGCGGCCTCGTCGGCAAGTCCTACCTGGATGCCTTGAAAATACTGATGCCGCGCAGGTTCGACGACGTAGCGCTGATTCTGGGTGCGAGCGGGTTACAGCTTTCCAACGACCGACTCATCGACCTGAACGACGGTGGTGACCGGGAACTGGGCGAAATTGATGATTTCGCAGTGATGGTGATCGAAAGCCGAAGTGACGCCATGAAGGGTATTGCGGCGGTCAAGGGTTACTATTCTTCCAATGAACCCACCAGCCCGATCCCCCTTTTGCTGGACGAGGCGCAGAATATGAGTTCCGGTTCATTCACCGGTCTTCTCAACCTCTTCCTGAGGCCAGAGGAGGACTGATTCAACTGCCATTACAACCCCTATGTTACCTAGGGTTTTCAGCTTCTTACTTGACACCAATGGCCAACGGGTCCTCAATATTTCGAGAAAAAATAAACCATCGATCATGTGACCGTGATCACTTCCCGTTCCCCAGAAACGCAGTACATAGATATCAACGAAACGCAGCGCCGACCTAAGTACAGCAATTAGCAAACAAGAGTTACGCGCTAGTATTTGACTAAAATTGACCTTTTTTCTTCTGGGTCATGAAAATGAAAGGCAAGTACAATGGCATCGAACAGCGGGCAAGGCTTTATCAAGCGCAACAGACCTCCGCGGGTCCACATTTTCTATGAAGATCCGTTTGACGCGGAACAGAAGGTGGAACTGCCATTCGTCATGGGCATCATGGCCGATCTTTCCGGCGACAACCCTGGCGTGGAAAAAGCCGATATCGATGACCGCAAGTTCCTCGACATCGACATGGACAACTTTTCCAAGCGCATGGAAGCAATTGAACCTGGCACCTCCTTCACCGTGAAGGACAAGCTGTCCGGCGAAGAAAACTCCAAAATGAGCGTCCAGCTGCGTTTCAAGAGCATGGACGACTTCACCCCGGGACGCGTTGCCGAACAGGTTCCGGCACTCAAGAAGCTGCTCGATGCACGCCGCAGCCTGGCTGCATTGCGCACCATGATGGACGGACGTGTCCAGGCGATCTCCCAGCTCGAGGAGCTGACCCGGGACCCGGCCCTGATGCAGGCACTTGCTCAGAAAATCGAAGCCGACAAGGCATCGTCCGCCGACAAGCAGGCAGACGGCGACGGCACGGAGGAGGCATAAATGAGCAGCACCGATACCAGCGCCCAGGCAAGTGGCGCAGCAGCTGGCGAAGTTGCGGTTGAGAAGAGCCCCGAGGAGTTCGCCTCGATCCTGAAACAGAATTTCCGGATCAAGAACGAAAACGATACGGCCAATCAGCTGGTTGACAACGCCATGTCGACCTTCCTCGCCGAAGCCCTGTCCGATCAGGCGCTTATCAAGGAAGACGTCTACGACACGATCGATGAGATGATCGCGAAGCTGGACGAAAAACTGACGGCTCAGGTGAACGAGATCATTCACGCCGAGGAGTTCCAGACACTTGAGAGTGCCTGGCGCGGGATCGATTACCTCGTGCACCAGTCTGAAACCGACGCATCGCTCAAGCTTCAGTTCCTGAACATCTCCAAGAAAGAACTTGCAGGCGTGTTCAAGAGCTACCGCGGCGCCAAGTGGGATCAGAGCCCGCTGTTCAAGCAGATCTATGAAGCCGAATTCGGCCAGCTTGGTGGTCAGCCCTACGGCTGTCTCGTGGGTGACTATGAGTTCTCCTACGACCCGCAGGACATCACCGTGCTGCGCGGCATGGCAAAGATCGCTTCGGCAGCCCATGCACCGTTCCTGGCAGCAGCCAATCCGCAACTGATGCAGATGGACAGCTGGACGGAACTGCCGGCCAAGCGTGATCTGTCGAAGATCTTCGATACGGAGATCCATGCCCAGTGGCGGACGCTGCGGGAATCCGAGGACTCCCGTTACCTTGGTCTGACAATGCCCCGCGTGCTGGCTCGCCAGCCCTACGGTGCGAAGTCCGACCCGGTGGAAGAATTCGCCTTCGAAGAAGAGTTCGGCGAAGACAGCCACGAGAATTACGCCTGGATGAGCTCGGCTTATGCCATGGCAACCAACGTCAACCGTGCCTACAAGGAATTCGGTTGGACTGTGCGCATCCGCGGCGTCGAAAGCGGTGGTCTGGTGGAAAACCTGCCGACCCACGTCTTTGAAACCGACGATGGCGGTGTGGACCAGAAGTGCCCTGCGGAAATCGCGATTTCCGACCGGCGCGAACACGAGATCTCCCGTCTGGGCCTGATCCCGCTGATCCACCGCAAGAATACGGACCAGGCAGCCTTCCTTGGAGCTCAGTCCGTCTTCAAACCGCGCCAGTTCTCCGGACCGGACGGCAAGGATGCAACGGCATCGGACAACCTGTCTGCCCGCCTGCCCTACATGTTCGCGACCACTCGTTTCGCCCACTACCTGAAAGTGATGGTGCGCAACAAGATCGGTTCGACCAAGGAATCGGCGCAGCTGCAGCGTTGGCTGAATGACTGGATCATGGACTACGTCGATGGTGATCCGGACAACTCGACCGAGGAAACCAAAGCGCGCAAGCCGCTGCGGGAAGCCAAGGTCACTATCGTGCCCGACGAGGAAAACCCCGGATATTACCGGGCCCAGTTCTTCCTTCGTCCGCACTATCAGCTGGAAGGCATGGACATCGGCATGAGCCTGGCGTCCCGCATTCCGCAAGACGGTAATTGATTTCACAAATTGCCGGCGGGGCGGCAGCCTGCCCCCCGGCATGCATCCCACGGGATGCAGCCCGGTTTTCCCGGGCGGAGGTACAAACAAGGTGCGCAAGCGCCTAGGGGTTTGGACCGCGAGGTCCGAGGTAGTTGTCAGGAATAGCAGAGTTTGAGCCAGGAACATTTACCTGGCCCTCAACAACCAAGAGGATCTATTAAAATGGCCGTCGATTTTTATCTGGAACTTGAAGGTATCAAAGGCGAAGCACAGGACAAGACCCATAAGGACAAGATTGACGTCCTTTCCTGGTCCTGGGGCGCTTCCCAGTCCGGCACCACCCACATGGGTTCGGGCTCCGGCTCCGGCAAGGCACACTTCCAGGATCTGAGCATCACCAAGTTCGTCGACAAATCCACCCCTGTGCTTCTGCAGCACGTGTCGACCGGCAAGCATATCACCAAAGGCACTCTCTTTGTTCGCAAAGCTGCCGGTGATAACCCGCTGGAATACATCAAGCTCGAAATGAAGGACATTATCGTGACCAACGTTTCGACCGGCGGCAGTGGCTCCGACGATCGCATCACGGAGAGCGTCACGCTGAACTTCGGTGAGTACAAGTACATCTACACCGAACAGAAGCCGGACGGCTCCAAGGGCGCAGCCCCTGAGTTTGCCTGGGACATTGCAGCAAACGAAAAGAAATAAGGCTTCGGCCTGCAGGGCTGCCGCGCTTCGGCGCGGCAGCCTTCTTTGGTTTGGACCGGCGATGCAGACTTTCAACTTTCGAAGCGGCACCGCCATGGTCACACTTAGGAATTTCCGGGGCAGCAGTCAGCGTGGGCTTGGCCGATGGCTAAATCAAATGTGAAAATGCACTCCCCGCTGATGTGGGCCTTCCGTGCAATGGACGACCCAGACTACAAGGCCGCTCAGGACAGGCAAAAAGAAGCACAGAACGGCGCCAACCTCAGGTCCGGTCGGCGGCTTTCCAGATCCTACGGTGTCTCTGAACACACGCTGCTTTCCGAAGTCCGGCAAGATCTGCAGGCGCTTCTCAATACGGTCAACCTCAATTCCACTCAGGACCTTTCCGATTTTCCGGAAGTTGAGAGTTCGATCATCAATTACGGATTGCCGGACCTTTCTGTCCATATTGTTGACAGCGTTCGCATTGACCGACTTGCCGAAGACATCCGACAGGCCCTCATCCATTTCGAACCGCGCATGGACCCGCGCACGCTCAAGGTCGAGCGCGACGACAAGGTCGAAAGCGATACCTTCAAGGTAAGATTTCTCATCAAGGCAGAAATACGCTGCGATCCGATCCGGGTCGCGAGTGAATTCGTAGCCGACGTCGACCCTGCTTTCGGCCGTATCAAGATCATCGGGGCAACTGCATGAACCGGGAATTTCTCGACCTCTATAATCAGGAACTCACCTACCTGCGAGAACAAGGGGCGTCATTCGCGGAGGCCTATCCTGCTGTAGCAGAACGCCTGGGTGGGCTTCTGGAAGATCGTTCCGACCCCATGCTGTCCGGATTGCTTGAAGGTACTGCCTTCCTGTCAGCTCGCGTGCAGCTGAAAATGAAGCATGAGTTCGCCGAATTCACTTCCAACCTGTTCGAACAACTATATCCAACTGCGCTGGCACCCATTCCCTCTCTGGTACTTGCCCGCGTGACGCCGAAATATGGCGACGCGAATTTGCGCAACGGCATAAAGGTCGATCGCCATGCTCCCATGGAGGCCGTCTTCCGTGAACGCCAGGGAGAGGTTCGCTGCAGGTTCACTCTCACCTCTCCTATTACGCTGACACCCCTGGAGCTGACATCTGCAAAGTACCTGAGCTCAGCTGCGCAGGTCTCCGGTCTCGGTGCGGAGATGGCTGAAGACAGACGCACGCGCGCAGGTCTGTCCATCACGTTCACACACCGCATGTCCGAGGATCCGGAAAACGAGGTTTCAGCCGAAGAAGCCTTGAAGAAACCTGAATACCAGGTGGCCGGCTGTCGGATCGATTCACTTCCCGTCCGGTTGATCGGACCTCTGGATCTGGCTGCGAAGGTCTATGAACAGATCTTCGGACATACAATCGCGCTCTACATCCGTACCGAGGACGCCTTCGGTCAGGCCAGCCTGCAGCGCCTGCCCGTCGATGCCATCGAGCAGCTGGGTTTCGATGAAGAAGATTCCCTCTTGCACAACGACTTGCGCCTGTTCACCGGCTTTGATCACTTGCGCGACTATTTCAACTTTCCGCGCAGCTTCCTCGGGTTCCGTCTGACGGGTCTGCGCCGTTACCTGGATAGGGTCAAGGCAAAAGCATTCGATCTGGTCTTCGTGTTCGATGAAGCAGAAAACCGGTTGCCTGCTCACGTTGAACGCAAGATTTTCGCGCTTCACTCAGCGCCGGCCGTCAACTTGTTCGAAAGGCAGACTGACCGGGTGCCGATCAAGAAAGGGCAGCACGAGTTTGCTGTCATAACGGACCGGACACGGCCACTGGATTATGAAGTGCATGCCGTCACTGAAGTTTCCGCCCACTTCTCAGGAGGCGAGAAACGACCGGTAGAGCCGCTCTACAGCGTTGCACCAGACACTGAAAAAGCCGGTCACGAGTGGTTTTATACCATTCGTCGTTTGCCGCGACGCCAGTCGTCTTCCGAAATCCGGCGCATGCAGCCGAGCCACTACATAGGTACAGAAACCTTCATCTCTATCTCAAGCGGAGCGCAGGCTGCCGCCCTGCTGCAAACCGGCAAGAAACGTCTTTCGGAACTATCACTGAAGGTATTGGCATCCAACCGGTCGCTAGCCGCAGATCTCCCCGTGGGAACCAACCCGGACAAGTCCGAGATTGGGGATTTCCGCATACTGGAGGATATCGGCCTCAAGGTAGATTGTGTCGCCGGACCGACGTCCCCGAGGCCGCCGCTTCTTTCCTACAATGAAAGACTAGGCGAACAGGGCCACGCTGGCGCTATTGCCTGGCGGCTCATTAACATTCTGGCCTTGAACCATACCGGCCTTGTGCACGATGCGGCAGGTCAGGACGGTCGGTCTTTCCGCGATGTGCTGAGCGTCTTCGCGCCACTTTCCGACAGTTCAGCAGACCGGCAGGCCCAGTCGGTTCGGTCGGTTTCGACAAGGCCAGTTGTGCGCCGCCTGCAACAGAAGTCCGGGACAGGTGTCGCCAGGGGGCTCGAAATCACGATCACGCTCGATGACAAGGCTTTTGAAGGGGCGAGTGCCTTTCTGATGGGGGCTGTCCTAGATCGGTTTGTCGCCGAATACGCCTCCATCAATCACTTCACGCAGTGTGTGATCGCAACGACAGAGCGCGGCGTTATCATGAAGTGGCCTCCGCGGATCGGTGCGAAAGGAATTCTATGAGCGGTCCGGCAGACAAGGATCTGACGAAAACCCGTGTTGCACGGGACAAGACCGTTGTGCCTTCATCCTCCCGGAAGGCCCCGGCATGGCCGATCAAAGAGGAGACGGCGACGGCAGTCGAGACTGATGAGAAGGCCGACGCTGACGATATCTGGACCGTAAAACCGCAGGACAACAACACACCTGCGGACGAGACAGAAGCGCCCGCGCTCAAATCGCCCGCGATTGAATCTGCCGCGATCACATCGCCAGAACACGCCGCTCCCTCACCTGCCGACACCCAACCAGAAACGCCTGTCCCACAAATCGATCCTCCGGCGGAGACCCCTGCCGAGGTTACGGAAGAGGTGATTGAAACGCAGGCCGAAGAGACTGCGTCTGATCCAACAGCTGAGGACGCAGTACCGGAAAGCCCGCGTATCGAGGTGCCGGTCCAGCAGCAATACGCGTCGTTGCTTGCAGCCCTTGGGGACCGCATCGAGAAGCATCCAGGTGGACATGATCTGCTGGCAGTGCTGAGAATGCTCGAAGGCCAGACCGCTCCGGGAATATCAGAAAGCGGAATTAAGCCGAAGAACGCCGATGAGCCCGCTCCACCCAGGATCGGCAAGAGCCGGCGCATGATGGAAGACATCGTTCGCTTCGGTCAGGACCCGTCCAGCGAATTCGCCACGTCGACCATTGAGCGTGCGACAAAGGACGGTGACGGCGGCCTGGTCTTGCTGGAACGCTTCCTTGGTTTGCTTGGACCGCAAGGCGCTCTGCCATCCGCCTATACCGACGAAGCGATCATGCGCGGACTCAGAGGCGATGACAGTTTTCCAAGATTCCTTGACCTGTTCAACAACCGCTTCGTGCAGTTGTTCTACCGCGCGTGGGCCGATGCCAGACCGATCGTTCAACATGACCGTCCAGACGACGACCGGTTTCTCGCCTATCTCGGGTCGGCGATCGGCATCGGCACCCCGTTTTACCGGGACCTCGACAGGATCGACGATCGGCTCAAGCTGCTCTACGCGGGCCTTATGGCCCCCAAGACAAAGAGCGCCGCTCGTCTGAAGGCCCTCATCACGGGCGTTTTCGATGTCCGGGTAGAGATTGATCAATGTGTCGGGACGTGGCTGCATCTGGACAAGGACGATCAGCTCAAGCTTGGAGGTTTCGGGCCAGGCGGAGCCGGGCAACTTGGCGCCGACACGATCGTTGGATCCAAGGTCTATAGTGTGAGTGACAAGATCCGGATCAGGATTTTCACGAGCAGTCTGGAGGAATATCGGCAGTTTCTCCCGCCAACCCGGGCAAGACCCAATCCCTGGACAGAGAAGCTTTTCGACCTCATCGATTTTTATCTGGGTCTGGAAATTGAATATGAAATTGAACTTGCGCTGCCGAAGAGATGCGCATCCGCTGTCCGGATGGATGCCAACAACTCCGCAACGCTTGGACATATCGGCTGGCTGAAGCCGGCCGCTTCCGGCCCCGACGACGATACTGACCTGGAGGCCGAAGAAGAAGAAATGCTTACCGACACCCGTTTCCGGCCTGTGCGTCGCCACACCACAGTCTACCAATAGGTCTCAAGTCTGAAGGACCGATATTATGAATGACATTACGGTTGAAAAAGTTGTCAACAAGACCAACTCAACTGCCTACGACAGCCTGGACAAGGCCATGAGGCTTACGAAGGATGCCGGCCACCGGCATCTCGAGCTGGTCCACTGGTTTTACTATCTGATCCGCAACGAAAATTCTGATGTATTTCATATTCTGCGGCATTTCGACGTCGATCTCGGCACCCTGGACAAGGACCTGCAGGCCGCGCTTGCAGAGTTCAAGATCAATCAGACCGAACTTCCGTCCATGTCCAAGCCTTTCCGCGAAGCGCTGGAAGGAGCCTGGTTCGTTGGCACGCTGACATACGGCGACTACAAAATCCGCACGGCCTATGTCCTTCTTTTCATGCTTGGCGAAGAGAGCACCCGCACGCAGCTTTTCCAGCTGTCCAAGGCTCTCAACAAGCTCAAGCACGATGAAATCGCGAACAACCTGGATGCCATCGCCGGATCATCCGGTGAAGTGCGGGCGAGGCCCATCGACGGTTCAAGTCCAGCCTCCGGTAGCGCAGCAGGCGAACCGGGCGCAGAGCCGCTCGCGGCAGGCGGCCCCGGGGAGGATGCACTCAGCCAGTTCACGGTAGATTTCACAGCTCGTGCGCGGGCAAAGGAATTCGATCCGATCGTCGGCCGCGACGAAGAAATCCGGCAAGTCATCGACGTTCTGATGCGCCGCCGCCAGAACAACCCGATCCTGACCGGCGAAGCCGGGGTCGGCAAAACGGCTATCGTCGAAGGCTTTGCACAGAAAATCGTTGCCGGGGATGTTCCGCCCGCGCTCTTGGGCACCCGCCTTTGTGCGCTGGATCTCGGCTTGCTTCAGGCCGGCGCGTCGATGAAAGGCGAATTCGAGAAACGTCTGCGCGCGGTCATTGATGCCGTCCATGGTTCCATCGTGCCGACGATCCTGTTCATTGATGAAGCCCACACATTGATCGGAGCCGGCGGCGCTGCCGGAACGGGCGATGCAGCCAACCTTCTGAAGCCTGCACTTGCCCGCGGCACACTCAGGACCGTCGCAGCCACGACGTGGTCGGAATACCGCCAGCATTTTGAAAAAGACCCGGCCCTGACACGGCGCTTCCAGCCCGTGCAGGTTGACGAACCGGACGAGGAAAAGTGCTTTGCCATGGTGCGCGGCCTGCTTGGCCCGATGGAAGATCATCACCAGGTTCGCATCCTCGATAGCGCTGTGCGGTCAGCGGTATCTTTGTCACATCGCTACATTCCAGCACGCCAGCTGCCGGACAAGGCGGTCAGCGTTCTCGACACCGCCTCGGCACGCGTCAACATCTCGCAAGCAGCACAGCCGGCCCGGTTGCTGGACCTGGTTGCCCGAAAAGGTTTTCTGGAGACAGAGAAAAAGGCCCTGACCAACGATGCCGAACTGGGCATGGAGCATCAGGAACAGCTCGAGGCACTTTCCAACGCGATTACGGAAACCGAAAGCGACATTGAGACTGTCCGCAATCAGTGGGAAAACGAGCGGAAACTGGTAGCCGGAATCCGGCGTTTGAATGCCGCTCTTGCAAAGCTTCGCGGTGTTGAACCTGCGCCTCATCCGGAAAGCGAGGCAATCGAAGATCCGCAGCACGACAAGCCCGCTCTAGTTCCGATCGACGAGATCGAGCTTGAACTTGACGTCGACCTGACCAACGAAGACGCCATTCGCGAAGCGCTCCAGGCGATGCGCACTGAGCTTTCCGAAATCCCCGAAGATGATCGCATGGTCTATGCCTATGTAGACGATGAGGCTGTTGCCAGCATCATTTCCGACTGGACCGGCATTCCGGTCGGCCGAATGGTGCAGGACGAAATGCAGACGATCCTGACGCTGACCGACAGCCTCAACAAGCGCGTGATCGGTCAGGCCCATGGCCTGGCAATGATCTCGAAGCGCATCGAGACCAGCCGCGCCCAGTTGGGCAATCCGGACAAGCCCATCGGCGTGTTCATGCTGTGCGGCCCCTCCGGTGTTGGTAAAACCGAAACCGCCCTGGCCCTTGCCGAGACCCTTTATGGTGGTGAGGAAAGCCTGATCACCATCAATATGTCCGAATTCCAGGAAGCACATTCCGTTTCCGGTCTCAAAGGCGCTCCTCCGGGATATGTAGGCTATGGCGAAGGCGGCCGGCTGACCGAAGCCGTGCGGCGTAAGCCTTACTCGGTCGTCCTTCTGGACGAAGTCGAAAAGGCTCATCCGGATGTTCACGAAATCTTCTTCCAGGTCTTCGACAAGGGTTGGATGGAAGACGGAATGGGTCGGAAGATCGACTTCCGCAACACGTTGATACTGCTGACCTCGAATGTCGGCACTGACATCATCATGAATGCAGCAAGTCACATGCTGGATGCGCCGGTTTCCAGTGATCCGGATCTTGCGGCAACCGACCCGAACGCACCGGATCCGGAGAAGCTCGCGGAAACCTTGAGACCAGCATTGCTCGACGTGTTCCCGCCGGCCCTGCTCGGCCGTATCGTGACCATCCCCTACTATCCGCTGTCGCCATCCATGCTCGGGTTCATCGTCCGGCTTCAGCTCAACCGTATTGTCAAACGCGTCAAGCAGAACCGGGATGCCGTGCTGAGTTATGGCGACGACGTGGTGAGCCATATCGTTTCACTCTGCCGCGACCCGGACAGCGGTGGCCGCATGATCGACAACATCCTGACCAACGACCTTCTGCCGAAGCTGTCGCGTGCGTTCCTCACGGCGCAAATGAACGGCGAAGAACTGAAGGGTGTGACCTTGAAAGCGACGGAAACCGGTATCGAAATCGAGCCGGCCAGCTGACATCAACCAACAAAAACGCCGGACAGGTTCTCCCACCTGTCCGGCGTTTCGATTCTGCCCGGAAATCTGCCTGATTGTCGCTGGTCCTGGTTCAGCCCCCGATAAGAACGGTAAATTCCCCGGTCGTGATCGCGCCACCCTTGGCTGTCGGATCGCCAATGCGGGCCGCGGGCAAACTTCCGATAAGAACAGTCAGCGACCCCATGATAATGGGGTCGACATTTGCGGGCGGAGGGCCGACACACACGCAAAGGTCCGTCATTCTCGCAGCAGGACGCTTACCGATCAGGACGTTGATCTTGCAGGGTGGCGCAATCGGCAACCCTGGCGGAACGGGTGTCATCGGGCACATATGAAAATCGCCCAGGCGGGCAGCTGGTCTGGTCATGGCAGCCTCGTGCGTTGTTACACTCTTGCCAGAATGAACGTTCCTGCGACAAATACTGGGACCTGGATCACAGTCTGGCGTAATTCAGCGCTTCCGCAAGTCCTGTTTCACTGCACGCTCAAAATGTCGGCAATCACCGTCCGGTATTCCTGCAGATCCTTGCCCCCGACAGACTGCGGTGCTTCCGCTCCCGTCTCCATTTCAAAGGCCAACGGGTCTGTCGGCTCTCCCCTGTGTCTGATTTCGAAATGAAGGTGCGGTCCGGTGGAAAGTCCCGTAGTTCCGACGTAACCAATCAGATCACCTGCCTGAACCACAGACCCTAGCTGGATGCCATCGGCGTATTCATGCATATGCGCGTAGCGGCTGGTAATTCCGTCCTTGTGGGTAAGTTCAATGAAATTGCCATAACCGCCTCGCACATCGCGATAGGTGACCTTTCCGGAAAAAGCCGCGTGGATCGCAGTTCCAGTGGGGGCCGCCCAATCGACACCCGCATGCAGGCGTTCCGTTTTCTTGATCGGATGAAATCTCATGCCGAACTTCGATGTCAGAACACCTTTGACCGGGACAAGCATGGCGCCGGACAAGCTCACCTTGCCGCCTTCGTTCACACAGGCAAAACCGCGATTACCGGGCGCTTTCAGCACGTAACAGCGAACGGACCAGTCGTCCCCACGCCGAACACCGGCAAAGAGCACCCTGCCGCCGCCACGCTTCTCGTCTCGAGCACTGTCCGTGAATACCAGAGTGACTCTCTCATCTGGTTTGATCGACCGCTTGAGGTCGGTCATGGGCGCCAAATATGCGATTGCCTCGCCCACGATAGAAGCGGGCACGGCATTGCGGACTGCGGTGGCATAAACACCGTCGATCAAGCGATGCGAGTTGGCAGGTTGAGTTGCCTCCTCACCCGCGATCTTCTGTTCCACGATCGTCTTGCCAAACCAGGGATCGGCGCCGGCTACATACCCGTCCCCATCTCTTCCGACCGAATAGGCGGCTGTACCGATATACCCTTCCCGGCCGTAGATCGAAATCTGGACAGGCCGATAATAATCGCCAATCCGGCCTACCTTGTTCGGCATGCGAACGCCACGCACCGCGATCTTGTCGCCTGCGACCAAATCGCCTTTGTCAAAGTTGTCCTTGACGAATTCCACCAGCGAATCCAGGACTTCCTCGTCAAACCCTTTGCCTTTCAGGAAATCCTTGAGCGTAGCCGCTTTTGCTACCTCCTCGCGTACTTCGACCCGGCTGGGCCCCTGACCGATGGGACGCTCGGTGAGATAGAGGTTCAACGTGTCAGTTGACGGTTTCAGAAACACCGGCAGATCAGGAGAACCATCGTCCGCGGGCTGCGCATCTTCTTCAACGACTATGCCCTCGGCTTCATCCCCGCCCCCGAAATTGCCGAACTGAAAGTCCGCCTCACTACCCGGTGCGCGAATAACCAGGTTACCGTCATCGTCCAGCATCTGGCTGTCCAGCACGTATGCGGCAACAGACGGTACCGACGCAGCACCGTCCCCGATCGCAGCGGCTGGCACTGGACGCTCCGACAAGTCTATCCGCCGATTGGCGGCACCATCCTTCAAAAGGACCGGGTCGCCCGCCAACGGAATGACTGCAGAGAGCGCCATGTCGAAAAACGGATCGGCTGGAACATCGAGATCCTCCTCGTTGGTCAACGCAGTGTCATCAACATCCTGTTCCAGGGCTTGGTCATTGGCGATGGTTTCATCCGGATCTTGCTGCGGAGCATTTTCCGGAGAGGCGCTGTCCGACACCGCTTCGGCGATATCCTGTAACCCGATTTCCTCGGGAGGTGACAGGGATATCGCGCCGGAGGAGATCAGATGGGCAATGCCGCCAGCAGCACCGCCCAGCACCAGGAACCCGATGGCCATTGCAGCATAAAGCACAATGGGTGACCGTTTCGGAGCCGCCCCCTTGGCCGGCGCAGCTCCTGGCTTTGGTGGTGGTGTAGCGGCAGGGCCAGCTTGTGGCGCCTTTTGCGACGGACGGATCACGGTCCTGTCAAACTCTGGGCGATGAGCACCCGGATTTTGGTTTTCAGGCCATTGGACCATTGTGAGACCTTAAGCGCAGCGGCGCAGCTGCTCAGGCTGCCGAAAATCAATATCCCGATCATGCCGGATGATTGGGAAAGATGCAAAAAATGCTGTGTTTGAAAGCGCTTCGTCAGGAGCGCGGAAACGTGACCAGCTTGCTCCTGTCCTGTTCCTGCCGCGCGATCGTCCGTTTTTCTTCCGGCTCCATGTACATTTCAGGTAGATCCAGAGTGTAAACGGTGATGTCGGAACTGAGACCACGCAATTGTCCTTTCCAGATCTCAGCAACCGGATAGGACGAAGGCAGTTTCTCGGCGACCGATTGACTGACTGCGAGACGAACCTTGTGGTCCTTGGCAACGGATTCGACCCGGCTTGCCGTGTTGACGGTGGTACCCATGACGGTGAAGGAACGGCGATGTTCACCACCGATGTCGCCCACCAGAACCGGTCCGGCGTTAAGGGCTATGCGCAGGTCCAGCGGTGGTTGTCCGGTGATTTCGCGCAATCTGTCTAGCAGATTTATGATTTCTGTTGCGGCATCGACAGCCGATTTTTCGGGATGCTCGACCGTATTGGGTGCGTTCCAGACCGCCATGATCGCGTCGCCGATATACTTGTCGATATACCCTTGGTGAGCGGTGATCACCTGTCCGATCCTGTCGAAACAGGAATTGACCACGCGCACCACATCCTTATCGGCGAGTTTTTCCGACATCTTGGTGAAGCCGACGATATCGATGAAGGCCACGACGACATGCCGGGTTTCCCCACCAAGCGCCGGCAACTGTTCGGAACTCGCCATCAGCTTGATGACATCCGGGGCGAGGTAGTGACCGAAGAGCCTCACCAGAGACCTCTGCCGGCGCTGCAGGATGCCGACCTTCCCGACAGCCGCGATGATTGTCGCGGTGACGAAGGCAACCGGAGCAACGCCTGGCGAAGGAAACATGCCGAGCTCCATACTGCCAAGGCTCACACCCAGTCCGCAAAGCACTCCGCCGATAGCCACAACAGGCAAGACCACCAGCGGAAGCGACAGACCTGCGAGCGTGCCAACCACGGCAAAGATGACCGCAAATGCGGGGACGAGACCAGCGGGGGACTCGGTCACGATCCTTCCGGCGATAGGCGAGCCGATGAAATCGGCCAGTACAAATACACCGGCGGTTTGCGGCTGTACGCGCGGTCGCCCGCTTGGCCCCGTTTCTGCCAGCTGTTCTGGCAGATGAGGCAGGAAACGGTCAGAAAAAAGATGCTCGTCTTCATACGGCAACAGCCCGCCGAACAGTACGATGCGGCCTTCTGCAAAACGGGCAAGTTCCTGCCTGCCCTCTTCACTTTCCAGAAGCTGCAGAACGTCGATAAGCGAAAGATACGGAACGGACGTTGCGAGGCGGGCGGATGGCACCGGAATGTAGGTTTCAGCGACCTCGACACCTGCGATACCCAAAAGCGCATCGATCAGATGTGGCGAAGCGGTGAGAGGTGAATGCGGCTCGTGTCGTCGCACCACACCGTCGCTGTCAGTTGAAACGATAACCGACCTGACACCGCCCTCACCGGCTGCAGCGGAAAACATGCGTTGAGGTACGCCTATTTCGGTGTGAGCAATGAACACCTTGCCGCGGTTCTGATAGAGGAACCGCTGAAATGCCAGGTCAAAGCCTTTCAATCTGGCTTCGCCGGTGCTGGGATCCACAAAGCCGTCCGCACTATAGGCAAATACAAAGTCATAGCCCAGCGCCACCGCGCCAGCATTCAGCATGGCTTGTCCGGCCTCTGCCAGAACCGGGGTCATCAGAACCCGCGGTATTGGTGCCAACCGGTCGGAGTTAAGCGCTTTTTGATCGAGGCCGACCACGACAACAGGTGCAGGACCTGCCTGCTCCTTGTTGTCCATGAGGGCCTTGATCTGGAACAGGCGGTCTGTCACCCACCCTTCCCAGATGGCCTTTTGAGCGGATAAACCGATGGCGATCCCAGCCCCTACCGCAACGAGTGCGATGAGCAAGATGAGCTGTTTTCGTCCAATGGCTGCGTCCGCGAACCGGCCGCCAAATATCATTTCACGATGACGACAGCGGTTTTCCGTCCAACCTGGACCGGGTCAATGGTGATCGTGCGCATGACGACACCATAGTCTGGCGCCTTGCCTTGCAGGAACAGCTCAACCTCAACGGCCTCGTCTTCCGGCTCACGGTTTGGCATGTCGGTCAGAATATTGTCGAGCATATCGAAGCGCTTGGGTTCACCGCCCCCAAAGGAAACAAACACCGTGTCGTATTGATCGCGCAGCTTGTTGTCGAACCGCAGCATCAATGACGCAGCTTTCTTGTTTTCCAGTGTAAGGCCACGCAGCGTGACGGTCAGACCTTTGTCAGCCTTTTCGCTGTCGGTTCCGCTGTCTGCCTGCAAGCAGTTACCCGCTCTCAGAACTTTCTGTTCAGAACCTTCTGCGGTGTATCCCTCGGAAGATACCTTGAGCACACCGGCCTGAATCCTGACTTCCTGACACGCGGAATAGTCCAGCAGGTCAACATGTCCGGTAGCGCCGAGATCGACTACGTCACCAGGCATAAGCTCGGTAAACGCGGACACATCAACACCTTCCGACTTGTCCAGCACCAGCGCAATCGGATCCGCTAGTGCAGATCCGGCGGACAGCGCAAACATCAGACCCGCGAGAGCACTCGTGGCCTGCAAACTTCGCCTTGAACAGGCATGCTTCAAAATCCGTTTCATGAAGGGCTCCTGATTCCCTGGTCATTCTAAATACGCCCGGCCTTTTCGATGCAGCCCAGCGCTGACTATGGTTCGATATTACCAGAGGATGGCGAAATGAGTGTGGCCATGGTCACAAAAATTCTTTTCAAGCGCAACAAGATAGAAGGAGACCTCGCGTGTCAGCCGGCGGGCTCCGTGTAGACACCGGCAATACCCACGGCATCTGCATACTGGCCAATCAACTCAAGCAATTTAGGTGTCAGCTCGGCGCTCAGAGGTTTGCCATCGAGTGCAGCCAATACGCCGACCAATTGAGGCATCGGTTTGGCCGCCCGTACCATAACGATATGGTCCGCACCGAACGGCAGGGCAGCCCTCAAGTTCAACACATAAGGCTTGGCTGCCTGAACCGTGGTGTCCTTGCCAAGCGGGTCTGCCTTCTTGTTGGGGGCAAGCAGACGAAGCGTGCCGTCTGCTTCCAGTGCGAACACGGCCATATTGCCTGCCTGGTCCGATTTAAGACCAACCTTGAACGCATCTCCTTCAGGGATATGCCCGACTGACGGCTGGAGTGTTCCTTCAATAGGCTGGCGCTCACGCGACAGGGCATAAAGATCGGTCAGAAAACCCCATTTGGTCACAACATCGGAAAACCGGTCGATGTTGGTCGCCTTGCCGCGCAGCACCACGTCGCCAAATTTGGTCAGGACGTCGCCTTCTTCCACATCCCAGAACAGATCCGCGGTCCCATCTTCAACGACCTTCAGGCGGCCCACCTGTTTGCCGGCCAGCTTCTGCAATACCGGCGTGGCAGCATTGGTGCTCGCAGACAGGGTCAAGACGCCGTTTTCATGTGCGAATATCTGCTCGTTGACACGCGGCAGGACAGCGGCGCGGCTGTCACCGCTCATGGTCAGGCTGGGCGACTGGCGCCCCTCCGTTGCGACCCGCACGGTTTCCTTGAGAAACAGGCTGAGCTCATCCATGGAGATACCGCCATCGCGATCCAGATCCGCCCTTCCCTCGACACCGCGCGCAAAGGCCCAGCTCAAGGCACCGCGTGGTTCACCGGCAATCAAAAGCTCCGGGATGACCTGTCCATCGACAGTAGCGCCTACGTAAATGACGTTGGGAAGGTCCTGAACGTCGCCTGACTGCGGGGCGTTTCCGGCCAGCATCGGCGGAAGAGGTTGAGAGCGAAGAGCGTCGTTCTCGAACGGGGGTAAACCAACCAGCCGCGTCCCCAGCCGTGTGATACGCGGGTCCACGGATCGGGTCATTGTGCCCGAGTGGCAGCTATCTGCGAGAACCAGAACACTGCGTCCACCAGCAGCCCGGAGCATTGCGGCGATGTCATCGTCTCGCAGTCTCTCGCCATTACCCGGAGCAGCAATATCGAAACCGGCCAGAAGGAAGACTTCGTCCATGCCGTCTTCTTCCGAACCCTTTACCCACTCGGGCTCCTGCGCCCCGTGTCCAGCATAGGACAAAACAAGAACATCGTCAGCATCCGCGCGGGAAATGAGATCCTGCCACGACGAAAGGATTGCCTGCCTCGACGCATCGGCATCGTATAGCGTGGTCAGATCGGTAACACCGGCAGCTGTCAGTGTTTCGGCGATGTCTCGCGCATCATTGACCGCCCCCTTCAAGGGAGAAACGTGCTGATAGGCGTCGACGCCCACAACGAGTGCTCGCCACTGTCCGGCTTCCGCTGTCGAGCCAAAGCTCACTGCGATAAGAAACAGGCCGCACATTCTGGCCCAGAAATATCGTCCGGACGCCAGGCCAAATGGAACATTCATCGGTGTTACCTTTTCTGTGCGAGGTTAGCCCCAGCTACCGCCGCCGCCGCCACTTGGGCCCCCGCCACCGCCGCCGCCGCCGCCTCCACCATTATCCCGATCCCGTGCGCTAGGATCATTGATGGGATCGTACACAGGCGAAGAAGTTGGGCTTGTTGTCGTCTTTGTTCGTGTTACTGGTTTTGCACTTTGTGGGGGTGAGACTGCTTGCGGGGCCGGGTTTTGCTGTGTCTGGCATCCTGCCACCATCAGCGTCAGCAGTCCTGTGACCGGCAATAAGTACAAGAACGATTTCATCTGAATATCTCCCTCAGCGATTAAAACAGATCATATCTGGGACGGTTCTGTTCCCACTGATGCTTAACCAGTGCAATCAGGGCCTCATCGCCTTCAGAAGGCGCCCGTCCAGAGGCTTCAAAGAAGTCGGCCAGGGCTTCACGGGTTTTCCGTCCCGGCTGCCCGTCAACCGGTCCTGGATCGAAACCGAGATCGGTCAGGGTCTGTTGCAACACCTTTGCCTTGAGGTTTTTCCGCGCATCGCCGAGAGCGGTCTTTGCCTGCTCGGCAGCCTGCGAAGACGGTTCAACAGCCACAGCCATGGCAAGCATGCGAACACGGTCCTGGCCTGCGGCATCGCCATCTTGCTGGCCAAGCATCCACGCGGTGTTGAATGCACCCCAGGGATCTCCGCGCTGGGCGCTTTCACGGAACCAGCGAGTTGCCTCTTCCGCATTTTTCTCAACACCCTGGCCATTGTAGTAAAGCAGTCCGATAGCCGTGCCTGCTGCGGGATGCCCGCCTTCATGTGCTTTCATGAACCAGCCAAGTGCTGCTTCATAGTCCTGCGGCACACCTTTACCATCGCGGTACAGCGTCCCCATGTTCAGGTAGCCATAAATGTCGTTCCGCGATGCCGAGCGATTGTAGTAATAAACGGCGCGGTCGATGTTTTCTTCCACATGCTGGCCATTGAGGTAGAAACCGCCAATGGCATTGAACGAGAACGTGTGGCCTGCCTCCACCGACTGTAGCAGTTTGTCCAGGCCGTCCTTTTCGTTCTGGGCCGTGCCTTCGCCCTTGATCTCGGCCATACCAAGCGAATGCAGAGCATAGGCGTCTCCCCGCTCCGCAGCCTTGCGGTATAGGTCGACAGCTTTCTCGCGGTCACGATCGATCCCCGCACCCAGGAAATACATGCGCCCCAGCACCTGGCCGGCACGAACATGTCCCATCTGGTAGGCCTGTTCAAAGTAACCGACAGCCTGTTGCAGGTTACCGGCGGCAAATGCTCCACGGCCGCGCTGGAAGACGAACCGGCCGATCTCCGGGTAGGCAGCCATCGCTTCGGCACAGGCCGTATCCACAGCCGCCGCATCAAGATCGTTGGCGAGCCGTCCTTCCGTAACCGCCTGCAAATCGAAAGGCTGGGTTGCCAGGCGATCGCATTGCGTTACACGGGGTTGAACGATCTGCGTGATGGTTCTTGCAGGCGTTCCTTCGACAGCCGGCAATTCCAGAGCAAATTTCCGCGCTTCACTTTCGCTGCCGATCTGCGGGCGGACGGTCAATGTCGCGAGCGCAGAAACAGGAAAACGGTCGCCGGCCTGCAGCAAGCGGTTATCGGAAGCAAGCTGCAGGTCCGTATCGACAGAGACAACCTTCAGCCAGTCGCTTGTTGCCGGCAGATCCTCGACAGGCGCATCCGGATAGACGTTTACGGGGCCGGTGCCGATATCAGCTTCTACCGCTCCCTTTGAGGCCGTGTTGCCCAGCCATGACAGGAGAGCTTCAAGCCGCTTTGTGCGGTTTTCCTCCACCTGCTCGTTTTGCACCGGCGCTTCGGCCTGTGCGACCGTAATTGAGGCGATCGCGGATGCAGAACCACCCCATTGGTCCTCTACTTCGTAGGAGATCAGTTCCACGTCGCCGGGTTTCGAGCCTTCCGGAAAGAACTCGAGACTGGCAAGCTCTGCCGCATCTATCACGTCCCCCTCAGCAACGGCCCGGCCTCCCGGCAGCTTCAAGGTACCTTTTTCAGGTAGCAAGGTGAGCTTCGCCTTCAGCGTTCCACCTTCCGGCTGAACCGGTTCGGGGATGCTGATCGGAACGGATTCAGCCGATGCAGATACACTGACCCTGTGATGGGCAGTCACGATCGGAGCCGGTTTGGGCGGTACGAAATAGAAGCTGGTGACGAGCGTTGAATCCTCATATGGGATCTGCTGGCCGCCGGTCTTGCGAACCACGTCATCGCGAACCTTGGTCATCAGGTCCTTGATCTCGAGCGCCGGATCAAGAGCATTTTCGACCACAGAAGAGGTGAACGGGCTCATCGGCCCCTTGCCGTCGTAGGCAACCTGACCAGGACGCGTGGCATAGGAGATGAATGTGCCGAGCTTGTTCGGAATCCGGCGCAGCCCTCTGGTCTTTCCGAGCGAATATTCTTCCTCGCCCCAAAACAGGCTTGCGATTTCGAACGGGTTGTCCCGGCAGGCGTCAAGCATGACGATCTGCAGGCTGGAAGCGGCCTTCATGTAGTCCAGCAGATGGGACACCTTGAGGCTTTCGAATTCCAGGTCGTATTGAGAGGACAGTTTGGCGTCGACAGGAAGAATGAAATTGGAATCGCCAACCTGAAGCGCATGACCGGAATAGTAGAACAGCGCCGTGTCGCCGTCATTCAGTTCTCGCAGGAACCGGCGTACGACCTGCTCCAGATCCTTCTTGTTGAGGTCCGTGCCGATCGTCACATCAAAATCGGCCTCCCGAAGGATCCTGGCGATTTCCGTCGTGTCCGTAACGGGATTTTCCAGCGGGGTCACATACTGGTATTCCTGGTTGCCGATGACCAGCGCAACCCTGCGCCCGTCCTCGGTCTGTGCCATCGCCTGGGCGGAAGGCAATGCAAGAGCAGCACCCACCGGCAGGCTCAGAAGGCCCATCCTGACAGCTTTCCTCAACCGGCCCACAGGCTTGGTGGAGGTCATAGATTTGCCAACTCGTGTGGCAAGAGGTCGATAATCCCGTTTCTGCATAACGTCCTCAGCGCTTAAATCCGCGTGTAACTATCGCGCTAGAGCTGCTGCCTGTCTGTGATGGAACTCACACGGAGGCACTTCCGGCTCCAAAGCGTCCGGCGCCCCCGTCGATCAAATACCCTTAGGGAAAGTGATGCACACTTGTGGTTCCGACGCAAGGGAGACGACATCAGCAACCGTCAGCTGTTCGGGCAAAGCCGAGGGAATGCCACTTCAGGCAAGTGTTTCTTTTCATTTCGAGTCATCCTACGCTGCTGCAAAAGCCTGCAAATGCTCGGGAGGTCAGATGACAGACGCGTTCAGGATTCGCCAGCTGAAGGAAAGTGAGATTCACATTCCACTCGAATTGGCGATGGAGGAAGGTTGGAACCCCGGGATTGAAGACGGCCCAGCATTCTTCACAGCCGATCCGAACGGGTATTTTGCCGGCGAAATAGACGGAAAGTTGATCAACGTTATTTCGGCAGTCCGCTACGGTGATACATTCGGCTTCATCGGGCTCTATATCTGCAAGCCCGAATTCCGGACCATGGGATACGGCCACCGGATCTGGGACCATGCAATGGCATATCTGGGGTCTCGGGTCATCGGTCTGGATGCGGTAAATGAGCAGACTGCGAGTTATGCCCAGCACGGGTTCAAATCAGTCTACCGGAACATCCGGCATGCCGGCATCTCAATGTGCGATACGCCCATGGACCCGCGCCTTGCACCACTTGGTCATGGCCTTTTTCCCGGCATACGTGATTATGACCAGCGCTTCTTTCCGGCAGAACGCACGCAATTTCTGAAAACCTGGGCCGCCCCCATGCTGGAAACACGCCGCGGCTTTGCCTTTGTCGAAGATGGTCATGTCAGGGGCTACGGCATTATCCGCCAGTGCCACGAAGGCTACAAGATCGGGCCCCTTTTCGCGGATGAGCCGGAAATTGCCGATACCTTGTTCCGCACACTTGCCGGACAGGTCAAAGGGCAGACCATTATCCTCGACACGCCCGAACCCAATGCGGCAGCATTGCTGATGGCGGAAAAATACGAGCTGTCACCGGAATTCGAAACCTTCCGCATGTATCGCGGCCTGGCACCCGATCTGCCTTTGGACCAGCTCTACGGCATCACAACGTTCGAATTGGGCTGAGGCGGCAAACCGCCCCGCGCCCTGTGTGTTTCCAATCAATGCTCGACTGACTGGTAGGCAAGAATGGCGCCGGCAAGGTCTTCCAGCGCAGCCCCCACCGACTTGAACATGGTGATGGCTTCTTCACTCTGCCGGCCAGGATGGTCACCCCGACAAAGCTCATACAGGTCAGCCTTGATTTCGCCTGGTGACAATACCCCGGCCTTGATTGGCTGAACGATATCTCCACCTTCGGAAAGGCACCCATCGCGGGTGTCCACGAAGATCTCTGCCCGCTTGACAAGATCGTCGTCACTCTCGCGCATGCTGGGCTTGAAGGCCCCCACAAGATCCACATGCGTTCCCGGCTTCAACAAGGCCCCCTTGATCAAGGGTTCGGAAGAGAGTGTTGCGGCACTGACGATATCCGCTTCCCCAAGCGCTTCCTTCAAACTTGTTGCTGATTTCAGTTTCACCGGGAACTGGTCGGCAAGCGAGCGCACGACTTCTTCCGTCTTTTCCCTGGACCGCCCCCAGATGGTGACTTCGTCAATGGAACGAACGGCCATATGCGCGGCGATCAGATTGGGAGCAAGGCGCCCGGTGCCGAGTACCAGCAGATGCCGCGCGTCGGAGCGAGCCAGGTAGCTGGCCGCAAGTGCGGAGGCCGCTGCGGTGCGCCTGGCTGTCAATTCGCCACCGTCGATTAGCGCGAGCATCTCTCCGGTTCGTGCATCCGACAAAAGGTATTGCGCAGAAATTGCGGGAAGATTGCGCTCCGAATTGCCCGGAACCACATTGACCACCTTCACGCCCGCATATCCGCCCGGCACCCAGGCCGGCATCAGCAACACAGTCGCATCGGGTTCACCGGGTATTTCCATGTCATGATGGTGGCGGGTTGGCATCACGCAGCCAGACCGGAACATCTTTGCCAAAGCGTCTATCAGATCAGGGTATGGCAATGCATCGCGGGTCTGGTCTTCGGTCAAAAGCAGCATGTTGGGCCAATCTGTTAAGTGTTAACTTTATTGATACAAATCATATTCCCCGGAGCAGTCCAAGCATTTGCTCGGACGAAAAACTCCAGGAGAGCGTAATTTTCAGGACAAGTCGAAGATCATCATTACATAGGCGGCGAACAGTGCCAGGTGAACCGCGCCCTGGAGATAGTTCGTCGCCCTGCTGCCGAACGTCAACAGGCTTATGAACAGGGTCAGCACGAGCATGATGATGTCGGCAGGTTCCAGGCCGAGTTCAATCTTGAGTCCTGTCACCCAACTTACGAGAAGAACGGCCGGCACTGTCAGACCAATGGTCGCCACCGCGGATCCAAGGCAGATATTTACAGCGCGCTGAAGCTTGTTATCCCGTGCGGCCTGCAATGCGCTGAGCCCTTCGGGCATCAGCACAAGTGCCGCAACAATGAACCCGCTCAAGGCCAGTGGTGCTCCCAGCCCTTCGATACCGAATTCCACATAGAGTGCGAGCTTCTTCGACAGGAGGATGATCGGAAGAAGTGCCCCGAACAGGCCAATGATGTGAAACGGCATCGACCGGACGACCACGCCATGATGCCCTTCATCATGGCCGTCGTCGTCGGGCTGACGAAAGATATCGCTGTGCGTTACCGTCTGGATCGCCAGAAACACACCATACAGCAGCAGGCACATGACGACATCGAACGCTGACTGTAGCGGAGACAGCTCTCCGCCAGGAGCCGAGTGGGTGATGCGCGGCAACACGAGTGCAAAGATTGCCAGAGGCACAAGCACCGACAGGAACGCATTCGCGCCTTGCAGATTATAGGTCTGGTTCTTGTGGCGCAGACCGCCTGCCAAAAGACACAGGCCAACCAGCCCGTTCAGGACAATCATCACGACCGAGAACATCGTGTTGCGTGCCATCGTCGGAATGGCGTCGCCCGACAGCATGATCGCAACAATCAGCGCAACTTCGATCCCGATGACCGCCAGTGTCAGGATCAAGGTACCGAAGGGTTCGCCAAGCAGGGTTGCCAGGCATTCCGCGTGCCGGACGACCGAAAAGGCGCACCACATAACCGTGACGAATATGACTGCCAGTAGCAACAGCGACGGGACAATCCCGATCGTTTCCGGTTTCAAGGCATCGCCCGCGAAGGTGAAGGCGGCAAAGACCGCAAATCCAGTGAAGCTCGGCAATTCCGATTTGAGGCTGGTCACAAAGAAACCCGATAAAAAATGAAAACAGTCTGGACAGACTATAGGCCGCCGCCGCCGCCTTCAACCAATGCCGGCAGACAAAAAAGGCCGGTGCTTGGCACCGGCCTTCAGCTTCTGAAATGTCCGCAGGCTCAGATCGCCAGGTATTCCTGACGCAGCTGCGGATTGTCGAGGACTTCCTGTGCCGATCCGTCGAACACGACCTCTCCCATGTCCAGAATGACCGCCCTGTCGGCAAGGTGAAGCGCCGCGATTGCGTTCTGTTCAACAATGATGGTCGTGATGCCGAGATCCTTCACGCCTTCGAGGATGCGCTCGATCTCCTGAACGATCACCGGCGCGAGGCCTTCATAGGGCTCGTCCAGCAACAGCAGTTTGATGTCGCGCGCGAGGATACGTGCAACAGCCAGCATCTGCTGTTCGCCGCCGGACATGGTGATGGCGTCCTGCGACCGTCGTTCGGCCAACCTCGGGAAATGCTCGTAGATACGCTCGATCGACCATCCGACCGGCTCGGCAATCTGCGAGAGCTCCAGGTTCTCCTGAACCGTCAGTCCCGGAATGATGCGTCTGTCTTCCGGAACGAGGCCGACGCCCTGGCGGGCTGCCTGAAAGCTCTTCATGGTGTGAAGCGGCTTGTGATCCAGCCACACCTCGCCATGTTTCAGCTGCGGATCCTCCATCCGGGCGATTGCCCGCAACGTCGATGTCTTGCCTGCGCCATTGCGGCCCAGAAGTGCCAGGATCTCGCCCTCACGAATGTCAAAACTGACACCCTGAACGATATAGCTTTCTCCGTAATAGGCATGCAGATCCCAGGCCGAGAAAAATGCGGGGGCGCCGCCTTGAGATTTGCGCGGCGGGACGCCGGGAGCGGACCGGCCGCTGAACTGATCGTCAAGTAGGGTCACAGATGCGCTCCTCCGAGATAAGCTTCCTGTACGCGCGGGTCGCCCTTGATCTCTTCGGGCTTGCCTTCCGCGATGATCGTTCCCTGTGCGAGCACGGTGACCTTGTCGGCAAGCGAGAACACGACATGCATGTCATGTTCGATGACCACCTTGGTGATACCGCGTCCGGCAATCCGTTTCAGCAGATCGATCGTGTTGTTGGTATCGGCGCGGGACATGCCCGCGGTCGGTTCATCGAGAAGCAGTAGCTTCGGATCCTGCGAGAGGCACATGGCCAGCTCGAGCCGGCGCTTGTCACCACGTGACAGGGAACCGGAAATAACGTCTTTTTTCTCCGCCAGGCCGACGTCCTCCAGCATGTGAAGTGCCTTGTCCTGGATTTCCGCATCCCTATCGAGCCGCTTGAACGGACGCAGTGAGAACTGTCCGTCGCGCTTTGCCATGGTGGGGATGATGACGTTTTCCAGCAGGGTGAGTTCTGCGAAAATTTCAGGGGTCTGGAACACCCGTGAAACGCCGACCTGGTTGATCTCGTAGGGCTTCATGCCTGTGAGCGAGATATCGCCGAACTTCACCGTGCCGGTATCCGGGATCAACCGGCCGATCATGCAGTTCAGGAAGGTCGACTTACCCGCTCCGTTCGGCCCGATGATCGCGTGAACAGTGCCCTGCTCCACCGAGAAGTTGACATTGTTGAGGGCTCTCAGACCGCCGAACGACTTGTTGACGCCCTCTACACGTAGGATTTCCATATTCTTGTTCCTTACTCTGCAGGGGCAGTTGCACGGTTCGGTTCAGACTTGCCGGACGACCGCTTGAACAGCTTACCGATCCGGGACACGCCTTCCATGATGCCACCAGGCAGGAAGATAACGATCAGCATGAAGAGAACACCTAGCGTAAGATGCCAGCCTTCACCGACGAACAGGCCGGCAACGGAGATGACGGGGCCTTCGATAAAGTCCGGAAGGAAACCGAAAATCTCATGCAGGGTCTGCTCATTGAAGGCAGAGAAGATGTTCTCGAAATACTTGATCAGAGCCGCACCGAAGATCGGGCCGAGCAAGGTGCCTGCGCCGCCGAGAATGGTCATGAGAACGACCTCTCCCGATGCAGTCCATTGCATGCGCTCAGCACCTGCCAGCGGATCGGTGATGCACATCAAAGCACCGGCCAGACCTGCATACATTCCCGAGATCACGAACGCCGCCAGTGTGTAGGGACGCGGATTGAGGCCGGTGTAGGTCATACGGTTCTGGTTGGTCTTGACGGCGCGCAACATGATGCCAAAAGGCGACCGGAAGATCCGCTGTGCAACGAAGAAGCCGATCAGAAGGATGACCGCACAGAAGTAGAACCCGCCCCACCCGGTCATTTCAATGCCGAACAGGTTCGCGATCAGCGGGCCTTCCTGACCACCATTGCCATCGAACAGACGCGGGTCGCTGCGCAGAACACGCAAGCCGGTCTCCCCGTTGGTGATTGGCGTCAGAACCGAATAGGCCAGGTTATATGACATCTGAGCGAAAGCGAGCGTCAGGATCGAGAAATAGATGCCCGACCGGCGCAGCGACACATAGCCGATGGCAAGTGCGAAGATGCCGGAGGCGATGATTGCCATGATTACGGCGGGGATCGGGTTCATGCCAAGCAGCTTGAACGTCCAGACTGCGGTGTAGGAACCGACACCCAGAAACGCGGCATGGCCGAATGACAGGTATCCAGTCAGACCGAACAGAATGTTGAAACCGGTCGCAAAGAGACCAAAGATTGCAAACTTCTGCAGAAGGTCGGGATAACCGGCACCAATCGGCTCAAGCCAGATCGGCATCGTAAGCACCGCGACAGCAAAGATCGCAAAGAAGATGTAGTCGCGTGCAGGAGATGTTTTTGTAGACATTTTTTTAGTTCTCCATGACGCCCTTGCGGCCCATCAGCCCGCGCGGACGCACGAGAAGGATGACCACAGCAACGAGATAGATGATGATCTGGTCGATGCCTGGAAGAATGGCCTTGATTTCATTCATCGATGCGAAGGACTGCAGGATGCCGAGCAGGAAACCTGCCGCGACGGCTCCAGGCAGCGACCCCATGCCGCCAACAACCACCACGACGAAGCTGAGCACGAGGAAGTCCATGCCCATGTGATAGTCGGGTGGCAGGATCGGCGTGTACATGACCCCGGCTAGACCGGCGACCACTGCGGCGATCGCGAAAACGATGGTGAAACGGCGCTCGATGTTGATGCCCAGCAGCCCGACCGTATGACGGTCTGCCATGCCGGCCCGAACAACCATGCCGAAGGTGGTGAATTGCAGGAAGGCGAATACGGCTGCGATGATGGCGCCTGCGAAGGCAAGGTAGACCATGCGCCAGTACGGATAGACGATCACGCCAGGATCCAAGCCGAGGGCAGCTCCGATGTCGGCTGCTCCGCGTACGGCATCTGGCGCGGTTTGCGGGATCGGGTTGGCGCCGAAGATCGACTTGATGATTTCCTGAAGAACGATAGCGAGGCCGAAGGTGACGAGGATCTGATCGGCGTGCGCCCGGTTGTAGAAGTGCTTGATCAGGCCACGTTCCATGATGAAACCGAAAAGCAGCATGACCGGAATGGCAAGCAGGATGGAAACCGGCACCGAATAGTTGAGCACCCAGTGACCGAAGTCTCCGAGGTATGCCTCGATGTAGGGTGTACGGATTTCGAGGGGAGTTCCCCACGCCGTCGTCTTGGTCGGATCCGTCGTCACGATCTCCAGGCTGAGAAGCTTGTTGAACGACACCGCGCAGAACGCACCCAGCATGAACAAGGCACCATGCGCGAAGTTGACGACCCCAAGGGTCCCGAAAATCAGGGTCAGTCCCAAGGCGATCAGCGCGTAGGCTCCGCCCTTGTCCAACCCGTTCAGCAGTTGAAGAATAATCACATCCATGGTCTTGCCGCTATTTGCTGCGTCACTTGCGTCCTGATAAGCAGCAGCCGCCGGCGGAGATCCTCCGGCGGCTGCCGACGTTCAAGAGCTTATGCGCCGTTGTTGCACGCGCCGAGTTCGCCACCCAGCAAGTCTGCCGGGTATTCGACCTGCGAACGCGGAGTGACTTCCACCACTTCGAGAAGGTCGAACTGGGAGCTCGGGTTTTCTTTACCCTTCACGACCAGAACGTCCTTGAAGCACTGGTGGTCTTCTGCGCGATAGAGGGTCGGACCGTTGCCCATGCCGTCGAATTCGAAGCCTTCGAGAGCTGCGGCAATCGCGCAAGGATCGAACGTGCCTGCCCGCTGTGCGGCATCTGCATAAAGCAGGGTCTGGACGTAGCAGGTGTGCGCAGCCTGGCTCGGCGGGAAGCCGTATTCCTGGCCGAAGGACTTCACGAAAGCCTTGGAGCCTTCGTCCTGCAGCGACCAGTGCCAGTTGGTGGACCCGAAGATGCCCTTAACGTTTTCACCGGCACCCTGTGCCATCAGGCGAGAATACAGCGGAACAACGATTACGAAGTCCTTGCCGTTGACCTGCTTGTCGCGCAGACCGAACTGAACAGCCTGGGTCAGGGAGTTCACCATGTCCTTGCCATAGTGGTTCAGAACAAGAACGTCAGCACCGGAGTTCAGAACCGGCGTGATGTACTGCGAGAAGTCACCAGCGCCAAGCGGCGTACGAACAGCAGCTGTCGTCTCCCAGCCCATGCCTTCGGTGTACTTCTTGATGGATTCTTCCTGAGACCAGCCCCAGGTGTAGTCGGCGGTAAGGTGATAGGCCTTGCGATCGGTGCCGTAGTTGTTCTTCAGAACCGGAGCCAGCGCAGCGCCGGACATTTCGGTGTTGAAGAAGTGACGGAAACCGTTCTTGCGCTTGTCCTTGCCGGTGGTGTCGTTGGAGTGGGTCAGACCCGCCATGAAGATGACGCCGGCTTCCTGGCAGAGCGACTGCACGGCGATCGCCACACCGGAGGACGAACCACCGGTAATCATGATAGCGCCGTCTTTTTCGATCATGCGCTTTGCGGATGCACGGGCTGCATCAGACTTGGTCTGCGTGTCACCGGTCACGAAGGCGACCTTCTTGCCGTTGACGCCGTTGCCCTTGAGTTCCTTGGACGAGAAGGTGTTCAACAGACCGCCGTCGCCTTCACCGTTCAGGTGCTTGACGGCAAGCTGATAGGCGCGCAGTTCGTCTGCCCCTTCGTCGGCATATGCGCCGGTCTGCGGAACGTTGAAGCCCAGAACGACTTCAGCGCCTGTCGGTTCGTTGAGATAACCAGCAGACCATGCGCGGCTGGTGAAAATGGTCGGCGTTGCCAATGCGGCACCGCCCAATGCGCCAGCGCGCAAAATGGAACGACGATTGAGGGGTTTACGAATTAAGCTCATACTTTCCTCCCAGAAAGGCGTCGCGTACCCACCTCGGGTACGCCTGCAATAGCTGTACAGCTGCAAGCAATTCCGGCTTGTTCCCCGTCCGGGATCCCGGCTCCTCCGCACCAAAACTGCAAGCTGCAATGACTGTAAAAAAATCATTCGCAAAACAGCAATACGACTATCGGATCGCTCACCCACACCAACTCATTATACTTTCGAAGTAATCACGGCTAATCTTCGAATTTCCTCGCGATTTTTATTGCATTGCGTCATTTTGTTTCTTTTTGATTTTCAGCCACTTACTTCTCGCGCATACCGCAACGCAAAGTTACCTTGACGTAAAGGTTCAAAAATCCGGAATTTCAAAGCGTTAGACCAAAGTGCAAGATCGTACGGAGCTCAAAGGACGTCCGCGGCGAAATTGACGGAGACGGATACGGGCGGATAAGCTGCGGTTCTCGCCTTCGTCCCCGTACACCCGCCCGGAATCATTTCAATGAACATCCTCACTTCCCTTGAGGACCTTCACGCACACTACGGTACTGCCGGAGAAGCGTCCTTGATCAAGGAAATCGATCATCTGAGCCCCGCGTATCGCAGGATTGTCGAGGCTTCCAACTTCTGCACACTTGCAACCTGTGGACCAGAAGGGCTCGACTGCTCTCCGCGCGGCGACGACGGCATGGTTGTCAGGATACAGGATGACCAGACGCTGCTGATGCCCGACCGGCGGGGCAACAACAGGATCGACTCGCTGCGCAATATTGTTCGCGACCCGCGTGTCTCACTCATGTTCATGATTCCCGGCTGGAACAACGTTCTGAGGATCAACGGCAAGGCAGTACTTTCCGTCGAGCAGGACCTTATTGCCAGCTTCGAGAAAGAGGGGCATTTGCCTCGTTCGGTGATCGTGGTCACGATCGGTTCGGTCTACTTCCAGTGCGCGCGCGCCATCATGCGTGCCGGCCTCTGGGAAACCGAGAACAGGACCGGCAAGGGCGACTTGCCGTCACCAGGTGAAATCATGAAGGAAATCAAGGCAAGTTTCGATGGTGAAACCTATGACCGCGAATGGCCGGAGCGTGCCAAGACTTCGATGTGGTAAGCGGCCTCCAATTGATGCCAATGACATCGAAAGACCGTTACAAAGCATCATGAGGCAAGCGATTGCCGTTGCCTTCCTTGCCCGCCGAACAGAAACACCGGTTGCCATATCGCGTTCTGCGGCCTGACCGGCTTCAAGGCGCTATTTAGCCGCAGAGTGCTTGGAACCGATCCCAATCTGCGCCATATGTCGCTGACATCCTTCAAGATACCTTCCGAGGCACAAATGACCGTCAATCCGCTTCTTTCCGACTGGACCACGCCGTTCGACCTGCCTCCCTTCGAGACGATCTCTCCCGAGCATTTCGAGGAAGCATTCGACGCCGCCATGGCGGAAGCCAAGGCGGACACTGACAGGATCGCCGATCAGGAGGTGGCGCCGACTTTTGAAAACACGATTGTTGCCCTGGAGACGTCAGGAAAGACGCTCACCAAGGTTGCAAGGACGTTTTTCAACCTGACTGGTGCCCATACCAATGAGTCCCTGCAAAAGATCGAGCGCGACGTGGCGCCGAAGCTTGCCAAACATTCCTCGGAAATGCTGCTGAATTCCAAGCTTTACGGCCGGATTGCTGCATTGTGGGAACAAAGGGATTCGCTTGAACTCAATTCCGAAGACGCGCGCGTGCTCGAACGGTATCAGAAAATGTTCCAGCGGGCCGGTGCTGGCCTTGACGATGCCGGCAAGGCGCGGATGGCTGACATTTCGCAAAGACTTGCCACGCTCGGCACCAGCTTTTCCCAGAACGTACTCAAGGATGAGTCGGATTATCAGCTTGTTCTGGAAACCGAGGAAGACCGTGCCGGCCTGCCTGACTTCCTGCTGACGTCGGCTGCCGAAGCTGCAAACGAACGAGGGCTTGACGGAAAGCACGTCATCACGCTTTCCCGTTCCTCGATCGAGCCTTTCCTTCAATTTTCCACGAACCGGCGCTTGCGTGAAGAAGCCTTCAAGGCATGGTCCGCCCGGGGAGAAAACGGCGACCAGACAGACAACCGGGCAATCATCAGCGAAACTCTCAAACTGCGGGACGAGAAAGCCCGGATGCTCGGCTTCAAGAACTTTGCGGAGTTCAAGCTCGATGACACGATGGCCAAGACGCCTGACAACGTCAGAGGCCTGCTTGTGAAGGTCTGGGAACCGGCGGTCGCTCAGGCGCGGGAAGAAGAAGCCAAGCTGGCGGACATGGCGCGCAATGCCGGCGAAAACCATTCTATCGAGGCATGGGACTGGCGCTTTTATTCCGAAAAAGTCCGCAAGGCCGAACACGATCTGGATGAAACGGAGCTGAAGCCTTACCTGCAGCTTGAAAACATCATCCAGGCTGCCTTTGACACGGCAACACGTCTCTTCGGGCTTACTTTCAAAGAACTCAAGGACATGCCGGTCTACCATCCGGATGTCCGGGTGTTTGAAGTACTCGGCAAGGATGGCAATCACGTCGGTCTCTTTCTGGGAGACTATTTCGCACGGTCGTCAAAAAGATCCGGTGCCTGGATGAGTGCATTCCGGTCGCAACACAGGCTGGAAGGCGACGTAACGCCAATCATCGTCAATGTGATGAATTTCTCCAAGGGTGCCAAGGGTGAGGCCACGCTGCTGACTTTCGATGATGCCCGGACCCTGTTCCACGAGTTTGGCCATGGCCTGCACGGTCTTCTTTCGAATGTGACCTACCCCATGATTTCGGGCACCAGCGTCTCGCGTGACTTCGTCGAGTTGCCCTCTCAGCTGTATGAGCACTGGTTGTCTCAACCCGAAGTGCTTTCAAAATACGCCGTTCACTACAAGACCGGCGAACCGATGCCCGAGGCGCTTCTCGACAAGCTGCTTGCTGCCGCCAATTTCAATCAGGGATTTGCGACGGTAGAGTATACGGCTTCCGCACTGATCGATCTCGAACTCCATCAATTGGAAGATCCGGCAGAACTAGATGTTGCAGCCTTCGAAAAGGAAGAACTCGGCAAGATCGGCATGCCGCAAGCCATCACGATGCGTCACCGTATCCCGCATTTCCAGCATATCTTTTCGGGCGACGGCTACGCGGCTGGATATTACAGCTACATGTGGTCGGAGGTGATGGATGCGGATGCGTTTGAGGCATTTGAAGAGAAGGGCAACGTATTTGATCCGGAAACGGCTGGAAAACTGTTGACCTACATCTACTCAGCCGGTGGCCGGCAGGACCCGGAAGCCGCGTATCTCGCATTCCGGGGGCGTGCGCCACGGATCGATGCTCTTCTTGAAAAGCGCGGCTTTGCGGCCTGATCCGACCCCTTCTCCAGGCCTGCCGGCTTGCGCCGGCGGGTCAAACGTTTCCAGGACAACCGGATGCCCCACATGCAGCCTCAGGCGACCCCGACCGCTCCTCTTCTCAGAACGGGCATGGCCATGGCCGGTGTCTCAGGTGCAGCCGGCGTCGTAAGTCTGGCATTGTCCGCGCACGCCAGCGCGTCAAGCCTGATCGAAACCGCTGCACACATGCTTTTGTTTCACGCGCCTGTGTTCCTGGGCATCGGCCTTCTCGCCCAATTGCGGAGAGTGCCGCTCCTTCCCGTCGTTTTGATATTCCTTGCCGCAGGACTGTCCCTGTTCTGTGGTGACCTGTTGATGCGGGCTTTTCTGGAAAGGCGCCTGTTTGCGATGTCGGCGCCAATCGGCGGCATGATGGTGATCCTCGGATGGCTGATGCTCGCGCTCTGTGCTTTACGTGTTCAGCCCAAGTGACTAAAAGCCATCTGACAGGTTATTCCGGTAAAACCAGAACCAATTCGGATTATTTTTAGTGACTGTTTCCGCACAAATTTCAGGCGACACCCAAAAGGCCGAACCGACAGCCACCAAGGCTGAAGACTTCGTGCCGCCCTACCCGTTCCGCTATGAAAAGATGCCGCCGGTCTGGAGCCTGATCGGCATGGCCAAGCGCAATTTTCTATCTATTTGGGGCGTTGATGATTTTCAAAGCCGCCTCAGAAGCAAAAAGATCTTCACTCGCGAACTGGTGATCTGCAACCGGCCAGACGTGGTTCGTGAAGCGTTCCAGACCAATCACGATGTCTTGCAGCGCAAAAGCCCGCAAATGCGTCATGCCTTGCAGCCTCTTCTCGGCGACGGTCTTTTTATCAGTGATACCGAAACCTGGGCGAAACGCCGCAAGGTGGTAGCACCGATCATCCACGGCTCGCGCGTCAAAGGATTCGCGCCGATCATGATCGAAACCATCGAGGAACAGCGAGCTGACTGGGCATCGCAGGGCGAAGGCGCTGAGGTCGATGCGCTCGCCGATATGGCACACCTGACAGCAGAGATCATTTGCCGGACCATTTTTGGGCGCCAGCTGGGCAAGGATCATGCTGCCGAAGTCGTTCAGGGTTTTTCGGATTATCAGCGCCATATCGACCAGGTCGACATCCTCTCCCTCTTCGGACTGCCCGAATGGCTGCCACGTTTTCGTGGCCGTGCGATCAAGAAACCTGTCGAGCGCATCATGACGGTGCTCGACAAGATCATCGCCAACTACGAAGCGCAGAAGGAAAAAGGCGAAGCATCCGTCATTGGCGGTTTGCTGGAAGCGAGAGACGAGAACGGCGAACCACTGAGCCGTGAGGCAATCATCAGCGAAGCTGCCGTGATTTTCATGGCCGGCCATGAAACAACTGCCAACACACTGGCCTGGGCCTGGTTCCTGCTGTCCCAATGCGACAAGAGCAGGGCAAAATTGCAGGCCGAACTCGACACGGTCCTCGCCGGCCGGTCACCGACATTCCAGGACGTTCCCAACCTGCCCTACACCAAGGCTGTCATCGAGGAAACCTTGCGGCTGTATCCGCCGGTCCCTATCCTTGCGCGAGAGGCAATGGCCGACACAAGCATCGGCGGCAAGTCAGTGCCGAAAGGTTCGCTGGTCATGGTGGTGCCATGGCTTATGCATCGCAATCCGGTGCTATGGTCGAAACCGGACGTTTTTGATCCCGGCCGTTTTCTCAATCCGAAATCGAAGAAACCCAATAAATACGGGTATGTCCCCTTCAGCATCGGCCCGCGCATTTGCGCCGGACTGCAATTCGGCATGACAGAAGCAATTCTCAGCTTGGCCATTCTCGCCCAGGATTTCGAACTCAAGCTGAAAGACGGTACGGACGTCCAGCCGGTAGCGCGGTTGACCTTGCGCCCAGGTGAAAACCTGCCAATGACGCTGCACCCGCGCCATTCATGACCAAACAGACGCGGCTGGAAGATATTCCCTTCGCTGAAACTCTTGCAGTAGAGCCCGCCGCTCCTCGTCTAAGGGACCTCTTTTCTCAACAGGAGGCAGAGCGGGAGGCAGCTCGGCTTCACTGGTTCGTTCATGTCAAGGACGGTGTCCTGAACTCCCTTTTTCATCATTCGCTGAAACTGTGCCCACCAGCATTCGCATCGGGTTTCGGCAATCTGCTCGTGCCGGTAATGCGCTGGTCATATCGAGACAAACTGTTTCCGCAGCGCATCAGCCGTAATTTTGAAACGCTGACCGTCAACCGCTGGAACACCGACAAGGGCCGGAAAGCGGGACTGAAACGATGGTGGCACAACATCGGCCGAACGATGTCCGAGTTCTGCATCGTCAACAAGTTATGGAAAAGTGCTCGTATTGAAGTTGAAGGGCTGGAACATCTGAAAGCAGCGCAGGCCAAAGGCGCACCAGTGATCTTCACATCCATGCATCTTGGCACCTGGGAAGCACTTTTCGTGGCAATACACGAGGGGCTCGCCGGACCGAGCATCGGTCCATTTCAACCGGAGCCAAACCGGTTCAAGAACCGCATTGTTCATGCCATCCGCAAGGAGCGAAACCAGTATCTTTTCCCACCGGGGCAAAGAAGCGCGTATCGGCTGCACCGGCTGATGAACAACGGACAGTATTCCATGACCATTTTCGTGGACGAAGTTCGCGACAAGCAGGTCCATCTGCCCAGTTTCGGTCGACCATTACCGAAAAAAGGAAATGCGATCGTCGCGGTGAAGATCGCCAATTCCTGCGGCGGCACAATTATCCCGACATATCTTGTGCGACTGGGACCGGCCCGTTTCAGGATGGTCCTTCTGCCGCCTCTTGAAAGATCTGAAGAAACCACCGGCTATGATCTACAGGAAACAATCCGGGCCATGAACGATGTGTTCGAACCGATCGTTCTCGAACACATCGAAGAATGGTACATGTTAGGCGAATTGAGATTGCCCAGAAAATTCGCCCAAAGCGCCTACGCGAAAGCCTTGAGCGAAAAGAACCAAGTCCGAAAGTGGTAGATTAACCCTTCAGTCGCTCGGCATGCCAGGCGACGTGGTCGCGCGCGAACGTTGACACGAAATAATAGGAATGGTCGTAGCCTGCCTGCAAGCGGTAGGTATGAGCCGTCTTCGTTTCGGTCAATGCATCGATGAGCGCAGCGGGTTTGAGCAGTTCGTAGAATTGATCGCCTGCACCCTGATCAATCAGAACATCACCGGCCCAGCCCTTTTCCTTGACCAGACCCGTCGCGTCATGCGCTGTCCAGAGTGTCTCATCAGCTCCGAGATAGGCCCCAAGCTGTTTGCGGCCCCAGTCGGAAGCCGTGGGGTTTGCGATCGGCGCAAAGGCTGACAATGACTGATAATGCCCGGGATATTTCATTGCCAGCGTCAACGCGCCGTGCCCGCCCATGGAATGCCCGGTGATCCCGTGATGCACGGAAACTGGGAAGTTCTCGGTCACCAGATCGCGCAATTCGCTGGCAATGTAGGTCTCCATCTGGAAATGCGGCGCCCATGGAGTCTCTGTCGCGTTGACGTAGAAGCCCGCCCCTTGCCCCAGATCATAAGCCTCATCATTGGCAACGCTCTCGCCACGCGGGCTGGTGTCCGGAAAGACGACGGCAATACCAAACTCTGCGGCATGGGCCTGCAGCCCGGCTTTGGTCATGGCGTTTTCATGGGTGCAGGTCAGACCCGACAAATACCAAAGACATGGCACGGGGCCGTCCTTGGCCTGCGGCGGAATGTAGACTGCAAAAGTCATTTCACAACCACAGGCTTCCGACATGTGGCTATAGACACCTTGGGTGCCGCCAAAGGACTTGTTTTCGGAAAGGGTTTTCATTGTCAGTCAATTCCAATCTCTGAATAGCCGCCTATCCAAAAGGACTTCTCCGGCCTTGCCTTGCCAGACCGGAGAGACGCAGCATGCGCGTCCCCGCTTTCGCAGGGACGACGCCTTGGCAATATGTCGGCGGGTTACGCCTGACGTTCGATCAGTAAACCACCACCGAGCGGATCGATTCACCGGAGTGCATCAGATCGAACCCCTTGTTGATGTCTTCGAGAGGCATCGTGTGGGTGATCATTGGATCGATCTCGATCTTGCCGTCCATGTACCAGTCAACGATCTTCGGAACGTCCGTGCGGCCACGCGCGCCACCAAATGCGGTGCCTTTCCAGACGCGGCCGGTCACAAGCTGGAACGGACGGGTCGAGATCTCAGCACCAGCCGGAGCAACACCGATGATGATGCTCTCGCCCCAACCCTTGTGGGCTGATTCAAGCGCCGTACGCATGACATTCACGTTGCCGGTCGCATCGAAGGTATAGTCGGCCCCACCTTTGGTGAGGTTCACAAGATACGGAACAAGGTCGCCGTCTACTTCACTCGGATTGACGAAATCGGTCATGCCGAAACGCTCGGCCATCTCTTTCTTTTCCGGGTTCAGGTCAACGCCGACAATCTGGTCGGCACCGGCAAGACGCAGACCCTGGAGAACGTTCAGACCGATGCCGCCGAGGCCGAAGACAATCGCACGCGAACCGATTTCAACCTTTGCGGTGTTGATCACCGCACCGATGCCGGTCGTGACACCACAGCCGATGTAGCAGACCTTGTCGAATGGCGCGTCCGGACGGATCTTCGCCAGAGCGATTTCCGGTACGACCGTGTAGTTGGAGAACGTCGATGTGCCCATGTAGTGCAGGATCGGCTCACCATCGAGGGTCGAGAATCGGGACGAGCCGTCCGGCATCAGGCCCTGCCCCTGTGTCGCGCGGATCGACTGGCAGAGGTTTGTTTTCGGATTGAGGCAATATTCGCAGGTCCGGCACTCCGGCGTGTAGAGCGGAATGACATGGTCGCCCGGCTTCAGGGTAGTCACACCCGGGCCAACCTCGACAACGACACCTGCCCCTTCGTGACCCAGAATCGCGGGAAACAGACCTTCCGGATCCGCACCCGACAGGGTGAATTCATCGGTATGACAGATGCCGGTTGCCTTGATTTCCACCAGCACTTCAAAAGCGCGCGGGCCTTCAAGCCTTACAGTGGTGACTTCAAGCGGTTTTCCGGCCCCAACGGCCACAGCGGCGCGAACTTCCATGAAGGATCTCCTGATGTGTGTTTCCCGGGGAGAGTTAACGTCCATATCTGCAAATGCAAGAACCGATGCGGCATCCGCTGTCGGGATTGCGCTATTCGATCAAATCTACCCCGCCCGACACCTTGCAGGAAGCGCTGAAATCCATTGTTTCTCCGAGGGTTTGGTTAGTCTGGCACAATTCATCGCAGGCCGTAAGACACCCATGTCGCATTCAGACAAGCATGCGACTGAAACCTTATACGCAACCTCGACCCCAATCGCGAATATGCCTCCCAATGGACGAGACACCGGCCGTGTCGCTAAAGTCGTCGTTCAATTGCGTATTGACCCTGACGGCTGGCCGAGCGGATTTATCCGATTTGCTTGCCGGCAACGTGCGGAGCCGCTGCTTCATGAAGCGATATTCCTTTCTGGAACTGGCGAAAAACGCCTTTTCCGCGCACCAGAACTGGGGCCGCCAGTGGCGCGCTCCGGAACCCAAGGCCGAATATGACGTCGTGATTGTCGGCGCCGGCGGGCACGGTCTGGCAACTGCCTATTACCTTGCCAAGGAACACGGCATCCGCAACGTCGCGGTCATCGAAAAAGGTTGGCTCGGCGGTGGCAACACCGGTCGTAATACGACCATCGTGCGCTCCAACTATCTGTGGGAGGAAAGCGCCGGGCTCTACAATCACGCAATGGGCTTGTGGCAGAACCTGTCCCAGGAACTGAACTACAACGTCATGTATTCTGCACGTGGCGTGATGATGCTCGCGCACACGGTTCACGACGTTCAGGTGGCACAACGCCATATTCACGCCAACCGTCTGGCAGGCGTTCAGAATGAGTGGCTGACGCCGGAAGAGGCAAAGGAATATTGCCCGCCTCTGAACATTTCAAAGAACATCCGTTATCCGGTCATGGGCGCAGCCTTGCAGCGCGTCGGCGGCACCGCCCGTCACGATGCGGTCGCCTGGGGCTATGCCCGCGGTGCTGATGCCCTGGGTGTCGACATTATCCAGAACTGCGCCGTCACCGGCATCCGCCGCGGCCAGAATGGGGCCGTCGAGGGTGTGGAAACGGTCAAAGGTTTCATCAAGGCCAAGAAGGTCGGTGTCGTCGCAGCCGGTCACACGTCTGTCGTCATGGACATGGCCGGCGTCCGGCTGCCGCTGGAATCCTTCCCCCTGCAGGCACTGGTCTCCGAACCCGTCAAACCTGCCTTCCCGTGCGTGGTCATGTCAAACACGATCCATGCCTACATTTCGCAGTCCGACAAGGGTGAGCTTGTGATCGGTGCGGGCACTGACCAGTTCGTTTCCTATTCGCAGGCTGGCGGCATTCACATCACCAACCACACAATCGACGCGATCTGCGAACTTTTCCCGCATTTCCGGCGCATGCGCATGCTTCGAAACTGGGGTGGTATCGTCGACACAACGCCTGACCGTTCGCCCATCCTGTCGAAAACCCCGGTTCAGGGGCTCTACGTCAACTGTGGCTGGGGCACAGGCGGCTTCAAGGCGACACCCGGATCCGGCCACGTCTTCGCGCATACGATTGCCAAGGATGAGCCGCACCCGATCAACGCACCTTTCACCATCGACCGGTTCCGGACCGGCCGCCTCATCGACGAAGCCGCTGCAGCGGCCGTGGCCCACTAGGGGAGATCACAAGAATGCTGCTGATTTATTGCCCCTACTGCCAGGTCGAGCGTGCAGAAACGGAATTTGCCTGCCGCGGTGAAGCCCATATCGCGCGACCGGCTGATCCGAGCCAGGCCACGGACGAGGACTGGGTGGAGTTTTTGTACATGCGCGACAATACCAAGGGTGTAGCAGCCGAGCGCTGGCGCCATATTCACGGCTGCGGACGGTTCTTCAACGCTGTCCGCGATACCGTCAGCGACAAGTTCCTGAAAATCTACAAGACCGGCGAACCGAAACCGGATCTTGAAGCGATTGCCAAGGAGGCCGGCAAATGAGCCAGCCATTCCGTACTGAAAAAGGCGGCCGGATCGACCGCGCCGAGCAACTCACCTTCACCTTTGACGGCGAGGAAATGCAAGGCCACAAGGGCGATACCCTTGCCTCTGCGCTGCTTGCCAATGGTGTTCACCTGGTTGGTCGTTCGTTCAAGTATCACCGCCCGCGCGGCATTCTGACTGCCGGTTCGGAAGAACCGAACGCGCTGGTCGGGGTTTACCGCAACGGTGATCAGACGCCGAACCTGCGCGCTACACAGGTTGAGCTCTATCAGGGCCTCGAAGCCGTTTCACAGAACCGTTTTCCCTCGCTCGGGTTTGACATCGGCGCCGTGAACGATCTGCTTTCGCCGCTGTTTCCGGCCGGGTTCTACTACAAGACCTTCATGTGGCCGCATGCCTTCTGGGACAAGGTCTACGAGCCGATCATCCGTTCGGCGGCCGGCCTCGGCAAACCGCCGAAAAACCCGGATCACGACTTCTACGGTAACATTTACGCCCACTGCGACGTTCTTGTCGTCGGCTCCGGACCAACCGGACTTGCAGCGGCTCTGGCTGCGGCAGAGACCGGTGCGAAGGTGATGTTGGTCGACGAGCAGGCTGAATTCGGCGGTTCGCTGCTTTCTGAAGTCAGCGCAAGCATCGACGGAAAGGATCCTGCGGAGTTCGTTTCGGAAACCATCGCCAAGCTTGCCGCGATGGACAATGTCACTCTCCTGCCGCGGACAACGGCCTTCGGTTATTTTGCGCATAACTTCATTTCGCTGGCAGAGCGCATCACCGAACATTTGCCCAACCCGGATCCCAAACTGCCGCGTGAACGACTGTGGCAGGTGCGCGCCAAGGAAGTGGTGATTGCAGCCGGTGCGATCGAACGTCCGATGGTGTTTCCGGAGAATGACCGACCGGGCATTCTGCTCGCGGAAGCTGGAAGAACCTACCTCAACCGCTATGGAGTCAAAGTCGGCCACAAGGTTCTGGTGGCAACAGCCTGCGACAGTGCGTGGCAGGCGGCATTCGACCTTGCAGACCATGGTGTCGACGTAGCTGCCATCGTGGACATGCGCGAAACACCGCCTGAAAGCCTGGTTGCAATCGCTGAAGCCAGGGGCATTCGTGTCGAGGCAGGATGCGTTGTAACAGGAACTCTCGGTCGCAAGCGTGTCAAAGGCGCCTTGCTCGGCCGGATGATGACATCGGGACAGGTTGCCTCCGGTGGCCAGATTGCGTGCGATGCGCTTTTGATGTCAGGCGGCTGGACTCCGACCGTCAGCCTGTATTCCCAGTCTCGCGGCAAGGTCGTCTGGGACGCGGACAAGGGGGCCTATGTTCCCGGTATTTCCGTTCAGAAGGAACGTTCGGCAGGCGGCTCCAAAGGCCTCTACGGCCTGCAGGCAACGCTTCACGACGGCTATGCGGCCGGTGAAGAAGCAGCCAGGGCTGCAACCGGCAAGTCCGCCAAGGTGACCTATGTCACGGCAACAGGTGGAGAAGCCGGATCAGGCGGCATCCTCGGCGCCCTGCCCCACGATCGGAACGCTTCACGGGTCAAGGCGTTCGTCGATTATCAGAACGACGTTACCGCCAAGGACGTCAAGCTGGCCGTACGCGAAGGCATGCAGTCCATCGAGCATATCAAGCGCTACACCACCACCGGCATGGCCACCGACCAGGGTCGTCTTTCGAACATGAACGCCCTGGAGATCGCATCAGGGGCCTTGCAGAAGCCGGTAACGGATGTCGGGCTCACCACGTTCCGCCAGCCCTACACTCCAACGACATTCGGTCTCTTTGCCGGTGTATCGCGTGGCGACTTCTTCGACCCGGTTCGCAAGACACCTTCCCATGACTGGGTGGTGGAGAACGGCGGCGTCTATGAGGACGTTGGCCAGTGGAAGCGCACTTGGTACTTCCCGAAGAACGGTGAAGACATGCATGCGGCGGTTGCTCGCGAATGCAAGACCGTCCGCGAAAGCGTCGGGCTGTTCGATGCCTCCACGCTCGGCAAGATCGAAATTGTCGGACCGGATGCGGCCGAATTCCTGGAGCGGATGTACACCAACCCGTGGAAGAAGCTGGCGCCCGGCCGCTGCCGCTATGGCCTGCTGCTCAATGACGCCGGTTTCATCACCGACGACGGTGTTATCGGACGCCTTGCGGAAGACCGTTTCCATGTAACAACCACAACCGGCGGCGCGCCGAGTGTGTTTGCGACCATGGAAGACTACCTGCAAACAGAATGGCCGGATCTCGATGTCTGGATCACGTCGACCACCGAACAGTTTGCGGTCGCCGCGGTTCAGGGACCGAAGGCTCGGGAGGTGATTGCGCCCTTTATCGAAGGTGTCGATCTTTCCGCCGATGCCTTCCCGCACATGAGCGTGAAGGAAGCGACCTTCTGCGGCGTTCCCTGCCGGCTTTTCCGGATTTCCTTCACCGGCGAACTCGGCTTCGAAATCAACGTTCCCCGTCGTCATGGCAAGATGATGTGGGAAACGCTCGCCAAGGAAATCGAGAAGCACAACGGCACCGTTTACGGAACGGAATCCATGCACGTTCTGCGCGCCGAGAAGGGTTACATCATCGTCGGTCAGGACACGGACGGTACCGTTACCCCGCAAGATGCCGGCATGAGCTGGGCGATCGGCAAGAACAAGTTCGACTTCGTCGGCAAGCGTGGCCTGGCCCGTACTGACCTTGTTGCAGACGGTCGGAAGCAATTCGTGGGCCTGCTGACGAAGGACCCGAAAGTGAAGCTGGAAGAAGGTGCCCAGATCACGACTGCCGAGAACCCCGCCACCGGCACGCCTGCGGAAGGTCATGTCACCTCGTCCTACTACAGTCCGGCGCTCGACCGTACGATTGCCCTCGCGATCGTGAAGAACGGCCACGCATTGGAAGGCAAAACGCTCTATGTGCCGATGCCGACCGGAAGCATTCCGGTCGAGGTGACGAGCACGGTGTTCTATGACAAGGAAGGAGCACGGATCAATGTCTGAACTTCTGGCAAGCGATCTGATCACGCCGGACGCGGGTGAAACACCGCTTCTGAGCCTACCGTCGGTCTCCATCCTGAAAGCCGCGCCCATGACGCGACTTTCCCTGCGTTGCCGTGAAGCTGCGCAAAAGGAAGCCGGCACGGCATTTGGTGCCTCTCTGCCGCTTTCTCCCTTGTCGAACTCCACTTCCGCCAAGCGGGCAGCGCTCTGGATGGGGCCGGACGAGTGGACATTGCTTGCACCTGAAGAAGACCTCAGGGCGGTGTTCGACGGCATCGAGGAAAAGCTCTCAACGCATCCTCACGCCCTGGTTGATATCTCCGACCGGTCGGAAGCGATAATCGTCAGTGGCGACAAGGCTGCCTGGTTGCTCAACACCGGGGTCTTCATCGATTTCTCGCTTGAGGTCTTTCCGGTCGGCACAGTGACAAGGACCCTGTTTCACAAGTCGCCAGTGATGATCTGGCGGACAGGTGCGGACACATTTGTGGTGGAAGCCTGGGTTTCCTTCATGGACTACGTGGCAGGTCTGCTTGTCCAATCGGCTACAGAGCTGGAAGCAGCCTGACCGGGGTCGGTGAAAACACCTGATTTTAACGAACCTTTGCGAGCCTCGCGGAACACATCGTTGCGCGAGGCTCGCTTTTATGTCCGAACAGGTTTCCAGAAAACTCCGGCTGGCGGAGCTGCTCGGCGCACTCAGTCACGCTTTGGACATCACGGAAGGCCAGCCGCGTGGTCACTGCGTTCGCTGTTGCTGGATCGGCATTCATATCGGACGGCAAGTCGGGCTGACTGAAGCGCAACTCAGCGATCTCTATTACACGCTGCTCTTGAAGGACCTTGGCTGTTCAAGCAATGCAGCGAGGATCTGCGAGCTTTATCTCACCGACGACCTGACCTTCAAACACGACTTCAAGACGATCAGCGACAGCCTGCCTGCGGCCCTGCGTTTCGTGCTTTCTCACACCGGGTTGAAGCACGGATTTGCAGAACGTGTGCGCGCCATCGTCAACATTCTTCAAAATGGCGGCGACATTGCTAACGAGATGATCGAAACACGCTGCACACGTGGCGGCGACATTGCCCGCCAGATGCATTTCTCGGAAACTGTCGTATCCGGAATTTACAGTCTGGATGAACATTGGGACGGCAAAGGACGGCCGCACGGCATTGTGGGCTCCACCATCCCGGTACTTTCCCAGATCGCCTTGCTGGCACAGGTCATGGATGTCTTTCAGATCAATGCAGGCGTACAGGGGGCCTTGCAGGAATTGAAGGAACGGGCCGGCAGCTGGTTCGACCCCGCCTTGGTGGCTGCAGCAGAAACCGTCGCTAGTAATCCCCAGTTCTGGAACGCCTTGAAGTCGGAGAACCTCGACAAGATCGTCTACGGCCTCGAGCCAGCGCAGAACATTCGTTTTGCAGATGAGGAGCAGCTCGACGACATAGCCCACGGCTTTGCGCTCGTGATCGACTCCAAAAGTCCCTACACCGCCGGACACAGCGAGCGCGTAACGCTTTACACCGACATGATCGCAGAAGAGTTGGGTTACGGAATGCGTGACCGGCAGCTGCTGAGACGGGCGGCTCTCCTGCACGACATCGGCAAACTCGGCGTCAGCAACTCAGTCCTCGACAAACCCGGAAAGCTTGATGACCTGGAGTGGGAACAAATCCGCATGCATCCCGTTTACTCCGACGAGATCCTCTCCAGGATCGATACGTTCAAGGACCTGTCGCCGATCGCGAGAGGGCATCATGAAAAACTGGACGGCCGCGGATATCCGGACGGGCTGACCACAAGCAGGATTTCGATGGAAACGCGTATTGTCACGACGGCGGATATTTTCGACGCATTGACCGCAGAACGGCCTTATCGTGGACCGATGCCGTTGCCCAAGGCACTCGGCATCATGGAAAGCGAAGCCGGCACAGCCCTGGACGCGAAATGCCTTGCTGCGCTCAAACGGGCGACGGAGCGCATGGAGCAGACCAAGGCTGCCTAAATTGGTCGCAAAGGCGGCCAAATCAACCTATTCCCCTTGCAACTTTTAACGTGAGGCCTTCACTCTGCGCCCATGCTGAAAATCGGTTCTTACAACATACAAAAATCAATAGGCGTCGACGCGCGCCGGCGGCCTGACCGGACGCTCAAGGTTATCCAGGAACTGGACTGCGACATCCTGGCCCTGCAGGAAGCAGACAAGCGCTTCGGACCACGGGAAAGCACCCTCGACAGAGACACGATTCTTCAGGAAACGGATTACCGCCCCGTTCCGTTCGCGACAGGCGACAAGAGCCTGGGCTGGCACGGCAACGCTATTCTTGTTCGAAACTCGATCGGTATTCTCGACCATCGCCGGCTAGATCTGCCGACGCTGGAACCGCGTGGTGCGGTTGCTGTCGACCTTGAAGTTGCCGGTGAAAAAATCCGTGTGGCAGCCATGCACCTGAGCCTGATTGGTCACTTTCGAAAAAAGCAGATAACCTCGCTGATGCATCAGCTGCACGAGCATCTGGATTATCTGCCGACAGTTCTGATCGGAGACCTGAACGAATGGCGAGACACGGCAGGCAGCATCAAGCTGTTTGAAGAACGCTATGAGGTGACGACGCCGGGACGGAGCTTTCCCAGTCCCCTTCCCGTCGGCAGCCTGGACCGGATCATAACCAGCCCGGAATTCGTCGTCAGGCAGGCTGGCGTCCATAAATCGAAGACGGCACGCGTTGCTTCGGACCATTTGCCGGTCTGGGCCAACCTCACCCTGGAGCCGGCCGGACATCTACCCGGTTAGAAATCGCCTTTGTCAGGCAATCAGCTTGACCATGACGAAGTAAAGCCCGGCGGACAGGACGGCAGCAGCCGGAACGGTGACGACCCAGGCGGCGACGATGGTCATGAAATGCGCCCGGCGTACCAAGTGACGGCGTGCCTGCTCCTCGCGATTGCGGACAGGTCGTACCACGTTGCCATTGCCTTGTTTCTGGTTCACGAAATCCAGGCGGCGCTTTGAGCGTTCCGTATACCACTCCCGGAAGAACCCAACACCGAAGACAGCTCCCACGGCGATGTGCGTGGAACTCACGGGCAATCCGAAACCCGAGGCAACAATCACCGTGATGGCAGCTGACAGCGAAACGCAGTAGGCCCGCATCGGGTTGAGCTTGGTAATCTGTTGGCCGACCATTTCGATCAGGCGCGGGCCGAACAACAAAAGACCGAATGAAATGCCGAAGGCACCGACTGCCATGACCCAGAGCGGAATGCTCACCTTGGCGGCGACGTCTCCGAGTTCCGCCGTGTGAACGATGGCGGCAAGTGGGCCTACAGCATTTGCAACGTCGTTCGCTCCGTGGGCGAAGGACAGAAGAGCCGCCGAACAGACAAGCGGCACGGAAAACAGGATGCGGAGAGACTGGTTGCGGTTTTCCAGCCCTTCAGACTGACGCCTGATCAGCGGTCGCACGATCGCCCAGACCGCAAGCCCGACAACAACCCCAAGCAACAATGACATCGGCATGTCGATATGCACGATCTTCTTCAGGCCCTTGAGTGCCAGATAGCTGGCAAAGGTTCCCGACATGACACCGATCAGAACCGGAACCCATTTGCGGGCAGCGGCGATTTTGTCGTCCTGATAGATGATGAAAGTCTTGATGAAGGCCAGGAAACCTGCAGCAACCAGGCCGCCGAGAAAAGGCGAAATGACCCAGCTTGCTGCGATACCGCCCATTGTCGCCCAATTGACCGCGCTGAAGCCTGCCGCCGCAATGCCAGCTCCCATGACGCCGCCAACGATGGAATGCGTTGTCGAAACCGGCGCACCGATCCAGGTGGCAAGGTTGATCCAGAGTGCGGAGGACACCAGAGCCGCCATCATCGCTGCCATGAAGACATTGGCATCGGCCACCGAAGCGGGATCAATGATGCCCTTGGAGATGGTGCTGACGACGTCCCCACCTGCGATCAGGGCCCCTGCACTTTCAAAGACGGCCGCAATGATCAGCGCCGTCAGCAGTGTCATGGCCCGCGAACCGACGGCGGGACCAACGTTGTTGGCAACATCGTTGGCACCGATATTGAGTGCCATATAGGCGCCGATGGCTGCCGCAGCGACGATGATGACCGTTCCCGGTGCTCCCGACATGGAGGCACCGGCGCCAAGGGCGCACAAGACGATAAAGACCAGCGCGATACCCGGCGCAATCAAGCCACGTCCAAGAGACCCGGCGGCCTCTTCCATGTAGCTCAGCTTGTCGAGATCCTTGTCGAGGGTCGGCTTTTTCAAATTCGGCATGGGCGTTCCAGTCGGGAAGTCCTTTGAAGGCAAGTCTTGCAAGCCAAGCGTCATCTGGCGCCTGCCTTAAACAATCGTCCGAAAAGGTCAACCAAAACGGCCCTCATTGGCCAAAATTTCTTAGTTGGGTAAATTTTCCAGTTTGCGAAGTACCTTCACGAGGCCCGGATCGCCGGCAAGCCGCATGGCTTCCTGTATCGGAAGCCACCGGACATCTCGCTCGTCCTTGTCGGGAAAACTGCTTGTCGTGCTTTCAACGTCGACAAGGAACACAAGAACTTCCGTCCTGAGCTGCAAGCCGCCTTCGCCGCCTTTGTGTGACTGAAAACTGGCAAAGGGTTTCTTCTGCGCATTTCCGATAACGCCTGCCTCTTCGAAAGCCTCCACCGCTGCGGTGTGGTGTGCTTTCAACGACATGATCGGCCAGCCTTTGGGAAGAATCCAGCGATGCGTGGATTTGGTCGTCACAAGCAGGACTTCCCGCTCCCCGTCGCGCAAACGATGGCACAACGCTGCGATCTGCAATCTCGAAGGGCGCCGGAACAACAGAAGCAGGTTCTGAAACCAGGAAGTCCGGGTGTCGATTGCTGAATAAAGCTGCGCCATGGTGCCCTTTCCGAAATGTTGATGACACTCGGAAGATAAGGCCGGAACTTGGGCTTGTCCAGAAAATGCGCACTGTGTGCTGTTTGTTATCCGACGAACTTGTTAGGGTAGAACGGAGTTCTCATGAGAGGACGAGCTTGAGCGCCGTGAATAGGCCGGCGGCCAGCAAGGCTGAGGCGGGAACAGTGACAAGCCAGGCTGCGATGATGGTGATCAGGCTTGATCGACGCACCAGGAGGCGTCTGCGACGCTCTTCCCTGTTTTTCATCATCTTGCGCGGTTTCATGACCCCGCCTTCCGCAACATACTTGTTGCGATACCATTCCCGGTAAAAACCCACACCGAACAGCGCACCAACCGCAATATGGGTGGACGATACCGGCAGCCCCGCACCAGAAGCCGTCAGCACGGTCGCAGCGGTTGCCAGGGTGATGCAAAAGGCACGTACGGGGCTAAGTTTGGTGATCTTCTTGCCGACAACAGTGACAAGCCGTCTGCCGAACAGCAGAAGACCGGCGGAAATCCCGCATGCGCCGACTGCGCTCACCCAGATCGGCACTTCGGGATTGAGCGCCCCCAGATACCAAAATACGAGATCCGGAAAATCATTCGATTGGCTGAGAACGATGGCCGCCAGCGGCCCGATGGCGTTTGCAACGTCGTTGGCGCCATGGGCAAATGACAGCAAACCTGCCGCGACCATGAGCGGTACTGCAAAAAGGTTGCGCAAGGCGCGCGCACTGTTTTCCAGCGTAAGCGTTTGGGCGTGGATTACCCGGCAATAGATCCGCCAGACAACGAAGCCGACGGTGAGCGACAGCACGATGGCGAGCCATTCAGGAACAGAGATGAGCCGGTCGGACGTTTTCAGCAGAATGTAGCCGGTGAAGGTCGCCCCCATGAGGCCCAGCAGTATCGGCAACCAATATCTGGCAGCTTTCAGCCGGTCCGGCGTATAGACAACCCTTGAATTGATAAAGGCCATGATCCCGGCCCCGACGAGACCGCCGAGAACCGGAGACAGAACCCAGGAAGCAGCAATTGTCGAAATGGTTGTCCAGTTGATGGCTGCAAAGCCGCTTGCCGCGATCCCGGCGCCGACAACACCGCCTATGATCGAATGGGTGGTCGAGACAGGTGCGCCGATCGCCGTCGCGAAATTGATCCACAAAGCTGAGGCTGCCATGGCCGTCAGCATTGCCAGCATGAATTCCGAACTGTTTCGGACATCGCTGGGGCTCAGGATATCTCCGGAAACGGTCGAGACGACATCCGCTCCGGCAAGCAATGCGCCCGCGCTTTCGCAAACGGCCGCAATCAGCAAGGCGCCGGTGAGGCTGACGACACGCGCGCCCACGGCAGGACCGACATTGTTGGCAACGTCGTTGGCGCCGATATTGAGCGCCATGTAGCCGCCAATTGCACTGGCGGCCACAAGGATGAGCATGTTGGAAAAACCGCTGGAAGACACCTGGAATGCGGCCACGCAGGCGCAGATCACGAGGAACACCAGGGCAAGACCCGGTCCGACAAGACGCCGGCCCATAGCCTCCGCCACCTCACTGACAAAGCTGATCTTGTCGAGATCCTTGTCCAGAGCCTTCTTTTTCAGGTCCTTGTTGGTGAGCACCCGAACACGCCTCGCTATCCCTCAGGAAATGTCTAGCAAATTTGCGATTTGTGCTGCCGCAAAAACCGTCTCAGCGCCGGCTCTTCGGCGGCCTCAATTGCCTTCGAGAAAGGCAGCCAGACCCTTTTGCGTTGCCCAATTTCAGGAAAGTCTTTCAACTGTTTTTCAAAACGGATCTTGAAGACAATCACCTTGGTACGGATCTTCAATCCGTCCGCAAGGCCCTTGTAGGACCGGAAGCTGCCAATGGCTCGCGGTTCGGCCGTGCCGACAATTCCCGCTTCCTCATAGGCTTCGATCAACGCCGTTTCAAATGCGGGCTTGTCCTTTTCAGGCCAGCCCTTCGGCAAGATCAAGCGGCCGGTCTCGCGGGTCGAGACCAGGAGAATTTCTGGCTCCACCTCGCCCGGACGCACGCAAAGAGCCGCGATCTGCAAACGGAGCGGTTTGACAAACAAACCTGCAATACCGTGCAGCCACGATGCATCCCGCGCTGTCAGTGCCTTAGCGAATCCCATCTCCACACCTGTTGTTCTGGAACAGCAGGTGTATAGGGAGTTCCCTTAGGGACGTCTAGAGAAAAGTGCACTCGGTGCGCGCACATTTTTATTACAAATATTACAAGTCCGCTTCAGGCCGCCGAAACGGAAACGTGATCGGCTGTCCAGGCTCCCGGCCAAACTTCCGCCTTGCCGGACTTCAGGTCTCGAAGTTCGTTGAGGGGCACCGAAACGACAAGGAACGGTTCTTCTCCGTTGCTTCCGGAGGTCGCGGCTACCTCTGCGGCAACACCTGTAAAACCGAATTCCTCTTCACACGGCAGATACAGCGCCGCTCCGGAAACGTTGGTGTCGTTCTGCGTTGTGCCCTTTGATGTGCCGACAAGACCGCAAACGGCGACCGCGCACATGAGCTCAACAGCACGTGCCTTGGCACAGCCGAAGACACGGTGATAGCCGGAGAGTTTTTCCGTCATTGAAGGGACTAGCAGAAGATCGAGATCCAGCTTCGCCAGCAGGCTGCTGAGCGCCGGCATTTCGACATCCAGGCAGATCAGGATCGCCATCTTCAAACCGTCGAGCTCGAACGTCTTCAGATCAGCTCCAGGCACCAGATGCCAGATCTCCGGATCCTGCTCAAACGGTGTGAGGCACAATTTGTCCTGACGGATCTCGCGCCCGTCGGCTGTCAGCAGAACGGCTGTGTTGGTGAAACCCTCAGGCGCCTGAACAGGCATCGATCCAGCCAACAGCGACACACCATACCTGGCAGGTAGCGGAACAAGTATCGCGAGCAAGTCGGTGCCCACGTCCGCCAGGAACGCCATTTCCTGGTCAGGCAGCAGACCTTCGGGTTTGAACGCCAGGCAACATTCCACAAGATATTCAGGAAGCATCAGGAGCTTTGCGCCCTCTCCCGCGGCGCGCTGCATTCCCTCTTCTATCTGTGCAGCAAAAGCTGCCACCGAAGCTGGAGCGCGGCTCAGGTTAAAGGACCAAAGTGCAATGGGATAATCTGTCATGGTGCCCGACGTCTCGATAACTAAGACGCAAGACTTAAAGGCAGCACGCAGAGCGTTTCAAGCCCTTGTCTGTCTTTCGTTCACCTGAACTTGGCTCCTCCGGTATTTCCGGAAGGTTCAGTCGATGAACAGTCCGAGAAATGCTACCAGAACCATCAGAAATCCTGTTCCGACAAGGGCTGCTTTCGGCTCTTGCGGCAGGGCGGTGAGTTTTGCTGAACGTCTGACTTCCCGAATCCCTTTCAGGGCCCGGTCCGTACGCCTGTCTATTTCTTCGAAATAGGGCGAAAGCTCATTCTGAGCACGCATGCCTGATCCTCACGATTCCTTCGTGGGTTCAAACCTTATGCCCGGAGACTTAGCGTTTGGTTAATTCACGTTTACCTGCGCCGCATCAAAGGCGGGTTTTCTGCGGATCCGCGACATCAAGGATGCGCAGTTGCACCTTGGGTGTCCCCTGCCAGGTGTCGATTGACAGCGTACCTGCCACATGCAGCGACTGTCCCCGGCCCTGCAAAAGCATCTGACCGTGCGGTTTGTCGTCCGCCTTGAAGCAGATTGCCTTTAACGCAGTCCCGTCACCAGAAGTAATCGAGGCTCGGACATGTCCCTTACCGACCACATCGGCGAAGGAAATCCGGTGGGCGGGAAAGGCAAACACCGGTTCAGCATGACCGGCACCATAGGGCCCCGCCTTTTCCAGCAATTCCAGAAGATCGAGATTTGCGCCCGTTGCCGTCAGCGCGGCATCAATCTTCAGTTCCCGGTTTGCACTTGCCGCCTCGACGTCGTCCTTCAGCACATCGTTGAAAAACGCTTCCAGGTCGGCGGTCTTCTCCCGCAGAACCGTAAGCCCTGCCGCCATGGCGTGCCCACCACCCTTTTCGAGCAAACCTTCGTCAACCGCTCTGCGAACGGCCTTGCCAAGGTCAACACCGGGGATGGAGCGCCCTGAACCAGTCCCCTTGCCGGTTTCATCAAAGGCGACCGCAAAGGAAGGCCTGCGGTGAGCTTCCTTGAGCCGAGAGGCAATCAGTCCAACAATCCCGGGGTGCCAATCGTCGGAACCGGTCAGGAGAACCGCCGGATCACGTGCCTGGATCGCCATTGCGGCTTCTGCGCCGGCCTGTTCCAGCATCACTGCTTCCATGGACTGACGTTCGGTATTGAGCTGGTCCAGCCGCTCGGCGATTGCCCGTGCTTCGTGCGGGTCTTCCGTCGTCAGAAGGCGCGCGCCCAGTGCAGCGTCGCCAATACGTCCTCCCGCGTTGATCCGTGGGCCTATCAAGAAACCCAGATGATAAGGCGCCGGCTTTCCGCTCACGCGCGCAGTGTCCGCAAGCGCAGTCAGCCCGTAATTGCGGCGTTGGTGCATCACCGCAAGGCCACGTGTCACATAGGCCCTGTTCAGGCCCTGCAACGGAACGACGTCGCACACGGTACCGAGCGCCACCAGATCGAGCAGCGCCATGAGATCCGGCTCCTGCCTGCCCTGGAAAACCCCGCGACGTCGCAACTCGCGGTTCAGGCCGACAAGAAACAGGAACGTGACGCCGACAGCTGCCAGATGCCCCTGCCCCGACAGATCATCCTGCCGGTTCGGGTTGACGAGCGCCTCAACCGCCGGAAGCGTTTCGCCAACCTGGTGGTGATCGATGACCACGACGTCGAGATCGAGTTGCCGGGCAGTTTCAAAAGCTTCAAAAGACGTGCTGCCGCAGTCGAGCGTCACCAGCAGATCAGCCCCGCCATGGCGAAGATGTTCGATGGCCGGACCGTTCGGTCCGTATCCTTCGATGATCCGATCCGGAATATGGATCACAGGGTCAAGGCCGAGCCACTGCAGGTATTTGGCGAATATCGCAGACGATGTCGCCCCGTCGACATCATAGTCGCCGAAGATCGCAATCTTTCGACCAGCCTGGACCGCATCCGCGACCCTTGCCACGGCGGCGTCCATATCGACCAGACCGGAAGGATCGGGCATCAGCAGCTTGAGTGACGGTTCCAGGAAGCCGGTTGCCTCGTCGGCCTGAACGCCGCGCGCAGCCATGACACGCGCCAGCACGTCCGGCAGTCCGTGAACCTGCGAAATCGCCATCGCGGTTCGCAGGTCAGCGCCACTCAGGCGCTCGCGCCAGGCGTTGTCGTTTGCGGAACGGGCGACCCCAAGTACGAGCCGCCTGTCGTCTTCCCCGGATTGTCCCAGCATTCAGCCGCGCTTAGTCCAGATGAAACTTCTCAAGATCCGTGTGCTGGGCCTTGATGTAACGCACCGTCCCAGTGGAGGACCGCATGACAACGGTGTGCGTGGTGATGTGATGACGGCCGAAGCGGACGCCCTGCAGGAAGTTACCGTCGGTTACCCCCGTTGCGGCAAAAAGCACGTCCGGCCCGGCCATTTCTTCAAGTGTGTACTTCTTCTTGATGTCCTCGATGCCCATGCGATGCGCACGCTCGACCTGCTCGTCGCGCGTGATCACAAGACGAGACTGCATCTGGCCACCGATACAACGAAGAGCGGCCGCTGCAAGCACACCTTCCGGGGCACCGCCGATACCTGCGTAGATATCGATGCCGGTTTCGTCCGGATCGGTCGTGTGAATAACGCCGGCGACGTCACCATCTCCGATCAGGCGGATTGCAGCACCAGTCGCCCGGATTTCCTCGATCAGGCGGGCGTGGCGCGGACGGTCGAGCACGCAGGCGGTGACTTCACTGACCTTGACGCCTTTTTCCTTGGCAACGGCTGCAATATTTTCGGCAATCGGCGCGTCCAGATCGATCAATCCGGCCTTGTAACCCGGCCCGATGGCAATCTTGTCCATATAGCTGTCCGGAGCGTTCAGAAGATCACCCGCCGGCGCCAATGCGATAACCGCCAGGGAGTTCGGCAGGTTCTTGGCGCAGATTGTCGTGCCTTCCAGCGGGTCGAGAGCGATGTCGACTTTCGGTCCCTGCTTCGTGCCGACGTTTTCACCGATGTAGAGCATCGGAGCTTCGTCGCGTTCCCCCTCACCGATAACCACGGTACCGTCGATAGGCAGGCGGTTCAGTTCGCGCCGCATTGCGTCCACTGCCGCCTGGTCCGCGGCCATCTCGTCGCCGTGACCGCGCAACCGGGCTGCCGACACAGCCGCTCTTTCACTGACGCGGGCCAGCTCGAGCGTCAGAATACGGTCCAGGCCGCTCGACGGTTGTTTATCAGTATTGGACATCAACATCTCCAGTCTCTCCCTCCGCAGGACGCCTCGGCGGGCACTCACTCGTCAGTTCAGTTTTTCAATGCGGATCATCTGAGGCTGTTCGGAAACTACCCCCTTGGACATGATCACGTCCAATGCCTCTTTGATTGCCACTTCAGTCGTTTCATACGTGATGAGGATGACAGGTTGAGGCAGGTCCGCATCAAATTTCACAGGAACGTCCTTATTTGCATGACGTTTCTGGACAATCGATTCCAGTGAAATGCCGGCATCGCCCATGCATCTGGCGATTTCGGCGAAAGCACCCGGCCGATCGAATACGGACAGGCGGATATAATATCCGCCTTCATGAAGCCGCATGCGGGCACGTTGATAGCTGTTAAGCTCTGCAGCGGGCATGCCAAGAACAGGCGTTTCGTCGCCCCGGGCAATATCGGCGAGATCGGCCACGACGGATGACGCCGTCGCATTGCCGCCGGCACCCGGTCCGACGAGCACGATTTCACCAACGAAGTCACCGTCGACAGCCACAGCATTCAGGACGCCGTCGATCCGAGCAATCGCAGAGGACTTCGGCACCATGGTCGGATGAACACGTTGCTCGATGCCCGTATCAGTGCGTTGGGCAACGCCCAGTAGCTTGATGCGAAAACCGAGTTCGTCTGCAGCCTGAATATCGGCGGTCGTGATCGAGGTGATGCCCTCGACGTAGATGTCGTCGCTCGAGATTTCCGTGCCGAAGGCAAGACTGGTGAGGATGGCAAGCTTGTGGGCGGTGTCGTTACCTTCGATGTCGAAGGTCGGATCCGCCTCCGCATAGCCGAGACGCTGTGCATCCGACAGACAATCCTGAAAACTGATGCCTTCTGCCTCCATCCGGGTCAGGATGTAATTGCAGGTGCCGTTCAGGATACCGTAGATGCGGCTGATGTCGTTGCTGGCCATGGATTCGCGCAGCGTCTTGACGATCGGAATGCCTCCGGCAACGGCTGCCTCGTAGTTGAGGCAGGCGTCGTTGGCCTCCGCCAGCACTGCCAGCTCAACGCCATGGCGCGCAAGCAGCGCCTTGTTTGCTGTCACGACATGAATGCCACGCGCCAGAGCAGCACGCACGCTTTCCTCAGCGGGGCCGTTGTCGCCGCCGATCAGTTCGACAAAAATATCGACATCTGCCGTCCGGGCCATTTCCACCGGATCGGTGAACCATTCGAATGCCGAGACATCGATGCCCCGATCACGGGTCCGATCACGTGCACTGACCGCTGTCACGGTCACTGCTCGCCCGGTTTTCGTTGCAATCTGTCCGCCGTGTTTTGAAAGGAGCTGCACCACGGCCGCCCCCACGGTGCCAAGGCCAGCGATGCCTACCTTCAATGCGTCTGCCATACGGAAATGAGTCCAGTTCTTATCAACCTTTGGTCCCGAGCGGGATGACGTTGTGCAGCTTTTGATCCGCAGTTTCAAGGAAGCGGCGGATATTTCTGGCTGCCTGACGCAGTCTTTGTTCGTTTTCCACCAGTCCGATGCGGACGTACTCGTCTCCGTGTTCACCGAAACCGATACCTGGTGCGACGGCCACTTCCGCCTTTTCCAGTAGCAGCTTGGAGTATTCCAGACTGCCGAGCGCCCGGAACTTCTCAGGGATCGGTGCCCAGCAGAACATGCTGGCTTCCGGTGCCGGAATATCCCAGCCGGCCCTGCCGAAACTGTCGACCACCACATCGCGGCGCTTCTTGTAGATTTCGCGGGTATCACGGATGCAGTCATCCGATCCGTTCAGGGCCGCGGTTGCTGCAACCTGAATGGGTGTGAAGGCGCCGTAATCGAGATAGGATTTCACTCGCGACAACGCAGCAATCAGCCGCTCGTTGCCGACAGCAAAGCCCATGCGCCACCCCGGCATGGAGAAGGTCTTCGAAAGTGACGTGAATTCGACGGTGACATCCATGGCACCCGGCACCTGCAGAACCGATGGCGGCGGTGTCGCACCAAAATAGATTTCGGAGTAAGCCAGGTCAGACAGGATGAAGATGTTGTGCTTGCGAGCGAATGCGACCACGTCCTTGTAGAAGTCGAGATCCGCGCAATAGGACGTCGGGTTCGCCGGGTAGCAAAGAATGATTGCGATCGGCTTCGGCACGGAATGGATCACCGCGCGTTCAAGCGCATCGAAGAACGCCGGACCCGGTTCCGCCGGAATGTTGCGGATCGAGGCACCAGCCATCAAGAAGCCGAAGGTGTGAATCGGATAGCTGGGATTGGGGCTCAGAATCACATCCCCGGGTGCGGAGATGGCCTGCGCCATGTTGGCGAAGCCTTCCTTGGAGCCGAGTGTCGCGATCACCTGGGTATCGGGATCCAGTTTCACGCCAAACCGGCGACCGTAATAAGCCGCTTGTGCCTTGCGCAGGCCTCCGATGCCCTTGGATGCGGAATAACGGTGCGTGCGTGGGTCCTGCACGACTTCGGTCAGCTTGTCGACAATGTGCTTCGGTGTCGGCAGGTCAGGGTTGCCCATGCCAAGATCGATAATGTCCGCCCCCGCCGCGCGCGCCTTCGCCTTCAAACGGTTCACCTGTTCGAACACGTACGGCGGCAGCCGCTTGATCTTATGGAATTCCTCCATGACGCGAATCCTTGCGAGTTGACAGTATCAGCTGCGCTCCCTTGCCGGGCGCGGCGACGGCGCAGCGGGGCTCTTTTAGCAGTCCGGATAAAAATACGCACCCGTCTTTGCGTCGCTAGCCGACTAAATTTGTAGCGTTTTTTAGAACATGATTGCTTTGGCAGTAGTCCTCGGCCGCCCGAGCTCCACTAACGGCTTAAATGTCCTACAAATCGCGGTGTGCAGGAGCAAAAATCTGGCGAGGAATGAATGGCAAGTGAGCAGTAAGCGGACCGCCTTCCGGAGCCAGATCCATCATTCCACTTTGCCGGGCGCGTCGCGACAATCAAAGAAAGGAAGAGATCAGGCCGCCTTTTTCCGAAGCACGGAAAAACCGGTTCTTTTTGCGTCCTTGATAAGCCGGCCGTTGGGCGCAAGATCCATCGTGACGATTTGTGCGCGGCCCTGTTTCTTTGCCCTGTGCAGGCCACCTTCGGCAGCTTCCATCGCACGCTCCAGCGGTGTCGAAACGCTGGCACTCACCAGACCGACGCTCGCGGTCACCATCAGCCGGCCGCCAGACGCTTCCTGACATTCCAGCCCGAAACGCCTGCAGATTCTCTGGGCAGTCAAATGGGCGAGTTCCTTGTTGCCCTCCGGCAGGAACACGGCGAATCCGGCACCGCCTACCCGCCCTGAAATGGCGTTTTCGACCAAGGTATCCTTCAAGATGCGCGCGAACAGCTGCAGGAGCGCATCTCCCATCGCCTGACCGAAACGCTCGTTCACCGATTTGAACTGGTCCATGTCAAACAGGATGAGGCTGTAAATGCCCTTTGGGGAGGAGTTCGAAGCGATCCAGTCCTCGGCATCGTTGAGAAACGCCCGTCGGTTCGGCAGAGCTGTCAGGTCGTCCTGAAGAGCCTGCTCCCTGAAACCGTGCAAGGATCGTTCGATGACCATGGAAGCCGGCAGGACGATCGTCATGATGATCGAAAACAGAACGGTGATCAGGTAGGTGCTCATGAACCCTTCCGTGAACGTCGACTGGAAGGACGGGAACAGCAGTATGTTCTGGTGAAAGGTAAACCACATGAACCCCGCGGTTTCGACCAGCGTTGTCATGCCAAGCATACGTGCTGAATAGAGTTTCTCCCGATTTTCGAAGAACGCCATCCAAACGACCCAGAGACCACTCAGGATGAGCACCGACTGAACATAATTCACCCGGGTGAGGAAGTTGTCCTGAAATTCGGGAAACTGGCATAGAACGAGCCAGGCGAACGCTATCGTTGCGAACACCCAGACATGACCACTGCGGCCCAGGAACACGGCGAAGCCGCTTCGCCTCAGGCCGGTCCCGAGAATGACCAGGAAATTAGCGGCAACGATACTGAAAAGGTCCGGAATTGTCCCGCGAAATGCAAGGAGAACCGTCCCGCAAGCCGCCAGAAACATTCCTGCAGACCACAGGGCTAGGCTTCTCGAACAGGCAACGCTCCGCCCGGGCCAGAACATGTAAAAAAGGAACAGGATGACGCTACCGGCAAACTCGGCAATCATAATGCAGGTAAACAGTGTCGGTGTATCGAGCGTCATGAAAACAAAGGCCTTGCGATCAAGGCTTGCAGCCTAGACCGCCAGTCGTAAAGGAAAGATTTAATCCGTATATTTATCAATATTTTATCTTCTTTAGCCACCTCACATCATCCGCATATGTATTGGGCACCGTCCCCTGCGTCACTCAGACGCAAGTGTTTCCAGATAGGCCTGCGTCTCTTGCCTCTCCTTCGGATTGATGAGGCCGGAAGACTCGCCGGGATTGACGATTGCACCATAGCCTTTCGGTGCCGGGACGTTGCCTCTCCCCTGCCCGGGTTCGGTTTTCAGCGCATCAAGCAAGGGTGTCCCTGGCCCGACGGCGCATGCCGACAATCCAAAGGCGAGAAGCAGGCACCCACCCAGTGCCAGCACGTTCCGCATGCAGCTCAACCGATCCTCCACCACTTTGTTTCCTCGTCCATCCGATCGTCACAAATTTCCACTAGCCAGAGGGCCTGAACGTGGATTGAAATCCAATCGACGGAGACGTTACCTTGTGTCATAAATAGCCGATAGTTCAAAATATCGGCGAAAAAATAACAAGATAACGCGATTGAACAACAAGGGCTCACAGGCCTTTCGTGGGCTGAATGGGGCAAGATAACCGGAGGAAATCCCTGCCTATGGCTGATGACCGCGACCATCCCATGTTGCAGTATATCATCAACAACCCGGAAGCCTTTGCACAGAATCTTGCAAAGACGCTCGAGCAGGCAGGCAAGGCACTGGCGGCCTATATCGAGCCCCGGGAACAGGGCAAGATCACCCACGATTCGACCGACGAGCTGACCGGTGTCGTAAAGACCCTCGCTCAGGTTGGCGAATACTGGGCGTCCGATCCGCAGCGCGCCGTCGAGGCCCAGTCGCGCTTGTGGAGTGGCTATATCGATCTCTGGAATTCCTCGCTGAAACGGATGATGGGCGAACCGTCTACACCGGCGATCGAAACTCCGGCACGTGACAAGCGCTTTGCCGATCCGGACTGGGAAAAAAACCAGTTCTTCGATTTCATCAAGCAGCTCTACCTGATCACCAGCAAATGGGCGGAGGACATGGTCCACGACGCCCAGGGACTGGATGAGCACACACGCCACAAGGCCGAATTCTACGTCACCCAGATCGCCAATGCCGTCTCCCCGTCCAATTTCGTGCTTACAAACCCCGAGCTGTTACGTCTGACACTGGAAAGCAACGGCGAAAACCTGGTCAAGGGCATGCGGCACCTGGTCGAGGATCTGAAAACCGGCAAGGGCGAGCTGAAGATCCGCCAGACCGACCCGACAAAATTCAAGCTCGGCGAGAACCTCGGCACCACGCCGGGCAAGGTGATCTCGCAGAACGACGTCTGCCAGGTAATCCAGTATTCGCCATCTACCGACGAGGTCCTGAAGCGTCCTCTCCTCATCGTTCCGCCGTGGATCAACAAGTTCTACATTCTCGACCTCAATCCGGAAAAATCCTTCATCAAGTGGGCGGTCGACCAGGGCCACACGGTGTTTGTCATTTCCTGGGTCAACCCGGACGAACGCCAGGCTCAAAAGAGCTTCGAGCATTATATGAAGGAAGGCATCCTCAATACGCTCGACGTCATCAAGCGGGCAACGCGCCAGGAAGAGGTCAATTCCATCGGTTACTGCGTCGGCGGCACATTGCTGGCGGTCACGCTTGCCTATATGGCAAAGATCGGCGACGACCGTATCAAGACCGCGACCTTCTTCACCACACAGGTCGACTTCACTTTCGCGGGTGACCTGAAGGTGTTCGTCGATGAAGAACAGATCTCGGTCCTTGAAAAGAGGATGGCCGAGCACGGCTACCTGGACGGGTCGAAGATGTCGTCCGCCTTCAACATGCTGCGCTCCAACGATCTGATCTGGTCCTATGTGGTCAACAACTACCTGAAGGGCCAGGACCCCTTCCCGTTTGACCTGCTCTACTGGAACTCGGATTCCACGCGCATGCCCGCCGCGAACCATTCGTTCTATCTGCGCAACTGTTATCTGGACAACAAACTGTCCAAGGGCGAAATGGAAATCGCGGGCGAGCACCTGGATCTCTCCAAGGTGACCATTCCGATCTTCAACCTGGCAACGCGTGAAGACCACATCGCACCGCCGAAATCGGTCTTTCTGGGGTCAGGCTGTTTCGGTGGCCCGGTCGATTATGTGCTGGCCGGTTCCGGGCATATTGCCGGTGTGGTCAACCCGCCTGCAAAGAAGAAATACCAGTTCTGGACAGGCGCGGAAGCCAAGGGAACGCTGGAGAACTGGCTCAAGAATGCCGAGGAACACCCTGGGTCCTGGTGGCCTTACTGGGACCAGTGGATCCGCTCGCATGACGACGCCAAGGTCAAGGCCCGCAAACCAGGTGCAAACCGGGTCAAGATCCTTGAGGATGCGCCCGGCTCTTATGTGATGACCAAGGTGTAACGTGCTGCGCCAGGACACATCCCCGCGAGCTCCATTCTCCCGGCGCTGACTACGGCTGTTTCCGAAGCGTATATCTCAACCGAAATGTGCGTCCAGAGGCGTCAATGTCATGGCCAGCAGCTTGCCGAATTTGCGGGCGGCCATCGGGCGACCGAAATGATAGCCCTGGACGACTTCACAACGGCAGCTGGCAAGAAAAGCCTGCTGCTTTGCGGTTTCCACGCCCTCAGCCACGACACAAAGGCCTAGCTCCCGCCCAAGGGAAATGATGGCCTTTGCGATACACCGGTCGCTTTCGTCGAAATCCAGATCACTTATGAAGCTGCGGTCGATCTTGAGCCTTGTCAGCGGAAAACTTTTCAGCGCGGCGAGACTTGAATACCCGGTGCCGAAATCATCTATGGCGAGCTTCACGCCCAGCCGGCGAAAATCGTCCATCAGTCCAACGGCCTGATCCGCATTCTTGATCAGCAGGCTTTCGGTCAGCTCCAGCTCAAGGTAGGTCGCGGCAAGTCCGGTTTCCTCGAGTGCATCGCGAACATCCGAAATCAAACTGTCGTCACGGAACTGGCGGGCAGAAACATTGACGCCAACCGTAATCGGCATCAGGCCACTTTCCTGCCATTCCTTGTTCTGCCGGCAGGCTTCGCGTGTCACCCATCTGCCCAGAGGCACGATCAGGCCACTATCTTCCGCCAGGGTGATGAACTCGCCCGGCATCATGCGACCAAGTGCCGGATGTTGCCAGCGCACCAGCGCTTCCGCACCTACGATACGGCCGCTGACCAGATTGTATTGCGGCTGGTATTCCAGGAAAAACTCGCCGTTCTCGATGCCGGTCCGCATTTCCTCCAGAAGTGTCAGCTTGTTGACCGAACGTTCCGGACGGGTCTGCTCGTAGACCTTGAAGCTGTCACGTCCTGCGGACTTTGCTTCGAACATCGCCTTGTCGGCATTCCGTAAAAGCTGTGCTGCACTGTCTGCATCCTGCGGATAACAGGCAGCACCAATGCTGCAGGTAACATGGAACGACAGGTCATCGATCTGGATCGTTTTGGTGATCTCGTCCCGCAGCCTTGCCATGAATTCGTTGAGGGCGGCTTTCTCTGCTGTGTCACGGTCGACAATCAGGACAAATTCGTCGCCCCCGAAGCGGATGGCCTGATGTGCACCATCGTGGACGGACATGATCCGTTCCGCGACGATCATCAGCACCTGGTCGCCTATCGCATGTCCGAAGCTGTCGTTGACGAACTTGAAGTTGTCGAGATCAACAAAAACGACGGCAACAGGCACGCCGGTCCTGTCACTTTCGGACACCTTTTCTTCCAGCTTGGTCTTGAACTCCTGCCGATTGGGCAGGCCTGTCAGGACGTCATGATTGGCCAGATAACGGATCTTGCGTTCGGCTCGGTCACGCTCGACCGCTACGGACGCAAGCCGGGCAGCTTCCAGTGCAAGCTTCAGCTCGTGATCCGTCGGGCTGCGCGTTGACTTGGTGTAGAGCCCAAACGTGCCCAGAACCTTGCTGTCCTTGCCGAAAAACGGCACCGACCAGCAGGACCGCAATTCGAAAGGAGCAACAAGGTCGCGTACATCCTCCCACAGTCGGTCCTTCTGGATATCTTCGACGATGACACTCTCGCGGCGGAACACAGCGGTTCCGCATGAACCCATTTTCGGGCTCACGGGTATGCCATCGGTGATGTCCAGGTAGTCTTGCGGCAGGTTGGGACCGACAGTCGCCAGAAGATGCTCGCCTGTGTCATCCACAAGCATGATCGACCCCATAACTCCATCGAGTTGGTCTTCAATGGTCAATACGAGTGTCGTCAACACCTCGTTCAAGGGTCTGCCCGCGGCAATTTCCTGAAGGACCTTGTTCTGCCCCTGCTGCAGCAGTAACGCCCGTTTGCGCTCGGTGATGTCCCGCGAGAGGCCAACAATGCCGACGACTTCACCCTTGCTGTTTGTGACCGGGTACTTGGACGAAGAGAACCATTTCCGCTTGCCGTTCGCCAGAATTGACGGCTCCTCGAAATCGATACGCGGAATATTCGAGGCCATGATCTCCTGCTCGATCGCATGGAACTTGGACCCGGTCTCTTCCGGATGCAGCTCCAGATCGGTCTTGCCGATCAATTGCGAAGCATCATCGAGACCGACATCAAGCGCGACCTGCAAGTTCGCCATGACGAAGCGCGAGCTGCGGTCCTTCACATAGAGATAATCGGAAACCTCGTTAAGCAGTGTATGAAGCCAGTCGCCGCTGAGGCGAAGTTCGTCACTTCTTGACAGCTTCGTGATGTGGTTAAGCCGATCCAGCTCGGAGGCCAGGGACGAAACTATTTCGCTATTTTCCGCGTCCCCATCATCCTGGCTTGTTTGTAAGACCATGCTCCAGTCCAATTGATTGGATTTATCACTCTCAAGTATTTGGCTATTTTTGCCGATTTCAAACTAAAAAACAATGAACTGAACAGAACGCAGGCCTTTTTACTCATTAGCTATTTGTTATTCATCGAACGAACTAGCCCATCCAGGCAAGTGCATTGAAACTACACCAAAATCTCTAGGAGATATCGATTAAAATACTTAGTGATATCTGGCCCTGGCCTAGGTATTTTTCACGATCTTTGCTGTTGCTTGCGACAGAATGTTGTTTGCCAAGTCCCCATTTCGCCGGGTAAGATTACCGGATATCCGAAAGGCCGGCTTCAGCATATGCAAACCACGCAACGTCACCCGAGCCCCCTTGCCCGTCCGGCATTGAAAAATGCCAATGGCCTGAGAGCTCCCGTTCTTCTGCCCAAAGCAGCGACCGGCAAGCCAGCGCCTGCCCTGGCGACTTTCATGAAGATACTCGCACCCGGCATGTTGACCGGTGCCTTGTGGACGCAAGCCTGGCTCGGTGTCTGGGGCGCACTTCTGCTCACTATTGCGGTTCTGGCAGGGGTGATTGCAGTCCCCAGACTTATCGGTGAAACCGGCAAGGCCACTAGTTGGGCCAAGCGAGTGAGCTTTGGAGAAAAGATCTGGCTCAACAGGTTGTTCCTCCCCGTTCCCGCCACCGACAGCGCCCGGATTACAACGCTTTATCTCGTTTTCTGGATGGGTGGGCTGATCGCGTTGCTCGGCGGCTTCCTGTCATCGCCAATCCTGTCGCTGACAGGTCTGGCCGTTGCGTATGCGGCCCAATTCGTCAGCTTTGGCAAGTTGATCCAGCTTTACCAGACCATGAAGGACAAAACCCCGCTCTACCGGTTCTGGACTGCTGTTCCGCACAACGACAACCTTCCCGGGAAGGCAGCGCACAGCAAACACGGCTGATTTCCTTTGAATGTCTACCTGAAGCGGATCGCTGTTCAGTCGGCTGTGCTCAACTCCAGACTCACGATGGCCACCAGACCAAGCGCGGCAAGCGCAACTTGCTGCTCCTGGACCGCGATCTTGTTGCGCAAATCCGGCTCGTGAATGTCGAGTACCCAATCCCTGCCCGTCACGAATCTTTTCAAACCTGACAGCAAACCGGCTTTCTTGCCTTCTGCCTGATCCCGATGTTTGCGGACCAACGTCCCCACTGGATTACCGTCTGCCAACAGCACCAGAGCTTCCGTGTCGCCACCAAGCATCGTGCGGACGGTTTGTTTGGCGACACTGTCAGGATTGGCGAGGCTGAACTGAACATTGCCTCCTGGGACCTCCAGTTGCCAGCCCTGCTTCAAAGGTCCTCGTCCCCCGATTTGTCCGATGCTGACGTCCGCATCGGTCCTCAGTTCCCAGCTGCCAGTACCGGACCTGGATCTGCACTCGAGTGCCCAGGCAGTCTGTGGGCCGATGCGGATGCTTGTGACGCCTCTCATGTGCGGCTTGTCCAGTTCGAACACCATGGCAGGTGCTTCCTCGAGACTTTGTCCGGTGCCAAACACCTTGAACTGCCTGGCGACACCGGGCGGCAACGGCATGCTGCCCGGCGTTTTGACAAATCGGAAGCTAAGGTTCGTTTCCATGTTGCCCCTGTTCTGGCCTCAGCCTGCCTGTTTCCGCTTTTCAGCAAGCAGGCCAATGTAGGTCAGCGCGACGCTAGCGCCGGCAATCGAGGTGATATCGGCATGGTCATAAGCCGGTGCGACTTCGACAACATCACCGCCGACGAAGTTCAATGACCCCAGCCCACGCAGGACCGACAATGCCTCGCGAGAGGACAGGCCGCCGGAAACAGGCGTACCGGTACCGGGCGCAAATGCCGGGTCAAGGCAATCGATGTCGAATGTCATATAGGCCGGGCCATTGCCCACCCGGGCCTTGATCCTGTCGATCACGCCGCCGATACCCAATTCGTCCATCTCATAGCCATGAATGATTTCCAGCCCGCAAGTTTCGGGAGCATGGGTACGGATGCCGATCTGGATCGAACGGTCCGGGTCGATAAGGCCTTCTCGCACGGCGCGTCCGGTGAAGGTGCCGTGGTCGATCCGGTCGCCTTCGTCGTTCCAAGTGTCCTGATGGGCATCGAATTGCACCAGGGCGAGCGGGCCATGTTTGGCCACATGCGCCTTGAGAAGCGGATAGGTGACGAAATGATCGCCACCGATGGAAAACAGATGCGCCCCGGAAGCCAGAATATCAGAGGCCTGAGACTGGATGTGTCCGGGAATATCAGCGTTGCGGCCATAGTCGAAAACACAGTCGCCGTAGTCCACGCAGGCAAGAACCTCGAAAGGGTCCATTTCGAACGGATATTGCGGGTCACCGTCAAAAATGGCGGATGCGCGACGCACCCCCTGAGGACCGAACCGAGCCCCCGGACGGTTGGAAACAGAGGCATCAAACGGGATGCCCCAAACCGCCAGGTCAATCCCGGTCAGATCGCGGCTATAGCGGCGGCGCATGAAGGACAGCGCGCCTGCATAGGTCGGTTCATGCGAACCGCCCTTGACCGATTTACCCAGAAATGCGTTGTCGGTTTCCCGCGGCAATTCTGCTGACATGACAATTTCCTTGAAGTCTGGTGTGGCAGGATTTTTGCGCCGCTCCGGATCAAGCGGCACGGACTGCCGGGTGTGTCATTTACCGGACACCCGAGGACGGTATTTCAGGTTTTACCAGTGATGGATCGTCCCGCCAATCCCGAGCCGCAAGGCCCGCTACAGAGTGTTGAACCAGCACTTGTCCCCCGTCTCTTTGGTGCTGTTCCGGTTCCGCTTCTTGTCAACCGTGGGGATATGTCGAAAGATCGGGGCGCCCACCTCTCCGTGCAAAGGAAGGATCACAGCCATGAGCGACAGCGGCCATCACGACCATGCCGGCGGCGGTGCGCACGGCCATTCACACGACCATGATCATGGTCAAGGGCATGACCATGATCACACCCCTGAAGTGACGGACAAGAACGCGCGCGCTGTTGCGTGGGCAGGTCTTTTGATTGCTGCCTTCATGTTTGCAGAGCTGATCGGTGGCTGGCTTTCAGGGTCTCTGGCTCTGATGGCAGACGCCGTCCACATGGTTACAGATGCCGCATCACTGGGTTTGGCCTGGTGGGCCTTTCAGCAATCCAAGAAACCTGCAGATGCCCGGCTAACTTATGGCCGCGACCGGTTGCCGGTGCTGATTGCCTTCGCCAATTCCATATTCCTGCTGGTGGTGACAGGCTGGATCTGCGTGGAAGCTGCCGGGCGCTTCATGGAGCCGGAGACCGTTCTTGCAGGCCCGATGTTCATCATTGCCGTAATCGGCCTTCTGGTGAATATCGGCGCCTTTTTCATTCTGCAGCGAGGCGGCGACGGATCGCTCAACATGCGCTCTGCGATCCTGCACGTGCTCGGCGATCTACTCGGCTCCGTTGCGGCGATCGCGGCCGCTATTGTCATCTATTTCACGGGTTGGTACCCGATTGACCCGATCCTGTCGGTTTTCGTCGCTGTGCTGATTGTTCGTTCTGCGGTCGCCGTGATGCGCCAGTCCGCGCATATCCTGCTGGAAGGAGCACCGGCAGACATCGACAGGGATACCCTGAAAACCGATCTGTTGCATGAAGTCCCTGGCCTCGCCGACGTTTATCACATCCATCTCTGGTCGCTGGCCGAAGGCAAGGTGAATGCCACCATGCATGCCATCTTGAAACCGGAAGACAGTCCGGATGCCGTTTTGCAGCAAATCCGAGAGCGGTTGAAGACAAGGCATGGCATCGGCCACGTGACGATCGAGGTAACTGAAGGCTCCTGAGTCTCTGAGCACACCCTTCCCGATCATTGCCGCTGTTTTGAAGTCCCCAACCGTTTACGCGAGATTATCTCTTGCCGGTTAGCCTGAAGTCAGGATGGCTGGATATGACAGAAATTCGGCGCAGGACCCGGCACCAACGGCCTGGAACGCCAGAAACGAAAACACCGCACCTCCGAAAGGTGCGGCCGCCATTTTCACGTTTTATGCCTGTCTTGCCATTCTCGCCACACTGGCAGCCCTGGGTGGAGCGCTATTTTCCCTGACAGGATCCGGGCAATAAAGTCGGCTTGCCTCACACACAGATTTTGTCCTCGGGATTATTTCCCGTCTTTCTTCGGATTGCGCGGCGATCCACGGGATACCGACACGGGACCGTTGTCGCCTTGCGCCTCCGGGACTAAAACGAGGAACAAACTGGCAATTGCCGGTCCATCTCCATGAGGAATTCCTGCCTTGGCAGACATGACCCCGAAGATCCTGCGCGGCAGGCTGCTTTCTTTCTCCACCGCCCCTAATGGGCCGGATGACACGGACGCTTACAGCTATATCGAGGACGGTGCCCTTCTGCTTCGTGGCGGCAAGATTGCTGCTTGCGGCGAGTTTGCGGACGTTGCCGCCACCGCCGACGAAGGAACGGCCATCATCGATCATCGGCCACATCTGATCCTGCCCGGCTTCATCGATACCCATATCCATTTCCCCCAAGCACAGGTGATTGCGTCCTGGGCGGACCAACTGCTGGACTGGCTGAACGACTATACGTTCCCGGCAGAAATGAAGTTTGCGGACAAGGCTCATGGGGAACGGATCGCCAAGGCCTTTTTTGACGCGCTTGTTGCCCACGGCACCACCACGGCCTCCGCCTATTGCTCCAGCCATCCCGCCTCGGTCGACGCCTATTTCGAAGAGGCGGAACGGCGCGGTATGTTGATGCTGGGTGGCAAGACGATGATGGACAGGAACGCGCCCGCCGATCTGTGCGACACCGCTCAAAGCGCCTATGACGACAGCAAGGCTTTGCTAAAAAAATGGAATGGACGCGGACGGGCGCATTATGTCGTCACCCCGCGCTTTGCAATTACGTCGACACCCGGGCAGCTTGAAGCTGCCGGAACATTGTTGAGGGAATATCCGGACTGCCATTTGCAGACCCACATCAACGAAAATCACAACGAAATCGCCTACACGCTGGAACTCTACCCGGAAGCGGCAGACTATCTTGGCGTTTACGAAGGGTTTGGCCTGCTCGGCCGCAAGACCTTGCTCGGTCACTGCATCCATATGAACGACCGGGAACTGGGTGTCATGCGGGAAACCAGCTCCGTTGCCGTTTTCTGTCCGACGTCCAATCTCTTCCTTGGCAGCGGTCTCTTCAACAAGGCCGGGCTGGAGCAGGCTGGCGTTCGCACGGCCATCGCCACCGACGTTGGCGGTGGCACAAACTATTCCATGCTGCGCACGCTCGACGAAGGCTACAAGGTTCTGCAGCTCCAGCGCCAGCGACTCCACCCGCTCGCCTGTTTCCACTGGATAACGCTCGGCAACGCCGAAGCGCTTTCACTGCAAGACAGGATCGGCACACTGGAGCCGGGCACAGATGCAGACCTTGTGGTCCTGAATGCGCGTGCGACCCAACCGATGGCCTTGCGGATGGAAACCGCCGAATCTCTATCGGAAGAGCTTTTCGTGCTGCAAACCCTTGGCGATGATCGTGCTGTCGTTGAAACCTATGCAGCGGGTAAAGCCTTGAAGTCCTGACACCTTGGCCGGGGCACACCTAAATGCCCCGGCTTTTGGCCGCTTCAGCCAGCGTGCCTTGGCCTGAATGGGCGAAACAGCAACAAGCTGAACCCCGCAGCGGCAAACAGGACCAGCGCCAGCGCCGTTCCCCGGTAGACAGTGGCAAAACCGAAGTCCTGAATGGGCAAAGTCAGGACCAGCGGCGAAACGACCTGGCCCAGAAACATTGCTGTCGTCACGATGCCCGAAACGCTGCCACGCCGTTCTTCCGGTGCGACTTGCAACGCAAGCAGCAGAAACGACGGCTGCACGAGAGAATAACCCGCCCCGACCAGCGCAGCACCGCCGAGGATGAGCGGCCAGACGGCGTCGATAGAAAGAATGGCGAATCCCAGCCCCATCAGCACAAAGCCGATGCCGAAAGACGCAGACAGGCCGACAAGGGAGCTGATCCTCTTGTAGGCAATCGCAACCAGGCCTCCGGTCAGTGTCAATGCACCTAGCCCCATTGCCGTTCCAGAAGCGCTATCGATGCCGTTTTCATCCAGATAATACGGCAACTGGCTGGGCATCAGGAAAAAGAACATAACGGTGACCATGGTCAGCAGGCCAACAGCCAGTGCGGGAACAAGCCATCCTTTTTGCGGGGCAAGGTCTGCATTTGCGGCTGTGCTGGCCGCACTCTCGCGCCGAGTGTTTCTTTCCTGTTGCAGGATCGGCAGCAACAGCGGCACCAGCAGAACAGGCAACATATAGACCAGGAACGGCAAACGTGGAGACAGGCCTGCAAGCCAACCGGCAAAGCCGATGAACAGGAAGCCACTGAAATTGATCGCCGCCGTCTGCCATCCCATGAAGGCACTTCGGCGCTGACCGGAAAACAGGTCCCCAACCAGCGCAACCTGTGCAGTCATGGTCATGGCGACCGCAACACCCAGCAAAAGACGGCTCACCAGGATCGACTGCAGGTCCGGCAGGTAGGCTCCAGCGCTGCCGGCAAAGGCAAAAAGAAGAACGCCAGCCAGCAGCAGCGGACCTCTTCCGAACCTGTCTGCCGCCAGCCCGGCGAACGGTGCGATCAGAACAACGGACAGCGACGGCGCTGCGACCAGGAAGCGGGTCAGATAGGCCGCCGCGGGTTCATCCGGAAAGCTTGCCTCGAGCGCCGGAAGCGCCGGGCTGATGGTCGCATTTGCCATGATTTTCAAGGTTGCCGTCATCAGCAGCGCGATTGCTGCTGTTTCCAGCCAGAGCGGTCGACCTGTTGATCGAGGTTGAGAAGACATAGTGGTTTTTCCTTGCCTTTTGAAAGCCAGGAGCACAGCCTACAAATTCAAGTCGACTTGAGGTCAATAGATGAAATTAATGGATATTTCCGAAGTATCGAAGCAAACGGGCATCGCTGCATCGGCCATTCGCCACTACGAGGAAAAGGGTTTGATCACGTCCGTCGGCCGCCGGGGGCTGAAGCGCCTGTTCGGACCGGAGGTGCTGGACCAGCTTGCCCTGATCACGCTTGGCAAGACGGGCGGCTTTTCGCTGGAAGAGATCAAGTCAATGTTCGGCTCCGACGGCCGCCCTGCCCTCTCACGGCCCGGTCTTCACATGAGAGCAGATGAACTCGACAGACAAATCCACACGCTGGAAGCACTTCGCGACATGATCCGTCACGTCGCCGACTGTCCTGCACCGTCACACATGGAATGCCCGAAGTTCCAGCAGCTGATCCGTATCAGTGGTCGAAGAAGCCGAAGTGAGCGCGTCACACACAAGTTGCCTCCGGTCAAACCGGGTCGAATGTGATTGACCGGCTACCTTCTTGAAAAGAACAGGATGACCTGACGCGCCTGACGCTGAAAGAGCCCCGGTTCTCGCGGCTTCTCATGATGCTCCTCGACGGAGCGAATGACACCACGCACGATGAGGATGGCAGCGACACCGAACAAGACGCCTCCGGCTGCCTGACCGATCAGGACACCAGGCGCCCCATACAGCGCTCCCCCGATCCAGACGAAGGGAATCGTACCGACCGTGTGCCTTCCCCAGTTGAGCATGGTTGAATAGAACGGCCGGCCCAGATTGTTGAAGCAGGCGTTCGCAACAAAGATGGCGCCGTTGAAAAAGAAGGCCAGCGCCAAGGGACCGCAGAAAAGGAAAATCAGAGTCAGGGCAACACCTTCGGCCTCGAACAGATGCGCGATCGGTTCACGAAGCATGAACAGGACCAACGCGGCCAGGCCGACCACAAGTGCCGTAAACAGAAGCGCTTCGCGCAGCGTGTCACGCACCCGGTCGAACCGTCCCGCCCCATAGTTCTGCCCCACGATGGGACCCACGGCTCCGGACAGCGCAAAGATGGTTGCAAAGGCCAATGGCGACATTCTCGCGACAACCGCCATGCCTGCGACGGCCTCTTCACCGAATTCGGCCATTGACCGGGTTACCCAGGCCTGCCCCACCGGTGTTGCGAGTTGGGTGAGAATTGCTGGACAGGCAATCGCGGCAATTGGCGACATGTCCCTGAACAAGGCCTTCGGGCGCGGCAATGTCAGGCCGCCGTGGTAGCGAAAGATCGGTACCAGCGCGAATACGGCAATGGCGACGCGGGATGCTGCGCTGGCTATTGCTGCCCCTGTCAGTTCCAGGTCGAAGCCGAAGATCAAAATCGGATCAAGCACTGCATTCACCAGCCCGCCGACAATGGTCGACATCATCGCCCACCGGGCATCGCCATGCGCTCTCAGAACGGCTCCACCTGCCATGCCGAGCAACAGGAGAGGCAACGTCGGAACGATGATTGCCAGGTAATGAACTGCGAGATCATGGGTCTGACCGGTTGCGCCGATCAACGTGACAAGCGGCCCAAGAGAAATCCAAACGGCCAGTGCAAAGACCGCGCTGAAAAGGAACCCCGCCGTAAGAGCGTTGGAAGCCTGTTGCCGTGCCTCCTCTTTGTCCCCCGCCCCCAGTGCCCTGGCCACCAGCGCACCGGCGGCAATGGCAACGCCGATGTTGAACGAGGTGGTGAAGAAAAGGATCGCGCCGGCGTATCCGACCGCCGCCGCCAGTTCCGCCTTGCCCAGCATGGAAATGAAGATCATGTCGACAAAGTCGACAGCAAAGATCGCCATCAGACCGATAGACGCGGTCAGGGACATCACGGTCACATGGCGAAACAGACTTCCAGACAGAAATTTTGCCTGGGTTGCAGTTGCCTGATCTTTCACATTCGAACTCAGCGGATTGTCCTCCTCATGGGTGGCTGCAAACGTGCCAAAGCCCTAGCAGGCATTGATGCCAACAAAAAACCCGCCGGATCGCTCCGGCGGGTTTTTCGAACTGGTAACTTCCAGATCCAGCGATTAACGCTTGGAGAACTGGAACGACCGGCGTGCCTTGCGCTTACCGAACTTCTTACGTTCGACAACGCGGCTGTCGCGGGTCAGGAAGCCGTTCTTCTTCAGAACCGCACGCAGTTCCGGCTCATAGTGGGTCAGAGCCTTGGACAGGCCGTGACGCACAGCGCCAGCCTGACCGGACAGACCACCACCGGTAACCGTTGCGATAACGTCGTACTGGCCTGCACGATCGGTCAGCATGATCGGCTGCTGAAGGATCATCTGAAGAACCGGGCGAGCGAAATACTCGGTGTAGTCCTTTTTGTTGATCACGATCTTGCCGGTGCCCGGCTTGATCCAGACGCGGGCAATAGCGTCTTTACGCTTGCCGGTTGCATATGCACGGCCATTGGCGTCCAGCTTCTGGACATGGACCGGAGCTTCGGGGGCAGCGGTTTCGACCGCACCGCCCAGTTCTTCCAGGGATTGCAGCTCAGCCATCGTTAAGCCCTCTTGCCGTCATTCTTTGCGTTGAGGCCCTTGACGTCGACGAGTTCCGGCGACTGAGCTTCATGCGGGTGGGTCGGACCAGCGTAGACCTTGAGGTTCTTCAGCTGCTTGTTGGACAGAGGACCGCCCGGCATCATGCGCTGAACGGCTTTTTCCAGGACGCGCTCCGGGAAACGACCTTCGAGGATTGCACGTGCGGTGCGCTCCTTGATGCCGCCCGGGTGGCCGGTGTGCCAGTAGTACTTCTTGTTGTCGTACTTGCGGCCGGTGAACACAACCTTGTCGGCATTGATGACGATGACGTTGTCACCGGTGTCAATGTGAGGCGTGAAGGTCGGCAGATGCTTGCCACGCAGGTGATTGGCGATGAATGCGGCGAGACGGCCGACAACCATTCCTTCTGCGTCGATCAAGATCCACTTTTTCTCGACCTCAGCCGGCTTGGCAGAGAAGGTCTTCATGAGATTGATCCGTACTGGTCGGTTAAAGAAAAGGCCCGCGCGGCCTGTAACAAGCCAGCGAACGGACCGAAATTTCGTTCGGGGGCGCTTATACGCTCACGCAGAATAAGCGTCAAGCACGATATTTTCACCACCTCTCTTATTTTCTTATATTTTTCAATAACTTAAAAAAACGGTATTATAATACCGTAAATTAGATCCGGCAAATGCGCGCCAAATACGGCTGGTTAAGGCGAAACCCCGGAAATTCTGTAGTCGATTTTACGCCAGCTTAAAGCTGAACCGCCATGATGGGCGGCAAAGAAACAAACTTAAAAGCTGTGCACATGACGTTTGCCAAAGTCAGGACGACACTGACGAACCCCCTGAGTGCCGCCATTCTTGCCGGCCTGATCCTGCTTGCCGGTATCGCTTCGGCGGTGCACTTTCTGCTGGACTGGCAGGTTCACAGATCGATAACGCAAAATGCCGAAGTCAAGGCCATGAAATGGTCTGAACATTTCTTCCGCACCATTCCGAATGCAGAAAAGATGTTCAACACCGATACCGTTGTGCCCGAGGACCTTGCTCGATTGGCCGATTCCTTTGCGATGATCGACACCATACACTTCGAGCTATTCGATGCCGAGGGTCACCGGACATTCCTTTCGACAGATGGACGCGTTGAAGAAAACACATCTTTCAGCCAGACCGCACTGGAAACCTTCCAGACCGGAGTACCTCAATTCTTCCTCCATCACGACGACACAGAGGAAGAAAACGAACAGCACGAAGCCATAATAGAATCCTATGTGCCAGCCGTGACGCCTGACGGCCGACTGCTGGGCACGATAGAAGTCTACGTCGACGTCGGCCCGCTGAATGATGCGCTTGAAGATGCATTTCAACAAATCAGCTGGGTGCTGATCATCGGAACGACCGTACTGCTCGCGATACCTGCTTCTGCCTACGTTTATCGAACGAACCAGCTCAGGAAAAAAGACCAGCGGCTTCTGGATCTTACGAGATACGACCAGTTGACCGGTGTATTTAACCGGAACTCCATTTCAGAAATCCTGAAGGAGAAATTCGCGACACCAGCCAGTTCGGCGGGCTTGGGTGTCCTTTTCGTCGACGTCGACTTCTTCAAGCAAGTCAACGACCAGTTCGGCCATGTGTGCGGTGACCGCCTGTTGAAACATATTGCCCGCATTCTTCAAGCCAGTACGCGTGACAAGGACGACATCGTCGGCCGGTTCGGTGGCGACGAATTCGTGGTCATCGCTTCCAACATATCGCAGGAAAATTTTCGCAAACTCTATGGTCGTGTCATGGAAGGGGCAAAAGCACCCTGTGTCTATGAAGACAAATCGTATGTTCCAAGCCTGAGCGTCGGGGCCTATCTGACCACAGATCGGGATACCGAAAAAACCGCCATCCACCGGGCGGATCTGGCGGTTTACGCTGCCAAGAGACGTGGACGCGGACAGGTCGTCGAATACACGACCGACCTGGAAGACTTGTTTGCGCAGGATGACGGCAGGCAATCAGCCTGACATCGAGGCCGCCAGTCCGGATACTATCAGCGGGGAGGAACGGAATAGGTCGCCGTGGCATGAGCCGCGAGTTCTTCCTGTCCCTCAGCTGCAATTTCGCAATCGACAACGGCAAGACGCTTGCCGAGTTTCAACAGGCGGCACGTGGCGAGAAGATCTCCCGCCTCAGGTTTCCTCAGAAAGTTGATGTTGAGATTTGTGGTCACGGCAAGCGCAACCGGGCCAATATGAGCCAGGATCACGACGTAAGCGGCCAGGTCGGCAAGCGCCATCATGGAAGGACCGGAGACTGTGCCCCCCGGGCGCAGGTGCAGCTCGTTGGCGGAAAGGCGCAGGACCGCTTTCCCGGGTGAGACGCTGTCGATCGCATAAACACGACCACCTGCATGGATTTGCGGAAATTCCTTGTCCAGCATTTCCATGATTTCGGTCTCAGTCATAACCGGTGTCATGTAGCCTCCCCTACCACTTTCTTTTTCAATCCATAATCTGATTTCATCTTACGTTCACGTCAATTCGTTTCTTGGGCAAAAGCGGATCCAGACACACAAGGGCCTCACTTCAGTCCTCTGTCAGGTTTTCGTTTTTGAATAGTGAGGGTCTTCAATTGATCAGACTGATTGCAGCCTTGTGCAAAGTATTTTCCGCTCGCAGCCTTCGCCCCTTGCCACCGCTTGTTGTGGCTGCCTCGATAATGACGTTCCCCGGTATCGCCGTGGCCGACGTCAAACATTACCTCTACACCAGTGCAGGTGCGTTTTCCGAGACACGTGAGCTATTGCACAATCCAGCGATTTCCGGCGTTCAGATCCTCTACAACTGGCGAATGCTGGAACCGGAAAAAGGTCGTTATGACTTTTCCGCAATCGAGCGGGACCTCGCTGTAGCCCAAAAATACGACAAGGCGTTTTTTCTCCAACTTCAGGACCGCTTCTTCTGGGAAGGTGCTCGCTTTGTGCCGGACTATTTGCTGAAAGATCCGCTCTATGCAGGCGGCCTTGCCCGGCAGGTGGACGACAGTGAAGCCGAAACCCCGACACCAGAAGGCTGGGTAGCCGTTCAATGGAACGACGCGGTTCGCTCCCGTTACCAGGCTCTATTGACCGCCCTTGCGGACCAGTTCGATGGCCGCATCGAAGGCCTCAACCTGCCGGAAAGCTCGATCGACGTTGACAGACGCAAGGACGAGACGGGCTTCAGTTGCGACGCCTATTTCAAAGCGACATTGGAAAACATGGTCCATGCGCGCAAAGCATTCCAGGCATCCCATGTCGTTCAATACGTCAACTTCTGGCCATGCGAGTGGGAAAACAGTGAAGGCTACATGCAGCGCAGTTTCGAAAAAGCAGCCGAACTCGGAATCGGTCTGGGCGGTCCCGATATCGTTCCGCACCGAAAGGCACAGATGAAGAATTCCTACCCTTTCTTTAACCAGTTCAAGGACAAATTGCCGGTCATCGCGATGGCAATCCAGGAGCCCACTATGGAGTACATCAATCCGGAAACGGGCAAGACCTTTACCCGTTCGGAATTTATCAATTTCGCGACCGACTATCTTGGCGTTGACATCATCTTCTGGAGTGCAACAGCTCCCTGGCTGCAATAAGCCCTTCCCGCACGAAGCGGGCTTTCACAGGTCGGAGGCCCTATTCTGCTGGCTGTGTCTTTTCGGCGCGGCGTTTTTCGATAGCGTAAATTCCCCGATCCCAAAGCCAGACCGCCAGTCTGCCCAGGCCAATACCGGTTCTCATCTGAAACTCCTCGAAGTGAAACCGGCTGGCTCGCAAGCCTTTCAGCACGAGGCTGCTCTTCAGTGTCTTGCGAAGGGGCGCAGGCCCGCAAAAGAAAACGTGGGCATTGCGTAGATCGCCCTTCAGGTCTTCGACAATCCGTTCGGGCGTCAGCCTGACGCCTTCAAGCGAATTGACGATCATCAGCTCAAGCTTGCCGGTTTCTTCGGCCAAATGCTGAAGGTCAGCCACATATGGAATGTCGCCACGCTCGCGCACACAATAGTAGAGCTTTACCGGCCCGCTCTCCCGGTCTTTCAGGCTCTGCGCAAATGCAAGGAAGGGAGTTATTCCGACACCGGCGGCAATCCAGACCTGAGGATCCCGTCCAGACGGCATCGAGAAATTGCCATAAGGACCGGAAACCGTAGCCTCCATACCTACCTTCAGCTCGCGGTATGGGCGGCTGGTGTAGTCGCCGAGATCCTTTATCGTGAAACGCAGAGACCTGTCATCGCGTGGCGCGGCACTGAGTGTAAACGGATGTTCTTCCGTCAAGCCTCCTCCCGTTACCGAAAGGAAGGCGAACTGTCCGGCCACATGTTTCAGCCCTCGCCCCCTAGGCTCCAGGAGCACTTCCGTCAGGCCATTGATGTGACGAACGGAGGCAACCTTGTAGGCGTGGCCACGTGGTGCCAACGGGCGCAGAACAGACATCCAGACATAGGAAACAAGGCCGAGCACACAGAACGCAGAAACGTAAAGCCCGAGCGGGTCTGCGTTCGCAAACGGCTTTTCAATGAAGAAGTAATGGAATGCTCCCATGAAAAAGAAGACGCCGATCAGCCGGTGGCTCCACTTCCACAAGTGGTAGGGAATGAAGGTGATGACGGATGCCAGCACCAGGATCAGAAGACCGTAAAGGCTAACCTCACCGATGTCTTCAGCAGCGTCGGCCAGCGGCCCACCACGCAAACCGTCCATATCCGCATCGATGATGTCGTGCAGTCCCAGGCCCACCATCGCGATGATGCCGAGCCATTTGTGCAAAACGTAGATCCGGTCGAGTGGCCCGAACACCAATTCCAGCCCCGGTACGCGCGTCGCCAGGAATTGGTTGATGCCCATCACGATCAATGCAGCGGTTCCAAGATACTGGCTGAAAAGCGCCACCGGATCTCGCGATGCAGCCAACGGGGCGAACCAGAAAAGAGGGATCAGGGCAGCCAGAGCAATCAGTGCAAGTCCAACAGGGCGCAAAACATGTGTCCGTTTCTGGCTTCAGGCTCGAAGCGGTTCCGTTAGCTTGCGGATCGGACGGCGCGCAGTTCCTGCTCATGCAGCATCGCGACTTGCCGACCTTCCGCAAAACGATCGGGATGCGTTAGAGGGCTTACGTGACAGCTGCAACACTGTTGCAGGACTATCGACGAAAAAAGGCGCCTATTGGCGCCTTTTTAAAACCCTGACTTGTGGCTTGAGCGCAAGATCTAGCTGCGCCTGCGACCCCTGCGCCGACCGGAGCCCGAACCGTCGTTTTCTGCGCGGGCGGCATCAGCTTCCTTGTTCGGAGGCGAAACAAGCGGACCGATTTCGGCAATCACCTCGTTCAGTGTCGGCCGGGCACCCGCCTGGTGGGCATCCAAGGCTGCGCGCATTGCAGCCAGATGGATCGGCGACGTGCCGCAGCAGCCACCGACAATCCGCGCACCGGCATCAAGGGCCATATGTGCGTATTTTGCCATCAGCTCCGGCGTTCCGGTGTAGACCACTTCATCGCCCTTGATCTGAGGGATGCCGCAGTTGGCTTTCGCCACGATTATCGCGTCAGGATAGGCTTCGGTGATGTCCATGATCGCTGCCAGCAGATCCGACGCACCGACACCGCAATTGGACCCGATCGCGACGGGCGTGCAGGCAAATTGGTTCTGAAGGTCGCCAAGCCCCTTGGGGGAAAGACCCATCATCGTCTTGCCGGCTGTATCGAAACTGGCAGTAATGACCAATGGCAAGTCGAAATTCTGCGCTGCTTCAGCGGCAGCCTTCATTTCTTCGACGGCTGACATGGTTTCGACCCACAAAATGTCGGCACCACCTTCAACAAGGCCTTCCATCTGCTCCTTGAAGGCTGCAACACCCTCTTCATAGCTGAGTGCGCCCAGGGGTTGGAAAAGTTCGCCGGTCGGTCCGACGGAACCTCCGATCAGAACGGTCCGTCCGGAAGCTTCGGCCACATCTCGCGCCAGCTTGACGGCGGCAATGTTGAGTTCCCTGACGCGCCCCTCCGCCTTGTGCAACTTCAACCGATGACGATTGCAGCCGAAGGTATTGGTCAGAATGATGTCGGATCCCGCATCGACAAACGACTTGTGAAGCGCAGTGATCTTTTCCGGTTCATCCGTGTTCCATAATTCCGGAGCGTCACCGGAAACGAGACCCATTTCGAACAGGTTGGTTCCGGTTGCGCCATCGGCAAGCAACGCCCCCTTCTGGGCAAGGAGCTCTTCCAGCTTGGACATTCAGCAGTCTTTCGTCTTGTTGGTGTCGTCTTCGCCCATTTTCAGGCCTGTTTCTGCAATAGCAGACCGCACCGGTAAATCCATGTGCGCAAATTATCTTCTACGAAGCCCTGGCCTGCGCGGTTAGGCATAAAGGCGGTATTTCTGTACGGCAAGGTGACCTCGACCTTCGCTTGGTCGCCAATTCCGAAACCACTTTTCACTGTGCGAAGTCAATGGACTTTCCGGCGAAAATGAAGCAACAAAGCGCCATGACGCTTTTACGGTATTGTGCGACGGTTATGGAGCCGGGTTGTCAGGGCTCCTGATAAAGACTACGCGCAACCAAAATCATCTTGGGAGCATAAGATGTCAGACGCCGCCCCATCTGGCCGTCGAGGAAGAAGCGCCCGCCGCGAGCGCCGGCAAGCCGGACCTGCCGGCCTGGCCATTCCCTACATTTCGCGCAACATTCCGAACTTCGACATTTTGAGCGATGAAGGCGCGGAACGGATCGAAGCCAATACCGACCGCATTCTCGCTGAAATCGGCCTTGAATTCCGTGACGACCCCGAAGTTATCGGTATCTGGAAAGAAGCCGGTGCGGAAGTCGACGGCGAACGTGTCCGCTTTCCAAAGGGCATGCTTCAGGAGCTGGTAAAGACGGCCCCTTCCCAATTTACCCAGCATGCCCGCAACCCTGCGCGCAACGTTGAAATCGGCGGCAACAATCTTGTGTTTGCTCCGGTCTACGGCCCCCCTTTCGTCACCGATCTCGACAAGGGCCGGCGGTACGGCACGATCGAGGACTTCCGCAACTTCGTGAAGCTCGCCTACATGTCACCGTGGATGCATCATTCCGGCGGCACCGTCTGTGAGCCTGTCGACCTTCCGGTCAACAAGCGGCACTTCGATATGGTCTATTCCCATATCAAATATTCCGACAAGCCGTTCATGGGGTCGGTCACCGCACCGGAACGCGCCGAAGATTCCGTGAAGATGGCGCAGATCACCTTCGGTGAGGACTTCGTCGATCAGAACTGCGTCATGATCCAGCTGATCAACGCCAATTCGCCACTGGTTTTCGACGCCACCATGCTTGGTGCTCTCAAGGTTTATGCCAAGCACAATCAGGCTTGTATCGTTTCGCCGTTTATCCTGGCAGGCGCCATGAGCCCGGTAACCGTTGCCGGTACGCTGTCGCAAGTGCTGGCAGAGGCTCTGGCCGGCTGTGCCCTGACCCAGTTGATTCGTCCCGGTGCTCCGGTCGTTTTCGGTGCATTCGTCAGTTCGATCTCCATGCAATCCGGCGCTCCGACTTTCGGCAGCCCGGAAGGCTCCCTGCTTCTCAACGGGGCAGCAAAACTCGCCCGCAGGCTCAACCTGCCGTTCCGTTCAGGTGGCTCGTTCACCGCATCCAAGAGCCCGGATGCGCAATCTGCGCAGGAATCCGCGCAGACCATTCTGGCCACCTTGCAATCAGGTGTGAATTTCTGCCTTCACGCAGCCGGCTGGCTGGAAGGCGGATTGTGCTCTTCCTACGAAAAGTTCGTCATGGATGCCGACCAGCTCGGCATGATGCATGTACTTGCCAAGGGCATCGAAATCTCTGATGAAACTCTGGCGATGGACGCGCTTCAGGAAGTCGGTCCCGGTGGCCATTTCCTCGGCGCTGCGCACACGCAGCGCAATTTCGAGAGCGCTTTCTTCAGGTCCTCGATCGCCGACAATAACTCCTACGAGCAATGGCTCGCAGACGGGCAACTGGATGCCGCACAACGTGCCAATGCCCGCTGGAAGGAACAATTGGCGGGTTACACGGGCCCCGAACTTGACCCGGGCATCGACGAGGCGCTGCTGGCTTTCATGACCGAACGCAAGGCCTCTTTCCCGGACAGCAACGTCTGATCCGAAGCCGAACACCAAAAAACGCCCCGCCCTCGCGCGGGGCGTTTGTTTTTCAAGAGATTTTCAAAATCTGTTCTTGCAACGCATCGACGCTTCTTAACAACACTCAGAAGAAATACGATTTTTTATGTATCTAGCCTTTTCCAGCATTTCTCCATGGGATAAAGGTTGCCAAACCCTGCGTTTGCAAGGTAGCTGGAAACGCTGTTTGGCATGGGATAAGCTTACGCATGGCAGCACTGGGACTGGGTCGCGCCGGTCTGCGATTTATCTCGAGGGAGCATGCGGAAATGACTGTTTATAAACTGTAAGTTTTCTTATGAAAATCAATAGCTTGACTGTACCCAACTAATAAAAACAGGTTGTTCTGTGGCGTCGCTTACATCAAATATCGATATTCTTGGTTATTCTACCCGCCTTCCCGGCGCCAACGATTCTGCCGAATTCTGGTCATTGCTGAAAAACGGCGAATGCGCCGTTACGTCTGTCTCCAAAGACCGCTGGCCGCTGGCCCGCTTCGGACACCCGGTCCAAAGCACGTCTGGAAAGACCTACACCTGGGCTGCCGGGCAGCTGGATGATGTGTGGGGATTTGACCCCTCTTTTTTTGGTGTCTCTCCGCGTGAAGCCGTGCAGATGGATCCGCAGCAGCGGCTGCTGCTGCAACTGGTCTGGGAAGCTCTGGAACACGCCAATATCCGCCCCAGTGACCTGGCCGGCTCGAACACCGGCGTTTATGTAGGTGCGTCGTCTCTCGATTACCACCATCGCTTCCTGGTCGATCCGGCCATGGCCGACATGCAGTTCATGACCGGCAACACGCTGTCGATCGTTTCCAACCGCATTTCCTACATTTACGACCTCAGAGGCCCGAGCTTCACGGTCGACACCGCCTGCTCCTCTTCCATTGTCGCATTGCACGAAGCGGTTTCCGCCATCGAGTCCGGCCAGATCGATACCGCGATCGTCTGCGGCGTCAGCCTTCTGCTCAGCCCGTTTGCCTTTGTCGGCTTCTCCCGCGCCACAATGCTGTCGCCAACAGGCCTCTGCCAGGCATTCGACGCCAATGGCGATGGGTACGTGCGCTCCGAAGGCGGCGCAGTAGTCGTTCTGCGTGCTGCGCGTGCTGGCATTCCGGAAGGTGCAAAGAGCCACGGCAAGCTGCTTGCAACCGGCATCAATGCCGACGGTCGCACTGTCGGCCTGTCGCTTCCGTCCCCGTATGCGCAAGCAGACCTCTTACGTGAAATTTACGAAGGCCTGGAAATCAACCCGACGGATCTTGCCTTCGTCGAGGCCCACGGCACCGGAACGCGCGTTGGTGACCCTGCAGAAGCGGATGCGCTCGGCAAGGTTATTGGCCAGAAACGCGACAAGGCGCTGCCCATCGGATCCGTCAAGACCAACGTCGGTCACCTTGAGCCTGTTTCCGGTCTGGTCGGACTTCTGAAATCCGTAATGGCGCTGCGAGAAGACCTCCTGCCGCAGTCGCTGCACTTCAGAAATCCGAACCCGGATATTCCGTTTGACGAGTTGAACCTCAAGGTTGCCGGTGAAGCCATTTCCCTTGAGCGCAATGGCACCCGCAGACTTGCAGGGGTCAATTCCTTCGGTTTCGGTGGCACAAACGCTCACGCCGTCATAGGCGATCCCGATCCCGAAACTGCCGAAGCTTCGACAGCACCGGTTGACGCGCCGCTGGTCATCAGTGCCCGGTCCAAGGAAGCCCTGCAGCAACTGGCCGGCAAGTTCGCCGAACGTCTCGACAACGAGGCGGATGAGACAGCCGGTAATGTGATTGCCTCGAGTGCCCACGGTCGCGATCTGCTTTCTGAGCGACTTGTTGTCCTCGGCAAGACCAAGGCGGAAAAACTCGACGCGCTGCGTTCATTCGCAGAGAGCGGCGATGAAAACGCAGATGTCGTGTCTGGCAGCGTCATCAAGTCGAACGCGAAGGTCGGGTTTGTCTTTTCCGGAAACGGGTCTCAATGGGCCGGTATGGGTCAGGAAGCCTACCAGGCCGACACGCCATTCCGGACCGCCTTTGACAAGGTCGATAAGATCTTCATGGGTCTGAGCGGTTGGTCGCTCGTCACCACGCTTTTTGCTGAAGACCTTGAAGCAGATCTTGAGCGCTCCGAAATCGCGCAGCCGCTTCTGTTTGCAATTCAGGTCGGCATTGTGGAATCACTGCGCCAGCGTGGCATTACTGCTGCCGGGACCGCAGGTCATTCGGTCGGTGAAGTTGCCGCAGCCTGGTGTGCAGGCGCCCTGAACCTCGAACAAGCAGTCCGCGTCATTCGCGCCCGTTCCAGTGAACAGGAAGTCGTCAGGGATCTCGGGTCCATGGCTGCCTTGCTTCTGCCGGCAGATCAGGCAGTTGCCGCCATCGCGGAAAGCGGACTGCCGAGACTTGAACTCGCTGCCGACAACAGCCCGCGAAGCGTCACAATTTCCGGCGACAGCGAAAGCCTGGATGCTTTTGCGAAGTTTGCCCGCAAGAAAAAGTGGGCCATGCGGCGCCTGAACCTGGCGTATCCGTTCCACAGCGCTCTGGTTGACCCGATCGAAAAGCCTCTGCTTGCTGCATTGGATGGTCTTGCGCCCACAGACGTGTCGCTTCCATTCTATTCGACGGTTACACCGGATGAACGCGATGTCCGCGTTGATGCCGAATACTGGTGGCACAACGTTCGTCAGCCAGTCCGGTTTGCTGCCGCCATGGAAAACATGGCAGCAGATGATTTCTCTGTCCTGATCGAGATCGGTCCCAAGCCTGTTCTCGGCACCTATGTGAACGACGTCCTGCGGGCCAAAGGCAAGAAGGCCAAGGTTCTTGAAACGCTCAAGGAACCTTCCAAGAAAGCAGCTGCCGCAGCAGGCAATCCGCTTGACAGGATTGCCGCATCCGTTGTGGCGCATGGTGGCCAGACCGACCTGATCCGATTTGTCGGCGAACGCCCAGGTCATCTGGTTCCGCTCCCGTCCTACCCCTGGCAGAACTCCGAGTATCGCCCGGAAAACAGCCCTGAACGCGTCGATTTCATGTTCGGTCAAACCTGGCCGCTGCTGGGATACCGTCTGCGTCAGGACACTGCGGAGTGGTTCAACCACATCGACAGCGGTTCCCTGCCCTTCCTGCAGGATCACAAGGTCGAGGAAAGCATAGTCTATCCGGCCGCGGGCTATATCGAGATGAGCCTGCGCGCAGCGCTCCGGTGGAGCCGGAGCGACCAGATCGAATTGCGCGACTTCGACATTCTTCGTCCGTTGGTGATCGAAGGCGATGAAGTCTGGGAAACCCAGGTCCGTATCTCGCCTGACGATCATGTGGTCGAGATCCTGTCGCGACCGCGCCTGTCCGACAACGACTGGTCCTTGAATGCCCGGGGAACATTCCTGACGCCTTCAACGACTTCCAGGACCCCATGGGCGAAACCCGGCGACAGCGTTCTGTCGGAACTCGATCACGAAACGCTTTACACGGTCACCAAGAGCTTTGGCCTGAATTACGGTCCAGCTTTCCGCCGTGCCGATAAAGTGGTCAAGCACTCGAATACCAGCGCGACCGTTACGCTGTTGCCGCAGGACGAGAGCCTCGCGGATTACTCGTTCTCGCTCTGCCCGACTTTGGTGGATGCCGGTTTCCATGGCCTGTTTGCGCTCCTGGATGGTGTCGAGGATGTTCCGCAAAACACATCCTTCCTGCCGATCCGACTTGGCACCTTGCGTCTTCTGGCACCGGAAACCCTGCCGGCTTCCGTGCGTATCGAAGTCACAAAGGCGTCTCCGCGCTCGATCGAAGCAAGCTTCGAGTTCCTGGATGCCGAAGGCCTGACGATCGCCCGCTTGACCAAGACCCGGTTCAAGGCTGTTACTCTTGGACAGGACACGCGTCCCGACGATCTGGTCTACCGCCAGATTGCGACGCTTCTTCCTGCGCAGGACCGTATCTCGCCGCTTCAGGAAACCTTCGAAGGCTTGCCTTCATTGGCAGGCAATCTGGACCTTCTGGGCGCCGACGACCAGGAACTCGACGACAGCCGTGTTCTGATCGAAGCGCTGGGTCGCACGATTGCGCACAAGACTCTTTTCGATCTTTTCGCAGATCGGAAAATTGAACTGGCGTCGCTTGTCGCGGCCGGCGATCTGCATGAAACGGCAGTGCCGCTTGCGGCAAGTCTCTTTGGCTGGCTGGCCGAGAGCGGGCTGTGCACGGAAAGTGACGAAGGTTTTGAACTCACGGATCCGTCTGGCAATCCAGATGCATCGGCGCTTCTGCAAGCCCTGACCGATGGCGGCGGAGAACATATCGCCGAGGCAGCATTGCTGGCACGACTTTGGACGGGTTTGTCCGATATCCTGAAGTTCGGCCTTCAGGAAGCTTCCGGCAAGGAATATTCTTCCAGCCTGTTCGACGCCTACCGCTCCTCCTCTCCTGGCAAGCGGGCCCTGTCGTCGGCCCTGCAGTCTGGTGTGCAAAGCCTGATTTCCAGCTGGCCAAGTGACCAGGCACTAAGGGTCCTTCTGGTTGGGGCAAACGGTGGCCTCGCTGCGGCGATCGATGCTGCGCTTGATCCCACCTACATGGCGCTGACCGTAACAGATGCAACGTCCTCCGCAGTTGGCAGGGGCGAGCGTTTGTGGCAGGGCAGTTCGGCGACCGAGTTTGTTGAACCAGGCGAAGCATCCTTTACCTTCGACCGGCATTTCGACATCGTGCTGTTCGATACGTCTCTTGCGGAAATCGATGCCGACACGCTGAAGCGTTTTACGAAATCCATCGTTCCGGGCGGGCTGGTGCTTGGCGCAGAACCGCTGCCTCATCCGCTCACCGACCTAATCATGGGCGTCGGCTCGTCGTGGTGGGACGAAGGCGCAACTGCCGAGTTCCCGATTTCCAGGCAACAGGCAGACTGGACCAAGACGCTGGAAGCTGCCGGTTTGACCGAGGTCCAGACCGTACCGCTGAAGAGCACTTTGATTGAAGCCGATCTCCTGTGCGCGCGTGCGGGTGATCGCGCTGAAGAAGCATCGGACACCGACGAAGAAGCACCGGAAGCTGAAGCCGAGAAGAAAAAATATCTTCTCCTGACCAGCTCAGAGGGCGCGTCTCACCGTCTCGCCGAAGGTCTGAAGGCTTGCCTGACCCGAAAAGGTCATACAGCCACCCTTCTTGTTCCAGGAGAAGTTACCGAACAGCTCGGCGATGACATCTGGAGTGTTGCGCTTGGCGACAAAGTTGATGCCCAGGTGGCCGACGAAGCGCTCAACGCGCTTGTTGCCGCACATAACGGCCGGGTCGTTCACCTGCTTGGTGCCTATGCTGCCCCGGCCGACGCTCTCGCATCAGTCGATAGTCGTGCCTTCAGTCTGATGACACTTCTCAAGGCGTTGGGACCAAACGGCGGCGAATTCACGGTTCTGGCACCAGCCGGCGCGCAGGATATTGCCGGTGGCAAGCCAGCCGCTCCCGAGCAAGCCGGGATCTGGGCGTTTGGCCGTGTGGTCATGAACGAATACCCGGACGCGAACCTGAAGCTGATCGACGTCTCACCAGATCTGGAGCCAGGGATAGCTGCTGCACGTGTGGCCGACGAAATCCTGGTAGCCAATTGCGAACGGGAAATCGTTCTCGACAGCAAAACCCGTTCCGGTATCCGCCTTGTAAAAGGTGGCGTCCTATCAAGCGTCATGTTGCCGGAAGGCGCCAAACCCGCCATGCGGCTGGATATCCTGCGCCAAGGCTCCCTGGACCAGCTCTCCTGGCACGCCGTTGAGCGCAAGCCGCTTGAAGGCAAGGACGTGGAAATCGCCGTTGAAGCCAGCGGTCTCAATTTCCGCGATGTGATGTGGGCACTTGGCCTGTTGCCGGAAGAAGCTCTCGAAGATGGCTTTGCCGGACCGACACTCGGCATGGAGTGCTGTGGTCATGTTGTGGGCTGTGGTCCGGAGGTGACCCGCTTCCGACCGGGTGACAAGGTTATCACCTTCGCCCCGGCCTGCTTTGCATCTCATGTCACGGTCGACGAAAGTGGCTGTGCGCCGATGCCGAGCACGGTTTCAGCGGAAGAAGCTGCGACGATACCGGTCACCTTCCTCACTGCCTATTATGCCCTTGTGCATCTGGCGGCTCTCTGTGAAGGGGAAACGGTCCTGATCCACGGTGGCGCCGGCGGCGTCGGTCTGGCCGCCTTGCAGATTGCCAAGTGGCGTGGTGCGAAAATCATTGCGACTGCAGGGTCCGAAGACAAGCGCAACACCCTGAAGCTGCTCGGGGCAGATGTCGTTCTGGACTCCAGAAGTCTGGCATTCGTTGACGCCGTCATGGAAGAAACTGCCGGCGAAGGCGTCGATGTGGTTCTCAACTCGCTGTTCGGCGAAGCCATGGAACGCAGCATTGAGGTTCTGAAACCGTTCGGCCGCTTCCTGGAACTGGGCAAACGCGACTACTACGGCAACACCCGGATCGGCCTGCGTCCGTTCCGTCAGAACCTGACCTACTTCGGCATCGATGCCGACCAGCTTCTGACCCGTCAGCCAAAGCTGGCCGTCGACCTGTTCGTCAAACTTGTCGAGCTATTCGAAGCGGGCACGCTACGTCCCTTGCCGCATCGCCTGTTCGAAGCCGCAGATGTGGTCGACGCCTTCCGGCTAATGCAGCAGGCGGGCCATATCGGCAAGATCGTGATCCGCCCGCCCGCGGTTCCCGAAAACGTGCCGACCAAGCGCGAGATCTCGTTTGACGGTGAGGCTGTTTACGTCGTTGCCGGTGGCTTTGGCGGCTTCGGTGCAGCATTGCTCCACCGCCTTGCCGATCACGGTGCCAAGTCGCTTGCGGTTCTCAGCCGCCGGGGCGCTTCAAGTGAAGACGCCCAGGAGGTTCTCGCGCAACTGACCAAGCGCGGCATCTCGATCAAGGGTTATGCCTGCGACATCACCGACGAAGCAGCAGTCAAGAAGGCGCTTGCAGAGATCCGGTCTGAAAGACATCAGATCAAGGGCGTGTTCCACACCGCGATGGTGCTGAATGACGTGCTGATCGCCAACATGGATCATGACGGCCTGACAAAAGTGCTGGCGCCCAAGGTCCGCGGCGCAGAACTGCTGGACAAACTGACATCCGACGATCCGCTCGATCATTTCGTGTTGTATTCGTCGGCCACGACCCTTGTCGGCAACCCTGGTCAGGCCAACTACGTCGCTGCCAACGGCTACCTGGAAGGTCTTGCACGCAAACGCAGGGCCGAAGGCCGGCCGGGCCTTGCTGTCGCCTGGGGTGCAATCTCCGACGCCGGGTATCTGGCCCGCAACGAAGATGTCAACGAGATGCTGTCCCGCAAGCTCGGACGCCATGCCCTGACTGCCAAGGAAGCGCTCTACGGGCTCATGACCCTTATGGTGCAGCCTTCGCAGGAAGACGTTGGCCTTGCGGCGCTTGGATATGCGCGTATCGACTGGCAGGCGGCACGCAAGGATCTGGCACTGGTCGGCACACCTCTGGTCGGTCTGCTTGGCCTTGGTGACGAAGACGAAACCGGCGCGGACGGAGCGATCGACCTTGCAGCCATGCTGGAAGGCATGGATCAGGTCACTGCCGCACAGACTGTTGCCAAGCTTCTGGCCGCCGAAATCGGCAAGATCCTGCGGATTGCACCTGAAGAGATCGATCCGCACAAGCCGCTGTCGGACATCGGCATGGATTCCCTGATGGCTCTCGAACTGCGCATGAGTGCGGAACGGCAGCTCGGGATCGACATTCCATTGATGTCTCTCGCAAACGGCGCGACGTTGATCGACCTGTCCAGCCGTGTTGCAAACCGGGTTCTGGGCGAAGAAAATGCCTCCGGAATTTCGGATGAAACGCAGCAGCTCGCCAGCTTGCACGTGGATGACCAGCGTCAGGAAACGGAAGATCTTTCCGACATTGCTGCCGAAGTTGAGAACAAGAGCCGCGAACTTGGTTCCTTCCTGTAAGCGGCATCATAAAAGGATTGACTGGTATGGGCGCTGATGATCGCGCCAAGCTGATGGACAGCTTGAAAGCCAACCGCCGTTCTGCGCGTGGACGGGCGACGTCTTCGTCGGCGCGTCCACAAGCGGCAGCCCCGAAGCGCAAGGTCTATGACTTCAAGGAGCTGCCGCAGGTCAAGCAATTGCAGATGCACAGAGCTGCGGCAGATATGATGGGGATCGAAAATCCGTTTTTCCGACCTCATGACGGGCTGGCAGCGGGTACGAGCGTCATCAACGGCAGCAACTACGACAATTTCGCTTCTTACAACTACCTCGGCCTGAACGGGCACCCCAAGGTCAACGAGGCCGCAAAGGCCTATGTCGACAAATTCGGCACGAGCGTTTCCGCAAGCCGTATTGTTGCCGGCGAGCGCCCTTTCCACGCAGAACTGGAAGCAGCGCTGGCGAGGATCCACGGTGTGGAATCGTCGATCGTCATGGTGTCCGGTCATGCCACCAACGTCACGACGATCGGCCATTTGGTCCACAAGGGTGATCTGGTCCTGACAGACTCTTTCGTGCACAACTCGATTGCCGAAGGTGTTCGCCTTTCCGGCGCGACCCGCATGAACTTCCCTCATGATGATCTTGATGCTCTGGAAAAGATGCTCGCAGATCATCGACACAAGTTCGACAAGGTGCTTGTTGTTGTGGAAGGTCTCTATTCGATGGATGGAGATTTCCCGGACCTGAAGCGGGTCGTGAAGCTCAAACAGGCTTATGACGCCTGGCTGATGGTCGACGAAGCACATTCCATCGGTGTCCTAGGCAAGACCGGCAAGGGCATCGCCGAGCATTTCGGGATAGACCCGACTGAAGTCGAGATCTGGATGGGGACGCTGTCCAAGACCTTCTCATCCTGCGGTGGCTATATCGCCGGATCCAAGGTCCTGTGCGACTACCTCAAAGTGTCTGCGCCGGGTTTCGTGTTTTCCGTTGGACTTTCCGCCGCGCTCGCGGGCGCTGCCATTGCGTCTGCCGAACTGCTCGAGCAGGAACCTGAGCGGGTCACAAAGCTTCAGAAGAACGGAGCACTCTTTCTGAAACTCGCAAAGGAAGCCGGACTGAACACCGGCCCCAGTGCCGGCTACGCGGTGGTTCCCGTCATTGTCGGCGATTCTGCAAGTGCCGCAACACTTTCCAATCGTTTGCTCGCAAAGGGAATCAATGCCCTGCCGATCATTTTCCCCGCCGTGCCTGAAAAATCAGCGCGCATTCGGTTCTTCATTACGAGCGAACATACCGAAGACCAGATCCGGCGCGCTGTAGAGACAACGGCTTCCGAACTCGACGCCATGCGCGCGGACGGAACTGCCGTCGACAGGCTTATCAAGGCTACGCGCTAACAGATTTGGGCATCATGCCTCCCGCAATTACCGGACACGGAAATGCTGTCGTGTCCGGATCAGTGAGAGCCTACCTGTCAGAGTTCTCTCGATAACGCGGATCCTGATCAATCGTCACATCAAAACCGCCCATGAAGAGATCGCCGATCTTCGTCGGCAACAGATTTTGAAGGCGAATACCCCAGGCCAGCAAAAACGGAAACGCATAGAACGGCTTGCGACGGTCGATGGCCCGTCGCATCAATGCGGCTGCTTTTGAAGCCGGCATTTCGAAAGGTTTGGCACCGTTGTGGCGCGCTGACATCGGTGAAGTGATGAACCCCGGACAGATGATCGTCACGGATATGCCGAAGGGCTTCAACCAACCGCGAAGGGAATGCCCGTAGGCAATGAGTGCCGCCTTCGTGGCGCTGTAGCTCGGCATATCCGGCAAGGCACGCATTCCGGCCAGAGACGAGATAAGCACCAGTTGCCCACGCCGGCGTTTTTGCATGTTGTCGACGAGGCCTGTGAGCGTGTTGACCACGCCACGATAATTCACATCGATCTGCCGATCGCTGTCGGCATTCGTTTCGCGTGTTCGGTTGGGGCCGAGCCCTGCAGTCACACCAGCATTTGCAATGACCAGATCGACAGGATGCCGTGCATCCAGATCACTGAGGTAGCCATGCAGTGCTTCGCGATCACGAATATCGATGGCAGTGATTTCACCGTCTGCGCCAAGCTCGCGGATTTCTGTCAGCAGAGCTTCCAGACGCGCCTCGTCCCGGGCAATGAGGGCGAAATAAATGCCAGGACCAGCGTATTCACGAGCAAGCGCCTGCCCTATGCCGCCACTGGCACCGGTCAACACGATGACCTTTTGTGTTTCGCCTGCCATTCTTGCCTCTCCCATGAGGGTTAGATTCCAAGTTTTCTGCCTAGCCAGGACGAGTGCCGCTTGATCGCGGTCACCAGAAGGTGCCGCTTGTCTGTCCGCTGCTCCGCTAGCCGCGCAACCAGAAACTCCGGTGAGCATGGCAACAAGGAAACCGGGTCAATTGTGCGGGCATACTTCACGAGAGCCAGGTAGACCAGCTCCGGCAAGGTGCGGCTTGTGCCCCTGCCTTCAATCTTGGTCAAATCCTCACAAAGGCCCCAGCCGGCATAAAAGGGCGCTCCATGGACACACACCTTTTTACCCCGCAGCAAAGCTTCGAACCCCGATAACGAAGAAAAAGTCTCGACGCCATCGACTGCCTCTATGAGGTCGATGATATTCGCATCTTCGGCAATTTCATCGGCGTATTCCAGCGCGGTTTCACGGGGCACCTTGCCTTTGCGCAAGCCGGTCTCAACATCGGGATGTGGCTTGAAAACCAGGAACGCCTCGGGATGACGGGCACGGGCGAGGCGAAGCAGATCGAGATTCACGTTCGGTGTGTTGGCGCAATCGATTGTCGCAGATCTGGATTTTCTGATTGCCGCATCGTCCGCAACCTGCCCCGGTACAAGGATCTTTTCCTTGTTGGCCGGATAGGCAAATGAACGCGTCTTGCCGAAATTGTATTTGGAGACCCTGGCGCGAATGATCAGGCCGATCAAAGTTTCGCCCCGGTTCCGTTCTTCCGGTGAAAGCACGTACTCTTTCAGTAGAACCTCGAGCCGGCTGGGCCGAGAGGGGTCGTAGTAGATGCCGAGATCATCGACCGCAAGCATAGCCCCTCTTGCAAGGCCTGCACCAAGACCGACGGAGCGCAAGAAACCGTCTTCTATGCGCGACAACTGAATCCCGTTTTGTATGCAGATCTGCTCGAACGCGGGATCGGTGCGCCCCGCCCAGGAATATATCCGCCCGCCGTCACTCCGTGCGGCTGAGACCGCGTCCTGTTGGGTTTCGTGAAACGCGACCGCCCCGCCTTTTCCGGAAAAGGTGGCGTTGATCGAAGGATGGTTCCAATACTGCGCGCCGTAACAATGGCCGGGCATGGCGTTGTCCTGCCACTGCTCCTGCATAAGCGAGTGGATCTCCAGCGCATCACCTGGGTGCAGAAGATCGCCTGTATAAGGTGAGAACCAGGCAGTCCGGCAAGACAGTATCCAGTTCAGCAGATCGTCGATGGCTATCTGCTCAAGAGCGGCCCTGTTTTTGAGCTCGGTCCAGAACAACGCTCCCTCTTGTCGGACGTCGTCTCCGGCCAAAAGCTTCTGAAGCAAAAGACCTTCGGTTCCAGCAACCGCAGTTTCGCCCGCCGCGGAACTGGAGAGCAACTGTTCACGCCAGGTGCCCGTAAAATCGCAAACCGACGCAATGTTCCGGCCATGTGTGACGAACTGCCGGATTAACGTGTCACAAGCGACGCTCATCAAAGAGCGTTCTTTCAGCTCAGTGCGGCTCAATGGCAAAAGAATTAAGCTGGAGGGCAGCCGCCGGGCTTGTGCAGGGGTCGGTCCTTCCAGGACCAGAAGAAGGCTACCTGTGACAGGCTTCATTCTGCTGAACGCATTGGCGTTTTTCAGCCAAACTGCCTGATATGGACTGGAATCTGAACTCCCAAGGATCCCGCCCTCGAGAGCCGTTTGAAGCCTGACTTCCAACGGCCGAAGCTCCGGATCGGCAATCTTCAACGCCGACTTATGCCCCTTCAGCCAACCGATCACAACGGCACTCCGAGCGCACGTGCCCTGGCGAGCCTGGGAGGAGGATCGACATAGGCTCCGAAGGCGTTCAAGTCTCTATTGGCAATCTTTTCGGCAATGTTTTTCGCCGCAACTGCGACTCCTTCCGAATTGTGGATCGACCCTCGTACCTGCGTTGAAGCTGCCAGCGCTTGAACGTAAGTGAGGAGAAGGTCACGATCCGGCTGATCCGGATTATTCCAGAAACCCGCCAGATCACCCTGGTGGGTCAGGCCGGCAATATCGTAGTGGGCCGGCACCAGCGTCTTCACCGGCACACCAGCTTGCAAGGCTTCCAGCCCGGCAGTGGAATTCAGCGTTACGACCCCGAGCGCCTGCTCGAACGGCTTTGCAAGGCCGCCGCCATCGAGAAAATGCACCCGGTGCTGCAAGCCGAAGCGGTCTGCAAGTAGATTGGCAACACCCGGCCAGTCTTCGAAGCCGACATCGAGAGGGTGGCTCTTCAAGACCAGATGAACGTCGTCATCTGCCGCTTCGGCCAAGGAGCGGAAAACGACCTCCAGAACCTCTTCAAAACTCTGAAATGGTGAATGTCTGCGCAACTGGAAATCTCCCTCCAGCTGCAACGGCAGCACGTAATAGCGAACCGCCTTCTCCTGCAATTCCGCAAGCTGGCGTTCTGCTGCCCTGTTCCTCCGCTTTTCCGTCAACAGCCTGACTGCTCCGCGCAGATATTCAGCGACCGGGGAATAGATCGTGTGCCGCTGATAGGCGGGATAGAGCGGCTTCAGGAAGACATTCGTCAGGTTATAAACTATGTCTGGAGCTGTCTGGAGCCAGAAGCTGGAGGGATAACGCGGGGTGAGATCCACCGCCTCCGCAGTCTCGGCTATACGCCTTATCGCAGCCGGGTCGGAAGGAAAGTGACTGAGCGTGGACAAACCGGTTCGCTCCAGCGTCATCCAGCCGGGCCGCAATGCCCCAAGTTCTGTCACGGCAACATAAACGCCTAGCCGGACTGCCTTTTCGACAGCAACGCGATGGTAAAGGCGCTGATCCCCATGAAGAACGAGATCTGTGATCTCGTGTTTGCGCAGATAGTCTTCTATGTAGGCCGGCCATTCGGATGGCTGCCCCTTGAAACTGATACAGCCCTTTCCGTGCCAATGTAGCCAGTCACCAGCGCAGAAGTTGATCCGGTGAACATCAAACCCGAGGGCTTTGAGGCAATCACCCGTTTGCTTGTAGAGCGGAGATAACGGTCCCTGCAGAAATAAGACCCGTCTTACGACGTTTGGGCGAGTTTCCGTTGCCACAGACGGCTCAACCGCGCCAGACATGTGTCCACCGTTCGGTTTTGCCACGCCGTTCCAGTTGTTCGGAAAAGGTCGTTGCGATCCCTCTCGCCTGCGCCTTTTGTAAACGAGGCGGCATTTCACAGAATGCTTGCGGCAAATTAACCGTGTCCGCAATCATCCGTTCCGCCATCATGTCGGCAGCCGCCTCTCTGCCTTCCTTGGTGTAGAAACATCCCTTGACCTGAATGGACGCGGCAAGCAACCGTTCAAGCGCATCCAGCAGATCCTGATCCGGCATCGTCGGGTTGCGCCAGAAATCATCAAGAGGGTTCTGGCAGGTCAGCCCCGCGATATCATAAAGTGCGATGCCAAGAACCTTCGTGGGGCAATTCGCTCTGAGGGCATGCAGACCGGTGGTGCTGTTTATCGTCAATGAGCCTGCTGCGTGTTCCAAAAGCCGGTTCAGGTTGCCACCATCCACCAGAACCACACGTTTCTTGACCCGATATTTCTTGGCGAGCGTCCGCAGGATTCGCCCCCAAGGCTCCATGCCATTGTCCAGAGGGTGGACCTTGAAGACAAGGCGCGCCGCGGCAGGTGCGTTTTCTGCAAACGACTTGATGACCTCCTCCGCAGCATCCGCAATATGGTCGTACTGGGAGTTATAGCGCAGCTGATAGTCGCTCTGAAGCTGAAGGGGAAAGACGTAGTATGGCAGGCCAGTCGCAATAATGTCGTCAATCACGTGGTGGGCATGCCTGTTGCGGTTTTTGGCGAGCGAGAATCGCGGAATATTGCTCAGGTAGTCGATCAGCGGATGATAAAGCTTGTCACGGACATACCTGGGATATGACAACGCGAAGATCACGTTCGACATATTGTAGGTTACCTCGTTCACCGCTTCGTTGATGAACGGGTACTTGTAGAGTGCCTGCCGGTCGATATCCGGAAGGCTGCTGCCTACTTTCATGATGAGTTCCGGATCATCCGGAAACCGGGAGTGCGCGGACATTCCGCAATGCTCGAGCGTTATCCAGTCCGGACGCAGATAGCCATTCTCAAAGGTCAGACACGTTATGCCGAGTTCCGCCCCCACTTCCGCCGCTGCGACATGATAAGGCACACGATCCGCGTAATAGACGATGTGGGTAATCTTCTGGTCGAGACAGTAGGCTCGAAGCCAGTTTGGCCAGTTTCGCAAGGAACCGCGATAGGATGTACATCTGCGGTCGTGCCAACCGATCCAGTCGCCGGCACACAGGTTCACACGGCGTGTGGACGCCCCTGCTTTTTCAAGGCTGTCGGCAATGGTTCGCGCAAAAACGCCAGGCGGCCCTTGCAGAAACAGCACCACCATTGAACTGACTGAAACCATGCAATCTGCCAACCTACCGGCTTTAACGGCCCACCATGTTTATCTGAGCCGTTAAATCTTCGTACGGCAACTGTTAATCCGTGATGTTACTTACCACAGAGTAGTTGCTGATGAGCGGAGCGATGATTTGCAGGAATTTGCCAAGCTCAGCAGTCGGATGGTTCGAAACGAACAGGATGTCCTTGTCCCGCATTTCGAATTTCTGCGACATGAAGAAGCCCTTCGGATCGCGAAGGCTCAGTTTGTAGACAAGAGGAACGCTCTGACCCGTCAACTTGTCCGCGAGAAGAGGCTTGAGCTTTCGCACAAGCGCGGCATCTTCGAAGCGGAACAGGAACACACCGTTTGCGTCCGCACGATCATCCCGCAAACCACCCACCGTCGCCAGGGCCTCGGCCATCGTGACGGTTTTCGTCTTGAACGGAACGAGCTGGTTTGCCTTGAGGGCACCGAAAGCAGAGAAAGTACGCGGGCGATGCGACAGGAGAATGTTGTCGTTCGGCGCGATCAGAACGTTGTTTTCCGGATAGTCGATCAGGTCTTCCAGACGCGTGGTACCGGCGCGGTTGCCGCGCTTCAGCGTAACCACGGTCTCATAGGTCGCGTCGCGCGCGCCACCTGCCTGTGCAACGAGGTCAAGCAGGCGAGTATTTCGCAGTGGCAGCGGATAAACGCCCGGCTTGGCGACATCGCCGACGACAACCGCGGTTGAGCTCAGTTTGTCTCTGAGGGAAATCAGGACCTGTGGCTCAACGGCCTTGCCAACGAGTTTCTGCTGCACCGACTGGCGCAAGCCCTCAATGCTGAGGCCTGCTGCCCGTATACGGCCAGCGTACGGCACAAAGATATAGCCGCTCTCGTCAACAACGGATGGAATGTTGCTCGACCCGCCACCGCCACTGCTGAACAGGCCGTCCGGCGACGCTTCCCAGATAGTGACATTCAGCGTGTCGCCAACGCCGAGGAGCGTTGAAGACCCGCCACTTCCAACTCCGTGGAACTGGTTGGCGAAAGCAAGTGGGCGGTAATTCTTGATAGTGTCAATGTTGGACGGCTCGACAACGACGACGGTGTAATCACCCGTCTGTGCACTGTTTTCGACATCTTGCGACGAAATATTTATCGCAGCCGGGCCCTCGCCCGGCAGGGCGGAGCACCCAAACAGAACTCCGGCAGCCGCCAATACTGACAAAAAACGCATTAGTACCCAATCCACCCAAATTGCTGCCAAGTCTGGTAACACCCTCTTGCAAGGTTGTCCAAGACGCATCGCAGCTTTCCCCGGGAGAAACCTCCCAGCTGTGACTTTGCTGTAACACTACACCGTCTTTTCCTAGTGAATTGATAAATTTCCAATTTATCGTCTTCTGTTCGGCATGTGAGCGTCGATAATCGAATTCAGCGTCAGAGCTTCCAACATCTGTCTTCGGGGTATCTTATGACCGCCAGCAACCGGCATAACGACATTAAAAACACTAAAATTCTCTCGTCAGAATTAACAATCTGGCTGCGGGATTCGGCCTTGCCGCTCTGGTCAACTGCCGGTATCGACTCGCAAACAAAAACCAGTCTTGACGTTATCGACCTCAATACTGGTGCCGGCCTTCATGTCACGCGGCGCGCGCGGGTCGTGAGCAGGCAGATCTATTCCTTTCTGGAAGGCAAGAAGCTCGGGTGGACGGGACCAGCCGAGGAATTAGCGGCCGAACTTTATGGCTGGTACACCAGCACTTTCCTGATGCCGGACGGACACTACGCCTCTTGTGTTGACATGAATAACACAGTCACAGACACGAGTTTCGACCTCTACAATCAGTCTTTTTCCCTCTTTGGCTTCGCCAAGCTGGCAGCGGATCTTCCCGCCTGTAAAACCAGCGCAAGCGAACACGCCGACAAGCTGCTGGACCATCTGATGACGGCCTATCGTCATCCGGAAGCAGGATTTCAAGAAGCCTCTCCCGCGAAGAAACCGCTTTGCTCCAATCCGCACATGCACATGTTCGAAGCGTGCCTCGCATGGGAAAAAGTCTCTTCGGATACGGCCTGGGCAGACCTTGCTGATGAAATCGCCGAACTTGCCTTGACGCGTTTCATCGACCCGGTTTCAGGCGGGCTTCGAGAATTCTTCAACAGCGACTGGACCCCGTTTGACGGTGACAAGGGCCGTGTCATGGAGCCCGGTCACCAGTTCGAATGGGCCTGGCTCCTGACAAGATGGGGGCAATCGAGAATGGATGCGGGCGCCCTGATTGCAGCGCGGCGCCTCTATGACATTGCATGGACCTACGGCATAGATGAAAGCCGCGGTGTCGCCTTCATGGCCTTGAACGACGATTTTTCCGTCCGTGACCCCATGGCACGCCTGTGGGGACAGACGGAATGGATCAAGGCCGCCGTCGCTCTGGCAGAAGTTTCAACCGGCGCGGAAAGGGATGCCTACCTGTCGGATATTCCGGAAGCCGTCCAGGCACTGAAGGTCTATTTTGCAGATGTCCCCGCCGGCTTGTGGCGAGACAAGCTTTCTCCCAACGGAACCTTTGTCGATGAACCCGCACCGGCAAGTTCGCTCTATCACATCGTTTGCGCCATCTCGGAACTTCACGATTTCGCAGAATCACTTTGACCGGGCAGTCCGCGTCAAAAAGGCGTGCATGGCGAAACCAGAGCAGTAAAAGACGCATTCGGCCTTTTTCATTTCGATACAGAGCTCTATAGCTTGTCGCCGGTTTAAGAAGACGTGCGACCAATGAGGAGGCCGAATGCCCAAGGCTCAGATCATCGATGGCAAGGCTATCGCGGAAAGTGTCAGGCAAGAAATCACCAACCGGGCAGCCAAACTGCTGGAAACCAGCGGCAAACGCCCTGGTCTGGCGGTCGTCCTGGTGGGTGAGGATCCTGCCAGCCAGGTCTACGTACGCAACAAGGACAAGGCTGCCGAAGCTTGCGGTTTTCACTCCGTGAAACACACACTCGCTGCCGACACCAGCGAGGACGCTGTGCTGGCACTTGTCGACCAGCTTAACAACGACCCTGATATTCACGGAATTCTGGTGCAGCTGCCTTTGCCGGGACATATCGACGAGAGCAAGGTGCTGCGCCTCATCCGTCCGGAAAAGGATGTCGACGGTTTCCATCCTGTCAATGTTGGACTGCTGACTGCCGGAGAACGGGACAGTGCGCTGGTGCCCTGCACACCTGCCGGTAGTCTGGTGCTGTTGAAGCGCACACTCGGCGACACGCTCTCGGGTCTCAACGCAGTCGTGGTGGGCCGATCCAACATCGTCGGCAAACCCATGGCGAGCCTTCTGCTTCAGGAAAGCTGCACTGTCACGATCGCTCACAGCCGCACAAGAGACCTGCCGGACGTCGTGCGTTCCGCGGACATTGTCGTCGCGGCGGTCGGTCGGCCGGAGATGATCAAGGGCGATTGGATCAAACCGGGCGCGACCGTTATCGATGTCGGCATCAACCGAATCCCGGCTCCGGATCTGGGTGAAGGCAAGGCTCGCCTGGTTGGCGATGTGAACTTTGCAGAAGCAGCAGAGGTTGCAGGAGCCATAACTCCGGTTCCCGGCGGTGTTGGTCCGATGACGATTGCCATGCTGATGGTCAACACCTTGACGGCTGCTCGCCGTCTGCTTGACCTCCCGGAGGAAGAAGCGCTTTTTTGAGTAATAACCGGCCGGCACGAAAGCGCGCGCAAGAATACTTTCGCGCGTTCTGTCGGCACATTCACTAAAGTCTTGTGCCACCTTCTCTCTTGAACTCGTTCCGGCGCCATGGTCTATCGTGTTTGTATTCGCTTAACCATGGCCCTTTAAGGTGCGTAACGTAGGGGCTGCAAACGCAGATGGTTGAATTGCGCTGTTATCAGATGCAATTCGGCTGACCAATTAAACAGGCGGCAGTGAGTGAAGGGTCTACCGTCTTGCAAGTCCGGCAGGTTCGCCGGCAAGCGTTTCAACGCATTTTCCTCATTGGCAGCCTGGTTGGCTGGCGGTGTTTCTTTTGTTGCCTTGCGCCCGGCTGGTGCTGGGTTGGCCTGTGCCCTTCTTCTTGCTGCTCCCCTTCCCGCAAATTCCTTTGAAATATTCGGCTGGAAGTTTTTCGAATCGGCGGAAGACGAAGCCAACGCTGTTCCCGATCCCCTGCCCTACGAGGCAGACCTGACAATCTCCAATGGTGCGGATGATCTCACCAAGGAATTGAAAGACGCCTCGCTGCTGGTACAGCAACAGGAAAAGCCTCCCTCCGGCGAGGCAGGCCTGCTCGCACGCTCTCTTTCTGATCGCGAACGGCTGATCGCCCAGCTTTATGCCGATGGCCGCTACGGTGGAACTGTCGATATCACGCTTGCAGGCATTCCGCTTGAAACCGCTCTTGAACAAAGTGATTTGCCTGACGCTCGGCCGGTGAAGGTTGAGATCCTGGTCAATCCGGGGCCGGTCTTCACCTTCAGCAATATCGACGTTTCGTCCCAGGACGGCGATCTGTCCACCGACCCGTCCTTCTGGGGCCTCGCGAAAGGCGAGGTTGCTGCTTCCGGCAAGATCCTGACGGCGGAAAAGCGCATGATCGCGGTTCTGCGAGATCGCGGGTATCCTAAGGCGCGGATCGCTGAACGCCGGATAACGGCGGACCATAGCACCAATACCCTCGCCGTGGTGCTGATCGCCGATGCCGGCCATCAGGCACGTTTCGGCCCGGTCTCGGTCAAAGGTACGGAAGTCACTGACCCGGATTTCGTCGTGCAGCAGGCAATGCTTCCGGTCGGAGGCGTCTATTCGCCTGAAGACCTGGCCCGTGCACGCAAACGGCTCAACGAACTCGGCATCTTCTCGTCCATCCGGCTCGTGGAAGGCGAAATCGAAGGGCCAGACGGCACCATGCCGGTCACCATCGAGGTGAGCGAGCGCAAGCGCCACGTGATCGGTGCCGGTGCTTCCTGGTCCAGTACCGAGGGCTTTGGTGTCGAATCCTATTGGCGCAGAAGAAATCTCTTCGGCCGGGGAGAATTGCTCTCTGTTGAAGGGTCCGTTGGCAGGATCGGCAACGAGAGCGTCCTCGACATGGAGTACTCGGCGCGGATCGCCTTTGAAAAGCCAGGCGTTTTCGGCCCGCTTACCAGCTTTTCGACCAGCCTGCAGGCACGCCAGGAACATCCTGACGCCTACAAGAGCCGGTCGATTACCTATGACGCCTATCTCAACAGGGAATTTTCCGAGCAGCTGAAAGGCCGCGCGGGCGCCGAGGTCTTTTACGCCAATGAAGAAGACGCCTTCGGCGATGGCGACTATCTGCTGGTTGGACTGCCGGCGGACCTGACCTTCGACAACCGTGATGACAAGCTCAATCCGTCCAAGGGGATTTTCGCTGCCCTGTTTGCAGAGCCCGCTTACGATACCCTGAACAGCAACGCGATGGGTTTCATCAAAGGCACTGTTTCCAGTTACTATGCGCTCGATCAGGCCAAGCGTTTCATTCTTGCGGGCCGCGTCTCCACAGGGTCGATCCTGGCGCCGTCCGTGGAATCGGTTCCCGCCAGCCGGCGGTTCATCGCCGGTGGTGGCGGGTCCATCCGGGGCTACGCCTATCGCAACGTCGGTCCACGCAAGGATGGTGAAGTTACCGGTGGACGCTCAATTATCGAGCTTTCCGGTGAAGTTCGCGTCATGGTAACCGAAACCATTGGAATCGTTGGATTTGTTGATGCAGGTAATGCATACGAAGACAGCATTCCTGATTTTTCCGAGAGCCTGAAGGTGGGCGTTGGCGCTGGTCTGCGCTACTTTACTCCAATAGGCCCGCTTCGAGTCGATGCTGCGGTGCCGCTGGATCCGGGACAGGATGACCCGGACTTCGCCCTTTATGTAGGTTTGAGCCAGGCGTTCTAACGCAGATGCGTTTTCTGAAACTTTCCTTGCGAATCTTCGGATTCCTGATCGCGGTTGCGATTGCTGTTCCCGTCCTCGCCCTTTGTGCCCTGCAAGTGCCGGCGGGCCGCACCTTTGTGTCCAGCGTCGTCAGCACGCTTGCCTCGTCCGACAATCAGTCCATCACGATCGAAGATTTGTACATCAGCTTTGGGCTGAAGGCTGAAGTCGGCAAGGTCTCCCTGGCCGACAAGGAAGGAACCTGGCTGAACGTCGAGAACATTGCCGCCGACTGGCATCCCATGCGGCTCCTTGCCGGCAATCTCGATATTTCTTCTCTCACCGCATCCCGGATAGATCTGGAAAGAACACCTGTCCAGCCACCGGCTGAAGAGGTGGCAGTGACCGAGGAGAGCAGCTCATCGGGCGGTGTATCGCTGCCATTTAACGTCACTCTCGAACGTCTGGGCCTTGACGAAATCAACCTCGGTGCTCCCCTGCTGGGAGTACCTGTCTCCCTGACGGCCGCAGGATCGGGCTCTTTCGCGCTCGACCCGGCACTTGTCACTGCCGATCTCGACCTGCACCGGATCGACGGCATAGAAGCCGGTCTTCTGGCCAAGGCACGGTTTGAACCCGCCGCCGAAACGCTTGCCTTCGATATTGAAGTGTCCGAACCGCGCGGGGGCCTTGCAGCACGTCTTCTTGAAGTTCCCGACCTGCCCGCGCTGGATCTGTCGCTCAAAGGTGATGGTCCCCTGACCGACTGGGCAGCGAACCTGAGTGTGGCTCTCGATGGCAGGACCACCGTCACCGGTTCGGCAAAAATCGAGGAAAATGCATCCGAACGGAATCTGGCCTTCGATCTGGACGGCGATCTCGCGCCACTTGCACCTCCCGCGGCACAAGCCTTTCTGCTCGGAACGACAAATGCCAAAGGAGCTGCCAGGTTCTCTACGGAGTTCGCCCCTCTTTCGGCCAACCTGACCTTGAAAACACAAACGCTTTCTCTGGAAGCAAAGGCCGATCTTGAGAACGATGCCGTCAACGCCACGGCGGATCTTGCCGTAAGTGCCGGGAATGACGCGCTGATTGCGCTCGACCTTGGCGAGAGGCGCATTGCCTTCGGTCCGTTGACCGGAACGGTACGTGTTTCCGGACAACGCTCCGCGGTCGACTGGCAAACCAAGATTGACCTGAAGTCACTGCAGACAACGGAAGCCAGGACTGGCGCCATCACTCTGACGTCCTTCGGAAATGGAGCAGATCTCTCCGAAGGAACGCTGACGTCACCCTTCTCGCTGTCGCTCGCCATTGACAGGCTGGAAGGCATTACCCCGCAAACAGAGCCTTTGACCGGTTCACTTGAATTGAAGGCTACAGGCGCCGTGAACGGCTCAACCCAATCGGCCGAGATCAAGGATCTGACCCTTTCAACCGCTGTCGCCTCGCTTGCTCTGTCGGACACGAACCTGTCAGCCGACGCTGTCAACGGATCGGGCAGGCTTTCGCTTGCCGACCTTTCCCGTCTGTCGGGCCTGGCAGGCCGCGATCTGGCCGGTGCTTTGAACGGAACATTTTCGCTGGATCTTGATCCAAGCCAGCTGTCGGGCACGATCACCAGCGCTCTCGTCACCAGGGATGTCGGGACGGCAATTCCTCAGGCCGACGCGCTTCTTGAAGGTGAAACACGCATCGACGTGTCTGTCGATCTTCAAGGCGTGGACGATATTTCCGTCACCAGTCTCGCTGTTTCGAACAAGGCGCTGGATGCGAAAGGGAATGCCCGTTACCGGCAGAACGAACTGAGTTCCAGCCTGACGACCAGCCTTGCCGATCTCGCAAAGGTCGATCCGCAACTTGCCGGCTCGCTGGAACTCGAAGCGAGCACGGAAGGTCCGATCGACGCGCTTGAAGTGCAGGCGGTTGCCTCTTCAAAGCAGATCATGCTTGCAGGCACACCACTGGATGACTTGAAACTTTCTGCAGAGGCAACGGCCAACCCAGCCGCGCCTACAGCCAAGATTACCAGCAGTGCCAGCCTGAACGGCCAACCCATTGCCGTTGATGTCGAGCTTACCAGCAAAGACGGTGGGGCGAGTGTCAGCCCGCTTTCCGTCAAACTGGCCGGCAACACCGTGACCGGTGAACTTTCTCTGGTAGATCTCGACAAGCCTGTTGAAACGCTCAAGGGCACGTTGAACATCGATGCTCCGGACCTTGCCTCGCTCTCTCCGCTCCTTCTGACGGAAATCGCCGGACGTGTTCAAGGCACAGTGACAGCCAATCCGGAAACGCGGCAACTCGCTCTTAACGTTACCGGAAGCGATATCAGCGTGCCCGCAGTTAGTCTCGGCAGCGTGAAGCTCAAGGCCAATCTTACTGCCCCTTACGAGCCGGAGACCGTTACTGCGGACATTCAGCTGTCAGACATCCTGACAGATGCGACACCGGTTCATGCGGTCAGCCTTCAGGCCCAGCCTCAAAACGGCGGCACCGCAATCACGGCGGACGTCAAGCTGGACAAGAACGGCAAGGATGGCGTGACGCTTGCAGCGCAGGTGAACGAACCGGAAGCTGGCTCCTACGTCGTCGCCCTGTCCGAGCTTGCCATGCGATATCAGGGTATCGCCAGCCAGTTGAAGCAGCCGACAACCATTTCCTATGCGGCCGGTGAAGCGACGATCGAACCACTGGAGCTTCAGCTTGGCAATGGCTCACTTGCGGTGTCCGGCAAGGCCGGCGAGACGCTTGACCTGAACGCCAACCTGACATCCATTCCGCTCAATCTTGCCAACGCCTTTGTCCCCTCGCTTGGTCTCGGCGGTGCTCTTTCCGGGAAAGTGTCTGCCACAGGCAGCTCATCGGCTCCCGAAGCGACCTGGTCGATCTCCGGAACGGGTTTGACGGCAAACGAGTTGCGAAACAACGGTCTGGCCGCGCTCAGTCTGTCGACCTCAGGCACATTGAAGGATAACCGGATCGACCAGACGACCAAGGTCAGCGATCCGAATGGACTGAACCTCACGGCTGCGGGAACGGTCGGGCTGAAGAAACCCAATCCGATTGCTCTTACCCTGAATGGCAACGTGCCGACTGCGGCTCTCAGACGCCCCATGATCGAGGCAGGTTTGCGCGGTGAAGGTACAATCGCCCTGAGCGGCAATGTCGGCGGTTCGGCGGCAGCCCCCACTTACCAGATCACCGCCACGCCCAACGGTTTGAAGATCACCAGCCTGTCGACGGGTATCACTGTTCAGAACATTCGCGGCACGGCTTCTGTCAGCCAGAACGAAGCGTCGCTGAACGGCATTGCCGGTGACCTTGCGACGGGCGGCTCCATGTCTGCGTCAGGCACTGTTGGCATGAAGGACGGATTTCCGGCGGATCTCAGCCTGAAACTGGACAATGGGCGCTACGTCGATCCTGGCCTGGTGACTGCGGAAGTGGATGCGGATCTCAAGGTTTCCGGTCCGCTTGCTTCTACCAGCGCATCTGCCCTTATCAGCGGTCAGGTATCGATCAACAAGGCGGACGTCTCAATTCCCGAGTATCTGCCCGGTGCGATACCTCCCGTTGACGTTCGGCATATCAATGCTTCCAAGGCGATCCAGCAGCAGGTTGCAGAACTTGGTGGCGAAGTCTCCCAAACACAGACCCAGCAAAAGACCTTCCCGCCGCGTCTGGACATCGTCCTGTCCGCACCGGGACGGATCTTCATTCGCGGTCGTGGTCTTGATGCGGAACTACAGGGCAATCTCAAGATCGTCGGCACAACGGCCTCGCCGCAGGCAATCGGTGCTTTCGGACTGAAGCGTGGCCAGCTCGACATTCTCACACGCCGCTTGATCTTCTCTCGCGGCAACGCCACTTTCGAGGGCTCACTGACGCCTGTCCTCGACTTTGCGGCAACGACAGTCGTGAGCGACACCACCATCACCGTTACCGTGAGCGGCGAGGCAGACGATCCCCAGATCGCGTTCTCCTCGTCTCCCGAACTTCCGCAAGATGAAGTTCTGGCACTGCTTCTGTTCGGCAAGAGCGTCGGCAACCTGTCGCCCACACAGGTGGCACGGCTTGCGGCGGCCATAGCCACCCTCACCGGGGGCAGCGACAACGGACCTCTTGCCACGATCCGGAAGTCTCTGGGCCTGGATGCCATCGACATCAACACGGACGGGGACAACGGCCCTTCGGTCGCTGTCGGAAAATACATCAATGACAACATCTACGTCGGCGTTGAACAAGGCACGGGTACCGGTTCCAGCCGGGTGAAGGTCGACATTGATCTGGACCGCGGACTGAAGGTCCGTGGTGAAGTCGGTGCGGACGGATCTTCTAAGGCCGGTATCTTTTTTGAACGCGAGTATTGAGCCCACTCCCGTTCCCGGCAAATCTGACAGGGGCGAAGCGTGTAGCCGCCGCTGGAAACCGCGATTGCGACAAATTGCCCGCCAACGGTTGCGGTGCACTTGTGTCTCGTGCGAGTGTGCCCGCCATGACCAAACAATTTATGAGAAATACTCCGTCCCATCCGGAGGAAACCGTTTTTTCGGTGACGGAGACAGCCGTGAATGACGGGGGTGCAATCATGTCGGTGAACAGCAGTGACTACACTCTGGGTGAACGGATCTGCAAGGCGCGTGATGCCTCCAATCTTTCGACCGCCCAGCTTGCACGCCGGCTGGGCATCAAGACATCCACTCTGCAGAGCTGGGAAAGTGACCGGTCCGAGCCGCGTTCCAACAAGCTCGTTTTGCTTGCCGGTATCTTGAATGTAAGCCCGACGTGGCTGCTGGTTGGCCGGGGGACACCGCCGGTTTCGGAAAGCAGCACGACCTCCGATCTCGACAGCATGCGTGTTGCCCTCGACAGGGTTCAACGCCAGGCTCAGGCACTTGCCGACGAGATTGCCACGCTACAGGATCGTCTTGAAGGCTGATCCATTTCGCTGAATGACCAATCTTCTTGTAACGGCCGCCAATAAAAAGGTGGCCGCCAATAAAAAGGTGGCCGTTTTCAAACGTGTGATTTGCTTGGCTCAAAATTCTGCAAAGCAATGGGACTGGTGTCCTTCGGCGCAGGCGTTTAGTGCATCATCCGCTTCCCCGCCCCTCTTGGGTCGCCAGACCGTGGCCTGACTGCTTGTTTGTCTGCCTACTATTTTCCGGCACAGTACGTTTGGCCGGGAAAAGCGCTTGCCAGACCTCGCGCCTCCCCCCTATCTCTAGGTCAACGATTTCCTGGCCGGAATCGAGCGAAGGCCCGAAAGCTGGACCCTCCAGCCTTTCTGGCTCCGCTCCTCGCGTTCGTCAGAATGCACTCTCTGCCGGGCGATCCGTCAGACCAACAGCGTCTGCCCCTCTCACGGTTCAGGAAACTACCCATGTCATTGAATGCTGCACTCTTGAAGGAAAAAGTGTTTATCGGCGGAGCATGGAGCGATGCGGACAGCGGACAGACCGTCGCCGTAACCAACCCTGCGACCGGAGAGACGATCGGAACCGTTCCCTTTTGCGGGCGTCCTGAAACCGCAAGGGCGATTGCGGCTGCCGAGGCCGCGCTTCCCGCCTGGAAAGCGCTGACGGCGGAGGCACGGGCCAATCATATGCACGCTCTCTGCGATGCCATCATGGCCGACCTGGACGACCTAGCCACCCTCCTGACCACGGAAATGGGCAAGCCGCTTGCAGAAGCCAAAGGCGAGATTGCGCTTGGAGTGAAATACATCCGTTTCTTTGCCGAGGAAGGCAAACGGGTTTATGGCGACACCATCCCCTCGCCCTGGGCAGACCGCCGCATTCTGGTGACCAAGGAACCTGTCGGGGTCGTCGGCTCGATCACTCCCTGGAATTTTCCGAATTCGATGATTGCCCGCAAGCTTGGCGCAGCCCTGGCCTCCGGCTGCACAATGGTGATGAAGCCTGCCGAATTCACCCCTTATTCAGCGCTGGTCTACGGCGTGATGGCAGAAAAGTCCGGTCTTCCCAAGGGCGTGATCAACATCATCACAGGTGACGCTCCGGCGATTGGCGAGGAGATGTGCGAGAACCCCGTGCTGCGGAAACTGACGTTCACCGGTTCAACCCGTGTCGGCAAGCTGCTGGCCGGGAATGCAGGCCGCAACATGAAAAAGATCTCCATGGAGCTCGGCGGCAACGCCCCCTTTATCGTTTTCGACGATGCCGACCTCGACAAGGCCGTCGAAGGAGCAATTGCCAGCAAGTTCCGCAACTCCGGACAGACCTGTGTCTGTGCCAACAGGCTCTATGTGCAGGCAGGCGTCTACGACGCTTTTGCCCAGAAGCTGAAGGACGCGATGGCGGCGCAGCTGAAGGTCGGCAACGGTCTTGAAGCCGGAACGACCCAAGGCCCGCTGATCAACGAAGCTGCGGTCGAAAAGGTCGCCGATCACGTGCAGGATGCGCTGTCCAAGGGTGGTGAACTGATTACAGGCGGACACCGCCCCAACGGCCCGGGAACGTTTTTCGAGCCGACACTGATCACCAAGGCGACGTCCGATATGAAAGTGGCGCGCGAAGAAACCTTTGGCCCGCTTGCCGTTCTGTTCAAGTTCGACACTGAAGAAGAAGCGGTGCGACTTGCCAATGACACCGAATTCGGCCTCGCCTGCTACTTCTATACCAAGGATCTTGGCCGCACCTTCCGCGTCATGGAACAGCTTCAGTACGGTCTTGTCGGGGTCAACGAAGGCGTCATCACGACAGAGGTTGCTCCCTTTGGCGGCGTCAAGGACAGCGGCATGGGCAACGAAGGCTCGAAGTACGGCCTGGACGATTATCTGAACGTGAAATACAGCTGCATCGGCGGCCTCGGCATGTAATTGCCTTGCGTCCCGGCCCAACGCCGGGACGCATTACGCTGCGTTGAGCAGTGTCGACTGGAGATTGGCGGAACTCATGGGGCGCCCGAAAAGGTAGCCCTGACCGTACTTGCAGCCCAGTTCGCGAAGCCGCTCTGCCTGTTCACCGGTTTCGATGCCCTCGACGATGACGGACATTCCATAGCCCTTCGCCATATGCAGCACTGCCTCGATCACGGAGATGTCCTGTTTGCTGGCGATCGACTGGCGAACAAATGTCTTGTCGAGCTTGATCTTCGAGAACGGATACCTGGGCAGGTAGCCGAGTGAAGAATAGCCGGTCCCGAAGTCGTCCAGTGAGAAGCTGCAGCCGAACGCCCGCATTTCTTCCATGGCAAACTTCAGATCGAGCGTTTCATCGATGAACAGGGATTCCGTGATTTCCAGATCAAGTAGGTCCGAAGGAAAGCCCGTTCTTTGCAGTGCCTCGCCGACAGTGGCAACAAGATTGCCGCGACTGAACTGTATGGCCGACACATTGATGGACAGACGGAGGTGGCTCGACCAGGTCAGCGCTTCCTTCATTCCCCTGTTCAGTGCCCAGGCACCCAATTCCACGATATAACCATTCTCCTCGGCAATCGGAACAAACTCGGCGGGCGAGATCGGCCCCAGTTCCCGATGGTCCCATCGCAGCAAGGCTTCAACACCGAAGATCGACCGGTCGGCCAGGTTGGTGAGTGGCTGATAGACCATGTGCAGCTCGTCACGGACGATTGCCTTGAAGAGTTCCGTCTCCAGTTGGCGCCGGCGCTGCAGCGCTGCGTCCATCTCCGGCAGAAAACGCAGGACCGGCGACCGATTGTTTCGCCGGACTTTTGCCAGGGCATTGCCGGATTTCTTCAAAAGATGCTCGGGTGTCATGTCCCCACTGGAAACGATGTACCCGAACTTGAGCTGCACCGAGATCCTGGCGCCTTCGATCTTGTAGTCCTCGCCGATCACTTCCTGAAGTGACTCGATCAGCGCCAGATCCTGATCCGGCTCACAGCGAAATACGCCTGCAAAAACATCTGTTGTAATGGCTGCCCATGTCGTGCGAGCGGAAAGATGGCTTTTCAGACGCATCGCGACCGTTTCACGAAGCTGATCACCGTAGGAAAATCCGAGCGAAGCAACGATCTGATCGAAATTGGCAATTGCGAACTGAACCAGACATACTTCCTGGCCTGTGCCGCGAGCCAGCTTAAGCGTTGCGGCAACTTCTTCTTCAAAACCGTTCCGGTTGAAAAGCCCGGTGCTTGGATCGAACCGTGCGAGATAAGCAAGGCGTTCCGCGGATTCCTTTTCTTCCGTCACATCCCGACATGTCAGACAGGCGACCGCTTCGGTTTCCATATCGCGCAGTTTCTTCGATTTCGCGATCGTGCGTTCAGAGCGCGTGACAACATATTCGATAAACCGGCGTCTTCCGTCGTCCAGGCGCATGTCCAGGATCTTGGCCACCGGCTGACGGTTTCCAGGGTCGGCAAGCACTGACAAAGCTTCTTCAACCAGCTCCAGCGGCAGTACATTCCTGGCAGGCTTACCAACAAGAGCATCGCTTTGGAACAATGATCGGGCCATTTGGCTTGCAGCGGAGACACGACCGTCATTCTGAACGACAACGATTGCATCAAAGCTGTCGTCGAAGACAAGTCCGAGCATACGCTCGCTGTTGCGGCGTCTGACGTTGGCGATGTGTGAGAGGAATTTGTGAAAGCCCAGTTCCCGCAAGATGATGCTTGCGGCTGCCAAAAGCAGAATGAGATGCGAACTTGCGGTCGGCACAAGAACGGGAGCCGACTTCTGGATGGCAATGGCACCAATTTCAAACATGATCGCACAGAGTGCCAGAATGCTGATCTTGAGGGACCAGCCTTCGATTTTCGTCAGAAGCAGAGCGAAGAAAACAAGGAGTGCCCACAGGACCGCAATCCCCTCACCCCTGACTTCCATGGCCCTGTTCTGCAACAGCGTTTCGGCGCCGAGAGCCTGGATTACACTTCCCGGCAAGACATCGTAGACGGGAACAGGAAACAGGTCACGAAGCTCCTGCGCACTTGCTCCGACGATCACCTTCTTGTCCAGAAACAGACCTGGGGCCGCTGACTTGTTCAGGACATCAACGAGCGATACCCGCTCCATCTGTTCCAGTGAGATACTGTAATCAATGCCAAAACCTCCGGCTGCGTCTCCGGTGTACTCGCCCAGGAGAGCCGCGGCAGAGATCTCTGAATTCCCATTGATCTCGAAACCATACAGATTTCGCCAGATGCGGCTGTCGGTTTCCATCGGAACCATGACGACGACCGGCCAGGAAACATTCAGGAACTGTTCGATCGGCTGGTTGACGACTTGCCCGGCATCCTGTTCAGCCGAAGCAGCTTGCCGAAACACGGCAAGGCTGACGTTACCGGCGCGCTCGATTGCGGCTGCAAACAGCGTGTCATCTTCAGGATTGGAAGCTGAGCTGAAATCGATGTCGAATACGATGTCGCGGGCGCCCGCTTCCGCCAGATGATCTGTCAGGTCGGCATAAAGACGGCGCGGCAATGGCCATACACCGAGTTCATTCAGGCTTCTGGCATCGATATCCACGACCACGATGTCGCCGGAGACCGGTCTTTCGATCGTGTGGAAACGAAACTCCCATAGAAACCGGTCGAACGCCGTGGTCAGGGCAACCGTGCGCAGAACAGCCACAGCGGCGATCACGCCGACCACGATCAAGACCGCACTCGCTATCCGTTTCCGCTGTTCAGAGCTTCCGATCAGCACACCCACCGCCCACTTTCTCAGTCCGCACTTCAGGTGTCAGAGGCAAAGCCTTGCACCTGCGGCATCCTGATTACCGTCAATTCTTGTTTTTTCCGTTTCCGTTTCCGGAATTGCCTTTGCCGTTCCCGCCGGCATTGTTGTTGCCGCTCCCGGAATTGCCATTTCCATTGCCACCGGAATTCCCGTTGCCGTTACCACCGGAATTGCCGTTACCGTTTCCGCCTGCGTTGTTGTTACCGCTTCCGGAATTGCCATTTCCGTTGCCGCCGGAATTCCCGTTGCCGTTTCCGCCAGAATTCCCGTTGCCATTACCACCGGAATTTCCGTTGCCATTGCCGCCGGAATTGCCGTTACCGTTGCCACCGGAATTTCCGTTGCCATTGCCGCCGGAATTGTTGTTGCCTTTGCCGGCATTCCCGTTCGAGTTCGCCGATTTCGCTTCTGCTGCATTTGATGGCACGTTTTTCACGGCCGGCGTTTCGAATGCAGGCGCGCGCTTGGCTCCAGATTTTACGGTCGGTTTGGTGCGACCGCTTACAGACAGGCCAACCCGGTTCGACGGTGCACTGGCTGCAGCCTGACCGGCTGTCAGGTCCACCCTGTCGCCGGAGGCGAAATCTTCCACAGCGACGACGCCACGTTCGACGGAAACGCGTGCCTGCTTGCCCTGCACATTGACCTCAAATCGCGTACCTTTGACCACAGCGGCAAAGAACGGGGTTTCGACGGTGAAATGCGGCTGCTGCCGTTTTTCTACATCGACCTCGATCGTTCCCTTTCTCTGCAACAGTGTGGTCTTTGTTCCATTGCTGCGGAATGATGACATGGCAAAGGTGGTGTTTGGCCCAACGGCAATGGTTTCGCCGCCTCTGCCTATGAGAGCGCGGGCACCTGCCCTGGTTCCGATGGTGTAGCCTTTTTCAAACACCATGCCATTTTTGACACGGAATGCTTCCACGCCAGGCGCAACGAAATAAACGATGCCGGACACACGTTTGACGACCCAGTCCGAAGCATTCGCAGCAGCAGGAAACAGGACCAGAGCTGCAAGCAAGAGGACCCGCAGAAGTGATCCTGCTTTCCGCTCAACTGAATACATAGCGTCTTTTTTCATCTTGCTCTTCAACACGTTACGACTGAATGTCAATGCCGTGCGCAGAACCCACGGACAGGTTTATTGAGCTCTACACATCCTGTGTAGCATTTCAGCGTTTAACCCAACGTGAAGACAGGCGGAAAATATTGCCTATGCTCGTCACTAGTTGCGATAAACGACTACTTCAAAACAGAAAGGAGCTAGGTAATCTTCCGTAACATACGGAGTTACCCAGCCCGACCTCCACGACTTGCGTCCGGCAATACGGATTGCTTGTCGTCATATTCCTGGAACGCCTTCAGCAGCAGCGAGACTTAACATCCCGGGCGATGCCTTTTCGCAGACGGAGTGGCGTTACCGACCCTTGCCATTTCCGTTGCCACCGGAATTGCCGTTGCCATTGCCACCGGAATTGCCGTTGCCGTTGCCACCGGAATTGCCGTTGCCGTTGCCACCGGAATTGCCGTTGCCGTTGCCGCCGGAATTGCCATTGCCGTTGCCGCCGGAATTGCCATTCCCGTTGCTGCCGGAGTTGCCATTGCCGTTGCCGCCGGAATTGCCATTGCCGTTGCTGCCGGAGTTGCCATTGCCGTTGCCACCGGAATTGCCATTGCCGTTGCCACCGGAATTTCCGTTGCCATTGCCACCGGAGTTGCCATTGCCGTTGTTCCCCGAGCGGGAATTTCCAGCATTGCCCCGGTTGCCGCCATTGGCAGCTCTTGCTTCAGCTTTGGTAGCTGGCACGTTTTTCACTACACGCGTTTCGAATGAAGGGGCCCGTTTGGGGCCAGAACGCACTTCAGGCTTGTTCTTCCCACTGACGGATAGACCGACGCGGCGCGAAGGGTTGGTTGCGGCCGCCTGACCGGCGCCTACGTCGGCACGATCTCCGGATGCAAAGTCATGAACACCGACAACGCCCCGCCCCACATTGACCGAAGCAGTCCTGTTGCCGACCTTAACCCTGAACTGAGTTCCTTTGACAACGGCGGCAAGGAAAGGGGTTTCCACCTTGAAGTGCCGATACCACCGGCGCTTTACGTCCACATCTACCTGACCACGGTCCTGGTAGACGACCATTCGCTTGATCAGGACGCCCTTCGGCTCAAGCGTCACAACAGAATTTGGAGAAACAACGAATGTTTCTTCACCCCGATTGATGACTACACGCCCACCGCCGGTCTTGATCTTCCATCCCTTGCGCACCGTCATGCCACGCTTGACAGCAAAGGTCTCGCCGGTACGCGTTTGCACCATGACCCGGCCGCTGACGCGTTCGACCGACCAGTGCCACGGCGTGCCACCCGTCTCCACGTCTTGCGACAATGCCTGTTGAGAAAACCAGAAGGCCATAAGGGCAGCCAGCAGAAGCGACGCTGCCAACCGCATCCGGCGATCCCAGAACTGTCCAACGTCATCAGCTTTTGCTGCCATGCAACTGGCCTGACCTGAGCGATTGACGTTTATTTTGTTGGACATGGGAGCCTTCTCTTGACCCGGCTTCAGAAGCTCGGCAAGCTATTCCGCCCCCGTTAACAAGACTTGAATTATAATGGGAAACCTTTTTATTTCATTCTTTTAGTAAAAATTGTTCTATCATCTAACGTTTCCAACTTTTTCCCATATTAGATAAAATTTTAATATTAAAACTATTTAAGATTGTATTTTTGGATTACTAGAGAAAAATCACAATCATAGATACCTGCGATCCCTGATCGAAATGGCGTATGAGGCTCAAAATATTTTTTCAATCAATCCAAAACAAATCGGCCAGGAACCCGTAAGTTCCCGGCCACGCCAGTGAATGATTTCCGTCGGAGTGCAATTTGCATCACGCTGGAGCGTCAGACTGTTGCCAAAAGCTCTTTTTCCACGGACTTGAAAATTTCGACCTGGTCGATGTTCATTTGTTCGACGCCGCAGCGCACGGCTTTCTCGAAAACGGCTCGTTCAGACCCGGCGTAGAACATCTGCGTAATCAATCCGGCCTGCTTTGCCTCGTTTATGAGGTTCTCTTCCAGGTCATCTTCATGGAATTCCAGGATATGCGCACCCTGGGCAACGGCGCGCTCGACCGAACCAACGTGAGCGTAAAGAACCATGCGCCGCAGGTCCGGTACCTTCGCACGAGCTTCAGCGCGGATTGCCTGATCGAACGAAAACGTCCAGGCGTCACTCAGCATGCCGCGGACTGCCAGCATGTCGCGAATTTCCGCGGGGTCGCCTTCCTTGATCTCAACATAGGTGCCAATACGGCCCTTGCAGGTATCCAGAAACGCGTCGAGCCTTGGAACTCGCTCGCCCTTGAAGGTCTCCTTGAACCAGCTCCCTGCATCAAGAAGGTCAATTTCGTCGGAAGTCATATCCGAAATTCGGCCACTTCCATCCGTCGTCCGGTCAACGGTTGCATCGTGCATCACGTAGAGGATGCCATCCCTGGACGGCCGAACATCCAACTCGACAACCTCGGCGCCAAGCGCAATTGCTCCCTCGAGCGAGGCAATCGTGTTTTCCGGAGCCTGAAGGCTGGCTCCGCGGTGGCACACAACGACGGCTTGTTTCACGGTTAGGTCTCCTGTGTCTCCAGAGTGATATCCGGAGCTTGGATAGGGCTGGCAAACGGCCACTCTAGAGGGAAGTCGATGAAACAGGTGCCTGAAATTCTTGATGAAATGATGACACTGCAACTTCCCTCGCAATTTCATGTGCTTACCGGCCGCGACAACCCTTAATTGAATGACTGAACAATTCACTTCTGTCTCGGAACTCTATCGCGATTCTCACCCAATACCGCAGGGTCGACTTTCTATCCCCCCTGACGCTTGAAAATCTTTCCAAAGCCACACAGTTAACGGTGAAGAAATCAACTGAATTATTGTTCAGCATTTACGAACAGTCAGTCAAATTGCACCGCACAATTTTCTTCCTATGTTCCAGTCTGCAGCGTTCATGAGCGAACGCTTCTGGTAACATCTATGAGGTTTGATCATGATCCGTCTCGCAGCTTCTGCGCTTGCCCTTTCCCTCGTCGCAGGCACCGCCCTTGCCGAACCTGTGGCCTACGACTTCGACAAGTCCCACGCCAACCTGGCTTTCTCCTATAACCACCTTGGCTACTCCACGACCGAAGGCCGTTTCGGCGAATGGGAAGGCACGCTGCTGATCGACAAGGACACGCCTGCCAATTCCTCCATCGAATTCACGATCGACGTCGGCAGCCTCGACACGTTCTGGGCAGAGCGCAACGCGCACTTCCTGAGCGCGGACTTCTTTGACGCTGAAAAATTCCCGAAGGCGACCTTCAAGAGCACCAAGGTCGAAAAGACCGGCGACAACCAGCTGGAAGTGACCGGTGACCTGACCATCAAGGACATCACCAAGCCGGTGACCCTGACCGTTGATGTCACTGCACTTGGTGAGCACCCGATGGCAAAGAAGGAAGCTGCCGGTTTTGCCGTTTCCACAGTTCTGAAGCGTTCCGACTATGGAATGGACATGTATGTTCCCTATGTAGGTGACGACATTACCGTGACCTTCCATTCCGAAGCGCTCAAGTCCGACGCGACCAACTAAGTGAACACCCTCGGAGGCCGGACAGACCGGCCTCCGTTTTCCAGGAGCCGCCATGCTGCGCAACACTTCAACCGGGTATGGAAGAATCGCCATCGCGTTCCATTGGACGATGGCAGTCTTGATCATCGGCATGCTTGGCCTCGGCCTCTACATGCACCAGCTTCCCCCGACTGAACAGGCAACCTTTGAACTCTATCAGTTGCACAAGTCGATCGGCTTTGTGGTGCTGACGCTTGCCGTGCTCCGTCTTGTCTGGCGCCTTCTCAACCCTTCGCCGAAACTGCCTGACAACATGCACCCGCTGGAAAAGGCCGGGGCGCATCTGGGACATGTCGGCCTGTACGCGCTTCTGTTTGCACTGCCACTGACCGGCTGGTTCATGGTGTCGGCCTCGCCGTGGGGCATTCCGACCATCCTGTTCAACACCTGGCCAGTGCCGCATCTGCCGGTTCCAGGTGTGCTTGGTTCGCAGGAACAGGCGGAAACCTTCTTCAAGCTGCTGCATGAATACGGCGCCTATCTGCTGATTGCGCTGATTGCCGTCCATGTCGCAGCTGCGCTGAAACACCACTTCATCGCCCGCGACGCCACGTTGAAACGCATGATTTCAACCGCACCCGCCAAGGCCGATAGCTGACAACACGAACTGGAAATCCGCAGATGACATTGAAGCATTTTACATATGCCGTTGCAGTCCTGTCGGCGACGACCTTCACCGCACCGGCGTTTGCCGACACCTGGAAAGTCGAACCGGACAAGAGCAAGCTCGGCTTTGAAGTCAAACAGGGCGGCGGCACGCTGACTGGCGTCTTCGCGTCGTGGGAAGCAGACATCGATTTTGATCCTGCGGCCCCTGAAACCGCCAAGATCAGCGCTGAAATCAAACCCATGAGCGCCACCACCGGCAACGCCCAGTTCGACGGCACCCTGCCTGGCAAGGACTGGTTCAACGCCGGGGACTTCCCGACGGCCGAATTCACGTCCGACACCGTCGAGCTTGTCGAAGGCAACAGCTACCGGGCACAGGGCACGCTCTCCATCAAGGGAATTTCCCAGCCGGTCGAGATGGATTTCACCCTGGACATCGCGGGCGACACCGCCACAGCTAAGGGGACGGCCATCGTCAACAGGCTCGACTATCAGCTTGGCAGCGGCGTCGGCACCGATACGGTCGGAGATATCGTCACCGTTACCCTGGATCTTACGGCGATCCGCTGACATCGCGTTCGGCAAACAAGACTTCCGGCTCCGACCATTTGATCAGGCTGCGGCACTTGGCGTCCGCAGCCTTTTTGCCGTATGAGAACAGCACTCAACGTTCCAGCGCTTCCCGATGTGACGGGAAGCAGCCAGATCAGGAAAGCCTCCTATGAACGCTCCGCTCACACCTCCAGCTTATCAGCACAGCGCCCTTTTCCCTCAGGGAGAAGACAAGACCCCGTATCGGAAATTGACGTCGGACCACGTCAAGACAGCCGAGTTCAACGGCGAAGAGGTACTGGTTGTCGAAGCTGAAGGTCTACGCCTTCTTGCCGAAGAGGCCTTCAAGGACATCAACCATTTCCTGCGTCCAGGCCACCTGGAACAGCTGAAGAAGATCCTGGAAGATCCGGAAGCGACCGAGAACGACAAATTCGTTGCGTTTGATCTCCTGAAAAACGCGAACATCGCCTCCCACGGTGTTCTGCCAATGTGCCAGGACACGGGCACCGCAATCATCATGGGCAAGAAGGGTCGTCGGGTCTGGACCGACGGGTCGGACGAAGCGGCACTCGGCGAAGGTTCCCGGGATGCCTATTTCAAAAAGAACCTGCGGTATTCCCAGCTTGCGCCGATTTCCATGTTCGAGGAAAAGAACACGAGCAACAACATGCCGGCACAGATCGAGCTCTATGCCGAAGGTGAAGATGCCTACAAGTTCCTGTTCATGGCCAAGGGTGGCGGTTCGGCCAACAAGACCTTCCTGTTCCAGGGCACACCATCCCTGCTGACCCATGACCGGCTGGTGGAATTTCTCAAGGAAAAGATCCTCACGCTCGGTACTGCTGCCTGCCCGCCCTATCACCTTGCGATCGTCATCGGCGGCACGTCTGCGGAAATGAACCTCAAGACAGCAAAACTGGCTTCGGCCCGATATCTTGACGGCCTGCCGACACAAGGGTCGGAACTCGGACATGCCTTCCGTGACCTTGAGCTGGAAGCCGAGATCCACAAACTGACCCAGGCAACCGGCGTCGGTGCCCAGTTCGGCGGCAAGTATTTCTGCCACGATGTGCGTGTCATCCGCCTGCCGCGTCACGGCGCGTCCTTGCCAATCGGCCTCGCCGTGTCCTGCTCTGCGGACCGGCAGGCCGTCGGCAAGATCACGAAAGACGGGATTTTCCTGGAACAGCTCGAGATGCACCCGGAAAAATACCTGCCGGAGGTCACCGACGACCACCTGTCCGACAATGTGGTGAAAGTCGACCTGACCCGGCCGATGTCCGAAATCCTGGGCGAACTTTCCAAACACCCGATCAAGACCCGGTTGTCGCTTTCCGGACCGCTGATCGTTGCCCGCGACCTTGCCCATTCCAAGCTGCGCGACCGGCTGGAAAGCGGTGAGCCCCTGCCCGACTATTTCAAGAACCATCCGATCTATTACGCTGGCCCGGCCAAGACACCGGAGGGAATGCCTTCAGGTTCGTTCGGTCCGACAACTGCAGGACGCATGGACGCTTACGTCGATCAGTTCCAGGCAGCTGGCGGTTCCATGGTCATGCTGGCCAAAGGCAACCGTTCCGCTCAGGTGCGCCGCGCCTGCCAGGCTCATGGCGGGTTTTATCTCGGCTCCATCGGCGGTCCGGCCGCTCGCCTTGCGCAGGATTGTATCAAGAAGGTGGAAGTGGTCGAGTTCGAGGAACTGGGCATGGAAGCCGTCTGGAGAATCGAAGTCGAGGATTTCCCGGCCTTTATCGTCATTGATGACAAGGGCAACGACTTCTTCAAGGAATTGAACCTCGGCTGAATGCGGCTTCAGCTGAAAACACCAGACCCGCGGCTGTTGCCGCGGGTTCTTTTTTGTCTGTCGACACACCAACAACAGTAACCACGCGCCGTTTTGGCGCGATTTGGATCGCGGTCATACGATTCGGCATCAGGCGCGGAATCGCCCAATCCGGATCAAAGATAGCTGACGATTTATGCCAAGGCGGGCAAATTCCACAATCTCAGCGAGCAAGCGCGTCTTCATCGCGTTTTTCACGAAAAATCCGTTGCAATTTCAGCACAGACGCAGGACATGGTCGGTGGTCACATCAACGTGAGATTTTCCCGAACGCCGTTTTGCGACATAATAATTAAGAGTGCGGCAAGGACATTTTCGTAACGTCACTTTGATTGAGAATCGCATCGTTGAGGCACGAGCCCGATGCTGATGGGGGATCGGAATGAAGAAACTTTTATTTGTAATGGTTGCGGTTCTGGCGGGCGCTTTTGCGCTGACCGCTCAGGCAGCTCCGCGATATGGCTACTTTGACCACAGCACGAACACCTGGGTCACTCCGAAATATCATCCGGGCGGCCCGTCCCCGGTCAAACGCAAGCGCGTGAAATATGATGGCCCCTACCCTGCAGGCACGATCGTCATCGATACCTCCGAGCGCCGTCTTTATCATGTCCTGCCTGGTGGCAAGGCCATGAAGTACGGCGTCGGCGTAGGCAAGGATGGCTTCCAGTGGGCCGGCACGCACCGCATCACCCGCAAGGCTGAATGGCCGAGCTGGACCCCGCCTGCACAGATGCGTGCTCGTGAACGTGCGAAAGGCCGTATCCTTCCGGCTTACATGCCGGGTGGACCGAACAACCCGATGGGTGCTCGCGCGATGTACATCGGCTCGACCCTCTACCGCATTCACGGCACGACTGAGCCGTGGACCATCGGTTCGGCTGTCTCTTCCGGCTGTATCCGTCTGGCAAATGAAGACGTGATCCACCTCTACAACAGCGTGACTGTTGGTTCGAAGGTCATCGTGAAGCGCTAAACTGCGGCACCAATTATCAAGAAATAAAGCCGGGCCCTGCCCGGCTTTTTTATTTGATGCTCACTTCTAAATCCCAGACTTGATCAATTTTCCGGGATGTGGGCATCGATCAGTACCGCTGCCGCGTTCTTTGCCGCACCTGACGGATCCGGGTCGAACCCCATCTGAGCGGCAACGATTGCCCCCTCCTTGAGAAGGAGGATCTGTCGCGCCAGCAGATCCGCCTCGCGAGACCCCGCGTGTTCCGCAAGGCTCCTGAGTGCCGACAGAAGCAGGCGCTTGTGTTCGGTGGACTGGACATATGCAGGGTGTACAGGGTCCTGAAACTCAGCCGATGCCTTGATGAACATACATCCCTTGAAACCGGGCTCTTCGAACCACTCCTTCAAAATATCAAAAACTGCCAGCAGCTTTTTCCTTGGCGAAAGATCGCGTTCATCCAGCCTGCGCAGGAACCAGTTCCGGAAAGTCTCGTCCCGGTATCTCAACACCGCCAGGATCAGATCATCCTTGGTTCTGAAATGCTTGAACATCGTCGTCTTGGAGATGCCTGTTTCAGCAACAAGCGTATCCATGCCGGTCGCATGGAAACCGTCTCTGTAAAAGACAGCCAGAGACTTGCGTACCAGTTCATCGCGTTTGCTTGGTCGCATGAGCTTCCTTTCTGTACTGACTTGTAAATAGTCAAACATCAGCGATCGTTCAAGATACCCAAAATAGGTGCTACCCAAACAGCCGAAACACGACCTCCTCACGTTTTAATGATCTCAGGCACGAAGTTAGCGCCTTGCCATCATGTACAGATCGGTACATATATAACTCGTAACTGAACAGATCGGTACACATTTATCTGTTTAACACTGCGAGGCAAACCCATGTTCTCACCAAGACCTGCATATCCGCGCGGCTTCTATCTCTTCGGCGCACTTGTTGCCGGGGTACTTGTGATCACATCAGCCTTGACCCCGGCCCCCCAGCCGCTGGACGCCCGCCTTCATGCGGGGTTGGCCTCGTCTCCTCAAATTCAGACTCTGGAGCTAGCGCGATGACAGAACAGCGCCCCCCGCTGCCGCCTTTTACCCTTGAGACCGCCCGCCAGAAGGTGCGTGCTGCGGAAGACGGCTGGAACAGCCGGAACCCGGAGAAGGTCTCGCTAGCCTATACACCGGACACCATTTGGCGGAACCGGTCGGACTTTCCGGTCGGTCGGGAGCAAGTGGTGGAATTCCTCACCAGCAAATGGCAGAGGGAACAGGAGTACCGCCTGATCAAGGAACTGTGGACCTTTGCCGGCAACCGGATTGCGGTTCGCTTTGCCTACGAATGGCACGATGCGGCCGGACAATGGTACCGCTCCTACGGCAACGAGAATTGGGAGTTCGCTCCCAATGGACTGATGCATCGCCGATTTGCCAGCATCAATGATCTCGCCATTTCCGCGAATGATCGCAAGATGCACTGGCCTCAGGGCCCGCGCCCGGCAGACCATCCTGGCCTGAGTGAACTCGGACTTTAAACATCCACAACCCACAAGCCCGCGAAAGCCCGGAACGTTTCAAGACGTTCAAGCAACCGGTGCCCTGCGTTCAGCAGGACACCGGCCGGTTATCTAAAAGACCGGCAGGGCAACTCAATGTCCGGACAGCATCATCTCGCCGTCGTGCAGGAAACAGCCCTTGTCGAAGTGCGATAGATCGACAGGATTGGTCGTGCGGATATCGGAGAACCCAGGCAGTGACCGGATCTCGGGATCAAAGCTTCTGTGGACCTGCGACAGGAAGACGAGCGTGATACGCTGCTTGTTTGCAAATTGTCTCAGCTCCTCGATCTGCGCACCGAGCGGAGGTTGCGAGCGATGCTGATCCATGACCTGAAGATAATCGATGACGGCTATGGAGCCCGGCACAGCGTCAGCCAGCGTCTCTTCAATCTTCTCGGCGCAGACGTTGTCGGTAAGCCTAATCCGGAACGATCCCGATTTTTCCGGATCGCGGTACCCGCTGGCGGATAGCTTCATACGAACATCGCGATAAGAACATTCTGACGAGAAGAACACGGACGTTCTGCCAGCCTTGGCCGCTTCTGCAAGCAACTCAAGCCCCAGCACCGTTTTGCCGTGCCCTGGCCGTGCACCAAGGATGACCATATCGCCGGGTTCAAGCGCTGACAAAAGCATGACCGACGGGCCTTTGTCGCGTACAGCAGACGCGAGATGGCTCCAGCTTCTGAAACCTTCGCGAACAGCAATTGCGTCCAATGCGCGGCTCAACGCGATGGATTTGCTGCGGGCGAGTGTCCGGGCTTCACGCTTCAGGCGGAAAACGGGTGCAGTGAGTTTCATGGTGCGACCTCCAGATCGCGTGCATCAGCCGCAGTCCCTCCATATGCGAACGCACGATCGTCTGGTTGCCAGTATGAAACGACCCTGCAGTTCGGCTGCTGCTCCTGATGGAGGGGGATGGCTTGGGTCGAGCCACCCATTTGTAGCTGATTCCAGCTGGCTTCAGCCAGCCCAGCCAGCTCTCAGTCAACGATCCCGTGTCAGGCCCTTGGCCGCCAGTTCCTGCAGGTAGACACCCCAGTGTGCTTCCGGATCTCTGCCTAGCTCGAGGAAATACGTCCAGGTAAAAATCCCGGAGTTATGCATGTCGTCAAAATGGATACGGACAGCATAGTTGCCGACAGGTTCGATCTTCATGATCTCGACGTTGCGTTTGCCGGGCACGGTCTGCTTCTGGGACGGATTGTGGCCCTTCACTTCCGCCGAAGGCGAACACACCCGGAGATATTCAGCAGACAATTCGTGCCGTTCACCCGTGTTGAAAGCAACAGTCAGGCTCTTCTTGTCTTTCGATACGCGTAGTTCCGTCGGCCAGGGAGCAGTCGGGTCGGTCATCTCCGGGTCCTTTGATTCCACCCGGCACATGTCGCCGGGACTTGCGCGCGGACGATACCGGTAGCACCGGCACCGTCAAGCGGCGTCTTGTCCCGCCTGCTTCACCGCTTCATAGCCGTCGAGCGCTGCCTTGCGTGCCTTGGCATGGTCGACCAGCGGTTTCGGATATGTCTCGCCAAGCGTGATACCTGCCTTTTTCAGGGTTTCGGCCGGGGCATCAAACGGCGCAAAGAGATAGTGCGTGTCCAGATCGCGCAGCTCTGGAACCCATTTGCGGATGTACACACCGTCCGGATCGAATTTTTCTCCCTGGGTGATCGGGTTGAAGACCCGAAAATAGGGAGCAGCATCAGCACCTGATCCTGCGACCCACTGCCAGCTTGCGGAATTGTTGGCAAGGTCCGCATCCACCAGCGTGTCGCGGAACCAGGCCTCGCCTTGGTGCCAATGAATACGCAGATGCTTGATCAGGAAACTCGCCACGATCATGCGCACCCGGTTGTGCATGTATCCGGTCTGCCAGAGTTCGCGCATGCCGGCGTCGACAATCGGATATCCCGTTTGTCCTTTCTGCCACTTCTCCAACGCGTCGCCCGGCTCCTGCCAGGGATAGGAATCAAAGGTTGAACGCCAGTTGTCCGACGGCAATTTCGGAAAATGGTAGAGCAAGTGGTACGCAAATTCCCGCCAGGCAATCTCGGACAGGAATTTCATACCGTCACCGGCAACCGACGATTTCCGGTCCATTACCTTCTGCGTTGCATGCCAGATCTGTCGGGGTGAGATTTCGCCGAAGTGGAGATGCGGCGACAAGCGCGACACGTTCGGAAGATCCGGGCGATTGCGCAATGTGCCATAGCCCTTTAAGCCTTCCTCGAAGAAGCCTTCCAGCCGCTCCGCAGCACCGGCTTCACCGGGCTGCCAGCAATCCTCCCATCCCTTTGCCCAGTTCGGTTTCGTGGGCAAGAGGTCAAAGCTCTCAAGCTTTTCACCGCCATCGTAGTCCGCAAATTCCAGCTTCTCCGGTGCTGGCAAGATGTCATCGATGGTCTTTTGCTGAGCAGCCTTCCAGAACGGCGAATACACCTTGAAGGGGCCGCCGGATTTTGTCTCCAGTTCCCAGGGTTCGAACAAGAGGGACGCCTTGAAGCTTTTGACTTCAAACCCGTCTTCTTTCAGCACCTTCTTGAGATCGGTGTCCCGCTCGATTGCATGTGGTTCGTAGCATCGATTCCAGAAGACGGCCTCGGCCTCGACTTCCTTTGCAAGCTGTGGGATCAGGTGTCTCGCGCTCCCCCGCAGGAAGATCAGACCTGGCAGATCCGCCTTCAATGACGCCAGGCTATGATGCAGCCACCAGAGGCTTGCCCCGCCAAGCGGGTGCGTTTCACCGGTCTGCTCTGCTGGTTCAAGGATGAAGACCGGAAGGACACGCCCCTTGCGGGCCGCCTCGAGCAGGGCCGGATTGTCCTTGATGCGCAAATCCTGTCGAAACCAAACAAGTGTTGTCATGCTGCTCCTGCCGCTTGCTACAGCTCAGATACGCCGCAAAACACTATCGGATCAACGGCGTGCCGGATTTATTGGCTCCAATACCGGGCGAGCGGCAAGTAAAGTGGAGCTCCTAGGATTGTGACCGGACCAAGCACTCGTCAGTGGGCGCTTCGATGCATGTTCCTGGTCGCGCAGGCGAGCGAATTCCGGCATCTTTCCAATTGATTTGACAAGAGTACACTCACGAGTTTACCTGATGCCGTAAACCGGACATTTGCAGTCCGGTTTCAATTGATCTTGCCCGCATCGACGCCATATGATCTGGATAAGATAAAAATCGAGGGAGAGCGAAACGTGACAGACGGCAAGATTGTGGTCCCGGCACAAGCGGCAATCGGAAAAGCGGAATCACATGGTCCGATGATCGACCCGTTCGGCCGCGCCGTCACCTACCTTCGCGTCTCCGTGACTGATCGTTGCGATTTCCGTTGCGTGTATTGCATGGCGGAAGACATGACCTTCCTGCCCAAACGCGAAGTGCTCAGCCTTGAAGAGCTCGACCGCCTGTGCACTGCCTTCATCGAAAAAGGCGTCCGTAAACTGCGCCTGACCGGCGGTGAGCCGCTGGTCCGCAAGAATATCATGAGCCTTATCCGCAGCCTTGGCCGGCATCTGGACAGTGGCGCTCTGGAAGAGTTGACCCTGACCACCAACGGCTCGCAGCTCGCCCGCTACGCGCAGGAACTCTACGATTGCGGCGTGCGCCGGATCAATGTGTCGATCGATACGCTCGATCCGCAGAAATTCAAGGCAGTCACCCGCTGGGGCGACCTTGGCAAGGTCATGGACGGGATCCGCGCAGCGACTGCCGCAGGCCTCCAGATCAAGATCAATATGGTTGCTCTCAAGGACGTCAACGAGCATGAGATCGTGACGATGCTTGAGTGGTGTCATGAGCACGGTCACGACCTGACCCTGATCGAGACCATGCCACTTGGCGAGATCGACGGCGACCGCACGGACCAGTATCTGCCGCTCTCGACCGTGCGTGCGCGCCTGGGCGAGCAATTCACATTGACGGACATCCCCTACAAGACTGGCGGACCTGCCCGGTATGTGACTATCGAGGAAACCGGTGGTCGTCTCGGCTTCATCACGCCGATGACGCATAACTTCTGTGAAAGCTGCAACCGGGTGCGCGTCACCTGCACCGGCCAGCTATACATGTGCCTTGGTCAGGAAGACATGTCGGATCTTCGGGCGCCTCTGCGCGCTTCGGAAGGCAACGACCTTCTGAACGATGCGATTGATGAGGCCATCGGACGGAAGCCAAAAGGGCATGATTTCGTAATTGACCGGAACCGCAACCAGCCTGCAGTTTCCCGGCACATGAGCGTCACCGGCGGTTAAACAGCCAAACCTTCAGTTACCCAGGCAACAGCAAGTTCAGCGACCTTGAAAACCGGCAAAACTATTCTGCCGGAACGAGGTCGGCGCGCGTGGTGTAGAACCTGATGCAGACGGTCGCGATCAGGCTGCACCCGATGCCCAGTCCCATCATCAGGATCATGCCCCAGGGCGAGGAGGCCAGCAGGCCATCGGCATAAAGCGAGGCGACAATGGATCCGGCCAGCGCGCCCATGGCGACCTGAAGTGACGCCGTCAGGCCGGAAGCAGCTCCCGTCAACTCCGGCCGCACACTGACAGCACCGGACAAGGCACTTGGCAGGCAAACCCCATTGCCGAGACCAAGAAGGAACATCGGCAGGAAGAGGCTGGGCGCGCTCAACGCTCCGAAATAGGCAAACCCGGAGATTATCGCCACGCAGACAACGCCGATGAGAGTGCCGGACAGTATCATCCGAAACAGGCCAACTCGCTCGGCAAACCGGCCGGAGATGAAGTTTCCAGCGATATAACCGAGCGCCACGAACATGAAGTAGAACCCCATTTCCTGCGCACTCAGGGACAGGAGATCGGCGGCGATAAAGGGAGCCCCTCCCAGATAGGCGAAGTAGGCAAGCGCGTTGGACGCCGCTGTCAGACTGTAGCTCCAGTAGAGCGGCTCACGGCAGAGGGTCGCGTAGGATTTCAGGATCTGCCGCCCACCGGCCGCTTTTCGGTTCAGGTGCGTTTCAGGCAGAAGCGCAATGCTTGCCCACAGAACCGCCACTCCGAACATCAGCAGCAGCACAAACCCGCCCTGCCAGCCATAGTATTGATCCAGAATTCCGCCGATTGCTGGTGCCACTGTCGGCATCACCGCCATGCCCATCGTGACGTAGCCGATCATGCTGGCCGCCTGCTTGGGGCTGTAGAGATCACGCAGGATCGCACGGCCAAGGACCATTCCCGTACAGCCACCGGCTGCCTGAAGAACCCGGGCGGCGATCAAGGCTTCGATTGTTTGTGCAAACAGACAGAACACGCTGCCGATTACGAACAAAGCCATGCCGAGAATGATTACCGGCCGGCGGCCGAACTGATCCGACAAGGGTCCCCAGAACAACTGGGAAACCGCAACCGCGATGAAATAAGCGGACATCGACAGCTGGATCTCTCCCGCGGTTGCGGAAAAGACCACCATCATCCCTGCCAGGGACGGCAGGTATATCTGCATGGCAAGCGGGCTGACCGATGAAATCGCTACAAGCACCGCCAGGGATGGTTTGGCATCGGTGCTGGAAGTCTGAGTTCGGCTGGTGAGCATGCCCGGGAAGGAACCTTTTGGTTTTCACCCTCGCGGGCGATATATTCAGGTTCGAATATATATTGGCCGCGTGATCCGGGCGTGAAAACCTGAATTGTTACAGGCCCAACATCGAAAGACGGCAGAAACCGCTAATGTTTCCCCTCATTGACTTTGAAATTGTTTCAAATTTTCAAGGCTGACCCGAGCCTTCGCAACGGGTGGAAACTGCTGCATTTCACGGATACATCTGCGATCAACACCACTAGTGCTGCAGCCAGCTAAACCCGGACGAAAAAAGGCCACAGCTCTCGCCGTGGCCAAAACTTGTCTCGTCGCCTAATCAGGAATTACCCAGGGATCGACCCTGCCCTGTATCAATCGAAGACGATGTTGGGGGCGGCTCGTGTGGGTTCCGCGCTCTCCCGATCAATGCTGTCGAGTACCTTGGCAGCAATGTCCTTGTAGATGCCTGCGACTGAGCCTTCCGGATCGGACACCACCACCGGTGTTCCGGCATCGGAGGTTTCACGGATCTTCATCGTCAAGGGCACTTCGCCCAGGAACGGAACGTTCAGTCGGTCCGCTTCCGCACGCGCTCCGCCATGGCCGAAGATATCATGGCGACCACCGCAATCGGGGCACAGGAAGTAGCTCATGTTCTCGACAATCCCCAGCACGGGAACATCGACACGCTTGAACATGTTGAGACCCTTGCGGGCATCGATCAGGGCAAGGTCCTGCGGTGTCGACACGATCACAGCTCCGGCCAGCGGCACTTGCTGGGCCATGGTGAGCTGGGCGTCGCCGGTTCCCGGTGGCATGTCGACGACAAGGACGTCAAGTTCGCCCCAGGCCACTTCGCGCAACATCTGGGTAAGCGCGGAAATCACCATCGGTCCACGCCAGATCATTGGCGTTTCCTCTTCCACCATGAAGCCCATGGACATCACCTTGATGCCATAGCCTTCCATTGGCTTGAGCATTCTGCCCGACAAAGCTTCCGGCCTGCCGGAAACATTAAACAGCCGCGGCACCGAGGGCCCGTAGATATCAGCATCCAGGACGCCGACCTTCTTGCCGAGGGAGGCCATCGCCAAGGCGAGGTTCGCCGTGGTGGTAGATTTGCCAACACCGCCCTTGCCGGACGCAACCGCAACAATGTGCTTGATGCCCGGCACGCCCGGTTTTGCAGGCGCTTGCTCTTCCGCAGGTCGCCGAGGCTGTTGGGGGGCTGGTTTGTGAGCTGATTGTGGTGCCGCATTGCGAGCGCCGCCTGCCGCCCGTTCGGCAGTCAGCGCGACCATCACGGTTTCGACGCCATCCACTTCCTTGACCACCTTTTCAGCGGCCTGGCGCAGAGGCTCAAGCTCCTGTGCGCGCTCTGCGGGAACTGTGATGGAAAAAACAACACGGCCATCGGACACAAACACATCCGAGACAAGGCCCAACGAGACGATATCGCCTTCAAGGTCTGGTCCCTTGATCTGCCTCAGTCGTTCCATGACTGCGCTTTTTATGGTGTCGGTCATCTTTCGGTCCTGTTTCGTACACCGGCCACTGTGTTCAACCGGCTATTTCCGGTACGAACTCTAGTTCGCCGCTCCTTTCAGGCAACCTGCCAAAATGAAGCACGGCGCGTTCCGGTTTCAGACCGCGAGTCATAGAAGGGGTGAAAATCCGACACAAGCCCTGCGCAGTTGAAAGCCGCAAGCTTCAGAAGCTTTCATAACCATGGAATTGGCCATGGTTGCTGCTGGATCTCGTGATTGTTACCCCTCCTCAAAGGGAGACAATGTTTTCGTTGAACAGTCAGACGGCCCGGTTAATTTGTTACGGCCCTACACAGCGTCCTTCCCAAGACATTCCAGTTTCAGGAATTTGACATGCCAACCTGCCTCATCACCGCAGCCAATCGCGGGATCGGTTATGAACTTGCCCGCGCCGCACTGGACAGTGGTTGGACCGTTTACGGCTCCGTCCGCACGCAGCAGTCGGCTGACGAGACAGCGGAACGGCTCGGCAAAGATTTTCATCCGTTGGTTTTCGATGTGAGAGACCATGCCGCCGTTCGCGCGGCCGCCGGCGACCTCGACACCCCGCTGAACCTTTTGATCAACAACGCGGGCATCATCACTCCGGAACGTCAAAGCGCGCTCGATATGGATTTCGAGGGTTTTGCCGAAACCCTGGCCGTCAACACCCTTGCACCTTTGGCGGTCTCACAAGCTTTCTTGCCTCATTTGCGCCGGTCGGGATCCAGTCGAATCCTGACTATCTCCAGCCAGATGGCCTGGATGGGATACCGGAAGTCGGACACCCTCGCCTACCGTGCCTCCAAGGCGGCAGTGAACAAGGTCATGCAGGGGCTGGCGACCGATCTGGAATCCGAAGGCATTCCGGTCGCACTGATAGATCCGGGCTGGGTGCGTACGGACATGGGCGGCCAGTTGGCAGACAATGACCCGGTGGATGTGGCGCGGGGCGTTCTGAAGATTGCCGGTTCCCTGTCTGTTACCGATACCGGAAAGTTCTTCAAATGGAGCGGAGAAGAGCGTCCGTTCTGACCTGCCAATTCGACTGGAGACACATGATGGCCTGGCCTCTCCCCGTAACCCTGAAGGGCAGTACCGGCACACTTGCGCCCTTGAGCCTTTCCCACGCCGCCGATCTGTCTGAAGCTGCCGCCGACGGCGAACTGTGGAAGCTTTGGTATACCAGCGTCCCGAAGCCGGATGCCGTTCGGGCGGAAATTGAAAGACGGCTCTCGCTTCAGGAAGCCGGCTCGATGCTTCCGTTCGCCGTGTTGACGCCAACCGGCAAGGCCGTCGGCATGACGACCTATATGAACATCGATGCGGCCAACAAGCGCGTCGAAATCGGTTCGACCTGGTATCGCAAGGCCGTGCAGCGCACTCGCCTCAACACGGAATGCAAACGCATGCTGCTGGCACATGCGTTTGAGGAACTGGACTGCATCGCGGTCGAATTCCGGACGCACTTCATGAATCACCAGAGCCGCGCCGCGATCGAAAGGCTAGGTGCCAAACTGGATGGTGTTCTGCGATCCCACCAGCGCTCGCCCAATGGAGCGCTCAGAGATACGGCGGTTTATTCGATTCTTCCTCACGAGTGGCCTGCCGTAAGAGCCAGTCTGGATTTCAAGCTCGAAGCCGGTGCCTGACCTCCTTATCCACACAAAGATGTGCGCACGTTGTTTTGCACAGTTTTCTTGTTCTGTTCACCGGACCGCAAAGCACACTTTTGCGGAGGACTTGGCGACGCTTCGGTAACACGAAAAACTCTTCTTCGTATTTGATTCAAATTTTAAGCAAATGTGAGGAATTGAAGCGCAGGCTGGTTTCATCGGCAAAAGGATGGACACACCATGGAACTTTACCGCGCCTGCTACCGAAGCAAGATCAACTGGGGCAAGATGCGTCTGCCCCTGCCCGACGAAATCGACAAGACGTTGCTGCGTATTCGGCGGATCAACAGAAAGGCCGGCGTAACCGGTGCGCTTCTGCTGGTCGATCAGCACATCATCCAGGTTCTGGAAGGCCTGACCGGCCCGGTGCTTGATACCGTCTATTGCGTGATGAACGATCCGCGTCTTGAAGCTATCGAGGGCATCATTCACGAACCGGCGGATTTCCGGCTGTTCCCGAATTCGCTGATGTTCTTCCGGGATCTGACCGATGGACTGGCTGCTTCCAAGCACGACGTGCTGCGCCCTCTGCTTGACCACCCTGCCGACGTAACGCGGGAAGAAGCCTACCGGGCGTTCGGACATTTCGCGCAGGAACTTCAGGAAGGCCGCCTGACCAACGACATGTTGATGATCTGAGCCGCTCCGGGTTTTCTGCCACGGAGCCCCAGCTCATCACATGTTTCGCAAAATTATCCGGTCCGTGGCCGCAAGGTCCTAGTCCGATTGCCAGGCATGCCGATATTGTGCGCCCTTGTTAACTGGGGGATTGCATCATGTCAGGCAGGTTCGCCGGCCTTCGCCCGGTATCAGCCGGCTTTCTTGCCGCCATTGTCGGCTTTGCAAGTTCATTCGCTATCGTCATTCAAGGGCTGACAGCAGCCGGCGCTTCCCCAGCCGAAGCAACCAGCGGCCTGATGGCACTGTCCATTTCCATGGGCCTTTGCGCGATCGTTGCCTCCCTCGCCACGAAGATCCCCGTCAGCATCGCGTGGTCGACACCCGGTGCCGCGCTCCTTGCGACAGCCGGCCCGCTCGAAGGAGGCTTTTCGGCAGCCGTTGGTGCTTTTCTGGTTTGTGGCGCGCTTATCGTACTCGCGGGCCTGATCAAGCCTTTCGGACGGGCGGTCGCAGCCATTCCGGCACCACTTGCCAACGCGATGCTGGCAGGTGTCCTGTTCGGACTGTGCCTTGCGCCGGTGAGAGCTGTCGCAGAACTGCCTTACAGCGCACTAGCCATCATTGCCGTCTGGGCGATTGCCCTGCGCTTTTTCAGGCTCTTCGCGGTTCCCCTTGCCATGGTCATGACATTCGCGATCGGCCTTTCGAGCAGCGGCCCGATCGACCTGAGCAACGTCCAGCCGATCACCGAACCAGTCTGGATCGCACCCTCGTTTTCCCTGGAAGCATTGATCAGTATCGCGCTGCCGCTCTTCATCGTGACGATGGCGTCCCAGAACATCCCTGGCGTCGCCGTGCTGTCCGCCTATGGCTACCGCCCCAAAAGCGGACCGCTTTTCACTCTCTCCGGCGTCTTCAGTTTGCTGTCTGCCCCATTTGGCGGACATGCGGTCAACCTTGCCGCCATCACGGCAGCAATGTGCGCAGGTGAAGATGCGCACAAGGATCCGGCAAAGCGTTACTGGGCGGCCGCGACCGCAGGTGCGGTCTATGTCCTGTTCGGCCTATTCGCAGGACTGGTGATGGCCTTTGTCGCGGCCACGCCGACTATCCTGATCGAAGCCGTTGCGGGATTGGCCCTGCTGGGTGCTTTTGCCTTTTCCATCAGCGAGGCCACAAAGGCTCCCACGGACAGGGACAGTGCCATCATTACCTTCATGGTGACGGCTTCCGGGGTTAGTTTCCTGGGTGTTTCGGGTGCATTCTGGGGACTGCTGGCCGGCGGTGCCTTCATGGCACTTTCGCGAACCAAAACGGCAAAGTAACACCTTGCCCCGCGGCAATCGCGTCCCATAGTGTTGAGACAATCGAAGCAAATGGAGTCGTTTGCCTGTGTCAGGCTCATATGTGCTGCAACCCGACCCGGAAGATTCGCGTCTTTCGACGTCCGTAACCGGTATCGATCAGGACGGACAGCCGGTCGAAACGCGTGTCGTGACGGAAAAACCCCTGACCCTCTACCTGAATTCTCAGGAAGTGGTCACCATGATGACCATTGGCGATCATCCGGACCTTCTCGCCGTCGGTTATCTGAAAAACCAGAACATGCTGGCCGAAGACGATGTCATCACCGGCATCGACCATGATGACGATCTGGATGTTGTGGTGGTTCGCACCGAGCGCGAAACCAATTTCGAGGAAAAGCTGAAGAAGAAGGTGCGCACCTCCGGCTGCGCCCAGGGCACGGTGTTCGGCGATGTCATGGACGGCTTCGATACCGTTCAACTCGACGAGGACGCCCGTCTCAACACTTCATGGCTCTATGCGCTGACCAAAACCATCAACACAACACCTTCCCTCTATCTCGAGGCGGGGGCGATCCATGGCTGTGTTCTGTGCCAGAAAGACCGTGCGCTGGTCTACATGGAAGATGTCGGCCGCCACAATGCGGTCGACAAGATCGCAGGCTGGATGGTCCTGAACGACATCCCCGCACACGACAAGATCTTCTATACCACTGGCAGACTGACCTCCGAAATGGTCATCAAGACCGTGATGATGGGCATTCCGATCCTCGTGTCACGCTCGGGGTTTACCGCCTGGGGCGTCGAACTCGCACGCAAGGCCGGCCTTACGCTGATCGGCCGCGCACGCGGCAAGCGGTTCGTTGCCTTGTCCGGTCACGACAGGATCGTGTTCGACATGTCCGCAAGCGACGTGGAAGACGAGCCGGATACGGCCCGCCGAAAAGGGAGCGTCCCGGCAGAATGACCAGACACAAGAAGACCCTTGAGAGCAGCAAGGTGCTTGGTTGCGTACTTGCCGGCGGCCAATCCCGCAGAATGGGCGGCGGCGACAAGAGCCTGATGGATCTTGGCGGCAAGACGATGCTTGATATGATCCTCGCCCGTCTGAAACCACAGCTGCACGATATAATCCTGAACGCCAATGGTGACCCAGACCGGTTTGCGCGCTTTCAGCTGCCTGTTGCCGCTGATCCGGTAGGCGATTTCGCAGGACCGCTGGCAGGTGTCCTGGCCGGCATGACTTATGCTCACAACGAACGACCGGATATCAGCCATGTGATTTCGGTAGCCGGTGACACGCCGTTTTTCCCTACCAGCCTTGTCAGCCGGTTCTGTGCTGCAGTCCCCGGTGACAGACCGGTCATTGCCCTCGCCTCCTCTGCGGACAAGCTCCACCCTGTCTTCGGTCTTTGGCCTGTCAGCCTGAAAGCGGATCTCGAGGACTGGCTGCAATCCGGCAAGACAGGCAAGGTGCTTGCCTTTGTCGACTGTTACGACAGTGTCGAAGTCGCCTTCGATGCGGATCCCGACAGCGGGTTGGACCCCTTCTTCAATGCCAACAAACCTGATGACCTTTCGACTGTCAGAGACGCGCTGAGCTTACATTCCAGATGACCACCACCCCTGTATTCGGCATCACCGGCTGGAAGAATTCCGGCAAGACACAACTCGTGGCGAGCCTCGTGGCCGAGTTCACCGCGCGGGGCCTGAAGGTTTCGACCGTAAAGCATGCTCATCACGGCTTCGATATCGACAAGCCGGGCACGGACAGTTTCCGGCACCGCGAAGCAGGTGCAGTGGAAGTTGCACTGGTGTCTGGACGCCGTTGGGCCTTGATGCATGAACTGAAAGAGGAAGACGAGCCGCCGTTGGAAGACGTTCTGGAGCGGCTTGCTCCCTGCGACCTGATCCTGATCGAAGGCTACAAGAGCGAACCCCATCCGAAGATCGAGGCACGCAGAACCGAGGCAAGCGAACGCGGCCCCCTTGCCGTTTCCGATCCGAATATTCTGGCCATCGCAACCGATCACGATTTACCGGACGAGGTGTTGCCGGTGTTTCATCTGGACGACATTGCCGCCATGGCGAATTTCATCGAGACCCATCTCGGGCTGAAAAGGTCGACAACATGACCGGCAAACAGCTTCTGGATGACTGCTTCCTGCACGACAAGGACCGCCTGCGCCACCACGAGGCGCTGGAGATCCTGAAACAGCGGCTGCATTGCATTGCCGAGACCGAAACCGTACCCCTGCAGGATGCCGCCGAACGCATCCTTGCAGGTACGGTGACCGCTCCCCGCAACGTGCCACTGGCCGACAATTCAGCCGTTGACGGTTACGCCTTCCGCAACGCCGATTTCGAGGAAGCCGGAGGTTTCTTCCGTCTGGAACAGAGGATAGCTGCAGGGCACGCGAGCAACGCCGATCTTGGCCCATGGGCAGCAGCCCGGATCTTTACTGGAGCGGTGATGCCACCCGGTGCGGATACGGTCGCCATGCAGGAAGATTGTGAAACGCACCAGCAGGATGGGCAGGACTTCGTGATCGTGCCGCAAGGCCTGAAAACGGGTGCCAACCGCCGCAAGGCGGGAGAAGACGTGGCGGAGGGAACGACGCTGCTGAGCCCCGGTCAGCGCTTGCGCCCGCAAGATATCGCGGCAATCGCGTCCACCGGACAGGCAGACGTTTCCGTTTACCGGAAACTGAAGGTGGCCCTTGTGTCGACAGGCGATGAGCTACGCCGGCCTGGCGACCTCATCACGCTCGGAGACGTTTACGATTCCAACCACTTTCTGCTGCGCAGCCTGTGCGCAACGCTGCCTGTCGAGATCGACGATCTGGGCATTCTGAAAGATGACGCCGACGCACTTGAAGAGGTGCTTTCGACGGCAGCAGCCAGCCATGACGTGATCCTGACCACCGGCGGAGCAAGCCGCGGCGAGGAAGATCACATGCTCAAGGTTCTGGACAAGATCGGAAAACGCCACATGTGGCAGCTTGCTATCAAGCCTGGCCGACCGATGATGTTCGGAAATATCGGATCCTGCGTTGTCCTCGGACTGCCGGGAAACCCGGTTGCCGCGATGGTCTGTTTTCTGCTTTACGCACGGCCGGTCTTCAGCGTTCTTGGCGGAGGTGCCTTTCTGGAGCCGCAGGCCTTTCAGGTTCCGGCAGCCTTCGAAGTTCCCAAGAAAAAGCCGGACCGCCGAGAGTTCTACCGTGCTTATCTGAAGCCTCGTCCAGACGGATCACTTGCAGCGCATAAATTCCAGCGCGACGGCTCCGGCCTGATCACTGGCCTGCGCGAGGCCGACGGTCTTATCGAAATACCTGAAGACGTGACCTCGATCCGCAAGGGTGAGCTGGTATCCTTCCTGCCCTTCTCCGGGTTCGGACTGCGCTGACCCGGCATCGTTGCCGGGCCAGAAAGAGTTTCTTCGTTAGTAGGCGTAGGGCCAGTTGGCCGGGACGAAGCGGTAACCCTCGCCGTCCTTTGCAACACGGCCCATACCGGGAAACGGAATATGCGCGCCTGCAAAGAACAACTTGTCGGCGGCGGCCTGGTCCAGGAATGTCTTGCGTGTCGACACTGCCTGCCCGGGATCAATGTCGAACCCGATACCCCAGTCCGGCCGGTTGAACTGATAGACGGCCATATGGACGATATCGCCTGCAATCACGAGGGTTTCGCCGTTGCTGTCGAACAGATAGCCGGTATGCCCCGGCGTGTGACCCGGAAGAGCCATCGGCCGGATGCCGGACAGGATTTCCTTGTCGCCGGAAATCAGGGTCTGGCTGTCCTTGTAGGCATCGGCAGCCTTGCGTGCACCGAGGAAGAACGGTTTGAACTGCTCGGGAGCGCCGTTCATTGCCGCATCATCGAACCAGAAGGCCTTGTCCACCTCCGGGAGGATCAGTTCCGCATTCTTGAACACCTTGTTGCCGTCACCATCGATCACGCCGAAGAGGTGATCCGGATGCATGTGGGTGATCAACAGCGCGTCCACCTGATCGGGCGATACACCTGCGGCTGCCAAGGCATCCGGCAGACGCCCCATGGTCGGGCCCAGAGCATCCGCAGTGCCGGCATCGACAAGGATCAGCCGGTCACCGGTGTTGACTAGGTAGGCATTGACGGGAATACGCAATGCCTCACCTTCAACCATGGCTGCATCTCTCAGGCGCTGCCCTTCTGATGCGTCGTAGCCGATCACCAGTTCCGGCGTGACATCGAGATAGCCGTCGAGCAAGGCGGTGATTTCAAGATCGCCGACCTTGTAGCGGAGTGCACCTGCCATCGGCTTTCCGGCCTGATCGACAGCGGCCTCTGCGGGTGCGGAAAGAAAAGTGACACCACCGGCAGCGGCAAGCGCCCCTGCCCCGGCAGCCGCACCGAGCAGCGAACGTCTGGAAACGGAAATCTGTGAAGTGGTCATAATTGGCCTCCCGGCTCGACCTGATGGAAAACTTTGACGCTCGAACCGTTGGATCGGTCCGGCAGCCCTAAAAGTGTTTCATTGGCTTTGTTTTTAAAGCGGCCAATATCTTATATTACTCATAACCCGTGCTTATGTATGAGATCGTTCCTCACTCGCTCTCCAACTGGGGCCGCCATGGACAAGCTTTCCTCCCTTTCCGGCTTTGTGCAGGCTGTCAATCTCGGCAGCTTCTCAGCAGCTGCAAAACTTCTCGGCATCTCGCAACCTGCCGTCAGCCAGCAGGTTCGGGCGCTTGAAGACGATCTGGGCATCAGACTGCTGAATCGGACCACACGTCAACTCAGCCTGACGGAAGCCGGGGAACGCTATTATGCCTATGCAAGGGATATTCTGGAGCGCCTCGATGAGGCCGACCGCTCGGTTCAGAGTGAAGAGGCCCAGATGTCCGGCCCGCTATCGGTGGGGCTGCCCCTTGGCTTTGCGGAAACCATCCTTTCGGACTTCCTGATCCGCTTCAAGAAGGATCACCCCGGCATCCTGCTGGATGTGTCGTTGTCCGACCAGTTTGTCGATGTCATCCAGCAACGGCTCGATGTGGCAATCCGCATGGGTGAGATCGAGGACGACCGGCTGATTGTTCGAAGGCTCGGGCTTGCTCAGCGCTGCCTGGTGGCATCACCAGACTATCTGGATAAACGTGGACGCCCTGACCATCCCGACGAGCTGCCCGATCACGATTACTTGCTTTACAAGAACATCGCGACCGGGAACCGGGTTCCGTTCATCAGTCCGATCGGTGAAAAGCTGTCTATCAAGATCACGCCGACAATGCTGGTCAACAACTCTTCGACCCTGCGCCGTGCGGCACTCGCCGGTCTCGGAATTGCGCTTTCCAATCGCTGGCTCATCGAGCCGTACCTGCGAACGGGAGACCTGGAAGTGGTGCTGCCACAATGGCAATACCCGCCGCACCCGGTCCATGCGGTCTATCCTTCCAATCGGTTCATTCCGCTGAAAGTACGCCGGTTTGTCGACAGCCTTTATAGCTTCTTCGAAGACGAAGGCGCATTCCAGTACGCCGGCAAACCTGATTCAGGCAGCCGTGATTTTCAGCAACGTGAGGACACTGCGTTGGCCAGCGACGCGGTTACGGCCTGATAGCCGCCCGGCGGCTGGCGCCGGGCTGACAGGAACCTCACTCGGTATCGACGACCCAGGTTTCCTTGAGTGCGGCCTCTTCCCAGACTTTCCAGGCCTCGGTTGCCTTCATGGCTTCGCTGTATTTGCTCACCACAGGGTCGTTGGATAGCTGGTAGGTCTCGAAACGGCTGACGACGGGCGCATACATGGCGTCGGCAATCGTGAAATCGCCAAACAGGAAAGGACCGCCTGATGATGCCAGGCATTCTTTCCAGACGGTCACGATGCGGTTGACCTCACCCTTAACCGCGTCGCTGACGGCTTTTACCGCCACAGGGCGCTGCATGTTCATGGAACATTCGCTGCGAAGAGCGGTGAAACCGGAATGCATCTCCGCCGAGATGGACCGTGCCCAGGCGCGCTTGGCCTTGTCCTTTGGCCACAGGCCTTTGTCCGGAAAGCAGTCGGCGACATATTCCAGGATCGCCAGGCTGTCCCACACCGTCAGGGTACCATCCTTGAGAACCGGTACTTTTCTGCTTGGTGAAAATGCCGCGAATTCCGGATTTCCATTTTCGAAATCGAAAGGAACCAGGGTCTCCCGGAATGGAATATCCTTGTGCCTGAGAGCGATCCACGGCCTGAAAGACCAGGAAGAGTAGTTCTTGTTTCCGATGAAAAGTTCGTAGTCCGACATTGCTGGGCCCTTTTCCGAAACCCGGCAGAAATAACCATGTGTCACCGGGTAGTCTTTTCCTAGGAAGTTCGGCTTCCAGCTTCAAATTCAATAAGTTCATGAGATTCATCAGGGTTTTTAATATCCCCTCTCGGCACAATTTTTGCTTGCATATTTGACAATGCCTGCAGCCAGAAAGAGGATCTGATGACATCTGCTCTGCCGCCCACGCCTTCCGTGTCACCGCAATCCGCCAAGGCGCCCCAAAAGCAGCCAAGCGAAACCGAAAGCCGGTTTCTGCAATTCCGCAGCATTCTTGCGGAACAATATGCAGAGTGGCGTGAACTGCCTGAAGAAGAGCGAATTCGGCACAAGTATCTTGAAGATCACGGGCTGACCGAACTCGGTCTGGACAACCTTTCCCCCAGAAACAGGGCTGTTCACGAAGAAAAGATCGCCGAATTGACCAAGCAGCCGGTTGTCTCGCCGACACCCTATCGTGGGGCAGATGCAGGGGATGCGCTTTCCCGCCCGGTGATTACCCTGCAATCCGTTCTCGACGTTCACGACGCTTCCCGGGAAGCTGAAGCAGCAGAGGCAACAGCCGACTCAAAGGCCTGATTTCTGCCCTTCGGCCGACATTTGGTTCAGGGTGGCATGCTTCTACAGCACGAAGAAAGGGCCTCAGGGAACAGTCAGGTTTCCACAATGACTTGACGCTTCCCCAACGACATGCCGGAAAAATTGAAAATTCGGCGAAATCACGCTGTGTTTTTTTCGTAGGCATGCTTGAAATTTGAACCGAAGTGTATGGAATAGAGCGCTCGGGCAAGAAGGCGGGACGAACCCGCTTGCGCCGCGAAGAAGATATTAGGGGAACAAAATATGCGTGTATTGCGTATGGCTGCGGCCGCAGTAGCAGTACTGGCTGCCGTGAGTGGCGCTGAGGCGAAAGACTGGTCAAAGGTGCGTATCGGCACCGAAGGCGCTTATCCTCCGTTCAACTCCCTGACCGCAGACGGCCAGCTGATAGGTTTCGACATCGATATTGCCAAGGCACTCTGCGAAGAAATGAAAGTCGAGTGCGAATTCGTTACCCAGGACTGGGACGGCATGATCCCCGCCCTTCAGGCTGGCAAGTTCGACGCCGTGATCGCTTCCATGTCGATCACCGAAGAGCGCAAGGAAAAGGTCGACTTCACCAACAAGTACTACAACACCCCGCCGGCAATTGCCGTGCCGAAGGATTCCGCTCTGACCGGGACGTCAGATGAAGACCTCAAGGGTGTCGCACTTGGTGCACAGTCCTCCACCACCCACTCCAACTATGCTGAAGAAAAGCTGCCGTCCGCAGACCTGAAGCTTTATCCGACGCCGGATGAATACAAGCTCGACGTTGCCAGCGGCCGTGTCGATGCCGTCATTGACGACGTTGTGGTTCTGTCCGATTGGCTGGCGACCGATGACGGTGCCTGCTGCAAGCTGCTGGGCACCCTGACGCCGGATCCGGTGATCAACGGTGAAGGCGCCGGCATTGCCATCCGCAAGGACGACGGCGAGTTGAAGGAAATGTTCAACAAGGCCATCGAAGGCATCCTGGCGAACGGCAAGTACAAGGAAATCAACGACAAGTACTTTACGTTCGACGTTTACGGCGGCTGATTGGCCTCCAGTTGATCGCATTCCGGTGTAGCGCGCCCTGTGCGCTGCACCACCTGCAGGGAAAAATCCCGCAGTACGGCCGGAGGGGCGGCCGGAATAACAACGACAAACAGAAAGAAGCGCCGGCTTATGAATGAAGCTTTGACGCTACTCTCCTTCGGACCAGAGGGTTGGGGAGACGAAATTGCCTGGGGCGTGGTTGTAACCGTCTGCCTGGCAATAGTGACTTTGCCGTTCGGATTGTTTCTGGGATTTCTGATTGCGCTTGCGAAAAAGTCATCGGAACCCAGCTTGCGCCTGGCGGCCAATATCTACACCACTCTTTTCCGGGGCTTGCCGGAACTGCTGACCTTGTTCCTGGTTTACTTCGGCCTACAGATCGCGATACAGGTCTTGCTGAAGATGGCCGGCTTCGACTTCTATTTTGAAGTCAATTCGTTTGTCGCCGGTGTCATCGCACTGTCCTTCGTCTTTTCTTCCTACGCTTCCGAAGCGTTTCTTTCCGCCTTTCGCGGGATCCCGCAGGGACAATACGAAGGCGGATATGCGCTTGGACTGTCGAAAGGCAAAACCCTTCGACTGGTGGTACTGCCGCAATTGATCCGGCTCGCACTGCCCGCACTTGGAAACAGCTGGCTCGTCCTTCTCAAGGACACCTCGCTCGTTTCGGTGGTCGGCTTGTCTGACGTCATGCGCCAGTCCGGGATCGCCGCAAGGGTGACCAAGGAACCCTTCATGTTCTTTGGCATCGCCTGCCTGATCTACCTGGTCCTGGCAATGATATCGTCCACCGGTCTCGTGCGTATCGAGCGCTGGAGCAAACGCGGAGATACGGCACGATGATCTCCGCTAACCCCGCCACAGGCCTGAAACGGCCGCCCGCACCGCCCCGGGGCTGGACCAAGACGCGAATTCTCGGCCATGTCCTCATGGCGCTCTGGATCGTCTCCGGTGCCTGGCTGCTCTACTATCTGGCGATAAACGTCGCCAGTCCTTTCGTGCTGAAGTATTGGCCCGAGTACCTCAGCGGTTTTCTGGTTACCCTTCAGATCGTCGGCCTGTCGTTGCTGATAGGTGCGGTGCTGAGCGTGCCCATCGCAGCTGCACGAGCGTCGAAATGGTGGCTTTTATCGAAGCCTGCCTATTGCTTCGTCTATTTCTTCCGCGGCACACCGCTGCTGGCACAGACCTTCCTTGTCTACTATGGCGCAGGCACCTTCCAGGCACAGCTGGAGGCAGTCGGCCTGTGGGGTCTTTTCCGGGAAGCCTGGTTCTGCGTGATCTTCGCGTTTTCACTGAACACCTCCGCGTATCAGGCCGAGATCCTGCGCGGTGCCATTCAAAACGTGCCCAGAGGTCAGTGGGAAGGGGCTGCTGCTCTCGGCCTCAACAAGCAGATCACCTTCTTCAAGATCATCCTGCCGCAGGCACTGATCGTTGCTCTGCGGCCCTATGGCAACGAGATCATTCTCATGCTCAAGGGTTCCGCCATTGCGGCAATCGTGACGGTGTTCGATCTGTTTGGAGAAACCAGACGGGCCTACTCGAGATCGTATGATTTCCAGGCCTACATCTGGGCAGCGGTGATCTATCTGTTCCTGGTAGAGATGCTGCGCCGTCTGTGGGACAAAATCGAAGCACGCCTGACGCGGCACCTGATACGCTGAGCAGACTTTCAGCGTTCGAATTAATTGGGCCGGACTTTTCAAGTTCCGGCCCGTTTTTCTGTGACCTTTCCCGCCTTCGCCTTCTCGATATTCCTTTGGAGGCAAGTCGGCACCGCTCTCCCAAATGGATTGATTTCATTTGATTATCGAAGCAGACGGCGATAACCCGAAGGGACCCCCATTCACGGAGCTCTCCCATGCCGAAAACGCCCTCCATTGCCCATGGCCTTCACCTCGACAGCCTGCTGGCCCATGGTGGTGGCGGTTTTGATGCGGCAACAGGCGCCATCGTGCCGCCGATACAGACTGCTACCACATTCGTGCGTGACGAAACCTATGAGCTGGTCAACCCGGGTCATATCTACAGCCGTGACGACAATGCGCTTTTCAAGAAGACCGAAAAACTGATCGCCGCTCTTGAAGGGGGAGAAGACAGTCGGCTGTTTGCATCCGGCATGGCTGCTGTCGCCGCCGTCGCCCGCATCGTCAAGCCAGGCGGCACACTGCTTGCCCAGTCCGGCATTTACTGGGGGACCACGTTGTTCCTGCGCAAGATGTGTGCACGCAACAACATTGCCCTCGTAGAAGCTGATGCAAGCGACCTTCAGTCCTTCCAGGACGAGATAGCCGTCACTCGCCCGGATCTTGTCTGGCTTGAAGTGCCCAGCAATCCGTTTTTGAAGGTCGCCGACATCAAGAACATCGCCAACCAGTGCAAACAGGCGGACGCTCTGCTTGCCGTCGATGCGACCGCCGCAACACCACTGATCCTCAAGCCTCTGTCGCTCGGAGCAGACCTGGTAATGCATTCGGCGACCAAGGCCCTCAACGGTCATTCAGACCTTCTGGGTGGCGTCGTCACAACCGACAATGCCGGCAGCGAAGCCTGGGCGTTTCTGACCGAGGAACGCAAGTTGGCCGGCGCCGTGCTCGGTTCGTTCGAAACCTGGCTTTTGCTCCGGGGCCTCAGGACACTTGCCTTGCGTGTGGAGCGCATGAACATATCGGCACAGGTTTTCGCGGAACACTTCGAAAAACACCCGAAAGTGGAGGCGGTGCTTTATCCCGGCGTCAAGAGCCACCCTCATCACGAACTTGCAAAAAGCCAGATGACCGGCGGTTTTGGCTCGCTCATGTCCATTCAGGTCAAGGGCGACAAAACGGCCGCCCTGAATGTCACCGGTGCGCTTGACCTGTTCCAGCGAGCAACCTCCCTCGGCGGCACCGAGAGTCTTGTCGAGCATCGTTTCACCATCGAGGGCGAAGGCTCCGGCATTCCGGAGAACCTGTTGCGGCTGTCCATCGGCATCGAGCATTGCGACGACCTGATTGCGGACATGGAGCAGGCCCTCACTGCAATCTGACGTCTGCCCAGGCTAATCGGCGAGCTGTTCGGCGCGCATGGCCCTGAGCCAGCTCATGAAGGCCTTGAGTGGTGGACGGTTGACACCGGGGCGGGTCACCAGATGGTATCCCGTCCCCGGATAAACGCCGTCTTCAAATAAGACCCTGAGGTTACCCGCCTCGATTTCAGGTTCGACAAAGGTCTTGGCAGTGGCTGAAATACCATCGCCCCGCCGCAAACCTTCCAGCACCATATAGCCGGGCAAATGGGTGATGTTGAGCTTGCCCTTGGGCACGACGCCCTGGCGCTCCAGCCAGATGGTCAATTCGTTGGTGCCGTATTCCTGCAACCAGGGAAACTCCAGGAGATCTTCAGGGCTTTCGATCTTCTTGTCTCCGATCAGGCAATTGGCACCGATCACCGCAAAATTCGTCGGGATGAACAGTTCCGATTCAAGCCCAGTCCAGTTGCCCTTGCCGAAGCGGATCGCCAGGTCGACGCCACCAGGTCTGAGTTCAACCACTTCGGCCGTCGGATTGAGCATCAGTTCGATGTCGGGATGCTTGTGCCGGAAATCGCTGATCCGTGGCATCAGCCAACTTATGGCAAAGGACGGCGTCATGGTGATGTTGAGCGGACGGACCAGATCTTCCCGCGTCAATTCATCGACTGTCTCCCTGATGATTTCAAAGCCTTCGCTCAGACCTTCAAAGAGCTGCTTGCCTTCAGGGGTCAATGCAATGCCCCTGCCCTCACGGACAATCAGTTTCAACCCCAGAAACTGCTCCAGAGCCTTGACCTGCTGACTGACGGCCGCGTGAGTGACGTTCAATTCTCTTCCCGCGGCCGAGAGACTGCAGGTCTCGGCAACGGCAGTAAAGGTTCTCAGACTGTTCAGGGATGGGAGAGATCGCCAATCCATATGTAATTTCACCTTACATTTTGAAAATCTTCCTGACTGGCATCAGCAGCCATAAACAGCCACATTACTCTCACACAACGCAGCGAGAGGATGTAAGCATATGTTTGATATTTACGCACGTAGCTTCCTGGAAGCAACCCGGTTCTCCAGCAACACTCGTCCGGATCCACGCACCCAGCGGCACCTGGACGCCCAGTCGGCGAAGCGGGAACGTCATTTGCGGCTCTGGCAGCGCGGGCCCTATTGGATCTAAGCTGACAGCAAGAGGCAAATGGCCTAAAACCATGATGAACCAGTTCAATTAAAGGCCCGGCTCGTACCGGGCCTTCGCATGCGAAGGGAGCGTCGTCATGGCAAAGGTTGCATTTATCGGTCTGGGCGTCATGGGATATCCGATGGCCGGATACCTGAAAACCAAGGGTGGGCACGACGTCACGGTCTATAACCGCACGACTGCTAAGGCCGAGAAATGGGCTGCCGAATATGGCGGCAACTTCGCCAAGACCCCGAAGGAAGCAGCTGAAGGTTGCGACTTCGTCTTTTCCTGCGTCGGAAACGACGATGATCTGCGCTCCGTCACGACCGGCGAAGATGGTGCCTTTCATGGATTGAAAGAAGGCGCAATCTTTGTCGACAACACCACCGCGTCTGCCGAAGTTGCCCGTGAGCTTTATGCAGCGGCCAAGGACAAGGGCTGCGGCTTCATCGATGCTCCGGTTTCCGGTGGCCAGGCAGGTGCCGAAAACGGCGTCCTGACAGTAATGTGCGGCGGAGATCAGGATGCTTTCGACAAGGCCAAGCCGGTCATCGAATGCTTCGCAAAATTCGTCGGTCTGATGGGAGAAAGCGGCGCAGGGCAATTGACCAAGATGGTCAACCAGATCTGCATTGCCGGCCTGGTGCAGGGCCTTTCCGAAGCCATCCACTTTGCCAAGAAAGCGGATCTCGACGTCGCAAAGGTCATCTCCGCAATTAAAGGCGGGGCTGCCCAATCCTGGCAGATGGAAAACCGGTGGGAGACCATGAATGCCGGCAAGTTCGACTATGGCTTTGCGGTCGACTGGATGCGCAAGGACCTCGGCATCTGCCTGAAGACCGCAAATGATACCGGTGCCCGCCTGCCTGTTACGGCGCTGGTCGATCAGTTCTATGCCGAAGTTCAGGCCATGGGTGGCAAACGTTGGGATACGTCCAGCCTGATTGCCCGCCTGGAAAACGCCGACAAGTCATAAACGGGCACCCATATGCCCCAGGTTTCGGACACGACCTTCACGCTTGAAAACGTATTGAACGATCTGCGTGAAGCGGGAACAGAGCCGAACCGTGCTGGAATGGCGCGGTTCGGCATCGAAACAGATCGGGCCTTCGGCGTTCCACTCTCTGTGCTGCGTCCGTTGGCCAAATCCATAGGCCCCTCACCGGACCTTGCCCGGGAACTCTGGGCCAGCGGCTTTCACGAAGCGCGGCTCTTGGCAATCCTTCTGACCCCACCCAGGCACCTGGCACCCGAGCTCGCTCTTAATTGGCTGAACGACATCAATTCCTGGGATCTGTGCGATCAGCTCATGAATGTTCTTGCCCGGCGTGCCGGTTCAAATGAACTGGTTCCGGCACTTGCCGCAGACGAACGCGAATTTGTCCGGCGGGCCGCCTTTGCACTGATCGCCTGGCGCGCCGTCCACGCCAAGACAGCGCCCGAAACCGAGTTTCTGGACTACTTTCCCTTGATCCGCGCTGCTGCCACGGACGAGCGAAACTTTGTCTGGAAAGCGGTGCACTGGGCCCTCCGCCAGATCGGCAAACGCTCCTTGCCTCTGCATGGCGCCGCTCTCGCGATTGCCGAAGACCTGGCAACATCCGAAAACCGGACAGCCCGCAAGGTCGGCAATGCGGCTGCCCGGGAGCTTTCGTCCGAGAAGGTTCTGAACCGCCTCAACAAGGCTGCAGACATCTAGTCAAATGTTGCTGTCGATCAGTTGCGGACGACCGCTTACTGACCTGCCGCTTCCTTGGCGATGGCATCCAGCAAGGCATTCACCTCGCCGATAGCCGCCTTGGATTCCTCAGAGCCTGTTTCACCGAGGTGACGATATCCGACTGTTACGGTGCCAGGCTGGTCCGGCGTTTCGTAGACGAATACCGAATAGGGGCAATAGGCGATGTTCGCAGCGTCAGCCTCCATCACCTTGCGCGAGAGATTGGCCGAGCAGAACAACATGGCCTGCGCCTTGACGAAGATCTGCTTCTTACCACCGACATCTTGTGATGTGCGATCCAGCATGTCGCCTATGTGTGAGACGTAATCGATGACCAGGCCACGATTGACGATGGCATTTTCAAGATCGAAACGCACATCATCAAAGGCCGCTGAAACCTGGTAGACGGTAACGCCTTCCGGAATTGACTGGGCGCTGGCGGCTCCGGTGCCGCAAACTGCGAGGCCCACAAAAGCAATTGCGATCCGAAACGGCTTCCTGAAACTTTCAAACATGCGACGTCCTCCCGAGCATGAAGACCAGAATACTCCGCTCTTCATGCCCGCGCCATTGATACATCGCAAACTTTGAATATTTCCTCGACTATCTCCGGCTCAGATATCGACCTCGACTGTACCGATCGGATTCGAGCAACAGGCCAGAATGAAACCGGCCTCGATATCTTCATCGCTGATGCCGCCAGAGTGGACCATGTGAACTTCACCGGAGAGTTTCTTCACCTTGCAGGTGCCACACACACCGAACGTACAGCCCGACGGGATATTGAGCCCTGCATCCTTTGCAACTGCCAGAACCGTGTCGGTTTCCGAACACCAGGAAGACACCTTGGAGTTGGCAAAGACGATCTGGGCCTGCACGTCGTCCTGAGGTACGACGTCATCGAACTCTGTCAGTTCAGCCTTGGTTTCTGCGGGCGCCTGGAAGCTTTCCTGGAAATAGTTTTCCATGTTGAAACCGAGCGAGTTCAGAATCTCGCGTACGGATTCCATGAAGCCTTCGGGGCCGCAGCAATAGACTTCGCGCTCCAGATAGTCGTTGCACATCAGGCCCAGCATCAGCTGGTTGAAGTGCCCGCGATAACCGGTCCAGACCTCGTAAGGATCGCTCTTCGTGACGACGAAGTGCAGTTGCAAACCGTTTACGCGGCTCGCCATGTACTCAAGCCGCTTGCGGAAGATCAGATCAACAGGCCGCGTTGCGCACTGGATGAAACAAATGTCCGGATCCTCACCGCGCTCGAAGAGCGTCGTCGCCATCGACATCATGGGCGTAACGCCGGAACCGGCTGAAATGAACAGGTACTTGTTGTCCGGATTGCGCGGCAGATGGAATAGCCCAGCCGGTCCATAAGCCTTGATCTGCATGCCGGGAACAAGGTTCTCCAGCATCCATTTCGTACCGACGCTGTCCTGCTGGACCTTTACCGTTACGGAGATATAGGCATTGGTCACCGGCGAAGAGGAAATCGTATAGGTGCGTTGAACGTTTCCGCCAGGCACCGGGAGATCGAGCGTGATGAACTGGCCGGCCCGATAGACGAAAGTCGCGCCTGATGGCGGACGGAAGGTGAAGGTTTTCACCCCCGGCGCCTCGGGCAGAACACTCACGCATTCCAGAACTTCACTGTCGGACCAGACCGGCGTATCGCGTCCGGGCATCGGGATCATCGTACTACTCCGCCGCGACACGGAAACGGCCCATCAGACCGTTTTCCAGGGTTCGGGCGTACCAGTCGACGAACTGGATGACGCCGCTTTCCTGAGCCGGAGAATACGGCCCCGGTTCATAGGCCGGCGACTTGATGCCGATCTGGTTTTCCTCAACGATCTGACGATCCTCATCGTTGGTGTGGACCCAGACTTCCGTCAGCCGCTTGAGGTCGTAGTCAACCCCTTCCTGAGCGTCCTTGTGCACCAGCCAGGTGGTTGTCACCTCGGTTTCCATGGGACTGATCGGCAAAACACGGAAAGTCAGCACCTGGTCGGACAGGAAGTGGTTCCAGGTGTTCGGATAATGGAAGAACAGGCAAGACCCCGCGTTGTCGAAGGGCACGGACCCGATACGCTTGGAAACGGCTGCCTTGCCATCCATGGTGTAGCTGACCGCATCTCCCAGGAACGGAATGCGCACGAAACGCCATTGCTCGGACGGCGAAATCAGGAACCTGGACGGAAGCCCTGCGCCTTCGCAACGTTCCACATGCGCCTTGCCGACGTTGGAAGAGGTTGAATCGTCACCACCCACGAGGTTGGGATCGTCCGGGAATGTCCGGCATAGCGACGGATGAGACCCGGAGCAGTGATAGCACTCGCGGTTGTTTTCCAGAACAAGCTTCCAGTTGCCCTGCTCGACGATGGTCGACTGGTGGGCAACCTTGAGGTTGGAAAGGTCGTGCGGACCGAGATAGCGTTCAGCCTGCTTTTCCAGTTCCGTGGTGTCGGGAGCAACGGCAGCAAGGCAGATGAACACCATGCCTGAAACGGTCACGCAGTGTACGGTCTTCAGTCCATGGTTTTCCGGCTTGAACTCCGGCCCCATTTCGCGCGCCCACAGAAGCTTGCCGTCGAGTTCGTAGGTCCACTGGTGGTACGGACAGACCAGCTTGGGCGCAGAACCTTTGGATGCTGCACAAATGCGGCTGCCGCGGTGACGGCAGGAATTGTGGAATGAGCGAATGACACCGTCGGCTCCACGCACGATGATGATGTTGTAATCACCGATCTGAAGCGTGACGTAATTTCCCGACTTCGGCAGCTCGGCAGACGGAATGGCGAAAATCCATTCCTTCTGCCAGATGTTCTTCAGGTCCGCCTGGTAGACGTCGGCATCGGTATAGAAGGCCTGGGGCAAAGAATACCCGGCTCGTCGGCCCATCAGAAGTGTTAGAATTTCCGCATCGCTGAACATGGTGACACATCCTCTTTGGCCGAGTCTCCCGGCCTGTCCTTGCCGGGAACGTTAGGCCCACCCGACCCCACCGCCGTAGCGCAAAAGCGTCATTTGGTTATCCATGTAAGACGCTGCCCAAATTTTCCGCGTGCGGTGCAGCATCACGTCAAATGTCCTTGACCAAGCGTAACGCATCATAGATTGCCGCATGGGTGTTGCGAGCCGCAACCGCGTCGCCAATGCGGAAAAGCGCGAATGTGCCATCCGGGTTGGCCTCGAGAGGCTGCGGGCGGCCAAAAATCAACGCTTCCTGCTGAACTGCACCAAGGTTTTTCGACATCGGCTTCAGCTCGAAATAGAGTTCGTCCATCGGTATTGTACCGTGATTGACGACGATTTGGTCGAATTCCCGCTCTTCCGTGTGGCTGGAATAGTCTGTTCCGACGACAGCGGTGATCAAGTTCCCGGAACGCTTTGCAGCTTTCAGGCGGTAGGTGACCGTGAAGCGAACGTCCTTGTCCTGCAGCGATCGCATGTAAGGCACCAGGTTCATTGCCATGACATCCGGGGCGAAGGACCTGTCCGGCGTCATGATCTCCACATGAGCGCCGGATTTTGCGATCATCTCGGCCGCCTGAAGTGCGGGATGATCACCAGCATCGTCGTAGACGAGTACACGTTTGCCCGGCTTGACGTCGCCAGCAATGATATCCCAGGCAGAGACAACAAGATCATTGCCTTCGCTCAGGACTTCCGTATGCGGCAAGCCTCCTGTTGCGACGATCACCACATCCGGGTTTTCTCCTGCGATATCTTCTGCTTCTGCAAAAGTGTTGAAACGGAACTTCACGTCTTTCGCCAGGCACTGGTCCATTCGCCAGTCGATTATGGAGATCATTTCGCGCCTGCGCTCGGATTGCGCTGTCAGCCGGACCTGACCACCGGCATGTGGCGCTGCCTCGAACACGATCACATCGTGCCCCCGTTCGCCTGCAACGCGCGCCGCTTCCATGCCGGCGGGCCCTGCGCCAACGACGACCACCTTCTTTTTCGTGTCCGCGAGTGGGATCTCGTGGGGCATGGTCAATTCCCGACCGGTTGCCGGGTTGTGGATGCAAAGTGCATCGCCAGCCTGATAGATGCGGTCGAGACAATAGGTTGCTCCCACACAGGGGCGGATATCCCCTTCCCGCTTTTCGGCAATTTTCCTGACCACCATCGGGTCGGCCATATGTGCCCGCGTCATGCCGACCATGTCCAGAAGCCCTTCAGCAATGGCATGGCGCGCTGTTGCGACATCGGGGATCTTGGCTGCATGGAAGGTCGGCATGCCGACTTCCTTCTTGATGCGGCCGGCGAAATCCAGATGCGGGGCGTTGCGCATGCCCTGAACGGGAATCACGTCGGTGAGCCCCGGATCAGTGTCGATGTGGCCCCGAATGACATTGAGGAAGTCGACCTGTCCCGTAGCCTTCAGGCGACGGGCAATTTCAAGACCTTCGTCTTCCGTGATGCCTCCGTCCAGATCCTCGTCCGCAGTAAAACGGATGCCCAGAATGAAGTCGTCACCAACCCTCTGCCGAACCGCCTCGATGACTTCGAGTGAAAAGCGCATCCGGTTTTCCAGTGAACCACCGTACGGCCCATCCAGCGTGTTGGTGACCGGAGACCAGAACTGGTCCATCAGATGACCGTAGGCCTGTAGCTCTATGCCATCCATCCCGCCGGCCTTCATGCGTTCCGCCGCGTCGGCATAGTCGGCGATGATGCGGGCGATGTCCCACTCTTCGACCTGCTTGGGAAAGGCCCGGTGCGCCGCTTCACGTTCATGGCTGGACGAAACCGCGGGCAACCAGTCACCCTTGTTCCAGTGTGTCCGGCGACCAAGATGGGTCAGTTGGATCATCACCGCACAATCGTGTTCGTGGCAGGTATCCGTGAGCCGCTTGATCCACGGCACGACTTCGTCCTTGTAGGCAAGGATATTGTTGAAGACGGGCGGCGAGTTGCGAGAGACGGCTGCGGAGCCGGCGGTCATGGTCAGTGCGACACCGGCCTTTGCCCGAACCTCGTGATAGGCGCGATACCGGTCTTTTGGCATGCCATCCTCAGGATAGGCAGGCTCGTGCGACGTGATCATGATCCGGTTTTTCAGCGTTAAATGTTTCAGCTGATAGGGCTGCAACAACGGATCTTTCGACATCTCTTTCCTCTCCGGGCATTCCACCGCGTCACGGATTTCCTCAGGTTTGCAAAGATTAATTCCCACCGATCAACTTTGAAAAGTCTGAAAAGCGACATAGGTGTCGCTTTTGTCGACATTGGTGTCAATTTTGATTGTCGGCAAGCCGGAGCTTTGTTATCGCAAGCACATGAGCGACCTATTGATCGAAAAAACGTCCGGTTGGCGCGGCACACGTGAAATCTGGATCGAAGCTGCCTACCAGGCGCTGATTGAACATGGCATTGATGCCGTCAAGGTGATGCCCCTGGCCGACAGGCTCGGTCTGTCGCGGACCAGTTTCTATGGCCATTTCTCAGACCGGAACGACCTGCTCGACGCCTTGATCACCCAGTGGCAAACGAAAAACACCGGCAATCTGGTGAAACGGACCGAGGATTACGCGGAGACAATCACCGAGGCGATCCTGAACCTTTTCGATTTGTGGCTACTGCCGGAGCTGTTCGATTCCCGGCTGGAATTTGCGATGCGCAACTGGGCACACGCGGATCCGGACCTGACGCCCATGCTGGAAGAAGCCGACCGGGTGCGGATTGAGGCTTTTACGGCGATGTTCGAACGTTTTGGCTATGAACACGCCTCGGCCGACGTGAGAGCCAACACCATGTATCTGACGCAGATCGGCTATATCTCCATCGTCAAGGATCGGCCGAGCGAGCCGCTTGGCCCCAGGCTTCAGCGCATGCCCCACTACATCGAGATCTTTACCGGGAAAACCGTATCCGATGCGGAATTCGCCAGGTTTCGCGCGCGCCATCCGCTGGGTCCCGGTGAGACTGAATGATTATGGGTGACCAAGACCCGAGTTGATCCTATCCTGCCCCGACAAGGAAGGATCATGACCACCTCGCAAGATGCCTCACCGCCCTCCTCCTCGGTTCCCCCCGGCATTGATGCCGGTTTCTGGCGCCGGACAGCACCGCCGGACTTGCGCAGCCTTTTCACCGACATCATCGGCTACGAAGAGCGAAACCCGCAGACGAACAGGCAGGTTGAAACCGCCTCGCTGACCATTCCGCTCATCCTGAGTTTCGGCGATCCGTTTGAAATCGCACTCGGTCAGCATCCAACCGCTGAAAATGAGCGTCCCACCTTTCTGGCTGGGCTCAGTAGTTCTCCGGTTTTCATTCAGTCAAATGGCCGTGCCAAATGCCTGCAGATCAACTTTACTCCCGTCGGTGCCCGTCATTTTTTCCGGTTCCCAATGGACCTGCTGACGGACCAGATGTTGCCGTTTGCCGATGTCGCGGAACCGGAACTGGCTGAATTTGTCCGCCGGATCGAGGATCTGACAAGCTGGAATGCGCGGCTTGATCTTGCCCTTGCCTACGTCATCAAACGCCTACGGCAAGACACCGTCCAACTGACCCCGGCGGACCATGTGTTGCGACGGCTACTTGAAACCGGAGGCCAGGTCTCAGTCACATCGTTGGCTAAGGAGATTGGCTGGAGCCGAAAGCACCTGGCACAAAAATTTCGGAAGGATATCGGCCTTCGACCCAAGACGGTTGCCCGGGTGATCCGCTTCGGCAAGGTGCTCAAACATGCTCAGAACTGCTTCGACATCGACTGGGCCGGCTTGGCGGTCGATTGTGGTTACGCCGATCAGGCCCATCTCATTCGGGACTTTTCCGAGTTTTCCGGTCAGTCACCGGAAGTCTGGCGCGCACGGCTGCTGAATGGCACTGCCAACACCTGGTAGGTAACAAAACTTCAATCCCGCAAAATCGCGAAGAGCTATCACCTCCTTCATCAAAGGAGGTACGAAATGTCTCATGAAGCAAGCAGAATTTATCCCGTTTTCCGGTTCGGCAATGCCAATGCCATGATCAAGTGGCTCGCAGATTCATTCGGGTTTGTCGAACACGAAGTGCACAGGGACGACCACGGCACTGTGGTGCATGCAGAGCTGGCTTTCGGATCAGCCATGATCATGGTCGGTCAGGCCCGCGAAGACGCTTTTGCAAAGATCATCGGGCATCCGGACGGCCCTTGCGGCAAGGCAATTTACCTGGCGGTGGAGAATGCCGACAAACTGTTCGACCGCGCCACTGCGGCTGGGGCGACAGTCCTGGAGGGGTTGACGAACCGGGACTACGGCAGCCGGGAATTCATTTGCCAGGATCCTGAAGGAAACATCTGGAGCATCGGCACCTATTGGCCCAAAACGTCCACGTGAACCAACCAGAAGACCGAATGAACCTGAGGGGTTCGCTGGCCGGAACGGATCGTGTTGCCGGCCAGTTTACTTGTCCCGGTCGGGTTTAGGCTTTTCCGGTGCAACATAGCTGAGCGGCAAGGCCGTCGTGTTCTTGATCTGCTCCATTGCGAAAGTGGTCGAGACATCCGAAATGTCGATCCGGGAAATCAGCTTCTTGTAAAAGGCGTCATAGGCCTCGATGTCCGGCACGGCGACACGCAACAGATAGTCGACCTGACCTGCCATCCTGTAGAATTCGACCACTTCGGGAAACTCCCGGATGACATCGGCGAATTTCTTCAGCCAGTCTTCGGAGTGCTGGCTCGTGGTAATGGCGACGAAGGCCGTTACCTTCGCATTGACCTTTGCCGGGTCCAGCAAGGCGACGCGACCGGTGATGACCCCGTCTTCTTCCATTTTCTGAATGCGCCGCCAGCACGGCGTGGTCGACAGCCCCACCCTGCGGCCGATTTCAGCCACCGGAACGGTACAATCTTCCTGGAGAATGGACAGGATGCGACGGTCGATACGATCAATCATGAATTCAAGATCCGGCCAGGAGCAACAGAGATTCCCGACCGCGCAGACCGCAACATGTTGGGAAATCATTTTCATTGAAGATAAAAACTCGTAACTGAGTTTCAATGAAAATGTCAATTCTCACCGAAATGAGAATTATTTTCGAATTCCAGCAATTAGGGCACCATTGTAAGTCGCTGAACCTCGCCTCTCAGAACCGGCAGCAGCTCGGTTTCAAACCACGGGTTCTTTCTCAGCCACGCATTGTTGCGCCAGGAAGGATGCGGCAATGGCAGGACCGCCGGTTTGCCGTCCATCTGCCGAGCAAAATGCTGACGCCAGTTCGACACTGTCTCGGTAAGGGATTTCTGCCGATTTGACCCGAGATGATAGGCTTGGGCGTATTGGCCGATAACCAGCACCAGTTCTATCTGCGGCATGGCAGCAAACAAGCGGTCATGCCAGGCCTTGCGGCATTCGGTGCGCGGCGGCAGATCGCCCCCTTTTGCGTCCAGTCCAGGAAAACAAAACCCCATCGGCACGATGGCCAGTTTACCGGCGTCGTAGAAAATATCCTCGTCGATGCCCATCCAGTTTCTCAACCGGTCACCTGAGGGATCGGTGAACGGTCTGCCGCTCTGGTGAACGCGTGTGCCTGGCGCTTGTCCGCAGACACAAAGCCTTGCTGTTCCAGACACTTGCAGAACTGGTCTGGGCTCATGCGGTAACACCGACTTTTCAGGGTTCTCGACGCAGATCCGGCACGACCGCACGTCAGCCGCAAGTCTGTCGAGTGTTTTGGAATTCGTCTTTTCTGACAATGAGTTGCACCTTGGCACAGCCTGTTAACACTTCCCTTACCACGATCTTGAGGATGATCTTAAGGAATGGTGAGTCAGGTTGAATAAACACGCGGCAGCGCGATAACAAAATCAAAACTTTGGGCAGCAAATGGCATCGGTTGCGTCAGAAACCGGCGACGACAAAGTCACCATCAACGAACAGCGCGCCAAGCGTCGTCGTGAGATGGCGCGCTCGGCCAACGATGTGCGCAGCCGCCTTGGTACGCCTGAAAACTGGTACACGTCTTTCGATCTGGAACGGCAGCATCTGTTTGCCGACACCCGCATCAACGCTGCCTATGCGGTCCCCCTTCTCGCCCTGATCGTTGCCGCGATCTCCGTTCTGTGGATCAACCCGCTCTTCATCGGCGCCTGGTTTACGGCGACGCTTTGCACCCACTTCATGATGGTGATTACCAGCCATTCCTACGAGAAGGCTCCTTCCGACCAGAAAGCCCGCATCTACTGGCGGCGCAGGTTCGCCTTTGGTGACTTCGTCTACGGCTGCAGCTGGGCCAGCTTCTTTCTGCTGCCTCAGACCAGCGAATCCGGCGACGGATTTGTCATCTTTCATTTCGCGACGCTGCTGATCGTGGTTGCCATGAACACGATGCAGTCGGCCACCCTGCCGAAATGCCTGCTTGCCAGCACCTTGCCCATGACACTGATCGTCACCGTCAGCTTCCTGCAGCAGGTGAACCCGATCCACTATACGCTCGCCGCCATGGCGATCGGCGCGCAGGGTTTCTTCCTGATCCTGGGCAACCAGCTTCTGAAGAACGCCAACACGATGCTGGAATACCGGGCCGACAAGGATCACCTGATCGCCGAGTTGGAAACTGCGAACGCGATGTCGGACGAAGCGCGCCGCCGCGCAGAAGCTGCCAACCTTGCCAAGTCCCGCTTCCTGGCCACGATGAGCCATGAACTGCGGACACCGCTCAACGCCATCCTCGGATTTTCCGAAATCATGAAGGATGAAGTGCTCGGCAAGATGCACAACAAGAACTACCAGTCCTATGCCGAAGACATTCACGGCTCGGGACAACACCTGCTCAACCTGATCAACGAAATTCTGGACCTGTCCCGCATCGAGGCCGGTCGGCACGAATTGCACGAGGAACCGATCTTCCTGGACGATATCGTCGAGGAATGCGGGACCATGATGAAGGTTCGGGCGAAGGCCAAGACGATTTCGCTTCACCACACTCACGAGCCGGACTTGCCGCGCGTTTGGGCGGACGAGCGAGCCCTGCGTCAGGTGGTGCTCAATCTCCTGTCCAACGCCGTGAAGTTCACACCGGTGAACGGCGAAGTCTGGATCAAGGTCGGACCAACGTCAGATGGCGGACAATACGTCTCGATAAAGGATACGGGCCCCGGCATTCCGGAAGACGAAATTCCGACCGTACTGGAAGCTTTCGGTCAAGGGTCTCATGCCATCAAGACGGCAGAACCGGGGACAGGTCTTGGCCTGTCCATCGTCCAGGCGCTGATCAACATGCATGACGGCAAGTTCTCGCTGAAGTCCAGGCCCGGCGAAGGCACTGAGGTGATCGTCACCCTGCCGAGAGCCAGGATCATGAACTATTCGCCGGATGTCATCTGGGTGGACCCGAACGACAAGGACAGCGGCGTACCCTCCGGCAAGGCAAGATCGGCCTGATCCGCATCAGCGGTTTCAGGCCGCTTCAATTTCAGAAAGAGCTTCAGTCGTCTTTTTCGGACACACCGGCGTCCGCAAAGGTGGCCATGCCGGAGTGCATTTCGGCGGCTGCCTTGGCAATACCTGCTGCGAGCGCAGCACCGGAGCCTTCACCCAGACGCATGCCAAAATCGAGCAGCGCATCCTTGCCCATGTGCTCGAGCACCTTCGCATGGGCCTGCTCTGCCGAAACATGGGCGAAGAGGCAGTGGTCGAGACCGGCCGGGTCCATCGCATAGACAACAGCAGCAGCAGCCGTCGTGACAAAGCCATCGACAATCACCGGAACGCGCTGCAGGCGTGCGGCAATGATGAGGCCGGTCATGGCAGCAATCTCACGGCCACCGATGCGACGCAGGATCTCCAGCGGATCACGTTCGCCGTTCAGTCGAGCAACTGCTTTTTCGACAGCATCGCGTTTGCGGGCAAGGCCCTCGTCGTCAACGCCGGTACCGCGCCCGATCCAGTCTTCAGCCTTGCCGCCGAACAGCGCATTGATAACCGCAGCAGCGACTGTGGTGTTGCCGATCCCCATTTCGCCAAGACAGATCAGGTCAATCCCGCCGGCGAGCGCTTCCATGCCGTATGCCATGGTCGCAGCGCAATTGGCTTCGTCCATCGCGTCTTCCCGCGTGATGCTGGGGGTCGGCATATCGACCGCCAGGTCGAATACCTTCAGACCGATGTCGTATGCCCGGCAGATCTGGTTGATTGCAGCACCGCCAGCCGCGAAGTTCTCGACCATCTGCCGGTTGACCGCACTTGGAAACGCGGACACGCCTTCATCCGCAACCCCATGGGCGGTCGCGAAGATGCCGACCATCGGCCGCGTAATCTTCGGCGGTGCCTTGCCAGACCAGGCAGCCAGCCATTCGGCAATTTCCTCAAGCCTTCCGAGCGAACCGGCAGGTTTGGTCAACTCCGCATCCCGGGCCTTCACCCTCGCGAGCGCATCCTCGTCCGGCCCCGGCATGGATTTCACCAGATTGCGGATATCGTCAAAGGGCAGCGCGGTCTCGGAGAGGGACATGTTCTTTTGGTTCCGGTTGTTCGCGGCCGTCGAGTGGCCACTTGGTCTCGCTTAGCCGCTGTTCTATAACTTCGCCCGGTAAAAACTCAAGCACGGGACCGGCCTGATGAGCTCTGAAACCGACCAAGAGCCTGATTCACAGGTTGAAACGCGGTCCAGGAAAACCCGGGATCAGCACCAGGTCTGGCTGCACGGGGGCAAGGCACTCGCCGCGGACACGGCAGCTTGCGTACGATTCTTCTCCCGGCTGCCGCTGCCTGCAGTCAACACCGAAGACGACCCGATGTCCCCTCCGGACTTTGTTCGGATCGCCCGTGCAGCGCCTCTGGCAGGTGCAATCATTGCCCTGCCCGCGGCCGGCGTCGGTGTTGCGCTCGGTTTCACTCAACTGCCACTTCTGGCCGTTGCAGTTCTCCTGACCGCGGTTCTTGCGGCAACAACCGGAGCTCTTCACGAAGATGGCTTGAGCGACGTAGCCGACGGCTTCTTCGGCGGTGCAACCCGCGAAAGACGCCTCGACATCATGAAGGACAGCCGCATTGGAGCCTTTGGGGCTCTCGCCCTGATGATCTCGGTACTCCTGCGCGCCGTCCTGCTTGCAGCGCTTTGGCAAAAATTCGGACCGGCTGATGCGGCGCTGCTTTTTCTGGCGGGAGAAGCCCTCAGCCGGATGCTGCTTGTCTGGCAGTGGCAATGTCTGCCATCTGCAAGACCCGAAGGGCTCGGAGCTCGCTTTGGAAAGCCGTCCCGTTCAACCGTGCAACAAGCTTTTCTTGTGACCTTGCCCGTGATGCTGCCTGCGTTCTTCCTGCTCTCCCTGCCGACCTTGCTGCTGGCCCTTGTCATCGCCATCGCTGCGGCACATGCGACCGGTCGGCTTGCCGTGGCCAAGATTGGCGGAGCCACTGGCGATGTTTTAGGCGCAGTTCAACAACTCACTGGTCTTGGCTTTCTTGCAGGGATGCTTATGGTGCCGTGAGTATCGGATAGAGGCCTTGGTGGCGGGAATAGCTCACATGTCAGTATCGGGCAATTCAGTTAGACGAGAAGCAACAGGTTTGCGCGCAGCAACCCTGTTGATCGTTTTTGCCATCTTGTCCGCCTGTTCCGGAAGGCCGGAAGTCGGAGCGCTCGCGCTCAACGAGGACCCGGTCGTTGGTGCCAGGGTAAATGATATCCTGATCGTCACCACCCGCCAGCGGGACGACCGCCCCGACACCTATTTCAGCGGTGAGCGTTCAGCCGCGGTCAATTACGCGGAAGCCTCGATTTCGGTACCGCCTTCTCACAAACCGGGACAGATCGAGTGGCCCGAAAGTCTGCCGGGTAACCCCAAGACCGACTTCGTTGCGCGCAAGGCCGACTACATTGCCGACAAGGCCGCCTTCCGGCGTTCCGTCAACGCCAGGCTTGCCAGTTTGCCGCGCGGCGAACGCGACATAATGCTGTTCATTCACGGCTACAACACGCGCTTTCCGGAAGGGCTTTACCGGTTCGCGCAGATTGTCAACGACAGTCAGTTCCAGGGCGTCCCGGTTCTGTTTACCTGGGCCTCACGCGGCAAGCTTCAGGATTACGTCTACGACCTCAACAGCGCCGCGATTGCTCGTGGAGCCCTTGAAGAAACGCTTGTGGAACTTGCCAAGACCAATGCCGACAACATCACCATTCTCGCCCACTCCATGGGCAATTGGCTGTTGATGGAAACCGCGGTACAGGCACGACCGGAAAACCGCCGGCTTGTCGCAAAGCATGTCAACGACATCATTCTGGCGGCGCCCGACATCGATATCGACCTCTTCAAGACCCAGCTCAAGCGAATTGGCCCGATGCCCCGACCATTTACCGTTATCGTTTCGCGTGACGACAAGGCCCTGCGCATCTCGCGCACCATCGCAGGCGGCAAGGAACGTGTCGGGGCTTTCTCCAACGATCAGGAACTGGCGGAACTCGGTGCTGTCGTTATCGATGTGACCGAGCTTGAATCGCTGGACAGCACGAACCATTCGAAATTTGCACAGCTTGCACAGCTGCAGCCTGACTTGCGCAAGGCACTCGGCAGCTCCGCACTCGGGTCCGGTGCCGACCACAACCGTGGCGCCAATCTTGGCGATGACCTGGGGTCCTTTGTGGGCACGACGGCACAGGCAGCAGTTACCTTGCCGATCAAGGTCATCACCGCGCCGTTCACCTATGCGTCAGGCGGCTATTGATCCGGTCATTATTCGCTGTTTTCCGCCCAATACAGTCTTGGCAACGCCACAATCTGCGGCCATATGCGCTTCATGAAGTCACCTTGTATCAACATCTGCCAGATCGACGCCAAATCAGGCCTTTGCGCAGGCTGTCTGCGCACTCTTGACGAAATCGCGTCCTGGGCGAGTTACAGTGAGGCCAAGCGCAACCAGATCCTCGCAGAATTGGCGAACCGACCTCAGCCGACCACTGAGCCCGGAGTGCGCGGATGAACAATCCCAGAAACTACCGCGGCCTGATGGTCGTCATTCTGGTGCTGGTCATGGCAGTTGCCGCTTTCTATGCGTTTTTTGGTGACCCGACCGACCCGGCGAATGTCAACTTCGATGACACTGGCCCCCGGGTTGTTGCCCTTTCCGCACTCGCCTTCGTTTTTCTGGCCAGTTTCCTGTTCGGCCAGCCGAAAGCCCGCGAAATCCTGCATGGCACGGTTTTCTGGGGTGGGTTCTGTGCCCTGCTCGTTGTCGGCTATGTCTACAAGGCGGAACTGGTTCAGGCGGGTTACCGCGTTCTTGGGGCACTGGCACCCGGACTTGCCGTGACCCAGCCCGACGGCACCATTCTGATTGTCCGCGATGCTGGCGGGCATTTTGTGTTGGATGGACGCATCAACGGTGCCCGTGCAGAGTTTCTGCTTGATACAGGCGCCAGTGCCGTTGTCCTGACCTATGAAGACGCGCTGCGTGCCGGCTATCGGCCACAAGACCTGACATTTTCAGTACCGGTTTCCACCGCCAACGGCCGTGCACTGGTCGCCCCGGTGAAGATCGACACGATCACGATCGGCGATCACACGCTGCGCAACATCCGCGGTTTCGTCGGGCGCCAGGGGACGCTCGATTCCAGCCTTTTCGGCATGACCGCACTTGATCATCTGCGCAGTTGGCGCATCGAAGGCGACAAGTTGATCATGACGCCTTGAGCGGATCGGGAACTGCGCGATAATCCTACTCGGCTGCCGCCAGTTCGGCTCCTGCAGGACTGACCGCTGCAAGCGCCTTTTCGACCACTTCCAGACCAGCACCGGGCTTGATCGCCTCCACTGTCAGAATGCGCCGCCAGGACCTCGCCCCCGGACGCCCGTGGAACAGGCCCAGCATGTGCCGCGTCATATGTGCCAGCTTTACGCCCTTGCCCAATTGATCCTCCAGATAAGCCATATGCGCCTTCACCGCATCCCAGGGCGAGACGTCCGGCCCGCTGGCGCCATAGAGCCGCCGGTCGACCTCTCCCATGATCTGCGGAGTGTGATAGGCAGCGCGGCCAAACATCAGGCCATCCAGGGTCTCCAGGAATGGTTCCGCCTGGTCCAGCGTCTGCAAGCCACCGTTGAGGCCGATGAACCTGTCCGGCAGACGCTGCTTCAGGCGCAGAACCCGCTCATAGTCGAGCGGCGGAATGTCCCGGTTTTCCTTTGGGCTGAGTCCCTTGAGCCAGGCCTTGCGCGCGTGCACCCACAAGGCATCTGCACCCGCAGCAAAAACGGCATCTGCCATGGCGTCAAGCGCCACTTCAGTGTCCTGTTCGTCGACACCGATCCGGCATTTCACGGTTACGGGAATATCGACGGCGGCCTTCATGGCTTCGACACATGCCGCCACCAATGCCGGTTCTTCCATCAGGCACGCGCCGAAGCGGCCGGATTGAACCCGGTCGGACGGGCAACCGACGTTGATATTGACCTCGTCATAGCCAAAATCAGCAACGGTCCGCGCGGCTTCCGCCATGTCCTTCGGATCGGAACCGCCCAACTGACAGGCAACCGGGTGCTCAATATCGGAAAAGCCTAGCAGATGCTGCCGGTCGCCATGGATCACCGCTCCAGTCGTCACCATCTCCGTATAGAGCAGCGCATGCCGCGTCAGTTGCCGGTGAAACGCGCGGCAATGGCGATCCGTCCACTCCATCATGGGGGCGATGGAAAACTTATGCTCTTGATACTGTTGCATTTTTCTTCAACTGCAAGGAACTGGCTCCGGACGTCCACCGTCCAGGATGGACAGGCCGCGTGTCGCGTCGTCCAAGCTTGTTCTCATGTCGATCGACTTTAGTAGACGCGAAATAACAAATTTCGCGGCTTTTCAAAAGCTCCGCTTTTCACAAAGGGTAATTTCAACGTCCCTTGCGTCTATTCCCCCAAAGACCGCCAGCGCGACACGCCAGTGCCCTGAACGCCGGCTGATCTGGAAGGAACTGGCCGGACGGCGGAGGTTGGGCGGCGCAGAAATTGCGATGTCCCGATCGTCAGCCAAGGTAAAGCTGACGGTGGTCAGATCGGCTGTAATGCCCAGGCCAACAGCTTTCAGATACGCCTCTTTCAGCGTCCAGAAATCCAGAAATCTGGAGGTCTTGTGAGCTCCTTCAACCTTCGCCAGCTCTTGTCTTTCTCCGGGTGAACAAACGTCGCGCATCAACATGTCTACTTCGACCGTGCGCTGATCCGTTTCCGCATCAATGCCGATCACGCCTTCCCTTGTCACGGCGCACGCAACCAGGCCACGTGTATGCGTCAGGCTGAAGTCGAGTTCCGACCGACCGGCGACTGCCGGCTTTCCCGTAGCCATTGGCGCGAACTGCCAGTCGCGCGGTGCCGTACCTGGTTCCAGATCACTCAAGGTTTTCCGCAGCAACCCATGTGCAAGCGCGTAGTCCTTCCGGTCCTGATCGAAATGAAACGCATGAAACCGCTGAAGTTCATCCTCCGAGAGAATTTCCAGCGCAGATTCGAGATCCTCGGAGCTGCAGCCGGTCGTCTCCAGAATGATCGCCTTGGTGCCTGGCAAGTTAACTCCCGGAACTCTGGAGATGGTAATCGGAAGGCAGAGTGTTTCACCCTGTTGAGAAGTGACCTGGACACTGGCCAGGCTTTACCGTCAAGAACTCAGCCGACGGTTTCAGACCGTGGCATCAGCCGGACTGGACACCTTGCTGATCCTGCCTTCTTCCATCCAGACGATCTTGTCTGCAACATCGAAATACCGGTCGTCATGCGTGATCGCGATGACTGTGCGGCCCTCTTTCTTCAGTTTCATCAGGAAATCTGTATAGAACCAGCGCCGATACTCCGGATCCTGATCGGCGGCCCATTCGTCAAAGAGGTAGACATCCCTGTCTTCCAGCAGGGCAACGACCATGGCGAGCCGCTTTCTCTGGCCGGTGGACAGGTTCGTCGTGCTGAACCTGTTGTTCCGGTAGTGAACCTTCTCGTCCAGTTTCATGTCTTCCAGCAGGTCGTAAAGCTTCTGCTCGTCCGTCAGATCCACACCATAAAGCCGGTCGAAGAGGTGGAAATCGGAAAAGATGACCGAAAACAGGCTGCGATACCGGTCGATGTTTTCAGGTTTGACGACCTTGTCGTCCCAAGACAGATGACCGCCATCCGGCTCATAGAGACCGGTCAGGATCTTCGCGAGAGTCGACTTGCCGCTGCCGTTGCCACCAACGATGAAGACCATTTCGCCCGATGCAATTTCCAGGTCACAAGGCCCGATCGAAAATGGGCGGTCGCCATCTTCGCTATGATAGGTGTAGGCAATCTTCTTCAGGGATATACCTTTGGAAAGCCTTGCCTGCCGCACTTCGCTGCGCTCATCCATGGCTTCGCTGTGTTTTTCCAGAAGCTCTCTCAATTCCTCGATATTGGACACCGCCAGATTGGCACGCGAAACCACCGGCAACATGCGGATGATCGAGGTGATCGCGCCGCTGGCAAAGACGATCACCGTGACAATCTTGCCCGGGATCGAGAGGTCCGACACATAAAACGGTATCGCAAAGACCAGCGTTCCCATGAGCGTATAGAAGAAGACATCACTGACAGATTGGCCATAGTTGAAGGAGCGGCCGGATTCCACACGTAGATCCTCGACCTGCTCTGATCGCGGAATGATGTAGTTGTGGAAGAGATCGTCGCTGCGCTGCGCGTTCAGCTTCACTTCCTTGAAGCCGCTGAGAATGTTCTCGAAGCTGTTGTGAAAGGCCTGTTCGCTTAGGCTTGCCTGGCGCATCAGTTCCTCCGCATCGCGGTAGCTCTTGCGATAGAAGAAGATGGCGCCTGCCAGAAACGCCAGGGTGACGATGAAGGCAAGCGGCGAGAGATAGCAGATATAGAGCGCCGACATGACCAACTGCATGACGAAATAGATCAGACCGACAAGCGCTGGCGCTGTTTCCTCGATTGTCTGATGGTCACGACCAACTGCTGCCCTGATACGGGTCAGGCCGATTTCTTCTACGGTTGCGAGGTTCAGACTGCGGACTTGCGCGGTCACCCGGATCCGCAAGCGACACAGATAATCGGCGATGATTGCGGTTGCCATGTTGAGGGCGCGATTCATCGTGAACAGAACGGTCGCGCAGCCAAGCACGAAGAGACCGAGATACTGCCACTGCAGACCGGTGTTCTGCTGATAGTTCGTCACCGCGTTGATGACAGCGATGATCAGCCCCATGACCAGCCCGGGCACCAGGGAAAGCAGCAGGAAGGTGCGTTTGCTGTCGCCCGCTTCACGATACAAGAGACGAAAGAAATTCATCGAAGACCAGGCGCTCCAGGTGGATCATCACCGTTTGAGAAATATGTCAGTTCAGGGCAGCATCCCGAAGGCTTTTCGGGCGGATGTCGGTCCAGTTGGCGTTGACGTAGTCCACGCAGTCCTGCCGCTTGCCGGGGCCGAAGACCGACCGCCAGCCATCGGGGATCGGCACGAATTCGGGCCAGAGAGAATGCTGTTCCTCGTCATTCACCAGCACATGGAAAATGCCGTCCGGATCGTCGAATGGATTTGTCATCGCCGTCTCTCCCAACCTTGCGCGTCAGTCTTTCCACGCCGTGTTGCACCAGCCGAATTCATCATAATCATCAAGGCACTGGTCAACAAGCGACAGCATCTGGTCCATTGAACCGTCGCGCCGTGCGATTGCAGGAAGCTGCAGTTTCACCTCTTCATGATTGCCGGCATAATTGCGCTCGTAAAGCTCGTGACGCCCTGCAAATTCCGAGCCCGTGGCGTCCCACAGCAGCTTCATCAGCTTGATACGGTCTTTGTAGCCGACGCCGTTGGAGCCGCGCACGTACCGTTCCAGATAACCGTCGATTTCAGGGTTCTGGAAATCCTTTGCGGAAGACGGCAGATAGATCAGCGCGGACGCGACGATCTTCTGGACAATCTCCTTCACACGACCGTAGGCATCGGGCGCAAGCGCGCGATAGGCCTGCGCGGCCGATAGTCCCGGCAGGAAAGCGCCGTCTGCAAAGGCTTCTGGTGTCCGGGCCATTGCATCCGACAACGACCAGAACAGGTGACGCAGGGCGATCACCTCCCCTTGCAGAACCTGATTTCCGCGAAACTCGTCACCGCTGGTGATGTGCAACGCCCTGGTCAGCAGACCGGCGAGAAAGTCCAGCTTCACCGCAAACCGGGTGCATCCGTGGAAACAGGTGCCTTGCAGGTAGCCCGTGTCCATCAGGAAGTCGATCGGCTTGTGTGCAGGCCCATAGACCAGCACGTTCTCCCAGGGCACGAAAACATTGTCGAGAACGAGGATGGCGTCGTTTTCGTCGAAGCGGGAAGACAGCGGGCTGTCGAACGGCGTCGAGGATTGGCTCGCCGCATATTCGTAGGAATTCCGGCAGATCAGCTTGATGCCCGGCGTCGACATGTCGAGAAAGAACATGAAAGCCGTAGGCGGTTCGTTGGTTTCCGAGACCGCGTGGTGGCTGAGAAAGTTGTAGTGGGTCAGTGCTGCCGAAGTCGCGACGACCTTTGCACCTGAAAGATATAGCCCCGCGTCTGTTTCCTTGACAACGTGAACCAGGATGTCTTTTGCATCGCTGAAAGGCTTCGCCCGGTCAATCGGCGGATTGGCCACAGCATGGTTCATGAAATAGGTGCGCTGCTGAGCCAGATGATACCAGCAACGCGCGTTGTCTGCGAAAGGCCCATAATAGGCCGCGTTGGCGTCCAGCGTGTTGACGATCGCTGCCTTGTAGTCCGGTGAGCGCCCCATCCAGCCGTAGCTCATCTTTGCCCATTCCGCGATCGCCTTCTGTTGACCGAGCAGGTCCTCTGCCGATCTGGCCACCTTGAAATATCGGTGTGTGTAACCGGTTGGATCGGCATCGGCAGGTGCGGTCAGGACGTTGGTGCCACTATCGTGATCCTGATGCAGGGCATCGTAAAGCCGTGCCAGGGAACGTACCGAGTTGCGAAAGGCAGGATGACCCGTCAGATCGGTCACCCGCTCTCCATTGAAATAGACACAGCGCTGGTCCTGGAGACTGTCGATGAACTCCGCGCCGGTCATGGGTATCGCGCGCTGTACAGCGTGTTCAGGTTCCACGGGATTGAGGATATCAACCGACATTCTTTAGTCTCCCTTCCGCAACGGCCTGCCTGAACGGCTGATCGCCAAGGTTCATCAAAGCATTCAGCCCCTCGCCGATTTCGCAAAGGGCCTGCTGCGATGTCATTTCATGGTGTGTACAGTCGAGTGCGTGCGCCTCGAATTGTCCGCTTGTCCGGTTTTCCCAGGGATCGGCCTCAACACCCAGCATACGCTTCGTATCGTTCGAAGCGTAATGCACCAGGGGACAGTTTAACGTCTTGGGCCGATAACCATGTGCGAGCAGCGCGTTGTTTCGGGCGATCCGCAGCATGTTGTTGAAGTCGACTGGGCTGAGGTCTGCCAGAGGATGGGCACTGTCTTCCAGAAATCTCCGGACATCATCAAAGGTAATGTCTTCGGGTACTCGTCCATGCGGATCGAAGCCGATCATTTCAAGGAACGCACCGCGCGCTCCACTATCTGAAAGATCCGGCAACGGGTCTCCTTCGTGCATCGGATAACTGTCCAGAAGCATCAGGAACTCGACGTCTCTGCCGCTTTCTTCCAAAAGACGTGCCATTTCGAAGGCAGCCAGCCCTCCGAACGACCAACCAAGCAACCGAACCGGGCCCGTGCTGGCCACCTTGTTGACACTTGCGACGTAATCGGCCGCCATTTGGTTCAGCGTTGAAGGCAAATCGGCCTCGCCGATGTAGCCGCGCGCCTGAAGCGCGATGATCGGGACATCGGCTGGCAGGACTGAAGCAAGGCCGGCATACGTCCAACCAAGACCGAAGCCCGGATGAACGCAGAATAGTGGCGCCTGACATCCTGCCCGCCGGATCTGCAGCACCGGCTCCAGCAAACCGGTCTTGCGCCCCTGCCGGAGCGACAGCAGACCGCGCACCGTCGGTGTTTCGAAAATATCTCGAAGGCTGACGTCCAGGCCCATGCGTTCCTTCATCAGTGCCTTCAGGCGTGCGGCGAGCAGCGAATGCCCCCCCATATCAAAGAAACTGTCTTCCGGTCCCGGCACTACGCCGGGCAGCAGTTCAGCGAAGAGATTGCACAACAACGTTTCCTGGAGTGTTGCCGGACTTGTTTCTCCCTGTTTCCAGACAGGATCCGGCAGCGCCAGACGGTTCAGCTTTCCATTTGGTGTCAGCGGCAATTCCGGGAGTACGATAAAAGCGCCAGGCACCATGTAGTCAGGCAGGTTTCGCTGGAGCACGGAACGAAGCTCTTCAGTTTTGAGTTCAGCCCCTTCTTCCGGAACAACATAGGCAACGAGCGAAGAACCTCGCGCTCCATCCGGCCGGTCCAAGACCACCGCCTGCGCAATATTCGTCATCGATGCGATGGTCGCCTCGATCTCGCCAAGCTCGATACGATGGCCTCGAATCTTGACCTGGCTGTCTCCGCGTCCCAGGAACACAAGCTCACCGTTGCGTCTGCGATAGACCGTGTCCCCGGTCCGGTACATGCGAGCTCCATGGCCTGCAAACGGATCGGCAACAAAGCGTTCGCTCGTCAGATCCGAACGCCCGTGATAGCCACGTGCGAGCCCAAGCCCGCCGATGTAGAGTTCGCCGGAAATACCTTCGGCGACAGGCTGAAGGGTCTCATCAAGTACGTAGACCTGCGAGTTCCACAAAGGTTGCCCGATAGACGGAATGCCAGAACTTTCGAGGGAAACAGATGCGCTCACAGACCAGATCGTTGTCTCGGTCGGGCCATAGACATTCGTCACCGGCCCTGCGGTTTGCAGCTGCGACGCTAGTCCGCCGTCCAGAGCCTCACCGCCCACAAGAACCTGCAAACGCGGCAGTGGCCCAACCTCCAGAAGCGACCGCCAGAGCGATGGCGTTGCCTGCATGACCGTTGGTTTTTCCTGGCCGATCCAGTCATGGAGGCGATCCGCTTCGCGCTGATTGCCTTCAAACAGCACTACGCCTGCACCAACCAGCAGCGGGCCGTAGAGCTCAAGCCCGGCAATGTCGAACCCGATCGTGGTCGCGCTGAGCACCTTGTCCTGCGGCAGAAGGCGAAGCTCGGTACTCAGGCAACACAGAAGGTTCTTGAGCCCCTCGCGTGTAACGACGACACCTTTCGGCTTACCGGTGGAACCAGACGTGTAGATGACGTAGGCCGGGTGCGCGGAATCAATCGGTTGTTTCCGGTCGGCATCGGTCAGGGTCGAAGCGGACATTGCAGCCAGCTCGGCACCGGTCGCCTCGGCATCCAGCAGCAGAAGTGCCGATGTCGGCGCACCGTCCGTCAAGGCGGCGGCGGTCACCGTCTCGGAGATCACAAGACGCGGCGCGGCATCGTCCAGCATCATCGCAATGCGGGCTGCCGGATAGTCCGGATCCAGCGGCAGATAGGCGGCGCCCGTTTTCAGCACCGCCAGCAGCGCCACGATCATGTTCGGGTTTCTCGGCAAGGCGATCGCGACCCGGTCCTCTGCACCAATGCCGCGCCGGATCAGAAGATGCGCCAGGCGGTTTGCCCGCGCCTCAAGCTCGGCATGGGTCAGCCGCTCCGTGCTGCCGATAACCGCTTCCCGCGTTCCAAACCGGGAAGCCATTGCAGAGATCAGCTCTGTCAGATCCCCTTCCGGCAAGGCGTGCCGTGTTGCGTTCCACCGGTCCTGCACAGCCTTTCTTTCAGAAGCCGGCAGCATCTCGAGAGATCCGAGCGGCGCTTCCGGACGGGAGGCCATCTGCGCCAGTACATTGCACAGCTGCCCCAGGAGACTGCGGCCAAGGTCTGCGCCGATCCTCTCTTCCCGGCAATCCAGCCGCAGCAGCAGCCGTTTGCCCGGAACAACCATCAGGCTCAAAGGATAGTGGGTCTGGTCATGCACCTCGACACCGCTGATACGCAGGCCATCCGGCGAAGCCTCATGGGTCTCGTCGCTGAAGGGATAGTTCTCGAACACCACCAGCGTGTCGAACAGGTCTCCAAGTCCCGCTTCTGCCTGAATCTCCGGCAGCCCCAGATGCTGGTGCGGCAGAAGTGCGGCCTGACGGGACTGCAGCTCCTTCAGGAAGCTGCTGACGGTTGTTGCCGGAACAGGCTTTGCCCTTACCGGCACGGTGTTGATGAAGAGGCCCGCCATGGTTTCGACGCCGGTGATCTCGGCAGGTCGGCCGGAGACCGTCGTGCCGAAGATCAGATCATCCCGTCCACAGATGCGGCCAAGCACGACCGACCAGGCGCCCTGGAGCACCGTGTTCAAGGTGATGTCCAGCGTGCGGGCCAGGCCTTCCAATGACCGGGTTGCGTCCTCGCTCAGGAGATCGTCAAAGCGCAACACCGCACTGCCTTCAGCAGACGTGGAGCCGGAGGAAGTGTTTGCAGACTGGCCATAGACAGAGGCCGCCAGCCGGGTCGGTTCCTCCAGACCGGACAGAGCTTCTTGCCAGGCCGCTTTCGCAGCCGTCTTGTCCTGGTGCTGCAGCCAGCCGAGATACCGGTCAAACGGCGTTACAGGCGGCAGCCCCCCTGCCTCGCCGGCTTCGTAAATCTCCTTCAACTCCCGCATCAGCACCGGCAGCGACCAGCCGTCGAGAAGAATGTGGTGATTGGTCAACACCAGCCAGGCACCGCCGTCCGGACGTTTTACGAGGCAGACACGCAGCAATGGACCTTGAGCAAGGTCGAAACGGGTCTTCCTGTCTTCCCGAAGAAAGAGATCCAGCTCCGCTTCCGGATCTGCGTCCTCGGACAAGTCCACCTGCTCAAACGGCAGCTCGACCTTCGACAGGATCACCTGAACGGGATCACTCAGGCCTTCGTGGCAGAAGACAGCCCGCAGAGATGCGTGCCGGGCAACGAGAACCTGAAGGCTCGCCTCAAGACGCTGCGCATCCACCGGGCCATCGAGGCTGACAACCGTCTGCACCTTGTAGGCGTCCTCCCCCGTCTCAGCGTCCATCAAGGCGTGAAACAGCAAACCCGACTGAAGACCCGTCAACGGCCACACCGTCGATAACAAACCGCCGTAGCGTTCAACAAGCAAGTCGACATCGTCCTGGGAAACAGCAGCCAGCGGGAAATCCGAAGGCGACTGACCACCGGCTTTCGACCAGTTGCCGTGTGCTGCCAGCCGGATCAGAGCGTCTTCCCAGAGAGCCCTGAATTCAGCGGTCTCTTTTTCCGAAAGATGTCTGCTGGCAAACCCGAACTCGGTGTGGAGGCAAAAGCCCTTTTCCTCTTCGATCGCCTGACAATCGATGGAAAGCATGTGAGCAAGCGGTGTTACCGGATCGAAACCGCCGCGCAATCCTCCAAAGAACGGCGCCGCGCTCCAAGCACCACCAGCCCCGGCCGGAAAACGACCGAGATAGTTGAAGGCGATCTGCGCCTTGTTTTCACTCACAAGTTTGGCGGAGGTCTCCTTGTTGAGATACCGCAGCATTCCATAACCAAGGCCATGATCGGGACGTACGGAGGCTTGCTCCTTGATCTCGATAATGAGCTGCTTCAAGTCCGCGTCGGAGATACCGGAAATTCCATTTCCTGCCTTCGTGACCTCCAGCCGTGCCGGGAAGACGCTAGTGAACCAGCCGACAGTTCGGCTGAGGTCGGCGTCTCCAATCGCTTCGCGTCCATGCCCTTCGACGTCACACAGGATCGGACCACCCGGTTTTCCAAACCTGGAAGTTTTGAAAGCCCCAACGGCAAGGCCAAGTGCCGCCAGAAGCACATCCTGCGGTCCGCAGCTGTAAAGAGCAGGCAGACGGGTCAGGATCTGCTCGGTTTCCTCAGCGCTCAGAAGGCTGGCAAGGGACTTCAACGTCTGAACCGTATCCTGCTTGCGATCCAGATCACCTGCCAGAAAGCGCTCAGCGCCGGATGATAGAAGCGCGCTCCAGTACCCCTCTTCAGATACGCGCGCATCGGAGGCCGCATCGACTTGCAGCAGCCTACTCCACGCTGGGAAAGAAGTGCTTTCAGGTTCCAGGCTGATCGGGCGGTCGGCCGACCAATCGTCCCAAGCTGTCCGAAGATCATCGGTCAGGATGCGCCAGGAGACACCATCGATCACCAGGTGATGCGCCACAAGCAGAAGCAGACCCGGCCCCATCTGGCCACGGTCAAACCAGATGGCACTGAATACCTTGCCTCGGGAAAGAGACAAGGCTTCAACTGCGGCGGCATGCTCTTCTTCCAGAAGATCTTTCAGCCCGTTTTCGTTTTCGATCTCACTCAGGCTGATGTGCTTTAAAGGGAAAACGTCGGCGAGCTCGGCAACCGGAGCAATCTTCATCGCCGGCGTAGTCTGGTTCGCTCGAGCCCGCAGCATCCCGTGTCGCTGGACGATTGCCCATAGTGCAGCTTGCAGGAATTCGGCATTTGCCCCCTTCGGAAGCATCAGACAGGTCGACTGGAAAAAGCCGTCGGCGGGACCACCCAGTTCTGCAAACCAGCGCAGGATTGGCGTCTGCAAAACGGTATCTGACCCGAATTCGTTCAGTTCATTGACTTCCGGTCCTTCAAACGTCCTTGCCACGCTCGCAAGCTTTGCAACCGTCTTGTGATCGAAGACGTCTTTCGGTGTTGCCTTGAGACCCTTTCGACGCAACAGTCCAACAAGCCGGATTGCCGATATGCTGTCGCCGCCGAGACCGAAGAAGCTGTCGTCGAGCGCGGGAGGCGATATGCCGAGCGTTTCGGCAAAAGCGGCGGCTACCGCCTGTTCTGCCGGAGACTGCCGTCTTGTTTCTTCAGCTCTTTGCGGGCGGCTGGGTGCCGGCAGGGCTTTCCTGTCGATCTTGCCGTTCGGAAGCCTTGGCAAGTAGGGCAAGAGGTCTATCTGTGCCGGAACCATATAATCCGGCAGACGGTCGGCGCAGTAGCGCTGCAGCTCTTCTGCACTTGGATCCGATCGTTCCTGCCCGATCACATAGGCAACAAGCCTAGAAGCGCCCTTCCGGTCGCTGTAGACGCTCACGAGACATTGGGCGACATCGCTGCGTTCCAGAAGCACACGTTCGATCTCGCCCGGCTCGATACGTCGTCCCCTGACCTTGACCTGCGCATCACTGCGGCCCAGGAAAAAGAGGTTGCCGTCCTCCGCCCGATAGACGAGATCCCCTGTTCGGTACATTCGCTGTCCGGCACCGGCGAACGGGTCGGCGACAAATCTGGAAGAGGTCAGATCCGCAAGGTTCTGATAGCCCCGCGCAAGACCGGCACCGCCGATGTACAGTTCTCCAGCCACACCGTTCGGGACGGGCTGAAGCGTTTGATCAAGTACGTAGAGGCTGGAATTCCAGATCGGCAACCCGATGGGCGCGATATCGACTTCCTGAACAGGTGTCAGCGGCAAGCTCATGGAACCGCACACGGTCACTTCTGTAGGGCCGTAAGCATTGACGAGGCAACAACGGTCAGACCATCTGCGAACTTCCGGCACGCTGATGGCTTCGCCGGCCGTTACCAGCACACAACCTTCGGGAAGATCTGTCGTCGACATCACGCTCAAGAGGCTCGGCGACAACGTGATATGCGTTACCCGTTGCGCATACATGAATGTCTTCAGGGCTGCAGGATCTGTGAATGCCTGTCTTGGCCAGATCACAAGAGCCGCACCGGAGACCAGGGCCGTGGCGATTTCCGAAAAGGCGGCGTCGAAACTGAAGGATGCGAACTGCGCGACCCGAGACTGTTCCGAAATCGCAAACCGTTCGATCTGGGCATAGGCGAGATTTGAAAGCCCCTCGCGGGTAACGACGACACCTTTCGGCTTACCGGTCGAGCCGGACGTGTAGATGACGTAGGCCGGGTGCGCGGGATCAATCGGCTGTTTCCGGTCGGCATCGGTCGGGGCCGAAGCGGACATCTTGGCCAGCTCGGACCCGGTCGCCTCGGCATCCAGCAGCAGAAGCGCCGATGTCGGCGCACCGTCCGTCAAGGCGGCTGCCGTTGCCGTCTCGGAGATCACAAGACGCGGCGCGGCATCGTCCAGCATCATCGCAATGCGGGCTGCCGGATAGTCCGGATCCAGCGGCAGATAGGCGGCGCCCGTTTTCAGCACCGCCAGCAGCGCCACGATCATGTCCGGGTTTCTCGGCAAGGCAATCGCGACCCGGTCCTCAGCACCAACGCCGCGCCGGATCAGAAGATGCGCCAGGCGGTTGGCCCGCGCCTCAAGCACGGCATAGGTCAGCCGCTCCGTGCTGCCGATAACCGCTTCCCGCGTTCCAAACCGGGAAGCCGTTGCAGAGACAAGCTCCGTCAGATCCCCTTCCGGCAAGGCGTGCCGTGTTGCGTTCCACCGGTCCTGCACAGCCTTTCTTTCGGAAGCCGGCAGCATCTCGAGAGATCCGAGCGGAGCTTCCGGGCGGGAGACCATCTGCGCCAGTACATTGCACAACTGCCCCAGGAGACTGCGGCCAAGGTCTGCGCCGATCCTCTCTTCCCGGCAATCCAGCCGCAGCAGCAGCCGTTTGCCCGGAACAACCATCAGGCTCAAAGGATAGTGGGTCTGGTCATGCACCTCGACACCGCTGATCCGCAGGCCATCCGGCGAAGCCTCATGGGTCTCGTCGCTGAAGGGATAGTTCTCGAACACCACCAGCGTGTCGAACAGGTCTCCAAGTCCCGCTTCTGCCTGGATCTCCGGCAGCCCCAGATGCTGGTGAGGCAGAAGTGCGGCCTGACGGGACTGCAGCTCCTTCAGGAAGCTGCTGACAGATGTTGCCGGAACAGGCTTTGCCCTTACCGGCACGGTGTTGATGAAGAGGCCCGCCATGGTTTCGACGCCGGTGATCTCGGCAGGTCGGCCGGAGACCGTCGTGCCGAAGACCAGATCATCCCGCCCACAGATGCGGCCAAGCACGACCGACCAGGCGCCCTGGAGTACCGTGTTCAAGGTGATGTCCAGCGTGCGGGCCAGGCCTTCCAAGGACCGGGTTGCGTCCTCGCTCAGCAGATCGTCAAAGCGCAGCACCGCACTGCCTTCAGCAGACGAGGAGCCGGAGGAAATGTTTGCAGACTGGCCATAGACAGAGGCCGCCAGCCGGGTCGGTTCCTCCAGACCGGACAGAGCTTCTTGCCAGGCCGCTTTCGCAGCCGTCTTGTCCTGCTGCTGCAGCCAGCCGAGATACCGGTCAAACGGTGTTACTGGCGGCAGAACCCCTGCCCCGCCGGCTTCGTAAATCTCCTTCAGCTCCCGCATCAGCACCGGCAACGACCAGCCGTCGAGAAGAATGTGGTGATTGGTCAACACCAGCCAGACGCCACCGTCCGGACGTTTTACGAGGCAGACACGCAGCAATGGACCTTGAGCAAGGTCGAAACGGGTCTTCCTGTCTTCCAGGAGAAACCGCTCCAGCGCCGCTTCCGGATCTGCGTCCTCGGACAAGTCCACCTGCTCAAACGGCAGTTCGACCTTCGAAAGGATCACCTGAACAGGATCGCTCAGGCCTTCGTGGCAGAAGACAGCCCGCAGGGGAGCGTGCCGGGCAACGAGAGCCTGAAGGCTCGCCTCAAGACGCTGCGTATCCACCGGGCCATCCAGGCTGACAACCGTCTGCACCTTGTAGGCGTCCTCCCCCGTCTCAGCGTCCATCAAGGCGTGAAACAGCAAACCCGACTGAAGACCCGTCAACGGCCACACCGTCGATAGCAAGCCGCCGTAGCGGCTGCTGACAATGCTCAGATCTTCCTCGCTGATCCATCCTGACTTGAGATCAGTTCCGATCTCCGGCAATTGCTGCCTTTGCGCAGCCGTTGCCAGCTCTGCAGGGGTCTTGTTGCTGAAGACATCCCTTGCCGAAAACACCAGCCCTGCTCGCCGTGCTCGACTGACCAACTGAATGGAGAGAATACTGTCGCCGCCAAGTGCGAAGAAGTTGTCGGCAGGCCCTACGGTTTCCAGACCCAGTACATCAGCAAACAATGCGCAGATATCGGTCTCGGTTTGCCCCGCAGGTACCTTCGCTCCATCGCCGTGAATTTCAGGCGCAGGCAGGCGCTTGATGTCCAGCTTGCCATTGGTCGTGAAAGGAAGTTGTTCCAGAAGAACAAAATGGGCTGGCACCATGAATGCAGGGAGTGTCTCGGCAAGCCTTTTTCGCAAGCCTGCAAGATCTGGTTCTCCTGTCCCCGTACCAACCACATAGGCAACGAGTTTCTTTTCCCCGGGCCTGTCTTCACGCACGATCACCGTGCACTGGCCTATGTCCGACTGCCTACCGATAGCGTTTTCGATTTCCTGCGGCTCGATACGGAAGCCATTGATCTTGACCTGGTGATCGGCACGTCCGACGAAGGTCAGCAAGCCGTCGCTGCGCCAGCGCACCAGATCCCCGGTCCGATACATTCTGCTGCCTGCGGGCCCCGCGGGATCGGCAACGAAGCGCTCGGCCGTCAGACCGGTCCGGTCGAGATAGCCAAGCGTCAGGCAGTCACCGGCCAGGTAAAGCTCGCCCACCATGCCGATACCGACAGGTTGCAGGCGGTCATCCAGAATTCGGACGCTACAATTGTCACGCGGCAACCCGATGGGAACCTTGTGCGCGGATTTCTCCAGCGTGTGCATTGCATGCCAGGTCACGAAGGTCGTGCCCTCTGCCGGGCCATAGCCATTGACGAACCGCGTCCCTGGCGAGGCCGCCGTTGCCCGGCGCAAGGCTTCTGCGGAAGCCGCCTCACCACCTATCAGCACTGACCTCAAAGGCTTGAATGCTTCGGGTTTTTCACCTGCAATGATGTTGAAAAGACGTGTCGTGATACAGGCCGCAGATACCTTGTGCTCTTCGACCAGCCGCGCAATCGTTTCAGCATCGAGAATGCCAGGCGGCGCGACGAAAAGCTCCTGCCCCAACATGAGCGGTGTCCAGATTTCATAGGTCGAAGCGTCAAATGCATAGGGCGAATGCAGCAAGACCCGCTCATGGGAGCCTTCCGGCCAGCATCCGTCGAGCGCGAGGGCCTGAATATTGCGGTGGCTGATCGCGATCCCCTTCGGCCTGCCTGTGGAGCCGGAGGTGAAGAGAACGCAGGCGATCTGTCCATTGGTGATATTCGGTAAGGTCTCCTTTCCCGCCGCCACTTGCAGGTGGCTGAAAGGAACGCAGGGTGCATCATTGAAACTGACTGATATCGCGTCTTCACTGTCAGTCAGCACGAGGTGGGCCCGGGTGTCGGCAACGAGTTGTTGAAGCCGGTTGGCAGGATCGTTCCTGTTCAAGGGAACATATGCCCCACCTGCCTTCACGATCGCGAGCGTTGCGACGACAAGATCAATGGAACGGTCCATCAGGACCGCGACCCGCGCCCCGGGTGCAACGCCCCAGCGGAGGAGGTTTTGCGCAACGCGGTCCGACAATGCATCGAGCTCTGCATAGGAAAGCATGCGGGTCTGGCTGGAGAGAGCGACCTTCTCGCCCTTTTCCCTGGCCAGCAGACGAAACCGCTCGGGCAAAGACATTTCGATCGCAGCGTTTTCGACCCGCTCGCCTTCGCACAAGGCGGCAAGGCGTGACGCTTCGTCGGGATCGACAATCATGAGGTGGTCGATCCGTTTGTCCGGATTTTCCACGGCTGCGCGAAGCAGATCGATGAAACGCCGGGAAATATTGCCCGCAACCTCCCGATCCAGAAGATCTGTCCGGAATTCGATCCGCCCGTCGATACCGCCTGCGCCTCCGACCTCGTCGCGATGAGCAGTCAGGTCGAAGGAAAGATCGAACTTTGAGGCTTCGACAGGCACGTCTTCAACTTCGCAGTCCAACCCCGGCAAGGTAAGAACAGTCGCTCCTGCCATATCGAGCGCCAGAACGGTCTGGAACACCGGATGAAAGGACAGGTCCCTGCGTGGTGCGACCTTGTCGACCACGAGCTCGAACGGCAAGTCCCGGCGGGAATAGGCGGCAAGGTTCCGCTGACGTGTATCGGCCAATAACGCGCGAAAGGTCGGCCTGCCGGAAAGATCGCTCCGGAGCGCCAGCATGTTGACAAAGAGACCTATGGTTTCTTCGAAAGAGCTGTCCGGGCGGCCATCGACAGGCGTTCCGATGACGATGTCGTCCCCTGCGCCGAGCCGCGACAAGGTCGCAGCCATCGCAGTCTGCAGTACCATGAACAGGCTGGTCCGAGTTTCCGTTGCCAGTCGCTCAAGCTTGCAATGAAGCTCTGGCGGGATTGCGACGGCTACTCCGTCGCCTTGCCAATAGGTATTCTTTCGTTGCCCTTCGGCACAAGGCAGATCAACGCAATCCGGAGCGCCTGCGAGGTCTTCGCTTGCTTCAGCAAGACGAGCGGCAAGTTCCTGTTCTGCTGCCTCGGACAGCCGGGTATGCTGCCAACTTGCGAAGTCGGCATATTGGACTGCCGGCTTTTGCCAGACAGGTTCCTTGCCGCTCATTCTCGCCGCAAAGGCCATCTCGAAGTCGGCAAGCAATGGACGCAGGGCGCCACCGTCAATCGCGATATGATGCACGACAATCTGCATCATGCATTGCGGTTCAGGACCGAAATTTTCGTCTGTAACGATCGACACTCTCACCGGCAGGTCCTTGCACAGATCGAACGGACTGGAAGACTGACGGGAGAGTTCTGACCGACCTTCAGCTACTGGTACTGAAACAATCCGTATGACATCTTCCGAAACGAAACCCGTACGGATCTCCTGATACGGCTCTCCGGCCCCGTCTTGCGGATAAACGGTCCGCAAGACCTCGTGCCTCTCGATAACGTCTGACCAGGCTTGCCCGAGAACGGACGGATCGACAGCGCCGGAAAGCCGGAAGCGGTAGGCCAGATTGTAGGAAGTATCTTCCGGGTGAAGCCGCTGCAGGAACCAGAGACGCTTTTGAGCAGAAGACAGCGGAACCTTGTCGGGTCGCGCAACGGATTTCTGTTTCAGGGAACATGGTTTCGCTGCCCCTATCAGACGGGCAAGCGCAGCCGATGTCGGCGCGTCGAAAATCTCGCCTGGAGCGATCTGCACGCCAAATCGGTCTCTCAGTCGATAAGCAAGACGCGCGGCGAGCAGTGAATGCCCACCCAGGAGAAAGAAATTATCCTGGACTGAAACTGAGTGGACGCCGAGCAGCTCTGTAAATGCCTCACAGATTGCGGTTTCAAGGTCGCTCTGCGTTCCGCTTGCGCTCCGCCCAGCCGTCGGCACCGGATCCGGCAACGCTTCCCTGTCCAACTTGCCATTGGGTGTGAGCGGAAGTGCATCGAGAGCCATGATCGCCGACGGCAGAAAGGCTGGGGGGAGAGCTTCTGCCAAGGCGACCATAAGCCTTGCGATATCCTTGTCGGCTCCCACTTCCCAGACAACATAGGCAGCAAGATAGACGTCCGTGTCGTCACGTCGCTTCGCAACGACAGCCGAGCGGGCAACTTCCGGCAATCTGTCCAGGGCTGCTGCGACCTCTCCCGGTTCGACACGAACGCCGCGTATCTTCACCTGATGATCGGAACGCCCCAGATATTCGTAACCACCGTCAGGCATTCGCCGCGCAACGTCGCCTGTTCTGTAAAGCAAGGCACCAGCGGGTCCAAAGGGCGAAGCGACGAACCGTTCTGCGGTCTTGTCCGGTTGGCGATGATATCCAAGCGCAAGACCTGTGCCGGTTATGTAGAGTTCACCGGTCTCCCCGTCGGAGACAGGCTGAAGCAGATCGTCGAGCAGGTAGACGACTGTTTCCCGTATAGGGTAGCCGATGGCAATTTTCCTGTCTGCATCACATCGCGCCCAGAGGCTGTCCCCCGCAGCTTCTGACGCACCGTAGAAGTTGAACAAGCGGGCGTCTGGCAGTTTCTCGCAGAATTTTTGCAGGAGACTTGATGGTAGAGGCTCGCCACTCGTGACCCAGGTCCGGCAGCCCTTCAAGTCTGGCAAACAGTCGTCCTCGAGAAGACTTGCCAGCAGGCTCGGCACAACGGTCAACCGCGTGACGGCAAACGTCGCCACCGTCTCTGCCAGTCGCCTTGGGTCAGCGGAAACATTTCCACCTTCGAGGACGACCGCACAACCATTGCACAAGGCGCCCAACAGCTCGGTCGACCCGTCAATGAAGTTCAAGGAGGTCTTGAACAGCGTCCGCTCACCCGGAACGAAGGGCAAGGCTTCCGATATCCAGGCCAGCCTGTTGGCAAGAGCGGCCTGCCGTCCCAGCACGCCCTTGGGCCGCCCGGTGGAACCGGACGTATAGACCAGATAGGCAGGATCATCGCCCGTCAGCCGGCGAACAAGATCACCACCCACAGGTGCGATATCAGGCTGTCTGGCGATGTCCCGGCTCAGCGAACCGTTTCCAAGCATGACCGCCCGTGCTGTCTGACCAGCCGCCTTTACAACGCCGGTGACCGGTTGCTCCGCTAGGATCAGATCCGGTTCTGCGTCTTGAAGCATGTCAATCAGACGCTGTCGAGGATAGGTCGGATCGAGCGGCATGTAGCACGCTCCGGTCTTGATCACGCCCAGCAGGCTTACGACGAGGTCCGGCCCGGCAGCACAGCCGAGTGCCACGATCTTGCCAGGCCCGATACCCCGGCCGATGAGGTACCACGCGACACGGTTCGCCTTCCGGTCCAGTTCCTCGAAGGTCAGAACCTTATCCGGCAGTATCAGTGCCGTGTCACCAGGTCTCGACTTCACCTGCCTGGCAAAAAGTGCGCGAACAGAATCAGTCTCATTGTCCGATGTTGCTTCCAACGGCAAATGGCTGGCATCCGGACGCGCAATGCTGCCTGAGGCAGCCTTTGCCCTTGCTGTCTGGAAACCACTTTCGCGGGATGTCATTGAGATCAACTCCGTCGAAGAATTGCCGTTTCTGTTTTGCCTGTCCGGCCGAAACCGAATTGAAATATCGTCAGCCTTGCAGCCCGAGGCGCTGCCTGAGTGTCAAAGGTTCGTGCCCCGCCGGCCGTACGTGCCCTCGCTGGCGGAGAATTGGCACGACGGAGCGGGAAAACTCGTCAAAGCTTCCGGGAAAGTGGGTCGGGGTAATCACGAAGCCGTCGCAAGCGCCGCTTGTAAAATAGCTCTCAAGCTGATCGGCTACCTGTTCCGGTGTTCCGACAAGACGCGGCGTCGACGTGCTCCGCGCCATCCGAATGGCAATGTCGCGAAGCGTCCAGAGCCTTCCCCTGTCCTCTTCCCGGATCCTCTCCAACCAGGGAAATGCGGCTCCGCCATCGACAGCCGCCTTGTTTGGCGACTTGCCAGAACTCTCCAATACCTTGTCGATTGGCGTATCAGGATCGAAACCTGTCGCGTCGACGCCGATCATGCCCGACAGAAAGGCGATGGCGACATCCGGATGGATCAGCTCGTCCAGATATTCGGCCCGCGCTTTTGCAATGGCTTCTGTTTCACCGATCACAGGCTGCACCGCCGTCAGCAGGAATATCTTCTCCGGGTCGCGCCCCATCTCTGCAGCCCGGCGGCGAACATCTGCACGCAGTTCCGACATACCCTCGGCGTCTGCCTGAATGGCGAAAACGACATCAACCCACTTGGCGGAAAAATCACGACCCCGCGGAGAAACGCCGACACTCATCAGGATCGGTTCGCCGTCCGGTCCGGCGGGAAGTGACAAGGGACCTCGGAGCTTGAAGCGTTCGCCTTCGTGATCAATGGGATGGATCTTGCCGGTGTCCGCGTAAAGCCCGGACGCCTTGTCACTTACCAGCGCGTCCGGTTCCCAGGACTTCCAGAGCTTGCGGCAGATCTCCAGGATCTCTTCCGCCCTGTCATAGGCTTCGGGAGAAATGAGCTTTGGGAAATGACCGAAATTGTGCCCGTTGCTCGGACCAGCAGAGGTCACGACGTTCCACGAGATCCGGCCCCTGCTGAAATGGTCCAGCGTACTGAGCGTACGGGCCAGATGATAAGGTTCCATGTAGGTGGTCGATAGCGTGACCGTAAAACCGAGCGACTTCGTTACCGAGGCCATGAGGGAAACCAGCAGGTTCGGGTCATGGCGGATGGCACCAACCGCACCGTGTTTCAAAAAGGTTTCGTAGTTGTCGTTCAGTCCGGTTGTCACGCTGAGCGATTCTGGAATGAATGCGAGGTCGAACCCGCCCCGTTCCAATGTGACCGCCGTATCCTTGAAGAGATCGGGATCACAGAAATCCGTTTCGCTGTACGGGTGGCGCCACATGCCGGCGAAATGGCTTCCAGGCACCAGAATATACCCGGCCAGAAACATATGACGATTTGCAACACCAGAACTCAAATCACCCCCCAGGACCGGTTTTAAGCAAAGTAATCGATCGTTTAAATTAGCTACCTACTCACTTTTCATTCTCATGACCTAACGGCAATAAAAAACAATTCACGAATTTTTCGCAGAAGATAAGTTAATTTTTATTCACATTCGTCGTTCAACATATCTCTTTTCGACGTTTACTAAATTTTTCGAAAAACCCTCAGGGTGTTGCCGTAAAAGACCCTTGGTATTTCGAGACTCTCGACCAGTTCAAAGCCCGCAGCCCTTACCTGCTTCTCAACTTCTGCGGTTTTCACCTGCTTCACCCATTCACCGGAAAAAATCAGGTCATCGATATTGTGGGCCAGGCGGCGCCAGAAAGGTGCTTCGACCATATCCTTGAAAAGGAACACTCCTGCGGGACCGACCCGTTTGATCGCCTCTTCAACAGCCGTCATCCGTTCAGGTTCGGCAACATGGTGCAGCACGTCGACCATGGTCACCACATCGAAGCAGTCGTCCGGCAGCTCCGCGAAGCTGCCAATTCGCAGGAAGGATACTTCCGCTGAGTGCCCCGTTCTCCCCGCTGCCTTGCGGGCCGAGGCAAGAGCGCCTTCGTGTACATCGCAGCCGGTTGCTTCGCTTATCCTCCCGGATGCCAGCAGAATCGCCAGCAACGCGCCATTGCCGCAGCCTACATCCAGAACCTTTGCATTTGCTGGAACATGCCGCTCCATCTCTTCGAATGGGCAGACGTAGGGCCTGGCGGAGATCAGCTTGCGCAAGAGCCTTGGCTCATAATCGTAAAGGTCGAAAAGGAACCGGCTAAGGTCCTTGCGATCGAAACTGAATGACCCTGTGCTGGCTGACACTCACCACTCCCATTGTCTGTTTCGATCTTGGTTTCACAAACCGTGAAATTAACCATACGTTGTAGTGACGCAACGCTACACAACACAACTTAAGCAAATTCTTTGGCTCTTGCCTAGCTCAAGAAACACGCTTGCCACAGAGTTGTTTTCTTGCAACTGTGCTGCAATTGACGCAGACAAGACTGCTCGGAAAGCATTGAGAGTTCTTGTTTTTATGCGTTTCTTGGCCGCTAGGTCACCTTAACGAGCTGCGGAGCCGTTTCAATTCCTGGGAGCGCTGAATGAGCGTTGCGGAAGACGACGTCGAAGTTGGTAAGCCGAAAAAGAAGCCGCGCAAGATCCACAGGATGAGCCGGACCGACAAGGCCATCGCCTATCTGCTGCTGCTCGGCTTCGTCTCGATTGTCTTGTGGCCGCTGACGTTCTTTGTCATCGGGCCGGGTGAAGTCGGCGTCCTGTTCAGAACCCTCACCGTCGGCACCGAAACCAGGTTTGTTTATCCCGAAGGCATCAACATCAAATGGCCGTGGAACCGCATCTACCGCTACGAAGTCCGCATCCAGAAACAGGATGAAACGGTCCACGGCCTGGCAGCGGACGGCTTGCGCATCACATCCGATATTTCGGTTCTGTATTACCCGAAGGCGGATAATGCCGGCAAACTGCACCGGGCGATCGGGCCGGAATACGCCGACCGTTTCGTCCGCCCGACCGCCGTGGAAGCGGTTCGCTCGGTGATCGGCAAATACGACCCTCATGAGCTTTATCAGGTCGACATGACGCGCCTCGAAAAGGAAGTCATGGAGACCATTGAAGCCAACAATCAGGATCTCATCGTCTTCGACCAGGTTATCATTCGCCGGATCGAACTGCCGAAGGAAATCAATCAGGCGATTTCACGTAAGCTGACCGAGGAACAGAACGCCCTCGCCTATGAATACGTGCTGGAGCAGGCCCGCAAGGAAGCGGAACGCAAGCGGATCGACGCCATCGGCTACCAGACATTCTACTCGATTGTTGCAGATGCCCTGACGCCGCAACTGCTGACCTGGCGCGGAATTGAAGCGACCGTCGAACTGTCCAAGTCCAACAACAGCAAGATCGTGATCGTCGGTGGCGGGAAAGATCAGCTTCCGCTCATCCTGGGCAGCGACATTGCAAACCAGCCGAATTTACCAGCGCCCGCTCCGGTTAATCCGCAGCGCTACCGATTGCCTGATTTTGATAACCTGCCACAGCTTTTCCCGAACGCTCCTACAGCAGAGGCAGATACATCTCAGGATCAGGAGACACAGCTGAGGCCTGACGAAAATTCGAACGGCGACAGTACATCAAGCGAAAGCACGACGTCAGGTGAGACCGCGCCTGCTTCGTATGATCAAAACACGGAAAAGCCGCAAACTGACAATTGATACCGCGCTGATTGTAAGATTGAAATCGGACCGCACTCAAGCTACGCTCACGTAGAGTAAGCAGCGGGGAGCTGCGACGCTGAAGGAAGGAAACTGTGAAATGACAACGAAGTCCACTCGCACAAGTTCCGCAAAATCAGAAGCTGAGGACACTGTTGATGCAGCTGAAAAGCTGGCAGATGGCAAGGCTCAGACCGAAAGTGCTCCGCTGACCCCGGAAGAACGCACGCTGGCAGCCGAAAAGATCATTCGGGACCATGTTATCGTCGGCACAGGTACCGGCCTCATTCCAGTTCCGATCTTCGATCTCGTCGCCGCAATCGGAACGCAGCTCAACCTCATCCGCAAGCTGGCAGCCGTCTATGACGTGCCATTCTCGGAAAATCGCGCAAGAACCGCAGTAACCACGCTTCTGGGAAGTCTCGGCGGTGTCGGTGCGGGAACCTTTATTGCCACCAGCTTCATGAAGACCATTCCCGTGCTCGGCACTGCGCTCGGTATCGTCGGATCAGGCGCTACGCTTGGTGCCTTCACCTTTGCCGTCGGCAAGGTATTCCAGCAGCATTTTGAAACGGGTGGAGATTTCCTGAGTTTCGACGCGGCCGCCTACAAGGAGCATTTCAAGAAGATGGTGAAGAAGGGCGAAGACATCGCGGAAGAGAAGTCGGAAGCCGCCTGATGTTTGTCGCGCCACTGGTCATCTATCTGCTCCTGTGTGTCCTGGTCGGTTACCGCGGTCGGGACACTCGGCTTGGTTCCTTCGGCTGCTTCCTGGCAAGCGTGGTGCTGACACCCGTTCTGGTGTTCGTCATCCTTTTGCTGACAGAACCTGCCGGTTTTCAGTCGCAGAAGTAATCTGACCGAAAAAAGCAAACCGGGTAACACCGTTCCCGGTTTCTCTTCAGCTGCCTCAAAAGCCTCATCAGCTTACGAGCAGCACGATGCTGTTGAGGTACCCCAAACAAATAGCGCTGCAATCTACCCTGACCTTAACGAACTCCAAAAGGTCAGGGTAAGTGCTTATATGCGTTCGCAGCTAATCCTGAAAAGTCACGTTGCTCAGCTCCTGGAATGCCCCATCGTCAAGACGGCAGGCGGATCACAAAAAGCTTGCGAGTGGTTTCAAGGACTTCCCAGGTTCCGGAGAAACCGGGCTGCAGGACAAAGCTGTCTCCGGGGCCAATTTCCCGGGTGACGCCGTCCTTGTCGGTCAGCACCGACCTGCCGGAAAGGATCGAACAGAACTCCCATTCGTCATAAGAGATTTTCCAGGCTCCCGGTGTTGCTTCCCATACGCCCGAAAACAGCGTCTCGTTGTCCGTCGTTTCAACCAACCAGGTGGTAAACTTAGGATCGCCCGCAATGACCTTTTCCGGTGCTGGCGCATCTTGTTCGGGAACGATGTCGTCTAGATTGAACGGCAGGAAGGCGTGCATGCGGGTCTCTCTGTCAAAGATGGATCAGTTTGAACTGCCGGATGCTAGCCTCCGCTAACGATGCTGACCAGATGACCTTGGCCTTCAATCATCCGTCGTCACGCCCGCAACAGCCGAATGTTGCGCCGCATCTGCTGAATCTGTTCGAAACTCAACACAAAGGGCGTGGTCCGGGGCAGTGTCGCCAGGATGTTCTGCTTGTGCGCCACATGCTCGCTCACACCCCGTGGACTGTCGATCAGATTATGGGCGACCTCATGGGCAAGTGTGCTGGCATCCGCGTTCTTCTTGATTCGGGTAACAGCACCCGTGTGGTTGGCCTTGGACAGGGCCAGGTCCGTGTCGGGATTGAAGCGACGGATATAGAACACCATGATTTCATTCGGACGAATCCTGACGGACGTATGCGCCTCGGCAAGTTCCTTCATCCGGGCAAACAAGAGGCCATGCTGCGAAAACTCCGTCTCCTCGGCAGCGGTCAATGCCAGCGACTGGATGGAAGCAACCTCGAAGTTGATACCGTAATGTCCATAAAGCTCCTTAGCAGTCGTTTCCGCAGTTGCCACCGGAGCATCCGGCGTCACCACGACAAAGATGTGCACACGAACCTTGTGAGTGAAGGACGCGAGCGCCCGGTCCAGCTTGGCCATGGTATTTCGTCCGACGGCGCCGTCGTCCTTGATCGGGGCTCCGCCATGCGTTGAACGCTGGAACTCCTTGACCTTTTGCACGGTTTCACTGCCGTAGACCCCATCCGGACTGAGCCCCGTTCCACCAACGGATTTTGGCATGGGAAACCCCAGGTCAATCAACCCGAACTGAACCAGATGCACTCCATGACCGCTCGACCCGCTGCCGAGCCAAGGGCTGTTGGTGGACGCTGCGGTGAGCTGCGGCACGTTGCGGAAATAGGGAGACGTCAATGCCATGGGATGGGGCTTCCGGACAGTGGACCTGGGAACATCGAAAACAATCGATGATTGCATCTTACCGCAAAACACTATCGCCCCGAAACGAATTACGTAGCGGCATCAGCAATTTCCGTATTCCAGTTTCTCCTGGTGTCCGGACAGGCCTGATTTCGTGAAATCGTGCCTTGCCGCCCTGCCTGCCCCGATGCTTCACTGCGCCAAAACCAGGGAGACACGGGAATGGAAACGGCCATGACCGGCGGTCGCAATCAGGTGACCACCGGAATCGGAATGATGTGTGCAGGTGTCGTGTGCCTATGCCTCAACGACGCCATTGCCAAAACACTGACGGCTGACTACAGCCCCATCCAGATCCTGTTTCTGCGCAATTTGATCGCGCTTCCGATTGCGGTTCTGATCGCACTGAAAATGGGTGGAAGATCTGCCTTGATCTCGCACCGCCCGGCAGCCCATCTTCTGCGCGGAGTGTTGTGGCTCTGCGCCGCCACGCTGTTTTTCACCGGGCTGAGCCTTCTTGGCCTCGCCGAAGCAACAGCGCTGATTTTTGTCATGCCTGTTTTTGTGACAGCGCTTTCCGCCCTGGTCTTGCGAGAACAAGTGGGCTGGCGTCGATGGACGGCAGTGCTCGTGGGATTTCTGGGCGTTCTGGTGGTTGTCCGTCCGGGTTCAGGCACTTTCCAGGCAGCATCGCTCCTCCCAATCGCAACGGCTTTCTTCTATGCCGCGCTGATGCTCAGCGCCCGCCTTGTCGACCCGCGCGAGAGTGTCTGGACCCTGATGCTTTATCTGGTGGGGGCCGGCGCGATCATGAGTGCCCTTGCGATGCCCTTTGTCTGGGTGCAGCCACGCGCGGAGGACATCTGGCTGTTTCTTGGCATCGCACTATTCGGCACGGCCGGCATCACCCTGATGACACAGGCCTTCCGCTTTGCCCCGGCAGCCGTTGTCGCGCCATTCGATTATACCGCGCTCTTGTGGGCGACCCTCCTCGGCTGGCTCTTGTGGGGAGAAATTCCCGACATTGCGACTTATGTCGGTGCCGCGATCATCATCGCGAGCGGCATCGCCATCGTCCTGCGCGAACGGCAGCTGGAAACCTGAAGCCCCGCCGGTGGCCAATGCCACCGGCAGGATCAACTCTGCTTACATGCGCTGGGTGAAAGTGGTTGCCTTCACCAGTGCCGCGTAGTCCTTGGCAAGCTCGAGGAACGCGTCATAGCTTTTCTGCACTTCGGCAAACTTCGGATTGGCGGCAGCGTTTTCCGCCATCACTTCCGCAACCGCCGTCTTCAGCGCAGCCAGGACATCATCAGGGAAGTTGGCAAAGGTAACGCCGTCTTCCTTCAGTTTCTTCATGGCAACCGCGTTGTAATAATCGAACTGTGCGGTGGTCTCGACGGAAGCCGCTTCCGCAGCATAGGCGATGATTGCCTGAAGGTTCGCCGGCAAGCTGTCGTAGGCTTCCTTGTTGACGACGATTTCCAGCGCGGCTGACGGCTCGTGGAAGGCCGGAACATAGCAGTAGCTGGCGACCTTCTGCAGGCCGAATGCCTGGTCCAGCATGGGACCAACCCACTCGGCCGCATCAATGGCGCCGGACTGGAAGGCCGGGAAGATTTCCGGAGGCGGCAGCAGGACGGCGTTGACGCCGAGCTTGCGCATGGCTTCACCGCCCAGACCGGCAATGCGCATATTGAGGCCGGCAAGATCATTGAGGCTTTCCACCGGGTTCTTGAACCAGCCGGCCGCCTGTACGCCCGAACTGCCGGAATAAAACGGCTTGAGGCCGCGTTCTTCATAAAGGCTGTCCCACAGGTCCTGTCCGCCGCCATAGCGAAGCCAGGCGGTTGTTTCGACCGCGGTCATGCCGAAAGGAACGGCAGAGAAGAAGTGCATGGCGGTGTTCTTGGACGCGGCATAGTAAGGCGTCGAATGACCGATCTCGGCAGTGCCCTGCTCCACGGCATCTTCAACACCGAACGGCGGTACGAGCTCACCACTGGAATAGACCTTGAAAGTCAGCTGACCATCGGACATTGCAGCCACGCGGTCGGCAAAGGCGGTCACGTTGGTGCCGACACCCGGCGCCTTCGCCGGAAAGGAAGTCGGCAACTTCCATTCGATCTTGCCTTGCGCAATTGCGGGTGCTGCCAGCAGGCTGGCAGGTGCGGCAACGGCACCAGCCTTCAGAAAATCACGTCTTTTCATGCTTGTGTCTCCCTCGATTTTCAAAACAGGACGTCCGGCAACAGGGTTGCCAGTGCCGGAAAGGCGGCGACCAGACCGAGCGCCAGAAGCTGGATGGCGACAAACGGGATCACCGAAACATAAATGTCAGAGGTGCGGATATCCGCCGGTGCAACCGATCGAAAATAGAAAAGCGCAAACCCGAATGGCGGCGTCAAGAACGAAGTTTGCAGGTTAAGCGCAATCAGGACCGCAAACCAGACCGGGCTTATGTCGCTTTGCAGGATAATCGGCCCGACAATCGGAACAACAATGAAAATGATCTCCACGAATTCCAGAATGAATCCGAGCAGGAAGATCACCAGCATTGTCAGCAACAACATGCCATAAGCACCGCCTGGCAAGGCGTGCAGCAACTCGGCCACATGTTCATCACCGTTGAACCCTCGGAACACGAGCGACAGGATGCTGGCAGCAATCACGATACCGAAGATCATTCCGGTGATGGTGACGGTTTCCCGCAGCGCGGGCACGAGTACTCCTCCCCGGATCAGAGAAGCTGCTGCGATGGCCAGCATGACAAGGGCAGCGGCCGTCATAACGACGGAGACGATCGTCAGTGTCGTCCAGCTGATCCGGCCTCCTTCAAACTCCAGACCGAACAGACCGAGCCTGCGCAGGATCAACAGCAGAATAGCAAAGGCAGCGCAGGCCATGGCAACACGCGCCACCTTGCCGTCGCTTCCTGCAGCCGCGATCAGGACAGCCCCTGCGACACCGACGCTTGCGGCTTCCGTTGGCGTTGCAATGCCGATCAGGATGCTGCCGAGCACGGCGATGATCAACCCGAGCGTGGGCGCGATATCCCGGAATAATTCCCGGCCTGACACGCGAGGCTTTGGTGTCGGGGTCTTAGCTTCCTGTCCCTTCGGAGAGGCCCGGCGCAGTCGCAGCAGGACGTATGCCGCATATAGCGCGACCAGGAGCAGCCCCGGGATCAGCGCACCGGCAAAGAGATCCCCCACCGTGACCGGGTCTGGCGCGAAGTTGCCGGCTTCCTGCTGCGCTTCGAAGTAGGCATTGGACACCTGATCTCCCAGGAGGATCAGAACGATCGACGGCGGAATGATCTGACCGAGCGTGCCGCTGGCGCAAATGAGGCCACTGCTCATGTGCTTGTTCACGCCCGCGGCCAACAGAGCCGGGAGTGTGATCGTGCCCAGCATGACGATGGTTGCCCCGATGATACCGGTCGAGGCGGCAATGAGTGCGCTTACCAGAACCACAGAAAGCGCCAGAGCGGACTGCTGCCCGCCCATTGCGGCCGTCAGGCTCTGGAGCATCCGCTCTGCCTGGCGTGACTTTTCAAGAAGCAACCCCATCAGCACGAAAAGCGGCACCGCCAACAGGAGCGGATTTGTCATCACGCCATAAACGCGCTGGGGAACAGCCTGGAAGAACACGAGGTCAAAATGCCCGGTGGCGGCGGCAACCAGCGCGACAATCGTCGGTGCGCCGGCGATTGCAAGCAGGACCGGCACGCCGGAAAGAATACAGGCAAATACGGAAAGGGCCAGAATGATGAGCCAGATGATATCGGCAGTCATGAAAATTTCCGTCGCATCGCGCCGAACAGCTTTTGAAGGATGTAGATCACCACCAGCGCAGGCAGGATCACCAGACAGGTCTTGACCAGAAACAGGCCGGGCAGACCGCCGGTTTCCGGAGAGCCTTCCAATATCGCCCAGGAGCTTTTGACGAGCGGGAATGCCGTCCAGAGCATGATCGCAAATACCGGTAGCGCGAGCAGGAGGTCTCCAAGCCAGTCGATACGCCGGTTTGTCCGCTCGCTCCAGTTCTGGCGAAATACATCGACCCGCACGTGCTTGTCTGCATCGAAGGAAACGGCGACAGAAAGGGCCACGAGGGCTGCAAAAGCGTAGTTGACCGCGTCCTGGATTTCCAGAAGACCGAAGCCAAGCAGATAGCGCATGAGCACCATGGCCAGCTGGCCGAAAAAGACGATCGCGGCAAACCCCATGCAAAGCATGTGTACCGCCCGAAAGACCCTACGCATTCATCACTCTTGCTGCTGGAAGTCGCATTTCGCTCTGGTCACGGCGTCGAGACCCGACCTTCTGGAGCCCCCTCCTTAGCCCCGCATTGCGCCACAGGCGAACCACACGGGACGTGGTCAGCTTAATGACCGAAATTGAGCGTGTATACAATGATTTGAGTGCTTTTTCCGGAAAAGGCGGACCACCCACAGAAGTCCGCCAACCGTGCCCCTGGAAATGCCGACCAGCGGCATATCGCCTCGATTGAGTGCTTCGCACAGGCTTCTTGTCTATTGCGGAGCAAAATGGATTGCGGCATTGCAGCAAATGGGCTAGGCCGAACTTCTCCTCCACTTTCAGGGCGCTTGTGCCCTGCCCGGTTCTCCTCCCGCGGGCAAGGCACGATTTCGGCGCTCTGGACAGTTTGCAACCATTCAATTTCTGGAGTTTGCGATGCTCAGCAAAAAAGTTCCGTTCGTTACCTTCCGCACCCGCGTCCGTGATGAATCCATTGAAGGTCCGAACCCGTTCCGCTGGGAAGACAAGACCAGCGACGACTACTTCAAGGGCAAGAAGGTCGTTCTGTTTTCACTTCCAGGCGCATTCACTCCGACCTGCTCCACCTATCAGCTTCCGGATTTCGAAAAGCTGTTTGAAGAGTTCAAGGCTGAAGGCGTTGATGAAATCTACTGCATCTCCGTCAACGACGCTTTCGTGATGAATGCCTGGGCAAAGGCCCAGGGCGTCGAGAACGTCAAGGTTATTCCGGATGGATCCGGCGAGTTCACCCGCAAGATGGGCATGCTGGTTGCCAAGGACAATCTCGGGTTCGGCATGCGCTCCTGGCGCTATGGTGCGGTCATCAATGACGGCATCGTCGAGCAGTGGTTCGAAGAAGAAGGCTTCTCCGACAACTGCGAAAGCGATCCTTACGGCGTTTCCTCGCCGCAGAACATCCTGGAAAAGCTGCGCGCTGCAAAAGTGCAGGCCGCCTGATCCACCAGGAACTGGTTCAGCAAAAAGCCCCGGAGCAATCCGGGGCTTTTTCATTTTCCAACACGATTTCCGGAAAAGCCGGAACTACTTGCGGCCTTCCAGACGGCGGCGTTCGTCCTCCGACCTCAGCTCCAGCCACATCGCGTTCAGGATCGCCATGGCGCAGGCCAAAGGCATTCCGAGGACCCAGGCAAAATACCACATGTTGCAGTCTCCTCAGTAAGCGCTGTGGTTGTCACGTTCGATGGTTTCTTCATCCACCTTGCCCCACAGGACCTTGTACACCCAAGCGGTGTAGACAAGGATGATCGGCAGGAAGATAAGCGTCGCCACCAGCATGTTGAACAAGGTCCGGTGGCTGGAAGATGCGTCCCAAACCGTCAGGCTGGCTTCGGGCTGTATCGATGATGGCAGGATGAACGGGAACATCGAGACACCGACTGTCGAGATGATCCCGAAAATCGCCAGCTTCGAGAAGAGGAAGATCAGCATTTCGAAACGCGTCTGCAAAAGCACGAGCGTTCCGAACAGGCCAAGGAACCCGAGACCGGGGGCCAGCCAGAGGATGGGGTGGACTGTGTAGTTGTACATCCACGCACCACCTTCGGTGATTGCCTGCTTCGCCAGTGGATTGGCCGCCATGTTCGGATCGATTTCGGATGTAATGCGGAAACCTTCCACATAGCCGCTGGCAACGAGATAGCCTCCGAGAGCGAACAGAGCGATGCTGAGGCCTGCCGTTACCGTGCCGAACCGCCGGGCGCGCGCAGCAATATCACCTGACGCCCGCATCACCAGCCAGACAGACCCATGCGTGACGAGCATTGTCACCGACAACAGCCCGCACAGCAGTGAGAACGGCGAGAACAGAGCGAAGAACGACCCTTCGTATGTCATGCGCAGATCGTTATCGAGCGAGAACGGGACCCCGAGCAACACATTGCCGACGGCAACACCGAAGACAAGCGCCGGTACGAAAGACCCCGTGAACAGTGCCCAGTCCCAGGCGTTGCGCCAGGAGGGATCCGGCCGCTTGGACCGATATTTGAAGGCCACCGGCCGCAGGATCATTGCGGCCAGTACCACGAACATCGCCAGATAGAACCCCGAGAAGCTGATGGCATAGAGCGGCGGCCAGGCAGCAAAGATCGCCCCACCCCCCAGGATGAACCAAACCTGGTTTCCTTCCCAGGTCGGGCCGATCGTGTTGATGACGACACGCCGTTCGATATCTGTCTCGGCAACGAAGGGCAGCATCGCGCCAACGCCCATGTCGAAACCGTCCATCACGGCAAATCCGATCAGAAGGACGCCGAGCAGCAGCCACCAGATCATCTTCAGGATGGAGTAGTCGATCATTTCATAGAGGATCATTTTCGATTACTCCGCTGGTACAGAGGCTGCGGCCGGGACCGGCTGCTTTGGCGCGGCCGGAACCGCATCCGGGTTCTCGCCGTCTTCCGGACCGATCTTGATGTATTTGATCATCAGCGTGATCTCGATCACCAGAAGCGTGCTGTAGAGTGCAACAAAACCGGCGAGCGTCAGCAGGACCTCGGTCACGCTAAGGCTCGAGACACCGGCAGAGGTCGGCAACATACTTTCGATGATCCAGGGCTGACGGCCATACTCGGCGACGAACCAGCCCATTTCGCAGGCGATCCACGGCAACGGGATCGACCAGACTGCGACATGCAGCAGCCAACGACGCTTTTCTCTGAGAACGTCCAGCCGTCCGGACGACGAATAGTAGAAGAATACCGTGGTCATCAGGATGAAGAAGAAGCCGCACGCCACCATGATCCGGAAGGAATAGAACATCGGCATGACTTCCGGCACGGTGGACCAGGCGGCCGCGTCTACCTGAGCGGTGGTCGCATCCATCGGATTGTCCGTGAACGGCAGCAGCAGATAGGCGTACCCAAGCGAGTTTTCGTTCTGCAGGAAGGTCTCGCGGACATCCGCACTTGCATTTGCCGGATCCTGCCGGATTTTCTGCAGCGCATCCCAGGCTATGGCACCCTGCCGGATGCGGTCCTTTGTCCGCTCAACCAGATCCTTGATGCCGGGAATGATCGTGTCGAGGGAACGCGTTGCGATCAGGCCCATGACATAGGGCACTTCGATGGCAAAGACGTTCTCCCGCTTCTCCATATCCGCCCAAGCAATCACGTTGAACGAGGCCGGAGCCGGCTCGGTCTCCCACATGGCTTCGATCGTCGCCAGTTTCATCTTCTGGTTCAGGTTGGCCTCGTAGCCGCTTTCATCCCCGAGAACGACAACCGAAAGTGCAGATGCAAAGCCGAATGCGGACGCAATGGCCATGGATCGTTTGGCGATCGGAATATGTCGGCCTTTCAACATGTACCAGGCAGAAATACCCAGAACGAACATGGATGCGGTGACATAACCTGCAGAAACGGTGTGCACGAACTTCGCCTGGGCCACCGGATTGAACAGCACTTCATAGAAACTGGTGACTTCCATGCGCATGGTGTCGGGGTTGAATGCGGACCCGACAGGGTGTTGCATCCAGCCGTTGGCGATCAGGATCCAGAGTGCCGACAGGTTTGTTCCAATCGCGACGGCCCACGTGGCAGCCAGATGCTGGCGCTTGGAGAGCCTGTCCCAGCCGAAGAAGAACAGCCCAACGAATGTGGCTTCCAGAAAGAAAGCCATCAGGCCCTCGATCGCCAGAGGCGCACCAAAGACATCGCCGACATACTGACTAAAGTAGGCCCAGTTCATGCCGAACTGGAACTCCATCGTCAGACCGGTAGCGACCCCCAGGACGAAGTTGATCCCGAACAACGTGCCCCAGAACTTGACCATGCGTTTCCAGACCTCTCGGCCGGTCATCACATAGACTGTTTCCATGGTGGCCAGCAGGATTGACAGGCCGATGGTCAAAGGCACAAACAGGAAGTGGTAGAGCGCTGTCATGGCAAATTGCAGCCGGGACAGGTCAACGACGTTCAGTTCCATCGTATTCCCCCTTTACGGACCGGAGAGGCCCGAGCATTTCGGCAGTCGTGTCAAAGGTTCTATCGAACCGCAACAGGCACGTCTGCACATCAGGACGATCGACGGGTAAATGCCCTGTCGGAGGAGACCGGGCCTGTGTCGATCTTGATTGAAAACCCGGTTTTCGTCCCGATCCGGCAACGGCAATCAACTTCACAGTGAATGCGGATTGCGGCCGCCAATCCCGTCAATGAACCGGCTTGGAAAACGAGTCTTCCTATGGCCTGATCGTGGCCCACCGCCCCCCCAAGGTCAATGCGACAGTTAGGTCGCGGCAACCTCAAGATGCGGAAAACTGCGGGAGAACTCATTGAAATTCGGAAAGAATTATTTCCGGCGACCGAATGCCGCTGCCGCATGGTGCCGTCAGATCCAGCACGCGGTCTGCCCGCTCCAACTCCTGTCGACGGTGCGCAATCATCAAGACGGCCGCATCGCCGCGGTAGGACAAAAACCGGTCCAGAACATCCGCAGCGGTTGCAGCGTCCAGTCCCTCGGTCATCTCGTCCAGAACAAACAGGGCCGGCCGCGTCAGAAAGGCACGCGCCAGGGCAAGCCGCCTCTGCTCTCCACCGGACAGTCCGAGTCCCCCCTCACCGAGTATGGTCTGCAGGCCTTCCGGATTTTCAGAAATGCGTTCAGCAAGCGCCGCCTGTTCGAGCGCACGCCAAAGTTCCGTGTCGCCAGCATCCGGGTTTGCAACACGCAAGTTCTCGGCAACGGTCTCGTTGAAGAGATAGGCCTTTTGCCCAATGACGGTAACCTTGCGGCGTAGCTCTTTCTCGGAGATACGGTCGATTTCCAGCCCACCCAGAAGTATCTTCCCCTGCCCTGGCTTTCGTAACCGCGCGGCCAATGCCCCAATCGTCGACTTGCCGCAACCGCTGCGCCCTGCCAATGCGAGAATTTCGCCCTGCGCAAGGTGAAAGGAGAGCCCCTCCAGAACGCTTCTGTCAGCACCGGGATAGCCAAAACTGACGTCCTCGAAAGCGAGCGCAGGCACGGTGCCTTGGCGTCCAGTCTCTGGTACGGCAAGGCTCTGCGAAGGCTCGACCTCATCGGGGCGACGCATCAAGTGCATGATCCGACCAGCTGCCAACGCAACGCGAGGCAGTCTGGAAAGGCCAGGCAAGCTCATCGAGAATATTTCCGGAAGCCCCATCACCACCAGTATCAGACCGACGCTGAAAGCAGCCGTCAGCGCGCCATTCCCGACTTCGTGCAGACAGACAAGAAGCATGACGGCAAGAAACAGCTGTCCAAGGAGTGTGGAACCCGCTGTCAGCTTGCTGGTACGGTGATCCTCAACCTCCTGGGCTTCCGCCAATCGCGTGTCGGCGACAAGGACCGAGTCGGCTGCCGCTTCCAGCCCCCCGTAAATCGCAAGATCCCGCCGGCCTGCCGCCAGATCCGCCGCTCGAAGCCGCATGGCATCCAGCGCCGCGTCAGAGCGGCGGGCGGTTTTGGTGTCGGACCGTGCAAAGGTCCAGACCGCGAGCCCGAGCCAGGCCAAAACGAAGGCTGCTCCGGTAAGCAACAAAAGCGGCGATACGCTGCTCCAGACCAGAAGCAGCGAGACAGCAACAACCAGCGACAGCACCAGAGGAACCACCAGACGCAAATAAACCGTATCGAGGACGGCAACGTCGAGTGTCAGACGATTGAGCAGCAATCCGGATCGCTGACCGTCGTTTGTCTTTAGTGCCATCGCCGCAAACAGCCGGTTTCTGAACCCAGTCAGAAACCGGAACGTGGCGTCATGTGTCAGGACCCTTTCACCGTAACGGCCGGCGGTACGGACTATTGCAAAGGCCCGAATGAGCGCGCTTGGCGCAAAAATGTTCAAGAACGCGCCACTCAAACCCGCAATAGCCGCAGCGGTGATGAACCAGCCGGAAACGCCGAGCAGAAGAAGCCCGGCAGCCGCAGGCAGCAATGCCACAAGAATGCCAAGCCAGAAATGAAAGCTGTCGTACCGGTGCTGGGTGCGAATGATATGCCAGACAGACCTCACCCGAACACCTCCCCTTCGGCGAGGACGCCGAGCGCCTTCAGGTCAATCCGCCGCGAGGCGATTTTCCGAAGGGCCGGGTCGTGTGTGGCGATCACGGCGGTCCGGCCATCGCAAAGTTTCCGCAATCCCTCGATGACATCTGCTGCCGTTTCTTCATCCAGCGAGGCTGTTGGTTCGTCCGCCAGCAGCAGGACAGCATCCTTGCGCATTGCCGCCCTCGCGAGAGCCACCCGCCGGATCTCCCCGACAGAAAGGCCGAAACCGTCTTCTCCCAAAGGTGTTTCCAGACCACGAGGCAAACGCTGGACGAGCGCTTCGGCCCCGGCAAGGCGAAGGGCTTGCCAGAGATCGTCCTCCGTAACCGCTGCAGATGTATCAACAGCTCTCAGGAGGTTGGCCTTGAGACTGCCGTGGAACAGCCTGGGCGACTGGCCGAGCCATATAACCTTTCGACGCAGCAACGGTGCAATCGCGGTTGCAGTAAGGTCATTCACCTGAATTTCGCCGGAATCAGGCTCCTGGAAGCCCAGTATCCCGTCAATCAGTGTGGTCTTGCCGCTGCCGCTCGGCCCTTCGACCAAAAGCGTTTCATCCGGCTCAATCCTCAGATCGAACTCCTTGAAGACACAGCGCTCATCATGGGAAATGCCGACAGACCTGAACTGAATGGCGGGCGGGCCTGAAAGTGAAATGGTACCGACCGGCTCGTCTGATCGTTCAGCGCGCTTAGGGTTTCCGGGGGTTTCCTGCGACGGGAAAAGTGTCGCCAGCTTCTTCCGCGCGGCAAGTCCGCCTGCCCTGTCATGATAGGCTGCCGCGTAGGCACGCAAGGGGGCAAAGAACTCCGGTGCGAGCAGCAGAATGAACAGGCCCTGCGCAAAGGTCAGGGGCCCGCCCCAGGTTCCAGCCTGGATTTCACCCAATAGCGAAAACCCCACATAGACCGCGCAGAAGGCTATTCCGAGTGCAGAAAAGAGTTCCAGAACGGTTGAGGATAGGAATGCGATCTTCAGGACGCGCATGGTGCCGGTTCTGAACCGTTCGCCCGCGTCAGCGATTTGCCGCTGGGTACGCTCGATTGCGCCAAACAAGGTCAGTGTTTCCAGGCCCCTGATCCTGTCCAGCAGACTGCCGCTCAGCCGCACCAGTTCTTCCTGTTGCGTCTCGCTCGCAGCCTTGGCACGCATACCAATCAGCGCCATGAAAACAGGAATGAGCGGCCCGCAGACAACCAGGATCAGCGCGCCGACCCAACTGAACACGGCAGTGGCGGCAACGATCCCGAGGGGCACAAGACGAAGCCGAACCTTCTGAGGTTCGAAATTCCGATAGTACGGTCCGAGCAGGTCGACCTGTTCGGTAACATGGGCGGCAAAGGCACCCGAAGATGGGAATTCTGAAGATGGCGACGTTCTGGCGGCAACGGAAAGCAGCTCTGCACGTGCCCTGCTCTGGATTGCACGCGCAGTTTGCCGGGCAACCGTTTCGGCTCGGTTTTGCAGAAACACTCTCAACACAGCAACCAGTGCGATGCCGGCGGCAGCCTGGAAGGCCAAGCCTGTCAGATCGCTTTCGATAACCTGGCCGTCATCTGCGGCGGAAAAAATCATGGGGAGCGATCCGAGCGCCCAGGAAATCAATCCGGCCTGTGCAATCCACAGCAGATCGGATACGGCCAGCAGCCGACCAGCCCGTTTCAGGCTGCGGCTTTCTCCTTTGTCCGGCCAGCCGAAAGCAGCTGCTGCTTCGCTGTCCTGCCCCTCACCCTCAAGCACCGTCCCGATCTTTTCCCTTTTTATTGTCATCAGCCGTTTAGTGTCGCCCCGTCCGCCCAAATTCAAGAGGCAGATTGCCACGGTGGCAATGGGAATGCCATGCAAGGGCGACCGGTATCGGCGCAGTACTGCGCCAGCAAATGCCTATTTTCTTTCACCGGATGCACAATCCTGACAAGAGGTTTTCAGGACGCTTGTGAGATCTTCGTTCATGAAATCATCTCCTGAAACTCCAGGAGACAGCTTTGTGCAGGCCTTGTTTCCAACAAACGCCCGAAAAAGGCAGCTGCTGCGTCTAACAGCCAGTGCCTTTAGCGGAGGTTCGCGGTGACAGCTATCGCACGAGACGATGCTCCAATTCGGAAAGCACCGCGGCGAGAACCGCTTCGGCGCGTTCTTCCGTGCACCTTGGCCTAAGGCGGGCAATCAGAAACGGGTCCCTGAACAGATGCGTTGCGTCTTCAGCCAATTCGCACGCCCTTTTCAGTTCGCGTCCTTCAAATACGGCGCCAAGGATCCCTTCCAGCATTTTCCGTAATCTGCTCACATGGATGGTGACAGGTTCGGGATGCTCTCCAGCCAGTGTTAGATAGGCCCGGAACAGGTCCGGATCGTCGTCAAACCTTTCTGACTTGATTACGAGCTGTACCCTGACAAAAGCTGCCAGTTTCGATTGCCAGCTTTCCGCAGCTGAAATTTCCACCTGAAGCGCAACTTCCACGTCTGCGAACCAGCGTTCCGCCAAGCCGGCCATGAGAGCCGCCTTGTTGGGAAAAAACCGGTAGACATTCGATTGCGACATCCGACAATCGGCCGCCAGATCAGTCACGGAAAAGCGCGGCGAACCTTGCCGCCGCAAGCGGTGTTCCGCAGCCTGCAGCAGGCTCTCCCGGATTTCGGCGTTTTCAACCTTCGGTCTTGCCATTTCTAAAGCCAGCGCCTCACATTTTTTCTGTAGTCTAGGTAAGGCTGGCCAAACGTCTTCTCGGCGTTCCGCTCCTCAATCGGGATGTACCAAAACTGCGCGGCCAGAAAAAAGACGATTGCGAAAAGGACGTTCAATGCTTCGTTGGTGCAGACAGCAACCCCGAGCAGCATCAACAAAAACCCAAGATACATCGGATTGCGCGAAAGCGCGTAGATGCCGGAGGTGACCAAGCGGGTTGGCTGCCGGAACGTATGGATTTCCGTTTCTTGCGAAAGGAAAGTGCCATGCCCCTTTTTGAGGAAAAACAACCCCAGGGCGACGACTGCCAAACCGGTCCACTGGAACGGTGCAGGAAGCATGGGCGAACCGGGAGACAAGATCGTGACCGGGACCATCGACAACAGGAACAGGCCGAAAAGGACAGGCGGAATTATCTGAGGCATGAGAGGTCTCCACACGCATTTCATAATAAATAATAAAAATAATCTTTTATCATTTTACAAGACAAAAAAGAGGCGCTCCAGGCGAAGCCGGGAGCGCCAGACCGGACTTGGTCCGGGAGGAATTACTTCATCGTCGGGATCACGAACTCGGCCCCGTCCTTCAGACCTGACGGCCAGCGGGAGGTCACGGTCTTGGTGCGGGTGTAGAACTTGAACCCGTCCGGACCATGCTGGTTGAGATCGCCGAAGCCTGACTTCTTCCAGCCGCCGAAAGTGTGGTAGGCGAGCGGCACCGGGATCGGCACGTTGATGCCGACCATGCCGATGTTGATGCGGGACGCGAAGTCGCGGGCGGTGTCGCCGTCACGGGTGAAGATCGCAGTGCCGTTGCCGTATTCGTGGCTGAGCGGCAGATCGAGAGCTTCTTCGTAGGTCTCTGCGCGAACCACGGACAGGACCGGACCGAAGATTTCGGTCTTGTAGATGTCCATGTCCTTGGTGACGTTGTCGAACAGGCAGCCGCCCATGAAGAAGCCGTTCTCATAGCCCTGCATGGAGAAATCGCGGCCATCGACAACCAGCTTCGCACCTTCCTTGATGCCCTGGTCGACGAGCCCCTTTACGCGGGCAAGCGCTTCCTTGGTCACCAGTGGACCGAAGTCGACGTCATTGCCAGCCGTGTACGGCCCGATCTTCAGTGCCTCCACCTTCGGCGCAAGCTTCTCGATCAGTGCGTTTGCGGTGCTTTCGCCAACCGGCACGGCAACAGAAACAGCCATGCAACGCTCGCCGGCCGCGCCGTAACCGGCACCGATCAGAGCATCGGCTGCCTGATCAAGGTCGGCATCCGGCATGATGATCATGTGGTTCTTTGCGCCACCGAAGCACTGGGCGCGTTTGCCGGATGCAGTTGCACGGGCATAAACATACTGGGCAATCGGCGTGGAACCGACGAAGCCGACAGCCTGGATGGTTTCATCGTCCAGGATTGCATCGACCGCGCTCTTGTCGCCGTTGACGACGTTCAGAACACCTTCCGGCAGACCGGCTTCGATCATCAGTTCAGCAAGCATGATCGGCACGGACGGATCGCGCTCGGACGGCTTCAGAATGAAGGCGTTGCCACAAGCGATCGCCGGGCAGAATTTCCACATCGGGATCATGGCCGGGAAGTTGAACGGCGTGATGCCGGCAACGACGCCAAGCGGCTGGCGCATGGAGTACATGTCGATGCCAGGACCGGCGCCTTCGGTAAATTCACCCTTCAGGAGATGCGGCGCACCAATGCAGAACTCGGCGACTTCCAGACCGCGGATAACGTCGCCCTTGGCGTCCGGAATCGTTTTGCCGTGTTCGCGGGAAAGAGCTTCTGCCAGCTTGTCCATGTCGCGGTTGAGAAGATCTACGAACTTCATCATCACGCGAGCGCGACGCTGCGGGTTGGTGGCAGCCCAGGCAGGCTGTGCGGCAGCAGCATTGGCAATTGCCGCGTCCATCTCGGCCTGGCTGGCCAGGGCGACCTGCGCCTCGACTTCACCGGTTGCCGGGTTGTAGACGTCTGCAAAGCGGCCGGAGGTTCCCTCCACGTGCTTGCCGCCGATAAAATGACCGATCTTCCGCATGTCGCGTTTCTCCCAATATGTCCTGACACCAGCCAAAAGGATTTTGGGCGAGCGTCCGAGATGACGTCTTTTTTGACTTTTATTTTTGCCACAAACAAGAGCCAGATTTCCGGACCCGTTGTGCGTTTTTTAAAGTTATGCAATAAAACGCCACGAAGCGTCTGAGACAAACGATAGGTCCAATCCCCCTCGGTTGTCATCCCGGTTGAAACTCTACCAAAAGCCGGTGTGCAGCAAGGCGTGAACTCACCACCATGAACGCGGCGGCATCGTGCCTGGTATCTGACACCAGCTGAAAAACAAACCGGAGCGGGCTGGTCATCGCGGAAAGAAAATCGACATGAACTGGGACGACATCCGCATCTTTCTCGCGATCGCTCGAACAGGACAAATCCTGGCGGCAGCGCGCCGTCTCGGCCTCAACCACGCCACGGTGGCGCGCAGGCTGACGAGCCTCGAAGACAGCATCGGCACACGCCTCTTCGACAGATCAACATCCGGCTGCCTTCTGACGGAAGCCGGCAGCCGGTTCTTTGACCGGGCAGAACGGATCGAAGCCGAGGCGGTGGCAGCGGAAGCCGACCTGACAAACAATACGCCGGAAATTTCCGGAACCGTTCGCATCGGCGCGCCCGATGGTTTCGGTGTCGCGTATCTTGCGCCCCGGCTTGGCAAGCTCACGGAAAAACATCCAGGACTGACGGTGCAGCTCGTTCCCGTACCCCGCTCCTTCTCGCTCTCCCGCCGTGAAGCTGATATCGCCGTGACAATAGACAGGCCGGAAACAGGCAGGCTGGTTGCCGGCAAGCTCATCGACTATTCGCTCGGCCTTTATGCGTCAAAAACCTATCTGAAAAGCCGGGGAACACCTGCCTCCGCAAGCAATCTGATCGACCACGATCTTATTGGCTACGTGGAAGACCTGCTCTACTCGCCATCGCTGAACTATGGCACCGAGATCCTGAAAGACTGGACCGCGCGATTTGAAATCGCCTCCGCACTTGGCCAGACCGAAGCAGTCAGGTCCGGCGCCGGTATCGGCATTCTTCACGATTTTATCGCACGCGACAATGCGGACCTGGTCGCCGTTCTCCCGGAGATAAAGCTTCACCGGGCCTACTGGATGGTGACACATGAAAGTTCGCGCCCTCTCCGCCATGTCGCCGCGGCACAGGATTTTCTGCGCGATCAAGTCGCGCGCGATAAAGCGATTTTCGTTTAACCAGGCCGAAGGCGAAACGAGTTCCACCTACCGCCAGGGATCTGTCGCCATTATCCATTCCCTGGTGCGCGCTTCCGGATCGGCATTCCGGGTGATGTCGGTGACAACGGCTGCGATATCTGCGCCGTTCCCGAACACACCCGGCAGACGCTCCGGATTGAGGCCGCCAATAGCAACAAGCGGCAATTCGCCGATCTGCCGCTTCCACCGACCAACCTTTTCAACGCCTTGGGGCGCCCATTTCATTTCTTTCAGGATCGTTGGATAGACAGGCCCCAGCGCGACATAATCGGGCTCGATAGAAAGAGCGGTTTCCAGTTCCTCACCGTCATGGGTCGAAACGCCAAGTTTCAGCCCCGCCTTGCGAATGGCCGCCACATCGGCGTGAGCAAGGTCTTCCTGACCAAGGTGGACAAAGTCGCAGTCCAGTTCAATCGCGAGCTGCCAATAGTCGTTCACGACAAGTTGGCAGCCGTGCTTTTCGCAAGCGCTCTTGGATGCTGCGATTTCCTTGCGCAGGACTTCGTCGCTCGCGTCCTTGATGCGCAGTTGAACCAGTTTGACGCCAAGCGGAACCAGCCGCTCGATCCAGTCGGAACTGTCGACGATGAGGTAAAAGGGATCGAGCTTCATTCAAACACCGCCATTCCGAGAACCGGGGTAGAAGGAACCGCCATGTCGCGAGGTTCCAGGGGTTGGGCTTCATAGGCCAGGCGACCGGCCTCAATTGCAACTGCAAAGGCCTTGGCCATTGCGACAGGGTCTCCGGCCTTTGCCACAGCCGTATTCAGCAGCACCGCATCGAAACCGAGTTCCAGAACAGCGGTCGCATGGGACGGTCTGCCAAGACCGGCATCCACAACAAGTGGGATGCCTTTGAAGTGACTGCGATAGGCACGAAGGGCATCCGGATTGACCGGCCCTTTCGCCGAACCGATTGGCGCACACCAGGGCATCAACACCTGGCACCCCGCCTCAAGCAACCGTTCGCCGACGACAATATCGTCCGTCGTATAGGGAAACACCTTGAAGCCGTCATCGCTCAGGATACGTGCGGCTTCCACGAGGCCAAAGACATCCGGCTGCAGGCTGTCGTGATGACCGATCACTTCCAGCTTGATCCAGTCGGTACCAAAAAGGTCGCGTGCCATTTTTGCGGTGGTGACGGCTTCCTTCACCGAATGACATCCGGCAGTGTTGGGCAGAACCTTGACGTTCAGTTCCCGGATCAGGTCCCAGAACCGGCCGCCTCCGCCACTTCCTGCCGTTTCGCGCCGAAGGGACACCGTCAGAATTTCAGCCCCAGATACCTTCACCGCGTCCGACAGAATTTGGGGTGATGGGTACTGGGCAGTTCCAAGCAGGAAACGCGACGCAACGCTTTCGCCATAAACTTCGAACATGGGCGTCATCCTCCCTGCATCGGCGACAGGATCTCGATACGGTCGCCAGCTTGAAGGAAGCAATCGCTTCGTTCTTCAGCACAAACCAGATCGCCGTTGCGCGCCGTTGCAAGAAACTCGTGGTCATAGGCCAGTTCGTCCAGAAGCGCAGCCAGCGTCGCGCTGACAACTTCCTGAGGTTCGCCGTTAATGGTTAGCTTCAAGGGACTTCTCCTGAAGGTGTTGCATGATCCTGTCTGCCGCTTCCATGGCAAAATGCGGAGCAAGCAGGAAACCATGCCGGTAGAATCCGTTCACTGACAACGTGTTGCCGGTAAACGTGAGACGAGGAAGATTGTTTGGATATGCCGGGCGGAGGCCCACCCCGGTTTCGATGATCTTTGCCTCGGCAAATCCCGGATGCAGGCTGTAGGCGGCATTTAGAAGTTCCATGGTGGACCGAACACTGACCGCTCCCTGGTCACCGCTTTCGATCATGGTTGCCCCGACCATGAAGACACCGTTGTCACGAGGCACGACATAGACCGGGATGCGCGGGTGCAGAAAACGCACCGGCCGCGAAAGCGAGACATCCGGCGCGTGGAGGATCAGCATTTCACCGCGTACGGGACGCAAGTGCGGATCCGGCGAGGCCATGCCGGTACAATCGGCGACAATATCGGTCGCCGCGGTGAAGTGCTGCGCCTCTAACCTCACCTTGGCACCACTTTCAGACACCTTTGCCCTCAATGCCGTGAGGGCCCGCCGCGGATCGAGATAGGCTTCCCCGGCAAAATGGAGCCCCTTTGCAAATCGGCCTGCGAGGTCCGGCTCGAGTGCGCCCAGCGCGTCAGCGTCGAGCCAGGCAAAGCCGCTGGTTCGAGAAGCAAAGCGACTTAACTCGCCGGTATCGCGCGGCGCGGCAACAACCAGCGTGCCATTGTGCGAAACCTGGCCCGGCAGGACCTTGCTCCACCAGCCAATGGAGGCTTGCCCGAGCCGCAGAACATCTTCCTCGGCACTTTCCCGCTCACACCATGGCGCCAACATGCCGCCTGCGAGCCAGGAGGCACTGGCTGTGAGATCCTTGTGTTTTTCCAGCAGCTCCACCCGCACACCGCGCGAGACAAGCTCATGTGCCAGTGCCAGACCGGCGACACCCGCCCCTTTGATACCGACCTTCATTCCGCCTCTCCTGCCAGGGTGGACGTCAGTCGTTCGACATCACGGAATGTCTGGTAGCCCGCTTGCATTCAACGGATCTCCGCAAGGACCGGAAAAGGGCCCGCATTTCGGACATTCGGCTTGGAAAGGTGGCCGGGTTGGAGCATTGCCGTGGCGAACGCAGCTGGCCAAGAACACCTTCCCTTCGCCAGCATGACCTGGATCAGGTTCGTCGGGTCCCTGCACTGCGCAAGTGCGCCAGCAGTATCTCAGCCTCTTCTGGAGGCACCCCGGGTGAGCCCCTGTTGTGCCGCCCGTCAGGCGCACCTGTCAAGAGACAGGATGAGCCTTCATCCTTGTTGCCAGGGGCGCGCCAGAAAGTCGTCGATTTCGGCAAGGGTATTGAACCGATAGACTTTCAGATGATCCGGAGGTTCGCGGTAGATGTGCTCCAGCTTGGCTCTGGCGGAGTGTCTCGTTCGCCAGATGAACCTCAGGAATTCAACAGTTTGCCAGTTGAACTGCTCCGGGCAGCCCTCGGCCAGATCCGGACGGCTTTGCCCATTGTATTTCACCGACCGTTTCAGCACTCGAAATATGCGGCGCGTCACCGGGACATCGAGCCAGATGAAAGTGTCGGCACGTTCGATACGTTCCGCATAGGTGCTTGAATGACCGCCCTCGAAGATCCACACATCCTTCAGATGGACCTCATGCGTCAGCCGGTCTTTCTCTTCCCGCGTCCGCTCGTTCCAACCGGAGCGGTAGTGGATCTTGTCCATATGATAGACCGGCAGTCCGGTTTTCCACCCAAGGGCAACGGCAAGCGTGCTTTTGCCCGAGCCCGGGCCGCCAACGATCATCACGCGTTTCATGTCGCACCAAACAAAAGCAAGGAAGGGCCGGTCGTTATACAGATTGTGCAGGGGATGAAAACCCGAAACAGACTGTTCAATGGACACTTCGGCTTCGCAGGCCCTATCTAGTTTGCAAGACAGAATGTTCTTTGATGGAGAGGCAGATGAGCTGGTTGAATTGCCCTGATCCCGTACCGGGAAATGCTGCAAGCTGTGACCCGATTGAAACGATCATCGTACCACGGACATCCGACCTCGGCGGATTTTCGGTAAGACGTGCCTTGCCGTCTGCCAGGCGGCGGATGGTTGGCCCTTTCATCTTCTTCGACCAGATGGGCCCGGCAGAACTTTTGGTCGGCGGCGGTATCGACGTGCGCCCGCATCCTCACATCGGGTTGGCGACGGTGACCTATCTCTTCGAAGGAGAGATGTATCACCGTGACAGCCTTGGAACGGAGATTGCGATTGCCCCCGGTGCTCTGAACTGGATGAGCGCCGGCAAGGGCATCGTGCATTCCGAACGTGAGAGGCCGGAACGCCTGCAGAAAAAACGTCCCCTGTTCGGCCTGCAGAGCTGGGTGGCCCTGCCCAAACACCTGGAAGAGACCGATCCGACCTTCCAGCACCACGGCACCGAAGAACAGCCGGAATTTGCCGACAAGGGCGCTTCAGTCAAACTTATCGCGGGCGAGCTTTATGGCCATAAGGCACCGGTAAAGACAGCGTCCGACATGTTCTATGCCGATATCACGCTGGAACCGGGAGCGAAGATCCCGCTGGATGCCGGATGGGAAGAGCGCGGCCTTTACACGGTCTCGGGCCAGATCACCATCGCCGGCCAGAATTTCGATCCGGCCCAGCTGCTGGTGTTCAAACCGGGTGATCATCTGGTGATCGAAAACACGTCTCCCGTGCCGGCTCGTTTCGTAGTGCTTGGCGGCGAACCGATGGACGGCCGGCGTTATATCTGGTGGAACTTTGTGTCTTCATCGAAAGAGCGCATCGAGCAGGCCAAGGAAGACTGGCGTCTTGGCCGTTTCGATACGGTACCCGGCGATGCGGAAGAGTTCATTCCCTTGCCTGACCGTCCGGGGCCCTGACACTCCAGCCGCTTTCCAGTGGCGGTGCTTTTTCAAACCTGTCGGCGGGCCGGATAAGGTCCGGCTCGCCAAAGTCCAGAATGATGTTGAGCCGTTGGCTTGCCAGCGGGTCCCCCGTCAGATTTGGATCTTCCGGCGAAACCGACAGCCGCACGCCCCGGTGTGTCGTCTCCAGTTGCCTGAACCCGGAAACCGCCTCGCGAAACACTTCCGGAACCGTCCAGCCATACCGAAGCGAGAGGGCGTCGATCACCAGCCAGACCGCATCAAGGCCGATCTGCATCTGGCGCGGATCCTCCACCACCAGCTTCAGCCGCAGATAATCGATGCTTTTTTCCGATGGGCCGCGCAGCAGAAAGAAAAGGGTTGTCGAGCCGTAGTCGACGCTGGGTGTGGTCAAGGGCACCAGGTCGGATGCACATTGCCAACGGCCTTCACTGAAAGGTGCCCGGCTCCAACCAGGATTTCCGAGCCCCAGAGACCGTAATTCGTCGCATAGCTGATCCGGCTGGCCCAGGAAGCTGCGTTTCAGCTCCGCGGACAGTTCCGGTTCCGGAGCCAGCAGCACCTGCTTGGCCGGAGACTGCAGGGAAGAAAGCGGATCAGGCATCAAGGGGGCGGTTGCAACGCTTTCCTCACTCCCTTGCCCGGCAAGGTGCAGGAACAGGCCGCCAACGGCGAAACCGGCAGCCAGCAACGCCAGGGTTCCCCAGATGTAGTACGGCGTCACCTGAGCACGTTTACGAGATCTGGACGCGCGGGTTGGCAGGCCGGGCCTCCTGGGCTCGCCTCCTTCAGACAGAGTTTCCATGTCCGGCTCGGCCCAGCGCGGGCCCTTGGAACGGTGCCCCGGCCTCGACCTGGAATGCGCTCCCCTACCCGTCCGGTCTGCCGACATTGCAGCCGATCCAAGCAAATGCCTGAGCTTGTCTGCGAAACCTGCCATTCAGTCCCTTAACACCACGATCCTCAACCGAGTGGTCAAGGGCACGGGATTTATCAAACCAATACCTTGAAAAGGCAACCGGATACCTGTCATGTAAGCGCCGCTTCCACGGTCGCGCAGCCAAACGTAACGCTCGCACCCGAACCAGAACCAAAGAGGCCCCGAATGCCCACCTTTCCAGGTGACACACCTGACCTGCGCCGTGCGATCATCGAGACAGCCCGTGCCTTGCCTCGTCTCGGACTGACCAAGGGCACCTCAGGAAATGTCAGTGCACGCACCGAATCCGGTTTTTTGGTGACGCCGTCGGGAACGCCTTACGAAAATCTGACTGAAGACAAGATTGTCGCGCTGGACTGGGAGGGCTGCTACCGCGGCGAGACACTACCGTCTTCCGAATGGCGGATGCATCTCGACTTCTATCTGGCGAAGCCGGATTGCGGCGCGGTGGTGCATTGCCATAGTCCTCGCGCGACCGCCCTGTCCTGTCACCGGCGCGGTATTCCTGCATTTCACTATATGGTGGCGCTTGCCGGTGGCGACCGTATTGAATGCGCCCATTACGCCACCTTCGGCACCCGTGGATTGTCCGAGGCAATGATTTCAGCACTTGGCGACAGAAACGCCTGCCTGCTTGCAAATCATGGGCAGATCGCCGGTGGAGAAACCTTGCAGAAGGCGCTTTCGACCGCGGAAGGCGTGGAAGATCTGGCAGACCAGTATCTATCAGCCCTGATCCTGGGTGAACCTGTGATACTGGATGCGGAGGAAATGACCGTAATCTTGAAAAAATTCAAAACCTACGGAAAACAAACAAGCGAACTTGAAGACGGCCAGACAGCTGCCTTCGAACTGCCAAGACGGATGGACTGAAAATGCGGCTGGGAATTGACTGGGGTGGAACCAAGATCGAAATCATCGCTCTTTCCAACGAGGGCGAGGAACTGTTCCGGCAACGGGTCGACACACCCAGGGACGACTATGAAGGTTGTCTGGAAGCAGTCCGTTTTCTGGTCGAGGCGGCCGAAAAGGCAACCGGACTGACGGGAACGCTCGGTCTTGGAATTCCCGGTTCGCTTTCCCCCAAGACAGGTCTGGTCAAGAACGCCAATTCCACCTGGATGAACGGCAAGCCCCTGGACCAGGACCTGCAGAGGGTTCTTGGCCGCCCGGTTCGTATCCAGAATGACGCAAACTGTCTGGCTGTTTCCGAAGCGACCGATGGCGCAGGTGCTGGAGCGCATATCGTTCACGCGATCATCATCGGCACAGGCAGCGGCTCGGGCATTGCCATCGACGCGAAAGCCCATCTTGGTGCCAACGGCATCGGTGGCGAATGGGGAGCGATCACCGTGCCCTGGCTAAAGCCGGAGGAGTATCCGGGTCCCGACAGCTGGATCGGCCACAAGGGCGCCATCGATCGCTGGTGTTCGGGAACGGGTTTTCAGCTTGACTACAATGACAGGACCGGAACGCTGCTGAAAGGCCATGAGATCATGGCACTGAAACGCTCCGGCGACGTGGTGGCAACTGCCGTCTACGAGGCTTATGTTAGCCGTCTTGCCCGTGCGCTCGCGATGTCGGCAAATCTGCTCGATCCGGACGTATTCGTCCTGGGTGGCGGCATGTCGAATATCGACGAACTTTATGCCGACCTTCCGCCCGCGATGACGCCTTACATTTTCTCAGATACCTTCGAGACACCGATCCGCAAGGCTATGCACGGCGACAGCTCTGGTGTGCGGGGAGCTGCCTGGCTCTGGGGGTGAGAAATCACCTGGAAGCCAAAGACGAAAAACCGATCCCGCGAGTTGCGGGATCGGTTCTTAGGGGTATGGCAAGACTAGCCTGACTTTTTCGCTCCAGCGCCGCGCCCTTTGCTGACGAGCACAATCCCTGCCCCGACAGCTGCGACGGCCGCCAGTTTCGCCATGTTTGGCACTTCACCAAAGGCGAGATATCCGAGGCCAAGACCAATCACCGCGGCAACGGAACCTATCTGGCTGAGATAGACAGGCCCGGCTGTGTGCTGCAGGCGGAAATACAGCCCGTACTGAAAAGCGAATATCGTTATTTGGGCTGCCAGCAGGCCAGTGGCCTCCAGTGACCAGGTGCCAGGCACAACGGGGATACCGGCCATGGCAGTAAATAATCCGAGTGCCGCAAACCCGACCAGCATCATGCCGAGAGCAAGATTGACCGGCCGCGCGCCTGCTGGCCACTTCACCGTGCGAAAAATGTTACCGGAAGCCAGGAATACAGGGATCGACAGAGCAAACATCGCCCACCAGGAGGCATCCACGGAAAGCTGACGTCCGGACGCCGCCAGCAAGATGCCACCAGCCAGACCGAACAGAACGCCGACCCCACGCAGAACCTGAAACTTCTCCAGGCGCAACAGAACAGCAAATCCATAAGTCAGAACCAGCGGAAAAGCGTAGCTCAGGGAAACAAACCCCGCCCCGACCTTTGGCGCAGCAACCACTGCGATCATGTTCGGGGCAATGAACAGGAGACCGCTGACCAGCAGGTAGAAGGCAAACTGGCCCCGGCTGACACCTGTGTCCCCTTTGGCGGCGATACTTCCTCCGGACGCAATCCTGCTAATAACGAACAAACCCGCAGCACCGCCAAGGATGGACCATTGCAACAAGGCCAAAGGATGCCACCCGGTCATGGGGGCGGCCTTGGCAATCACCGTGGATACGGCGAGAAAACCACCGACAATCAACAACAGCACCAACGGCTGATCCAAAGGACTTTCACGCCTTTCGCCTGAAAGAGATGCTTGTTGCTGCAGGGAAGCCGCACTTGCGGATGTTCCTAATCTGGTCGTGTCCACCATGGGACTGTCCTTCCTCACATTTTGGCGCTGGCTTGATGCTGCACCGTTGCCAGAACAGATAACGCATTTTATCTTGATTTCAAGATACTTAATTTCAAGATTCTTGACATCAGTTGACAGAACCACCCGAAACAGCGAGTATCGGAACAACAAAAACAGTCGATATGTCAGCTAGTTACGCAACCTCTTGTTCCCTTGTAAAAAAGTGCGTCATCTGACTGGAAATGATCTGGAGTTTCCGACCATGACCACCCGGTCAAGCGACACCAAGAAGCCATCGGATCACCTGTTCGGAGATCCGGAAGACCTGCTAATCGACCGTGCGGAGCGCGCGCGCAGGCAATGGCAAAGGGAAATACCCGAGATCGCGGAGCAGTTGTCGCCAATGGTTCTGCTTGGTCGATTGAACGAAGCGTCTCAGGTGATGGGCCGCGACTATCTTGCCCCTGCCTACGCGGATATCGGACTGAAGACGGGTGAATTCGATGTTCTGGCGACCCTCGTGCGGTCCGGCCCCCCCTACAAGCTGACACCGACGGAATTGTACCGGACCACGATGATGAGCTCGGGCGGCATGACGGCCCGGGTCGATAAACTGGAGAAAGCAGGTCTGGTTGAACGCTGCCCGCATCCAGATGACAGGCGGGCACTCACCGTTTGCCTGACCCCAAAGGGACTGGACCTGATAAAGGGACAAATGCCCGACTACATTGCAAAACAGCAGCAGGCGGTGAGCGGGTTAAGCGAAAAAGAACAACAGCAATTGTCAGACCTTCTGGAAAAGCTCATTCGCTCCGTCAACGATCCTCTTGGCAAGACCTGACTGGCGCATAGGCTAGCCAGGCGCCTCTGGTCTGGAAACCACAAGCCACCCCGGCCTTGTGACTTACCGTCACTGTGATGGAAACCCGGATTGTTTTCCTGTCCCAGATGACCAATTCTTGTCCGTAACAACACACCGGGACAACACATCATGCTCAAATGGGTTACGCGCATTCTCGCCATCATGCTTTTCATCCTGCCGGCACAGGCGCAGGAAGAGCTGCAGATCCGGGATATTGAAAAAGGAACCGGCGAAGAAGCAAACGTCGGTGAAACGGTGGTGGTGCACTACACCGGCTGGCTGATGGACGGAACGAAGTTCGACTCCAGCATCGACCGAGGCACGCCATTTTCGTTCACGCTGGGAGAGCGGCGCGTTATTCCCGGTTGGGAAAAAGGCGTCGAGGGCATGCAGGTCGGCGGCAAGCGCGAGCTGATCATTCCGCCGGACATGGCTTACGGGTCCCAAGGCGCAGGCGGGATCATTCCGCCGGATGCAACATTGAAATTCGAAATCGAACTGCTTGAGGTCAAGGCGAAGAAATTCTCCGATATCGACAACGGCACCCTGAAGGCAAAGCTCGCCTCAGGCACCACGGTCATTGATATCCGGCGTCCTGACGAATGGAAGCAAACCGGCGTCATTCCGGGCAGCCATCTGGTTACGTTCTTCAATGACAGTGGCCAGGTGAACCCTGCCTTCGGCAGCGAACTTCAGAAGTTGATTTCCGGCCCCTCGGACGAAGTGGTGTTTATCTGCCAGACGGGGCAACGAAGCCAGGCTCTGTCAGAATATCTCGCCGGACAGGCCGGCTTCACAAACGTGGTCAACGTCGAAAAGGGAATTGCACACTGGATCGAAGATGGCGGCGAAGTCACTCAGGCAGCCTTGCCGGAGAATTGCTGGCTCTGCTGAGTTCGGATCGTCCGCCTTATTCCAGTTGATCTGGAAGAGCTCGTCAGACAAGGCCGCCACCGCTGGTTCAGTGATCCAGTGGCGGCATACGGTTCCAGGCATCGAGCGCGGCGATCTTGTAAGCCTCGGCCAGCGTGGGGTAATTGAAGGTGTTTTCGACGAAATACTCCAGCGTACCACGCAGATTGAGCACGGCCTGGCCGATGTGAACCAGTTCGGTCGCGCCCTCGCCCACAATATGACATCCCAGAAGCCGGCGGGTCTTGAGCGAGAAGATCATCTTCAGCATGCCGGTATCGAGGCCCATGATGTGGCCGCGTGACGTTTCGCGGAAACGGGCAACGCCGCACTCGTAGGGAATGCCGCGTTCCTTGATCTCCTCCTCGGTCATGCCGACAGTCGAAATTTCCGGAACCGCATAGATGCCATAGGGAAAATACTCTGGCGGATCGTAGGCCTTTTCTCCCAATGCCTGGCAGGCTGCAATGCGCCCCTGCTCCATGGATGTCGAGGCAAGGCTCGGAAATCCGATGACATCACCAGCCGCATAGATATGCGGCACGTCGGTCTGAAAAGTCATCGGATCGACCTTCAGACGACCACGGTGGTCCACTTCCAGGCCGCAGCTTTGCAGGTTCAGGTTCGGGGTCGCGCCCATGCGCCCTGCCGCAAACAGGATGACGTTGGACCGGACACTACGGCCGCCTTCCAGCGTGATTTCACATTCTGCGGGACCGTGTTTTTCGATCTTCTGGACCTTTGCCCCGAAGCGCAGCGCAATTCCGCGGTCTCGGAGCTGATGCGTGAAATCGGCAACGAGCTCCTTGTCCAGGAAGTCGAGCATCGTTTCACGCGGCTCGATCAGCGTCACGTGTACATCGAGCGCGGAAAATATCGAGGCATATTCGACACCGATAACACCTGCACCGATGACAGCGACCGACCGGGGCAATTCGCCAAGCTCGAGGATCTCGTCGCTATCGAGAACATATTCTCCATCAAAGGGAACATAGTCGGGACGGAAGGGCTTGGTGCCGACGGCGATGATGAACTTGTCCGAGGTGATGAAATGAACTTCCCCGGCATCGCCCTCCACTTCGATCTTGTGCGGCTCGATGAACCTTGCCTCGCCCCGGATCGTATCGACCTTGTTTCGGGCAAACTGGTGCTCCAGAACCTCGACCTCGTGATTGAGGGTGATGTGCAACCGCGCACGAAGGTCCGCAGCCGTCAGGTCTTCCTTCACCCGGTAGGAGCGACCGTAGAAGCCTCGTTCGCGCCATCCGGTCAGGTTGAGCACGGTCTCACGCAAAGTCTTGGAAGGAATGGTCCCGGTGTGCACCGAAACGCCGCCGACCCGCCGTCCGCGTTCCACCACGAGAACATTATAGCCGAATTTTGCCGCCTGAATCGCCGCCCGGCGCCCGGCCGGTCCGCTGCCGATCACAACCAGATCGTAGTGTTCCATGTGCCCCTCACTGCCAGTTTTCTGTCAGCCACTCGGCCTCCGTTCGTGCGGAGGCACCTTGTTGAAAATCGCTGCACTGCAAAAACAGCATCTTGGCGGAAGGGTCAAGAAGGCAAGCAGAAAATGAAGGTTTTCCGTGAGCTTTGGTGGAGAAGCCGGTCCTGACCAGAACTTGTATCCAGGTTGCAAGACAAACACGGTCGGTCGTCTATATACTCGCCATCGATGAGATTCTCGGTCTCTGCAGAGCCATTTCTCTCACATTTCATGCGACCTTTCAGGAAGCTGAAGTTCGAGAGCGAAACGTAAATATGAAGGACCTTCACGACAGCCAGGCGTGAACGGGTTTCCCAACACTGAAAGGGTCGACCACCGAAATGGGATCATCGCCTTCCCAGACGGCGTGCCGGGCAATGGCATTGCTTGAATGTATTACAGTCAGGCTGCCGCATGCGTTGGTTCTATTCAGTGCGATGCTGCTGTCGCCGATCGATAACGCGAAGGCGGAACAATCCGGGCAATGCCCGATGCATGAAGAGATCGTTCTTGCAGCGGAAGATGCCTTTTTTCCCTATTCAGGCCTTCATGAGGGAGAGCTACGCGGATTTGCAGTGGATCTAGTAACCGCCGCCTTGAGCGCAAAACACTGCGACGTCACGCTTCACGTCATGCCGTACAACAGGTGCATACGCGAGGTCGCGCAGGGCAGACAGCTTGGCTGCTTCGACACCACCGGCTCGGATGAAAACAAGCGTAATTTCATTTTTCACCAGACACCGCTCTTTTTCGGAAAGATCCTGGTTTACAGCCATCCGGACAACACGGCGAAATTTCATCCCGATTTCTTGAAAGACAAGACCTTCTCCGTGGTCAGAGGGTACACCTACACCGACGCCTTCGATGCCGATGAGACGATCTCGAAGGTTGAAGTGGATTCCGATCTGCAGACACTTGCGCTCGTAGCGAAGAGGCGAACCGACTACGCCGTCGCTTACGAAAAGGTCGCCGACTTTCACATCAGCAACAGTCAGGATCTCATTTCCCCAGCCCCCAGGGCTGTCCACGAACTCGCAAGGTTCGGTCTTTTCGTGTCGTTTTCCAAATTGACGCCCGAGCGCTCAAGCGCGGTAGCAGCCCTTCTCGATGAGGGACTGCAGGCCATACAGGAGAATGGGACTTATGAAGATATCGATGCAGCCTGGGACGAATGGCTGAAGCACGGTCTGAAGGATGGGCGCCCCGCGCCGCACTGGAAAAGCCGGTAAAACGTCAGGTAGTCTTTTTTCATTGCCATCCAGAAGCGTATAATCTATCCCTCTTGCCATGAACATGAACCTGAAAGCAGCTTGGTGGTGGCGTCGCGCGAAATAGGCGGCCAGCGATCAGTCATGCTCTGAAGGGATCGAGTATCAAACCAAAGGCCGCCGCGGGACACCGCTGGCGGCCTTGGTTCTTTATAAGGCCGTCACAAAGGCAGCCACCAGAACGGGACCAGAGACATGCCGGTGCTGGCAGACCAGACCTATGAAACCGATTGCGGGATCACCATCCTGCGCACATCGCGCCCTTCTGACTACGAAACCGGAACGTCGGAATGGATCGACCGACTGGATGCCGAAATGGGGGCGGTCCTTTCCTCCTCCTATGAATATCCCGGACGGTATACTCGCTGGGACATGGCGCTGGTGAACCCGCCCCTGGTGATGGAAGCAACGGACAGAAACGTCGAAATCCGTGCGCTGAACGACCGTGGCGGCCTGCTGCTGCCGGCGATTGCCGAAGTGCTGAAAAGACATGACGATGTGGACACGTTCAATGCCGACACCGGCAAGATCCAGCTAACGGTCAAGCGGCCCGACCGGTTGTTCAACGAGGAAGAACGCTCACGCCAGCCGTCTACCTTTTCGATCATCCGTGCCCTGAAGGACATGTTCGCCTGTGGCGATGACCAGCTAGGGCTTTACGGCGCCTTCGGCTATGACGTTGCCTTTCAGTTCGAACCCATCGAACAGAAGCTCGACCGACCGGACGACCAGCGCGACGTCGTCCTGTTTTTGCCGGATGAGATCCTGATCGTCGATCACCACGGCAAGCGCGCCTACGTGCTGGAATATGACTTTGTTGTCGGTGGTCGTACCACCAAGGGAATGGAGCGGACGGGAGCCAAGCAGCAGTATACTCCGGCGAACCGTGACCCTGGCCGCGGTGATCATGAACCTGGCGAATATGCAAAGCTCGTCGAAAAGGCTAAGGACTACTTCCGCCGGGGTGATCTGTTCGAGACCGTGCCCGGCCAGACCTTCTACGAGCCCTGCGCCAATCCACCGTCCGCCGTTTCGCGGCGCCTCGCCCAGATCAACCCTTCCCCCTATTCTTTCTTCTTCAATCTCGGCAACCAGGAATATCTCGTCGGCGCTTCGCCGGAGATGTACGTACGGGTCACCGGTGGTCGCCGGGTGGAAACCTGCCCGATTTCCGGAACGATCCGGCGCGGCAAGAACGCCATTGAAGACGAAGCCCAAATCCGCAAGCTGCTGAACTCTGCCAAAGACGAAGCGGAACTGACCATGTGTTCCGATGTCGACCGCAACGACAAGAGCCGCGTCTGCGTTCCCGGCTCTGTTCGGGTGATCGGGCGGCGGCAGATCGAGATGTACTCCCGGCTGATCCATACGGTGGACCACATAGAAGGCATCCTGCGCGAAGACATGGATGCGCTCGATGCTTTCCTCTCCCACACCTGGGCGGTGACCGTGACAGGCGCGCCCAAACGCTGGGCCATGCAGTTTATCGAAGACCACGAAAAGTCCCCACGCGCCTGGTATGGCGGCGCAATTGGTGCCGTGCTCTTTAATGGAGACATGAACACCGGCCTGACGTTGCGCACCGTGCGCATCAAGGATGGCACAGCCCAGATCCGTGCCGGCGCGACCCTGCTGTACGACAGTGTTCCGGAAGACGAGGAAGCGGAAACCGAACTGAAGGCGGAAGCCATGCGGGCAGCCGTTCGCGAGGCCGGTCTTGCCGTCAACGCGCAGGAAAAGCGCGAGGACCGGAAACCCGGCAAAGGTATGAAGATCCTGCTGGTCGATCACGAAGACAGTTTCGTGCACACGCTTGCCAACTATTTCCGCCAGACCGGCGCAGATGTCGTTACCTACCGAACCCCGGTGGCAGACCACGTCTTTCACGACGTCAATCCGGATCTGGTGGTCCTGTCTCCCGGCCCAGGCAATCCCAAGGACTTCGACTGTGCCGCCACCATCGGCCGGGCTCGCGCGCGCGCCTTGCCCATCTTCGGTGTCTGCCTCGGGCTGCAGGCGCTCTCCGAATACTTCGGGGCGGAACTGGGCCAGCTTGACGTACCGATGCACGGCAAGCCATCGCCGATTTCCGTTTCCGGAAACTCGTTGCTGTTTGAAGGCCTCAACGCCCCGGTGGTCGTCGGCCGCTACCACTCGCTTTACGCCAAACGGGAAACGGTGCCGGCAGATATCCGCGTGACTGCGGAAACCGACGACGGGATCGTGATGGCGATAGAACATGAGAAAGAAGCGATCGCGGCGGTGCAATTCCATCCGGAGTCGATCATGTCTCTGGATCAGGATGCCGGCCACAAGATTATAGAAAACGTGGTTACACGCCTTGTTGCGTCAAAAGACCAACAGGTGGCTGCAGCTTCCTGATTTGCGAGCAGCAGGGCAATGTCAGCCCTCTCCTAACGTTGAAATCACGAACGGCGCCGTTGATGGCGCCGTTTCACTTTTTCTATTCAACGTCTTGTTTCTCAATACCGTTTACCCACGCGCGCGAATGGTGCCGGCCCATTTCGTTCCTGAAACTTGGTGTTCCACATCTGAAAATTTCGTGACTGAAAAATCAGGAACGATACCGGGTGTCATTGCATTTTCTCCCCGACCGCCTCAACGGCACGGACCTCAAGTCAGGTTTCAGCGAGTTGAAGGTGTCTCACGAAGCAAAGGAGAAAACCAATGCTTACCCTTAAGAAGACAATCGTTCCGCTCATGAGCGCATTCATCGCCTCCACGGCAATGGTCAGCTTCGCACAGGCGGAAGACCCTTGCGGCAGCGACGGAAGCGGCGACAAGCCAATCGTTGCATGTCCTGAAGCAAACGCAGCAGCTGCGGCTGACGCACCGGTTGATGCCCCCAAAGCAATGGTGGGCGACCTTGACGGCGACGAACCGTTGACAGCCGAACAGCAGGTTGAAGGCCGTGTTGAAAGCCACGCTTCAACCAAAATGGACCTGGACGGCAATCAGGCAACCAACCAGCCGCTCATGGACAAGACCGACGGCAACGATTCCTGATTGAGCCGTCGAAAAACAGTCGCGCCGAACCGGCGCGGCTTTTTTTCTTTCAACTCCCGGCACCCTCGTGATTTTTGTCACGATTTTTCCCGCAACCTGAGGTAAAGCTGACGCAGTTTTTTTGAAGGAGATTTTCCTTGCATATTCTGCTTGCAGCTCTTGGCATTTTAGCCGCTGGCGCTTTTTGGATCTATCGAGTTCGCAGGGTCGCCGACAACACCAGGGTGGTGCTTGATGCTGCTCAAGACATCAAGGCAGCCGCGCGGCGTTTCGGTTTCAGGACACGAGCAAACCAGCACCCGGCGGAAGGTGTCGATGACCCTCGTGTTTCGGCTGCAGCTCTGCTGGTCCTCGTCGCCGAAACCGATGGCGGCATTTCCAGAGCCGAACAGGATATGATCCTGGAACAGCTTCAGTCGGTGTTTGCAATGCCTGCCGGTGAAGTGGAGGAACTGTTCCAGTTTGCCAAATGGCTCGCCAACCAGAGCAGCAATCCGGACGACATGATCCGGCGCCTCATCAAACGTACGGTAAATCTTGGCGGTCGCGACACTCTGCCAGATTTGATCCGCATGGTCAGTGCGGTGGGAAAGGCCGACACCGGAACCCTTACAGACGACACCCAACAAGTGATCGAGCGTCTCAAACAACTGAATGCCTGAGATCTAATTTTACGTTACGTAACTTTAGTATCGAAAGATAAGTTCTGCATCTTCGTTTCGCATGTTTCAGCATGATTTGAAGACTGCTTTGCCAAAAGAAAGTTGATTAACAGATTACAACAGAGTTCTATAGATATACGCAGTCTGATTTATTCAGCCTTCACTGTTGAAAAGTATAAATACCAAATCCTGTCAAAACAGGTTTCAGGGAGACATGATGGCCGTAAGCGTACCAGAGGCAAGGAAACGCCGGGTTCGGTCGTGGGGTGACGCATGCCGCCGCCTCGTGGCGGCAGCCATTGTGATGTTTCCCTTTTATGGTCAACCTTCCGCAGCCGAAGACGGCGCGTCGTTGAAGAACCACATCCTTGGTCTTGGAACCTGCCCTCCCTGGAACCCGCAATCGGTCGAAATCTGCCGTTACAGCGTGGACAAGGTGATGTCCTCACTGGCCCCAAGGCTCGACGCCGGGCCAGACCGGCAACACTTGCTTGTCAACGAGGGCGCCAGTGCTGCGGCTCTCAAACTCAAGGCAACCGAACTTGCCAACAAGCTCGGACCTGAAGACCGGCTGGTGATCTATGCCAACTTGCCACTTGGTGTTGTCGAGCAAACCGGCACTGGTGACCAAACCAACTATGCGCTGGAGCTCTGGGCCAGTGCCAAGCCCGAGACAACGCTTCAGGCGATCAGCGACGGAACCTGGATGTCTGCTTCCGCATTTGCGGCGCTGATCCACGCCATTCCTGCTGGCGAAGTCATTCTGATACTGGACACCAACAATCCTCAGGCGTTCGACCTTGGCCTTCTTGAACATCATGCGGTCGATAACAAGAACAGGCCGGAAGCGTTGGTCATTTCCTCAGGTCCAGGCCAGTTAGCCAATTATTCCGCAGACCGTACGATATCGCTGTTCGGAAAGCATCTCGCTGTCGCGTTGCACGCTGGCGAAGGCACCCTGCAAGACATCGTGACGACGGCTGTCAACGGCACCCGGCAGGCGGCCATTCCCATCTGCGCGGAACTCAAGGAAAAGCGCGGCGAGACAACCGAACCGCAGCCCGACTGCACCCAGGTGCCGGAAATACACGATCCCGATGCCCTGCTGAACAGGACCGTGCTTCTGCCACTGTCGGAATCCAACGTGAACTGAAGCAGGCGTCTAGCTGGCCAGGTGCTTCTGGTTGGCCGCTTCAAACACCTGCAGCCCGCCGAACTTCAGCCGATCGAGTGCCTCACTCACTTCTTCCGGGATACTCCGGACAAGTTTGGACGTTGGTGCGGGCATTCCGATCAGATAACCCTGAGCTTCGTGGCATCCGCGCTGTGCCAACAGGCAGAGCTTTTCCGTGTCTTCCACGCCTTCGGCGACGACGCGCATCTTGAGAGCCTTGCCGAGCCTGACCACCGTTTCGATGATCGCCAATGAACCGTAATTGCGCTGTGCTTCGGAAACGAAGGACCGGTCGATCTTGATGCAATCGAAGGGAAAGCGGCTCAGGTAGCTGAGGGACGAATAACCGACGCCGAAATCGTCCAGCGCTATTTTCACCCCGATTTCCTTCAGGCGCGTCAGCACCGCCAATGCTCTGGCGTCGTCTTCAATCAGGGTGTTTTCTGTGATTTCCAGTTCGATCCGTCCTGCCGGAACACCTGACGTTTCGATGGCTCTGCGAACGTCATCGACAAAATCCCGATCGCGGAACTGAACCGGGCTGACGTTGATACTGATGCTGGCAGTCGTGATTGTCGAGGAGGCTATCCTCAAGGCTTCAGCCAACACATATTTGCCGATCGGAACGATCTGTCCGGAAGCCTCCGCGACGGGAATGAACTCGGCAGGACTGACAAGCCCACGCTCCGGATGGTTCCAGCGGATGAGCGCTTCATAGCTGACGATACGCGCGGATGCCAGGCACATGCGCGGCTGGAAAAACAACTCGAATTCGCCCGCTGAGAGTGCCGTATTCATGTCCTTTTCCAAGGCCCTGCGCTGGCGAACTTCATCCCCCATGCCCGGCTGGAAGACACAATAGGTATGCCGTCCGCCGTTCTTGGCATTGTAAAGCGCGATGTCGGCATTGGAGATGACCTGGTCTTCGGCGTCGTATCCGGTCATCAGCGCAACACCGATGCTTGCTCCCGGTTTCAGTATTAGCCCGTGGCCACAGTCGATCGGCTCCGACAGGGACTTGACCAGACGCATGGCCATATCCTCTGCCTGATTGGCGAATTGGATGCCGTTCTGGATGATCGCAAACTCATCGCCGCCGAGGCGTGAAACCGTATCACCGTGGCGGCACGAGTGGCGCAAACGCTCTGCGGTGACCCGGATGACGATGTCACCGACCGGGTGACCGTGCAGATCGTTGATATCCTTGAAGCGGTCCAGATCTATGATCAGAAGGGCTGCCGATATACCATGCTGCTTGCACTTGCCGATGGTCTGTTTGAGCTCGGCATTGAAGACGGCGCGATTGGGCAGGTCCGTCAACGGATCGTGCTGGGCAAGGTGCAGGATCTGTGCCTCAGCCTTCTTGCGCTCCCTCAGGTCAACCAGAGCGGAGACGCGGGTCGGAATGCCGCGATAGGAAATGACACGGGTGCGGATCTCGACGGGCACACGCTCACCAGAGCGGTTGATCAGAGTGACTTCCCTCGGTTCCTTTTCCGCCTTGACCAGATGCTCCTCGAGCGTGCCGGCGAGTTCATTGTCGACAAACTCGTATAGTCCGCGCATCTCGAGTTCGTCGATCGGATAGCCGATGAGATCCTCGAAGGTCTTGTTACCGTCCAGGATCCGTCCGTCGACCGAAATGACGATTGCATCGAATGTGGCGTTGGCAAGGGCCGACAGGCGTTCAGCCTCTTCGCGCGTCCGCTTGGCATCTGCGGCACGATTGTGAGCCTGTTCCTCGTTCTGAACGGTATCCATGAGCGCATTGAACAGACGCGTCAGGCGCTCTGAATCATCGCCCTTGGCAACTTCCAGCCTCATCGAGAGGTCCGCCTTGCCGGCAATCAGGCGATCAAGGGCATCTTCCACATGTCCGATACCAAGCCGCGTGCCGTGCTCCGCCTCGTTGAGGCCAAGATCCTCGCTTGCAAGGTCGAGCCGGATCGGCTGCATCTTGTTCAAGACGGACAGCACGAGCCAACCGGACCCGAAACTCCAGACAAAGCAGGCAAGCGCTCCGGTGAACTGGACCAGAAACTGCGGCAGATGCGCTCCCAGCGGCAACTGGTCTGCTGGTGCCAGAAGCGCCAGTCCCAGCGTACCGGCAACGCCTGAAAATCCGTGTACGCTGATTGCACCGACGGGATCGTCAATCTTCAGGACACGTTCCAGAAGGACCGCACCGAAAATGGCAACGGCACCACCGACGGCGCCGATCACCAGTGCACCGACCGGGGTCAGAAGATGGCAACCGGCAGTGACGGCAACCAGGCCACCCAATAGCCCCGAGATCGAGTTTTCCGGCAGAATGACCTTGTCTTTCTGACGGCCAAGAAGATACCCCGCCCCGGTGCCAGCCGCGGCGGCAAGAACGGTGTTCGCGAGGATCATCGGCACATGCCAGGAGGCGGCAAGTGTGGAGCCGCCGTTGAAGCCAAGCCAGCCGACAAAAAGGATTAACGCACCAGACGTTGCAAGAACGGAACTGTGGCCCTGAATGCGATAGGCCCGCCCGTCGACTCCGAAGCGGCCGGATCTCGGCCCCAGGATCACACAGGCAGCCAGCGCGATCCATGCGCCCGTGCCATGGACCACCGTTGACCCGGCGAAATCGACAAAGCCGATGTTGGCAAGCATTGCCGTGGCATCTGAAAACAGCGCCTGTCCCCACGCCCAATGCGCAAACACAGGGTAGATCAGCCCGGCGGTCAGCACGGAACACCAGATGTACGCTGAAAGGCGCATGCGTTCAGCCACCGCACCGGAAATGATTGTTGCCGCCGTACCGCAGAACATGACCTGAAAGGCGAAGATGGTCAGACCCCAGGGATCAAGGTCGGACAGACCGAACAGCCGCGTGTCAAATCCCCCGAACCAGCTTCCGCCGGCGCCGAATGCCAGCGAAAAGCCAAAGACCGCAAAGATCAGAACGGAGACGGCGAGATCGAGAAGGTTCTTCTGGGCAACGTTGATCGAGTTCTTGGAACGGACGAGGCCAGCTTCCAGCAACATGAAACCAACTTGCATCAACAAAACCAGCCCGGCTGCAAACAGCACCCAGACCATGTCCAGGCTTTTCTGGAAAGTCGCCAGCTCCATTGTCTGCGCGGCCATTGCCGGTTCCGCCACCAGAAAACCGGCACCGCAGAGAACGGATCTAGTGTATGCCGCCCGGCTCATGATGTATTTGCCCCACTGTTCGAAAACATGGGCATGATTTCGCCGAGAGGTTAATTCTGTCTTGCTAATTTTGTCAGGTCTTTTACTGCAAAATGGATGCCCAATTCTTCAGCAAACCCGCCAAAATTCCAACGAGCAAAAATTTCAATTTAAGTAATTGAAATACTTGCCCAAAATCCTCTCAACCACGCCAACTCCAACGACGTGCCGGGTATATTCCACCAAAAAACATGCTCAAAATTAAAGCAGCTAACAATCTGTAAAAGTTGAAGAATTTCCGCTGTTACTTGCCAACAGGCGGCTTCACATCAACTCACACAAGCGGATTGCAGGGGCATCTGTTTCAACGACCCTGCAGTATCCAACCGGAAGTCTCACCAGCAAGCGCACATGCCTGCCCGGCAATGGCCTCACCAGTTCCTGCAACAGCTGCCTCCGCCTGGCGCACCGCTACCATACCCTTGAGCCGGGCAGTCAGCCACGTCCAGTCTTGAGGATCCACACTCACCTCTCCCGTTGCACTTCGTGGAGGGATCTCCCGGAAGCCATCGTCCTGGGCCTCGGCAATCGCAAAGCGGAAAACATAGTTCGGGGTCATGCCCATGCGCAGATCGGAAATGACGAGCTTTCCGTCGTCCAGTTCGGCCCTGTAGTAGCCATGGCTGAACCAGTTCAGTTTCCGGAAGGCTTGCGTATCTTCAACACAGGCAACGAGTTCCGGGTGTCGAGGATGGGTATAGATCTCCGGTTTCCCGCCCTCGTCCAGAAGCGAATAATACAGATTGTCGTAGCGGTCTTCCTGAAGGCCGATAACCTTCCAGACGAGAATGTTGAAGGGAGCCGCAATTGCAAAAACCTTGTCCGGAAGAATGCCTTCATGCCTGAAAAGATCTTGCGCCTTCTGCTCGACATGACGCTGAAGGACGACGCTCAGGCCAAGATATCCGGTCGAAACCACCAGCGCAGCCGTCATCCAGGCCTGAAAGCGTCGTGTCCAGTTTTTCCTGAACAGAGCCCAGATCACGACGGCCAAAAGAGGCAGGGTATAGAGCGGATCAATAATAAACACCGACCCGACGCCGACGGGATCCGGATAAAAAGGCCAGAACAGCCGCGTGCCGTAGACCGTCATTGCATCAATGCCTGCATGGGTGGCAAGACACAGGAAGACAGTGAGCCAGGTCAGCCAGCGGCAGTCCCTCAAGCCCTTGAACAGCCTTATCAGCCCCTCGCCCAACAATGGCGCCGCCAATGCATGTACAAAGACCGAATGGGTCCAGCCACGATGGTAGACGAAACTGTCGATGGGATCGTCATAGGGGATCAGGACATCCAGGTCCGGCAACGTCCCGAGGACCCCGCCGATTAGAGCAGCCTTTCTGGGGCCAAGTTTTTTGCCAAGGAATGCTGTGGAGACGGCTGCGCCGAGAACAAACTGGGTAAGAGAATCCATCTACTGCCTTGGATCTGAACCGGAAGATAAGCCGGATATGTGCGGCGGAAGCATGCGAATGGCAAGGGTCTTGGACGAATTGATTTCCCGAACCACCAACTAGCCTTCAGGCTGAAGCGATTGTCTTGCCTTGTCATAACCTTGAAATGACAAACGCCCCGCGGCCTATCGGGCGCAGGGCGTTGCAATTTCGGTATGCCGAATTTCAGTTCAGCTCGTCGTCAGTCGACCACCCGGAAGGCGCCCTTGGAAGCGCTGGTGGTCAGTTTGGCGTAGGCGCGAAGTGCCGTTGAAACCTTGCGCTTGCGGATCTCGACCGGCTTCCAGGCCTGATCGCCCTTTGCTTCCATTGCAGCGCGGCGTTCGGCAAAGACTGAATCCGGCAGATCGACCTTCAGAACACGGTTCGGAATATCGATCACGATAGGATCGCCTTCCTCGACCAGTCCGATAGCACCGCCTTCGGCAGCTTCCGGCGAAATGTGGCCAATGGACAGGCCCGAAGAACCACCCGAGAAACGGCCATCGGTGATCAACGCGCAGGCTTTCCCGAGACCCTTGGATTTCAGGTAGCTGGTCGGATAGAGCATTTCCTGCATGCCCGGACCACCGCGCGGACCTTCGTAGCGGATCAGCACCACGTCGCCTTCCTTGACCTTGTTGGTCAGGATCGCGGAGACGGCACTGTCCTGGCTCTCGAAGATCCGAGCCGGACCGGAAAACTTCAGGATGCTTTCATCAACACCGGCAGTCTTCACCACACAGCCATCCTCGGCAATGTTGCCGTAAAGCACGGCGAGGCCGCCATCCTTGCTGTAGGCATGTTCCGCCTCGCGGATGACACCGGTCTTGCGGTCGATGTCGAGATCGTCCCAGCGACGCTCCTGGCTGAAGGCAACCTGTGTCGGCACACCGCCCGGTGCTGCACTGAAGAACTTGTGCACGCTCTCGGAGTTCGTCTGGCGGATATCCCAACGCGAGAGTGCTTCCTTCATCGTGGCCGAATGAACTGTCGGAAGGTCGGTATGGAGCAGCCCTGCCCGGTCCAGTTCACCGAGAATACCCATGATGCCGCCCGCCCGGTGGACGTCTTCCATGTGGATGTTTTCGACCGCGGGCGCGACCTTGCAGAGCACCGGAACCTGTTTCGACAGACGGTCGATGTCATCGATGGTGAAGCCGATTTCGCCTTCATGGGACGCTGCCAGAAGGTGCAGGATCGTGTTGGTGGATCCGCCCATGGAGATATCGAGGCTCATGGCGTTCTCGAACGCCTTGAAGTTCGCAATGTTCCGCGGCAGCACGCTTTCGTCGTCCTGCTCGTAGTAGCGTTTAGCAAGATCGACGATCAGATGCCCCGCTTCCACGAAAAGCCGTTCGCGATCTGCGTGGGTTGCCAGCGTCGAACCGTTGCCCGGCAAGGCCAGGCCAAGGGCTTCCGTCAGGCAGTTCATGGAGTTCGCCGTGAACATGCCCGAGCAGGAGCCGCATGTCGGGCAGGCATTCTGTTCCATTGTCAGAACGTCTGCATCGGACATCCGGTCGTCGGCAGCGGCAATCATCGCGTCGATCAGGTCGACAGACTTGGCAACGCCATTTTCCAGCACCACCTTGCCGGCTTCCATCGGCCCGCCGGAAACGAAGACAACCGGAATGTTGAGCCGCATGGCAGCGTTCAGCATGCCCGGGGTAATCTTGTCGCAGTTGGAAATACAGACCAGCGCATCTGCGCAATGGCCGTTGACCATGTATTCAACCGCATCGGAAATCACTTCGCGCGAGGGCAGCGAATAGAGCATGCCATCGTGACCCATGGCGATACCGTCATCGACCGCGATGGTGTTGAATTCCTTGGCGACACCGCCAGCCTTTTCCACTTCTCGGGCAACCAGCTGGCCGAGGTCCTTCAGATGGACGTGGCCCGGCACAAACTGTGTGAAGGAGTTGGCGATGGCGATGATCGGCTTGCCGAAGTCGTCGTCCTTCATGCCGGTCGCGCGCCAAAGGCCGCGCGCACCAGCCATGTTGCGGCCGTGAGTGGATGTTCTGGAACGATACGGGGGCATTTTCGTTTCTCCCTACGTGTGCAGGCCTTTGTCCCTCCGGCGCGACGTGCTGCCGGAGCGGATCAGGTTTCCGCGCCCGATTTAGCTCTGATATGGGTTTGACAGGTTTTTTTGCCGAACGAAAGGCCGGAATGGGAAAAAAGAGTACGCTCCGGTACGGTTACCAGTCACAGCCGTGGTCGATGTTGAAATCACTCCGGTTTATTGCCTTCGATATGCCCCCGGCGACGTCCCGACAATTCGTTTGAAGGCCCTTGCAAATGCTGCTTCGGACTCGTAGCCGAGCCCGATGGCAATCTCCGCCAGTGTACGCTTTCCTTCCCTCAGATCCATTCGTGCCAATTGCATGCGCCAATGCAGGGCATACTGCATGGCACCTTCCCCGGTCAGTTGCTTGAAGCGCGCGGCAAACGCGGAACGTGACATACCAGCCCTTTCCGCCAACCGGGCAATGGTCCAGCCTTCTTGCGGAGCCCGGTGAAAGGCCTGCAGGGCCCGCCCGATCTTTGGATCGCGCAAGGCTGCAAGCCAACCTGTTCCAAGCGCCTCGTTGCTCTGCAGCCACGCCCGGATCGCCTGTACGACGAGAATATCCGTCAGGCGTGTCAGCACCGTTTCTCCGCCCGGCTGCGGATTGCATGCCTCTTCTGCCAGGTATTTCAGCGTGCTGTAGATCCATGGGCCGGCGTGCTGAGCGAAGGTGTCCAATCGTATGACCGGGGGCAACAGCTGCTGCAGTCGTTCGGCAGCCGCGTGGTCAAGCTTCAACACACCACAGGTCATCCGGGTGACGGCCCCGCCCCCACCAAATACCATGGTTTCGTAGGAGGGGCTGTGTCGGATGGCAGGAATGTCGAACAGAGGCGTCGCGACAGCTTCGGCATCACTACTCATGACAACCGGTTTGCCATGCGGCAAGAGCACAAGCTGCCCGGCGGTCAAGGAAATCGTCTCGCAGTGCTCCGTCTGCAGCAAACAACTCCCCTCGGTCACCACCAGAAGAACCATCTGCCCACCCATGTCCGGAACATCAATTGCCCAGGGAGCTGACAGTTCGGGATTGCAGTAGAAGGTTCCCGTGAGCCTTAGAAGATGCAACACATCGCCAAGCGGGGCAAAATCCAGCGAGGGCGAGGATTGGTCGGCTTGCAAGACCGGGCTCGGCAAGGACATCAGGAACTCCCACTTGAACGCTGGTCACCCGCCCAGAAATCTGGACGATCTGCAAGTTTTCTTATTCTTTATATCATAGATCATCTGACGCACGTATCAGATCCTGGATTCCAGTTCAAACGAACCGGAGACAGCCAATGAACACCCTGAGCAAAAAAGCCGCCCTCGCCCTGTCCGCCCTGACCTTTCTGGTGATCGGCTCCCTGATCGTCTTTGCGCCGGAGCTTCTGTTTTCTTCAAACGGAATAACCCTCAATCCTTCCGCGGCGATGATGAGCGAGGTTCGCTCACCCGGCGTCCTCATCTTGCTGGCGTGTTTCGCCGCTTCGATGGGTCTTTTCTATCGTTCGTGGGAGACAATCGGATTGCTGGCGTCCGCCGCCTTGCTGCTTGGCTATGGCGCAGGCCGGCTTGTCAGCCTGGCCCTCGACGGCATGCCCCCTGCACCACTTGTCGCCGCGACCGCAGTGGAGTTGGGACTTGGCTGCTGGTGTGCCGCTCAACTGCTTGTCAGCAGGGCAAATCCCCCTTTGCACGCATAAAAAGAAAGCCGGTGCGGGTCGAAACCCTGCACCGGCTATCCTTCAGACCGCCCCGGAGGGGGTGGATGTCGGGCGGCCCGAAACCTTCTGGATTACTCCGCCGCGACAGACGCTTCTGACAAGGTGGGATAATCCGTGTAGCCTTTTTCGCTGCCGCCATAGAGCGTATCGGTATCCAGCGCGTTCAGCGGAGCATTCTTCTCAAGCCTCTCGACCAGATCCGGATTGGAAATGAACGGACGACCGAACGCGACCAGATCGACTGCGCCTGTTTCCACTGCCTCGATTGCGGAAGCACGGTCGTAACCGTTGTTGCCCATATGGGCACCGTCAAAGAGTGCGTAGAGAGCTGACAAATCGCCACCATTCGGGATATCGCGCGGACCACCGGTCTGGCCTTCAACCAGATGCAGGTAGGCAAGACCATAGCCGTTGAGCAATTTGATCGCGTGCGAGAAGGTCGCTTGCGGATTGCTGTCGGCAATGTCGTTGGCGCTGGAGAACGGGCTCAGCCTGATGCCGACCCGGTCACCACCCAGCACACCAACAACGGCATCCATAACTTCCTTCAGGAAGCGGGTCCGGTTCTCGATGGATCCGCCGTAGGCATCGTCACGCTTGTTGGAGCCATCGCGCAGGAACTGGTCGATCAGATAACCGTTGGCAGCATGCACCTCGACACCGTCGAAGCCAGCTTTCTTCGCGTTTTCGGCGGCTTTTCTATAGTCCTCGACAATGCCCGGGATCTCGCTGGCGTCCAACGCACGCGGCGTCGGCGTATCAACGAATTGCGTTCCGTCAAACGTCTTGGATTTGGCAGCAATTGCAGAAGGAGCCACCGGATCTGCGCCACCCGGCTGGAGAACCGGATGAGAAATACGGCCGACATGCCAGAGCTGAATGACAATCTTGCCACCTTTTGCATGAACCGCATCGGTGACCTTCTTCCAGCCCGCCACTTGCGCATCTGAATAGATGCCAGGCGTCCATGCATATCCCTTACCCTGCGGCGAGATCTGCGAGGCCTCGGTGATGATCAATCCTGCTCCGGCACGCTGATCGTAATATTTCACTGTCAGATCATGCGGTGCATCGTCTTCGTGCCGAGCCCGGTTGCGGGTCAACGGTGCCATCACGATACGGTTCTTCAGTTCGATTGCCCCTGCCTTTGCGGGCGAAAACAGTTTTGCTTCTGACATGTTCTTCTTTCCTTTTGAAGTTTGTCTGCTTCACTATTTCTGGACTAAACAGTCCAATATTATGCGCACAACTCCGTGGTTCTTCATGAACGCTACCACACCGCCCGGGCGATTATGGCATCAGGACGGTCCTTGCCTGCTTCAGGGTTCTGGCAATCCGCTCTGCCGGAACTCCAGCCTTGCGCAGCGCCAGGGTTCCAATGGCAAGCGATGAATAGGCGCTCGCCCTATCCCGGACAGCATCCGGGTTGTCCGGGTCGATCGCCCTGGCAAAGAGGTCTTCGATATTTTCCAGGTGACGACGGCCAATCTCGGCAACCTTGTCGTCATGGGGCGCAAGTTCGGTGATGCAATTGACCAGAAGGCAGCCCCTTGGCCCCCCTTTCGGATCGGACAAAGCCTGCATCATCGCGTCCACCGCGTCATCTTCAGCGGTTTCGGCAACTTCCTTCAGGCCACGGATTCCGTTTTTCGAATAATGCTCCAGCGCTCGCAGAAACAGCGTCTGCTTGCAGCCGAAAGTGGCGTAGAAACTGGAACGGCTAAGCCCCATTGCCTTGGTGAGATCGTCCAGAGACGTCGCTTCGAAGCCCTTCTGCCAGAAAACATGCATGGCCGCCTCAAGCGCCGCCGCTTCATCGAAGCTGCGCGGCCTGCCCGGACCTGCCGTGCGTTTCTCCGAGCCGGAAATATGGACCTCTGCGTTTCTCATGCCTCTGATATGGACTACGCAGTCCAGAATGCAAGAGGAGCAAGTCTGATTTCTGGACCGATCGTTTCAGATCATCCCGATGCCTGGTCTGTGCAGGATAAAACTACATACGGCACGAACCGGCATAGGCATCGCCGACATCGTCGAAGACCCGGGCAACGGCTTCCATCTCATAGAGCTTGCTGGTGCGCCGGACCCCTTCCACAATATAGAAATCCTGAATGGGGAACTGGTTGGAATTGAAGCGGAAGTCGCCTCGAACGCTTTCAAAGGGAGCCGCACTGATAGCCGAGATCAACGCTTCCTGGTCCTTGATGCCCCCGGTCAGTTCCAGGGCAAAATGGATCAGCTTGGCAGCATCATAGCCTTGCGCAGCGTAGACCGAGGGCTCGTATTTGTAGGCCTTGCTGAACTCCCGCACGAACCTCTTGTTGGCCGGATTATCAAGGTTTGGCGCCCAATGAGATGCGCTGTAAAGTCCCTCAGCCATCTCCGCCGTATAGGGTAGCGTGACGGCATTGACCGTGTCGGACGAGAGGAACGGTACAATACCCTTCAGCCCGGAAGTGTGGAACTGTTTCACCAGTTCTACCCCCATGCCGCCCGGCATGAAGGTGAAAATCGCATCCGGTTCTATTTCCTCGATCTGCTTGAACTCATCCGAGAAATCGGTCTGACCCAGTTTCGGGAACAGTTCGCGGGCGATCTGTCCCTTGAAATGGCGGCGGAACGCGGCAACGGCATCCCGGGCAGCTTCATAGTCAGGAGCGATCGTGACGACGTCCTGGTACCCTTTGAGACTGGCGTAACGCCCCATCGTCTCGTGGACCTGATCGTCCTGTGACGCGGTGGAGAAGAAATAACGGCTGCAATTGCGCCCGGCGATCGGCGCAGGCCCGGAATGCGTTCCGATAAACAAGGTCTTCGACCGCACGATAGGATCGTGCACGGCAAGCATCACCTTGGAGAAATTGACGCCGACGATGAGATCGACGCCATTTTCCTCGATCAGTTTCGTTGCCTGCTCCAGCGCATTGTCCGGATCCAGCTTGTCATCGACCACGATCACATTGGTGGGCAAGCCACCAAGCGCGCCATTGGATTGCTCGACGGCCAGCATGAAACCGTCGCGCATGTGTTCACCGTAGACGGCCGCCGGGCCGGACAGTGTCGCCAACAGACCGATCTTCAATTCCTGCACATCCTGCGCGGCCGCCGAGTGGCACGTGAGCGCCATTCCAGCAGCAACGCCCGCCGCCAATCCGACCGTTCGAGAGATGAGGTGAGAGATCCAGCGCGTCATGATCTTTTTTGCCTGTCGTTTCTGGCTTCGCCTTTCGCCCTGCCCGGGCGAAATGCCTGCCGTTCATTCTATTGGCAGGCCGTTTGCGCGCAGTTTGTCAGAGACAGGTTAGGCTTTTGCAAACGCACATCCATTTGGCCCCGCAAGACCACAGACCCGTCACATTTCATGCAAAATTCCCTACTGCCGCCGCAATCCGGCCTGCGTGCCGACGCATTAACGAAGATTAATGCTCCGGTACCCAGATATGGCAACCGCTCCGAGCGTGCCCGAACCGCAAATCCAGGAGGGCCACATGTATTCCGTCACCGCGCCAGCCAACACTTGCGACTTCCCCGAAGGCCACGATCCGGACAATGCACCTCAAAAGAACGAGCTGAAGCTCGTCGTTCCCAACGATCCGTCCGAGGACGATGAAGTCCCTCTTAGCGAAACCGAAGTTCACACAGTGGCGGCAGACACAGGTTCTGACGCCAGCACACTTGCCGCCAAGATCCTTCAGATGCATGCAGCCGCCGACGAACTGAAGCCGACAGCCTCCCGCCGCCCAACGCTGACAGGTGCAACGGACGAAGCCGGCTTTGATATGCCAGGCGTGTTGCGCACTCCGGTACGAGGCTCCCGGAATATCGGTCTTCAGCCTGAACAAGTCCCCGCACCTGCAGCCGCTTCCAAAGCGGCAGCCAATTTCCGACATGGTCCGAGTTTCAGAACCCTGCTGGTCAGTACACTTGTGATTGTCGGCATCGGCGCAGGAGCAATCTATTTGAGCCTGAGCGACCTGCTGGCCGGCAAAGAGGCAGACAGCCGCACGGTCCAGACCCAGCAGATCAATACCGAACCGACGATCGAGAGCCTTATTGCCGGCGCAGATCCCGAATACCAGGGCAGGACGGATCTGACCGCAACACCGACCGCAAGCGCAGAGCAGGTAAAGTCGGCCAAGGACCGTATCCGCGAGGTATTCGCCTCAAGGTCGATAGCGTCCACTGCACCTGAAGACCATTCCAACCCGCTGGGTCATGACACCAACAAGGTTGCCGACGACAAGATCCAGTCGCGACTTGCTCCAGCTCAGCCCGCCCCCGTCAGAACCAATAGCCAATCGGCACGCGGCACCACCAATACGCTCGTTGCCAGCGCTGCTGCCGCAGTGCCGGAGACCGACGAAAATCCGGTATCGGATGCATCGCCTCTGGAAGCTGACATTCCGGCCGTCACGGCACCTGACACCGACACTGCATCCGCCTCTACTCCGGATACCAGCGCCGCTGCGTCGGACTTTCCTCTTTCGGCAAAAATCAAGTCATCGGTGAACCTGCGTGAAGCGCAGAACAAGGATGCGACGGTTCTGGCCGTCATCCCGGCTGGAGCCGAGGTTCGCTTCAACACGTGTGGCAACTGGTGGTGCGGCGTTCAGTATGACGGCAAGACCGGCTACGTAGGTGAAAGTTTCCTGGAACCCCAGCAGCAGCCATGAGTAAAACCTGCGATTGCCAGGTAGAGCCTTGTTAAGTGTCGAAGCGTAATATCCCGTCGATTTAAGTTTGCCCTGCGGACCGCGGGGACAGTTGCATCGACGGGCGCAATCAGCAGCGCCTGTTTCGATTGCTCTCGATATGTCGCAACATTCTTCCGGCCGGTCTCGGCATTTGGATTGTTGCGCTTTCGCGGTGCAAGTCAGGCACTGCAGACAGGAGACGGACCATGGCGAACCGTGCAGCCCTCAGCCTCAGCGCTTCCCTTCTCTTCACTTTCCCGGCCGCAATCACGCAAGCTCAGGCGGATGGAACCGATTGCACAGTCTATGCGACCGACTATGCCAACGCCCGCATGGGCAGCGGTGATGTCGTCGGAGATGCTGTTTCCGGCGGCATGGCCGGAGCGGTTGTTGGCGGCGAATGGCGCGGGGCATCGGGCGCTTATCGTGGCGCCCGTGCAGGTGCAGCGCTTGGCGTCCTGGACAACATGGGCTCAATGCCCGGCGGTTGGCAGGCCCTTTACGACATGGCCTACCAGATGTGCCAGCAGCAGACGTCCGGGGTAAACGCCCCCTATTACCAGTCCCCCAGCGTCGGAACGTCTTCCTCCGACTGTCGTTCTTCAGCCAGCGTCAACGCGCCGCTGAAAAGATCCCCGAACGGCGGCATCATGGTCGGCTCTGATTTCGGCAATTGCCGTTAGCACCGCAGCTTGCTGCCAAAGACTTGGTGGAAGAGCCTTCAGCTCGCCCTGTCGACGGGTTGACGTTACAGGCGAAGCACAGTCAACTATGGCCGATTTTTAAAGGCTCCGGCCTGCCTTTGCGCCCAACGACAGGATTTTTCATGACACTCCGCTTCTCCCCGAAAATCGCTGCCACCGCCCTCGCCGGTTTCTGGCTCGCCACCGCGCCTGCTCAGGCGCAGCAGTGTGGCGGCGACTTCCGGCAGTTCCTTGCAGGCGTGAAACAGGAAGCGATTGCCAAGGGCCTTTCCGCGAATGCGGCAGACCAGACCCTGGCGGGCGCACAGGTCGACCGCAAGGTGCTGTCGCGCGATCGGGCGCAGGGTGTCTTCAAGATGACCTTCCTGGACTTTTCCAAGCGGGTCATTTCCGGCTACCGGATGAAAAACGGCGCCGCGAACATGAAGAAATACGCGAGCATATTCCAGCGTACCGAATCCGAATATGGCGTTCCGGCACCTGTCATTACCGCTTTCTGGGCGCTTGAAACGGATTTCGGCGCGGTTCAGGGCGATTTCAACACCGTCAATGCGCTGGCCACGCTTGCTCATGATTGCCGCCGCCCGGAACTGTTCCGGCCGCAACTGATCGCTGCCATCGAGATGGTCCAGCACGGTGATCTTGACCCGCGCAGCACCACCGGCGCCTGGGCAGGTGAGATCGGCATGGTTCAGATGTTGCCCGAAGACATCATCAAGTTCGGCCGCGACGGCGATGGTGACGGGCACGTTAAGCTGAAGGAAAGTGCCGCCGATGCCATTCTGACTGCCGGTGCCTTCATCCAGCATCTGGGCTGGCGCCGCGGCGAACCCTGGCTGCAGGAGGTCAAGGTACCGCAGAACCTCAACTGGGCTGAAAGCGGGCTCGACAAGACCAAGACCGGTGCCCAGTGGGCTGCTCTTGGCGTGCAGCCGCGTTGGGGTCAGATTTCCGGCAACCTGCCCGCTTCGCTACTCCTGCCTCAGGGCCGCAAGGGGCCGGCATTCCTCGCCTATCCGAATTACAACATCTATCTGGAATGGAACCAGTCGTTCGTCTACACGACCACTGCCGCCTATTTCGCGACAAGGCTCGCCGGCGCACCGGTCTACACGGAAGGCAACCCGGACCTTGGCCTGGACGACGCCCAAATGAAGCAACTTCAGTCGAAGCTATCCAGCATGGGTTATGACGTCGGCAAGATCGACGGCATCCTCGGCTCCGGCACCCGAAATGCCGTGCAGCAGGTGCAGCAGAAGCTTGGCATGCCGGCCGATGCCTGGCCGACACCTGAACTGTTGAACCGTCTCTGAGATCCAAGATCAGAAGACCGCTAATTTCTGCGGTTCTGGACGACACATTGGCAAATACGCAAAAGAAGCCCGGAGCCTAGCAAGGCCCCGGGCTTTTCATTTTAGTGACAAGTTAAACTCAGTTGCTGCCGCTCATGCCGGCTTTCAACTTTTCCTCGATCGCTGACAGGTTGAAGGATCCAGGTGTCTGGCTTGGCGGATAGTCCTGCATGGTCTGCAGGAACCTTGAGGCCAGTGCCTGGATCGGAACGATCACGAACGCACGGTCCAGCAACCAGTCAAAATAGATATTGGCATTGTGCTGGGCCTTTTCGAAAGGATCCCGGCGCAGGTTGAAGACAGCAGGCACACGCAATTCCGTGAAGGGCTCCTGCCAGACGCCGAAGGCCTGACCGCGGTTTTCCAGGAACACGACCTTCCAGTCGTCGTACCGGGCCGCAACCACCTGACCATCGTCATTCACGTACCAGAACTCATGACGCGGCGATGAATCGGTCTCGCCTTTCAGATAGGCGTTGAGGTCGTAACCATCGATGTAGTTGCGGTAAGTCCGGCCACCGAGTTCAACACCTTCAAGAAGCTGTTCCTTGATATCCGAAGCCCCTGCAATCGCAGCGAAGGTCGGCAGCCAGTCTTCGTGGGCAACGATACCGTTCAGCGTCACGTTTTCCTGGAAGACGCCGGGCCAGCGAACAAAGGTCGGCACACGGTAAGCGCCCTCCCAGTTGGAATTCTTTTCGCTGCGGAACGGCGTCGTGCCAGCATCCGGCCAGGTGTTGAAATGCGGGCCGTTGTCGGTCGAATACATCACCACCGTGTTATCGGCGATGCCGAGCTCGTCCAACAGGTCCAGCAGTTCGCCGACATGCATGTCATGCTCGACCATGCCGTCGTGATAGGTATCCCCGCTCGGACCGGCAATCCCCGTATGCTCTTCCTTCACATGTGTGCGGAAATGCATGCGTGTTCCGTTCCACCAGACAAAGAAGGGAACACCCTCTTCCACCGCTTCACGAATAAAACGCTTGGCTTCGGCAAGCGATTCCTCATCGACGGTTTCCATGCGCTTCTTCGTAAGAGGACCGGTGTCCTCGATCTTCTGCGTTCCGTCTGCATTTGCCCATGTATGGAGGACACCACGCGGACCGAACTGTTCACGGAAGGTCTTGCCGTTCGCCAGAACCATATCACCCGGATAGTCCCGGTTTTCCGGCTCTTCTTCAGCATTCAGATGATAGAGATTGCCGAAGAACTCATCGAAACCGTGGTTTGTCGGCAGATGTTCGTCCAGGTCACCCTGGTGGTTCTTGCCGAACTGGCCGGTCTTGTAACCTTGCGACTTCAGGATAGTTGCCATGGTGACGTCGGTTTCCTGCCAGCCTTGCTCTGCTCCCGGCAGGCCAACCTTGGTCATGCCTGTACGGACAGGCACATTGCCCCCGATAAAGGCGGCGCGGCCGGCCGTACAGCTTTGCTGGGCGTAATAGTCGGTAAAGGCAACGCCTTCCTGTGCGATCCGGTCGATGTTGGGCGTGCGGTAGCCCATCATGCCACGGTTGTTGTGGCTGATGTTCCAGGTGCCGATATCGTCCCCCCAAATAGCGAGAATATTCGGCTTCTGCGCTTCCTGCGCCAGACTTGTCTGGGATGTTACGGCAAAAGCTGCCGCAAGTCCGAGAACCACCGCGCTCAGACGCGGCAACATGCGAAAATGGCTCATGAAAACTCCCACCTGAATGGTTGCTTGGACTGCGCGCTCAGATTGCAGATGCATTTTCACCCCATCTGACAGGCAGTCTACAGTTACCTTAGGTAAGTTTTCCAATCTGGCAAGGAATTTTCAATATTTTACATAAAGTTCGCATTCCCAAAGGTATTGACAATCGGCCCAGGCTTTATCAATCAATGGGTGTATCGGACAAAGAGGCTGTGCGCGGTGTCCCGCGCTTATTCGACCTTGTTCTTGTTTGCACCCGGCTTGTCTTCGGCAACCGTTGCCACACCGTCATCACCGAGCAGGAAAACAGCCAGGATCTTGGCCGGCCCTTCGCCGGTGTTCTGCCCTCTGTGGGTAACATCCATCGCTTCCAGAAGACCGTCACCGGTACGGTAGACCTTCTTGCCAAGTTCCTCGTAAGTGACGGTAATCTCGCCTTCCAAAATGTAGGCAAAGAGCGGCGCATGATGCTGGTGCCACTGTGTCTCCTCGCCCGGCTCCATGGTGATCTCGATGGCCTTTAGCGAAGGGTTCGATTGCGGAAAGGCGACCTTTTCACCGGCAACTGTCGTATCTCCGGAAAACACGTCCCGCACCGTCGAATAAGGCGTTTGAGCAGCAGCTTCTTCATCCTGCGCGGCTTTGGACCCCGGCTTGGCATGCGGCTTGGAGGGCGCGGGCTTGCCGTCAGGCGTGATCGACTTGTCTGCCGACAAGACAGGCGACGCACAAAGAGCGCCGCTCAGAACCGCGATGAAAGCAAAGCTGGACAGCTTCATGATAAGTCCCCGGTTATTCACTTGCTTGGGTGGCTGGGCCAAAACGACGGCTTGGCTACCATCAAAATGTGCTTGCATTGTGCCTGACGATTGAAGGCACAACAATATTCTCACAATGACTTGAACAACTTATCACACACCAAAGCGCATTCAGCCATTCGGGTGTAGAGAAGCATCGTCATACCCCAACCATAAACACACCAAATATTTTTACTGCTCTCTGAAACATATACTTAAAACTATCAATGTTCTTTTCTCCTATCATCTGGCGAAATACTTATTTAATCCAAGCCCCATACCATCAGAGAACTCACTTCAGACATGTTGAGGCTCTCATGAGATTCGGAATTTCCCGCAAGCTGGCGCTGGTATTTGGTGCCCTGGTTCTGGTTTCCCTGTCCATGGGGTTCTTCTCCTACAGTCTCATGAAAAGTGTCGCGAGCGAAGGGGAACACCTGGGAGCAGAATTGGCGCCGCTTGGGGATGCCGCGATGGAGATCAAGCTCACCGCGACGCATGCGCATTTGCTTTTTGAGGAAATCATGTCCGGTGACGACGGCGAGAGCATCGACGAAGTCTGGAATCTCCTCGACGAAACACGGTTTTACGCGAACGCCATATTAAACGGCGCGAGCAACGAAGAAGGAACCTTCTACCCTTCCCGCTCCCCGGAAGTCCGCGAAAAGATCAAGGAAGTTCTGGCCGCAGTCGACGAGTTTGTTGCCTCCGCCCAAGGCCGGTACGCTTCCCTCGCAGGCGATCAGGGTGTCGGCAGTTCGGCTGACGAGAAGTTCGATGCGATCTACGACGATCTGGAACAGAAGATCGCTGCAATCTCCGCACCGCTGACAAATGATGCGAAGGCGCAAGCCCTGGCAGGTGAAGCAAGGTTCAGTCTTGCGCATGGACATTTGCTGGTCGCGGAAATCCTGGGCGGTGATGCAGGTGAGGAATTCGCAGAAGCTCTGGGCAGTTTCGAAAACGCCCGGAAAGCGCTTGAGGCCCATCCGGACCTTCAGAAGAGCAAGGACGTTCTCGCCCAGATCGGCGAACTGATCGACCTTGCGAACGTTCGACACCAGGCCATGCTTTCAACCGAGAAAGCCGGCTCGGGAGCCGATGTTGCCTTTGACGAAACCTTCGAACGTTTCATCGCCCTGGCGGATGACGCCGAAACGCTCATTCACCAGGAAATGGATAATGGGTTGTCATCCCTGCGCTCGGCCGCAGAAACGTCCAATGCACTTCAGGTCGGCGGCACGCTGGTGCTTGCGCTATTTGCGGCAACAGCCTGGTTCTATTTCAGCCGCACTATCGGTCACCGCGCACGGCAGCTTTCCGAAAATGCCAACCTGCTGGCATCCGGCCAGCTTGAAATCAAGCGACCGACCTGGCGGGCAGCAGATGAGCTGGGCCAGCTCCGCGACACGCTGGACGTCTTCCAGGGCTCTCTGGTTGAACAACGCCAGTTGGCAGAAGAAGTCGACCGGCAGCGCGAGGTCCAGGCAGCAGACCGCAAGAAGCTGATGCACAGGCTTGCAGAAGATTTCCGTGCCAGCACCGAAGCGGTCCTCGCGGCTCTCGACAATGCCACAGAGGGGCTGCAGGTCGCCGTTGATATGTCCACCAAGGCCGCCGAGGACTCCGGCTCGATCGTACAATCGACCACTCACGCCGCGGACAATGCATCCGGCAAGGTCGATACGGTTGCCGCCGCCGCAGAAGAGCTTACTGCCTCCATTGCGGACATCAGCAGACAGGTGGAAGCGACCGCGTCCGTGGTTGCCTCGGCCACCGGCCAGGCCAGCTTGACCAACGAGAAGATTTCAAACCTGGCCGACGCAGCCGACAAGATTGGCGAAGTTGTCGTTCTTATCCAGGCTATCGCCGAGCAGACGAACCTGCTTGCACTGAACGCAACCATCGAAGCGGCGCGGGCCGGTGAAGCAGGCAAGGGATTTGCGGTAGTCGCGGCGGAAGTGAAAGAGCTGGCGACCCAAACCTCAAAGGCGACCGAGGAAATCGGCGGGCAGATTGCAGCCATTCAATCGGAAACCAGAGAGGCTGTGCTCGCAATCGAACAAATTTCAACGACCATGACAGAAGTCGACACTCATACGACAACGATTTCCGCCGCAGTGTCACAGCAGGGCTCGGCAACAACCGAGATTGCCGCAAACGCGCAGGAAACGTCTTCGGATACCAGCGTCGTCTCCCGCAACATGATGCAGATGCAGGAAGCCATTCAGGCGCTTGTTCAATCCTCCGACCAGCTCCGAGGGTCTTCTTCCTCCGTTCAGGATCAATCGACCAATCTCAGGAAATCTCTGGACGACTTCCTCGCCCGCCTGGATGCAGCCTGATGGCTTCAGCAACGTGTTGGCTGGCGGCAGGTCAGCTGCCGGTCAGCCAAATCGCCTCTCCTAAAGCTTCAGCGCATCGCCTGACCTTGCGTACGGCTTGGTACTCTTGAACTTTACGTGAGGCGAAATCCCCTCGCTCGCCGGTAAAAATGGCATTGCACGATGAGTGCTGCTTTGAACGTTTATCCAAGCAAAGATCTAAGCTTGGGCGATATCTCCACCTCGATCACTGTCGTCCCCCTGTGCGCAAGCGCCGCGGAAAGAGACGCCCTGAATTCGTCAGCGGTTTTCACCTTCGCAGTCTTTGCGCCGTATCCACGCCCAAGTGCCTCGATATCAAGCCCGGGAAGATCAAGACCCGGAACGTTCGGCGTTTCCTCCAGGATCGCGAATTCCTTCAGGATCGCATATTGACTGTTGCGCATGGCAACGAAGACCACATGCGCCTCCTCCTGCACGCCGGTGTAGATGCTCTGCACCGAATACTGGAACGAGCCGTCGCCGATCACGGCAATTACGGGCCTGTTGCGTCCGCTCGTTTCCTCGGCAATCGCAAGACCGACAGCGGCCGGCATGTCCCAGCCGAGACCTCCGGATGCAAAAGTGTAGAACGTGTCCGGTTTATCGATCGGAATTTGTCGCTCCAGCTCGATGACGTTGGATGGAGATTCCTCTACCAGCACGAAATCTGACGGCGCAGCCTCCCGGATCAAGCTGTAGACTGCATCCGGCGTCAGTGGCAGGGCCGAGTAGTTGGGTACCGGCGCCGGATCCTTTTTGTAGGGATTGGGCTTTTCCTCACGTCGATCCAGCTGAGGCAGGATTGCCTGAAGAAAAAGCCTGCTGTCCGAGACGAGGCTGTCGCCAACCGGTGCCTTGGCCGCCATGTCCGGATCGTCGGTGATTTGCAGCAGCTTTGTTCCTGCCGGAAGGTAGTCTCCCGCGACATATGGATAGTAGCGGAAGACCGGAGCTCCGACGGTGATAACCAGGTCGTGCCCCTCGAGCCGCTTGCAGATGGGGCCGATGGCCGAAGGCAATGTGCCGGCGTGGAACCGATGACTTTCCGGAAATGGCGTGCGTTCCGCGAAAGGAGCCGTCAGAACCGGGGCAGACAGCGCTTCTGCGAACGCGATCCCTTCGTCCCAGGCTTCTGACCGGGCAATGTCCGAGCCGTATACCAGAACCGGAGTTTTTGCTGCGTTGATACGCTCAGCGAAATCTTTGATTCTGGCAGGGTCGGCGGCCGAGCGCAGAGAGACGGAGCGGACTTCTGCAGGTCCCTCCATTTCCTTGTCCCAGTCGTCCAGCGGGAGAGACAGGAACACCGGCCCGCTCGGCTGTTGTACCGCTGCCGCGTAGGCCCGCATGAAAGCGGCCGGCACGTCCTGGGCCCTTGCCGGTTCATAACTCCACTTCACCCATGGCTGGGGCAAAAGCGTCGCATTGATGTTGGTAAGGAGCGGCTCGAGCAGCAGCATGTCTCGGGTCTGCTGTCCGGCGGTCAGAATGAGTGGTGTCTTGTTCTGGTAGGCGGTCAGGATGCAGCCCATCGCGTTACCGAGGCCTGCACCTGTATGGACATTCACAATGACAGGTTTGCGCAGACCCTGCGCCAGGCCGTCAGCGATGCCGACGACGCTGGCTTCCTGCAGAGAAAGAACGTAGCGGAAGTCGTCCGGAAAATTCTTCAGAAAGGTTTCTTCAGTGGACCCGGGATTGCCGACGATAGTTGTCAAACCGAGCTTGCGAAGCAGATCGAAGGTAACGTCTTTTACAGTCGGCATAATATCCTCCGCCTGACGCTGGAACCCAAGCTCCCAGCGTCACAAAACAAGAAAACCACCCTTACTTCTTAAATTTCCCGGAAAAAGACTAAACCTCTACCTCCAAGGGAGACAAGCAAAGATTGCTTCCCTCGACTGAACCCGTCAGACGTCAATCGGTTCACCGGGTTTTGGCTTTGCCACCTTGTCGCGATCGCCGCCCATTGCCTCAAGGAACGTATCCGCCGTCTGGTCGATGATCGGGAACGAGCCGTAGTGGCAGGGAATGATCGTATCGAAGTTGAAGAACCGGGTGCAGGCGAGCGCTGCCGACTTGCCGCCCATCGTGAAGCGGTCACCGATGGGAACAAGCCCGATCTTCGGCTGGTAGATCTCGTCGATCAGGGCCATGTCGGAGAAGATGTCGGTATCTCCCAGGTGATAGAGCGTCTTTTCTCCAGGAGCTTCGATGATGACACCATGTGGATTGCCCAGATAGATAGCCTCACCGCCAGCCTGGAAGGACGACGAGTGATCGGCACGTGTCAGCGCGACGCTGAACGGGCCGACGTTCACCTTGCCGCCGGAATTCATGGGGCTGATATTCTCGATCCCCTGCCGGTTGGCCCACATGCAGATTTCGAAATTGGAGGTCAGCTGCGCACCGGTTTTTTTCAGGATGTCGACGGCGTCACCGATGTGATCGTTGTGACCATGGGTCAGGATGACATGCGTTACGCCATCCGCTGCCTGATCGACTGACAGGGTCTCCGGGAAAGACGGATTTCCGGTAAAGAACGGATCGAACAGGATGGATGCGCCTTCAATCTCGATCTTGAAAGCGGAGTGGCCATACCAGGTCAGTTTCATCGCAGTCTCCTAATTCCAGGACAGGTTGCCCGGACCCTATCAGTGACAGACTGCTCGCAACAAGCTGAATGCGTTCAATGTGCTCCGCAGGGCACGGTCCTGTTATCGATAATTTTGACAGTTCACCTGTGCAATTATGGCAACGCCTCGATTATTTCGACAACCAGAGCTAGCTTCCCCTATTCCTTCAACGCAAGATGACGTTGGGGATTCGCGAGACTTTGGAGCTATGCCGATGCGACTGCGTTCGAAACGTGTCTGGCTGGAAGTCATCTGCCCGGCAGTTCTGCTCTTGAGCAGCCTTTCGACATCCGCCCTAGCCGCCAATTGCAAGAACGATGGCGGCCTGCTTTTTCTGGGAACCAACAAGTCTGACAGCCGTTCGATCTGGGTTTCAGGCACGGTAGCCGGCGACTACCGACTGGATGCCGCCCAGGGTAATCAGACCGTCGACACATGGTCCCGCTCCAGCACCGGCCTGCATCTATCCACTTCTCCAGTTGTTTCGAGCGGAAACGGCGGCACGCACAAGCTTTATGGTGTCGACGGCGGGTCCGATTGTCTTATCGACACTCAGAACCAGAAACGCGACTTTCAGCTTCCCGACAACATCAAGCCCCCTAGCCTGGTAAAGCCTCCAATCAGCAGGCTGTTTCCGAATTTCGGACGACCAGTTCCACCGATCGCCGTCGTGCCTCCAAGCGGAGTGATGCCTGGTTTGCCGGGCCCCATTGCGCCGCCTTCAAGCGGGATCACGCCACCAGTTGGAGGATTGCCGCCTGCTGGCTTTAATCTTGGCCGTCCCGGCACGGCTGCACCGCCTATTGGCACCGTGCCTTCTGGTGTGCTGCCGAGTGCACCAGGGGGTGTTACCCCGCCTATTGGAACGCTTCCCCCGTCTGGTGGAGGCACAGGCGCACCGGGCACCGTCACGCCACCAATCGGAACCCTGCCGCCCGGCAGCCGCAATCCAAATCAACCCGCCCTTCCGGCCGGCTTTGTGCCGGTCAGGCGCGCTGATGGTCAGGTCATCAGTTACTGCGTCGATCCACGATCAGCCGAGGAGACACAGACTGCCAATGCACACACGTTCTGCACCCGGGAACAACTGCTGGCCGCCGGCCGTCTGCAGCAGCAGGACGAAGTTCCAATCACTCCGGGCCGGGATCTGATCGAACCGACACTCTGGAATGCCTGGAGCACGGTAACCGGGGTCTACAGCGACGACCGTCGTTTCGGCAGGGACTTTCAGACACTCAGCGGAACCGCGGCATTTGGTGCCGACCGCAAGCTAACCGAAGATATCGTCGGCGGTTTTTCCGTGACCTTTGAAACCACCGACACCGACGGTTTCAATTCCAACCTGACAATCGACACCCAGGGATTTGAGATCGGCCCCTATGTTGCCGCACGAATTTCACAGCACTGGGCCGTTGATGGCTCGCTGAGCTATGGCTTTTCAAACAGTCAGTCGGATATCTCGGTTTTGAGCGGCGAATACAACACCCACGAACTCGGAGCGACTTTCAGTGTTCACGGTCAGTATGCGTTGAGCGAGATCCAGGTACGCCCCAAGGCGACCGTAACCTTCAACCGCGTTTTTTCCGACGGTTACGATCTGAACGGGACGATCCTCAACCGGGCTGTAAGCGTTCCCATCTCGGGCAATGCCGCCTCTCTGGGAACAATTGAACTGACGACCGAATTCAGCCGTCAATTCACCTTGCAGGACGGGCTTCTGATCCAGCCCTATGTGGAAGCAGGCGCGGTATACGAATATTTGCGACCGAACGACGGCAAGATACTCGATGATGAACTCAACTTTGTCACCGCATCGGCCTGGAGCTTTACGCTGCGCGGCGGGGCGACTGCCCTGATTGCGGAGAACGTGACGCTTGATGCAAAGGGAGGCTATCTCAGCCTGGGCCAGAACGGGCTGGACGTTTGGGAAGGGCAACTTCGTGTTGCCATCGGGTTCTGAGTGAAAATCGAACTGGCGTTTTCCATGCCTCGCTGGTAAAGCCGCCGAATGGCAAATGACCCCGCACTTTCCCTGGAAGACTTCATGGCCGCCGTGCCCGACCGCACCCGGCTGATCGGCCTGGATCTTGGCACCAAGACCATTGGTCTGGCGCTTTCAGATCTCGGCCGTGGCATCGCCTCTCCCATGGAAACAATCCGGCGCAAGAAGTTCACGCTGGATGCGGAACAACTCCTGGCCATCTGCGCCAAGCAGGGCGTCGGCGGCATGGTGCTCGGTCTGCCACTCAATATGGATGGCTCCGAAGGCCCCCGCGTTCAGGCGACCCGCGCTTTCGTGAGAAACCTCTCGCAGAAAACGGACCTGCCGATCACCTATTGGGACGAGCGGCTGTCGACGGCGGCCGTGACGCGCACGTTGCTGGAAGCCGATACGAGCCGTGCGAAACGAGCCGACGTGGTAGACAAGATGGCCGCTGCCTACATCCTGCAGGGCTTTCTGGACCGACTCGGCTTTATGGGCTTAGATAACGGCTGATCCCACCGCTGCCGGGTACAGGCCCTTGTTTCAAGGCCTGTCGAACGCGAAAGCCGAACACATGCTGACCACACTTGCCGCCCTGATGCCGGTCATCCTCGTGATTGCCTCCGGCTACCTGATCGCCCGCACCGGACTGATTACCGGCGAGCAATGGCGTGGTGTCGAACGGCTTGCCTATTATGTCCTGTTTCCGGCGGTGTTGTTCCGCACGATCTCGCAAGCGGATTTCGCCAGTTTTCCGACGCTCAACATGGGTGGTGCCCTGCTCGCCTCCATCTTGTCCATGGCGCTGCTTCTGCTTCTGGCACGCACGACCATCGAGCGTGCCTGGGGTATCGCCGCGCCGCGTTTTACCTCCATTTTCCAGGGAACCTTGCGCTGGAACGCCATGATCGCGCTCGCGATTGCCGACAATGTGGTCGGTGAAACAGGGCTGGCCTTGCTTGCGGTCGCAATGGTGTTCATGATCCCCTTGCTCAATGTTGCCAGCATCCTGGTGCTGTCGCATTACGCAAGCGGAACGTCACCAAGTGGCGCCAAGATCCTGAAAGACCTGTTCACCAATCCCTTCATCCTCTCGATCGGCGCAGGCGGCATCATGAACGCGGGTGGCATCTCCCTGCCTTTCGTGGTCGACGATACCCTGGAGATTTTCTCCAGGGCCGCACTCCCCATCGGCATCATCTGCGTCGGAGCCGGGCTGGACCTCGGCTCACTCCGCAGACCGGGTCCGGCGCTCGCCCTCGGCACCTTTTTACGGCCGATATTCATGCCATTGCTTGCCTTTGGATTTGCCAGTCTTTTCGGCGTTACCGGCCCCGCATTGGTCGTTGTCATCATTGCCAGTTCAGTGCCCTGTGCCAGCAACTCCTACCTGCTCGCCCGTCAGATGGGCGGCGACGCAAAGCTGATGGCCGAGATCATCACGCTTCAGACACTGGCAGCGACCCTGACGATCCCGCTCGCCCTGCTGCTGGTCACTTGATCAGGCTCTTTGGCAGTGGGCGCTCGCCCAGTTGCGCAAAATCGTGCCCGTCATCAATTCGCTTTAGACCGGCACAGTTGCCAAGCCATGTGCAACGCCTGAAAGAAACTGGAAATTGCCTATAATTTTCAGAAACTTGTCAGCTGCAACCTACCAGAGTGACAGCAAGCTGCGAGCGGAAGAAAACCTGCAGACTCTTTGCGACTATTGCGACAGTATTCTCGCCGAGATTCGGTCGTGATTTTGAGTGGAACACAATAGTTTCAATCCTTTGGCGGCGCCTGCGCGTGTCACCTTTGAAACCTCTCCCGTTTACCGCCGCGCACGCAGCCATATTTTGTCCAGCCGATCAAATATTTAGCAGGTATGTGGACAGTGGGCATGATGTGATTTCCTGACTTGTCGAACCGGGCGTTCCTCCTTATAGGAATGGTCTCGATGACCGCGAGCAACACCCATCGAGACAGCCCTTACCCCCATCGTCATTTGCTGGGCATAGAGGGCCTCCACCCCCACGAAATTCTGGGCCTTCTGGACCGGGCGGAAGAAGCTGTAGAGGTTTCCCGCCAGATCAGCAAACGACGGCTGGTCTTGCAGGGACGAACCCAGATCAACCTCTTTTTCGAGAACTCAACCCGCACCCAAAGTTCTTTTGAACTGGCCGGAAAACGGCTCGGGGCGGATGTGATGAACATGGCAGTGTCCCAATCGTCTGTGAAAAAGGGCGAGACGCTGATCGATACGGCGGCAACGCTGAATGCCATGCACCCCGACCTTCTGGTGGTTCGCCACCACGCGGCCGGTGCGGTGCATCTTCTGGCGCGAAAGGTCGGCTGCTCCGTGGTCAATGCCGGCGACGGCCCGCATGAACACCCGACACAGGCCCTGCTCGACGCTCTTACAATCCGGCGACACAAGGGAAAGATCGCGCGGTTGACCGTGGCCATCTGCGGTGACATCGCCCATTCTCGCGTTGCCCGGTCCAATATCATTCTTTTGAACGCGCTCGGAGCGCGCGTCCGTGTTGTTGCCCCCACCACCCTCTTGCCGTCCGGCATCGCCAAGATGGGCGTCGAGGTCTTCACCAGCATGAAGGAAGGTCTCGAGGGTGCCGACATCGTCATGATGCTGCGCCTGCAGCGCGAGCGCATGAACGGTGCCTTCATTCCATCTGTAAGGGAATATTACCGCTACTACGGACTGGACGCGGAAAAGCTCGCCTATGCCAAGGAAGACGCCCTTGTCATGCATCCCGGGCCGATGAACCGCGGTGTCGAGATCGATGCCTCGATTGCCGATGGCGCCCAAAGCCTTATTCGCGAACAGGTGGAAATGGGCGTTGCCGTGCGCATGGCCGTGCTTGAAGCCCTTGCCGCCAATCTGCCGAACAACTGATCCAGGGGACAAGACACGTGGCTTACGACACACCCAAACCTCTGGTTCTCTCAAACGCCAGAGTGATTGACCCGGCACGCGGCCTGGATGCTCCAGGTTCCGTCATCATCGCGGACGGCACCATTCTCGCCGCCGGGCCGGAAGCTGCCAACCAGGGCTCTCCCTACGGTGCGGAAATTATCGACTGCAAGGGCGCGATCGCCTGTCCGGGCCTGATCGACTTCTGCGTCTCCGTCGGGGAACCGGGTGCAGAGCACCGGGAAACGCTCGCCAGTGCCTCCCAGGCTGCCGCAAGCGGCGGCGTGACGACAATTTGCACAATGCCCGATACGGATCCGGTCATTGATGATCCCGCGCTGGTCGATTTCATCCTGCGCCGGGCGCGTGACACGGCCATCGTCAACGTGTTGCCACTGGCCGCCTTGACCAAGGGCCTCAAGGGCGAGGAAATGGCCGAAATCGGCTTGCTGAAGGAAGCAGGAGCCGTTGCCTTCACCAACGGCCACAAGTCGGTAAAGAACGCTCAAGTGATGCGTCGCATGATGACCTATGCCCGCGATTTCGACGCGCTGGTCATCCACCACACGGAAGACCCGGACCTCGCCGGCGGGGTCATGAACGCCGGCCTGAACGCCAGTTGGAAAGGTCTTTCCGGTGTGCCGCGTGAAGCGGAAATCATCATGCTGGAGCGAGACCTGCGCCTGGTTGCCATGTCCAAGGGCAAGTACCACGCAAACCTCATTTCCACCTCTGACAGCGCAGACGTGGTTCGAGCAGGCAAGGCGAAAGGGCTGGACATCACCGCCGGGGTGTCGATCAATCACCTGACCCACAATGAAAACGACATCGGCGCCTATCGGACGTTCTTCAAGATGTCGCCCCCACTGCGCGATGAAGACGACCGGCAAGCGATGATCGCGGCTGTTGCCGACGGCACCATCGACATCATCTGCTCCAATCATGACCCGCAGGACGTGGAAACCAAACGTCATCCGTGGGCAGAAGCAGAAGACGGCGCCATCGGCCTTGAAACCCTTCTGGCGGCGGCCTTGCGGCTTTATCATTCCGAGCAGGTCGACCTTGTCACCCTGCTTGGCGCGATGACCTGTCGCCCGGCGGACCGGCTGGGACTGGAAACCGGACGCCTTTCGAAAGGGGCTCCGGCGGATGTGACCGTGTTCGACCCCGAGCGTCCCTGGGTCCTGGAAAAAAGTACCATCAAGTCACGTTCGAAAAATTCTCCCTTCGAAGATGCACGGTTCTCGGGGCGGGTGCTGCGCACGGTTGTCGGTGGGAAAACGGTTTTCAGCCACACCTGAACGAGCCCTTGTTTCCGTTCCAACGTTGATCCTGTTCGCGCCACAATTCTCCCTGAATCTGGCGCGAACGGAACTTCCAACGGAACTTGCTGATGCGCCCGATCGCCCTTGCCTTTCTGATAACCGCGCTGTTTACCGGCAGCGCTTCGGCGGCTGATCTCTACATTAAATACAAGCTTTACGCCCTTGGGCTGCCTATCGGCTCCGGCGTCCTGTCACTGGATGTCGACAGCAAGTCCTATTCCGTCAGTGCCAACGGCCAGACCGCCGCCTTCGGACGGCTGGTGTCTGACGGCAAAGGCACAGTTGAAGTCACTGGAACCGCACAAAAACTCGTCCTGGAGCCAGCCCGCTACGCTCTTGACCTCAAGAGTGAAGACGAGACCGGAACCATCACCATGCGAATGCGTAAGGGCAGTATCGACGCTATCGAAGTTCGGCCGCCGCAGGATCGGATGAAGGAACGGGTCAAGGTAACCGCCGAGCATCTTAAGAGTGTTCTCGATCCCCTGACCGCCGCCGTGCTTCCTGCCCCGCAGGGACTTGCCAAGGAGAGCTGCAACAGGACATTGCGCATATTCGACGGCAAGGAACGTTACGACGTTCACCTGCAGTACAAATCCCGCAAGGCCAACAGAACGTCTGATGGCCGGTTCAAGGGCGACGTCATAGTCTGCGGTGTCCGGTACGAACCCATTTCCGGCCACCGGCCGAAGCGCAAGTCGATCCAGCAACTCGCGGCAAACAAGTCCATGGAAGTCTGGCTCGCACCGGTTGGTGACAAGCCGTATCTCGTCCCGCTCCGGGCCAGTATTTCCCTTCCGTTCGGGTCGCTGCTGGTGGAAGCGGAAAAATACAAGCTCTCGGAATAGACCCCGCGCTATTTCCCTGCAAAGACACTCTTTTCTCAGTTGCCGGACTTGATCCGGGCTGCCATGCCGTTACATTGCGATGGCTATTTATTATGCACGTCATTGGAGTATCGCGTGCCAGAACCGATCAGCTGGGCCTTTGCCTGGCCCTACTATCTCGCCGCCATCGCCTTCGGCTATCTGCTCGGTTCGATTCCCTTCGGCCTGCTGTTCACGCGCATGGCCGGACTTGGAGACATCCGCCAAATCGGCTCGGGCAATATCGGCACCACCAACGTTCTGCGCACCGGCCGCAAATCTCTGGCAGCTGCCACGTTGCTGGGGGATGGATTGAAGGGCACCGTTGCCGTTCTGATCGTCAATCACTTCTACGGCCAGGAAATGGCTCTTATCGCCGGCCTTGGGGCGTTTCTCGGGCATCTCTTCCCGGTGTGGCTGAAGTTCAAGGGCGGCAAGGGTGTTGCAACCTACCTCGGCATTCTGCTTGGCCTCTATTGGCCGATGTTCCTGCTCGCGGCAGGCATCTGGATCGGCATGGCCTTTCTGTTCCGTTATTCGTCTCTGTCCGCACTGACGGCGACCCTGCTGACCCCGATCGTGCTCTATCTCGTTTTCCATCAGGTCCAGATAGCTCAGATGTTCGTCTTGCTGTCGGTGCTGCTATGGGCCAAGCATCACGAAAACATTGGGCGGCTTCTGCGTGGGGAAGAAAGCAAGATCGGCTCGAAATCCAAACCGGCGGCCAATGCTTCGTCTCCGCCCGGCGATGAAAGCGCGTGAACCGCGTTTCTGAAAATATAACTCCCGGCAACCTCTCCGAGGCGGAACGTCTGGCGTGGCTTCGTTTAATACGATCGGAAAACGTTGGTCCCGTTACATTCGCGGAACTTCTGAAACACGCTGGCTCCGCTCAACGAGCGCTGGAGCTGCTTCCCGATCTAGCAAGGCGCGGCGGCAAGGCTAGCCGGATTTGTCCGCTTGAAGACGCTGAAGCCGAGCTGGACGCCCATGGGCGGATCGGGGCCCGGTTGATTGGCCTGCATGAACCCGACTATCCGCAACATCTTCGACATATCGACGGTCCGCCGCCGCTCCTGTCCGTAAAGGGCGGCGCCTCCGCGCTGACCCGGGAACGGATGATTGCGATCGTCGGTGCCCGCAACGCTTCACTCTCGGGCAGAAAACTTGCGACACGATTTGCACAGGGGCTTGGAGCAGAAGGCTTTTCAATCGTGTCCGGCCTCGCCCGCGGGATCGATGCTGCCGCCCATGAAGCCTCACTACAAACAGGTACCATCGCCGTGTTTGCGGGAGGCATAAATGTGCTCTACCCGCCGGAACACGACAGGTTGCTTGCTGCCGTTCTCGACGCAGGGGGCGCCGTCATCAGCGAGATGCCTCTTGGCTGGAAACCCCGCAGCCGGGATTTTCCCCGGCGCAACCGGCTGATTTCAGGCCTGTCTCTGGGGGTCATCGTTATCGAAGCCGCCAAGGCCTCCGGCTCTCTTCATACCGCTCGTTATGCTCTTGAGCAGAACAGGGACATATTCGCCGTACCGGGTTCCCCCCTGGATCCGCGTTCGGAAGGTGCCAATGGCTTGATCCGGCAGGGTGCGGCACTTGTCTCGACCGCCGACGATGTGCTGGAAGGTCTTGGTGGTCGACTGGCACCAACCCTTCCCTTTGGCAGGCAGTTCCGCGAAGAGAGCGAAACCGCCCCTCTTTCCCGCTCCGAACCGGACGGAAAGCTGCGTGACCGCGTCCTTGCGGCGCTTGGTCCAACCCCGGTGGACATGGATGAATTGATACGCTTTGCGGATGGTGATGCGAGGTCGGTTCATGTCGTGCTGCTGGAACTCGAACTTGCCGGGCGCCTCGAAAGACACCGCGGCAACAAAATCTCCGCTTTGATGTAAGGGGCCGTTTTTCCTTGAATCTCAGTGGATAACCCGTATCTGGACCGAACCGCTTGACCCGGAAGGATCAAAGGTCCATTTGACAGGCGGCGCTTGATCCTTGATCGTCTGCGCCACTGAATTAGCACTCAGATCACCTTCTCCACCGGGCGGGGGCTCCGTATCCGGCAAAAATATTTTGGGTAAGAATGAACGTCGTCATTGTCGAATCGCCGGCGAAAGCCAAGACGATCAACAAATATCTCGGTTCCGACTATACGGTGCTGGCTTCCTACGGCCATGTGCGAGATCTGCCGGCCAAGGACGGCTCGGTGCTGCCGGACGACAATTTCGCCATGAGCTGGCAAGTGGATGCGAAGGCGCAGAAACGGCTGAGCGAAATCGCCAATGCGGTCAAGGATGCCGACCGCCTCATTCTCGCGACTGACCCCGACCGCGAAGGGGAAGCAATTTCGTGGCACGTTCTGGAAGTGCTGCAAAAGAAGAAGGTGCTGAAGGACAAGCAGGTCGAGCGCGTGGTCTTCAACGCGATCACCAAGAAGGCGATCCTGGAAGCGATGGACAATCCGCGCCAGCTGGATACCCCGCTGGTCGATGCCTATCTCGCTCGCCGAGCACTGGATTACCTGGTCGGTTTCACCCTGTCTCCGGTCCTGTGGCGCAAGCTGCCCGGTGCCCGTTCCGCCGGGCGCGTGCAGTCTGTCGCATTGCGGCTGATCTGCGACCGGGAAATGGAAATCGAAACCTTCAAGCCGCAGGAATACTGGTCGATCTTCGCCAACATGAAGACACCGACCGGGGACATGTTCCAGGCTGGCGTGACCGGTTTCGACGGCAAGAAAATCGGCCGTCTCGACATCAACAACGAAGCGGAAGCAACCGCGATCAAGACCATGCTGGAAAGTGCCAGCTTCAAGGTCGACAGCGTGGCTTCCAAACCTGCGAAGCGCAATCCGGCGGCGCCGTTCACCACCTCCACCCTGCAGCAGGAAGCCTCACGCAAACTCGGGTTTTCCGCATCGCGCACCATGCAGGTGGCGCAGAAGCTTTATGAGGGCATTTCAATCGGTGGCGAGACTTCCGGTCTCATCACCTACATGCGTACCGACGGCGTTCAGATTGCCGGCGAAGCGATCGCTGCCGCCCGCTCCGTAATCGCCAAGGATTTCGGTGACAATTACGTTCCGGAAAGCCCGCGCGTCTATACCTCCAAGGCAAAGAACGCCCAGGAAGCACACGAAGCGATCCGGCCAACGGACCTTTCGCGTCGCCCGAAGGATGTCGCCCGGTTCCTGGATCCGGACCAGGCCAAGCTTTATGAGCTGGTGTGGAAACGGACCATGGCTTCTCAGATGGAGTCGGCCGTTCTGGAACGGACCACCATTGAGATTCTCGCCGACGGTTCCGGTAAACGCGCCAATCTGCGTGCCACTGGCTCCGTCGTCCGCTTCGACGGTTTTCTTGCGCTTTACCAGGAAGGCCGGGACGACGAGGAAGACGAGAACTCCAAGCGTCTGCCGGCGGTCGATGAAGGTGCCGCGCTGACGGCTGCCTCTGTCGACGGGACCGCACAAGCCATCGAAGCCTCGCAGCATTTCACGACACCGCCGCCGCGCTACACCGAAGCGAGCCTGGTCAAGAAGATGGAAGAGCTTGGCATCGGCCGGCCGTCCACCTATGCCTCGACGCTTCAGACCCTGCGCGACCGTGACTATGTCGAACTCGACAAGAAGCAGCTTGTTCCGATGGACAAGGGCCGCATTGTTACCGCGTTCCTGGAAAGCTTCTTCCAGCGCTATGTCGAATTCGACTTCACAGCGAGCCTGGAAGAACAGCTCGACAAGATTTCCGCAGGCGAGCTTTCCTGGCTCGACGTGCTCCGTGATTTCTGGACCGGGTTTTCCGGCGCGGTCGATGAAATCAAGGACCTGCGCGTTGCCCATGTCATCGACGCGCTGAACGAACTGCTCGGGCCGCATATCTTCCCGCCGAAGGAAGATGGCACCGATCCGCGCAAGTGCCCGTCCTGCGACACAGGTCAGCTATCGCTCAAGGTCAGCCGCTGGGGCGCTTTCATCGGCTGCTCCAACTATCCCGAGTGCGGCTTTACACGGCAGCTCGGCAAGCCGAGCGGTGAAGACGGCGAAGGTGACGACGGCCCGAAGGTTCTCGGCACCGATCCGGAAACCGGCCTTGACGTTTCCCTGCGCAACGGCCGCTTCGGCCCCTATGTTCAGCTGGGCGAAGAAGCCAAGCCGAAACGAGCCTCCCTGCCCCGTGGCTGGTCCGCACCGGATATGGATCTGGAAAAGGCGCTGCAGCTTCTGTCGCTGCCACGCGAGGTGGGGCCACACCCGGAAGACGGCAAGATGATCTCGGCCGGTATCGGTCGCTACGGGCCCTTCGTGCTGCATGAAGGCACCTATGCCAATCTGTCCACACCAGACGAAGTGTTCTCCGTCGGCATCAACCGTGCTGTTGATGCGCTGGCGCAGAAACGCGCCAAGGGTGGTGGCCGCGGCGGTGCAGCGGCAACGCCGCTGAAGGAGCTTGGCGAGCATCCGTCCGAAGGTGGCCCGATCAATGTCTATGACGGGCGCTATGGGCCTTACGTCAAGCACGGCAAGATCAACGCCACGCTACCGAAGGACACCGACCCCAAGGCCGTGACGATGGAACAGGCGCTGGAGCTGATCGCGGCAAAGGCCTCCAAGGGCGGCACCAAGAAGAAGGCGGCTGCCAAGAAACCTGCTGCGAAGAAAACAGCAACCAAAAAGACGACCACCAAGAAGACGACGGCAAAGTCATCCGCAAAGGCAAAGGTCGATGCGTCGTCCGAAGAGGTGCCCTGGGATGATGCGAGTTGAGCGCAAAACGGATTAACACGCGCAAGCACACCAATCGAAAACACGCCAAGGTTCCGGGTGAAATGCCATCACGCGAGGATATTCTCGCGTTTGTTGCAGATAACCCGGGGCGTGCGGGCAAGCGCGAGATTGCCCGTCATTTCGGTATTATCGGCGGGGCCCGCATCCATCTGAAAAAGATGTTGAAGGACCTGACCGACGACGGCCTGATGGAAAAGCGCAACAAGCGCATGATCCGTCCTGGCGATCTGCCGCCGGTTTTCGTGGCCAATCTCATTGCACGCGACCGGGACGGTGAGCTGATCGCGACCCCTGTCGACTGGGACGACGAGGCTGGCACTCCGCCGAAAATTCTGGTGCTGACCGGCAAGACCAAGGCGACGCAACCCGGCCTGGGTGACCGCGCACTCGTGCGCCTGACCGAAGCTGAGAGCGGCCCCGAAACAGAACATGTTGCCCGCGTCATCCGTGTTTTGGAAAAGCGTCAGGGTGCAATCCTCGGGATTCTGCGGAAGCGTGACGGCACCCGCCCGCCCTATCTCGAACCGATTGACCGCAAGCAGCGGGAACTCGACATTGATCCGCGTGACCTCAAGGACTCAGAGGACGGAGATCTTGTCAGCGTTCAGGTGACGCGCTCCGGCCGCTACGGCCATCCCGTCGCGTCGGTGGTTGAGCGCTTCGGCTCGATGAATTCGGAAAAGGCGGTTTCGGAGATCGCCCTGCAATCGCATGGCATTCCGCATGTCTTTCCGGCAGCTGTAGAAGCGCAGGCCGAGAGCGCAAAGCCGGTAGAGAAACTCGGCAAGCGCGAAGACTGGCGGCAGGTGCCGCTGATCACCATCGACCCGCCCGACGCAAAAGACCACGACGACGCCGTCTACGCCGAAGCGGACGAGGACCCTTCCAACGAAGGCGGCTATATTTGCTATGTGGCGATTGCGGATGTCGCATACTACGTCACCCCCGGCTCTCCGATGGACCGGGAAGCGAACCTGCGCGGCAACTCGGTCTATTTTCCCGACCGGGTGATCCCGATGCTGCCAGAGCGTATTTCCAACCAGCTCTGTTCGCTCCGGGAAAAGGAAGACAAGCCGGCGCTTGGCGTGCGGATGGTGTTCGACAAGACCGGACGCAAGACCGGGCACACCTTTCACAGGGTGCTGATGCGTTCGGCGGCAAAACTCTCCTATCTGCAGGCCCAGAAGGCGATTGACGGCACGACAGACGAGAAGACCGAAACCCTGCTCGACGGCGTCCTGAAGCCGCTATGGGCCGCTTACGCCGTGCTGAAGAAGGGACGCGAGGCGCGCGAACCGCTGGAACTCGATCTGCCGGAACGCAAGATCAAGCTGAAACCGGATGGAACTGTCGATCATGTGTATGTTCCGGAGCGTCTGGACGCCCACAAGCTGATCGAAGAATTCATGATCCAGGCGAACGTGGCAGCCGCCGAAACGCTGGAGCAGAAGAAAACGTCCCTGCTCTACCGGATCCACGATGCCTCGACCCCGGAGAAGCTTGAAAACCTGAAAGACTTCCTGTCGACGCTCAACATCAAGCTGCCGTCTTCCGGAGGTCTGCGCCCGTCAGCCTTCAACGGCATACTTGCCAAGGTGAAGGACACACCGCAGGCCAATCTCGTCAACGAAGTGGTCTTGCGCAGCCAGGCCCAGGCAGAATACGCCCCGCAGAACATCGGCCATTTCGGCTTGAACCTGCGGCGGTACGCGCATTTCACGTCACCGATCCGCCGGTATGCCGATCTTATCGTTCACCGTGGGCTGATATCCGCGCTCGGGCTTGGCAAGGATGGCTTGCCGGAAGGTATCGAGACGAAGCTTGAGGCCATCGGCGCTGAAATCTCGGCCGCTGAACGGCGGGCAATGCTTGCCGAACGCGACACCATCGACCGTCTGATTGCCCTTTGGATGAGCGACCAGATCGGCGCGAGTTTTCAGGGCAGAATTGCAGGGGTGGTCAAGTCCGGCATGTTTGTTCGCCTGTCCGATACAGGTGCCGACGGCTTCGTACCGGCCTCCACAATCGGCCTCGATTATTATCGCTATGACGAAGGGTCGCACGCCCTGATAGGTGACAAAACCGGCGAGACCTACCAACTTGGCGATCAAGTGGAGGTCCGGCTGGTGGAAGCAGCCCCCTTTGCCGGTGCACTGACATTCGAGCTGCTGAGCCACGGCAGCATTGCCGGCAAACGCATCCGGAAAGCCGCGCCGAAGGTGCGGCGTGGGCCGCCGAAGGGCGGACGCAGCAAGGCCTCACCGAAGAAACAGGGTCGAAGGAGATCTTCGTGACGGTCCGGTATGAACTGCACGACAAACTGGAATCGCCGGAAACAGCATCCGAAAAACCGCGGCGCAATGTTCTTCAGGCCATGCTGCGCGGTGCCGGCAACCGGTGCATGAACTGCGGAAAAGGCAAGGTGTTCGATGGCTTCCTTCAGCCACACTATGCCTGCTCTGTCTGCGGTGAGGAGTTCCATCACCATCGCGCGGACGACGCCCCGCCCTATTTCACAATCACCATTGTCGGCCACATTATCGTTCCCGGCCTTCTGGCCGTGGAAGTGTTGTGGCATCCCGCGTTGTGGATCCATATGTCTCTCTGGGTCCCGCTGACGCTGATCCTGTCGCTGTCGCTTCTGCGACCGATCAAAGGCGCGCTGATCGGTCTGCAGTGGGCGCTCTACATGCATGGTTTTGACCCGGATGCGGAAGACGACACGCCTCCCATTCCGGTGCCTTCCGAAAGGGTGACATGAGCGGTTCGTTCGAAAAGCAGCTGGCAAAAGACGAAAAAGCCGGAAACTATCCGTATATCCGTCCCAAGGATGCCGCAACGCTGCTCATTCTGGACCGCGACGATCGGGGTTCCGTGAAGCTGCTGATGGGCCGTCGTCACATGCGCCATGCCTTCATGCCGGGAAAATTCGTGTTCCCTGGTGGCAGAGTGGATGTCTCCGATTCCCGTGTGACCGACGTGCTTCCCTATCATCCGGACGTCGAGGCAAAGCTTACGCAGGACCTGAAGAACGCCAAGTCTGCCGCGCGCGTTCGTGCGCTGGCCCTGGCCGCCATTCGGGAAACCTATGAAGAGGCCGGGCTGTTTATCGGCCGTCAGGCGCACAACAACCACCTGCACCTTGGTACCGGCTTCGAGGCATTTGCCGAGCGCGGCATACAGCCCGACCTGAGCGGCCTTCGGATGATTGCGAGGGCCATCACCCCACCGCAACGCCCGCGACGCTTCGACACCCGTTTTCTGGCCGTCTGGGCGGACGCCATTGCCGACAGGTTGCCCGATGGAACCGGCCCGTCCGGCGAACTGGAAGATTGTGCCTGGCTGACTTTCGAAGAGGCGAGGCAGAAGGATCTGCCGATGATCACCAACAAGATCCTGACCGACCTGGAAGACAGGCTGGCGAAAGACCCTGAGCTTTCACCGACGACGCCTGTCCCCTACTATTTCTTTCGCAAGGGCGGTTTCGTGAAGCAGGAGCTCTGAAGTTACCTGTACCTGGCGGATTGCCGGCCGTTGCAACACACAAAGGTGTGTCCAGGCTTATGCCTATCCTGATTGCCCTTTCCGGTTTACCCGGCGTCGGCAAGTCGACGATAGCAAAGGATCTGAGCGGGCGGCTGCCCGCATTTCTTTTGCGAGTGGATGCGGTTGAAGCTGCCCTCAAACGCAGTGTCTTGAACATTCATCCGGCTGAAGACGCGGGTTACCTCGCCCTTGCTGCTATCGCTGCCGGAAACCTGGAAATTGGTCACAACGTCGTTGCCGATACGGTCAACCCGGTTGCCGAATCCAGGCAATTGTGGAGGGAAACCGCTCAATCAACCGGCGCGACACTGCTGAATGTCGAGATTATCTGCTCGGATGAGCGCGAACACCGCAAGCGCGTTGAAAGCAGGGAAACCGAGATTGACGGACTGACCCTGCCCCGGTGGCCTGAGGTACGAAGTCATGAATACGAACCGTGGACGGAACCATGTCTCCAGCTGGATAGTTCCAGCCTGAGCGTGGGCCAATCGGTTGATACGATAACGAAGGCTTTGACAGCACTGCGGCAGAATGGCTGACATGGTTCGAAAAGGCGGCTGAACCATAGCAAGTGCTTGACTTTCGCGCTGCGATGAGTAGTTTGCGCGCTGATTTCAGACATTGGGGCAGATTCATCGCCAGCCATCTGGCCGCAAGAACTCTTTGCCCGACAACAGAGAACAGGATCCAAGGCCATGGCCAAGGCGACAACAATCAAGATCAAGCTCCTCTCCACGGCTGACACCGGCTTCTTCTATGTCACCAAGAAGAACTCCCGTACGATGACCGAGAAGATGGTCAAAAAGAAATACGACCCGGTTGCCAAGAAGCACGTCGAGTTCAAGGAAACCAAGATCAAGTAAGATCTGGTTCCTGATGATTTTTAAAGAACCCGCCGGAAACGGCGGGTTTTTTCATGCGTGGCCGAATGTGATTTTGAAATTTTGTCGGCGCAGGCCAGCGTCGTGAAACCTGTTTCCACAAATGATTACTGTGCGGACGCAGAGGCACGACGACGCAGCTTCAGCATTGCTGCTGGTGCTGCTTCTTGATTTTCGGTTGAAAGATTAGTGGTCGGCGGGAACACGGCATTCGAGGAGGCCACTCATCGGCCGGTTCCCTGCCGACCTGCCCCACGGACCCAGGAGATGCGGCGGACCTGAGCACTCCGAGGGGAAACTGTATTGCCCGTTTTGACGCTACGGCATTCTTTACCACGTCATTGAGGCGATCAGGAAAAACACTAATCTGCGGTCACACTACCTGAATGTTGCCTGATTGCAATATTTTCCGCAAAATATGCACAGAAACAATGCCGTTTTAGTAAATCCGTAACCTTAATATGAAGAGCGCGTGAACGCGAGGTTTTGCGATTCGCAGGAATTGGTTGCACGCAGCCATGCCAAACAACCGTGAAACCTTGCAGAAATCTTTACCTGCCGCAGCTCTACCGACGGCGGCCCGTTACGCTTCGCCGAGATATGCCCGAACTGTTTCCAGGAATTTCGCTACGGAGATCGGCTTGGATATGTAAGCTTCGCACCCGCCCTGCCGGATACGCTCCTCATCACCTTTCATGGCGAAAGCGGTCACGGCGATAACCGGGATGGAAGCGATATCCTCGTCTTCCTTGATCCATTTCGTGACTTCCAGCCCCGACACTTCCGGCAGCTGAATATCCATCAGGATCAGATCGGGATGATGCTCACGGGCCAACTGCAAGGCTTCGATGCCGGTCCGGGTCTGCAATGTATTATAGCCGTGCGCTTCGAGCAGATCATGAAACAGCTTCATGTTCAGCTCGTTGTCTTCGACGATCAACACGGATTTTGCCATATGTCCGGCCCTTTACCCGGCCTCTTGCCGGTCCCATTTTATCTTCGCAGCACATTTTAGTCCGCGGTAGAACCCTTCCCCGGTCCGCATTAAATTTCTTCTAACCCGGAATCGTTTCAGAAAGGCAAAAAAACACAATGAAAAATATACAGAGCAAGTCATTGTCCGTTGAAGAAGCACAAGGAATTGCTACTGAAGCTCTTCTCCAACTCAGCCGTGACCCGGAACAGATCGGCAGGTTTCTTGCTTTTTCTGGAATTGGACCGGAAATGATTCGAGAAGCGGCGGGAGAACCGGGGTTTCTTGCCGGTGTGCTCGAGTTCTACATGATGGATGAAGCGCTGCTGCTTGCCTTTTGTGAAAATGCCGGGATACGGCCAACGATGATGGCCGCTGCACGCTACGCAATTGCCGGCGGAGACGAAGACCATGCCTGAACCGACGCAAGTGCTGCCCGAAGTTCTTGCGCAGATCCAGGCACTGCCGTTTTCGAACCGTCCTTTGATCATCTGCGATGTGGATGAAGTGATTTTGCATCTGATCGCTCATCTGGAAGACTATCTTCACGCTCGTGACCTGGCTTTCCTGAAGTACGAGTACAGGCTGACCGGCAATATTGGTCGGCGGGACAACGGTGAACCCCTGTCGTCCGACGACGTTCGCAGACTGCTTCTGGAGTTCTTCGACGAAGTCAGCCATCGTCAGGACATGGTCCCCGGTGCAGGCGATGCGCTCAATGCACTTGCACAGCAATGGGACGTTATCCTGCTGACCAATCTGCCCGGAGGTCACAACAAGCCAGTGCGGGAAAAGCTGCTCACCGGGCTCGGTATCACCTTTCCGTTGCTGACGAATTCCGGTCCCAAAGGTGGTGCGGTTGCAGCTCTGTCTCGTGGACGTCCGGAGCCGGTTGTCTTCATTGACGACAGTCCGACCAACCACACCTCCGTGAACGCGACCCTGCCGTCTGCTGTCCAGATACAGTTCATCGCAGACGCCAGATTTCTGCAGACCACTGAAAAGGCAGGTTACATCGATCTGTTGAGCAGCGATTGGCAGGAGACGGCCGCCTTTATCGGAGCTATTCTGCAGGGCTCGAACCGAAACCAGCAGAGCGGCTGATTGCCCATCCGCACCGCAGCCGATTGCCAACGCCGTGTCCCAACCCGTTCCGCCCTTACGTGCCCTTTGCCGAGACTGCGGTGCCCGCCTCGCCCCGTCCGCAGCCAGGTGCACCCGCTGCGGCAGCCCGAGGCTGGTCAAGCATCCGGAACTCGACACGCTGGCCATTGCCCACATTGATTGCGATGCCTTTTATGCCTCGATCGAAAAACGCGACAATCCGGAGCTGCAGGACCAGCCGGTAATCGTTGGCGGAGGTCAGCGCGGTGTGGTTTCCACATGCTGCTACATCGCCCGCATTTACGGTGTGCGGTCCGCAATGCCCATGTTCAAGGCGCTTGAGGCTTGCCCGCAAGCGATCGTGATCAAGCCTGACATGGCCAAATACGCGAGTGTCGGCAAGGAGATCCGTGAACGCATGCGTGCGCTCACGCCCCTGGTGGAGCCTTTGTCCATCGACGAAGCTTTTCTTGATCTGACGGGCACCGAACGCCTTCACAAGAAGTCTCCGGCGGAAACACTCGCCGGCTTCATACGCGACATGGAAGCCGATATCGGCATATCGGCGTCTGTCGGCCTTGCCCCCAACAAGTTTCTGGCAAAACTTGCGTCCGATCTCGAAAAGCCGCGTGGTTTCTCCGTCATCGGCACGGCGGAAGCTGAAGACGTGCTGGCGGCCATGCCTGTGGGCCGCATCTGGGGTGTCGGCAAGGTGTTCCAGCAGAAACTGGAGAGGGACGGCATTCGGACAATCGGACAGCTGCAGGAAATGGAAGCGACGGATCTCGCCCGCCGATACGGCACCATCGGCCTGCGTCTGGCCCGTCTTTCGCATGGAGACGACAGCCGTGAAGTCACTCCTGAACGGGGTGCAAAAAGCGTTTCTGCGGAAACCACCTTCTTCACCGACATTTCGAGTTTCGACACACTGCGTCCCATTCTCAGAAACCTGGCCGAGAAAGTGTCTGCGAGGCTCAAGAAGGCGGAACTCTCAGGGCGCGGAGTGACCTTGAAACTGAAAACCGCCGACTTCAAGACGATCACCCGCGCTAGGCATTTTTCCGATCCGACCCAATTGGCCGACAAGATCTACGCGGCGGGTGAAAATCTTCTTCAGATCGAAGCCGATGGCCGACGTTTCCGGCTTATCGGCATCGGGGTCAGCGATCTGGAAAATGCGGACCGCGCCGATCCGAGAGACCTGCTCGACCAGTCGGCCGAACGACGGAAGAATGCGGAACTGGCCGTGGATCGGCTTCGGGACAAGTTCGGAACGTCAGCTGTCGAACTCGGCCTCACGCACGCAGCGCGCGCGGCGAAGGAAGCCAAGAAGCAGGGTGACAAGTAGTGCGCCTGTCACCCGATCATTTCAAGAAGCGGTCTTGCCGGTTACTGCTGCGGGCACTCGGTTTCATCGTAAAGCTCCAGCGATGCCATCTTGCCTTGGATGGTGAAATCGCCGTAGTCGAGCTTCAGGTGTCCGCTGATGCCGTTTTCATATAGCCAGAATGACAGCTGATAGACCGGCAGAAGCTCTCCACTTGCGTCTTCGGCACTCGGGTCGAAGTAGGCGACGGTAACGGGCCAGTAGCCCTTGCCGGACAGCGGTGCATCCACGTGGTCAGCATCGGTTTTTGCGTCGTTGACGGCTTTGGCACCGATCACCGTCGTCGTTGCATAAACCTTTTCTCCGGTTTCGGCGCCGTCATAGATGTCGGCTGCAACAAAATGGACGCCCGCCTCGGCCGACTTCATGATCGTCAGAAGATGCTCCGTCGGAAACAGCACTTCCCGGCCAATCTCCAGCGATTTTTCCGAAGGTTCCTTCAGTTCGACAGTACGTGCTTTCTTTCCGCTCCGTGCCGTTCCACGGGTCGCTTCGACCAATTTCTGATCGACAAAGGTCTTGGAGAGGAACTGGTAGCTCTCGGCGCGTGGCTCTTCGAAGGAAGTCGTCTGCAGATCAGTGATCTGTGAACCACCGTCGGTATTCTGGAACTCGGTGACAAAGCGGAAGTTTACGCTGTAGCCCTCGCAGGCGCTTCCGGAGAAATCGTAGACCATGCGTCCGTTGAGGCCCGCGATCCCGGCTTGCTCCTCGCTGTCTCCCAGGTTCATGTCGTAAACGGCGCGATGGGGCACGAGTTTAAAGCCGACAGTGCCGCTCGCATCGGCGTCGGTCACGCCAGACACCGCAAAAGCTGCGGCGGCCAAAACGATCGCACCAACGGTCGAGGACACTGACTTCGGAACGCATTGCATCAAAAAAACCTCATTCTCGTCCTGGTGGAAACGCCACCTGGACCGGTTCCACACATTATGCGGCAAACTGCACATTCCGCCACCGCGAATGTGCAGCCATGCCCCAAGCCCCGCTGGCCTGTTATTTCACAAATCGTCCTTCTCAAGTGGTGACCGTGGCAATCGAAACCAAGCTCCTCCACAGTTTCCTTTTACCGTACACACCCCATTTTGACCTTGTCACCTGTGACGAATTACGCCAAGACACGCCGAAAGCTCTCAAACTTGGAGACCCCCATGAGCAGCGCGATCGAAGCCCGGCTGAACGAATTTGGCATCACCCTTCCGGAAGCGGCGGCACCCGCGGCCAACTATGTGCCTTTCCTGCAGACCGGCAATCAGCTGTTCGTTTCCGGCCAGTTGCCGATGGCAGGCGGCAAGCTTCAGATCTCCGGCAAGCTGGGTGACGGTCTGGGCATCGACGAAGGCAAGGCCGCTGCCAAGCTGTGCGCCATCAACCTGCTTGCACAGGCAAAGGCTGCCACCGGAAATCTCGACAAGGTTGCCCGACTGGTGAAGATCGTCGGCTTCGTGAACTCCACGGCCGAATTCGTCGACCAGCCGCAGGTCATCAACGGCGCATCCGACTTCCTGGTAGAAGCGATGGGCGAAAAGGGCCGCCATGCGCGCTCCGCCGTCAGCGCCGCGTCCCTGCCCTTCGGTGCTGCTGTCGAGATCGAAGCGATTTTCGAAATCGAAGACTGACTGATTGCGGGGAGCCAGGCCTCCCCCACACTCTTCCCGAAGCCACACCGGCCGGTGAGGCATTTTCCTTCCTGACGAGCCCCCGCCATGACACCGGAACTCGAAGCCATCTTCGCCCGCCCGATCGCCCATCGGGGTTATCACGATGCCGACAACGGCGTCATCGAGAATACGCCTACCGCAATTCAGCATGCGATCGACAAGAATTTCGCGATCGAGGTGGATGTTCAGGAAACGGCAGACGGCGAAGCTCTGGTGTTCCATGACTACACGCTGGAGCGCCTTGCGGAGGGAACCGGCAGGGTTATCGATCTGGCCGCACCCGAGCTCACCAGCATTCACATGAAGACCGGAACAGACAAGCTCTGGCTCCTGAAGGATCTGTTCGATCTTGTCGACGGCCGCGTCCCGCTGGTGGTCGAGATCAAGTCGTTGATGCGCCGTGATGCGCAAATGGACTTTGTCCGGCACGTGACGGACCAGGTGGCGGGCTACAAGGGCCCTGCATGCATCAAGTCATTCGATCCGGACATGTTGTCCATAGCAAAGGCACGCAACGCCTCGGTGCTGCGCGGTATCGTCGCCGACGGCGCCGAGCCCGGACCTGACTATGCCCGCTACAGCCGTGTCGACCGGTTCATCCTGCGCCATATCCTGCATGCACCGCGCACGCGCCCGCATTTCATTTCCTACGGTGTCAAGGACCTGCCAAAGGCCGGACCCAGTCTGCTGCGCTCTGTGTTCAAGGTGCCGCTGATGTCCTGGACGGTGAGGACCACCGAACAACGAGAAAAGGCCGATCGCTACGCAGACCAGATCGTTTTCGAGGGCTTTGATCCGGACAGGAGCGCAGCCCGTTCCCTTTAGAAATAACCATTACACGACATCAACCTCTTGCACTGCAAAATGCCAGCGCTACATCAAGAGTATGGTTTCAAACTTTGGTTTCTTCTGACGCATGACCTCCTCCCGGTCCACGGACGGCAACTCCCCGGCTACAGATGACGGCGGACAGACAGCGACCTTGCGAATCCTGTCTTCCTTGAAGGATGTCACTGCCTCCAACTGGGATCAGGTGGCCAATCCAGGCTGGCAGCTTTCCGGGCGGGGGTTCTTGAAGAAAGACCCGAAATGCGAGGCGCTGGCCGAGCTTTCCGGGGCACTTGGCGGCAGTTCCGAATTTGCCGGTGAGGACATCGATTTCAACCCGTTTCTGTCCCACGCTTTTCTGGAGGCTCTGGAGGCTTCCGGATGTGCAACGGAAGCGACAGGCTGGCTGCCCAGACACATGGTGCTGGAAGATAGCGGCGGCGAGGTCCTCGGTGCCGTGCCGGCTTATCTCAAGAGCCATTCGCAAGGCGAATATGTGTTCGACCACGGTTGGGCCGACGCCTTCTACCGTGCAGGTGGTGACTATTATCCGAAACTTCAGATCAGCGTGCCCTTCACGCCGGCAACCGGACGCCGGTTCCTGACAGGTGCCGGTGTCAACCGTGAAGCGGGCCTTCAAGCGCTTGCCGCCGGTCTGGTACAGGTGTGTCAGCGCTCCGGGGCTTCATCCGTGCATACCACTTTCCTGACCAAACCGGAATGGGACAGTCTGGGTGAACTAGGATATCTGCAACGGACCGATCAGCAGTTTCACTGGGAAAACCACGGTTATGACAATTTCGACGGCTTTCTGGCAGATCTGGCGTCGCGCAAGCGCAAGGCCGTCAAGAAAGAGCGGCGCGAAGCCCTGAGCGCAGAGGGCATTGAGGTGGAATGGGTCACCGGGTCCGATCTGACCGAGGCCCATTGGGACGCCTTCTACAAATTCTACATGGACACGGGTTCACGGAAGTGGGGCCGCCCCTATCTGAACAGAAAATTCTATTCGCTGATCAATGAGAGGTTGGCTGACCGCACCTTGCTGGTTCTTGCCAAACGGCACGGCCAATACATTGCCGGTGCCCTCAACTTCATCGGCTCGCACACCTTGTTCGGGCGCCATTGGGGCTGCACCGAGCACCATCCGTTCCTGCATTTCGAGCTCTGCTACTACCAGGCGATCGACTTTGCCATCGCCAACAAGTTGAAGCGCGTTGAAGCCGGCGCTCAAGGTGCCCACAAGCTGGCGCGCGGCTATCTGCCGACCACAACCTATTCCGCCCACTGGATCGCCCATGAAGGGCTACATCAGGCTGTCGCCGATTTTCTTGAACACGAACGCCTTGCCGTCGAACGCGAGAACGAGGCGCTGGCCGAACACGCGCCATTCCGCAAGATCGACCAAGAGACCTGAACCTTGGTGTGCACTTAGCAATCAAGCCGCATTTCGTATTGTTGCAGCAGCTCTTCCGCACCTGACAGGCGCAGGAATGCGTTGGCGCTTTGCGCAGCGGTGTCGACGTTGACAAACCGTAGTTCGGATCCGCCCAGGGCCTCCATCAGCCCCTGCAACAAGACTCGGCCAATGCCTTGGCGACGATGGTTCTTGTGAGCGGCGATCTGCGCGACCGCGCCATCGGCAAAACTCGCCCCCCACCCCAGAATTTCATCGTCATGGCGAACAGCCAGAAGGTGGATATCAGGGCTCAAACCACGAAGCCCGGCAATACTGTTCTGGGGGGTCGGCAAGGTATCGAAATAGGGGCCGGTATCATCAGGAAGATCGTTCAAGCCGATCCGCTCCAGCACCCACTCTCCGACCTGCGACTTGAGCGCCTTGCTGTTCACGAGCCGAAAGACACCAAGTGTCCTTTCGCGGCGAAAGCCAAAGGCTTCATAAGCAGAAACCGCCTTTTCGTTTGTCGTGATGACCTCAAGCTGCAGGCCTTTCGCACCGACCTCAAGCTGCTTTTCGAGGACCGCTGCAAGAAGCTTTCTCGACAGGCCTTTGCGACGATGCGCAGGACTGGTCCCGACGGACAACGTATAGGCCCTGTCGCCATAGCTGGAGTTCGGCAAGCTCGAAAACCAGAAGGCTGCAATCTCTTCCCCTGCCATCGCAACGAAGGAATGCTCTGCCGAAAACCCGCGCTGGCGCTGAAACTCACGGAAATCCTTCTCGCTCAGATGCAGTGGCGTGACGTAATCCGAGAAAGCAATGTTCAAGGCCTCGCACAGCTGGTCAGCACCAAACAAGCGGCAATCGACAATCTGGTAGGACATGGAAGTTTCCGAAAAATGCGGGAGGTCCGCAAGGAACCTCCGGCCCCTGTTCCAGGAGCCCGGAGCAATGTGCAACGCCGGTCGTTCACGACCGGCGCCATCACGATTTCTGTCATGAAGGTCAGGTCAGTCGTAGGCGTCCACGACGTCGTACATCACCGGTTCGAAACTCTTGCACAATGAACTGATACGCCGGTTGCGCTCACGCATTTCCGGTGAACGCAACATGGCCAGGAAATCCTCCCGTCGGCGCCACTGCGAATAATTGGCGATACGGGTTTGAGCATCGTTGACATGCAGCCCGGCACCAATGAAACCCGGCTGATGGCTAATGAAATTCTCGTAGGCGTCCTTCAGTTCGTCCAGAAGGTCGTAGCATGTGCCCGGTGTCATTTCGAAAGTGGTAATGACGGTCTGGCAATCGCGGTCGCTTGAAATTTCAGGCATGGGGCTCTCCTCCTCCGCCGGTACCTCCGAGGCTGGCACGTTTTTAGCGGACCGGCAATATGGGGAGGATTACGTGGCACGGGGGACCATCAATTCTGCTTTACGCTTCCAATTACCTTTGTGAGCCTCTTTCAGGCCGGCTCGACACCCTCAACTTGCATGCTGTTCACCGCCTGGAGCGCAAGGGTCAGCAGGTTTTCGAAATGGGTGGTTCGGGAAGACCCGCATCGCCAGACGAGATGCATCGTCCGGCGCATCGGCAAGCCCTCGATCTTCTTCAAAAGAAGATCCGGCTCCTTTCCGAACTCGGACGCAATGTAAGCGGCGGGAAAGAGTGCCAGTCCCATGCCGATCGAAGCCATCTGGCGCAAGGCATCAAGGCTTGTGCCTTCATAGTCCTGCCGGAAGTCCGCCCCCGCGGCATGTGCCAACGCCTGAACATCGTTGTGGAGGCGAAACCCCTGACCGAGTGCAAGCAGCTTCTCGCCGCGCAACATATCCACCGGGATCACTTCGACTCCAGCCAAGGGGTGCGACTTCGGCACGGCAAGTGACACGCTTTCCCGGCACAGCACCTGTGCCGTCCACTGATCCGATGACGCAAAATCCGGTGTCAGAATGCAGTCGAGCGCACCGGACATCAGTCCCTCTTCCAGGAGATTGGGCCTGTCTTCGCGGATGTAGAGCTCAAGAAGCGGAAATTCACGTTTCAGGATTGGCAAAAGGTAGGGCATGAAATACGGCCCGAATGTGGGCGAGACCCCAAGGCGGATCAGACCGCCGAGATTGGATTGTCCTGCCTGGGCGACAGTCACGATTTCGTCGAGATTTTCGAGGGTACGCCGTGCAAGCGGCAGCAGGCGCTCACCGGAGGCCGTCAGGCTGATCCCCCCACTGCCGCGCTCCAGCAAGGTGCAGCCAAGTTGCTCTTCAAGCAGCTTGAATTGTGCTGAAAGCGTCGGCTGCGAGACGTAGCAGCGAGAGGCAGCCCTGCCGAAGTGCAAGGTTTCTGCGAGTGCAACGAAATAGTCCAGCTGCCGTGACGATGGCCGAAACCGCATGTCGCCTCCCTGAGTGATAGAAAACTTCTATCAACTCAATCGAAACAATGTATTTCATCTATTCTCTCCGCGTATCCATATCAAGGGTGTCGAAGACACAGCCCACGAAAGAGGAGCAGGCGATGTACAACAGACTGAAGTCGCTGCGCAGCCAGCACAACACCCTGGATTCCCTGATCCGCAGAGAGGAAATGCACCCTTATCCGGATACGCAGCACATACGGTCGTTGAAGAAATTCAAGCTTCGGTTACGGGATGAGATTACCCGGATCGAGACCAACCTGAGCTCCTCTCAGCTGGTCTACTGACCGGCAACACAACGCCAATCGGGATGTTTTGAATGAATCCGTTCCTGCCATTCTTTTCACCCTTTGCGGCCCTGCTGCGCACGCCTTCCAGACAGTCCCGCCTGAAGGATATCGATGCTCGCATGGCCTCGTTCCTGCGCGAGAAACAGACGTCGGGCGCTGCCTGCCCCAAGGTGCTCGACAACGTCAAGACCGCAAGGAGCACAGTCCAGCGCGAGATGGTCTCGGCACGTTAGAACCACGTCCCGAAAAGAGGACGGGTTCCCGGCCCCAACCGGATTTCCGCCATCCGGACCACGCTGACCATCCAGCTGGACATCCCGCCCGCAGGCCTCGCGGGCGGGTTTTCTTTTTCGTTGCCTTGGCGTAAGCCGCGCTTTCTAATTCAGCTCGAAACACTGTTTCGGCAACGGTTCAGGGAAACCCGCATGACCTCATCGCCCTACTACTCTCCAAGCGGCGGTCACCCGCCACAAACCCAGCTGCTGACCGACCGGGCCGTCTTCACGGAGGCTTATGCCGTCATCCCGAAGGGAACGATGCGTGACATCGTCACCAGTTATCTGCCGTTCTGGGAAAAGACCCGGCTTTGGGTGCTGTCACGCCCTCTCTCCGGATTTGCAGAGACCTTCTCCCAATACATCATGGAAGTGCAGTCGGGCGGCGGCAGCAAGAACCCGGAGCAGGACGCCGATGCAGAAGCCGTTCTCTTCGTGGTGCAAGGAAAACTGACACTAACAATCGAGGGGAATGTGCACGTACTGGAAGACGGTGGATACGCCTATCTACCGGCCGGTTGTGCCTGGACGGTCGAAAATTCGGCCGATGCTCCAGTCCGGTTTCACTGGATCCGGAAAGCCTATGAAGCAGTCGAGGGACTGGCTGCCCCGGATGCATTCGTAACGAACGAAAAACAGATCAAGCCGACCGAAATGCCGGGGACGGACGGCAAGTGGGCAACCACCCGTTTCGTCGCGCCGGAAGACCTGCGTCATGACATGCATGTGACCATCGTCACCTTCGAACCGGGTGCCGTTATCCCGTTTGCCGAAACCCATGTGATGGAGCACGGGCTTTACGTGCTGGAGGGCAAAGCCGTCTACAGGCTCAATCAGGACTGGGTCGAGGTTGAAGCCGGTGACTACATGTGGCTGCGCGCCTTCTGCCCGCAAGCCTGTTATGCCGGCGGGCCAGGCAAGTTCCGCTATCTGCTCTACAAGGATGTCAACCGGCACATGAAACTCAGTCGCGGCTGAAAGGCAGACTGAGAAAATGAGTCCGGATACGTCGACAAGATCTTGATATCACGAGACTAGATGCCTCTTGAGGCCATAGTGAAACCCGGAACTGCATTTCCGTGTTTCCTGCACTCCCTGGCGTAACGGGTTGGGTCCCATGATCAAGCCATGGGGGGCCGATGTTGGTTGGCGTTGGGATGTCATTTGAGAGAAAGACAAAAGGCGGCTCGAAGGCCGCCTTTCAAGTTCGTGAGTGACCGCGTCCGGGGTTACTTGGCCGGAACGGCATCCGCCGGAACTGACGGTTCCGCCTTCGTCTTGTCTTTCTTCGGCGGGCGAATCCGGAAGAACAGGGCATAGAGCACGGGTGCGGCAATCAGGGTCAGCACGGTGGCAAACGCCAGACCGCCCATGATTGTCACTGCCATGCCCCGGAAGAAGGCATCCGACAGGAGCGGTGCCATGCCGAGGATGGTGGTGATCGCCGCCAGCATCACCGGCCGCATACGTGAGACGCTTGCATCGACGATTGCCTGGTATTTGTCCCTGCCCTCGCCAATCAGAAGATCGATCTCTTCAAGAAGCACGATGGCATTCTTGATGAGCATGCCGGAAAGCGACAGGAAGCCAAGCAGCGACATGAAGCCGAAGGCTGTGTCCGTGGCCAGCAAGGCAATGGCAACACCATTGATCGACATGGGCACCATCAGCCAGATGATCAGCGGCTGCCGCACGGAGCCGAACAGCAGGATCGAGATGATCAGCATGACCAGGAAACCGAGCGGCAGCTGCGCACCCAGAGATTCCTGCGCATCGTTGGTGCTTTCATATTCACCGCCCCACTCCAGCGCATAGCCCGGAGGCAGCTCGATGGCCTCGATTTGCGGACGGACCCTTGCAAGAGCAGCAGTCGCGGTTTCGCCCGCAGTCGTCTCAGCCTTCACCGTAAGCGTGCGCACGCGATCACGGCGATGGATGAGCGTATCCTGAGGCTCCATCACGAATTCCCGCACAACCTGCTCGATTGGCACATAGCGGCGTTCATTGCTGCTCAGGACCAAAGAGTCCGACACGCTCTCGTTGACGGAGATGCCGTTCTGTTCGGCCTTGCGGGCGACAATCGGAATGCTCTCGTCGACATCGCGGTAGGAGCCGACACGAATGCCTTCGGTCGAAAACTGCAGGGCGACCGACAGCTCCTCGCGGGTCACACCGGAAATACGGGCACGGTCTTCATCGAAGATCGGCCGCACGACAAGTTCGCGCTGGCGCCAGTTCGTGTTGACGTCTGCAAGCTTGTTGTCAGGCATCGCGAAGATCGCCTGCGCCTCGTTGCCGAGCCGCTTGAGCTCATCCGCATCCGGACCGGAGAACCGTGCCTCGATCTTGGCACCGCCACCGGGACCGAACACCAGGCGCTTGGTGATGATCTGAGCAGACGGGAAACGTTCGGCGAACTGCTCCCTCAACTCAAGCGCCAGCATGTCGATCTCTTCACGATCATGCGTCCGGATGATCATGTGGCCATAGGCCGGGTTGGCGTCTTCCGGTGCGTAGGTCAGCATGAAACGCGTTGCACCACCGCCCGCAAAGCTAGTGACGGTTGCGACCCGCTCATCCGTGAGGACGATTTTCTCCATCTCCTTCAGGTCCGCCTCGGTCGACCGGATATCGGTTCCCTGGGGTGACCAGTAGTGGACGTAGAAGATCGGCGTGTTGCTGTCCGGAAAGAAGGCCTGCTTCACGTTGCCGAAGGCCATGACACAGATAACCGTGATCCCGACAAGTGCGGCAACGGTCAGCAGCCGCACATGCAGGGAACCGATCAGAATCCCGCGATAGGCCTTGTAGAGAATGCCCTTGTAAGGGTCATGATCGTCCAGATTGCCGGTGGCGGTTCTGAAGAAGTACTTGCCGAACAGCGGGGTCACAGTGATCGCGAAGACCCACGACAACAGCAGCGATATTCCGATCACGGCAAACAACGAGAACAGAAACTCACCGGTAGCATCCGGCGACAGGCCGATGCCGGAAAATGCCATGATGCCGATGACAGTTGCCCCCAGCAACGGCCACATGGTCTGAGCGACGACGCGGCTGGCCGCCTCGATCGCCTTCTGGCCACGCTGCATGTTGATCATCATGCCTTCCGCCACCACGATGGCGTTGTCCACCAGCATACCCATGGCAATGATAAGCGCACCGAGCGAGATGCGCTCCATCTCGATGGCGAAGATGCGCATGAACAGAACGGTGGCCATCACGGTCAACAGAAGCACCGTGCCGACCACGATTGCCGCGCGCCACCCCATGAACAGCGCCAGAACACCGATCACGATGACGACGGAGGCCGCAAGGTTCATGATGAAGCCGTTTACGGATTCATCGACCACGATATTCTGCTCGTAGATGGGATGGATCTGCATGCCGACCGGCAATTGCGCTTCGACGGCGGCAAGCTTCTCGATCACCCGTTCGCCGACTTCGACAATATTGGTGCCATCGACCTGAGACACGCCAATCGTCACTGCCGCGTGGCCATCATGGCGTATCAACCTGTCCGGCTTCTCCGGCTCGCCCAACTCCAGCGTCGCGATGTCGGACAGGCGGATCATTGCCGTCGACCCTGCCCTGCCGATGACGAGATCCTGAATGCCGCGGAAGTCGTCAAAGGCGGAAGCCGTCATGAGGCGAATGCGTTTGTCACCTGAAACACCCGACCCGTTGGTCTGAATACGGTTTTCCGCATCCAGCACACCGATCACGTCGGTGAAAGTAATGCCGAGCCCGGCCATCTTGTCCTGATTGACATTCAGGTAGATGACATCCTGCGGTTCGCCGGCAACTTCCACCTTGCCGACCCCGGGAACCGTCAGGAGTTCGCGCCGGATACGCTTGACCGTGTCGCGAATGTCCCGGTTGGTATAACCGTCAGCAGTGAAGGCGTAGAAAAGGCCATAAACATCGCCGAAATCGTCATAGACCAGCGGCGTTCCCGCCCCTGTCGGCAGGTTCCGGACCTCGTCATTGACCTTGCGCCGCAATTCGTCCCAGACCTGAGGCAATTCTTCGCCGTCGTAGGTTGGCTTGATTTCGACGCTGATGCGCGACAAGCCGGGCTCCGACACGGATGTGATCAGATCCAGTTGCGGCATCTGCTGGATGGCCGTTTCGAGGTTTTCGGTAATTTCGTTTTCGACTTCAGCCGCAGTTGCGCCTGGATAGCTGGTGATCACCTGAGCCTGCTTGATGGTGAACGCAGGATCTTCCAGCCGCCCCACGGTGGACAGGCCCCAGAGCCCGCCCAGAAGCGACATGATCACGATCATCCAGGTGTTGACCGGCTTTTGAATGGAGTAGCGTGCAATATCCAAGGTTTCTGATCCTCTTGCCTGTCCGGAACCGGATCAGTTCAAACGCCGCACGACCTGGCCGTCGCTGAGATAGGCGACGCCGGCGGAAACGATGTCATCGCCTTTGTCCAGGCCGGAGCGGACCGGAATGAAGTCACCCATGACCGTGCCGATTTCGACCGGGTTCTTGGACACGGCGCCCGTGTCGGCATCGAATTTCCAGACGTAGGAGCTGCCATCACCGTCGACTGCAATTGCACTTGAGGGCACCAGGAACTGTTCTCCCAATTCCAGACCTTCCGGCAGAAACTTCACGGTGACAGAAGCCGTCATGCCGGGTGACAGCTGCTCTGCGCCGTCGCGAGGCATGGCAAGGGTGATACGATAGGTTTGCGCCACATCGTCGACCTGGCTGGAATGCTCGCGGTAGGTCAGCGGAAACAGCTTGTCGCCATAGGCCGGGAACCTTGCCTCGATCGAGGCCACTTCAGACTCAGATACCCGTCCGAACAGCGCCTCGGCAACGTTGATGTCCACCTGCACTTCCGACACATCGTGAAGCCGCACAACCGGTGTGCCGACACTGACCGTGGTGAAATTGTCGACCAGTCGTACTGAGACGATCCCGTCGAAAGGTGCTTTCAACGTGGTGTATTCGAGGTTCTGCTTGGCTTCCTTCAACGTCTCAAGCGCAAGGTCGTGCTTGTTCTTCTGCTCGTCGTAGGCGGACTGTGAGATCACGGAGCGTTCGCGCAGGGTTTCCAGCCGGTCGAGTTCCCTCTTTGCCTGCTCGGCATTGATCGTCGCCTCGCGGACGGCACGGTCGTAGTCAGTCGTGTCCAGCGTGGCGATCAGGTCGCCCTCTTTCACGCGCTGGCTTTCCAGAACCGGAAGCGCAACAAGCTTGCCCGGCACCTGAAAGGACAAGTCGACGGTCTTTACCGCCGCAACCCGGCCCGCGAACCGCCGCTCCAGCAAACCTATCTGGTCTGTCACCGTAAAGATCTTCGCAGGCCTTGGCGCGGCGTGAAGCTTTGCTTCTGCTTCGGAAACCGGATCAACTGCGTCTTCCTGGCAGGCTGCGAGCATCCCCGCAGCAAACAGGAGGGCGACCCAACGGCGGATTGGGGCTTTGTGAAGTGCCAGCATTTGGTCTTCCGTTCTAGTCTTGGAGTTGGGTCAGACGCTTGCGCAGTTCCTGAAAAACCAGCGCGCGTTCTTCATCTGTGAAAATCGTGACGCAATGCGCCTCGGAGAAATGCAGACCTTCCAGGCACGCCCAGATTGCCCAGGCTTTGCCGCGGTCGGAAAGTTCGGCTTCGATGGCCGCCTTCATACGGGATTTCACGCCCATGAAGGGTTCACTCAGGTCGGGACGGTCTGCTTTCGTGGCCAGCATGGCCTGCGCAAGATCCCGCTGCTCACTCAGCCAGCCTTCGGTGACTTCGATCATGGCGCTCAAGGTCGGGCATTCGGAAGAAAGGTTCCGCTCCCGCGCAGCGGACACTTCGGCTTCGAACTGGCCCGCAAGGAATTCCACCATGCCTGTAATCAGCGCGTCCTTGGTGGGAAAATTATAGAGCACCCCACCTTTCGAAAAGCCGCTTTCCTCGGCCACGGCATCCATGGTGAGGCTTTGCGCTCCCGAGCGTCTCACGACTTCGAGTGCAGCCTTCAGTATTTCCGATTTTGATTCATGCGAGTTGCGTGTCGAACGCGCGGCCATTTCTATACCGTCCAGTCAGTACAGTTTCGCGCTATTTATACCGTCCAGCCGGTACAGACAAGAGGGCACACTGGCATAAGTTCGCCAGCTTTTTCATCCTGCTCACACTCGAAGCGTGTCCAGGCAGCCGGACACTCCAAAAACTGGCACGGGTAAGAGCCTGTGCCAACCGACAGAACCTGATTTTTTTCGAGATCGATCCAGGTAAAAAAAAACAGCCAGCCGGGAGCCCGGATCAGGCCGCAGCGTTCTTGCGCATTGCAGCTTCGTTTGCCGCCTGTTCTGCGGCGGCAGCTTCCGCTGCAAGCCGCGAACGCTCATTGGCTTCTTCATCGGTGCGTTCTGCAAAGGCGATGAATTCATCGGCCGGCATGGGGGCTGCGAAGAAGTACCCCTGGGCAGCGGTAACGCCAAGTTCAAGCAACCGGTCGATCTGCTCTTCCATTTCGACACCTTCGGCAATGATGCCCATGCCCAGATTGTCGGCCAGTTCGACCATGGAATCGACGATGGTCGTCGAGTTGTCGTCCGACCCGATGGTATCGATGAACATCTTGTCGATCTTGATGATGTCGACGCCCAGCTTCTGCAGGTAAGCCATGCCGCCGTGGCCGGTGCCAACGTCGTCCAGCGCCACACGCACACCCAGGGCCTGCAATTCCGCGATGATCTTGCGGGCGAGTTCCATATCTTCCAGCGGATGGCGTTCGGTCACTTCCACGACGATCTGCTGGAAGGAAATCCGGGACTTTTCGAAGATCGAACGGATGTCGGAAATGATTTCGCGATCCAGGAAGTGCCCCGCGAAAAGGTTGATCGACAGCTTCAGGTCCGGGTTGTCGCCATAAAGGTCGCCGATTTCCTCCGACGACACGCGCATCATGTGGCGGGTCATGTCGAAGATATGGCCATTGTTTTCGGCATAAGCCATGAACTGGCCCGGCGAAACGATCATGCCGTTTGGACGGCGCCAGCGCATCAGGATCTCGCAGCCGCGCAACCGGCCACTCTCGATGTCCATGACAGGCTGATAATAGGGAATGAATTCGCCATTGCGGATCGCGGCGATGAATTCGTCGTCGGCCTCCCGCTCCGGACGCCAGGACAACCAGACGCCGATGGCAACGAATAGAAGCGCAATGCCGGCACAGGCGGCGGCCGCAACAACCTTCAGATCCTGCACGACATTGCCGGCGGCCGAAATCGGCGCGGTGATCGTCGCGACCAGCGGATAGAGCTGCGAGGAGACCTCGACAGACAGGATTTGCGAAGGATCGGTCGCCTCGGAGTTATAGCCGCCAATACTGTACCAGAGCAGATTGTTGCCGAGGCGCAGTTCGGCTCTGCGATAGGAGCGCAGATATTCCGGACCGGGATCGATGGCAATGACGGCGGGCGTCACTTCCGCGAACAGACGGGTCTGGTCCTTGAGATCCCAACTGATTACCGCTGCGCGAGCCCCCAGATAGTTGCGGTCCAGCATGCCGATACCGACCAGCGGGCCGTCTTCGCGCATCGGAGGAAGAACGACCTTCCCGGCCAGATCTCGATCCGGAATGATGCACATGCGTTGACCGGCCGCGTCCGCCAGCCCGATGGCGTCGATCATGCCGTGCTCGACGATCTGTTTTTCGTAAATGCCCCGGTCTTCGGCGCTACAGGTTTGCACGTCGTCACGGTCCAGTCGCTGCAGCAGGGAGACGGTCGTGGAAATTGCCTCTTCGGCGCGATGGATAGCCACATTTCCCATGGCTTCCATTTCGACGACGGCGCGGCGTTCCGCATATTGGTTGAGAATGACATTGATCGCAAAAAGCGGAGCAGTCGCCAGCGCAAGGGCGATCAGCACCGTTTTTACAAAACCAACATAGCGGAAAGACAAGTCGCGGGCCTGTTCGTGAATAAACTCTTTCTGACCATGGCTGATCTGGGTAAACAAGGACTGAAGATTCAGCAGTTTCATTCAGATCAAAGCGACCTGCCTCATTGCCGTGTTAGCTGCAGGGCAGACGAGAAAAAGCCGGACTTCGGGAGGGTTACATGCAGGCATTGTTTATTGGACAAGCCTATATCGACGTTACGTTTTTGACCGACCAGCTGCCGACGGGCGACGAAAAGACAATTGCCCGGGATTACGCGATCAGTTTCGGCGGCAATGCCGTTACAGCGGCGTTCTGCTGCGCCAAACTGGGCGGCAAGCCGGAACTGTTGTGTTCGCAGGCGGATGACTGGCTGGCGCGGATGTTCCTGGATATGGCCGCGGCCTACGGCATTTCCATTCACGGGCGCAAGGTGCGCGAGAGTTCGCTCTCCTTCATCATGCCGAAGGGTGGCAAGCGTGCCATCGTGCGCTGCCGCGACAACGAATTCCTGCATCCTTTCCCTCCCCTCACGCTTACCGGCATGAAGGCATTGCATTTGGATGGCCACATGCCGGATGCAGCCCTCCACTATGCGACCACATGCAAGAACCTCGGTATTCTGACGTCTCTCGACGGAGGTGCGGTTCGCGAGAACACGGACGAGCTTTTGAATCAGATCGACATTGCGGTCGTTTCCGAACGGTTCTGCCAGCAGCTTGGCATGTCGACCGGCGAGACCCTGGCGTATTTGCGTACCAAGAACTGTCCCGTCGGTGCTGTCACGCTCGGCGACGAAGGCATGGTCTGGTACGAAGCCGGCGGTCCGGACAAGGTTATGCCGGCCCTGAATGTACCTTTGTCGAAAGTGGTCGATTCCAATGGGGCCGGCGATGTGTTTCACGGCGCCTATGTTGCGTCCTATCTGCAATGGCCGGAAAGAAGCTGGGATCAACACTTCCGCTTTGCGCGTGGTGCCTCGACCCATGCGATCCAGCACCTGGGCAACGAAGCCAGCCTGCCGACACTGGAAGACATCGAACGCGCCAACAGCACCTTCCTTGAAAAGGCAGCTGCCTGACACAATCAGCCCCGGTAAAGCGCTGGCTACAAGGCCTTTGCGTTTCAACCGGGGAAAGTGTGACGCAGGACATATTTTGTTCGAATAAGCCCGGCTATTGCTTCAACCGGCTTTCGCCTTGCCACACTGTGGAACTTACCCCAGAGTGGGATCACCTCTATTTCGTGGAGATTTTCAATGATGTTTTCCCGTTCGCCCCGGATCGCAGCCGGTCTGACAGCCGCTGTCAGTCTGCTCGCTCTACAAGCCTCTCCGGCTCTTGCCTTCGATCCGTCCGGGAACGAGATTGCCGACGCGTTCCTGTCGCTGCTGGACGCTGAAAAAGGCACCGTCGAGAGCTACGGTTCGGTTGACGAAGCAGGTGGCGCCGTCACGCTCAGCGATATCGTCATCAGCAAGGAAGACGAGGAAGGCGCCAGCGTCACCATCGCTTCTACCGTGCTCACTGGTGGCGAAATCCAGGCTGACGGCCGGCTCAAACTGGCAAGTCTCGACATGAGCAACCTTCAGCTCACGGCCGAGGACGGCGGCATGTCGCTGGCAGACCTCAAGGTTACGGAACTTCTCCTGCCCACGCCGGAAGAAGCTGCGTCCGATACGCCGCCGGTCGGGCCCGGCTACAAGACGTTTGAAGCTAACAGCATCCAGATCCGCGATGAAGACAACCAGATTGCCGACATCACAAAAATCTCCTCTTCGATCGATGCCATGGACGGCGATCTTCCGACGGCCGGCAGTTTCGCCGTGACCGGCGCCACGATTGATGTGAAGGAACTGGAATCGAAAGAAACCAAGTCCCTCACGGATCTCGGTTATGAAACCCTGACTGTTGATGTTGCCGGTTCAGGCAAATGGGATCCGGAAGCAGCCACGCTTGTGGTGCCGGAACTCAAGATCGATGCCAAGGAAGCCGCCAGCCTGTCGCTTTCCTTCTCCATGGGCGGGGTTACCCGGGAAGTGGTCACCCAGCTCAACGAAAAGTCGGAGAAGCCGGAAGAAGCGATGGCGCTTCTACAGAACGTGACCATCGAAAATGCCAAGATCCGGCTGGACGACGCCTCTTTGACGGGCCGCGTTCTGGATCAGGAATCGAAAAAGGCCGGTGTTGACACGCCGACCTATGTAGCTGGCCTCACCGGCACACTGCCGATGATGCTTGGCATGCTGCAGAACAAGGAACTGGAAGGCAAGGTCACTCAGGCTGTGACCCAGTTCCTGAACACCCCAGGTTCGCTGGAACTGACGGCGGCACCCGGTGCGCCGGTTCCCCTGTCCCAGATCATGGGAACGGCGATGTTCGCGCCCCAGATGATCCCGCAGATCCTTTCGGTCGGCATTACCGCCAACCAGTAACTCTGCCTTTACACAGCAAAAAGCCCGGACCTTGTCCGGGCTTTTCTTGTTTGTGCGTTTAAGAATGCAAGTTTACTCGGCTGCCTCGTTCCGGCTCTGAAACTGCAGTTCGCACAGGCGGCGATATATGCCGTCGTGCTCGAACAATTCGTCATGCGTGCCGCTTTCAAGGACGCGGCCCCTGTCCAGAACGAGTATCTTGTGCGCGTGGCGAACCGTGCTGAGCCGGTGGGCGATCACAAGTGTCGTGCGGCCTTCCATCAGTGTTTCGAGCGCGGATTGGATCTTGGCCTCGGATTCCGCGTCGAGAGCGGAGGTCGCCTCGTCCAGTAACAGGATCGGCGCATCAAGCAGCATGGCGCGCGCGATGGCAACCCGCTGACGCTGACCGCCGGACAACCGGCCGCCACCGTCGCCTGCCAACGTGTTGTAGCCTTCAGGCAATTCGAGGATGAAGTCATGGGCGTTTGCCGCCTTTGCCGCCGCCTCGATCTCTTCCTGCGTGGCATCGGGCCTGCCGATTGCGATGTTGTCGCGGATGCTGATGTTGAAGAGGTAGGAGTCCTGACTGACGTAGGCAATGTTACGGCGCAGGGAACTCATCGTCACCGATTTGATCGGCTGGCCGTCAACGCAGATCGTACCTTGCTGCGGATCGTAGAAACGCTCGATCAAGGCAAAGACCGTTGATTTCCCGGCACCGGATGCACCAACCAGTGCCGTTGTCTTGCCGCCCTCAGCCGTCAGGGTCAGCCCGTTCAGGGCAGCACCTTCGCCATAGGAGAACTTGACGTCCTTCAGTTCGATCTGCCCGCTATCGACCTTGAGGTCCGGTGCATTTTCGACCTGCTCCAGATCCGGCTGCTCGTCGATCAATTCGTACATCAGACGAACCCCGACCAGCGCCTTGCTGAGATTGACATTCAGGCGGGCCAGACGGCGCGCCGGATCATACGCAAGCAGCAGGGCGGTGATGAATGCAAAGAACGCGCCGGGATCCTTGCCCAGTTCCACCACCGAATATCCACCGTAGAAGATAACCAGTGCGATCGCGAACCCACCGAGGGATTCCATCAGCGGGGATGTCCGCGCCGTTAGCGCCGCAATCTTGTTGGACTGGCGCTCGACTTCAGAGACGGATGTCGCCATCCGCTGCTGCATCGTCTGCTCCATTCGGAATGCCTTGACGATGCGAATACCCAGCACGGTTTCCTGCAGGGTCGAGCCGATCTTGGCGTTCGAAACCACCTGCCGCTTGGCATAGGTCTTCACCCGCTTGACCAGAAAACTGACACCGACGACGATCGGCGGCATGATCACCAGTGCGAGCAGGCTCATCAGGGGATCCTGGACAATCATCACGCCGACGAGACCGATCAGGGTCAGAATATCCCGGCCAAGGCTGAGCACGATCATGTCGATGACCGAACGGGCACTGCCAGCACCCGTGTTCACGCGAATGCCCAGTTCCGGCAGGGACATCCGGTCGTAATAGGCCTGGTCCTGCATGGTCAGCCGCTTGAACAAGCGGTTCTGAAGGTCGGCAACAATCGCATTGCCTACCCTTGAGAGAACGACCATCTGACCGTAGGTCGAAGCGCCCTTGAGGGTGAAGATGCAGATGACTGCTCCGGCGATGACATAGATCATCGCCTTGTCGCGGTTGATGAACACCTCGTTGATGACATCCTTCATGATCCAGGCACTTGCGGCAGTCGTCGCCGCTACCATGCCCATGAAAACGAAGGCCACCATGTAGCGTGGTATGTAGGCCCGGAGATTTTCGCTCAACAGGCGCTTGATGACTTGGACCGTGCCATCCGGATCGTTCCAGATCTCCCATTTTGCAGGGTTGAGCACTGTAAGCCGCCTTTCCAAAAACTCGCTAAGCTTAGCATGACTGAGGCCGGCTAGGCCGGCCTCAAGCCTCTGTTGCAGAGGGTTATCCCTATTTAACGGTTACCCGCAAGTAGGTTGTTATCAGGCGTCCGGCAAGTTCAGACGCAAATGCAGATCGCGAAGCTGAGCCGATGTCGCTTCGCTCGGTGCGCCCATCATCAGGTCTTCCGCCTTCTGGTTCATCGGGAAGAGCATGACTTCACGGATGTTGGCTTCATCAGCCATCAGCATGACCATGCGGTCGATGCCGGCCGCGCAGCCGCCATGCGGAGGAGCGCCATACTGGAATGCATTGACCATGCCGCCGAAGCGCTTGTCGACTTCCTCAGCCGGATAGCCAGCAATTTCGAAAGCCTTGTACATGATCTCCGGCTTGTGGTTCCGGATCGCGCCGGAAACCAGCTCGTGACCGTTGCAGGCCAGATCGTACTGATAACCGCGAACTTCCAGAGGATCGCCTTCCAAAGCTTCCATTCCGCCCTGAGGCATGGAGAACGGGTTGTGTTCGAAATCGATCTCACCGGTTTCCTCGTCGCGCTCGTAGATCGGGAAATCCACGATCCAGGCAAATTCGAACCGGTCCTTGTCGGTATGGCCGAGCTCTTCGCCGATGATGACACGGGCCTTGCCTGCGACCGGCTCGAACTGCTTCGGCTTGCCGCCGAGGAAGAAGGCCGCATCACCGACGTCGAGACCCAGCTGGGTGCGGATCGCTTCGGTGCGCTCCGGACCAATGTTCTTGGCCAGCGGACCGGCAGCTTCCATGGAACCGTCTTCAGCCTTGCGCCAGAAGATGTAGCCCATGCCCGGCAGGCCCTGCTCCTGGGCGAACTTGTTCATGCGGTCGCAGAACTTGCGGCTTCCACCCTTCGGTGCCGGGATAGCGCGGATCTCGGTGCCCGGCTGCTCCAGCAGCTTGGCAAAGATTGCAAAACCGGATCCTGCAAAATGCTCGGAGACGATTTCCATCTTGATCGGGTTTCTGAGGTCCGGCTTGTCGGTGCCGTACCAGAGCGCTGAATCCTTGTAGGAAATCTGCGGCCAGTCGCGGTTGACCGGACGGCCGTTGCCGAAACGCTCGAAGCAGCCTGCAATCACCGGCTCGATGGTATCGAACACGTCCTGCTGGGTGACGAAGGACATTTCCATGTCGAGCTGGTAGAAGTCGGTCGGTGAACGATCGGCACGCGGGTCTTCATCGCGGAAACACGGCGCGATCTGGAAGTACTTGTCGAAGCCGGAGACCATCAGCAGCTGCTTGAACTGCTGCGGGGCCTGCGGCAGGGCGTAGAACTTGCCGGGGTGCAGACGAGACGGAACCAGGAAGTCACGCGCGCCCTCAGGGGAAGAGGCCGTGATGATCGGCGTCTGGAATTCGTTGAATCCGATGTTCCACATGCGGTCACGCAGATCGCGCACAACGTTGGAGCGCAGGATCATGTTCTGGTGCAGCTTCTCGCGGCGCAGATCCAGGAAACGGTACTTCAGACGAACTTCTTCCGGATAGTCCAGATCACCGAAGACCGGCAGCGGCAGTTCCTTCGCCGCACCCAGGATTTCCATCTCGCGGATGAAGACTTCAATGTCACCGGTCGGAAGTTCGGCGTTGATGGTTTCGTCAGTACGCTTCTTCACGTTGCCGTCGATGCGGATACACCATTCGGAACGCACGGTTTCGGCCAGTTTGAAGGCCGCAGAGTCGGGGTCGACCACGCATTGGGTGACACCGTAATGATCGCGCAGATCGATGAACAGCACCCCGCCATGATCGCGGACCCTGTGGACCCAGCCGGAAAGACGGATAGTCTGGCCTTCGTCGGACAGACGGAGGTCACCGCATGTGTGACTACGGTAGGGGTGCATTCTAATTCCTCGACATTTTTCTTGGCATAGAAAATCGTTACGGCCCGCTGGAGGCAGGCCGAGTCCGGCTGCACAATCCATGTTGCGGGACGAAAGTCAAGGGAAAGGCTTGCGGTAGACTTGCCTCTCCCCTTTTGAACGCGAAACGGTTCGGAAATTTCTCTCAGGCGTCGACTGCTTGCAACAGTGGATGCCACTGGCCGCGGATCTCGTGGGAACTGGCATCGGAATAGTCGAAAACGCCAGACCCGGCTGCGGCATGGCGGGCATATATCACCCGATCAGAAATCCGGGCAAGCAGCGGATAGCCCTTCTTGGCGAGCAACTGCTCCAGATCGGCAACCTGGTTTGACCGGCGATCGATCCGGTTTGCGACCACGTGAATATCGGCCTTGCCCTTGCGCACGCGCTTGATATCGGAAATGCCGTCGAGAAACTTCAAGGTGGCGTCCCAGTCGAAGGCTGATGCAAGCACCGGAACAATGATATCGGACGACTCCGCGATCAGGTTCTTGGCCAGCTCCGATCGAAGCCCGCCGGGTCCGTCGATGACAATGGCGTCCAGATGCTTGTCCTTGTCACCGATAGCGTCCTCCTTGCTCCAGTTGAGACCTTCGATCTGCGCCAGGCCCTTTGGGCGGCGCTTGACCCAGGAAAGGCTCGACTTCTGGCGGTCCGCATCGGCAAGTGCAACATCTTCGCCACGAGCGGCGAGCGCAACGGCAAGATTCGTGGCGAGGGTCGTCTTGCCGCAACCGCCCTTTGAATTCACCACCAGTATCTTGCGCATTTCCACTCCCCTGTGTGTTCTTTTGCGGACGCTCGCTTAAGCTTCAACATAGGCGCACAAAATGCGCCTTTTCAAGAGCTTCAAGCGCGAAAATTACCATTTCGTGGCGACAAAGCGGCAGAACTCGGGTATAGCTGTCCGTCACCATGCATGTGATTACAAAAACAAAAGATCTCGCCGCTGCGTGCCAGCGTCTTGCCGCTCATGATTACGTGACTGTCGACACGGAGTTTCTCCGTGAGACAACCTTTTGGCCCAAGCTCTGCGTCATCCAGATGGCAGGGCCTGACATGGCCTTCATCGTCGATGCCCTGTCCGAAGGGCTGGACCTTGAGCCCTTTTTCGAGCTTATGCGCGACGGCAATGTGACAAAAGTTTTTCACGCTGCCCGCCAGGACATCGAAATCATCTATCATCTGGGAGAACTTATCCCGGCCCCGCTGTTCGACACTCAAGTCGCGGCCATGGTTTGCGGCTTTGGTGATTCCATTTCCTACGACCAGCTTGTCTACAAGGTGACCGGTGCCCGGATCGACAAGTCGTCCCGCTTCACCGACTGGGCCCGCAGGCCGCTGACGGCAAAGCAACTGGATTATGCGCTTGCGGACGTCACGCATCTGCGTGACGCCTATCAGTTCCTGAAAGCGAATCTCGCCGAACAGGACCGCAGCCACTGGGTTCAGGACGAAATGCAGGTGCTGACATCCATCAACACCTACCGTACGGATCCCGAACAGGCCTGGAAACGGCTGAAGCTTCGGGTGCGCAAGCCGGTTGAACTGGCCGTAATGATGGAAGTTGCAGCCTGGCGCGAACGGGAAGCGCAATCACGCGACGTTCCGCGCAGCCGCGTCATCAAGGACGATGCCATCTATGAGCTCGCAGCTCAGCAGCCTCAGGACGCAGAATCGCTCGCGCGCCTCAGGACCATTCCGCGCGGTTTCGAGCGTTCAAAGTCCGCAGACGAGATCCTGAAAGCCGTCAGACGGGCCGTTTCGCTTCCCAAGAACGAAATGCCGAAACTGCCGAAAGGTCGACAGGCACCGGATGGTTCAGCGGCCGCTGTCGATCTCTTGAAGGTTCTTCTGAAACTTGTTAGCGAAGCACATGGCGTTGCTGCCAAGGTCATAGCCACGGTGGATGATCTAGAAAAGATTGCCGCGGATGATGCTGCCGATGTGGCAGCCATGAAGGGCTGGCGGCGCGAGCTTTTCGGCGAAACCGCGCTCAAGCTGAAGCGCGGTGAAGTCGCCCTCGCCTTCCAGGATCGTCAGATCGTCGCGATTGATCAGCCGCGGCAGGCGAACGTTGAATCGGAAGCGGCAGAGTAAACTCTGCCGCCTGCCTTCTCAGTCTCGGTTCCGCAGCACCCCAGAAATCAGCCGGCGTTTACAGCAACATCGACATCGATGACCTTGCTGAGCTGGTTCGCGCGCTTGCGCAGGCGTTCACCGTCGAGGTCGGCAAGATCCTTGCCGAGATCGAGCGACAACCCTGTTTCCGATTTGGTGATGCCGACCTTCGGCAACATGCCGGCAATGGAAGCACTCAAAAGAGACGCCACCCGCATGGTCGCGCCAAGAACCTTGGCGCGGATGCGCAGACGGTCGGTAAACAGCTCCCGGATGACCGGCGAAAGATCGCCCTCGCGCAAACCCTGGTGGCGATAGAAAACGGCTGCCGCAAGATAAGCGCGACTGGCATGATCCAGCCCGACGAAAGATGCGTTCGAAATGATATTGAGGCTCTGCTCGCCGCGATAATCGGGATGGGCGCGCCAGCCGATGTCGGAGAGAAGACACGCTGCGTGGCGAAGCCGAGTCTCATTGGCGGTTTCCTCGATGCCAAGTTCCTTGAACAGCTTGTCCGTCCAGACAATCAGCTCCTCCGCGTGCGCAGGTGAGCGCGCACGCAGCGTGCACAGTTCGCGCGCAGCTTCAATCACCGGGTCATGAGCCTGCATTTCCAAAGGTAGCTTTTCATGGAGCAGGCCTTCACGAACACCGGTTGCGGAAAAGACCAGGCGCTCCGCCTTCATCGACGTCAGCACCTGTTCCAGGACGACCGCACCGATCGGCACCAGAGGACGGCGCTGTTTGGAAACGATCTCCGCCAGTTCCACCCCTTCAAGGTTCGGAATGGCGATACGCTTGCAGAAGGCAATCGCCTCTTCCGCACTGATTTCATAATTGTGCATCACGTGCAGCGGATAATTGTTCTGCATCAGATGCAGACGGCCCAGCGACCGCCACGTGCCGCCAACGGCATAGAATGTCCGTTCACCGGGAGCAAGGTCAGGCCACTGAAAGTCCTTGAGAGCCGCTTCGGTGATCTTCTGCGCCTTGGCGATCTTGCCTTCGGCCTCTTCCGAAAGCCGCAGCCCGCCAAGGGGGAACGTCGCTCCCGTGCCAGGCTTGTTGTCGGCAATTTCCACCAGCTCCAGACTGCCGCCACCCATGTCGCCGACAATGCCGCGCGGCTGCCAGAACCCGGCAATCACACCAAGAGCGGAATAATAGGCCTCTTCATTGCCATCGAGGATACGAACCGGAGCCTCCAGAAACCGTTCGACCTCACGCACGAAATCAGGCCCGTTTTCCGCATCGCGCGCCGCAGCCGTCGCCACGATGTAGATGTCCTGGCAGCCGGTATGCTTGATCAGGGTCTTGAAGCGGGTCAGTTCACCGAGAGCCAGGCTGACGGAATCGTCGGCCAGACGGCCGGTCGCCGCAATGCCCTTGCCAAGCCCTGCCAGCAGTTTTTCGTTGAACAGCATGGTCGGTGTGCGGGCCTTGCGTTCGTAAATCACGAGGCGCACGGAGTTGGAGCCGATGTCCACGACTGCGACAGGTCCGGACCCGTTGAGCCGGCCACGTGCCGGATGAAACTCAGCAGTCATGCTAACCTCGTTTTTGCCGTTCCAGGAACGGCCTCGGCCGATCGCTCTTCAATGATTTGCCTCTGCCGGAAAGCGAGGGGTTCGTCATGAAATACTGGTGCGCATTGAAGGGTTCCTCATTGGCGTTCGGAACGATGCGCTCATGGCTGCCGTCCGACAGAATGCGCCAGCTTTGCTGGTTGTCCTTCAGGTTGGCCACCATGATCTGGTCCAGAACCTGTTCGTGCACGGTCGGTGTCTTGAGCGGTGCCAGGACCTCGACCCGCCGGTCGATGTTACGCGGCATCAGATCAGCTGAACCGATATAGACGTGAGCCTCGGGAGACGGCAGCCCCTGGCCGTTGCCAAAGCAGTAGATGCGAGAATGCTCCAGGAAACGTCCGACAATGGATTTCACCCGAATATTGTCGGACAGACCCGGAATGCCCGGACGCAGGCAGCAAATGCCGCGAATGATCAGATCGATCTGCACGCCTGCCTGGCTTGCGCGATAAAGGGCATCGATGATCGCCGGATCCACGAGGGAATTCATCTTCCACCAGATCTGCGCGGGGCGGCCTGCGCGGGCGTGCTCGATCTCGTTCTCGGTCATTTCCAGCATGCGCTGACGCAGGTTGACCGGAGACACCATGAGGTTGTTCAGTTCCGCCGGTTGAGCGTAACCGGTGATGAAGTTGAACACCCGGGCCGCATCCTCGGCAATGCCGGGATCATCGGTGAAAAAGGAAAGATCCTCGTATATCCGCGCCGTGATCGGGTGATAGTTTCCTGTCCCGATGTGGCAATAGGTCTTGAGCTGACCGTGCTCGCGCTTGATGACCATGGAGAGCTTGGAGTGCGTTTTCAGCTCGATGAAGCCGAAGACCACCTGCACGCCAGCCCGCTCCAGATCGCGCGCCCACTTGATATTCGCTTCCTCGTCGAACCTTGCCTTGAGCTCCACCAGTGCGGTAACGGATTTGCCGGCTTCGGCCGCCTCAGCCAAAGCCTTCACGATGGGGCTGTCGTTGGAGGTACGATAGAGCGTCTGCTTAATCGCCACCACATCCGGATCACGCGCAGCCTGCCGCAGATACTGAACCACCACGTCGAAGGATTCATACGGGTGGTGGACGATGATGTCCTTCTGGTGGATCGCCGCCAGACAGTCACCGCCATGTTCGCGAATGCGCTCCGGAAAGCGGGCGGTATAGGGCTGGAACTTCAGGTCAGGCCGCTCGAGGTCAACAATCTGGGACAGGTTGTTGAGCGCAAGCAAGCCGTTTGCAAGGAAGATCTCGCTTTGCCCGACATGCAGCGCCTCGCCCACGAACTCACGCAGCGCCGGTGGTGTGGTTTCCTGGATTTCCAGACGGATCACCGAGCCCCGGCGGCGGCGGCGCAAAGCGCTCTCGAACAGACGAACGAGGTCTTCCGCTTCTTCTTCGATTTCAAGATCGCTGTCACGAATGACGCGGAACGCCCCCTTGCCCCGGATCTCGTAGCCTGGAAACAAGCGCCCGATGAAGAGGCTGACGACTTTCTCGATTGCGATGAACCGGGCGGCGCCATCTTCGCCGTTTGGCAATTGAACGAAGCGATCAACCTGGCTCGGAATTCTGAGCAGAGCAATCATGCCGCGCCCACCGGAAGTTGGCGCCAGTTCAAAGACGATGGAAAAGCCAAGGTTCGGAATGAACGGGAACGGATGCGCCGGATCGATGGCAAGCGGCGTCAGAACCGGGAAGACATAAGCAAGGAAATAGTCTTGCAGCCAGGCCTTGTCCGCCTGGTCAAGCGTGTCGCCTTGCGGGATCTCGATCCCCTTGTCGGCAATCTCCCGGCGCAGTTCCACCCAGATCTTCTGCTGAGACGCCTGGAGATCACGCACTGCTTCGCTGATCTTCTGAAGCTGTTCGGTCGGCGTCAGGCCGTCGTCGGACAGATTGGTAACGTCGGCCCGTTGCTGGCCACGCAGGCCGGCCACGCGCACCATGAAAAATTCGTCGAGATTGTTGGCGGAGATCGACAGGAACCGAACGCGCTCAAGCAGCGGATGGTTCGGGTTCATGGCTTCTTCCAGAACCCGGAGATTGAACTGGAGCCAGGACAGCTCCCGGTTCATGAACCTGGCCGGAGATGTAGCCAGCTCACCTTCCGGTGTCAGTTCCGGCACGGTTCCCTTTGCATCGGAAGCAACGGTGGAGGCAGGCAGAATGTCCGAAAGATCAGGGGCTTCGTTCATGGCATCATCCCTTGTTCCGCGCAGCTTCCGCTTCAATCCGGCAAAACCGGGCACGCCCATTCTGCCTCAACGCCGCCGTGACTAACATGAACTTCTGAGCGGGCAAATGACAGTCCTGTGGCAGCATTGGCGATTATTGGCCTTTATGCACATTTTCCAAGACCCGCCCGGCAAGTGGTTTCGTGATCTTGACCCGCCCGGCAAGAGCCTCCTGATCGATCGCCTCGACGGCGCGCATGGCGACTTCGAGCGAACGTTCCATTCGCACCACAAGATAGTCGACGACACCTTGATCGACCGCAATCTGCCGGTCGGCAAACAACTTCACCAGAACACGGCGAAGGAGATCATCGTCCGGCTCCAGAATTTCGACAGGAGTGGCCGCGCGCAGGCGGGACTGCAGATCCGGAAGGGAAATTTTCCAGCTGGCAGGCCAGGTGCGGCTGGTGATGAGCACCGTCTTGCCCGCCTGACGCGCCGCGTTGAGAAGGTGGAACAGGGCCGTGTTGTCGATGCCCAGGTGCGCATCCTCGATCACGGCAGCGGGTGCGGCAACGAGGGTTTCCACGGACTGCGGATCGAGCTTGGAAGCAGCCAGAACAGCAGCGCCGGTCTCATCCTGAAAGGCCTGGACAAGATGGGTTTTTCCCGCGCCGACGGGGCCTGCAAGGACAACGACCGGAGAAGGCCAATCCGGCCAGCGTTCCAGCAATTCGAACGCAGCCCGGTTGGAGCCTCCAACCAGATAGTCGTCACGGCTCAAGGCCGCTTCATGCGGCAATTCCAAAGGCAACTGGCGCGGTGTTTCCACCATTTTCTACTCTGATACCTGTTCTTCTTGCCCCGATACGGGATGATCGGTTCCCCGATAGACCGGGCTTGCGAGATACTGCTTCAGGGCAAAGCGTGCAAGCACGCCGATCATCGCGGCGGCGGGAACCGCGATCAGCATCCCCACAAATCCAAAGAGATATCCAAAGGCAAACAAGGCAAACATAAGCGTAACAGGATGCAGGCCCGTGCTTTCGCCAACAAGTTTGGGCTGCAGGATATTGCCCTCCAGAAACTGACCGACGCCAAAGATCGCGGCAACTGCGATAATCCAGGGCCATTCCGGCCAGAATTGGACAAGCGCCACCCCGATGGACAGGACAAGCCCCAACCCGGCCCCGACGAAGGGAATGAAACTGACGAGACCAGCCACCATTCCGATCAGGAGACCGAAGTTCAGCCCGATCAGCGCCAGAGAAACAGCATAAAACGATCCCAGGATAAGACAGACCGACACCTGCCCGCGAACGAAACCGGCAACAGCCTGATCCATTTCCTTTGCAAGGCCGCGGATTTCTGCCAGATGATCACGCGGCAGCCAGCTGTCGATACGCGCGACCATGCGGTCCCAGTCGAGCAAAAGATAGAATGCAACGACCGGTGTAATGACGAAGAGCGACAGGATCGACAGCAACGCCTGACCGCCGCTCCAGAGTGACTGGGCCAGCTTGCCGACGAAAGAAGCCCCCTGCCCGATGAGATTGGACATGGAGGACTGGAGGTCTTCCGCATTGATGCCCGCAACGGACGCCAGATCGGCCGGAAAGTTATCCGACAGCAATGCCTGCAGCTTGCGGATCAGCTCCGGGAACTTTTCCAGGAAAAGGGCAAGCTGATTGCCCAACAGTGGCAGAAGCAGGATGAAGAACATCACGAGGATGAGGACGAAGGCGAACAGGATTGTCAGCGTCGCCCACATCCGCCCCATGCCCAGCTTTTCCAGCCGGTCGCAAACCGGATCCAGCAGATAGGCCACCGCCATGCCAGCAACGAAAGGGAGAAGTACGCTGGAGAAGACATATAGAAACAGGCAAAGAACAACCAGGGAAATCAGCCAGAACTGGACCTGACGGCGAAGGGTCATGTATGGCGCTCCTCGGTTGTGCCGGTGCGTAGGAATGGCTTTCTTCCGGACATGGAATTAAACCCCGCCTCCGGTCAAGTCCAGAAGAAGTCGGCTTTTCGCGGCATTGGCCCATCAAGGAGCCAATTCTGCCTCGTGAGGCAAAGCCTATGACCACGGTTTCAAACAGGCCAGCAACACCGATTTCCGGCAACAGACTGTCTGCAGCCCGTTTGCGCTGAAGGGTGATCCGGATGCTCCATGACCTCTTTTTTCGCCGGCAATGCACTTTGAGCCATTCAAATCGGCCTGGTTTTGAAGAAAAATGCGGAAGTTGGCCTGCCATCTGTTCTTAAGCCCTGCGCAGAACCGCTCGCCTCTTGTGTTCCTTGGCGGCAGACTGTAATCCGCACTGGCACAGCCAACCGCACGCAGTCTCGGAGTGCCCCATGAGCGAATCCTCTGGTCCCAACGGCCTGACCTATGCCGATGCTGGTGTCGATATCGACGCCGGAAACGAACTGGTGAACCGCATCAAGCCGCTGGTCAAGGCAACTTCCCGCCCCGGGGCCGACAGCGATATCGGCGGTTTCGGTGGTCTTTTTGACCTCAAGGGCGCTGGGTTTCAGGACCCGATCCTTGTTGCCGCCAATGACGGCGTCGGTACCAAGTTGAAGATTGCGATTGAAACCGGCCAGCACCGCACTGTGGGCATCGACCTTGTTGCGATGTGTGTCAACGATCTGGTGGTCCAGGGCGCTGAACCGCTGTTCTTCCTCGACTATTTCGCGACCGGCGCGCTGGATGTGACCACTGCAACGGATGTGGTTGCCGGCATTGCAGACGGCTGCAAGATGGCAGGCGCCGCGCTGATCGGCGGCGAGACAGCTGAAATGCCGGGCATGTATGTGGAAGGCGACTACGATCTGGCAGGCTTCTCCGTCGGCGCCGTGGAACGCGGCGGGATCCTGCCGCGCCCGGACGTTGCCGCTGGTGATGTGCTGCTTGCTCTGGCCTCCTCCGGCGTTCATTCCAACGGCTATTCCATGGTGCGCAAGATCATCGAACTGTCCGGTATGAACTGGTCGGATGCGGCACCGTTTGCAGCCGGCAAGACACTGGGCGAAGCCCTGATGGAACCGACCAGGATTTACGTCAAACCGCTGCTGGCCGCACTGAAGGAAACCTCCGGCATCAAGGCGCTTGCCCACATCACCGGTGGTGGCCTGCCGGAAAACCTGCCGCGCGTCCTGCCGAAGAATTGCTCCGCTCGCATCGATCTTGGCCAGATCAGCGTTCCGCCGGTGTTCGGCTGGCTCGCGAAATCGGGCGGCGTTGCCGAGAAGGAAATGCTGCGCACGTTCAACTGCGGCACCGGGATGGTGATTGTCGTGTCTGCGGACCAGGCCGATGCGGTTGCCGACGTCCTGCGCAATGCCGGTGAAACGGTCAGCAAGATCGGCGTCATCGAAGCTGAAGGCGCTGCACCGGTGCTGTTTGACGGTAGCCTGGACCTTGGCGCATGAGCCGCAAGAAGACTGCCATCCTGATCTCAGGACGCGGCTCCAACATGGGCGCGCTGATTTCCGCGGCAATGTCTCCCGACTATCCCGCCGAAATCACGCTTGTCCTGTCCAACCGGCCTGACGCCAAGGGACTGGAACGGGCCGCTGAGCTGGGCATTGCAACGGCAGTTGTCGACCACAAGGACCATGCGGGTGATCGGGAAGCGTTCGAAAAATCGGTAGATGCCGTTTTGAAGGACCACAAGATCGACCTGGTCGCCCTTGCCGGTTTCATGCGTATTCTGACGCCCTACCTTGTCAATGCCTGGGCGGGCAGGATGATCAACATCCATCCGGCTCTCCTACCCTCTTTCAAAGGCCTTGCCACACATGAGCGGGCCTTGCAGGAAGGTGTCAAGTTGCATGGTGCCACCGTGCATTATGTGTCTGCTGAAATGGACGATGGTCCGATCATCATGCAGGGAGCCGTACCGGTTCTGGACAATGACACCCCTGACACGTTGGCTGCCCGTGTGCTGGACGTTGAACACCAGATCTACCCCAAGGCTCTTTCCATGGTTGCCAGTGGCAAGGCCAAGGTGTCGGGAGCACGGGTAACCGGCAGCGGCAACAGCGACGAGACGGAAACGCTCATCTGGCCGTAGGCCGGACGGCTTTTCTCGCTTGCAGCAAAACGATCGCAGATTTTTCAGACCGATCCTGACGCGCCAAATGGATCGGTTTCCTCTGGCTAGCCTTTTCGCACCTTCTGCTGGAACGACAGGACAATGAATTCCGCCGGCCGCAAGAGCGAAACCTTCACCACGACGTTCATGCAACCGGCCTGAACATCGGCGCCCGTCATCGTCGTCCCAAGGCCGACTTCGACACCGTAGGCATCTTCCGACGAAGCGCCCGCGAGAGCCCCTTGTTTCCATAGCCCGTTCAGGAAATTTTCGATCACCGATTTCACCATAAGCCAGGTCGGAGCGGTGTTTGGCGCAAAGACAAAAGGATCCAGCGCCGCCTTGATCGATTGTTCCAGCATGATTGCGGTTCGGCGGATATTCACATAGCGCCATTCCGAGCTGTTACCGTCCAGCGTGCGTGCTCCCCACACCACATTACCTCGCTCGGGAAACGACCGGATCGCGTTCACGGCTTTTCCGTCCAACGGAGTGTTCAGGTCTTCCTGCTCAGCATCGGAAATAGATACGCAAGGCGATACGACTGAATTGAGGCTGAGATTTGCAGGCGCTTTCCAGACACCTTCCTGGGCGTCTGTCGCTGCATATGCACCTGCCAACGCGCCTGACGGAGGCATGACACTTACTGCTTTTACAGCTTGCGAGAGAAGCTCGTTGTAGCGCTTTGAAAGACCCCGCATGATCTTGTGAGTAGTGCATTTCTCCTCTTCGGAGATGTCGTCGCCCTCCAGTGATTTCACCGCCTTATCGAAAGCGGCTTTCCGGGCCTCATTGGCCTGAATGGCAGTCTCCTGGCCAACATGTTCGAAGAAGGCCTTGCGCGTACCAGCCGAAACATTTTCAAAGGTCATCGACCCCGCACCGAAGTGAGACGTATTCAACCAGGGATAATAGGCGGCAGCAAAGCTCATATCTTCCGCTGCGAGCAAGGTTCGCAGGCCGCTTTTTCCCGAGATCACGTCGTTCTCGTCCAAAGTTCGCGCCCTGTTCCCATCGAACACGTCGACAATGGCGAAACGGTTTTGCAAGTCTGTACAATGGGCAAGGCATCTATTGCTGACGGTCTTGTAATCTTCTGACGACAACAACACCGCGTCGGGTATCACGATAACCGACGGCTCCTGCAGCTTGGCGAGCTCTCGCCAGACAGGTTCACCGAAATCCTCCACGGACTTGGTGAGAACGGGCTCTCCCGCGCCGTAACATCCAACCGACAAGATCCAGCAACCATGTCCTCCATTTTCGAAGAAAAGTCCCATGGCCGCATGCAAATTGAAGCGGCTTGCTTCCTCCAGGACCAGAGCCGGCTTGCCATCCTGCAGGTCGAAGTCGAAACGAAACATGGGCCCCACGCCGAAACGGGCCTCGAATTCCGACATCGAGGAGATCCGCACCGGAATGCCGGTCACATCCTTGCCATCCACAATTGCTGTTTCTGTGTAGCCGACAAAGACCGCAACGCTCGTCGGGACCTGCACGACCGTGTTTGGGAAGGAGTTCAGCTCGGTGACATAAACACCCGGGGCCTCATACTTCTTCATTGCTCTCTTCCTCGTAGCGCGTCATCCGGCAGGAGCTTGATAAGCCTGACAGGTTCAAGCTCCCACAGTCGTGCCGGCGAGCAAAGGACTTTCTGCCTCAAGTTGCAGATGCTCCATGAAGCACCCTTCGCCTCAATCTGACGCTCAAGGATCGCAAATGCGAAGCCGATAGTATCTTGACTGATTGTGGGCACTTAACCTGTCGGATAACGTGCCTGCATGTTTTTGAGTTTCATGTCCGCGCTTGGTGGCGTCGGGTTGTTTCTGATCGGTATGCTGCTACTGACCGACGGGCTGAAAGCCCTGGCGGCACAGCGCATGCGCGACGTGTTGTCCAGGTTTACCTCAACACCCTTGTCGGGCGCCGTGACGGGTGCTCTCACCACCGCAGTCATCCAGTCATCCAGTGCAACCACAGTTGCCGCTGTCGGCTTTGTCGCTTCCGGCCTCCTCACCTTTCCCCAGGCGCTCGGCGTCATCTTCGGTGCCAACGTCGGCACGACCCTGACAGGGTGGCTGGTTGCGGTTCTCGGCTTCAAGCTGGATCTTGGCCAGATCGCCCTGCCCTTCGTGTTTTTTGGCGCGATTGCGCGGCTGGCATTCCGTGGCCGGATCGCACTCTCAGGCCAGGCGCTCGCGGGCTTTTGCCTGATCTTTATCGGCATCGAACACATGAAAGACGGTCTGGACGCCTTCAGCGGCGTGGTAACCCCGACCGACTTTCCGCCGGACACACTCTTCGGCCGGCTGCAGCTGGTGTTGATCGGCATGCTGATCACCGTCGTGACACAGTCCTCCAGCGCAGGCGTTGCAACGGCGCTGGCTGCGCTTGGCGCCGGTGCGATCAACTTTCCGCAAGCAGCGGCGCTGGTAATCGGCATGGACGTCGGAACCACATTTACGGCAGCTTTGGCGACCATCGGCGGTGGCACCATGGCCCGACGTACGGGCTATGCGCATGTGATCTACAACGTCATGACCGGTGTCATGGCGTTTTTCCTTCTAGGACCGTTTCAGCTTGTGGCCGGGGCGTTGACCGGAAACGGCGACAGCCAGATTGCGCTTGTCGCATTTCACAGTTTCTTCAATGCGCTCGGCGTCGTCTTGGTGCTTCCACTTGCGCGGCCATTCGCCCGGCTGATCGAACATCTCGTTCCCGAAAAAGGCTCCGATCTGACCAGCCGTCTGGATCCGCTCGTATTGCGGGACCCGCACGCAGCCGCGTCCCTGGCGGGGCAGACCGTCGCACATCTGGAAACTTTGATCATCGAACGCCTGCGCGGTCGGTTGGGCGCAAAGTCATCTGCTTATGAAGAACTGGATCGGGAGGACCTGGCCAAGGCCATCGCAGAAGCACGGACATATCTGGACAAGATCATCGTTCCGCCGAACGACATGGCCTTTCAGGAGGAACTGAAAGGCCTGTTTCACATTCTCGACCATTTGAGCCGCCTTCTCTACCGTTGCGACCAGCGGCAGAGGATCGACGAGCTGTCTTTGGATCACCGGCTCAAGCGCCTGGCGGGTCTGCTTCTCGGCGTCACGGACATTTCCACCAGGCAGAAGGACGCCAAGACACAGGAGAAGACGCTGGACCGGTTGCGGTTGCTGATGCGCCGACAACGCCGCCTCAATCGTGACCGGCTGATTGCAATGGCCGCCGCCGATGCAGTCCCGGCGGAAACAGTCTGGCTGAAACTGGATGCCTTGCGCTGGCTGCACAGGGTTTCCTATCACCTGTGGCGGATCCGGTTGCACCAGAATGTGCTTCTGGATGCGAACCGGGATCTGGCCTCGACTGTCGAAGAAGCCCGCATAGACGTCGACCAGGATTGATCAGCGTTGGCCATCGGCCGATCACGCGCCGTCAGGCAGCGGACCGGTCGATGATGACGTGATTTTCTCCGCGCGAACAGGCCTCCACGCGCGCCTCCACACGGTAGATGTCACGCAGCATCGCTGACGTGATGACATCTTCGGACGGGCCGGCGGCAACGAGACGCCCTTCGGCAATCACCATGGTGTTCCGACAGAACCGCAGGGCATGATTGAGATCGTGCAAGGCAATCAGAACCAGGGTGCCCTGGCGGCGTGCCAGATCACGCATGAAGTTCAGAACCTCGACCTGCCGGTAGAGATCCAGCGCGGAGGTCGGTTCGTCCATCATCAAAACTTCCGGACGGCGTACCAGTGCCTGCGCAATCGAAACCAGCTGACGCTGACCGCCGGAGAGTTCGCCAAGGTTCCGGAACGCCAGGCTATCGATCTGAAGCGCCTTCAGGATCTGGTCGATTTCGACGAGTTCAGAGTCCTTTACACGCCAGCCCTCACCCTGTTTGGCAGCCAGCAGAACGGATTCATAAACCGTCAGGACGGCATTGGCGTGGGTATCCTGGGGCATATAGCGGATGGCATCCCGGGGCGCTGCCCGGTTGCCGGCCAGCACGACATCGCCGGGGCCTTTCAATAGACCGGAGATGCGCTTGAACAAGGTCGATTTGCCGGCCGCGTTGGGACCGATCACCGCCGTCAGTTCACCGCCGGAGAAGACCGGTGTCGTGACCCCTTCGACCGCAAGAGTGGAGCCATAGCGTGCGCCAACCCCTTTCAGCTGCAACGTTACCATGACTGCCTCCGGTCGGCGAAAATGAGCGCGAAGAAGAATGGAACCCCGACAAGCGCGGTGATGACGCCGATGGGCAGGATCGCCCCCGGAAGAATGATCTTGGAAACGACCGATGTTGCCGACAGCATCAAGGAACCGCACAAGATTGCCGCAGGCAGGAAGAAACGCTGGTCTTCTCCGACCAGCATCCGGGCAATGTGCGGTCCGACAAGCCCGACGAACCCGATCGTCCCGACAAAGGACACGGGGATCGCCGCCAGCAGGCTGACGCCGAGCAGCGTTTTCAGCCGAAGCGACCTGATGTTGACGCCGAAACTCGCCGCCTTGACGTCGCCGAGCCGAAGGGCTGTCAGAGCCCAGGAATGCCGTGCGAAGAACGGAACGCAGACAACAAGAATGATGAAGGTCGCCAGAACCTTGCCCCATGTCGCCTTGGTCAGCGACCCCATGGTCCAGAAGACAACCGCAGCCAGCGCCTGTTCGGACGCAAGATATTCCAGCAGTGACAGCAGAGCGTTGAACGTGAACACCAATGCGATCCCCAGAAGAACGATGGTCTGAACAGTCACGCCCCGTACAGTGGACAGCAGATAGATGAACAGCGAAGCCGCCATGGCCATCAGGAAAGCATTGATCGGGACCATGTATTGCACTGCGGCCGGAAAGATCGCGACGCCGGCGACAAGACCCAGGGCCGCGCCAAAGCTGGCAGCAGCGGAAATGCCTAGCGTGAAGGGGCTGGCCAGCGGGTTGGCAAGGATCGTCTGCATCTGCGCACCCGCAAGGGACAGGCAGGCCCCAACGGTGATCGCCATCAGCGCGATCGGCATGCGAATGTCCCATAGGACGACGCGTGTCTGCAGATCGGCGCCGGACGGATTAACCAGGGCGGAAAGCACTTCCGACAGCGGATAGCGGGCCGGTCCGAGGGCCAGATCCAAAGAAAAGCTGAACGCCAGAGCGACGATCAGCCCGCAAATAACCAGAATGCGCCTGAACGCAAGGGCGCGGTAAAGACCGCGCCCCTCCTCAGCCGGAATGATTTCCGAAACCGCCATCTTATTTACTCGAGTTCAACGAAACGAAGTAGCCTGGCCGGTAGTCGATCGGCAGGAAGCGGTCGTGCAATTCCTGGAAAGTCGCTTCCGGGTCAAGGTCAGCAAAGAGCTCCGGATGCAGCCATTTGGCGATCTGCTGAACAGCGACGAACTGGTAAGGGCTGTTGTAGAACTGATGCCAGATGGCATGGACATTGTTGTCCCGGACAGCCTTTACGCCAGTAAAGCCCGGACGTTCCATCAGGCCCGCCAGCTTGTCTGCCGATACTTCCGGATCCGCGCCGGCGCCGACACCAACCCAATTCCCGCCGGGAACATACAGCTCCCAGTTTGCACCGGTCACGATGATCTGGTCCGGATCGGACGCGATGATCTGCTCCGGGTTGACGGTGCCGAAGGTGCCGGGAATGATCTCGGCAGCCATGTTGATGCCACCGGCCATTTCAACCATCTTGCCGAAATTCTCGTTGCCGAACGACATGCAGCAATCATCGGAATAGCCGCCTGCACGCTCCACGAACACAACGGGTTTCGCGAGATCTGACTGTGCCGCCAGCTTGTCTGTCACCTTGGCGATCTCGGCTGCCCGGAATTCGATGAATTCCTCGGCCTTGTCTTCCTTGCCGTAGAGCTTGCCGATCAGGCGCATGGACGGCTCGGTGTTTTCCATCGGCTTTTCGCGGAAGTCGACATAGACAACCGGGATGCCGACCTTGCCGAGTTTCTCGATGTAGCCGCCTTCTTCGGTCGCAACCTTGGCGTCGAGGTTCAGGATGATCACGTCCGGCTGGAGTGCAACGGCCTGCTCAACATCGAAAGTGCCGTTCTTCATGCCGCCGAAAGTGGGCAGATCGGCCATTTCCGGGTACTTCTCGAGATACTGATGGTATCCGTCGTTGTCCGCCTTCTCGAAATCGTCTCGCCAGCCGACGACACGTTTGAAGGGGTCTTCACCATCCAGCGCGGCGGTGAAATAGATCTGGCGCCCCTCGCCCAGGATGACCTTTTCCACCGGCACTTCGACCTCGACCTCACGGCCGGTAATATCCGTGACCGTTACCACGTCGCCGGCAAGTGCCATTGCCGGAAGAAAAGTAGCCGTTACCAGCAAAGATGCTGCCAAGCTTCTGATTTTGCTCACATCCGCCTCGATTTTTTATTGAGGTTATAAGTTGAGTTTTAAATTCTTGTTTTTCGTATTTTTCCTGAGTATATGAGTCAAGAATTATCTTTTGGAATGGTTCCAAGCAACCGGAGCAATACGCCTGATGAGCGACGCAGACACACTCTCGAATTTCGATCTGCGTGAAGAAATCAAGGAATACTGGGGCAAGCGGGCCGAGACCTTCGACACCCAGCCGGGCCACGAGATTTTTTCCGACGAAGAGCACACCGCCTGGATAAGGCTGTTCGAAAAGCATCTGGGCCCGGGCGGCTCCAGGCGCGTTCTTGACCTTGCTTCCGGAACCGGCGTTATCTCGCACCTGCTCGACGACCTCGGCTTTGAGGTGACCGGCATGGACTGGGCGGAACCCATGCTTGCCAAGGCCCGAGAAAAGGCAATGAAACGCGGGCGCACGATCCGCTTTCTGCTTGGCGATGCCGAACGCACGATGGAAGCGTCCGAAAGCTACGATGCCATAACGTGCCGGCACCTTGTCTGGACCCTGGTCGATCCTGCGGCCGCCTTTGCGGAATGGCACCGGGTGCTGAAACCGGGAGGACAGCTGCTCGTCGTCGACGGAGACTTTGTCAATCCTGGCTGGTTCGCAAAGTTGCTTGCAACGTTTTCAAAAACTCGTGCTCGCTTTGGCTTGCTCGCGCAACCGGAAGCAAAGCCGGCAGACATGATGGAAACACATCGCAGCATCCTGTCCCGCGTTCATTTCTCGAGGGGAGCAAGGGCAGAAGCAGTCGTGGAGCTATTGCAGCAGGCCGGCTTCACTCAAATCGTTGTCGATACGGACCTGAAAGCCGTTCACCGGGCACAACGGCGTCACCTGCCTTTCTTCAAGGGTCTGGAAAGGGCAACGCAGCACCGCTACGCAATCTGTGCCAGGAAATGAACCACCCGACCTGGGTTGCCGATTTGAATACCAAACCAACTATTCTTGACATGGTGAAAGAATTATTACCTTCAGTACAGCAGAAGAAATAAAATCAACTCAAAAAATCTAAGTCAAACTATTTAAACTTACAATTGCAAGAATAAATTGAACCTTTATTATTCACCCTACGTTAAGCCGGTATCGATAAGAGTGCATGACAACACAACTATCGAGTATTGCCGATGCACGCCGGCCACGCTGTTTACTGCCTTCCTTATAACAGCCTTCCGGCTTTGTGCAGGACGCTGAAAACTCGTGCCGCAGCTGTTCTGCTGGCTCTGCTGCTTATTCCCCTGTCTGCAGGACTGACAAAAGCTTATGCAGCCGAATGGGTGATCACACGGATTTCCGGAACGGTTTATCTGGTCGCACCAGGCATTCAGGCGCACCGGGCCCGCAAGGGGATGGCACTTCACAAGGGCCATACCATTGCGACGCGAAAAGGCGCACGCGCCGTGCTGCAGCGAGGCAACGACAGCATCACGGTCGGCCCGAATACGGAATTTGCGCTGTCGCAATATCGCAGCAACGACAGCCAGACCACGCTGCTTCAACGCAAGGGAACGATCGATGTCGATGTCGAGACCCGCGGCAGACCGTTTTTCAGGGTTGAAACGCCTTATCTTGCAGCGGTCGTCAAGGGAACCCGCTTTTCGGTAACCGTAACCGGCAACGAAAGTCAGGTTTCGGTTCAGCGCGGCGTCGTTGGTGTTCAGGATCTCGCATCCGGGCAGCAAAGCGACCTGCGTGCAGGCCAAAGCGTCCAAAGCGCTCCGGGGAAGTTCAACGGTCTCAAATCCGTCGGCAAGAGCCGCGCCGCCATCCAGCAAGGTACACCTGGCAAGCCCAGCTTCGGCGATACCCCGGCAAGCCTCTCACCTGCGGGCTCAAAAGCTCAGAACACCGCCACCGGCGGGCGTGACAATGCCGCTAGCGGTAACGGCAACGCAAATGCCTCCTCCGGCAACTCGGGTGATCGCGGGCCGAGTGGTAACGCCAATGGGAACTCAAGCGGAAACTCTGGCGCAAATTCTGGCGGAAATTCTGGCGGAAACTCTGGTGCAAATTCCAGCGGAAGCTCTGGTGGTAACGCCGGCTCGGGTTCTGGTAACGCCGGTTCCGCAGGTGCTTCTAACAGCGGCGGGGCAAGCGCCGGCGCGTCGGCTGGCGGGACCAGCGCAGGCGCATCCGCCGGAAACGGTGGAGCAAACGCAAATGCCGGTGGCGCCGGAGCTTCTGCCGGACGCTAACCTTCTCTCGCTTCTTCCGGGTTCCGCTCTTCAGCCATTGCCGAGCGCTTCTCCAAGAGAGCGGCCGAGAGCTGACTTCTCTCGCAAATCCAGACCGGAATGCAGATCGACGATGTGGCTCTTCTGGATCTTCTCGGCTGCAGCGCCGTCGCGCTTTTCAAAGGCATTCATCAGGGCATGATGAGAGTGGCTTTCACAGGCAGTGTCTGAGCGTTTCCAGTAAAGAGCGATGATCAGCGAAGAGCGCGAGATCAGTGATCGGATCATGCCGGCGAACACCCGATGGTCGGCGATATCCGCAATCTCCGTATGAAAGCTTCCGGACAGGAACAGCGCCTTGCCCATGTCACCGGCATGAAGAGCTGCATGTTCCGCATCCAGATGTGCGTGCAACTGCGCGAGCTGCCTGTCGGTGATGACATCGGCTGCCAGCCTGGCCACGGCAGGCTCGATCAGCGCACGGGCCTGAAACACCTCGTGAGCCTCGCGGATCGATGGCTTTGCGACGAAGGCACCACGGTTCTTTTCCATGGCGACCAGCCCGGAATGGGCGAGTGCCTGCAACGCAGCGCGCACGACGGTACGGCTGACGCCATATATTTCGCCCACCTCATCCTCAGACAGTTTCAGCCCCGGTGTCAGTTTGTGTTCCAGAATGGCAGTCTGAAGCTTCAGGCAGATTTCAAGGGCCCGTCCCTGAGGTAGGGCAAAGACTTCATGCAGCTTGCTGCGTTGATCAAGATCGGCTGTGGTCACAGGTTTGGTCATTTTTCTTGAAGTGCCCAATGGGGGTTGAGCGGTGCCTTGATCCTACTCCCCGCCACCTGAAGCGGCAATCTAGGATCGTATACAATTTTTGTTCATATCGTATTTAATTTGCCAAAATATTGTGCACTTTTACCGGTGAGAATTTACTCATCGCTCCGCCTTCTCATCAGGATCTCCGGAATTCCGCCAGTTTTACGCTTTGGCACGGCACTTGCTGTCTCAGGAGCCGAAAACGGTTTTCTGAAGGAGACGTCCGGCCATGGCGAAGTCCCTGGACCTTGAACTGGCAGCCACCACCAAGATCTACGGCGAGACCATTGCGGTCGACGCGATCAATCACAAATTCGCCGCCGGCACCTATTCTTGCCTGCTCGGGCCATCGGGCTGCGGCAAGTCTTCAACCCTGCGAATGATTGCCGGCCATGAAAGCGTCTCCACCGGCGACATCGTTCTGGGCGGCACCAACATCACCGATCTTCCACCTGCCCGGCGCGGCACGGCGATGATGTTCCAGAACTATGCGCTGTTTCCGCATCTGTCCGTGGTCGACAACGTCGCCTTTTCCCAGAAGATGAAGGGTGTCGAAAAACCGGTCAGGCTCAAGAAGGCCCGTCAGTTGCTGGAACTGGTGGATATGGCGGCGTATGCTGAACGGTTGCCTTCGCAGCTCTCCGGCGGTCAGCAGCAACGTGTTGCCCTGGCCCGTGCCCTGATCACCGAACCTTCCGTGCTTCTGCTTGACGAACCGCTGTCGGCACTGGATCCGTTCCTGCGCATCAAGATGCGGCTCGAGTTGAAGAAGCTGCAGCGCGAGCTCGGCATTTCCTTCATCCACGTCACGCACAGCCAGGACGAAGCCCTTGCGCTGGCGGACGACATCATCGTCATGAACGGCGGCAAGATCGAGCAGGCAGGCAGCCCGCGCGACGTGTTCAACACGCCAACAACCGAGTTCGTCGCCCGCTTCATCGGCGGCCACAACGTACTGCAGCAGAAAGGCGCTTCGGTCGCGCTGAGGGCAGACAGGTTGAGGGTGAAAAAGGCGGCCGGAGAGGACGGCGCTGTTCTGACGGCCTTCGTCAAGGACGTCGAATACCTCGGCTCCACCGTCAATCTCGCGCTTGATGCGGGGGGCGCCGGCGATCTGACGGCCGCTCTCACCGACGAAGCCTTTTTCCAGGACCCGATCGAAATCGGCGCAACCGTCTTCCTGACATGGAAGCCGGAAGACGCACACCAACTGGCTGCCTGAAGGCTGCCGATCGAAGGCCTTCTCCCGAGGCCGAACAAACTCCAGAGGGGAACAGGAGTAAGAACATGACAGATACAGTGGGAAAAACTGAACAGATGACCAAGAAAGGCGTCAGCCGCCGCAGCATCCTGAAAGGCGGCGCTGCTGCTGCCGGTGCGGCCCTGGGTTCGGGAGCCATCACCGGCTTCCCGACCATCTGGGCACAGAACATCAAGGACGTGACCCTGCGCCAGTTCGGCACCGGCGTTTCCAACCTCAACGAAGTAGCGCAGAAGGTGAAGGAAGATCTCGGCTTCACCCTGGAAATGACCGCTCTGGACAGTGACGCCGTCACCCAGCGTGCGGCGACCCAGCCGGACAGCTTCGACATTGCGGACATCGAATACTGGATCTGCAAGAAGGTCTGGCCGACCGGCAACCTGCAGGCAATGGACACCTCCAAGATCAAGAACTACGACAAGATCGTCGGCATCTTCAAAAGCGGCAAGCTGACGCCGGAATCCGTGATCGCACAGGGCACCGCTCCGCACACGGTCGGCTTTGTCGACGGTCCGGACGGCAAGGCGTTCGCCACCGAAGAAACCGGCTGGATGACACTCATCCCGACCATCTACAACGCCGACACACTCGGCATCCGTCCGGACCTGATCGGCCGCCCGATCGAAAGCTGGACCGAACTGCTGAACCCGGAATTCAAGGGCAAGGCATCGATCCTCGACATCTCTTCCATCGGCATCATGGATGCGGCCATGGTTTGCGAAGCCATGGGCGAAATCCAGTATGGCGACAAGGGCAACATGACCCGCGAAGAGATCGACAAGACCATGGCGATCTTCACCGAAGCCAAGAAAAACGGCCAGTTCCGCGCCTTCTGGAAGACCTTCGACGAAAGCGTCAACCTGATGGCGTCCGGCGAAGTCGTGATCCAGTCCATGTGGTCTCCGGCGATCACTGCCGTGAAGTCCCGCGGCATCGATTGCGTTTATCAGCCGCTCAAAGAAGGCTACCGGTCGTGGGGTGGTGGCATCGGTCTTTCCAAGAGCTTGACCGGCCTCGAACTGGAAGCAGCCTACGAATACATCAACTGGTATCTCGACGGCTGGGTCGGCGGCTTCCTGATGCGCCAGGGCTATTACTCGGCCGTGCCGGAAACCTCCAAGAACCACATGGACGAGAACGAGTGGGGTTACTGGTTCGAAGGCAAGGAAGCCACCGGCGACATCACCAACCCGTTCGGTGACGTTCTGGCGAAAGCCGGCGAAACCCGCGACGGCGGCTCGTTCTACGAGCGCATGGGTGCCGTTGCCTGCTGGAACGCTGTCATGGACGAGAACCAGTACATGGTTCGCAAGTGGAACGAGTTCATCGCCGCCTGAGGCTGAGCCGACACACTGGTGCCCGGGAAACTTTTCCCGGGCACTTCAAGACACCCGGGGCGAGCATGACACCCGCCTTCTCTACTTACCGGACCCGACCTTCATGACGGATCAGACACAGTCCATTTCCAGCGTGGCCCCGGCTGCGAAAGCTCGTGCAAAGGCTCCCTTCAGCCTCAGCCGCCTGCCCGATGCCATGACCGGCTGGCTACTGTCGCTGCCTCTGGCGCTGGTGCTGTTCTTCTTCCTGGTTCTGCCGATTGCCATGATCGTCGTGGTGAGTTTCTGGGGAGCGACGGAATTCTCTATCTACCCGGCCTTCCAGTTCGACAACTACGAATTCCTGCTGACGTCTCCGGTGACCTACCAGGTGTTCTTCAACACGGTGAAATACGCGCTGATCACCTGGGCGATCACACTGGTGATCGGGTTTACCGTTGCCTATTTCCTCGCCTTTCACGTGCGCACGCTGACCTGGCAGATCGTTCTGTTTCTGTTGTGCACGATCCCGTTCTGGACATCCAACATCATCCGCATGATCTCCTGGATCCCGTTCCTGGGTCGCAACGGCATCGCCAATTCCACGTTGATCTCGATGGGCGTCATAGACGAGCCGCTGGATTGGCTGCTCTTTTCCGACTTTTCAGTGATCCTGGCCTTTGTCCACCTCTACACGCTGTTCATGGTGGTTCCGATCTTCAACACCATGATGCGTATCGACCGCTCGCTGATCGAGGCAGCTTATGACAATGGTGCCACCGGTCTGCAGACACTCACCAACGTCATCATTCCGCTGACCAAACCCGGCATCATGATCGGTTCCATTTTTGTCGTCACGCTGGTGATGGGCGACTTCATTACCGTGCGCTTCATGTCCGGCAGCCAGAAGGCCAATGTCGGCAGGTTGATCTCCAACGACATCGCGCTTTTGCAATATCCCTCTGCCGCGGCAACAGCGGTCATCCTGCTGATCACGGTGCTTCTGGTGATCTCGATCCTGCTGCGCTTCGTCGACATCCGGAAGGAGCTCTGATCATGGAAAAACGTTCGCGCTCCTTCTATGCGCTTGCCGCGTTCTTTGGCCTTTTCCTGGTTTTCCTCTATGGCCCGACAGTCACCATCGCGATCCTGAGTTTTCAGGGACCGCAGGGCGGGCTGACCTTCCCGATGCGCGGCGTCTCGCTGCACTGGTTCCACGACCTGTTCGAACAACAGGCCGTCGGGGATATCTGGGGCAGTTTCTCGCGCTCGCTCGTGCTTGGCCTCATGGTCATGGTGACAACGGTCGTTGTCTCCGTCATGGGCGGCCTTGCCTTCCGCAAGCGGTTTCCCGGGTCCGGTGCGATCTTCTATCTGATCATCACCTCGCTGGTGATCCCGTCGATCCTGGTTTCGCTCGGCGTCGGCCTGATCTTCTCCCAGTCCGGCCTTGCCGTGCATTGGTCGACCTCGGGCTTCGGCGCGCAGCTGACCTGGACCTTGCCCTTCGGCCTATTGATCATGTTCGCGGTTTTCAACCGTTTCGACAAATCCTACGAGGAAGCCGCGCGCGACCAGGGCGCAAGCGCCTGGCAGACTGTCCGTCATGTCGTGCTGCCGATAATCGCGCCGATGCTGATCGGGGTCGCCCTGTTCGGTTTCACCCTGTCCTATGACGAGTTTGCCCGCACGCTTCTGACGGCCGGCAGCTACAACACGCTGCCGCTGGAAATCTACGGCATGACAACAAACGTCACGACGCCGGTGATCTTTGCGCTCGGCACTCTGACAACCGCCTTCTCCTTCGGCATCATCGGCCTGTTCCTGGCCATTGTCGTCATCCTGAACAAACGCAGGTCACGGCACGGCTCGGATGCCGGAAAGGGCATGGTCTAGGGCCTTACATGCGCGACATACACATCCTCGTCATCAATCCGAATTCCACGGCTTCAATGACGCAGAAGATCGCGGCGGCTGCTCGCGCCGCAGCTGGTCCCTTCAGCCGGATTACGGCCATCAATCCGCTGGAGGGACCGGCAGCCATTCAAGGGCCAGCGGATGGCGAGGCCGCCCTGCCCGGCCTGTTCGATCTCTTCGAGCGCTCGCTGAAGACCGACCCTAGCATCAGCGCGGTCATCATCGCATGCTTCGACGACACCGGCCTGTGGGAACTGAAGGCGAAATCCCGCGTCCCGGTGGTTGGCATCGGCGAGGCGGCCTACCATGTTGCCTCCGTGGCGGCCGAACGGTTTTCGGTGGTTACCACCTTGTCCGTCTCCGTACCGGTGCTGGAAGAGAACCTGCAGCGCACCGGCCTTGCCGCCCGATGTGTCAGGGTGCGCGCATCTGACGTACCGGTTCTCGAACTGGAAAACCCCGAGAGCGATGCCCGGCACAAGATCGAGGCGGAAATCCAGGCCGCTCTGAGACTGGACGGCATTGGCGCAATCGCACTCGGTTGCGCGGGCATGGCGGATCTGGCCGCCGACCTGACGGCGCAATTCAAGGTACCCGTCATTGATGGTGTGGCGTCCGCTGTGCGTCTTGCAGAGGCGATCACCGCCTAGGCGTCCCCCTCGCCTGCTAGTGGTCCAGAATGACGTCCGCCTCCGTGCGGAAGCTTTCCACGGCGGAAAAGAAAACGTCGAACAACATGCTGCGCTCGTCGCCGAGCGAGAAAACCACTTCCTCGTATTGGCGTTGCATGTCCGAGACCGGAACCCGGTGAACGACATCGGTTCGACCGGTTCCGAACCGCCACATGAAACCGACCCCGAGGCCATTGACCACTGCTTCATAAACCGCGTCACGGGTGTCCAGTGTCAAAAGAGGCGAAGGCTCGAACCCGGCAGAACGAAAGGCCCTGTCGACCACCCGTTGGGTGGAGGATCCCCTTGTCCGGAAAATCAGGGGTTCGGCCATCAGCCGTTCGCAGGTCACGGCCGCCTCCCGGGAAAGCGGGCTGTCGGGATGGACGATGGCAACGACATTCTGCCTTGCAAGCAAGGCGCGCCGGAAACGGCCATCCGCAGGCACATCCGGCAGCACACCGATGTCGACTTCGCGGGTCAGCACTGCCCGCGTGATCCGCTCATGCGAACCTGTTTCCACCGCGATTTCGATGCCCGGATGTCGCTTGAGAAATTGCGCGATCAACGCCATGCCCGGCATCGAATTTCCCAATCCGATTTTCAAACGACCATTCAGCAAGGTGTTGTGGCGGGTCAAAAGCCGTGTTGCTGCGCGTTCGGCTTCTGCCATTCGTTCGGCGACATCGCATAGCTCGTTGCACAGCGGTGTTGGCGACAACACACCGTTTTTCCGGTCGAACAGGCGTACGCCGAATTCCGCTTCAAGGTCTTTCACATGACGCGCGACGGCCGGCTGCGAAATCTTCAGCGCCCGTGCCGCTGCAGCATATGAGCCTCCGGACGCGACCGCGTTGACCGCCCGAATGCGCGACAGGGAAAGGGTCATTCCAGGTTTTCTCCGATTAGCAAAGCCAAAGGTTTGATCACCTCAAACCATAGGTTCGCTCTGTTACGGCAGCGTCACAGAGTGACGACAATTTGATTGCGATTTCAGCGGGCCACGCCAACGGAGCACGGCCCTTCCTGACCAGAACAATCCGCCTGCCGTACCGGCGGATTCTCAATGCCGATCGGTGGTACCGAGAGGCAACCGGACAGATATGGACTTCGCAATGCGGGCTCGCAAAACAACAACAATTCAATGGCTTGGCGCCGCGGAGGTTGACGGTTATGCCGCAATCCTGTGCGATCTGGACGGCTGCCTGATAGCCGCCGGACGAGCATTGCCGGGCGCGGAAGATTTTGTCCGGGCTGCCGGCAGAAGGGTATCGATCGTTTCAAACAACTCGGCCGACACAAGCATCACGCTATCGGCAAAACTGAACGCAATCGGACTGCTGCTGCCGCAGGAAAGCATCTTTCTTGCAGGTGAGCTGGCTGTGCGCACGATCGCAGCGGAACGTCCGGGCGCGCGCATCCATGTAATTGCCGAACAGCCGCTTCACGCTCTTGCAACAGAGCTCGGCCTTGAGCGTGCGAACGACCGGACCGACGTCGTCCTGCTTGCCCGGGATACAAAGTTCACCCTGACCGGACTGGAAAAGGCCTTGCGACTGCTGGAGCAAGGCGCAGAGCTGGTCGTGACCAATCCGGATCTTTCCCACCCGAATGCGGACGGTCGCCCGGTGCCGGAAACCGGCTCCCTGCTTGCAGCTTTCAAGGCGTGCTGTCCGGAGATCGCGCCAAGGGTTATCGGCAAACCTCAGCCGTTCCTCATCAACGCGGCACTTGAAGCTGCGGGCGTTCCGGCGAGCGAGGCTGTCTTTGTGGGCGACAACGCCGCGACCGACGGCGCGGCGGCAACCCTTGCCGGTCTTGATTTCATTCACCTCGTCGCAACGCCCTCGCCGATCGCGAACGGTGCTCCCGTGAACGAGCCGATACCGTCCGCTCACCCATCGCCAGTGGAGGCGAGCGCATGTTGACCTACGTTCTGCGAACCCTTTTGCGGATGGCGATCACCCTGTTCCTCATCGTGACGCTCGTCTTCTTCGCCACCAGGCTTTCCGGAAATCCGGTCGACTTCGTTCTCGGCGAAGGCATCACCAAGGAAGACCGGGCCCTCCTGATCGCTTACTACGGTCTGGATTCCTCCATCGGCACTCAGTACTGGCGCTATCTCAGCTCGGTGTTTTCGGGCGAGTTCGGACTATCCTTCCTGGAAAGGCGGCCGGTTTCGGAAATCGTTCTCGAACGTGCCTGGCCATCCTTGAAACTGCTGCTGAGCGCCGTCTGCTTCACGCTCATTGTTTCCATTCCGCTTGGCATTCTGGCCGCCATCTACCGCACCAGCATCATCGGCAGCGTGGTGATGGTGATCGCCTTTCTCGGATATGCCGTGCCGTCCTTCATCATCGGCATCCTGCTGGTGCTGATCTTTGCCTACACGCTCAACTGGCTTCCCGTCATTGGCGATGGAACGGCGCTGCATTTCATTATGCCGACGCTTGCCATTTCCGGCACGCTGGTTGCGGCGATCACCCGCTTCACCCGCAACGCCATGCTGGACGTGCTCAGCCAGGACTACATGCGCACAGCCCGTGCCAAGGGTCTGCCGGAGTGGATCGTCATTCTGAAGCACGGACTGCGCAACGCGTCGATCACGCTGCTTTCCGTGGTCGGACTACAGATCGCCAGCCTCGCGGCGGCGGGTAGCGTTGTCGTGGAATCGATCTTCGCATGGCCCGGTATCGGCGACCTCCTCGTCCGGTCCGCCATCCTGCGTGACTACCCCGTCCTCCAGTTCGGTGTCCTGTCCGTCGCTGTCGCGGTCATCGTGATCAACGCAGTGGTCGACATCGCCTACGCCTTCGCGGATCCGCGCATCCGCCTTGCCAAGGGATAAGCGCATGACCGACGCAACACACAACCTGTCTTCGCCGCGTAATACCGGCACAAGAACATACCGTCTGCCGATCTGGTCGGATGCGAACTGGATTGTCCGGATCGCGCTTCTCATTGGCCTGATCCTGGTCGTGACGGCACTTGCCGCCCCCTGGGTAGCCCCCTTCGACCCGAATGCCCAAAGTCTCATTTCCCGGCTGCGACCGCCAATCGGGTTCGAACGCTACAAGGACGGCTTCTATTTCGGCACCGACGAACTCGGCCGGGATATCTTCTCCCGCTGCATCTACGGCCTGCGGCTGACCTTCGCACTCGCCCTTGCGGGAGCCGTCATAGGTCTTCTGATCGGCGGTACATTGGGTCTGATGGCCGGCATCATCGGCGGTGTTTTCGAAGAGGTCATCATGGGCCTGGTCGACGCGCAGATCGCCATTCCCTTCACCCTGATCGCCCTTCTCATTCTGGCAGTCATGGGCTCATCCCTGGACGTGATGATCCTCGTGCTCGGTGTCTACGGCTGGGAGCAATACACGCGGATCGTGCGCGGTGAAGTGAAGAAGCTGATCCAGATGCCCTTTGTCGAAGCGGCACGTGCAGCAGGTGCTACGCCGCTCCGGATTGCGGTGAGGCACATCCTGCCCAATGTCGTCTCGCCGGTCGTCGTCCAGTTCACACTGAACTTTTCCAACATCGTCATCCTGGAATCGACCTTGTCTTTCCTCGGTCTCGGCGTTCAACCGCCAACCGCAACGCTCGGATCGATGGTCGGCATCGGCCGCGACTATCTGCCGACGGCCCCCTGGATCGTTCTCGCCCCCGCGATGGTGATCCTGCTCCTCACATTCGCAGTCCAGATCCTTGGCGACTGGCTGCGCGACAAGGCGGATGTCCGTCTCAGGTCCCGCTGACCGAACCCAACCACAGAAGCCGGAACGGCCAACGCTCCACCCTAGCAGCCTTGGAGGCTCGATATGACCAAACTACTGGCAACCACCGCTCTTGCTTCGCTCATGGCGACAAGTGCCTTCGCAACAGAACTCACCGTTGGTGCAGCCAACGTGTCCAGCTACCTCGATCCGGGCCGCGATCACTCGAATGTCGGCTCACAGTTCTACTACAACGCCTTCGATACGCTGATCGCCAAGAACCACGACACCACCGACACTGAATGGCAGCCGGGCCTTGCGACAGAGTGGAGACTTGTCGAACCGACGATCATGGAACTGAAACTGCGCGAAGGCGTGAAGTTCCACAATGGTGCCGACATGACCGCCGACGACGTCGTGTTCTCGCTGAACCGGATGTATCAGGCCGACTTCCCACCCTATCAGGTGCGTGCCCGGGACCGTCTTGAAAACTTCGAGAAGGCCGAGAAGGTCGACGATCTCACCGTGCGCATCCATGCAAAGCGCCCGGAGCCTCTTTGGGAAACACTGCTGAACCTGCAGCAGGTCATGATCATTCCGGAAGCTTACACCAAGAGCCTTGCAGGCGACCCGGACAAGCTTGAGCATGACGACTTTGAAGCCTTTTCCCTGAAGCCGGTCGGCACAGGCCCATACAAGGTTGCCGAATTCGTTCCGGGCGAAACAGTGGTCTGGGAACGTTTTGACGACTTCTGGGGCGAAAAGGCACCGCTCGACAAGGTCACTGTCCGGCATATGCCGGAGACTGCTTCACGCATCACGGCCCTGAAAACAGGTGAAGCCGACATCGTCACCAACATCGCACCTGACCAGCTTCAGCTGATCGAGAACGATCCGGACATGAAGGCCGCCGGCAGCGCCACTGCCCTCTTCCACGTCATGATCATGAATGTGAACCATCCGAAACTGAAGGATGCCCGCATCCGTCAGGCCCTGTCGCTCGCCATCGACCGTGACACGCTGAACGAAGCCCTGTGGGGTGGCAAGGCCGTGGTTCCGTCCACGCACACGCTTGCGGAATTCGGCGAACTGTACCAGCCGGAGCTGACCACCTTCGAATACAATCCGGAGAAAGCCAGGGAACTGCTCAAGGAAGCAGGCTATGACGGCTTCGAAATCACCTACGACACCGCGCCGGGCTACTACACCAACGGCCTTCTGGCGGCCCAGGCCATCATGGAGATGTGGGCGGAAGTCGGTATCAAGGGCAAGGTCAACGTCCAGGACAAATGGAGCGGCAACTCACCGGACATGATGACCCGCAACTGGTCCAACCCGATGTATTTCGCCGACCCGTTCGGCAGCTTCGGCGTCATGTGGGCTCCGAATGGTCCGTCTGAATCCGAAGGCCGTTTCAACACGGACGAAGACTACGCCAAGAGCTGGGAGCAGTTCCGCTTTAACGGTGATGTCGAGTTGCGTCGCGCAGCCTATGCGGAGCTGATGGAGCGCATCAAGCAGGATCCGCCGGTGCTGCCGCTGTATCGCCCCTATGAGAGCTGGGCGATGAAGACCAACGTCAACTGGGCTCCCAAGCCGGGTCACATTCCCTACGTGCTCGACTTCCGCGCCGGCTCCATTTCGTTCAACTAAGCAAAAAAAGGCGCCGCCGGTACACCGGCGGCGCTTTCCCTACCCTTTGATCAATTCAGGAAATTCAACGTGTCCGTACGCATTGCTGTTGTCGCCGACATCCACCACGGCAAACCTTCCGCGACCAAGCGCGGTGACACTGCCCTCGAGCTGATGGCGGAGTTTGCCCGTTTCGCCAACGATGCCGCCCCCGATTTCGTCGTCGACCTGGGCGATCGGATTTCCGATATGGACCGCGACACGGACCTTCAGCTGGAACGCGAAGTCGCCGACGCCTTCAAGGCCGTCAATGCTCCGGTCCACCACATCAACGGCAATCACGACCGCGATCACCTGGATGTTTCGGACAACGAGGAAATCCTCGGTCAGTCCCTCGCCAACGCGACCTTTGATGCAGGTGACTGGAGAATTGCGCTGTGGCGCGCAGACAGCAAGATCCATCGGACGCCGGAGCATTCCGGGTTCATTCTGCATGAGGCCGATCTCCTGTGGCTGTCACGCGTTGCACAGAACACGGACAAGCCTCTTCTGGTTCTCAGCCACGTTCCCGTTTCCGGTCATGGCCAGATCGGTAACTACTACTTCGAACGCAATCCGTCAGCTTCCACCTACCCGATGGCAGAACGTGCCCGCGCGGCACTGGCGCAGTCCCGGCAGCCGGTGGTCTGTCTGTCCGGACACGTTCACTGGAACACAATCACCACGGTGGACGGCATTACCCATCTGACACAGCAGTCGCTCACCGAAAGCTTCACCACCAAGGGCCAACCTGCCGGTGCCTTCGGTTTGCTTGAGCTTGGCGAAACCGTCTCTTGGCAGGTGCAGGGCCTCGACCCGATTGCCCATTCGTTCAAGCCTCATGCCGACCGCTGGACACCGCCACTACCGGACTTCAAGCAGCATCCGGAATTTGCAGCAAGACGCCGCGGAGACCTCAAATGACCCAGTCGGTACTGGACGTTCAGGACCTCAGGATTTCTTTCGGTGCTCATGAAGCCGTGAAGGGAATTTCCTTTGCAATTCATGCGCGCGAGACACTTGCGCTGGTCGGAGAGTCCGGTTCCGGCAAATCAGCCACGGCACTTTCCATCCTGCGGCTGATCGAACGAGAAGGTGGAACGATTGGCGGCGGCAGCATCCGCCTGAACGATGGTGATCGCTCCCATGACTTGCGAAGCCTGTCGGATGCACAGCTGACAGCTCTGCGCGGCAATGCCATTTCCATGGTCTTTCAGGAGCCGATGACCTCACTCAACCCGGTTCTGAAAATCGGCGATCAGGTTGGCGAGGTCTTCATCCGCCATCGGAAGTTCGACAGGCGCAAGGCCATGCAAGCCGCGGAAGAAGCCCTCGATCAGGTGCGCATTCCGGATCCGGCGCGGCGGCTGCAGCAATATCCGCACGAACTTTCGGGCGGCCTGCGTCAACGGGTGATGATCGCAATGGCGCTCGCCTGCAGGCCCAAACTGCTGATCTGCGATGAACCGACAACGGCTCTGGATGTCACTACCCAGGCAGAGATCCTGACACTGATCCGGAACCTTCAGGCAGAGATCGGCATGGGCGTTCTGTTCATCACACACGACATGGGCGTCGTTGCCGAAATTGCCGACCGGGTCGTCGTCCTTCGCAACGGCGAAAAGATGGAAGAAGCCAGCGTTCACGATCTTTTCGAACGACCGAAGGCCGCCTACACAAAGGCGCTGATGGCGGCAACGCCGAAACCGGGTTCCGGCACCAGCACGCAGGAGGCCGGGACCGAGACAGTGCTGGATGTTGAGCAACTGTCGACACGATTTGCGGGCAAATCCGGCTTGTTTTCAAGGAAATCCGGCGGCGTTCTGGCCGTGAACCGCGTTTCGCTGAAGGTTGCGCGTGGTGAGACGCTTGGTCTGGTAGGCGAATCCGGTTGCGGCAAGTCGACCCTGGCGCGGTCCATTCTGCACCTGATCGAACCTGAAAGCGGATCTGTCCGGCTTGACGGTCATGTTCTGAACAGCTCCTCCCGGCAGGCGCTCCGCGAAACGCGGAAGGACATGCAGATGGTGTTTCAGGACCCTTATGCGAGCCTCAATCCGCGGCTTCCGGTACATGAGCTGATCACGGAGCCGGCACGGATCCACGGCCTTGTCTCGCGCAAGGACCAGAAGGAACTCGCAGCGGATCTGGTTGAAAGGGTTGGACTGGAGCGCGATGCCATCAATCGCTTCGTGCACCAATTCTCCGGCGGACAACGTCAGCGTCTGTGCATTGCGCGTGCCTTGTCGGTGGAACCGAAACTCATCATTGCGGACGAAGCGGTTTCCGCGCTGGATGTTTCCATTGCCCGGCAGATCACTGATCTGATGCTGGAACTGCAACGCACGGAAGGTCTGTCGTTCCTGTTCATCTCACACGACATCGGCGTGGTGGAGCGGGTCAGTCACCGCATTGCGGTGATGTACAAGGGCGAGATTGTCGAAACCGGTCCAACCGAACAGATTCTGAAAAACCCGCAGCACCCGTACACACGCCGCCTGTTGTCTGCAGTTCCAAACCCGATGCCGAAGCAACGCCGCAAGTCTGCGGAGGCCTTCACGGCATTTCCGCAGGAAAGCACGACACTGGCGGCCCTGGCCTAACCAACTTCAGGCCAATTCGTTCCGGTGCAATCTGTTTCGGGAATATGGGGTCTCTTTACTGGCCCCTCACCCGGCAACACGCTATATCCTTGCCCCGGACGGACACAGACCTGGAGCTGCCATGAGCGGATTGCTTGCCCTACTCGATGACGTTGCCGCAATCGCCAAGATTGCCGCGGCCTCCGCGGATGACGTGATCGGCCAGGCGGCCAAGGCGGGCGCGAAAGCGGCCGGAGCCGTAATCGACGACGCAGCCGTCACTCCGAAATATGTCGCCGGATTTTCCCCTGCACGCGAAATTCCGATCGTCTGGCGGATCGCGAAGGGATCAATCAAGAACAAGCTGATCTTCCTGCTTCCTGCCGGCCTCGTACTCAATGAGTTTTTACCAGGTATCATCACACCGTTGCTGATGCTGGGTGGCGCCTACCTGTGTTTTGAGGGGGCGGAAAAGATCTATCACATCTTCAAGCCACATCATCATGACGCCGACGAGCCGGAAGGCTTCGTTGCCGACCCGTTGCATCTGGAAGAACAGAAGGTTTCCGGCGCCATCAAGACCGACTTCATCCTGTCGGCGGAAATCATGACGATCGCCCTCGCCGAGATTCCTGAAAGCACCATCTGGATGGAAGCCGCCACGCTTGCAGTGGTCGCAATCGGCATAACCGTTCTCGTTTATGGCTCCGTTGCCTTGCTGGTAAAGGCGGACGACTTTGGCCTGATGCTGACGCGCAGAGGCCGCCTGTCGCTGACCCGCGCCATCGGCCACGGCATTGTGAAAGCCATGCCCGGCTTCATGAAACTGCTGATGACGGTTGGTACCGCCGCAATGCTTTGGGTCGGTGGCTCCATCGTGCTGCATGGTATGGACGTTCTGGGCTTCGGGCAGATCTACGGCATCATCCACGACATTGCCCACAACGTGGCTCATTCGGTACAGGTCGCTCAAGGCTTCCTCACATGGGCGGTAACGGCAAGCCTGGACGGTTTGTTCGGCCTTGCACTCGGCATGCTGCTGATCCCGGTCACCAGCAAGGTGATCCTGCCGGTCTGGCGGCTCGTCAGAGGCAAGTCAGCCGCGAAGAGCCACTGACCTTCCAGCGGTCGGCCCGGAAAAAACAAAGGCAATCGACAAGAGACAGTCGATTGCCTTTTTCGTTAGAGAGCAAAGCGTAGGATTTTCTGTACGCCGACGAAACCGGGACATGTCAGCCCGACAGCCTGCTCCCAGTCGCTCAAGGTCAGTTCCTAAAACGTATTGAAGCTTGAGGGGCCTTCTGGTTGAGCAAACGTGGTGTAAGGCGCAACGGTGAGTGCCGTACCGACGAAGCCAGACTTCATGATGACATAGGCATAGGCCATATAGGTGCGGTCATAGAGCACCGACGGGTCCTTGTCGCAGTCAACGAACCGCCACGCCCCTAAACACCTGCAAGCGCGAGAAGTTCAAATTAGCGTTTAGATCCAAATTAAATTTTACCTTCGCAAATTCGAGCATTGCGATTGAACGGGCATCGTTGGCTCTGCAGATCAGGCTTCGGCGTTACCGGGCAACAGCATCCCGAGTTCTTCGCCCGACAGGAACATTGCAAAGAGATCTGCCGCCTTGTTCGCATCAAGAGGGATGGTCTCGATCCGTTTCGGCAGATCAGCGCGCTGCGTGTCGTTCAAAACATATCCGCGCAGCTTCACAATGCCCGCAAGATAGTCCGGATCTATTTCCGGATGCGGCTGACATGTCAGGATCCGGCCAGGCAGATGAAGCCCGGCAATCGGGCAACCTGAACTGCTTGCAACAACTTCAAGCCCCTTGGGCGCCATTGTGACCTGGTCCTGATGCCAGGCATTGAGCACCAGTTTTTCTTGACCGAAACCGCGATAGGTTTCCGGTCCGGCGGTAAATCCCCTGGGCGACCTCTCCACTTTACCACCAAAGGCCTGAGCAATGATCTGGTGACCGAAGCAAACACCGATCAGAGGGCGCTCGCTCTGGTGGATAGCGCGGATAAGTTCCTCAAGCTGCGGAATCCAGTCGTGGTCTTCGTAAGCTCCGTGGCGGGACCCGGTTATCAACCAGGAATCTGCTGCTTCCGGCCCATCGGGGAACTGGCCTGCCTCGACATCATAGGTCGTGAAGGAAAACCCGCGACCGGCCAGCAACTGCCGGAAGCATGCATCGTAGTCGCCCAATTCCTGTGCCAGTTCGTCGGGGGCATGCCCGGGCTGCAAGATGCCGATATGTCTGGAGTTCATCGAAAGGTCTCGTCTGGCGAATCCGGCTGGCGCCGATCGCTCATGATTGACCGCTCTTTGCAGCATCCGCAAGACACGCACCAAGTTTGCGCTTCTGCTCTCCGGATGACTCGAAATTCTCCGCGGCCAACCAGGCTTCGTAGCCCTTTTTCAGCGCCGGCCATTCCTTGTCGATCATGGAGAACCACGCCGTATCGCGATTGAGACCCTTGACGACAAGATGCTGCCGGAAGACGCCCTCCTCGCTGAAACCGAAACGCAAGGCGGCCTGCCTGGACGGAATGTTGTCGTTGTTGCACTTCCATTCGAAGCGCCGGTAACCGAGATCATCGAACACATATTTCATGAACAGATAGAGGGCTTCGGTCGCCCCACGTCTGCGCGAGATCAGAGGCCCCCAATAGATATTTCCAATTTCGATGACACCGTTGGCCTCGTCGATCCGCATAAGCGTCTGCCGTCCGGCAACTTTGCCGGTTTCCTTGTCCACGATTGCAAAAAAGAGCGGATCCTTGCTGGCTGCAGCCTTTTCCACCCACCCGCGGAAATCAGTCTCCGTCTTCGGTGGATACTCAGGCAGCCAGTGGAATTTCTGATCGCCGTCCGGCACATCGGAAGCTTCGAATAGCCCGGACGTATGACGCTCCGGATCAAGCGGCTCCAGAACAACGTAACGGCCCTCAATCGGCTTGTGCTCCGGCCGGGGACGCGCGGTCCAATGGCTAAGGTTTTCAGGCATGATCATCTCCGGAAAGGGCATGGCTTGCTTGCATGTGCCGGCAGTTTGCTACCGGCAGGCTCCCACTGTCTACCGCTTCACTGGTACCGCGAGAAGATCCAGTTCCTCGAGACCAACAGAACCAGTTAGGAGGCTCTTTTCCTTTAGGCCGCACCACGCCGTAAAGGAGCAACGAAGCCCATCTGCAACCAACAAAACTCGTGTTAAGCTCGGCCGGTTTCTGGAGGAGGCAAACCATGACTTCGGGTGTAACGGTGCTTGTCGGAACCACCAAGGGAGCGTTCCTGCTGAACGGTGGAAGCGACCGAGGAGGCTGGAAGGTAAAGGGACCTTTCTGCGATGGCTGGCCGATCAACCACGTGATCGGCGATCCGGAAAGCGGTACGATCTGGGCCGGCGGCGGCGGCGAATGGTCCGGCGCGGGCGTCTGGCGTTCTGTCGACGGCGGCGAGACATGGGAGGTCACCCGACTGACCAAAGGGACGCTCGACGACTGGGCAGCCAATGATCCCGAGACGGCCAAGTTTCTGAATTGGACACCTCAGGACCTGCCTTTTGCGGACGACTTTTCGCAAATCTGGTCGCTCGGGTACGCCCACGGCACGCTCTACGCCGGCACCAAGCCCGCAAGATTTCTTGCCAGCCGGGATGGCGGCAAGAGCTTCGCGCATCTGGAGGGGCTTGCCAATCATCCGTCCGCAGACAGCTGGAACCCGGGTGCGGCCGGCCTTGTGCTGCACACGATCGTTTCCGACCCGGACAATCCGAAAAAGCTCTGGATAGGCATTTCTGCCGCAGGCGTTTTCGCCAGCGAAGATGGCGGCATGACGTGGGAGCGACGCAACCGGCTGTCCAACGCGGCCGCCTGTGAGGGACATGATCACCCTGCCTCCCCGCGCGACGGCGAGACCGGCCATTGCATTCACAACATGATGCGTGCACCTGGTGACAATGACCTGCTTTATCAGCAGAACCACCACGGCGTCTGGCGATCCGCAGACGGCGGGCTCAACTGGGACAACATCACCGACGGCCTGCCCTCCACCTTCGGCTTCCCGATCCGCGTTCATCCGCGAGATCCTGACACCATCTGGACGCTCCCGCTTAACGGAGACACCGAAGGCCGGTTTCCACCCGGTGCGGCAGCAGCCGTCTGGAAGTCCGATGACGGTGGCCGAACCTGGCGGGACAAGCGCGAGGGCCTTCCGCAGGAAGCCTGCTTCTTCACGGTTCTGCGTCAGGCGATGGGCGGCGACACACGAGACCCCGCCGGGCTCTACTTCGGCACAAACTCAGGCTCGGTTTTCGCCAGCCTGGATGAAGGTGAAACCTGGCAGGAGATTGCCCGCCATTTGCCGACAGTGCTGGCCGTTGAGGTTTTGGACCGAGGATAAAACCAGCTGACATCGGGAAGGCCCTGCTGCCAGCTCGCTGCCACACGTTCGTCACGACCACATCTTCCTGGAAACAAAGACCGTTCAGCACGCGCGCTGTTCGCCAGCCGTCCATTGTTCGCAAGCTCCCCTGGGTGCCCCACCCTGAAGCGAATGATTGGTGACATTCCGGCACGACCTCTGTATACAGTCAATATCCAGTCAATTTGAAAGCAATTCTTCATGACCGAATGGTGTCCGGACCTTTCCGCCAGCAATGCTCCGCGCTATGCCGCGATCGCGGACGCCATTGAAGAAGATATCCGCACCGGACGCCTTTCGCCTGGAGACCGGCTTCCTGCGCAGCGCCAGTTGGCAGCCCGGCTCGGGCTTGACTTCACCACCGTTGCACGCGGTTACACCGAAGCCCGCAGGCGTGGCGCTATCTCTTCCATGGTTGGCAGCGGTACATTCGTCACCGGCCCCGACAGCGTGCTGGGCGGCGGCGCTGCAACACGTGATGCCAAGCGGCTGTCACCTCCGGACTTTTCCATGAACCTGCCGCCGGAAGTCAGTGACGCTGGCCTGATTGCCCGTATGAAAGAGGGGCTCGCGGCGCTTTCAGCCGACCTCATTCCGCTGCTTCGATACCAGACAATTTCTGAAAAAGACCCGGACCGCCAGGCTGCAGCACGCTGGCTTGCCGGAGTTGGCCTCAAACCCGACCCGGAAGATATTCTGTTTGCTCCCGGTGCTCAGGCAGCTCTTGCCGGCATTCTTGCAACGCTTTGCGAGCCGGGTGACCGGATCGCATGCGAAGCCGTCACCTATCCCGGGATCCGCTCCATCTGCGGACAACTCAGACTGGAGCTTTGTGGCTTGCCGAGCGACGAAGAAGGCATTGATCCGGAGGCCTTTCGCAAAGCCTGTCTCGAAGGTCGCCTGAAGGCACTCTATCTCAATCCGACCCTGCACAACCCAACCACTCGCACCCTCTCCGAGCAGCGGCGCCGCGATCTTGCCGCCGCCGCGCAGCGCCACGGCGTGCCGATCCTGGAGGATGATCCCTACGGCCAGCTCAGCCGCAAGCAGGTCCCGTCGATAGCCGCTCTTGCTCCGGATATCACCTGGTACATCGGCTCTCTTTCGAAAAGCGTTGGAGCCGGTCTCCGGCTCGCCCACGTCCTTGCCCCGGACCGGAGCGCTGCATGGCAGTTCGCTCGTTCACAGCGCACGTCCAGCGTCATGATTTCCCCGCTCACGACAGCCCTGGCCACGCGCTGGATCGAAGATGGCACTGCCAGAGCCCTGCTTCGGCACATCCGAAGCGAAAGCGCGGCCCGGCAGGACCTGGCCGCCCGCTATCTGAAAAGCCAGAAGTTTGAAGCCGACTCTGACGGATTTCATATCTGGCTTGCCTTGCCGGAAGGCTGGTCTCGTCCGGCCTTTGTCAGCCAGATGAGGAACCAGGCTGTTGGCGTTGTGGAAAGCGACGCCTTCACGATTGCCGGAAAGGCGGATGAATCCGTGCGGCTCTGTCTGGGCGGACCACATGATCGCGCTCAGATCGATAGCGCGTTCAGGGTCATTTCCGAGGCATTGGCGTCAACGCCGGACAAGACCTCCACCTACTTCTGAACAAAAAAGACTGCACACATCCCTCTGCCAATCTGCCGCAGGCGATTGGCTTGCCATGCAAGCAATTTGCTTTATCTTTGACTGCAAACATATCCATTCATTCAAATATTGACTGGATTAACGTCTCCGGCTCGAACCGGAAGACCTCTCGCAGGAAAAGGTGTTCCATGACCACTCCACAAAGCTGGCCGCAAATTCCGCCGATCCGCACCGGCATCAAGGGCCGCTGCCCGCGTTGCGGCGAAGGTTCCATCTTCGACGGCTTCCTGAAGCTGAAGCCGAAATGCGACCACTGCGGACTTGATTACAGCTTTGCCGACCCTGCGGACGGGCCCGCGTTTTTCGTGATCTGCTTCGGCTGCATTCCCGCAGTCGCCTTTGCGATCTGGCTCGAAATCGCCTTTACAGCCCCTTACTGGGTGCATTTGGTGACGACCCTGCCGCTGATCCTGGTGACTTGCATTCCTATGCTTCGACCGCTCAAGGGCTGGCTGGTCTCAAGCCAGTATTTCTACAAGGCGGAAGAAGGCAAGCTGGCCACACCGGTTTCCCAATCCTCGGAAAGCCAGGTCTGACGTTCGGAAGCCCCAAGCCGGACCGACGACCAGACTTTCCCGAGGCAGGCGGTGACATCGGACGGGCGATGCACCGCCTTTTCTTTTCTGAAATTGAGAGGCTATGGAGCAAGTGGCCCATCCTTCGAGACGGTGCTTCGCACCTCCTCAGAATGAGGATGAGTGTGTTGCTCTGCTTGCGTCTGAATGCACGTCCGCCTCATCCTGAGGAGCGAGTTCGCTCGCATCTCGAAGGATGGGCCGCAATTACCTAACAAACCGGCAGTCAGCGTCAGACGGCCCTCACCCACACGGCCGTGTCGTGAAACGCCGCGCCGCCATAGGGCGCAACCGGGTCGGCCCCGGTAAGCGTGTTGATGCCGCGGCCATCCTCGAATGCATCGTTCGGCCAGATCCCTTCCGAGATCACGGTTCCGGGTGCGACGGTCGCAACATATCGCGCATGCAAAGTCACGACACCGCGCCGGTTGCCCATCTTTACCTTGGCACCGTCTTCGATGCCGAAACGCTCTGCCTCTTCCGGACGCAACCAGACCTCCGGTCGGCCTTCCTTCTTCTTCGAGCTGTCGGTCTCGTTGAACGTGGAATTCAGGAAAGAGCGAGCTGGCGATGTCACCAAGCGGAACGGATGCTGCTCGTCTGCAAGTTCGATGCTGTCCCATTGATCCGGCAACTCCGGCATCGTCTGCCAGGGACCGAAAATTGTGCCGTCTTCCGGCTTGTTGGGAGCAGAGGAACGACCCCAGTCAGCCTTGAAGTGGAACTTGCCGTCTGCGTGACCGAAACCGTTGAGATAATGCGCCGTTTCGAAATCAGGCTGCAGATCGATCCACTTTCCAGCTTCCAGGTCTGCGAGCGTTCCATAGTTGGAATTGCGCAACAGCCAGTCGATATGGTCGCGTGCGCTCATATCGAATCCGGGGTGAGGTTTTGAGTCAACGCGCCTGGCGATCTCGTTGATAACAAATATATTTTCCCTAGGACCTTCCGGCGGCTCAACAGCTTTGGGACCCAGCATCAGATACTGGTGTCCGCCGCCTTTATAAAGGTCGTCATGTTCCAGAAACTGGGTTGCCGGCAGCACGATGTCTGCCATCTGCGCTGTCTCTGTCAGGAAATGCTCATGGACGACGGTGAAGAGGTCCTCGCGCGCGAACCCCTGCTTTATCAGGTCCTGCTCCGGTGCCACGGAAACCGGGTTGGTATTCTGAATCAGCATCGCCTTCACCGGCGGACCACCAAGCAACGCCGCTTCGTCGCCCGTGAGAATCCGGCCGACAAGGCTCTGGTCGAGGGCACGCACAGCCGGGTCCTTCAGCGAGCCGGCTTCGATCATTTCCTTGTTGAGCTGATAGATCGCGCCGTTGTTGTGGAAGGCGCCGCCGCCCTCTTCCTTCCAGCAGCCGGTGACAGCGGCAATGGAACTGGCAGCATGCATGCCGACTGCACCATTGCGCGACCGGGTGAAGCCGTAGCCGAGCCGGAAATAGGTCTTCTTGACGGAACCGATCAGCTGCGCCAGCTCCTCGATCCTTGAGACGTCCAGCCCCGTGATCGAGGCAGCCCACTCCGGTGTCTTCGTTTTCAGATGCGCTTCCAGCTCGGCTGGACAATCCGTGTAGGTTTCCAGGTAATCCCGGTCGGCATGGCCGTCGCGGAAGAGCACATGCATGACAGCGCAGGCAAGCGCGGCATCCGTGCCGGGTTTCAGGATGATGCCGATGTCCGCCTGCTTCATCGTTTCGGTCTCATAGACGTCAACAACAATGATGCGTGCGCCGCGTTTCTTGCGGGCGGCAATGGCATGGGTCATCACGTTGACCTGGGTCGCGACCGGATTTGTGCCCCAGATGACGATCTGGTCGGAAACCGCCATTTCACGCGGATCGGGTCCGGCCAACTTGCCGGTGCCGGCAACATAGCCTGTCCAGGCCATGTTGGTGCAGAAACTGTCGAACTGACGCGAGTAGCCCTTGGTATGACGCAGCCGGTGGATACTGTCCCGCTGCACCATCCCCATCGTACCGGCATAGTGATAGGGCCAGACGCTTTCGGCTCCGAATTCGGCTTCCGCAGCCAGGAACTTTTCAGCGATCAGATCCAGCGCTGCATCCCAGGAGATTTCCTCAAAACGGCCTTCACCTTTCTTGCCGGTGCGCCGCAGCGGCTTCAATAGCCGGTCCGGGTGGTAAAGCCGCTCGGGATAACGCGCGACCTTGGCGCAGATAACGCCTGCGGTATAGGCATTGTCCTTGGCACCATTCAGCCGGCGTACGTCGCCATGCGGATAAAAATGCACCTCCAGCGCGCAGGTCGACGGACAATCGTGCGGACAGGCGGAAAAAGTGCTCTTGGGCGGCTGCTGGGTCATGATGCCTTACTGAATTCCTCGAACATGAGCCCGGCAAGGTTCCCCCAGCGCGGCCACCTGTCAAGTCGGATGGCCGCTTTTACCCATTATCCGGGTGGTTCGTTTCACCCGCGTGGGCCGAAATCCGCAACTGTGACGACCCCGTCGCCGTTGCGGTCGATCATTTCGATCCAGGAGGCTGCGTTGTCGAGAAACTCGGCTTCAGAAACCTTGCCGTCGCCGTCGATATCATTGACTTCAAGGCGCATGCCGTTTGCCGGGTTTCTTGCACCTTTCCCCATTCCCTTGGGCTCATTCTCTGCCTGATCCTGGGCTCTTGCCTCATCGAAGAGAACATATTCCTCTGCATCCAGAAAACCATCGTCGTTGGCGTCGAAACTGGCAAAGACATTGCCGCGCCGTTCCCGCGCTTCTTCAGCGGTCACTGCACCGTCACCATTCAGATCCCAGTTTTCGATGAAATGCGCCCCAGGCCCTTCTGCGGCAAAACATGAGCCCACGGTTGCCAGAATGAGGGCGGCTCCGAGCGTGATCGATTTCATGTGATTTCCTTTCTTTCCAAGTTTCGAATTTTTGAATGTTTCATTTCAAAAAAAAGTGCGTGGATGTCACGCACTTTTTTCGTTCAGCTGCCGCTGCAGGGAGATCTCCCCCCACGCCCGGCTTCCGGCCTTGCGCCGGGTGGAGGACCTCCGTTGCGCGAGCCAAAGCCTGGTCCATGGCCAGATCCAAGGCCCGGGGGCGGTGGGCGACCTCCATGCAGAAAACGTGGCGGGTGTCCGCCCTGCGCCTGAACAAGCATGACGGCAGCCTCGCTGTTGTCCGACAACGCCGCAAAATCGACCGTGGGAAGATCGCTCTCGTTCTGGATCTCGCCTCTCATGCCAGCTCGTTTCAAGCGCATGAAGCTGCTGTCGGGATTGCCCATCCAACAGCGCGGAATGAAAGGAAATGCATCCGTCAGCACATAGTGATACGTGCCGTTCGGATATTCCGGCGTAACCGCAAAACGCCCGTTGCACTGGTCAAGATCGCCGGCGCCGGCAACATAGGCCCAATCCTGTGTGAACTTGCCGTTGTAGCGCCCGCCCGGCCCGCCCGGCCGATTGCCTTTCTTCACCCTGTAGCTGCTGTTCAGCTTCTTGAGACCCGAATTCCGCTTGGGGTCGGAATAGCCGTAAGGGCCGTAGATGGGAAAGCCGTCCGCGGCAAATCCCAACAAGGCAGGCACTGACTTACCATCCTTGGAGGCCATGACGCCGGTCGGAATGCCATGATAATGGTAGGTGCCATCCGGTTGGACATGGGCGTTGTACCGATCAAGACCCAGCTTGCAAGCACCGCCCAGCGCCTCGTAGTTCCATCCCGAGCGCCGGTCGTTTTGCCAGAACTCCGCCGTGCCAGGGTCCATGACCACACCGTTCACCGCAATGCCAAAAACCGCCCCCTGCGCCCTGGTTGCACTGGAGTTCTTGTGCGGCACCAGAGGGACCTTCAGATTGTAGTTCTTTTTCGAAATGGAATGCGGGTTCCCGCGGTTGGGAAATTGTCCGGGTGGTTTCACCGGATAGCCGTCGGCATGAATATGGCGATAGTTGCTGTCGACTGAAATGTCTGCCGACGCTTCGGCCTTCGGCAGCAAGAGGTTCCAGACTTCCTCCATAACATGCGTCTGCTCGACGGCTTGTTCACCTTCCAGTGGCGCCATGCTGTCATGCGCGGCAGCCGGTACTGCAATCAGCACTCCGGCCAGCGCTATCGATATGCGCATCGCTCTCTCCCGATCTCTTCGCCCACGAATTGAGTATGAGGCCTTTGGAAGCAGAACGCTGTCAGACAATCGCATCAAAGTGTAACGCGATGTAACGGCTGAGAGGTGGCGCAAACAGAAAAAGCCGACCCCGACGGGACCGGCTTTTCAGTCAACTCATTGCCCGCAGGTTAGCCGACGAGTTCGACACCGGAGAACCAGAACGCGATTTCTTCAGCAGCGGTTTCAGCTGCATCGGAACCGTGTACGGAGTTTTCGCCGATGGACAGGGCATAGGACTTGCGGATCGTACCTTCTGCAGCGTCAGCCGGGTTGGTTGCCCCCATGACTTCACGGTTCTTGGCAATGGCATTTTCGCCTTCCAGAACCTGAACGACGGTCGGGCCAGAGGACATGAATTCAGTCAGTTCGCCGAAGAACGGACGTTCCTTGTGAACCGCATAGAAAGCTTCAGCTTCGCGCAGGGACATCCAAACGCGCTTGGAAGCAACGACGCGCAGGCCGGCTTCTTCAAGCTTGGCGGTGATGGCACCGGTCAGGTTGCGCTTGGTGGCGTCCGGCTTGATCATGGAAAACGTGCGTTCAATCGCCATGGTTTCATCTTTCTCGTTTCAGCAGCGGGCCGGCGGAGTGCCGGTTCCGGATTTTTAAAAATTTCGCGGCCTTAATAACGGGGTGCCGTCACGCCCGCAAGGGGGCCGGGTCATGACATTTTGATGTCGGTAACCGGTTTGTGGCTCAATATGGTGCTGGCCAACATACGAACGGCTGCCTAGTCTGCGCGCAAATGCAAAGGTCGAGCGGACGGTTTGCGGCGCTCCTCTTCGGGAATGACACCATGGTCGAACTCTTCGCCATCCTGCCAACGCTGCTTTATGCGGCCGTCGCATCGCTCTGGCTCAGCCTTGCCGCCCCCTCGGTGGCGGCCAATACACATGGGACCGATAGCCCGCAAACTTTCCCCACTTTGGCAGGGCAACTTGCCGCCCTTTCGCCCGAACAGCTGGAAGAGCTCTTCGTTTTCGTTGCGGGCAACACGCTGTTCACGCTCTACCACGAGAGCGGACATATGCTTGTCTCGGAACTGGAACTTCCCGTCCTGGCCCAGGAAGAAGATGCCGTCGACAATCTGGCCACCGTTTCCATGCTCGGCGCGGACACCGACGACATGGATCTTTATCTCACACAGGCGATGATCGGTTGGTTCCTGATTGCCGAGGAAGACTACGACGACCTGGTTTTCTACGATGAGCACGATCTGGACCAGCAACGCGGCTACAAGATGCTGTGCCTGATGGTAGGGGCCGACGAAGACGCCTTTCTGGATCTTGCCAGAGACCTGGAGTTGCCGGAGGAGCGGATCGAAAGTTGCGCCTTCGACTATGAACAGGCCTCGGCTTCGTGGGAAATCGTGACCGATCCTTATCTGAGAGACAGCGATACGCCAGGGGGCAAGATCAAGGTCGTCCATGATCCGGCAACAAGAGACCTGGAAGCCATGGCCGTTTTCCTGAAGGAAAGCGGACTGGTGGAGATGGTCGCCAAGGAATTCGACACTTTCTACGAGCTGCCGAAGACAGTCACCTTCCGCTCAACCGCCTGCGGCGAGGAAAACGCCTTCTGGGATCCGCAGACGCGGGAAGTGATCCTCTGCCATGAACTTCTCGCCGGCCTAGCCGAGATCTATCTGAGTGTTCCGGAAGAAGATGAAAAAGCTCAGAGCGAGGACTGAGCATTCTTGCGATAAGCGCCTGGCGCTTCGCCATATGCCTTCTGGAATTCCCTATAGAAGTTCGAACGGGTCAAAAATCCGGCCCGCTCCTGTATCCGGCCGACAGGCTCATCCGTCGTAACCAGCAGTCGTTCCGCTTCCGCGAGGCGGACCAGATTGACGAACTGGCTGACATTGATGCCTTCAACTGCGTTGACGGCTCTGGATAGATCCCGATCCGGAACCCCGACCCGCCGGGCCAGCCGCGTAAGTGTGAGCGATGGATCCCGGAAGAACTCCTGGTCCACCAGAACCTTTCGGGCAGAATCGACAATCCCTGCCCGCTGCGCGTCACTTCCAACGCTCTCTTCAACCTTTGCCCGTGACTGCCCGAAGCGGGCACCCAGAACACCAAAGGCTGCTCCGACTGCAAGGACCAGAAAGAACAGGCTTGCCAGCGAAATCGCAAGCGCGGCGGCAACCTCGCTTTGCTGCGCGAACAGGTAAGCGACAAAGGCGTCGATCAGCAGTGTTGCCAGCATGATCAATATGGAAAAGCCGAGCAGATTGCGAAGCAGACCACTCTTGTTCGTCGGAGCCTGGCAAAACACATCCGGCCCCTGGCTCCAGAGCCTTGCAAGCGCAAGCGCATAGACCGCGTAGCTTGCGCCGATTAGCCCATCAACGTAACCGGCAACCGGCACAGGCAAATGCATTGCAACTGTCACGATGGCAGCCGCACCAAAATTCAACACCACGAGTTGCCGGGTTCTTTCACCCGAAACGGTCAGCGAGACGAAAGCCAGATAAACGGACGGCGCTATCCACACCGGCAACACCCTTTGCACGGTCAGGAGTTCGACAACCCCGAAGGCGAAGCGCGCGCCCACGAGGGCAGCTTCCATCGTCAGCAGACCGAAGAGCCAGACGAACAGCCCTCTCGCGACAGGCGGCAACGAGCGCCAGTTCAGTGCAGCGATGCCGAGTGACAGGAAGACAGCTGCAAGCAGAAAGGAGACGGGAATGCTGATCATGACCGATATGCGCAGACAGGCAGTTTGAACGTGCTGTCCTTTATCACGATTGAGGACAGGACCGGCAGCCTGCAGCGATTGTCAACAGATCCGCCACCGGACATTTGAAGGGCATCGCAACTTTCAGATGGATTTCCCATGTCTCCTCACCTCGCCGGACGGCACTCTTGCACGCGCATATTCCTGAGTGCTGCAATCCTTGTTGCAGGCCTCATCGACCCGGTCCTGTCACAGGCACAGGACACTTCAACCCTCCCCTATGGTCCTGGTGTAAGCAGTCTGACGATCGAGGACGATCGGCTGGATCGCCCTCTGGCCGGAGATCTCTGGTATCCGACACAGACACCCGAGGTGTTCAGCCTGGCAGACAAGAGCAAGGTCTGGCAGATGGCTGCTGCGGATCCAGACGGCAAACCAGCGGACGGACGTTTCCCGCTGCTTGTCCTTTCACACGGAATGTATGGCAACACGTTCAATCAGGCCTGGCTGGGCTCGGAGTTGTCGCGGCGCGGTTACCTGGTCGCCATGATCAATCATCCGGGAACCAGTACATTCCTGCGTGATCCGGATCAGGCACGTGAACTCTGGGATCGACCGGTGGATCTATCGAGGGTGATCACTTTCCTGCAGGAAGACGAGGCAACTTCAAGGCGGATCGACCCGGACCGCATCTACGCGGCAGGGCATTCTCTTGGCGGGTACACCGTGATGCTGTTGGCAGGTGCCAAGTTTGACACTGAACGGCAAAGGGCAATCTGCACCGGCGAGAACCAGCCAGTGGTGTGCGGAGTTTTCGCAGGATGGTCCGTTGCCGAGACCGCCGCCGACAGGAAACAGATGTCCGTTTCGCGCAAGGATAGCCGTGTCCGGAAGGTCATCAGCATGGACCTCGGTGGCACGCCCCTGTTTTCAGGGCAAAGTCTTCACGCAATAGACATTCCGGTCCTGGTACTGGGTTCGGAACGTGCGGATATGCTGAACCAGGAAGTCGAATCCCGCGCTCTTGCGGCCGCCTTGCCTGCAAGCATGGTGCACCATCTTGAACTGAAAGATGCCGGACATTTCGACTTCATGGGCGTGTGCAAACCGGAGGCCTTCGAAATCCTGAAGGAAGAAGAGCCCGGCGATGAAATTGTTTGTGTCAAAGGTTCCCGGGAGCGCGAGCAGCAACACAGGCGGATAGTCGCCGAGATCCTCGATTTTCTGGAACCTTGATCTTCAAACCGGCGGGCCAACGGTGCAGCGATGCCACAGCCCGCCACCGGATCGCCCCAAGAACAGCTTTCCACTTGCATCCGCATGGACGCTCCGCCAAACATCCGCCTCATGTTGCAGATTACGGACCTTACATATCGGATCGGAGACCGCCTCCTGATCGACAGAGCCAGCGTTACGCTTCCCGGCAAGGCCAAGACAGGTCTTGTCGGTCGAAACGGTGCGGGCAAATCAACGCTGTTCAAGATCATCACCGGGGATCTTTCCACCGAGACAGGCTCAGTGCAGATCCCGAAGCGCGCGCGCATCGGTCAGGTCGCACAGGAAGCACCGGGGACGGAAGAAACCCTGATGGAAGTGGTGCTGGCCGCGGACAAGGAACGCAGCCAGCTGCTGGCAGAAGCCGAAACACAGACTGACCCGGCCCGGATTGCCGAAATCCACACACGGCTCGCCGACATCGGCGCCCACACGGCTGAAGCCAGGGCAGGCTCGATCCTGTCCGGCCTTGGCTTTGATGCCGCCGCGCAGCAAAGGCCGTGTTCGTCGTTTTCGGGCGGATGGCGCATGCGCGTTGCCCTGGCTGCGGTTCTTTTTTCCGAACCCGACCTTCTTCTGCTCGACGAGCCGACGAACTATCTCGATCTTGAAGGCACGATGTGGCTGGAAAACTATGTTGCCCGCTACCCGCATCAGGTGCTTCTTATCTCCCACGACAGAGACCTTCTGAACAAGGCTGTCGACAGCATCGTCCATCTCGACCGGGGCAAGATGACTTACTACTCCGGTGGCTATGACAGTTTCGACAGGCAACGTCGCGAAGCGATGATCCTTGCCGAAAAGGCAAAGGAAAAGCAGGACGCCCAGCGCAAGCACATGCAAGCGTTTGTCGACCGGTTCCGCTACAAGGCCAGCAAGGCCCGGCAGGCGCAGTCACGCCTGAAAATGCTTGAAAAGATGCAGCCGATTGCCGCCCTCACGGATGAGAGCAGCAAGCCGATCCATTTCCCCGATCCGGACAGCCAGCTGGCACCGCCCATCCTGAAACTCGAAGGCGTGGCGACCGGCTATGGCGATACCAGGATCCTGTCGCGGCTGACGCTGAATATCGACACCGACGACCGGATTGCGTTGCTGGGCGCCAACGGCAACGGCAAGTCGACATTCGCCAAACTGATTTCCGGACGCCTGGGCGCCATGGATGGTGAGATCACCAAGGCGTCAAAGCTGAAAATCGCCTTCTTCGCGCAGCACCAGCTTGACGAGCTCAAGCCTGCTGAAAGCGCCGTTGCGCATGTGCGTGCCCTCATGCTGGATGCGCCGGAGGCAAGGGTTCGGGCTCGTGTCGCACGCATGGGTCTTCCGACCGACCGGATGGACACGCCCGCGAAAGACCTGTCTGGTGGTGAAAAAGCCCGCCTCCTCCTGGGGCTGGCGACGTTTGACGGTCCGCATCTGCTGATCCTCGATGAACCGACCAACCACCTCGACATCGACAGCCGGGAAGCGCTCGTGATGGCGCTGAACGACTTTCAGGGAGCCGTGGTGCTGATCAGCCACGACAGGCATCTCGTCGAGGCTTGCGCCGACCGGCTATGGCTGGTGGCAGACGGCAAGGTGGAACCCTATGACGGCGACATGGAAGACTATCGCCGACTGATCCTGCAAGGTCCCGAGGCGGTTCAGAAAGCCCGTGACAAGGCCGCCGCGGAAGCTGACAAGGCAAATGCGCAAGAAAAACGCCGCGATGCTGCTGTCAAACGCGAACTTCTGAAACCGTTGAAACAGAAGATCGATGCCGCTGAAAAGGAAATGAAGCGCCTGCAGGAAAAGATCATCAAGCTGGACGAAGCCCTTGCCGATCCGGAATTCTTCACGAGGGAACCCGAACGGGCTGCGAAATTCGCCAAGGAACGGGCCTTCTGCGAGAAGAAGCTGATCAATACCGAAGAGGAATGGCTGGAGCTTTCCGCCGAATTCGAGGAGGCTTCCTGATGGCCAAGATCACGACACTCGGCTTCGATGCAGACGATACGCTCTGGCACAACGAACGGGTGTTCAGGCTGACGGAAGAACGGTTCGCCGCATTGCTCGGCGACTACACCGACAAGGATCACCTGGCCGAGCGGCTGCTGGCCGCGGAAAAACGCAATGTCCTGCATTACGGCTACGGCGTTAAGGGCTTTACCCTTTCCATGATCGAGACAGCGATCGACGTCACCGACAGGCAGGTGCCCGCCGATGTCATCGCCGAAATCCTGGAAGCCGGGCGAGAAATGATGTCCCATCCCGTCGAGCCTCTCCCTTACGTCGAAGAAACGCTGAAAAAAGTGAAGGCGTCTTTCAAGCTGGTCCTGATCACCAAGGGGGACCTGTTCGACCAGGAACGCAAGGTGACTGCCTCCGGCCTCGATGTCTATTTCGACGCAATCGAGATTGTCTCTGAAAAGACCGACGAGACATACCGCTCACTTTTTTCGCGTCACGGCAGTGGCCCGGGTGAAGCGCTTATGATCGGCAATTCGCTGAAATCGGACATCCTGCCTGCGCTGAACGCAGGAGCATACGGTGCTCACGTGCCCTATGACCTGACCTGGGCACTGGAAGAGGCGGACGAGCCACGTGGCCATGACCGGTTTTACCGATTGGACCACATCGGCAAGGTGCCGCAACTGCTCGCTCGTCTGAGTTGAATTGCGGTTTTTCGACCGAAAAATTCCTGTCGGAAGTGAAACCAATTAAAGTCTGACGGGTTGTCGTAAGTGAACATTCAGACACTGCGGGCACGTTTGCGGAGTTACCGCGGGCGTTTTCGCAAAGCTCGATTTTTCGCACGCTTCAGACCAGGATACGTAATGTCTCTCTCCAGAACCGTCACCCTATTCCTTGGCGCAACAGCGCTTGTCGTTGCCCCTTCCCTGTCGCCGGATGTGCCTTCGCTTTCCTTCCATGTGGACAAGGCGTTCGCCAAGAATGGCAACGGAAACGGCAATGGCGGTGGCGGCGGCGGAAATTCCGGCGGCAATGGTGGCGGCAACAAGGGAAATTCCGGCAACAAGGGCAATAGCGGCAACTCCAACCGCGGTGGGAACTCCGCTTCCAACGGCAACGGCAACGGCAACAAGGGCCTTGGGATCTTCAACCGCGGCAATGGTTCCAAGCAGGCCAAGTCGAACAACGGCAACGGAAATGGAAAAGGCCTCGGCGGCTTTCTGAATTCCGTATTCGGAACCGAAAATTCAAAGAACTCCGGCAAGCGTCAGACCGCCTCCAGAGGCAATAGTGGCACCGCGAGCCATCGGCTTCCAAAGGCTGAACGCGCGACACTGGCAAGCATTGCCGTGACCCCACAGGCAAGCCCTGCAGGCAAACCGAAGAACTTCAATGCAAAGCTTGGCCGGTTGAATTCCCTCAATCGCAATTACCACGCCTATATTAATTCCAACGACCCGCATCTGGCAGCCATTCAGGCCTACATAAATGACAGCCTTGCCTACGAGCGGCTTTCCGCAGATTTGCAAGGCCTTGAACAGGACCTCCTGACCGCACGTACGCTGTTCGACGGGTTGCTTCAAGACGTGGACAGCTATGATGGCTTCGCCTACGAAGGCCTGACCTCGCAACAGCTCGAAGACCGGCTTGCCGAACTTGAAAGCCTGGATACGGCTGAATTGTCAGATGACGAGCTGACCGCTCTCGAAACCGAAAGACTGGCGCTTGAAACTGCTCTTCAGAGCGACGCCTATTCGGATTTCAAAACGGCTGAAACCAACTACGAAACGGAAAAGACCGGCCTGGATGGGCTGGCCGCTGATGTTTCTGACGAAGCGCTGGAAGAAGCACTTCTGGCGATGGCAAACGAGAACCGCGTCCGGGAATATGGCGACGACTACGTCGACGAGGAAATGCTCGACTGGGCCAAGCAGGTTCTCGGGGTTGGCGATTACGACGGCAAGATTGATGAAATCCGCGAAGCAACCGAGACCCCGGACGACGGCACAGACCCGATTGACCCCGATGAAACCGCCGGCAACGACGATGGTACGGACGGTTCGGACGCCGATCCGGATGAACTGCGCCTGATCTCGACGTCCAACTAGCACCAATACGGCGGGGCGGTCTATTTCAGTCCTTTTGCTCGACAGGACCGCCCTTCTCGACCCAGTCTGCGAACCCATCTGTCAGATGGGCAGCTTCAAAGCCCATATCCTGAAGCGTCGCGACAGTGAGTGCAGAGCGCCAACCTGCGGCGCAATGGAAGATGAAGCGTTTTTCCTGCGAGAAGACCTCCTTGTGATAGGGGCTCTCCGGATCCACCCAGAACTCGATCATGCCGCGTGGGCAATGAATGCTGCCCGGAATGAACCCGAGCTTCTGACGTTCACGCACGTCTCGCAGGTCTACGAACACCACATCCGGGTTTCCTACCAAGGCAATGGCAGCGTCGGTGTCGACTTCCTCAATCCGTGCCTTGGCTTTGGCGACCATGTCGGCCGATGACATCTTCAGCTTCTTCATAAGGCTTTCCTCCAATATCGGCATCGCGCACCGATGCGCGTCTCACTTTTTAAAAGATTGTCGCCTGTAGCAGTGTCTGTGACGGCCTAGGCCTTGCGTTCCCAACCGCCGGCTTCGGTCTGTTGCCAGTAAGCGATTTCAAACCCTTCCGCCTTGGCTTCCTTCCAGCGATTGCGCGCTTCCTGAACAGCCTCGGTATCGTTGCCATCGAACATGTAGATCGCCCGCTTGTAGGCGCTCAGCGGTGGCGGTACTGCCCTGTCCACCAGGAAGCGCACGTCGGCTTCGTTCGGATTATCCTGTTCGGACGTGAGATATATCGGCTGATGTTCGGCGTAACCGTCTGCCTTGGTGCCATGTGGCAGAAAACCGTCGTCGGTAAAGGTCCACAAATGGGCATCAAGGGCGCTGCATCGCTCCTCGGTTCCCGTTTGCACGACAACTTTCCAATCCCGCTCCAGGCACTTTTGCAAAAGCTGCGGCAAAGCCATCTCCAGCGGCTTGTGCAAAAGGTGATAGAATACAACTTCAACGCTCATGCCGGACCCTGTCTAGACACATCCTTGTACCTTCGCTTTCCGTTTTCCACCGCCATGCCGGAATGTGGTGCAGGCCTGCAACACTTGCCTGTTCAAATTCCCCCGACGGCAAACATGACATGGACAGGCCATAAGACTCGTATCATTAACCCTTCGAAAATGTCGATTGGCTAGGGTTCGTCCCCGGGGACGATCCAATGATCATTTGATTTGGCCATGGATCAAAAAATTTGGCTGGTGAGCGGTTTTCCCGAGCCGGCGCAAAAGGGGATTTGGTGAATGCTTGCGCGTGTCGTTGTGTTTTTCGCATTGGTTGCTGTCGTTGCAGGCGCGACACTTGGCATGGGTCTTCTGGTTGAACCGGCAACGGCCTGCCAGACCTACAAGACCTGCTGATCCAGGGTCGACAGTCAGATACGAAAAACCCGCCTTCCCGGCGGGTTTTTCTTTGCCCAGCGGCATTGCAGTCCTGGCGCCCTCCACCAGTAGAAAATGCGAAGGACGCCAAGATGGACCTCAGCCTTCGTAGTGATCCGCGACAAGCTGGTTGAGCAGACGCACGCCATAGCCCGAAGCCCAGCTCTGGCAGATATCGTCCTTCGGAGCGCCGAATGCGGTTCCGGCGATGTCCAGATGCGCCCAGGGCACGTCATTCGTGAAACGCTGCAGGAACTGGGCAGCGGTGATGGACCCGGCCCAGCGGCCACCGGTGTTCTTGACGTCTGCGTTGGGCGTGTCGATGATCTTGTCGTATTCCTTCGACAACGGCAGGCGCCAAAGCGGCTCACCGCTCGACTTGGCAGATGACAACAGCTTGTCGGCCAGACCGTCGTTGTTGGAAAAGAGACCGGCATTCAGATTGCCGAGAGCGACAAGCACGGCACCGGTGAGCGTTGCCAGATCGATCATGATCGCCGGTTTGTACTTTTCCTGCGTGTACCAAAGTGCGTCGGCAAGAACCAAACGGCCTTCCGCATCGGTATTCAGGATCTCGATCGTGGTTCCGGACATGGCCGTGACGATGTCACCTGGTCGTTGCGCGTTACCGTCCGGCATGTTTTCGACGAGGCCGATGACACCGATCACGTTTGCCTTGGCCTTGCGCCCCGCGATCGCATGCATGGCGCCGATGACTGCGGCAGCTCCGCCCATGTCGCCTTTCATATCTTCCATGCCCGCGGCCGGCTTGATGGAGATGCCGCCAGTGTCGAACACCACGCCCTTACCAACGAACGCAACCGGAGCTTCGCCCTTCTTGCCTCCGTTCCAGCGCATCACGGCCAGCTGCGGTGGGCGGGTCGAGCCTTGGGACACGCCAAGCAAAGCAGCCATCTTAAGCTTCTTCATTTCCTTTTCGCCGAGAACCTCGACTTCGACACCAAGGGCCGTCAGTTCCTTGGCCTTCTCGGCAAACTCCACCGGACCCAGCACATTCGCCGGTTCGTTCACAAGGTCGCGGGCCAAAATCACGCCGTCGGCAATAGCTTCAGCAGAAGACCAGGCCTTCTTTGATGCCTTGGGATCGGCAACGGCCAAGGTCACCTTCATGTTCTTGGGTTTGTCATCGCCTTTCTTGGCAGTCTTGTAGGTGTCGAAGGCATAGGCCCGCAGCTTCACGCCCATTGCGAACTCTGCTGCCAATACTCCAGACGGATCTGCATCGCCCGGGACATCCAGAAGCACCGTTGCTGCGTCTGCCTTGGTCTTCTGCAATTCTGCAAATACTGCGCCGCCAAAAGCCCGCCAATCGTCGCCAGTCAGCTCGCCGGCATCGCCAACGCCGAATACGATCAGCCGGTCGAGACCCGATCCGGCAGGAGCGACCAGATCAAGACTTGCCTTCTTCTTCCCGGTGAAACCTGCGATACCGGCCGAACGTTGCAAGCCTCCCTCGAGACCCGAGACAACTTCTGCAGCAACCGGCCCAAGGCTAAGGTCGCTACCGGCCAGGATTACGGCCACCCCACCCTTCGGCGTTTCGGCCTTGGAGAAGTTCAGTTTTGCAAGCTTGGTCATGCTTCGGTCCCGTTGGTTTTTCTGGTTGGAGCGGTTGGGCAGTGGAAAGAAAAGGCGCCCTAACCCGTAGATTGTGATTTTCCTGTCAAATCATGGGGTTTCAACAGCTTTTCGGCAAGGGCGACAAAAATTAATGTATATTTACCATTCTTATTCATGAGCCATTCACCACATTCCGTGTTATTCGGTCTCAGGCCGATTATCGTCATTTTTGCAGGGACATGTACCGGCACCGTTATGAAAACGCTTGAACGTTACATCATCCGCCGGACTGTTTACGCTTTCACCCTCACGATTGCAGCGATGACGGGTGTGGTTTGGGCAACCCAGGCCTTGCGCCAACTGGACCTGGTGACCTCAAAGGGTCAGACCATCGTCCAGTTCATTGGCATAACCATGCTTGCCCTGCCCTTCCTGATCGTCATCGTGGCTCCGTTCGCCCTGATGATCGCGCTGATACTGGTTCTAAACTCCTTGTCGGGCGACAGTGAGCTGATCGTGATCGATGCCAGTGGCGGCTCCAGGTTCCTTGTCTTGAAACCGGTCATGCTCTTTGCCTTCGTGGTCATGTTGTTGACCGCGAGCATGTCACTTTATGTGGCTCCGACAGGACTGGCTCAGCTACGCACCGAGATTACCCGCGTGCGCGCAGACCTTGTTGCCAACATCGTCAAGCCGGGCCGCTTCATCACCGTCGAGGACGGATTGACGTTCCATATCCGCAACCGTTCAGGCAAAGGCACTCTTGACGGTCTTTTGATGCACGACACCCGCGACCCGGAGACGGCCTTTACCTATCAGGCAGACACCGGGCTGATCGTTGAAGCTGCCGATCGCACGCTTCTTGTCATGCAGAACGGCACAATTCAGAGACGTCCAAAACAGCAGGGCGATATTTCGATCGTTCGCTTCCAGTCCTATGCATTCGATTTGTCGAACCTTATTCCTGAAGCCGGCGAGCCAGTGTTCAAAGCCAGTGAGCGGACCACCCTCAACCTGATGTCACCAGGCAGGAACGACGAATATGCGCTGAAGAATCCGGACAAGTTGGCGCAGGAACTCCACGAACGCTTCAGCCAGCCGCTTTACTGCCTTTCCTTCGGCCTGATCGTGTTCGCGTTTCTCGGCAAGGCCAGAACGACACGCCAGGGGCGCGGGTTCGCCGTGCTCGGGGCAATCTGTTCCTGTGTCCTGTTGAGGACCACGGGCTTCGGCGTAACCGCCATTTCCGGTGGTTCCACCGCGCTTCTCAGCCTGCTTTACATTGTTCCCGTTGCGGGCGCGGTGTTCGCCCTCGTCTCCATCTTCCGCGAACAAGGCGGGTCGCAGCCACGCTGGCTGGTCGATCTGCAACATTCCGTTCAGGACAGGATTGATGCACTGAGTGATCGCTTGAACGGTCGCAAGCCGGGAGGCGTCGCATGATCCTTGGACGGACCCTGTCGCTGTATTTTTCAGGGCGTTTCCTGAAGGCTATCCTCGGTCTCTTCCTGTTTGCCGCCGTCCTGATCTATCTGTTCGACGTCCTGGAACTGGTTAGACGCGGTGGTGACCGCGAAGGATTTTCCGTCCTGCGCGTTGCCATGATCTCGGCCTTGCGGGTGCCTCTGCTGCTGGAACAGGTCATTCCCTTCACCGTCCTGTTCGGTGCAATTGCTGCCTTCGTGACGCTAAGCCGAGGCCTGGAACTGGTCGTGGCACGGGCTTCCGGCATCTCGGTCTGGCAGTTTTCTCTTCCCGCCATCCTTGTCGGGATCGTTCTCGGCATCCTGTCCATCACTGTCTACAATCCTGCGGCTGTCTGGTTTCAGCAGAAATCGGACGAGGCAGCTGCCGGTTTGTTCGGCTCGGAACAGAGTTTCCTTTTGCAGTCCTCGAACGACGTTTGGGTTCGGCAGGACGGCCTGGACGGAGAATCAGTTTTGCTTGCCAAGCAATTGCTGGAAGGCGGCACGCTGCTGCAGGGCGTCACCATTTTCACGTTCGACAAGGACGGTACCTTCCGCGAGCGGATCGAAGCTGACGAAGCGCGGCTTGGAGACCAGATCTGGTACCTGGACAATGCCATCGTCTACACGACCGAACAGGATCCACAGCCTTACGGGCAATATCAGATCAGCACATTCCTGACTGCGACTGAAGTTCGTGAAAGCATCGGATCCCCCGAATCGATTTCGTTCTGGAATTTGCCTCGTTTCATCGAACTGGCCAGAAACGCTGGGTTACCTGCCTATCGCTACAATTTGCAGTATCAGACTCTCCTCGCCCGCCCGCTTCTTTTGGTCGCTATGATTTTGATCGCAGCGGCGGTTTCCCTTAAAGTTTCGAGGTTTGGCGGTTTGGGAAGTATGATTCTGGGTGGAATCCTTTCCGGGTTCGTGCTTTACGTTCTAACCGAACTTGCCAAGGACTTCGGGGGTGCGGGTATTGTCCCTCCCTTGGTGGCGGCCTGGGCGCCGGGAATATTTGGAGTACTCATGGGTTTGACAATTCTCTTGAATCAGGAAGACGGGTAAAGCGATGACTTTTCCGGTTTTTCTGACAACAGAGACTTGGGCCAAAAAAGGCAGACTGTTGGCTGCGGCGAGCTTGTGCGCCATTGCAGCAACCCTTTGCCATGGGTACGGATCACCAGCCGCGGCACAGGACCTGACAGCAGGTCTGGCCGGTCAAGTCGATCCCGATGCCGAACTCCTGCTTGAATCAAGTGAGATCACCTACGATTTCGACCGCGATCTCATCGTCGCGACCGGAGATGTGCAGGTCTACTACGACGGCAGCACCGTGCAGGCGCATCAGGTTGTCTTCGACCGCAAGAGCCAGCAGCTCAAGGCGTCGGGCAATGTGATCTTCATCGAATCCAACGGCAATGTCGTGCGCACGGAAGAAATGGTTCTGTCCGAGGACTTTTCAGAAGGCTTCGCACGTGCCCTTCAGATCGACACGACGCGGCGCACACGCTTCCTGGCCGAGCAAGCCCGGCGCGAAGGCAACAACATCACGACCATCGATAACGGCGTCTATACGGTCTACACCAAACCGACCAACCCGCCGGACAAGCCGCCGCTCTGGCGCGTGCGGGCCGAGAAGATCATCCACAATCAGCAGGAAAAGATCATCCGGTTCGAGAACGCCGCCTTCGAGGTCTACGGTCAGCCGATTGCCTACCTGCCCTATCTGTCGATGCCGGATCCGTCCGTCACCCGAAAGTCCGGTTTCCTGATGCCCAGCGGCATTGTGTCCGACAAACTCGGGTATGGCGTAAGCGTTCCCTATTACTGGGCGCTCAGCCCCTATTACGATGTGACGACCATTCTGACGCCACTCACCAAGCAGGGCGTGTTCGGCGATGTCGAATATCGTCATCGGTTTGCCGCTGGCGAAGTGAGTGTTTCTGCGGCTGGCCTGTTTCAGGCACAGCCGAGCAATTTCACGACGGACCGCGCTGACGATCGCTGGCGTGGTGCGGTCAATTCGACCGCCTCCTTCAGCATTGCGCGCGACTGGACCCTCGGCTGGAACCTGACCTACAAGAGTGACCGTCAGTTCTTCAAGGACTACTCGTTCACCAGTTTTGGCGACAACGGCGAGACCTCCACGATCTACCTGGAAGGCAAGACCGACCGTAACGCGCTGTCTGTCAAAGCCTATGCGTATCAGATCTCCCAGGAGGACTATACGGACAGCCAGTTCAACGCCAATGGCTTCTCTCCGGTCGGCAGCTCCCTGCAGGACAAGCAGCCGCTCGTTCTGCCCGTGATCGACTATGACTATGTGTTCGCGGATCCGATCCTCGCCGGTGAGTTGGCACTGACTGCCAACTTCACCTCGCTGACACGCGATGAAACGGATGCTTTCTCCATTGATGGCGGCACAACCGCGAAATTCCGTGGTATCGACGGCACCTTCTCGCGCGTGTCCGTGAAGGGGAACTGGCGCCGCACATTCATCGATCCGCTTGGACAGTCGTTCACGCCGTTTGCCTATATGCGCGGTGACCTGTTCTTTCTTGCCTCACCGGATTCTGACGTGACCGCTCTCACAGGAGAAAGTTTCGTCGGCCGTGCGATGCCTGCTATCGGCCTGGAATACCGCTATCCGTTCATTGCAACCTTCAACGGCGGCAACCAGATCCTGGAGCCCGTCGCCCAGGTTGTGGCCCGTCCGAACGAGCAGCGGATCGGCGAACTGCCGAACGACGACGCGCAAAGCATCGTCTTTGATACGACGACCCTGTTCGACTACGACAAGTTCTCGGGCTTTGACCGCGCCGAAGGCGGCACACGTCTTAACGTCGGCCTGAACTACAAGCTGCAACTGGACAGTGGCTACTATGTCAGCGGCCTGTTCGGTCGGTCCTATCAGCTTGCCGGCGACAACTCCTATGCCATTCCGGACATACTCGGTGCGACGCAGGATTCCGGTCTGGAAACTTCCTTGTCCGATTACGTCGGCAGCCTCTATCTGGACACGCAATACGGTGTGAAGGTCGGCGCCCAGGCCCGGCTCGACAAGGAAGATTTCACCGTGAACCGGATACAGGCACAGGCCAGCGGTATCTACGGCCCGGTCGTGTCTTCCCTTGCCTATGCGTTCCTGAACGCTCAGCCGGATGTCGGGATCGATGACCCGCGAGAGGAACTGCTAGGCTCCGCAAGCCTTCGCCTTGAGGAAAACTGGCGCATTTTCGGTTCCATGCGATACGATCTGCAAAACAGCAACATCGTGCAGGACGGTCTCGGGATCGGTTATGACGACGAAGGTTTTTCGCTCTCCGTCACCTATGCTGAAGACCGCAGCCGCAACGATGGCGATGACGTCAACCGGACGCTTTATTTCCGCATCGGGTTGAGGACCATCGGCACGACACAGGTTTCAAGCGGCGCTCTCAACTAGGCCATCTGACTGACCGTAGGTCATCATGCCGCCATGAAAAAAGGCATGATGCGTGGAACCTTTGAAATTTCGGGCATGATATGCGAAACATCATGTCATAAAACAACGAACTTCGGTTTGGCCTCAAGCCAGCACGGATGGTTATTCAATGCGACTTCGTATCGTTCCGGTATTCTTTGGACTAGCTTTGATCCTGGCAGCGCCGCTGGCAACGCCTTCCCATGCAGCGATCAAGATCATCGTCAACGATGTGCCGATTACCGACTACGACATCAGCCAACGCGCCCGGCTGATTACAATGACCCAGCGCAAGTCCGCATCCATCGCCAAAAAGCAGGCGGAAGAGGAGCTGGTCGACGACCAGGTCAAACTTGCCGAAGCCGAGCGTGTCGGCGTTGACGTCAGCCAGTCGGAAGTCGACAACGCTTTCAACAACATTGCCCGTAATGTGAAGATGTCTCCGGCCCAGCTTTCCAAGGCGCTTCGCAGTGGCGGTGTTCAGCCGGATACCTTGAAGGAACGCCTCAAGGCGCAGCTTGCCTGGAACCAGGTGTTGCGGTCCCGTTTCAGTGGCCGGATCGAAGTGGATGAATCCGACGTGATCGCGGCCCTGAAGAAGACCGACGAGGAAGACCGTCAGAAGTCCGTGGAATATGACCTCAAAAGGGTCATTGTCGTGGTACCGAAGAACTCTTCCGGTGGCTTCAAGTCCAAGCGCAAGAACGAGAGCAACCAGATCCGGGCTGCTTTCAACGGCTGCGATGAATCCGGCGCCATTCTCGGCAAATACAGCGAAGTGGTTGTGCAGCCTATCGGACGCCGGCTCGAAACCGAGCTTCCGGAAAACATGCGCGCCGAAATCGAAAAAATGACACCGGGCAAGTTGACGAAACCTTCCACCACGCCCGTCGGTTACGAAATGATCGCGGTTTGCGGAAAACGCGAAATCGCGTCGGACATAGCCGTTCGCACGGAACTTGAAAACGAGCTGCGACAGAAGGAAGGCGAAAGCCAGTCCCGTCGGTATCTTCTGGAAATCCGCCGTCGTTCCACCATCATTTATCGCTGATCCTGCATGCGCTCCAACCAGAAGCCGATCGCCGTCAGTATGGGAGAACCTGCCGGGATCGGCCCGGACCTGGCTCTGATTGCATGGGCTAATCGCAAAGCTCTCGGATTGCCGCCATTCTACATTCGCGGTGACGAAGCCCTGCTGCACGAACGTGCACAGAAAATGGGTCTGAACGCGCGGCTCAGGCTGGTGGCGCAGGACGAAGCCGTTGCGACTTTCACCAAAGCTTTGCCAGTTGTACAGACCGGGCCGGCCCTACCCGACCAGCCGGGTGTGGAAGCACCTGAAACGGCAGCTTCCGTTGTTGCTGCTATTGAAGGATGTGTCGACGATATAAAGTCCGGCCATGCCTGCGCCCTCGTGACCAGTCCGATCAACAAGGCTGCGCTTTACCGAACCGGCTTCGCCTTCCCCGGGCATACGGAATATCTGGGCTCCCTTGCAGAGATGCACTGGCCCGGAGAACCGGCAAAACCCGTGATGATGATTGCCGGACCGGAGTTGATGGTGGTTCCGGTCACCATTCACATTCCAATTCGCGATGTTCCGACATCTCTCACGACTGAACTTATCGTTGAGACTGCGGAAATTACCGCACGCGACCTCAAGACCAGGTTTGGCTACACGTCGCCACGATTGGCGATTTGCGGGCTGAACCCTCATGCGGGTGAAAACGGCTCGATGGGAACAGAAGACCGCGACATTATAGAGCCAGCCATTTCTCGCCTGCGAGCGATGGGTATCGAGGCGACAGGTCCGCATCCAGCCGACACTCTGTTTCACCCGCCTGCACGGCAGCATTATGACTGCGTGCTTGGCATGTATCACGACCAGGTGTTGATACCGGCGAAGACCATCGGTTTCGATGAGAGTGTCAATGTCACGCTGGGCCTGCCTTTCGTGCGCACCTCTCCCGACCATGGCACGGCATACAACCTGGCTGGAACCGGCACCGCCCGGGTCGACAGTTTCGCTGCGTCCTTGCGCATGGCGGATGTGCTTGCCAACCCCGAGCGGTTCTAGGGCGATAGCGATCAATGGCTCAGATAGACGACCTGCCCCCGTTGCGCGACGTCATCGCCGCTCATGGTCTCAATGCGAAAAAGTCGCTGGGACAGAACTTCCTTCTCGATCTCAATCTCACCTCTCGCATCGCCCGATCTGCGGGCAGTCTTGAAGATTGCACCGTTCTGGAAGTCGGCCCTGGTCCCGGTGGGCTGACCCGTGCCCTGCTGGCCGCAGGAGCGAAGCGGGTGATCGCGATTGAAAAGGACAGCCGGTGCCTGCCGGCTCTTGCCGAAATCTCGGCACACTATCCGGGGCGCCTGGAAGTCATCGAAGGCGATGCCCTTGAAATCGATCCGGTGGCCCTGACTGGAGGAGACAAGGTCCGCATTGCCGCGAACCTGCCTTACAACGTTGGCACCCAGCTGCTTATCAATTGGATCACGACACCGCAGTGGCCGCCATTCTGGTCGTCGCTGACGCTGATGTTCCAGAAGGAAGTCGGTGAGCGGATCAGCGCGCCCCCCGCGTCCAAGGCCTATGGCAGGCTTGCAGTTCTGGCAGGCTGGCGCTGCAAGGGCGGGATCCTGTTCGACATCAGCCCAAAGGCATTCACGCCGCCCCCGAAAGTGACGTCGGCTGTGGTTCATCTGACGCCAAATCCTTCGCCCCTGCCCTGCGACCTGAAAGCCCTTGAAAAGATTACCGCTGCGGCCTTTGGCCAGAGACGCAAGATGCTGCGTGCCAGCCTCAAGTCACTGACACCGGACGCAGAAGACCTCGTCACAAAGGCCGGGTTGAAGCCGACCGCCCGTGCCGAAGAAATCGACATCGCCGGGTTCGTTGAACTTGCCAACACGTTCAGGGCCGCTCGGGTAGTTTGACGACTGGCAGGATGCTGGAAAGTTCCGGTTTGCGGCACTTGCCCGCCTGAATAGCTTTCAGGTTGTCCGGGTTATCCAACCCGAGATCCCGCATCATCCAATCCGGCATTTGGTTTCTTCGGTCAGCCTTGTCCGGACCGGTGTACCAAACGTGTCGTTTTCTTGAAAACAGGACCCTTAAAAAGCTGACCATTGTCTCATCTCCCGTTGATGACGGGCAGAAGATGTCAGAACCTTTTTAGAATGTAATTGAATGATGCTGCATGATATCATTCAAAAATGAATGAAACCGATTTTGACTGGGATGCCGTACGCGTCTTTCTTGCTGTTGCCGAGAATCAGAGCCTCAGCAAGGCCGCCCAGGTTCTTTGCCTGTCACAACCAACCGTCGGCCGCCATATTGCCCGGTTAGAAGAACAATTGGACGTACAATTGTTCGATCGACGCCAGACCGGCTACGAACTGACGGGCGGTGGGCGGCGTTTGATCAAGATTGCCAGATCCATGGCACGCGGAGCGGCGGACTTCAGGCGCGCGGTTGATCTGGAAAAGGTCGGTTCAAAAGAGCAGGTCTGCAGGATCACGCTCGGTGAATGGGGGCAGCATTATCTGACACGGCACGTCGACCAGATAACCGATGGTCTTGACGGTGTCCGGATAGAATTTTTCGCGGACGATGCCTTCTGGGATCTCAGCCGGAACTCCGCCGACATCGCCATCGGGAACAGACAGCCTAAACATCCGCACCTGATTGTCCAGAAACTGGGTGAGATCCAGTTTCACGTCTACGCCTCAAAGGACTACTGCCGAAAGCGGCCGGACGCAGTTGACCCCTCGACCTGGCAGGAACAGATCTGGGCGGGATATTGCGGCAGCCGGGCGCGGCTCAAGTCCTCGCAGTTGCTCAACGCCATTCTGCTGGGCAAGACATGCCGCTACGCCGTCAACAATTCCATATCGCTCTGCAATATTCTGAACGCCGGACATGCCATGGGCGTTCTACCGGACTGGATCGCGGAAACGGAGGGTTTGACGCGCCTGACCACCTCCCCACTCGCTCAGGGAGAGTCATGGATGAGCTTTCACGAAAGACTGCGTTTCCACCCGATGCTGTCGGAGGTCAAGGATCGCGTCGCCAAGCTCTTTCGGCAGAGGTTTTCAGAAACAGCCTCTCGAGCAGAGCAAATGGATACAGCTCATGTCGCAGGTGCAGGTTCTTCGTCTTCCTAGCTTCTATTGACGCTGAATGGCCAGTCCAAACAGCGCTTGAGACGTCAGGATTTTTCGGCCAGCTCGTTTTCCAGATCATCGACCATGCCCTGAATGAGCGGACCGATTTTCGGCGAGCGGAACTGCTTCAGTCTTTCTGCTTTCAGGATTGCACGAACGTTTTCGTAAGCGCGTTCCAGATCGTCATTCACCACAACATAATCGTATTTCGACCAGTGGCGCATTTCACCAACTGCAGTCTTCATCCGCTTGAGGATAACAGTGTCCTCATCTTCAGCACGCCGCTTCAGCCGTGATTTCATTTCCGCGATGGACGGCGGCAGAATGAAGATGGAAACGACATCGTCACGCATCTTTTCATAGAGCTGGAAGGTTCCCTGAATATCGATGTCGAACAGGATGTCCTTGCCATTTTCAATAGCATTTTCGACCGGTCCACGCGGTGTGGCGTAGTAGTTGCCATGCACCTCGGCCCACTCCAGCAGCTCATCGTGCTCGCGCATCTGCTCGAACCTGCCGGCATCAATGAAGTGGTAGTGCACGCCGTCAACTTCGCTAGACCTGCGTGGCCGCGTGGTCACGGAGATCGACAGGGCAAGATTGTCTTCGTTCTGCAGCAGCAGGCGCGCGATCGTCGACTTTCCGGCTCCGGACGGTGACGACAGCACCAGCATCAGGCCACGGCGCTGCTGCTCGGCCTGCTCCGCACTGACAGTGGTTCCCGTTGAGGTACCGGCAGGTGCGTCGGTCATGTGGCTCACTCCAGATTCTGTATCTGCTCACGCATTTGATCGATAACGGACTTCAGGTCCAGCCCAATGGCTGTCAGGTCCACGTCGTTGGACTTTGAACACAAAGTGTTGGCTTCCCGGTTAAATTCCTGAGCCAGGAAATCCAGGCGCCTTCCGATTGCTCCACCGGTGTCCATCAATTCACGCACGGCTGCCACATGGGCATGCAGGCGATCCAGCTCCTCACGGATGTCAGCCTTGGTTGCCAGAAAGACAGCTTCCTGATGCACGCGCTGCGGATCCAGTTGACCGTCCGAAGCATCCATCAGCTCTGCGAGCTGTCGCTTCAGCCGTGCCTTTATGGCGTCCGGTTTGCGCGCAGGCAGATCCTCGGCGGCCTGGGTCAGTTCGGCGATCCTGTCGATCTGATCTCGTACCACCTTGCCAATTGCCTGCCCCTCGCTGTGGCGCATGTCGACAAGGTCAATCAGCGCAGCATCCAGGGTCGTCAGTAGAGTGTTGTGAAGCGCTGCCTGAACCGCTTCGTCTTCTTCGGGTTCCTTGAGCTCAAAGACGCCTTTTTGCGCCAGAATGGCGTCAAGCGACGGCGGAGCAAGATCAGGTACCCGGTTCTTGAGGAGATCGATTGTCGCAAGGACAGCTTCAAGAGCCGATTCATTGACCTGGAGCTGCTGTTCGGACGGGTCTCTCTGCATGGACAGCCCGACGGAAACATTTCCGCGCCGAAGAAGCTTGCCGCAACGCTCGCGGATCTTCGGTTCGAGCGTCTCCAAACCCGTCGGGATGCGGATACGAAGGTCAAGGGACTTGCCGTTGACAGATCTCAGTTCCCAGGTCCAGCGAACCGGTCCGGATTCTCCAAGGGCCCGTGCAAAGCCCGTCATGCTGGCAAGTGCCATGTGCCCCCCTTTGCGAATGTGCCGCCACCGGCCCGCCGCAAAGGCGGGCTCCGGTCAATTGGATGTGGCTGGCTGCGTTTCCTGGTTTTGCTCCGCCTGACGACGGTCTCTTTCCACCTGACGCCACTTGCGGACGTTTGCCTGGTGCTGCTCGTAGGTCTCGGCAAAGATGTGGCCACCGGTTCCGTCGGCCACGAAATAGAGATCCTGCGTGCGGGAAGGATTGGCGACCGCTTCCATGGCCGCGCGACCCGGATTACCGATCGGTCCTGGCGGCAAGCCGTCGATCTGGTAGGTATTGTATTTGTTGTCCGCCTTCAGCTCGGATTGCTTGATTGCCGAGCGGTCCTTGAGCCACGCTTCACCACCATAAAGACCGTAAAGGATCGTCGGGTCGGACTGCAGGCGCATGTTCTTGTTGAGACGGTTCACGAAAACACCGGCGACGCGCGGTCGCTCGTCTGCCAGGGCTGTTTCCTTTTCCACGATCGACGCGAGAATGACCAGGTCTTCCGGCGTTTCGACCGGCAGGCCTTCCGTCCGGCGTCCCCAGATTTCGCTCAGCAGCTTGGACTGCGCCGCTTTCATCTGGTTGAGAACTTCCTGGCGCGAGGCACCGCGTGCAAAGGTATAGGTTTCGGGAAGCAGTGCACCTTCTTCCGGAACCTCGGTAATCTCGCCTACAAGCACAGGGTGCTCGCGCACGCGCTCGATGATCTGGGCGGTGGTCCAGCCTTCCGGGATCGTTACCGAATGGGTGACGGCATTGCCTTCCACCAGATCGGTCATGATCTCCTGCATCGAGACGCCGGGCGCAAAAGCGTATTCACCGGCTTTCAGTTTGGTGGCGTTCTTGTAGAAGCGGATGCCCAGGTTGAAGATCCACTCGTCCAGCAGATTGTCGCTGATGACGCCCTGCCCTGAGAGCCTGTCGGTAATACCCGAAAGCCCGGCACCTGAAGAAATCACCACGGTGGCGTCCTTCTGCAGCGGGCCCTTTTCCTCGAATTTCTGTTTGCCGAAATAAAGCGCGCCCCCGAACGCGGCAAGTCCGAACACGGTCAACGTGATGACCATGTTGATCAGAATGACGAAGGGGTTGCGTACATGCCTGGAGCGTTGCGGAGGCGCAGGCGCCGGTTCCGGCTGCAAGGCTTCACGCGGGCTTTTGGGCTTAATGCGCATATTGGGTCGCACCTCCAAGATCGAGCCCCCAAATCCCTGACTTAGGCTCAAACGGACCAGTTGTCACAATCAAAGTTTCAGGCCGGCCCGAGAGAATCGGACCGGCCTGAAGAACTTGAATGGGTTATGCGGCAACTTTGCGGAAGACAAGCGAGGCATTTGTGCCGCCGAAGCCGAACGAGTTCGAAAGGGCGACATTTATATCCAGCTTCTTCGGCTTGTGCGGCACCAAGTCGATAACCGTCTCGACAGACGGATTATCGAGGTTGATCGTCGGCGGAGCCATACCGTCACGCATGGCCAGAACCGAGAAAATGGCCTCGACCGCACCAGCAGCACCGAGAAGGTGACCGATGGAGGACTTGGTCGATGACATTGTCAGATCGGCGGCATGTTCTCCCGCAAGCCGGGTGACAGCGCCAAGTTCGATCTCGTCGCCAAGCGGCGTCGAGGTTCCATGAGCATTCACATAGTCGATGTCGGCCGGCGTGACCTGGGCGCGCTTCAGCGCAGCTTCCATGCAACGGTAGGCACCATCGCCATCGGAGGACGGAGCGGTGATGTGATAAGCATCGCCGGACAAGCCGTAACCGATGATCTCACCGTAGATCTTTGCGCCGCGGCGAACTGCATGCTCGTATTCTTCGAGCACGACGACACCGGCACCTTCGCCCATCACAAAGCCGTCGCGGGCGACGTCGTAAGGGCGGGAACCTTTTTCGGGAGTGTCGTTGAAAGCCGTGGAAAGCGCACGGCAGGCAGCAAAGCCCGCGAGTGCAAGACGGCAGACCGGAGATTCCGTACCGCCGGCAACCATGACATCCGCATCACCGAAGGCAATCAACCGCGATGCATCGCCAATGGCGTGCGCGCCGGTCGAACACGCGGTCACGACAGCGTGGTTCGGGCCCTTCAGGCTGTGACGGATCGAGACATACCCGCCGGCAAGGTTGATCAGACGGCCGGGAATGAAAAACGGAGAAATGCGGCGCGGGCCTTTTTCGGCCAACAGATTGGCGCCCTGCTCGATGCCCTGAAGACCACCGATGCCGGAGCCGATCAAAACGCCAGAGCGTACCTGTTGTTCGTAAGTCTCGGCCTTGTAGCCGGAATCGGCCATTGCCTGATCGGCAGCCGCCATCGCGTAGACGATGAAATCATCGACCTTGCGCTGTTCCTTGACGTCCATCCAGTCATCCGGATTGAACGCGCCTTCAACGGACGAGTCACGCGGGATCTGACATGCGATCTGGCAGGCCAGATCGTCAACTTTGAAATTCGTGACCTTGTTGGCCCCGCTCTGTCCTTCAAGGATCTTTTTCCAAGTGACATCGACACCACAGCCAAGCGGCGTCACCATGCCCAACCCAGTTACGACAACTCGCCTCATACACCCGCACTTACGTTGGAAGGGCCAGGCGGGGTTTCGCCCCGCCGGCCCGATCTTCAAACATTCACAAGAAAGGGGTTACCCTTACTTGTTGGCTTCCAGGAATTTGACAGCATCGCCAACGGTCAGGATGGTTTCTGCTGCGGTGTCCGGGATTTCTACGCCGAATTCTTCTTCGAACGCCATGACCAGCTCGACCGTGTCAAGGCTGTCTGCGCCCAGGTCGTCGATGAAGCTTGCACCTTCAACAACTTTGTCAGCATCTACGCCGAGGTGCTCAACGACGATTTTCTTTACCCGATCCGCGATATCGCTCATCTTTCACTTCCTTAGTTTTCATCTATTCGTCACTCGCGAAACTGCCCCCATCCGGTTTGCAAACAAGCGGTGGCGCGAACTCGCGGTCTTTAAGATGTCGCCGCACACCAGGCCAGTTTATTTGGCCAACTGTGCAATTCGAAACAATCGGCGGGTTGGTAACACACTTTGTTGACCTTTACCAGCCGATCCAGACCGCTTGTGAGCGGCCCGGATTCTTTTTGCCTGCTCGGCAAAAATTCCTTTTAAATCATAGCCATGCCGCCATTAACGTGCAGGGTCTGCCCGGTCACGTAAGCGGCTTCATCGCTGGCCAGGTAGACGGCGGCTGCGGCAATCTCTGCGGAAGTGCCCAAACGCCCTGCGGGCACGCTCGTCAAAATCGATTCTTTTTGCTTGTCGTTCAGCGCATCGGTCATTGCCGTTTCGATGAAACCGGGCGCAATCGTATTGACCGTGATGTTGCGGCTGGCGACTTCCCGGGCAAGCGACTTGTACATGCCGATCATGCCGGCCTTGGCCGCCGCATAGTTGACCTGACCGGGGTTTCCGGTGACGCCGACGACGGACGTGATGCCGACGATGCGGCCGGACCGACGCTTCATCATGCCCTTGATTGCGGCGCGGCACAGACGGAAGCCGGACGACAGGTTCACTTCCAGAACCTGATCCCACTCTTCATCCTTCATGCGCATGAAGATGTTGTCGCGCGTGATCCCGGCATTGTTCACCAGGATGTCGACAGAGCCCATTTTCTCTTCAGCCGCCGGCAACAAGGCATCAACAGCCGCGCGGTCGGACAGATTAGCCGGCGTCACATAGGCGCGTTCGCCGAGATCAGCAGCAAGCGCTTCCAGCTTTTCAGCCCGCGTGCCGGACAAGGAGACGGTTGCGCCCTGTGCATGGAGCGACCGGGCGATTGCTTCGCCGATCCCACCGGTGGCACCGGTGACAAGCGCGTTTTTCCCTTCCAAGCTGAACATTCGGGATCCTTCCATTGTTCCTGTTTGGGTCCGCGGCGGACCAAATCGTCGCCTCGGCCGATATAAGCCTTATCCGGAGATCTTTTCCATAAGGGCGTCGATGTCTTCCGGAGAATTGACCGCCATGCCGGTGGCTTCCTTGGCGATCCGCTTGACCATGCCGGTCAGCACCTTGCCTGTCCCAACCTCGACAAAGGTGTCGACACCGTTGTCGGCAAGCCAGGTGATGCTTTCGCGCCAACGCACGGTACCGGTCACCTGCTGAACAAGACGATCGCGAATTTCATTTGCGTCAGTGATCGGGCGCGCAAGCACGTTTGCTACCAGCGGCACGACAGGAGAGCGAATTTCGGCATTCGCCAGAGCTTCGGCCATCTTGTCGGCAGCCGGGCCCATCAGAGAACAATGGAACGGTGCGCTGACCGACAGCATCACCGCACGGCGCGCGCCCCTGGCCTTGGCAATCTCGACGGCGCGCTCGACGGCGGCCAGATGCCCGGAAACAACCACCTGCCCCGGCGCGTTGTCGTTCGCGGCCTGGCAGACTTCGCCCTGTGCGGCAGCCTCGGCCACTTCTGCGGCAACATCAAACTCCAGCCCGAGCAACGCAGCCATTGCACCCTGACCGGCCGGAACCGCATCCTGCATGGCATCTCCGCGCACGCGCAGGAGCTTTGCAGCGGTCGCAATATCCAGGCTGCCGGCAGCAGCCAGCGCGGAATATTCACCAAGAGAATGTCCTGCGACAAAGGAAACACTGCCGGCAAGGTCGAGGCCGCGGGCTTCCAGAACGCGCATGGTCGCAAGGCTGACCGCCATAAGTGCAGGCTGAGCATTTGCTGTCAGCGTCAGCGTTTCTTCCGGACCAGTCCACATGACATCGGACAGCTTCTGGCCAAGCGCCTCGTCGACTTCGTCGAAAACGGCTTTTGCTTCCGGGAACGCATCGGCAAGGGCTTTACCCATTCCAACGCCCTGACTGCCCTGGCCGGGAAATGTGAATGCAATGGTCATCTGGAAACGCCTCCGTGACTCGTGAGCGGACCTTGTTGTTCTTATAGCGAAAGGTCGACGGCTTATTAGAAAGCGGAGAAGACAGCCCGTGCAGGCTGAAATCGAACTTGGCGCGAGGCTATGATACGGTCTTGACCAAACTGTCAAGGCCCACAGGGCAATCATTTCCGCTTTTCGGGCGGTTTTGCCGGTTTTCCTTTGTCCTGATTATCCCTGAAATGCCCGGCAACCCGATGGGCGTTGTCTTGCGCGCGAAACCGGTCCTCCCCTTACCTGCTTCGGGAACTCGATATATATAGACAGTCAGGCAATCTTCCAAATCGGCAGCGTTCGTATCTTCTCCCGATTTTCGATCCTTTCGGAAGTATGCTGCTTGCAATTTCCGCAAAACAGAGTATAGAGCGCGCTTCATCCGGGGTTTGGCCGGGGGCTGAACGGAAGGGCATGACGCCAGGATCCTTGATCGGATCCGACTTCCCGTGTTCCCGCTCTCGTTAGAATTCTCGTGCCTTTCCGGGGCTACGAGGAGGCTCTGCGCCGATCCCGCGTTGTCAACACGAAGAAAGGCTATTTCCATGCCTCTTTACGAGCACGTATTCCTGGCTCGCCAGGACGTTTCGGCCCAGCAGGTCGAACAACTCGTCGAACAGTACAAGGGCCTCATCGAAGGCGCTGGCGGTACTATCGGCAAGGTGGAAAACTGGGGTCTGCGTTCCCTCGCATACCGCATCAAGAAGAACCGCAAGGCTCACTACACCCTCATGAACATCAACGCTCCGCACGCCGCGGTTGCCGAGATGGAACGTCAGATGGGTCTGAGCGAAGACGTTCTGCGTTTCATGACCTTCAAGGTCGATGAACTCGACGAAGAGCCGTCTGCAATGATGCAGAAGCGCGACCGTGACGACCGCCGTGGTGGCGATCGTGGTGGCCGCTTTGGTGGTGGCGATCGCGGCGGTGACCGCGGTGGACGCGGTGGCGACCGCGGTGAGCGCGCTCCGCGCCGCGCAGAAGGGGAGTAAGATTGATGGTTGATATTGCACAGCTCCCGAGCCGCCGTCCGTTCTTCCGTCGCCGGAAGACCTGCCCGTTCTCCGGCACCAACGCGCCGAAGATCGACTACAAGGACATCCGTCTGCTGCAGCGCTACATTTCCGAGCGCGGCAAGATTGTTCCGAGCCGCATCACCGCGGTTTCCGCGAAGAAGCAGCGTGAACTGGCCCGTGCGATCAAGCGCGCCCGCCTGCTCGGCCTGCTGCCGTTCGTGATTAGCTAAGCGTTTCTCGAAAATCTTGAGACGTTTCTTTCGGGGGTTCCCGGAAGACCCGAATTGGGGCCGCGGGCAAACGGCCTCTAACCATCCTCAACGGGTGGGACAGTAGGAGAAATGACATGCAAGTTATCCTTCTTGAGCGCATCGCCAAGCTCGGCCAGATGGGCGACACCGTTCGCGTACGCGACGGCTATGCCCGTAACTTCCTGCTGCCGCAGGGCAAGGCACTGCGCGCCAACAAGTCGAACCTCGAGCGTTTTGAGCGTGAACGCGTTCAGCTCGAAGCTCGTAACCTTGAGCGCAAGAACGAAGCTGAAGGCGTTGCCTCCAAGCTCGACGGCGAATCCCTGGTGATGATCCGTTCCGCTGGTGAAACCGGCCAGCTCTACGGTTCCGTTTCCACGCGCGATATTGCTGACGGCCTGACCAATGCCGGCTTCTCCGTTTCCCGCAGCCAGGTTGAACTGCGCAACCCGATCAAGACGATCGGTCTGCACAGCGTTCTGATCCAGCTGCACCCGGAAGTCGAAGTCGCCATCAGCGTCAACGTTGCCCGTTCTGAAGACGAAGCTGTCCGTCAGGCTGCCGGCGAAGATCTCTCCACGCCGGAAATGGACGTCTTCGAATTCGAAGAAGACGAAGAAGCAGAAGACACCGAAGAAGGTGCAGAAGCTTCCGAAGAAGCAGTGGAAGAAGAAGCCTAAGCACTTCGCTTCCCTTGTGGACTTTAGAAAACGGCGCTGGCTTCAGCGCCGTTTTTTTGTTTGCCGGCAACTTTTTGAAATGATGGCAAGCCACGCCTAATCCTGGCTTTTCAGTTTCCGGTTTAAGGCCTTGAAACTGCTCGAAAATTCATTAACCAGCTATTAATCTTCTCGAAAATATCATAAATTTCAATAACTAAGAGGTAGGCCCTTGAGTCTTCAATCGAGTTCAGAGTCAAGCTGGATTCGATTCTTTCCCCGCTGATTTGTCCAAGCCGGTGGGAATCGAAATCAGCCATTTTTGAACCTTGAGCCCTCCCCCGTCACAGAGTATTCCCAATGAACTTGGGTCAACGGGGGTCGTTATGAAGGGCACGCTACAGAAGGTCGAAACGGAAGAAGACATCCAGCGCTTGGCACCACACAATGCCGAGGCGGAACGTCAGCTTCTGGGAGCGATTCTCGTTAACAACGAGACGTTCTACCGGGTCTCAGACTTTCTGGAACCACATCATTTTTTCGTGCCTGCTCACCAGGATATCTACGAGAAGATCAGCCATCTGATCCGCGCCGGCAAAACCGCGTCGCCGATCACGCTGAAGACCTTCTATCCCGCCAACGCGAAGATTGCGGATCTGTCCGCGACCCAGTTTCTTCTGCGACTGGCCGGTGATGCCGCCTCGATCATCAACGCCGAAGACTACGGCCGGACCATCTACGACCTGGCGATCCGTCGCAATCTGATCCGCATCGGCGAGGACATGGTCAATATCGCCTTCGACGCCCCGATCGATGTGCCCCCCTCCCAGCAGATCGATGATGCCGAGCGCCGCCTGTTCGAACTTGCAGAAACCGGCCGCAGCGAAGGCGGGTTCGTCGCGTTTGGCGACGCCCTGACCGAAACCATCGAGATGGCGCACGCCGCCTATAACCGTGAAGGTGCCCTTTCCGGTATTTCCACAGGCCTGCGCGAACTGGACCGTTTGATGGGTGGTCTGCAGCATTCGGACTTGATCGTGCTTGCCGGTCGTCCCGCGATGGGCAAGACCTCCCTGGCAACCAACATCGCCTACAACATCGCCCAGTCCTACAAGTCCGAAGAACAGCCCGACGGCTCGATCAAGACCGTGAACGGCGGCGTTGTCGGCTTCTTCTCTCTGGAAATGTCGGCCGAACAGCTGGCCACCCGTATCATTTCCGAACAGGCGGAAATCTCGTCCTCGAAAATCCGCCGCGGCGATATCACCGAAGCGGAATTCGAGAAGCTGGCCGCCTGTGCCCAGACCATGCAGGCCGTCCCGCTTCATGTGGACCAGACCGGTGGTATTTCCATCGCCTCGCTGGTTGCCAAGGCACGGCGTCTGAAGCGTCAGCGCGGTCTCGACCTGCTCGTGGTCGACTATATCCAGCTCTTGTCGGGCTCGAACAAAAACTCTGGCAACCGCGTTCAGGAAATCACCGAAATCACAACGGGTCTGAAGGCGCTTGCGAAGGAACTTCACGTCCCGATCATCGCGCTGTCACAGCTCTCCCGTCAGGTGGAATCGCGTGACGACAAACGACCGATGATGTCGGATCTGCGTGAATCAGGCTCCATCGAGCAGGACGCCGACGTGATCCTGTTCGTGTTCCGTGAAGAATATTACCTGTCCAAGACCGAGCCGGAATTCGGAACTGTCGAACACGAAAACTGGCAACGGGATATGGAGCGGCTCAAAGGCAAGGCAGAAGTCATCATCGCCAAGCAGCGTCACGGCCCGACCGGTACGGCGAACCTGCACTTCGAAGGCCAGTACACCCGCTTCTCCGATCTTGCCGAAGAAGATCACCTGCCCGAACGCTACGAATAACGGGCGTCTTCGCGATTTTGGACGGTCCTTGAGACAAGGTGCCCCGATAGCCGCCTGATGCCGCATTCAAGCTCTCGTCTGCGGCTCACTTGCGGCATTTGGCAATGGACACGCCGTCGCTCACGATTAAGCCACTGTTAAAACTCCTCACTTACTTTAAGTAGAAAGAATTTCGCCTAAAATCTTTTCCAGGTGACCGCATCTTGTATTCGTCGGCACAAAAACTCCTCGAAGAAGCTCGCATCTTTCCGCGTAAAAGATGCAAGTGGTCCGGCCTTTTGAAGCAGGACGCGACCCATCGCCCCTGCGTGGTCGAAGACATCAGCGTCGGTGGTTGCCGCGTTGCGACCAACACCAAGGGTCTTGAACGGCATCAGCGTATCACCATCGAAATCGAAAGCCGGAAATTGCGGTTTTACGGTGAAATTCGGTGGGTGCGCTCCGGCGAAGCCGGCGTCGAATTCCTCTATATGGATTGAGCTTCCGCTCTTCAGCGCACTTCCCGGGGGGAGCGCTGCAGTGCGCTTCACTTGGTCACGCTTTTGGCGGTTTGGCCGTTGGTGCAAATACGCCCCGATGCGATAAGCTCACTCTCGAATTTCAGACATTGATTCTGACTGGAGAGATATCCGGACCGTGCCTGCGACGATTGAACAAGCCTTCCCATCTGATCTTTACGGCGGACGACTGACGATCGACCTCGATGCGATCGTGTCGAACTGGTCCTTGCTGAAAGGCAAGGTAAGCGACAGCACCGATTGCGCTGCCGTTCTGAAGGCCGATGCCTATGGAACCGGACAGGACAAAACCGCTGCAGCCCTCTACCAAGCGGGATGCAGGACGTTTTTCGTCGCGGTGCCGACCGAGGCCCTGACGTTACGTGCAAGTCTTCCGGACGCCGTCATCTACGTGCTCGACGGGCTGTTTCCGGGAACGGCCGACCACTTTCTGACCCATGACATCCGTCCCGTCCTCGGCAGTCTGGAAGAACTTCTGGAATGGGGGGAAGTCTGCAAGGCGTCGGGCAAGAACAATGCCGCCGCTGTCCATGTCGATACCGGCATCCACCGTTTGGGCCTGTCTCCGGCTGAACTCACCCGCGCTCTGGGTGACAACGCCGTTCTGGGGCCGTTCCAGCCATCACTGGTGATGAGCCATCTTGCCTGTGGCTCGACACCCGACCACGACATGAACCGGCGGCAACTCAAGTTGTTTACAGAGACAACCGCCCCCTTCCCTCACATTCCGCGGTCGCTGGCAAATTCAGCCGGGGTGCTGCTTGGCCCGGACTACCACTTCGACCTTGTCCGTCCCGGGATCGCGCTTTACGGCGGGCAGGCTATCGAAACCGAGCCCAACCCGATGAAACCGGTCGCCAAGGTGGAAGCACGCATCATGATCGTGCGCGACGTTCCACAGGGCGATACGATCGGCTATGGCGCGAAACAAACCGCAAGGCGCCCTTTGCGCAATGCCGTCGTGGCTGCCGGTTATGCCGATGGCATGATCCGCCGTGCCGGCTCCACGGACGACCGCCCGGGTGGCTTCGGGCTGATCGGCGGTTACAAGGTGCCGATCCTCGGCCGGATTTCAATGGACATGATCACGCTCGACGTGACGGATGTGCCTGAACACCTGCTTCAGCGCGGCGCGTTTGTGGAAATGCTGGGGCCAGGTGTTGCAGCTTCCGATCTTGCCGCTTATGCGGAAACCATCGACTACGAATATCTGACAAGCCTCGGACGTCGGTTTGAGCGCGTCTATGCGCCCCTGACCTGACCGGAGCCGAGAGCGAAAGGCAATTTGCATGGCACGGCGCTCCACATCCTTCGTCTGCCAGTCCTGCGGCGCGGTTACCGCCAAGTGGGTTGGCCGTTGTGAAAGCTGCGGTGAATGGAACACCATCGTGGAGGAGCAGACCGGCGGCGGCGTCGGTGGCGGCCCCGGCAGGGCTTCCCGCAGCAAGGGCCGTGTCATTCCCCTTGTCGGCCTTTCCGGCGATGCCAAGGAAGCCCCGCGCATTCAGACGAAGGTGCCTGAACTTGACCGGGTGACTGGTGGCGGCTTCGTACGAGGGTCTGCCCTGCTGGTCGGCGGCGACCCCGGCATCGGCAAATCCACATTGCTGATCCAGGCGGCTGCGCAACTGGCCAACCTCGGGCACAAAACCGTCTATATTTCGGGCGAAGAAGCCATTGGACAGGTTCGGCTCCGGGCCGAAAGGCTCGGGCTCGCCCAGGCCCCCGTGGCACTGGCTGCGGAAACGAGCGTTGAAGACATTCTGGCGACGCTGGAATCCGACACGGCGCCGGCCTTACTCATCCTCGACTCCATTCAGACGCTCTGGACAGACCAGGTGGAATCTCCTCCCGGCACCGTGACGCAGGTGCGTGCGTCCGCCCAGGCGATGGTGCGTTATGCCAAGAAGAACGGCACCACCCTTGTTCTTGTCGGCCATGTGACCAAGGACGGGCAGATTGCCGGCCCGCGCGTGGTCGAGCACATGGTCGACGCGGTGCTCTATTTCGAAGGCGACGGCGCTCACCAGTATCGTATCCTGCGCTCGGTCAAGAACCGCTTCGGCGCGACGGATGAAATCGGCGTTTTCGAGATGACCGGCAAGGGACTGCAGGAAGTCCCCAATCCTTCCGCCCTGTTCCTGGGAGACAGAAACACGTCTGCGCCCGGAGCAGCCGTTTTCGCCGGTCTGGAAGGCTCAAGACCTCTCCTGATCGAGATCCAGGCACTGGTGGCGCAGTCTTCTCTGGGAACACCGCGCAGGGCCGTCATTGGCTGGGACAGCGCGCGGCTTTCCATGATCCTGGCCGTGCTTGAGGCACGGTGCGGCGTCCGCTTTTCACAACATGATGTCTATCTGAACGTCGCCGGCGGTCTCAAGATCAACGAGCCTGGAGCCGATCTTGCCGTGGCAGCAGCGTTAATCTCCTCACTCAGCGGACTTGCCCTTCCGGCCAATTGCGTCTATTTCGGCGAAGTCAGCCTGTCGGGGGCCATCAGGCCGGTCGCCCAAGCCCCTTCCAGACTGAAAGAAGCCGAGAAACTCGGCTTCGATCAGGCTTACTGTCCGGAGGGCAATCTCAAGGACGGCACCGTGTCTTCGTTCAGGACGACAGGCGTGCCGGAACTTGGGGACTTTGTTGCCAAACTTTCGGCGGAGGCTAGTGCTACGGGGCAGACCTGACGCAAGATGGTGACGGGTTTGGGCAAAAAGTTTAAGCTCTTGAAAGAGCGCCAGACAGAGGATTTTTCAGGAACATGCCGATAACGCTGCTGGACGGACTGCTCTTGGTCATCATGTTCATCTCGGCGGTCCTTGCGATGATCCGCGGATTTGTCAGGGAAGTTCTTTCCATCGTTTCCTGGGTGGCTGCGGCAGCTGCGGCATTCCTGCTGTACGAACGGGTTCTTCCTTACACAAAGCAGTATATCAACCATGACCTGGTTGCCATGGGCGTATCTGCCGCGGCAGTCTTTCTGGTCACGCTGCTTGTTGTCAGCTATATCACCATGCGGATTTCCGATTTCGTGCTCGACAGCCGGATCGGCGCCCTCGACCGGACCCTCGGGTTCGTGTTCGGAGCTGTGCGCGGTCTGCTGCTGGTCGTCGTCGCGATGATGTTCTTCAACTGGTTCGTCCAGCCGGAACAGCAGCCGAACTGGGTCAAGACAGCCAAGTCGCGGCCGATCCTGCTGTCTATCGGTGAACGGCTGGTGGCTGTGCTGCCAGAAGACCCGGAAAAGGCGATCCTGGACAAGATCCGGCAGAACAACCAGGCCGGAGGGGGAGCAACCCCGACTGATGAACCGGCCTACAGCGATTCAGAACGTCAGGGACTTGAACAGCTGACGACGGATAGTAACTAACAGGCCTTGGGCATAAACCAGGGACACTAACCGAGACTGGGGCAGTAACGGGCACCGCTTGAGGTGCAGCGCTGAATGAGGCATCCCGCGCCCAAATATGTGCGGGACGATGTACCATTTGCAAAGCGGCCAATGTTTCGTCCACCTGCGTGACGATGACAGACTTTTGACCGCAAGACCCGGCCGGTCCTCCCACCGGCCAGAACGAAGGAGTGTTCGCCATGGCTGGCGGAACCGACGTGCACGAACCGTTCGACATCAATGCAGATACCTTGCGCGAAGAATGCGGTGTTTTCGGCATTCTGGGTCATGAGGATGCCAGCGCGCTGACCGCGCTCGGGCTTCATGCGCTCCAGCACCGCGGGCAGGAAGCAGCGGGGATCGTCACCGTTGACAACGAGCAGTTCCGTGCGGAACGCCATCTCGGGCTGGTGGGCGATCACTTCTCCGACGCCGACACCATCGAGCGGCTGAGCGGAAAGGCCGCTGTCGGCCACGTTCGGTACTCGACGACCGGTGAAACCATCCTGCGGAACGTGCAGCCGCTCTTTGCCGAGCTGGACGGTGGCGGCATTGCCGTTTGCCACAACGGCAACTTCACCAACGCCCTCACCCTGCGCCGCCAGTTGATCCGAGACGGAGCAATCTGCCAGTCGACCTCCGATTCAGAGGTGGTCCTGCAGCTCGTTGCCCGCTCGCGCAAGGGGAAAATCGTCGAACGTTTCATCGACGCGATCACCCAGATGGAAGGTGCCTATTCTCTGGTGGCGCTGACGTCGAAGAAACTGATCGGCGCGCGTGACCCGCTCGGCATTCGCCCGCTGGTGCTGGGCGATCTGAATGGTGCTCCGATCCTGGCCTCGGAGACCTGCGCACTCGATATCATCGGGGCAAAGTTCATCCGCGAAGTGGAAAATGGCGAAGTTATCGTCTGCACGTCAACAGGGATTGAATCCTTCTTCCCGTTCGGCAAACGCCCGGCTCGTCCGTGTATCTTCGAATACATCTACTTCTCCCGCCCCGACAGCGTTGTCGGCGGTCGCAGCGTCTACGACGTTCGCCGCGAAATGGGGCGCCAGCTGGCCCGGGAATCCAACGTCGAAGCCGACGTGATCGTTCCGGTGCCGGACAGCGGTGTGCCGGCGGCCATCGGCTTCAGCCAGGAAAGCGGCGTGCCGTTCGAACTCGGCATCATCCGCAACCACTATGTCGGCCGCACGTTCATCGAACCGACCCAGCAGATCCGTGCACTTGGCGTGAAGATGAAACACTCCGCCAACCGGGCTCAGATCGAAGGCAAGCGCGTCGTGCTTGTGGACGACAGCCTTGTGCGCGGAACAACATCGGTCAAGATCGTGCAGATGATCCGCGAAGCGGGTGCGAAGGAAGTTCACTTCCGGCTCGCCAGCCCGCCGATCAAGTATTCCGACTACTACGGCATCGACACGCCGGTGCGTGAAAAGCTGCTGGCTGCAAAATACGGTCTTGAGGAAATGCGCGCCTATATCGGTGCCGACAGCCTGGCCTTCCTGTCCGTCGATGGCATCTACAAGGCCATGGGCTACGATGGCCGCGACGATGCCAACCCGCAGTTCACGGATCATTGTTTCACCGGCGATTACCCGACACCGCTGACCGATCTTTCCGAGGATCAGGACTTCGTCAGCGCCCCTCGCCTGGTCGAGGTCGGCTAAAGCGCTCAAAACTCTTTGGACCGCTTCAATTTATGCCTTTCGGCGGTACCGCCGGAAGGCAAATTGATCTAAGAGATCACGCATGATCAAAGACTTTGAAGGCCGGGTCGCTCTCGTCACCGGCGCCTCCCGCGGAATTGGCTATCAGATCGCAAAGCAGCTCGGCGAACGTGGTGCGCATGTCATTGCGCTTGCGCGAACTGTCGGCGGCCTGGAAGACCTCGATGACGAGATCCGCTCCGCAGGCGGGGAAACAACGCTCGTCCCGCTTGACCTGACCGACTTCGACGCGCTCGACCGGCTTGGCGCCGCGATCTACGAACGCTGGAAGAAGCTCGATATCTTCGTCGCCAATGCCGGCATGCTGGGTGTTCTGTCGCCGATCGGCCACATCAGCCCGAAGGACTTCGAGAAAGTGACGGCGGTGAATGTCGTTGCCAACTGGCGGCTGATCCGCTCTCTGGACCCGCTCCTGCGCCAGTCGGACGCGGGCCGTGCACTGTTCCTGTCTTCCGTTCATGCAAGCACCTGCACACCCTTCTGGGGCCTACAGTCCATCAGCAAGGCTTCCGTTGAAGCCATGGCACGGACCTGGGCGAACGAAAGCCTGCAGACCAAGATGAAGATCAACCTGGCCGACCCGGGCCCTACCCGCACAGGGCTGCGCGCCAAGGCAATGCCAGGCGAGCTCGCCACCAATCTTCCGACGCCGGATGATGTTGCGGCAGATCTTCTGCCCTTGCTGATGCCGGACGTTCTGGAAACCGGCGGCCTGTACGACCGCGTCAGCGGAGAATGGATTCAGCCCTAAGGCGGATCCTGCTGGGCTGATCCAATCAAGGGTTGCATAGCCCGTTCATTCCCTTTACGCCTTCCGGTCGATGATCGGAAGGGAAGCATGCCATGCGGTCAGATATCAGTGTCATCGCCTGGGATTTCGACGGCGTTCTAAACCGCAATGTCGTCGACGGCAGGTTCATCTGGGCTGACACGCTGGAGAGCGACCTCGGAATTGCACTCGATGCATTCGAACGCGGCGTCTTCGATGCCTCCTTCCTCCAAGTCATCTCCGGGAAACGGGACATAAAAACTCACCTGCAAGACTGGCTTGACCGGTGTGGCTACCTCCTGGATGCGGGAGATCTTCTCGACTACTGGTTTGCCAAGGATGATCTGCGGGATCCCTTCACCTGCAGCCTGCTTGAACATCTGACAAGTCATGACGTCGTTCAGGTAATTGCGACGAACAATGAAGATCGCCGCTCCAGCTACATCGAGCATCAGGCCGGCTTCGGCTCGCTGGTCAGCCGGATTTTCTCTTCCGGCCGCATCAAGTCAGCCAAGCCGGACACCGCGTTCTTCGCCCATGTCAGCGACACTCTCAAGGTTGCCCCGTCCGAGATCTTGCTGATCGACGACAGCGCCACAAACGTTCGCGTAGCGAAGGCGCTTGGCTGGAAGGGCTTTCATTTTACCGAGAAGACCCGCCTGGAACTTGCTTCCTTTCTGGAACTTTGAAAGCATGCAGGGTATCCAGCGGCGGTCGCTGCAGAGGAGCCAGGAAGATGAAACTCGGCGCGTTCTCGGTCAGTCTGGCCGTCAAGGACCTCGAAAAATCGAAGGCGTTCTACGAAGGACTTGGCTTCGTGGATATCGGCATCTCGGACGCGGACAACTGGGCGGTCCTGAAGAATGGCGATACCATCATCGGTTTGTTTCAGGGCATGTTCGACAAGAACATACTCACCTTCAATCCCGGCTGGGACCAGGATGCCAGGACACTGGAAGATTTTCAGGATGTACGGGACATCCAAAAGACGCTGAAGGCGAAGGGATACACATTCGTATCCGAAGCTGACGAGGCCGGCAGTGGTCGGGCCAGCTTCATGCTGGTCGACCCGGATGGAAACCCGGTTCTCGTCGACCAGCATGTGTGAGGCTGATTAAGCAGCTTCGAAAGGCGCAAAGGAACTTTCGGCGATTTCCTTCAGGTCGGCAAAGACGCCGGGAGCGCCAACAACGACACGTGCGCCGTCGTAAAGGGACTGGTTGATGTCCTGTTCCAGAACTTCACCACCGGCTTCCTTGGTGATCAGCATGCCTGCAAGGCAGTCCCAGGCGTTCATGTGGGATTCTACATAGCCGATAAGGCGCCCGGAAGCCGCGTAGGCAAGCATCAGACCGCCCGAGGCGTTGCGGAAGAACACACCGCCCTTGGAGACCAGAGCACCGACGACGTTGACCGCATCCGTAACGGCAGTGCGGCCATTGAAACCAACACCGACTGAACCGTGAGAGAGGCTTTCGCTGTCGGAGGCACGGATCGGCTTGCCATTGAGGAACGCACCGTGACCGGCGGCAGCCTTGAAGGTTTCCTTGGACACCGGATCATGGATCACACCGACAATCACCTGGCCCTGATGAACGCAGGAGATGATGACGCACCACTGCGGAATGCCGGCAACGAAATTTGCCGTACCGTCGATCGGGTCGGTAACCCAGGTGTAGCCCGAAGACCCTTCTTCCATGCCATGCTCTTCGCCCAGGATACCGTCGTCCGGATAGCTCTTTGCGAGTTCCGCGCGGATGAGCGTTTCCACATTGCGGTCCGCTTCCGAGACGAGGTCCTGATGCCCCTTCTGCGTAATCGTCAGCGTGTCCAGCTTGTGAAAATAGTCGAGACCGAGCTCGCCAGCCTTTTCGGCAAGGGCAACGGCGAATTCCAGCCGGTCGATGGACATGGTTCAAACTCCCTTAAGTGTCGATAGCGCGGCGGAAAGCTGCTTTCCCGCCAGGAAAGAAGAATACTGGCTGGCAGCCTGGCAAAATGGCAGGCTGCCCTCCCCACTCAGCCCCGTTTTCTCTTCGGGGCGTAAGGGTTTTCGCCTTTGCGGTAGGACAGGCGAATGGGAGTTCCGTGTATGTTGAAGGTCTGGCGCAGCGAGTTGACCAGATAGCGCGTGTAGCTTTCCGGCAATTGTTCGGGACGCGAACAAAAAACCACGAAATGTGGCGGCCGCGTCTTGGGCTGGGTCATGTAGCGCAGGCGCACCCGGCGTCCGGCAACTGCGGGGGGCGGATGGTTCGCGGTGACCTTGTCCAGCCAACGGTTCAGCTTGGCGGTCGAGACACGCGAATTCCAGGCCTCGTAGGCGGTAAAGACGCTTTCGATCAGGCGATCGACGCCCTGCCCTTGCTGGCCGGACAAAGTCGCGATCTGAACACCGCGGATCTGGTTGAAATACCGCTCGTTGGCGTCCTTGATTTTCTTCCAGGCTTCTTCCCGGTCTTCGATCAGGTCCCACTTGTTGATCGCGATCACCAGCGCGCGGCCTTCGCGCGCAACCAGATCGATGATCTGCAGGTCCTGCTTCTCGAAGGACATGGTGGCGTCCAGCGTGACAACGACCACTTCGGCGAACTTGATCGCACGCAGAGCGTCTGCCACGGAAAGCTTTTCGAGCTTTTCCTGAACGCGCGCCTTTTTCCGGATACCGGCCGTATCGAACAGCTTGATATGCCTGTCGCGCCAGACCCAGTCTACCGAGATGGAATCGCGCGTGATGCCTGCTTCCGGTCCGGTCAGCATGCGGTCTTCGCCCAGCATGCGGTTGATCAGCGTCGACTTGCCCGCATTCGGGCGGCCGACGATGGCAACACGCAGCGGTCTTTCAATTGTGCCGACCGGCTCTTCGTCCTCGACGAATTCACCGTCCTCGTCGACATCCACGTTGGTGATTGCCTCTTCGCGCTTTGCCTCTTCTTCTTCCGTGACCCGGTCGACATGAGGTTTCAGAGCATCATAGAGATCAGCAAGCCCTTCGCCGTGTTCAGCGGAGATTGCAATCGGATCACCAAGACCAAGCGAATAGGATTCGTAAAGTCCGCTCTCTCCGGCCCTGCCTTCCGCCTTGTTGGCCAGCAGGATCACCGGACGGGTGGTCTTGCGTGCGACTTCGGCAAAATGGGCATCAAGCGGCGTTACACCGGCACGAGCGTCAATCACGAACAGAACCGCGTCGGCGGTTTCGATTGCCTCCTCGGTCTGCCGGCGCATGCGGCCCTCGAGGGATTCCTTGTCCGCATCTTCGAGACCGGCGGTGTCGATGATCGTAAAGCGCAAGTCGCCCAAACGGGCATCGCCCGGCCGCCGGTCTCGCGTCACACCAGGTGTGTCGTCTACCAGCGCCAGGCGCTTGCCCACAAGGCGATTGAACAGGGTGGACTTGCCGACATTCGGCCGTCCGATAATGGCGACAGTAGCGCCCACAGCAGTTTCTCCTGATAGGCGGGCCTCTTCGGGCCCTGCCTCAAATGCTAGTTGAAGGCAGCGACGCCGTCATTGCCTGTCAGCACGATAATCCGGCCTCCGGCGACGATCGGTGTCACATAGACATCCGTATTGGTCCGCTGCGTCAACATGGTTTTTCCAGAAGCGGCATCCACGATTGCGATCTGACCGTCGCTGGAAAAGGCAACCAGTGCCCCATTCGCCAGGATCGGTCCAGCCCAGTTGCGGCGCTTCTTCTTCTTTTCCGGACGCGGCAAGGCCGTTGCCCAGAGGGTTTCCCCGTTTTTCAGATTGAGGGCGACCATACGGTCGTCGAGATCAACCATGAACAACGCGCTGCCGGAGACAACCGGCGTGTGCACGCTGCCGAGATCCTGTTCCCAGCGACGCTGGCCGGTGCGGGCATCCACCGCAACCGTGCGGCCGGCAACACCAGTGGCATAAACCGTACTGCCGGAGACAACCGGGCTCGCCGAAACGTCCGCGAGACCGGACAGGGCAAGTGTCCTGAAGCCGCGCGACACGCCATCGATCCAGGCCGGTTCGCCCGACTTGATGTCGATGGCCATGATTTCACCGGAGGAGAACGGCACGATGACACGGTTGCCGGAAATGGCCGGATTGGCCGCAGACAACAGACCAGCAGTTTCCTCGATACCTGCATAGGTCCAGGCAACGCTGCCGTCAGACTGCTTCAGGGCATAGACTTCGTTGGACTGGGATACAACGATCACATGACCGGCACCGGCAACAGGCGCACCACGAGCCGGCGTGTCGATGTCGACTTTCCAGATTTCCCGGCCGGAGCCGGCTTCAAGAGCCGCCACCTGACGATAGCTGGTGGCTGCGTAGACAACGCCGCCTTCAACGGCAACACCACCACCAGGACCCACATCCCTTTCGCCTTCCGGACGCAGGTTCTGGGTCCACTGGCGTCCACCGCCCGTCGACAACGCTACGACTTCGCCATTCGGCTTGTAGACATAAATACGGCTGCCATCGCTGACCGGACGGGAAGACACCCGAAGTGCGGATGTTGTCAGCCCGCCGCCGGACGAGCCGACCTGAGCGCGCCAGGCACGATTGCCGGAGACGGATATGGCGACGTTGCCCGGATCGTTGGTCAGGCCACCACCGGCTGTTGACCAGGACTGCCCGCCAGTCGCAGAACCGACCTTTGCTGCCTGGCCGAGCGCTTCGGCTGCCGGATCGGCGCCGTCGAACACGGGCTGGCGCTCACCCTTGAGGATTTTCTCGCGAGCAAACGGGTTTATGTTCTCGGTAAATTCGCTGACCGACCCGCAACCGGTGAGGACGAGCGAAAGCGCAATGGCACTAAAAACACCGCGTCTGCGGAAAGAAACGGTTACAAAACTCACTGGTTGTTTCCTTCACTGTCCGCCTTGGCTTCGCCGTTGCTGGACCGGATCACGTCACTCAGGATTGACACGCGGCGGCTCACGTCTGCCGGTGTTTCCGCGTCGTCTTCAAGAGCGGAAATCCACTGACGGGCTGTTTCAATATCGCCGTCTTTCCATGCACTTAGGGCAAGAAGTTCGCGTGCAGCTGCACGGAACGGACCAGTGTCGCCGGTCAGCTTCTCGACCCTGTCGGCAATATCGCCGTAGCCTTGGGTGTCGACGGCAAGATAAGCGGCACGCAGCGCTGCAACATCACGCAGAGCATCCATGATGCTGGTATCGCGCGACAGGGCATCGAATTCGGCCAGGGCTTCTTCAGTCTTGCCGGAATTGGAAAGATCGGTTGCCTGACGCAGTTTCGCCAAGGCCGGGTATCCGCCAAGGGCGTCGTCCAGTTCACCGTAAAGAGCTGCTGCTTCTTCGTAGTTCTGGGCTTCGGAAAGCCTCACGGCTTCAAAGAACGTGTCGCCAGCGCTCTGGGACTGCTGTTCCTGCCAGTAGAGCCAGCCGCGATAGCCGCCGGTTCCAACAATGATCAAGACCGCAACGCCAAGCACCCACGGACCGAAGCGGTCCCAAAGCCGACGGTATTTTTCCTGGCGGATATCTTCATCGACTTCACGAAAAATGTCAGACATGCGTGTCTATTTCCTGCATTCACTTCTTCGGCCCGGCACGTCTGCCCGGGCACGGCCCCTTCATGAGTGGCGCACATTATCCACTTGATCCGGCTCGGGCAATTCCCTGAAGGGGCTTAAATCGGTCCTTCATGGCGCAAGTGGGGCAATCCGGCACGGAATGCCGGATTTCTAACGTAATTTCAAGCTCCGCGACCGCTATCAGGCCACCGGAACGCCGATCAACAAGGCGTGCAGCTTCCACGCGAACAGTCCGTAGAGGACCAAGCCCAACAGAATCACGACAAAATCGGAGTATTTTCCGGGCTTGGCCGTTGCCAGTGCACCTATCTGCCCTGCGCCGGGCCCGCGGCGCTTGACCGAAATCCGGTCTGCCACTGCCCAGGCGAGAAAACCGCCAAACAAAAGCACCGAAGCCAGATCGCCATTTGCCAGAAGGTGAGCCAATGCCCACAGTTTTACGGCTACCAGCATCGGATGTTTCAGGACTGTCTTGATCCGCGACGGCACATAGGCAGCGACAAGGAAAATGAAAACAGGAACCATGAACAGCATGGTGACGTGGCGCAGCCAGAACGGCGGATCGTACAGCACCGGCGGGCCTTCAAAACGGGCCACGCCATAACCGTAAACGATCAGCCCCAGACCGACGAACGACAAGAGCGTATATAGACCCTTGTACGGTGTTTCGCCGAGCCTTGAGACCAGCCCATTGCGCGTTGCCGGAAACATCGGCAACGTGTGAATTCCCAAAAACAGCACAAGGCCGGCGATCAACAAGGCCATTTCCGCTCTCCCTCTTTTGCCCGCAAGCGGCCGGGTGCCCTCAGACCCGGACATCCCTTGCGGCGAAGATAGGTGGCTGGCGGTGCACCTGCAACCAGCTTCAGACGAGCAATTTGACTGCCTCTGCGGCAGCAAGCGCCTGTGGACGGCTGGCCTGGTGTTCGATTTCGATGAACGTTCCCGTTTCGGCAGATTTCAAAATCGACACCATGACGTCGACCGCATGCAGTGCCCGTTCGAGCGAACAGCGGAACTCGGTGTCGTCTCCACTCAGGATCGACTGGGCCATGTCTGCCAGACCGGCAGCGCGGTAGTTCGCACGCGGCAGGCCGTTGTCATCGACATTCGCCAAACCGAACGGGTGCATCGCATCGTCTAATGCTTTTGTCGTTCCATCTTCGGTGACCAGGCTTACGTCTCCGCCGAAATAGTTCGGGTCGGCCAGAAAAAGTGTTCCCCGGGTACCGTAAAGCTCCATAGGCTGGTGCCTGTGTGCCCAGACGTCCCAGCTCGCCGTCAGCGTTACTTTTGCACCGGAACGGAACTCGAGAATCGCATGGATTGTGGTTGGGGTGGAGACATCGATCTTTTCACCATTTCGAGTGCCACTCCCGATCGTCCGGGTCTTGAACGGCATGGCTGACATGGCGCACACACGCTTTACCGGGCCGATCAGATTGAGCAGAGCGGCAATGTAGTAAGGTCCGAGGTCGAGAACCGGCCCCCCTCCCGGCTTGAAGAAGAAGTCCGGGTTGGGGTGCCAATGCTCCATGCCGTGGCTCATGACATGGCACGTGCCACCAACGATTTCTCCGATCAGTCCTTCGTCAACTGCCTTGCGGGCAATCTGATGTGCCCCGCCCAGAAACGTATCCGGTGCACACCCGACCCTCAGATGTTTTTTGCGTGCAAAATCGGCAAGCGCCTGCCCGTCCCGGATCGACAGAGCCAGAGGTTTTTCCGAATAGACATGCTTCCCGTGTGCCAGGATTTCATGGGAAACGAGATAATGGGCATCGGGAACAGTCAGATTGACGATCAGATCGACATCATCCGCCAGAAGCAGGTCGTGCACGGTGAGTGCACGCACGCCGTATTCGGATGCGCGCTCTTCCGCAGCATGACGGTTCAGATCCGCACAGGCCCTGATTTCAAGGCCATTGAACTTTGGCGCCAGATCAAAATAGGTCTTTGAGATGGTGCCGCATCCGATGATGCCGATGCCCAGTTTGTCTGCCATGAACCTCTCCGCGGATTCGATGCAGACATCCTAGAACAAAGACAGTGTCTCGGAAATCAAATGGATGCCGGGAAACGCCGCCAGGGTTACATCGGCATGGTGCACTGCCGGCAGGTGCCGCGCAGTTCGATGGTCGTCCGGGACAACTGGAAGCCTTCGCTCTGTGTCCATTCCCTCAGGAGAGAAATGGCCTTGTCCGGCGTAAACTCGCTGACAACACCACATTTTTCACAGATGGCGAAGGCAGCCGTGCCATGACCGGAGCAGCCCTTGTGGGAACAGGCCACAAAGGCATTGAGGCTTTCCAGCCGGTGGACCATTCCGTATTCCACCAGCTTGTCGAGAGCCCGGTAGACCTGCAGCGGTGCACGAAAACCGCTGTCGCGCAACAGATCGAGAATCGCATAGGCCGTCAAAGGTCCACCAGCGTCCGACAACGAGCCGAACACCAGGGCCTGGTTCTTGGTCAGTTCGGGATGTGTCTCAACGCTCACGGACGATCTCCTTTCGTGCTCGATCTCACCCTTCTCACGATTTGCACACCCGGGACAAGACTGACGACAAACAGCGCCATCGCCGCAACAACGATGGAGGGGCCGGACGGGGTATCGTAGGTCAGCGAACTATAGAGCCCGCCGACGACGGCGGCAGCTCCGGTCAGGGCTGCAATCACCGCCATCTGTTCCGGCGATGCCGACAGGCGCCGGGCGGCAGCGGCGGGAATGATCAGCAGCGCTGTGATCAGCAGCGCGCCGATGATCTTCAGAGAAATGGCAATGACGATTGCCGTCAGCAGCATGAAGATCAGCTCGGTCCGCTCAGGCTTCAGCCCCTCGCCCGCGGCAAGGTCCGGACTGACCGTTGCTGCGAACAGGCGGCGCCAGATGACCACGAGGACACCGAGCACGATCGCACCGCCAGCGTAGATCATGGCGATGTCCATGGGTGTGACGGCCAGGATATCGCCGAAGAGCAGCCCCAGCAGATCGACCCGGACCCATGTCATGAAGGCCAGACAGACCAATCCCAGGGCGAGCGCGGAATGGGACAGCAAGCCAAGCAATGCATCGGAAGACAGCGTGTCGCTGCGCCTCAGTGCCATCAGCACGATCGCCAGAAGGATGGAAACAACCCCGACTGCCAACGTGGTGTTGACGTTGAGGAGCAGCGACAGGGCAACGCCCAGCAAGGCTGCATGGGACAGCGTATCGCCGAAATAGGCCATGCGACGCCAGACGATGAAACAGCCAAGCGGTCCTGCAACAAGTGCCACACCTATGCCGGCAATGAGTGCACGGGTGAAGAAATCATCCAGCATTTCGAATGCCGCCTTCTTTCTCCGCAGCCGCGTCGGCAGGTGCGTGATGATGCTCGCCGGAACAGGAGGAACACAGCGAACCGTCCGCGTGGCGCACCTTTCCATCCGGCAGATGCACGTGGTCATGGTGATGTTCATAGACGGCAATCGCCGCATTGCGCCGGTTGCCAAACAGCGCATGATACCGGTCGTCACGGCTGACGTCAGAGGGGGTTCCGCGGCAGCAAACGTGACCATTGAGGCAAATCACCTGATCTGCTGCGGCCATCACGACATGAAGATCGTGAGAGATCATCAGGATGCCGCAGCCAAGCGTGTTGCGGATTTCGGAAATGAGGTCGTAGATCGCGATCTCTCCGGCATAATCCACGCCTTGCACCGGCTCGTCCAACACCAGCAGCCCGGGATTGCGGGCAATCGCGCGGGCCAGCATGACACGCTGCATTTCACCGCCGGAGAGCGTGCGCATCTGAGAAGTCATCAGCCTTTCAGCGCCGGTGCGCGCCAGCGCAGCGCGGCATTCGGCATCGGACAGGGGGTTCGTCAGCCGCATGAACCTGGCGACCGTCAGCGGCAACGTCCAGTCGATGGCGAGCTTCTGCGGCACGTAGCCAATCTTCAGGCCGGGCTTGCGTTCGGCACGGCCTTCGCTCGGGCTCAGGATCCCAAGCGCCATCTTGGCCGTTGTCGACTTGCCGGACCCATTGGGCCCGATAAGCGTCACGATTTCACCCGGTGAAACCGATAGATCTACGCCGCGCACCAGCCATTCACCGCCCTTGCGGATGCCTGCGCGGTCAAGCTGAACAAGCCTGGTATCCGAATTTGTCATAGTCCTGAAAGCCTGCTGCGCTCTTTGGGAACCAACGCCCTGGCGTTACGTTATTACGTATGTAGCGTTCAAGCCACTTGCTTGCAACTTGTCCCGGTGCTGATTAACACTCAAAGCAACACCGGTGCGCCCGCAAGCGCCCGAATGTGCCAGCAGAACAGGAAGCAAAGCATGATTTTCCCTTGTATTTTGTCCGGTGGTGTCGGTTCGCGGCTGTGGCCGCTGTCACGCACCGACCGGCCAAAACAGTTTTTGCCACTGTTTGGCGGGGAAAGTCTGTTCCAGAAGACCTGCAAGCGCGTCAATCGGCCGGACCTTGCCGCTCCGATCGTGATCGGCAGCAATGCCCACCGGTTTCTGATCGGCGAGCAGCTCAACGAACTGGGGCTGGAAGCCCAGTCGATCCTGCTTGAGCCTGTCGGCCGAAATACAGCGCCCCCTGCCCTGATGGCAGCGTTGATTGCCGCTGAAACCGACCCGAACGCCCTGATCCTGCTGTTGCCCTCCGACCACCTGATCCGGAAGGAAGATCTTTTCCTGACTGCCGTCCATCAGGCGGAGACAGCCGCTCGCGCAGGCAAGATCGTGACCTTCGGCATCGAACCCAGCGAAGCCAATACCGGATACGGATACATCAAGGTTGCAAGTGGCAGCGAGCCTGTGCGGCCTGTGGAAGCCTTTGTCGAGAAGCCTGACCAGGACCGTGCCGATGCCTTCCTGAAGGACGGCAGCTATGTCTGGAATGCCGGCATCTTTCTTTATGCCGCCAATACGATGATTGATGCTTTCAAGAAGCACCAGCCGGAGCTTTACGAGAACATCGTCGCCGTCATGAAGACACGGCATGGGGATCTGGATTTTACGCGACTGAACCAGGAAGCCTTCGAAACACTGGACAACATTTCCATCGACTACGCCATCATGGAAAAGGCGGACAACGTCGTCTGCGCGCCCGTTGCACCGGAATGGGACGACCTGGGTTCCTGGTCGGCGATCTGGACGGTCCTGGACAAGGATGCCCAGGGCAATTCCGGATTGGGCGATGCCCGCTTTCTCGATAGCAACAACTGCCTGGCCTATGCTGAACGCGGGCTCGTATCCGTTATCGGCCTTGAGGATGTCATGGTGATCGCCACGACCGACAGCGTTCTTGTTGCCCACAAGGACAAGGCGCAGGACGTCAAGACCGTTGTGGAGCAACTGAAGGCGGAAGGCAGGCATGAGGTGGACCGGCACCCGAGGTCCTACCGTCCTTGGGGCTATACCGAACGCATCAACGCCGGCGAACGTTTTTCCGTTCAGTCGATGATGATCAAGCCGGGCAAGAGGCTCAGCCTGCAAAGCCACCTTCACCGGACGGAGCACTGGGTGGTGGTGTCTGGTACGCTCGAGATCACGATCAACGGCGAAACGCGTCTGCTCAGCGAAAACCAGTCCGCATATGTGCCGCTTGGAGCGCAGCACACGTTGCATAACCCGGGCAAGATTCCGGTGCGGATGATTGAGGTGCAGTCCGGAACCTACTTGCAGGAAGACGATATCCGGCGCCATCCGGAAACATCACAAAAACTCTGACGAGATCGATTTTCCTGTGATGCGTTCTTGCCCTGCCAGATGATTTCCGGCAAGACTTCACGTCAATTCGCGACCATGCCCCAGAGGCCAACGCCACGCGACGGAGAGGAAAACGCTCATGCATCATGTCTTCATTTGCGATTATGTCCGCACGCCCATCGGACGCTATGGCGGCATGCTGTCCTCTGTCCGCGCTGACGATCTAGGTGCGATCCCCATCAGCGCCCTCATGGAGCGCAATCCGGACACGGACTGGGCCGAGGTAGATGACGTCTTTTATGGCTGTGCCAACCAGGCCGGTGAAGACAACCGAAACGTCGCGCGCATGTCGGCACTGTTGGCGGGCTTGCCGGAGACAGTTCCCGGTCTGACACTCAACCGGCTATGTGGTTCGGGAATGGATGCCGTGATGACTGCGGCCAGGGCGATCAAGGCCGGCGAAATCGATCTGGCCATCGCTGGCGGCGTTGAAAGCATGTCCCGCGCACCTTTTGTCATGCCAAAGGCAGACACCGCCTTTTCCCGCTCGGCTGAAATCTTCGACACGACAATCGGCTGGCGCTTCGTCAATCCGCTTCTCAAACGCCAATATGGTATCGATTCCATGCCGGAAACGGCGGAAAACGTTGCCGAACAATTCCAGATCTCGCGACAGGACCAGGATGCCTTCGCGCTGCGCAGCCAGCAGCGAGCCGCCGCCGCTCAGCAATCCGGTCGGTTCGCCGAAGAAATCGTTCCCGTGATGATCCCCCAGCGCAAGGGCGACCCTATTCTGGTGGACAAGGACGAACACCCCAGGAACACAACGCTGGAGGCCCTTTCGGCGCTCAAGACGCCGTTCCGTGAAAATGGTTCGGTGACCGCCGGCAACGCGTCCGGTGTCAACGACGGTGCTGCGGCTTTGCTGATCGCGTCGGAAGCTGCGGTGGCCAAGCACAATCTCACGCCGATCGCCCGCGTCGTCGGTGGAGCCACCGCTGGGGTTCCGCCGCGGATCATGGGCATTGGCCCCGCGCCGGCGACACGCAAGCTCTGCGCGCGCCTCGGAATCGCGCTGCCGGAGTTCGACGTGATCGAACTCAACGAAGCTTTCGCCGCACAGGGCATTGCAGTCATGCGAGACCTTGGCCTGCCCGAAGACAGTGAAATCCTCAATCCGAACGGCGGTGCGATTGCACTCGGTCATCCGTTGGGGATGTCTGGCGCCAGAATCACGGGAACAGCAGCCCTGGAACTGAAAAAACGGGATGGAAACCTGGCGCTTGCCACCATGTGCATCGGTGTCGGCCAGGGTATAGCGCTGGCTCTGGCATCAGCGTGAGGCGTTTCTGATCAGATCGACAGTTTGGCGTACCGGTCTTCACCTGTGCGCCAATACCGGCTCGGGCCAGTCCCCACCGGCACCGGCCGGTCTTGTGCGGCAGGTGTTGCTGTCTGAGGAAAAGGCCGTGACTGCACCCTCTCTTCCATCGTGTCGCTGACTTCGCCCAGTTCATCCGACAGCCTTTCGAAGAGCAGGCTGGGCATGCGCAGCGTCGCGACATAGTAGGAAATCGCCTCATCTGCCGCTTTTTCCAGGTCCAGTTGACCGATCTCGCGCAGGGCATTTTCCGCCATCACATGAAGCTCGACCGCGTCTTCGACCAATGGCTGCGCAACCTCTACCGCCTGGTCGGAATGGCTAGCAACCCAAAAGGCGGCTGACGCTGAAAGGCTAACAAAAACAAAAACGTGCAAGTTTCTCAAAAGAAATCGCATTACAACCCCAATGAATAATTAACAAAACGTTAAACTACCATTGGTCGTACAGGGCGCGTGGAAGATCTGCAACCTGTCCTTGCAGTTCTCCCTTTTTTTCGAACGCCATGGTTAACAGCGGTCTGCGTTGTTCGGAGACGCACCCTTCTTCGCTTCCCGATCCTGGAACGGACCACTGCGGACGTACTGACAGTCCTTCAGCTACATGACCTGGCCGCCCCTTCCCGGCACCGGAAACGGGGCACTGTCAGATTTGCCTGTAGGTATTTGCAGGTACGTAAAATTTTACATGCGGTATTACCGGGACTTTAGATCCTGCGACTGTATAAGCGCGGCATCAAAACGGAGGACGTCATGATCGAAAGGACCGGTGAGATGAGGCTCTCATCCCTGGGATTGCTGCTACTTTTAGCAGCTGCGGCCATGACCTTGTTTGCTGATTTGGGGCCACAGCCCTCGACTTCCGCCAAGGCCAAGTCAGTTTACCAGCAACTCGCTCATTGACCGTTTACGCAAGGTGCCTAACTGACCGAGAAGGTTCACCGGCGCAGATCGTGGCCGCGATTTGCTCTGGCTGGAACCGGCACTGGTTTCATTTGCCCGGTGAAAGATATCGGCAGTCTGTGCCTTGCGGCCCCACCTCCGCCTTTTCCGCTTCGGCCGGCTTCACCCAACAGCATGATGGCTGAGCCCATGACCACGGATCCGAGGGTGATGAACAGGCCGAATGCCAGCATGATGACCGGCAGCACCGGGTCCTCTGCCGACATGACAAGCACTCTCAGATTACCGATATTGCCGAGGAAAATGCCGCCGAGCACGAGGCCGGCAATTGCCGTTCCCGCCAGGCCGTTGACTGCAAGCAGACGAAACAAGGGATCTCTCGGAAGCTTCAAGCGAACCGGCCCCTTCATCGACAATGCCATGGCGCGCACTCCTCGCTCTGCGATTGCTGTTGCGATGCATGATCAGCCTAGCGCCGATCGATACCTGCCAACAACCTGTCAAATAGACCGATTAAGATCATTTTGAAGATCAGCTCATAGTTTATTCATCTTCGACGCAAGATTTGTGCAGCGCACTCTTGATTACAAATGCGTGAGCATATATTTGTTCGATATATCGAACCAACATATGACACTTCTTACGATGCCTATAGCGTCATCCGGATCGCAACCGGGCTCGTATGAAGGCCGTCATGCCGGGAGGACGCTCCCAGGCACGGAGTTGTCAATGAGTGTACGCAGTCTCTGCCTCGCAATCCTTTCTTTCGGGGATGCCACCGGATACGAAATCCGGAAGGAGTCGACCGAAGGCCGGTTCAGCTATTTCGATGATGCGAGCTTCGGCTCGATCTATCCGGCGCTGGCGCGTCTGGAATCGGAAGGGCTGGTAACCGTGCGCGAGGAGCCGCAGGCAGGCAAACCTGCCCGCAAGGTCTATTCCATCACCGATGCCGGCAGGGAAGACTTCATCCAGTCCCTGTGCGATCCACAGGCACCGGACACTTTCAAATCACCCTTTTTGCTGATCGCCCTCAACGCCGCGCAACTGCCTCCCGAGGTCATCCGCCGCGCGGTCGAACGGCGCAAGGCGCAGGTACACGCTGAGTTGCGCCTGCTGACAGACAACGAAAAAGACCAGGAATGTTCGCACCCCGGGTCCAACTGGACCCGTGAATACGGCATTGCCTGCATGAATTTCACCCTCGCCTATCTGGAAGAACATGGCGAGGCACTGATCAGGATTGCTGAAGAAGCGGCACAGCCGGTTGCGGCAGCCGCGGAGTAAGCGCAAGACGTTTCGGAGCTTTAGACAATGCGAGTGAAGTTTTCCTACCTCCTGGCGACCGGCATCGCGGCCGGTATCGGTTTCTGGATGTATAGCGGCACGATGGTGATCGGTGGTGTCGGCGACAGCGAACATGCCACCCCGCCCCCGGCACTCAGGGTCAGCCAGGCGTCCACGGAGACCTTCCGCGTTCAGGTGGAACGTCTGGTGGCGCAAGACCGTCGAGCCGTTCTGGAAGTGCGCGGGCGCACCGAAGCCGAAGCCACGGTGGCTGTCAGATCCAAGACAACCGATGACGTGGTGGAGCGCCCGGCGCAGGAAGGCGCGCATGTCGCCGCCGGCGATGTGCTTTGTGTTCTCGACAAGGGATCGCGGCAGTCACGCATTCTGGAAGCCAAGGCTGCCCTGGCTCAGGCGCAACTGGACCATGAGGCAGCAACTCAGTTGAACAGCAAGGGCTTTACCGCTCAAACCCGTGTGGCTGCCCTGCAGGCCCAGCTCGATGCTGCAAAGGCACGCCTGATTGAGGCCGAGCAGGAGCTGGAACACACAGTTATCCGCTCGCCGATTGCCGGCGTCATCCAGAGCCCCATGGCTGAAATCGGCGCACAGCTTGAACAAGGCGGCATCTGCGCGACGGTGGTTGATGCGGATCCGATGATTGCCATCGGCGAAGTGTCGGAACTGAATATTTCCGAGATCTCGCTGGACATGCCGGCAACGGTCACGCTCGTGACGGGTGAATCGCTCAGCGGCAAGGTGCGTTACATCTCGCCGACGGCAAATCCGGACACGAAAACCTTCCGTATCGAGATCGAGCTCCCCAATCCCGACGGCAAAGCCAGGGACGGCGTGACGGCAGTCACCAAGCTGGAGCTGGCTGCGGAGAAAGCACACAAGATTTCGCCAGCAATTCTGACGTTGAACGACGCCGGCCAGGTCGGCATTCGTGCAGTCGATGAAAACAACAAGACTGTCTTCTACCCCGTCAAGGTGCTGGGTGGAGAACAGGACGGAATGTGGATCGGCGGTCTTCCCGACGAAGTCGTCGCCATCACCGTGGGGCAGGAATACGTCTCGGATGGAGAACTCGTGCAACCGGTCTTTGAGACGGCAGAGGTGAGTCAATGATAGACATGCTTGAAGGCGTCCTTCGGCGCCCCAAGACGGTATTCGTGATGATGCTGGCGCTGATCGTTGCCGGTGTCGCCACCTATATCTCGATCCCGAAAGAAGCCAGCCCGGACATCGATCTGCCGATCTTCTACATTTCGATCACCCAGCAGGGCATTTCTCCGGAGGATTCCGAGCGCCTGCTCGTGCGGCCGATGGAAACGGAATTGCGCGGCCTTGACGGGTTGAAGGAAATCACCGCGATCGCGTCGGAAAGTCATGCCGGCATCGTGCTGGAATTCGACATCTCGTTCAACAAGGACGAGGCGCTGGCGGACGTGCGCGACAAGGTCGACCAGGCCAAGAGCAAGCTGCCGGACGAGGCTGAAGAGCCGACGATCACGGAAATGAACTTCGCACTTGCGCCGACCATGATCATCGCCTTGTCGGGCAACGTGCCGGAGCGCACGCTCTACAAGCACGCCCGGCGTCTCAAGGACGAGATCGAGGCTATCGACACCGTCCGGTCGGCGGATCTGACCGGGCACCGCGAAGAGCTGCTGGAAGTCCTGATCGACACCCAGAAACTGGAATCCTACTCGATCACCCAGCAGGAGCTCCTTAACTCGCTGCAGCTCAACAACCAGCTTGTTCCTGCGGGCTTTATCGACGGCGGCAAGGGCCGCTTCAACGTGAAGGTGCCTGGTCTCGTAGAGACCGCAGAGGATGTCTACACGCTGCCGCTGAAACAGAGCGGTGAAGGTGTCGTGACCCTTGCAGATGTCGCCGAGATCCGGCGCACCTTCAAGGATCCCAACGCCTACACACGCGTCAACGGCAACCGGGCAATTGCTCTTCAGGTCGTCAAGCGTATCGGCACCAACATCATCGAGAACAACGCGGCAGTCCGTGAAGTTGTCGAACATGCCTCCAGGGACTGGCCGGAAACCGTTCGTGTCGACATGATGCTCGACCAGTCCAACAACATCTTCGAAGTGCTTGGCTCGCTGCAATCTTCGATCCTGACGGCGATTTTCCTGGTGATGATCCTGGTTCTGGCGGCGCTTGGCATGCGCTCCGCACTGCTCGTGGGTCTGGCGATCCCGACCTCCTTCATGGTCGGCTTCCTGATCCTTGGCGGCGTCGGCTACACGGTCAACAACATGGTCATGTTCGGCCTCGTTCTGACCGTTGGCCTGCTGGTCGACGGTGCCATCGTGATGACCGAATATGCCGACCGCAAGATCCAGGAAGGCATGGAAGACCGCGAGGCCTATATCCGCGCTGCGAAGCTGATGTTCTGGCCGATCGTCTCTTCGACGGCCACCACACTGGTAGCGTTCCTGCCCATGCTGCTGTGGCCGGGTGTTGCCGGCGAGTTCATGAGCTACCTGCCGATCATGGTGATCATCGTCCTGACCGCCTCGCTGTTCACCGCCATGGTGTTCCTGCCGGTGACAGGGGGCATCCTGGCCCAGGTCTCGCATTTCCTGAACAGGTATGCCGCTGGACTTCTGGCACTGACATTTGGCGTTCTGGCCGCCGTCATTGTCGGATTCGGCCCGTTCGTACCGATGGCTCTCGAAGGCGTCGTGCCAGCGGTGGCTGCAACCGGCATCGCCATCCTGTGCGGCCTGGTGGCCCTCGTCCTTGTCGGCTTTGTTTCCTACAAGCTGCTGCGTCCGTTTGTGCACTGGTCTCAGGCACGAGCTGCCAAGAGAGCCGAAAAGGAACGTGCGGAAGCTGCCGCCCTTTCCGGCTCCGAAGCTTTCGATGTCAAGAAAGTAAGCGGGTTCACTGGCATCTATGTTCGCATCTTGAAGATGTTTGCAGGCAACCCGATCGGCAACATCGCCGCCATCGTGCTGCTGATCGGCAGTTGCTTTGCGATCGTCGGCGCGTTCATGGCGAACCCGACCGGCGTGCAGTTCTTCATTGATGAAGAACCGGAACAAGCGGTGGTTCTTGTTTCCGGCCGTGGCAACATGTCTGCCTCGGAAGCGCGCGATCTCGTTGTGCAGGTTGAAGACAGGATCATGTCCATTCCGGGCGTCGACAATGTCATCACCAACGCGTTCACACCCGGCGGTTCGTCCGGCGGCCCCTCCGTCGGCGACGTCCAGGACAAGCCTGCCGACGTGATGGGCGAGATCAATATCGAGCTTGCAGACTTCTGCTGCCGCCGGGTGGCGAAGGAGATCTTCGCCGACATCCGTAACGCGACCAGTGACATCCCCGGCATCAAGGTGGAGACCCGCAAGATCGAAGGCGGTCCGCCAACGGGCAAGGACGTTCAGCTGGAGATCAAGTCCACCGATTACAACGACATGGTTGCTGCTGTCGCCCGCATTCGCGAGCACATCAACGGCATGGACACACTGATGAACCAGGAGGACGACCGTCCCCTGCCTGGCATCGAATGGCAGATCTCAATCGATCGGGAACAGGCCGGCCGCTACCAGGCAAGCATCGCTTCCGTTGGCAACATGGTACAGCTGGTCACCAACGGTGTTCTGATCGGTACCTATCGTCCCGGAGACAGCGAGGACGAGGTGGACATTCGCGTGCGCCTGCCGGAGAACGAGCGGACCATCGACCGGTTCGACCAGCTGCGGCTGCAGACCTCGCTTGGACTGGTGCCGCTGGCAAACTTCGTCAGCCGCGAACCGGCCCAGAAGGTGTCGGAAATCGTGCGTCGTGACGGGCTCTATTCCATGTTCGTGAAGGCGGCGGTCAATCCGGAAAGCGGTTCCACGCCGACAGAACAGGTTGCAGCTCTTCAGAAGTGGCTGGATACGCAGGAATGGCCTGCCAACGTGTTTCTGAAATTCCGCGGCGCGGATGAGGACCAGCAGGAGTCAGGCGAGTTCCTGATGAAGGCGATGGTGGCATCGCTGTTCCTGATGTTCCTGATCCTGCTGACCCAATTCAACTCGTTCTACCAGACGATCCTGACGCTCTCGACGGTGGTTCTGTCAGTGTTCGGGGTGCTGCTCGGAATGCTCGTCACCAATCAGCCGTTCTCGATCATCATGACCGGGACCGGGGTGGTGGCGCTTGCCGGGATTGTGGTCAACAATGCCATCGTTCTGATCGATACCTACAACAGGTTCCTTCATGACGGCCTTCCCCCGCTGGACGCGATCCTGAAAACATCCGCTCAGCGTATCCGGCCGATCCTGCTGACCACCATCACGACCATCGCCGGCCTGGTGCCCATGGCCACCATGATCAACTTCGATTTCTTCAATCAGGTGATCACCTATGGCGGCATCACGGCGGTCTGGTGGGTGCAGCTGGCAACGGCGGTCATATCCGGACTTGCTTTCTCCACCTTGCTGACGCTGCTGATGATCCCGGTCATGATTGCGCTGCCGAGTGTATGGTCAAGCACCTTCTGGAAGGTGGTGTCCACCGTACGGCGCAAGCCAGGCACTGCCACCGAAGAGGTAACTCCGGAACCTGTGGCTCTTGGCGATCAGCCCGAACAGCGCCCGGCTGCAAAGGTGGTTTCCATGCCGAAGCCGTCGCAACCGAAAATCCCCCCGCAGGAGGAACTGCCGCACGCGGCAGAGTGATCCTAAGCACCTCCAAGCAGAAAGGCCGCCGGTTTCCGGCGGCCTTTTTGTTGGCAACATGCAGCGTGTCTTCACCCGAATTCCAACCACTGCCCCTTGAATTGCGGCCCATCAATCAATATAGTTGTAATATACAACTATATAGGCTTTTGCATGTCCCAGCATTCCCCCTCCCTCGTCAACGATATCCGTGCAGCGTCCCGCCAACTGGTCCGGGAATTCGGCTTTCTGGACAAGACCATCGCCGGTACGGATCTGTCCGGTTCAGGTGTCCATGCAATGATGGAAATCGGTTTGAACCCCGGCATTACGGCCAAGGAAATCTCGACGAGACTGAAGCTCGAGAAATCGACCATCAGCCGTTTGCTGAAGTCACTCGAAGCCCGCGGGGAAATCACGCAAACCCGGTCTGACAACGATGGCCGATCATTCGGACTGACTTTGACCGAAACCGGAAAGGCCACCTTTGCGAAGATCGACAACTTTGGCGATGCCCTGGCCCGACGGGCGCTCAACCGGATCAACGGGGACAAGGCACAAGAAATTTGCGATGCCATGTCCGCTTATGCGGAAGCGCTCGCCATGCCGCAGGAAACGCCGGCAGATTACCAGCCACAATTCACGGTCGCTGAAGGTTATCAAACCGGAATGATCGGCGACATTGCCGGAATGCATGCCCGCACTCACGGCCACATCGTCGGTATGGGGCCAACCTTTGAAAGTGTGGTCTCAAACGCCATGGCCGAATTCATGCCGCGCATCGGCAAACCGATGAACAACAGCTGGAGCGTGCTCGAAAACGGAGCCGTTATCGGATCGATCACAATCGATGGCGAAGACCTTGGCAACAACATCGCACATTTGCGCTGGTTCATTCTGTCCGAACGCCTGCGGGGCAAAGGACTGGGAAAAGTGCTGCTCCAGAAAGCCCTGGAACACTCGGATGCGCTTGGGTTCGATGAAATCCACCTTTGGACGCTCAAGGGGCTTGAAGCCGCGCGCGTACTCTACGAGAGAAACGGGTTCACCCTTGCGGAGGAATATGTCGGCGACCAGTGGGGCAAGGCCGTCACGGAACAGAAATTCATAAGAATTCGCCCGAAATAAATTGGTAGCCCCGCAGCCCCCCTATCACCGGGCCATATCAGCCTTTCAGCCCAAAAGGAACGGTTCGGGTCTTCGTCAGAACCGTTCCTGTGTTGACTCACCCCTTGGAGATGGAGTTCCCGCCATCACAGAGCATGGCGGAACCGGTGACGAAAGAACTGGCGTCGGACAGCAGAAACGCAGCCGCCTTGGCGATCTCTTCGGGTTCGGCCATCCGCTTCAATGCGTGGAGGCCGGCGATATACTCGCGGAATGCCGGGTCATCGCCCCCCATCTCGGTCTTCGTGCCACCAGGAAGAAGCGCATTGACCCGGATGTTTTCCGGTCCGTGTTCCACGGCCAGAACCTGTGTCAGGCCGACAAGCCCCGCCTTCGCAGCCGCATAGGCGGCCATGCCCGGAAAACCGATGGTATGGCCAACGAACGACGAGGTGAACACAATCGACCCGCCTCCCCGTTCGCGCATGGCCGGGATCTGGTATTTGGCGGCCAGAAAGGCGCTGTTGAGATTGGTGGCGACAACATGGTTCCAGGTTTCCATGCTCATGTCCGGCACCGGCCCCATCTCTCCTAGCGTACCTGCATTATTGAAGGCTCCGTCGAGGCCACCAAAGGCGTCGAGCGTCGCTTTCACGGAAGCTTCGGAAAATGTGGTATCGCAGACGTCGCCAACGAACAGTGCGATCCGGTTGGATGCATGGGGCAATGACGACCGTAGCTCTTTCAGTCGGTCTTCCCGTCGGGCAGCCAGCATCAGGTTCGCACCGGTGTCGGCCAGAAGACGCGCGGCAGCCGCTCCGATGCCACTGCTGGCACCGGTGATCAGAATTGTCTTTCCATCAAGCATGAGAAGGCTCCTCATTTGTCGAGGAGGCCTAATTGAACCAGAAAAGCGCCTGCTGAAACCCGATTTGCGATCAGGTGTGCGTCAGCCGCCGTGGTCCTTGTCCCTGTCCGCAATGTTGTCGAGATCTGTATCGCATTCGTCACCGTCGTCATCGAGGCCCAGCGAGGCGTCTGCGAGCACCAGCTTCCTGTGCGCACGCCAGGACAACGGAATGGTCAGCAGATAAAGGACCGCTCCTCCCGCCAACATCCGGAAAGGATAGGAAACGGTCAGCGCCACCACCAGAACCGCAACCAGGAACAACGGCAATACGAAGTCGCGGCGCACCCTCGTGCCCAGCGTCTTGCCGGAATAGGTCGGCAAACGGCTGATCAGCAGGAAGGCAACTCCGATCGTATAGGCTGCAACAAAAGCTGAATCTGCGAACCAGTGCGGAAACAGGCCGAGAAAATCGAGATAAAGCGGCAGGAGCACGGTCAGCGCTCCAGCCGGTGCAGGCACGCCTGTGAAGAAACGTGACGCCCAGGCAGGCTTGTTCGGATCGTCCAGGGCCACATTGAAACGCGCCAGACGGAGTGCGGCTGAAATCGCGAAGATAAGGCCTGCGATCCACCCCATGTTGCCTGCATCCTTGAGGATCCAGAGATAGAGCATCAAGGCCGGCGTGACGCCGAAATTGACGAAATCCGAGAGGGAATCCAGTTCCGCACCGAAACGCGACGTTCCCTTCATCATGCGGGCGACACGGCCATCGAGCCCGTCCAAGACGGCTGCCACGAGAACGGCACCGACCGCGAATTCCCAGCGGCCTTCGAAGGCCATGCGCACAGCCGTCAGACCGGAGCACAGCGCCAGCAACGTCACCATGTTCGGAATGATCAGGCGCAAGGGTACGCGCCGGAAGCGCGGTGTTCTGCGGGTGTCGGCCGGTCCTTGATCGGGCGTCTCGTTCACGGTGGCCTCAGCTTACACGGGTCAGGGACTGAGCCGGGCTTTGCGGTGCCGACAGATCGGCCAGCACGGTCTCGCCGGCAATCATGGTCTGGCCGAGGGCAACCTTTGGCTGGGTTCCGACCGGAAAATAGACATCAAGACGCGAACCGAAACGGATCAGACCAAAGCGCTCGCCGGCAGAGAGATTTTCTCCTTCACGAACGAAGCAGACAATACGGCGGGCAACAAGACCGGCGATCTGCACGACACCGATCCGGCCGTTGCCGGTGTCGATGACCAGTCCGTTGCGCTCGTTGTCTTCACTGGCCTTGTCCAGTTCCGCGTTCAGAAACTTGCCGGCACGGTAGGCGACGCGCTCTATGCGCCCGCCAACAGGTGCCCGGTTCACATGGCAGTTGAACACGTTCATGAAGATGGAGACCCGCATCAGCGGTTCAGCGCCGAGTTCCAGCTCAGCAGGCGGGCGTGCCAGGCCAACTAGGCTGACGACACCATCTGCCGGAGAAATCACCAGCCCTTCGCCGACAGGCGTCACACGCTTGGGATCGCGGAAGAAATAACAGACCCACCCCGTGAGGAAGAGGCCGATCCAGAACAGCGGATCGATGAACCAGCCGATAACGAGGGTCGCCACCAGAGCAATCGCAATGAAGGGCCAGCCTTCACGATGGATCGGCACCATGGCCTTGGAGACGGAATCGACTATCGACATCTTCTTTTTTCGCTTTCCATTGCTGCCCGGCGGCAGGCGTATTCCCGGCCCGGGACTGAACGCACCCGTTGCGCTTTAGCTTCTGCCCCGCTTCTAGTGGCTTTTCAAGGCAAAGAGAACCTGCTTTTCATGAAAATCACACGGTTTGCGACCCACTTGAGCCAGTGGAAGCCGTCCGATAGTCGCTCTCCCAGTAGGGCGGTCGACCGTACTTTGAAATCAGGAAATCGACAAAGGCGGTCACCTTGGGCGGAACGAACTGGCTTGGCGGATAAACGGCCCAGATCGCCCCGGTGCGGGCAATCGTATAGTCTTCCATGACGGCGACCAGTCGCCCGTCGCGAAGGTCTTCCCAGACATGTGCCAGTGACTTCAGGCTGAGGCCAAGGCCGTGAAGCGCGGCGTCGTAAGTCAGGTCGCCGCTATCGCCCTTGATCACCGGCTTCTGGATTTCGAAGGCGAGCTCCCCCTCCGGCCCGTTGAAATACCAGAACGGCATGGAGGCCATGGCGATGCAGTCGTGGTTGGCAAGGTCTTCCGGTGTGTGCGGCACACCCTTGCGAGCCAGGTAGGCCGGTGATGCACACAGGGCCCTTGGATTTCCGCCCAGCTTGCGGGACAGCAGAGAGGAATCGGTCAGTGGCGCTCCCCTCACCGCCATGTCATAGCCTTCCTCGATCACGTCCACGATCCTGTCGGAAAAGTCCATTTCCAGCCTGATATCCGGGTAGAGTTCGCGGAACTCCACCAGATACGGCAGAATGTGCTTTCTGCCGAAGAATGTGTTGCAGGAAAACCGAAGCGAGCCGCGCGGCGCTTCTGTGGAGGCTTCCAGGATCGAGCGAGCCTGTTCGATCTCACCAACTGCGGTGCGCGCGTGTTGCAGCAAAACACGGCCGGCTTCCGTCAACATCGTGCGTCTGGTGGTGCGGGCAAAAAGCTGGGATCCGAAGGACTTCTCAAGGCCGGTCAACCGCGTGCTGGCAGCTGAAGGCGACAAGCCGATTTCCCGGCCGGCAGCAGCCATGCTGCCCAGTTCCGCGATGCGGACAAAAAACTGCAGGTCTTCCAGTCTCATTGTTCCAATCTTTCGAAGAATTAATTCTACACTAGCCTCATTCTTCGAAGGAACGCAATATGAGACAAATGCTCATCCCAAGCGATGGAGAGCACCATGACACATACAGGAGACGACTACGAAGCCCGCGCCCGCGCTTCCCGCCACCAGGAACTGCGCCGCCTTGCCAAGGCACTTTCAAGACTGTTGTTCAAAAGGGGTGAAGCTGCCCAAAACACCAATGTGCCGACAACAGGCCATGTGGCCTGCGACAATGATCCGGCACCGCAAACAATTCGTGCGGCCTGACCTCCGGCAAGTTTCTGACTTCTTGTCATGCAGGAAGACCGGTGGTGGAGATCCGGGATCATTGAGCCCAGATCTCTTTCAAGGGTCAGCGTCATACCGGGAACAAGTGCATTCCGTCCCCCGGCCAAAGCCTGGCCAGGCCGGATGACCAGAAATAGCTGTCGCCAGACCTATTTCGCCGGTACGTAATCAGCCCTTTGACCACGTGTGACGATACCAAGATCGTCATTTTCTCTTGCGGCTCGCAGCCGCTCCTCGGCCTCGTCCGCTTCGCGCTGGCGGGCCCACATGGAAGCGTAAAGACCGTCTCTGGCCAGAAGCTGCTGATGGGTGCCGCGCTCGGCAATCTCGCCACCTTCCAGAACGATGATCTGGTCTGCGTTGACCACGGTCGACAGGCGGTGGGCAATCACCAGCGTCGTCCGATCCTGCGAAACCTCATCCAGCGCCGACTGGATCTCGCGTTCGGTATGTGTGTCGAGCGCCGATGTCGCCTCATCGAGGATGAGGATTGGCGGAGATTTCAGAATGGTGCGTGCAATCGCAACACGCTGCTTTTCACCGCCCGACAGTTTCAATCCGCGCTCGCCGACTTCCGCGTCATAGCCCTGAGGTAGCCTTTCGATGAAGTCGTGGATCTGCGCCATGCGCGCAGCCTCCCGCACTTCCTCGTCGCTGGCGTCCGGGCGGCCATAGCGGATGTTATAGGCAATGGTATCGTTGAAGAGCACCGTGTCCTGCGGAACCATGCCGATGGCCTGACGCACGCTTTCCTGCGTCACGTTTCGGACATCCTGACCATCGATCTCGACTGAACCGTCGGTGACGTCGTAAAACCGGAACAGGAGACGGGAGATCGTCGATTTGCCCGCACCGGAGGGACCGACGATGGCGACGGTCTTGCCTGCTGGAACCTCAAAGTCGATCCCCTTGAGGATCGGCCGGTCGGGATCGTAGTGAAAGCGGACGTCCTTGAACGCAATCTTTCCCTCAACAGCCTTCAACGGGCTGGCGTCGGGCTTGTCCTCGATTTCGGCGGGAACCATCAGCAGGTCGAACATGGACTCGATATCCGCAAGACCCTGACGGATTTCGCGGTAGAGGAAGCCGATGAAGTTGAGCGGAATGGAAATCTGCATCAGCAGCGCGTTGATCAGGACAAAGTCGCCGATGTTCTGCTCGCCCGCCAGAACAGCCTGTGCAGACAGCCCCATGCAGGCCGCCATGCCAATGCCGAGGATAACCGCCTGACCGAAGTTGAGCCAGGAAAGGGACGTCCAGGTTTTCGTCGCGGCGCTCTCATATTTCGCCATGGAGACATCGAAGCGCGCAGCTTCCATGTTTTCGTTGCCGAAGTACTTGACCGTTTCGAAGTTGAGCAGACTGTCGATGGCCTTGGAGTTGGCATCCGTGTCGCTGTCGTTCATTTCGCGGCGAATGCCGATCCGCCAGTTCGAGGTCTTGATGGTGAACCAGACGTAGGCGACGATCATCACCGCGACGATGACAACATAAAGGAAACCGAACTGGTACCAGATCACGGCTGCCATGATGGCAAATTCCAGAACCGTCGGAATGCCGTTCAAGATGGTGAAGCGGACAATCGCTTCTATGCCCTTCACCCCGCGTTCAATCACACGGCTGAGCCCACCCGTCCGCCGGGCAAGGTGGAAACGCAGGGAAAGCTGGTGCAGGTGGCGGAATGTCAGGATTGCGAGCTGGCGTACAGCATGCTGGCCGACCCGGGCAAACAGCGCATCACGCAGCTGGTTGAAAGCCACGGCCAATACGCGGGCTGCATTATAGGCAAGCACCAGCATGACCGGAGCGACCAGGAAAGCAGGCAGGTTGGAGCCTTCACCCGTCAGTGCATCCGTCGCCCAGGCGAAAAAATACGGCGACAGGACCGTCACGATCTTGGCAATGATCAGTGCGAAAATGGCCAGAAGCACACGCTGCTTGAGATCCGGCCGATTAGACGGCCAGATGTAGGGCCACAGGTTGGCCAGCGTCGTGAAGGTGCTGCCTTCGTCTGCGTTGACAGGCTTGCGGATGTGCGCTTGAGCGGAATGGCTGCCGGCAGCCGCAGCCGAAGGCTTTTGCGGCGGGGTCGCTGTCTGATCGGTCACACAAAATCTCCAGGCCGCGGAAGGCGGCCACTTGGGTTAGTCTGAAGAGGAAACCACTTGCGCACCGGCTGACTGTCCTGACTGGTCCGGCTGCGCCGCGTTCAGGCGCTCCCAGAAGTCCTTGGTCCGGCACTCCGCCAGACTGAGCACTTGCCAATTGAGCGCGTAGTGGCAATTCCTGCCCCGCGTGTCACAGCACAAGAGCCCGGCGTCCTTCAAAACCTGCAAATGCTGAGACACGGTCGACTGAGCCAACGGCAGGTGACTGACGATCTCACCGCAGCAGGCGCCCTGACGGCTTGCGAGCTGCTTGATGATTGCCAGCCGGGCCGGATGTCCAAGTGCACGGAAGATAGCCGCGAGTTCCTCGCAACTTGCCAGACCTTCCTTGGAGGTCATGCAATTTCCACCGGCCGGCAGATCCGTCCCGCTCATGGGGCGGTTTCCTCATTCACGATTGTTTGTTTCATCGTTGATATGCGATGAATCATCAAAAAAACAAGGGGCTGATGCAAAAAGGCAGAGGATCATTCCGATCCCCTGCCTTCATTTTTGACATTCGACCAAGGCGTAACTGACAGAGATAAGCAGCGACAACAGCCGAGAATTTTATAAATGCCCATGGCCGTTTTCAGACGTGCCAACAACGCCCGAAGTGCCGACAGAGGCCGGTATCACCTCAGCCGTTGTTTTCGTCTGGTTTCGGCCAGCTCAGATCGCCTTCTGGTGTCAGGAACACTTGCCCCGGGTAAATCAGATCAGGATTGCGGATCTGTTGCTGGTTGGCCTTGTAGATCGTCGTATAGCGAACGCCCTCTCCATAAAGACGCCGGGATATGCGCCACAGGTTATCACCCTTGCGGATGATCACGACGGGAAGAGATTTTTTCACTTCTGCGCCCTGGCCATCGGCTCCTGCACCTTCACCGCTTGCGACGACCTTTGTCAGCACAATCTGCTTGTCCTGTTCCTTTTCAAAGGTAACGGCTGCACGAGCGTCGACCGAGCTGCCATCCTCACCGATCAAATCGGCGCGAACCTCGACATTTCCTTCAGAAATATTCTTGCCACCTTCAATCAGCCACTTCCCGCCCGAACCGACCTTAGCTTCGCCCTGAAACTCGTCGCCGACGTAGACACGAACCGATGACCCAGGTTCGCCGGTACCGGCGACAAAGACCTTGTCCTTTTCGGATTCTACAGCTTCCACGGTCACCGTCGGCGCATCCGGTGCTGCTGCAGGAACATCAGCCGGTTCATTCTGGCCGGCTTGCGCAACGTCTGCGCCACTGTCCTGTGTCGCTAAAGCTGCCGGCGCTGCCCCTGATGACGTCGAAGCAACTTCGGTTTCCGCTGAAGCCGCCTGTCCCGATGCCTTCGCGGTGGAAACGGCATCACCACTGCTTGCCGTTTCCGGCACCGCGGTGCCTGTTCCAGATGAAGTGGTGTCGGCAGACGCAACAGCGGTCTGCTCAGAGGTGCCGGCGGGCTGTTCGCTCGTCTCCCGGGAGGCCGTCTGCTGGCTTGCAGAGGTCCCTGCGGCAGCTTCCGCAGAAGCAGTTTCAGTTGCGGACGTCGAGCCGGAGGCTTCGGCGGCGGTGCCTTCTGCAGGATTGGTTGTCGCAGCTGTTTGCGAACCTTCGCCAGTCGAAGTGATGGAAGCCACCTGCTGCTCGGCCTCAGGCTTTTGCAAGACGTCCGACGGACCGTCAGGCGTATTCAGAACCACAAGGGGTTGTTCCTTGCCGCCTTCCGGCAGAGAAACGGCAAGTCGTTCTTCGGAGGTGGCAATCGCTTTGCCGGTGTCGTCATGAACTTCCAGGCCAACGTCATAGTCGCCCGGCTTCAACGGCTCATCCAGAATGATGGTCCATTCACCGACCTCATTGGCAATGCTCTTGCCGACAACCTTGCCGTTGGCAGTCAAGGCAACGATAGCGCCTGCGACAGACCGGCCCGCAACGACCGTTTCACCGGTCGGCTCAACGCCGACAACGTCAAAACTTGGGCCTGCGCTTGCCGTTTCCGCGGCAGGAGCCTCATCTGACGCATCAGCCTTATCTGTTTCTGCAGATTGCGTCTTTGTGCCTGTATCAGTGCCTGCAGCCTGTTCGGTCGTTGCACTGTCGCCGGAGACCGATGGCGTGGCGGCAACTTCGGGACCGCTCTGGAAAGGCAGACGCCCTGTATCGCGATAGATGTAGCCCGTCACGAGAGCGGCCAGGCCAACAGGCACGGCTACGATCAAAGTCCAGATGAGTGTCTTGTTATTCATTGTGTGTCCTGCCGGGAAAGCAGCCAGGCGATGCGGCGCTTTCCAAATCCGTTCCCCTGTTTGCGCCCTTTCGGGTGCTGCCTGTCTCAGCCGAACTCCTGACCTTGATGGCCATGTTTCCTTTGCCGTCGGCTCTTCTTCAGATCGTGGTTCATGCATAGCCGTCTTTTCCAGGCGCGGCAAGAAAACCCGGTTCAGAACCAAGGCCTTTCAAACAGAATGCTTGACCTTGTGGCAATCTGAATGCCACATCTTTGCGTCATGAATACGGTTTCTCAAAATCAGCTTACAAGCGTCTGTGTTTACTGCGGGTCCAGCTTCGGTTCGGACCCTGCACACGAGGCATCCGCCACCCGTCTGGGCCAGCTAATTGCCGAGGCTGGACTTCGACTTGTCTATGGCGGCGGCTCTGTCGGTCTGATGGGAACCGTGGCCAATGCCGCCCTCGAAGCCGGCGGCAAAGTGACGGGAATCATTCCGCGTTTCCTGGAAAAACGCGAGGTGATGCTGGACACCCTCGAAGACCTGATCGTCACGCAGGACATGCACGAGCGCAAACACCTGATGTTCGAGAAAGCCGACGCCTTCATCGCGTTGCCCGGCGGTATCGGCACCCTGGAAGAAGCCGTCGAAATGATGACCTGGGCCCAACTCGGACAACACCGCAAGCCGGTGGCACTGGCCAACCTCAACGGCTTCTGGTCGCCTTTGCTGGAACTTCTGGATCATATGCGGGCACAAGGATACATCCGTCCGGATACTGAAGTTCCTTATCTTGTTGCCCGATCCGTGGACGATATCCTGCCAATGCTGCGCCGCGCGATCAACGGTGAACCCCTGCCGGCACAAGAAGCATGCGCCTCGGTAACAGATCTCTAAAACTCTACTGAGTATAGAGGTTGGGAATACGTTCCCATGACTGTGAATATTGGAACCAATTCGATTTGCAGTCTGAGGACTTGAATAGTACCGTCGCACGAAACGCAGGAAGAACAGGCCATTAAATGCAAACTACCCTTCTTGTTGAAGATGCGGCGTTTTTCGAGAAGGCAATCGTCAAGAAACTGCATGAGGTCGGCCGCCACCAGATCATGGTGGCACGTAGCTACGAAGAGGCCGAGAACTGCCTCAATCTGCCTATCGGTGAACCTGACCTTGCTCTTGTCGACCTGACCCTTCCAGACGCCCCCGACGGCGAAATCGTCGATCTTTGCGAGAAGTGGAATATTCCCACGATCGTCTTCACCAGCCGCTTCGACCCGAAAACCCGAAGCAAGTTCCTGGAAAAAGGCGTTATTGACTACGTTCTGAAGGATTCTCCCGGCAGCCTGAACTATGTTGCGGACCTGATCCGGAAACTGGCGCAGAACCCCAAGATCGGCATTCTCATTCTGGACGATTCCGCGGTGGAGCGGGACGTGATCTCCAAGATCGTCGGCAAGCACCTATACAAGATCTATCAGGCCAGCTCTACGGACGAAGCCCTCCAGACCCTGAAGGATTACAAGGACATCAAACTTGTTCTGGCGGACTATTTCATGCCCGACAAGGACGGTTTTGCCTTTCTGAAAGCCGTCCGCAGAGTGCATGACCCGGAGAAAGTCGGCGTCATCGGCATGTCGTCCTATGCCAATCCGGACAACCGGGTGCGGTTCCTGAAATACGGTGCAGCGGATTTCGTCGACAAGAACTGCCCTCCGGAAGAGCTGCTGCTGCGCGTGTCGCAGAACCTCGACTACATCTACCGGATCGAGGAACTCAACAACATGGCGATGCGGGACTCCCTCACGGGTCTCTACAACCGCCGTTACCTTCTGGAACAGGCCACCAAGGCAATCGCGACCTGGCCGGTGTCCGAAGGACGTGCGCATTGGCTCGCGCTCCTCGACCTGGACTCCTTCAAGGCAATCAACGATTCACTCGGCCACGATTTCGGCGATGCGGTTCTGATCAGTTTTGCCCGCCACATGATGAAGCTCGCAAAGGAAGACGATATCGTCTCGCGGCTCGGCGGCGACGAATTCTGCATCGTGTTCCGGGACAAGGAAGAAGCCGACGTTGTCGATGGACTGCAAAACCTACTGGACAACGTTCTGGCCTCGCCCGTGCGTCACGACGGCGAGGAACATCTGATGAAGACAAGCGTCGGCGTCGCCCCGCTCGAAAGCGGCAGGTTTGGCGACGCCCTGAAGACCGCCGACCACAGGCTTTATGCCGCCAAACGCAGTGGCCGCGGCCAGCTGGTTTCTTCGGACTGACCGCATCTTCCACAGTGCTCTGGCTGCCATTGCCCTACTTTCAGCTCCGGTAGCGCCGCCAGCTGTCGTAGGTAAACACCGCCAGCGCAGCCCAGATCATGCCGAACGTCATCAGCTTGGTTGGGTCCAGCGGTTCGCCCCAGATATAAATCGCCATCAGGAAGTGCATGGACGGCGCCATGTACTGCATAAGCCCCAGCATGAAGAGCGGCAGGCGCCGGGCGGCAGAAGAAAAACAGATCAGCGGCAAGGCCGTGACAATGCCCGTCCCCACGAGGGCGAGCAGAACCGGCGGATCGTTCAAGACCATTGCGTCGACACCCCAGCTGAGGCTCAACAGCATGTAGCCGGCGGCGAGCGGAAACAGCACAAGCGTTTCCACGAACAGTCCCGGGGTCGCCTTCACGGGCGTCACTTTTCGCACGTAGCCGTAGCCTGCGAAGGAAAACGCCAGCACCAGAGACACCCACGGCAAACCGCCTGCCAGGATCGCCTGCAGAACCACCGCAATGGCGGCAACGCCGACAGAAATCCCCTGCCAGGTCGTCAGCTTTTCCCTCAACACGAACAGGCCAACCAGAATGCTGACCAGTGGGTTGATGAAATAGCCGAGCGAAATATCGAGCACGTGATTGTTGGAAATTGCCCAGACGAAGGTCAGCCAGTTGACGGCAATGAAAGTGGCAGACGCCGTCAGCCCCATGAGCACCTTCGGCTGGCGGAATACCTCGCGCACTTCCTGCCAGCGGCCACGCGCATAGAGAAACAGACCGACAAAAAGCACCGACCAGAGGATCCGGTGAGACACCACAAGATCTGCTGGCACGGTATCGGTCAGTTTGTAATAGGCCGGGAGGAAGCCCCACATGCCGTATGCCGCCAGGCCAAACAGAAGGCCCTGACGGAATTCGGCATTCGCTTCGGTGCTGGTCACCGTCTGCGACATGGCATTGCCTTTCTGGCGCCCGAAAGGCGCGTGACCAGGATCAGGCCACGTTGGCTTTCATCAGCGCGAATGTAATGGAGTCGACCAGGGCCTGGAAAGAGGCGTCGACGATGTTGGAGGATACCCCGATCGTGAACCAGCGCCGGTGCGTGACTGTGTCCTGGCTTTCGATCAGAACGCGCGTGACAGCGCCCGTGCCACCATTGAGGATGCGCACCTTATAGTCAATCAGTTCCAGGCCGTCGATGGCAGACTGGTATTTGCCCAGATCCTTTCGCAGTGCCATGTCCAGCGCATTGACCGGGCCGTTGCCTTCAGCAACCGACATTCGGGTTTCGCCGTCGATATCGACCTTCACCACGGCTTCCGAAACCGTAACCAGATCACCGATTGCGTTAAACCGGCGTTCCACCATCACGCGGAAGGACTCGACAGCGAAGTAACGCGGCACCTCGCCCAATTCCCGGCGCGCGAGCAGCTCGAACGACGCGTCGGCAGCCTCGTAGGCATAGCCTTCGGCTTCCCGTTCCTTGACCTTCGCCAACAGTAGGTCAAGACGCGGGTCTGACTTGTCGACTTCGATGCCCACCCGGGCCAACTCTCCCAGAAGGTTGCTCTTGCCGGCCTGGTCGGACACCAGCACCCGCCGCTGGTTGCCGACACTTTCCGGTGCGACGTGTTCATAGGTCTGCGGATCCTTCAGGATCGCGGAGGCATGAATACCGGCCTTAGTGGCGAAGGCGGTTTCACCCACATAGGGGGCCTGCCTGTCCGGCGACCGGTTGAGGATTTCATCGAACGCATGGGAGATTGAAGTGATCTCTTTCAACTGAGCGTCGCTGACACCGATTTCGAACCGATCTGAGAATGCCGGTTTCAGCTTGAGTGTCGGGATCAGGGTGATGAGGTTGGCGTTGCCGCAGCGCTCACCCAGCCCGTTCAAGGTTCCCTGAATCTGCCTTACGCCGGCATCCACTGCCGCCAGTGAGTTGGCGACCGCGTGACCGGTGTCGTCGTGGGTATGGATGCCGAGATGCGTTCCGGGAACAACCTCCTGCACCTTGGTGACGATGTCGAAGATCTCATCGGGCAGCGTGCCGCCGTTGGTGTCACACAGAACGATCCACCGCGCGCCTGCATGGTATGCCGTGCGGGCACAATTGAGCGCGTATTCCGGATTGGCCTTGAAACCATCGAAGAAATGCTCGCAGTCGATCATCGCTTCCTTGCCGGCAGCAACGGCTGCGGTAACGGTCTCGTAGATCGAATCGAGGTTTTCCTCGTTGCTGCAACCAAGCGCGACCCGGACATGGTAGTCCCATGCCTTGGCCACGAAGCAGCAGGCATCGGAACTTGCGGACAGCACGTCCTGAAGCCCCGGATCGTTCGCGGCCGAGCGGCCTGCGCGCTTGGTCATGCCAAACGCGGTGAACGTTGCCTTGCGCGTCCGCTTTTCACTGAAGAACTCACTGTCGGTCGGGTTGGCACCCGGATAGCCACCTTCGATGTAATCGACGCCAAGCCGCTCCAGAAGTTCGGCAACCACAACCTTCTCGTTGACAGAGAAGTCGACCCCGCTGGTCTGGGCGCCGTCACGCAAAGTCGTGTCGAAAAGAAAAAGCCGTTCCTTGGTCATATCCGTATCCTGAGCAGCGTCGGGGCTGTCTTTTATTCGTTGTCATTTGCCCCGGTGCGAACCGGTGGCCAGGTTTCCGTGTCGTGATCGGGGTGCTGGAACGAAACGAGCGACGCCAGAAAAGGCGCTGCCTCCATATCGTCTTCCGTCACCCTTTCGGGAATTTGAGCCATGCTGTCGGCATAAGGCAGCTTTGCCTCGACGCCGAACTGGATGCTGGGCGGGATTTGCGATGGATCGTCAAAGGTCCCGATGGCCAGTGCAATGCCATCCGGCGCTTCATAGGTCAGCGGCGTACCGCAATCGGCGCAAAAGCCCCGGGTTGCGTGATTGGAACTCTGGAAGTGCTTCAACGATCCACGTGTCCAGACAAGCCTGGATGTTTCAGGAACACTGACCAGTGGCGCGTAAAAGCCACCAAAGGCCTTCTGGCACATGCGGCAATGACAGATGGAAGCCTCGCCCAGTGGCCCTTCCACCTTGAACCGCAAGGCACCGCACTGACAGCCTCCGGTATGGATCTCCGTCATCCGCCCCTCCCTTCCCAATGATCCGTGTCATGATCGGGGTGCTGATTGTTGGTTGCCGTGACATCATTGATCCCACCTGGCAGGTCGTCCCGATTTGACTGCGTTTCGTTCAGTTCGAAAAGATGCCCGTAGAACGAGACACGCCCCTCGACACCGGACTGTTCAACCGGCGTGACTGCGGCAACATCGTCCAGGCTGCCATGGGTAAAGGAAATGTGGTCGTCGCCAATCGTATCAAAGGCCAGAGGCGTGCCGCAGGTTCCACAGAAACCCCGGCGGACAGGCTTGGAAGAGTGGAACCATGAGGGTTCGCCGCGGGTCCATTCAAATTCGGACTTCGCAGCACCGATCAACGGCAGAAAGAAATTCCCCGATGCCTTCTGGCACATGCGGCAATGACACAGATGCGGATGACTGACCTCTCCCGTCACCTGGTAACGCACGGCGCCGCACTGGCAACCGCCGCTCAGCTTTTGAAGATTATCGCCCATCAGAAACTCTCCCCGCCACAAGCGTTCAGGATCTTGCGGCAGACACCGTCAAGGTCGTGCGTCACCTCCGCATTCCAGAAGCGCAAGGTCGTCCAGCCGAGAGCCTGAAGCTTGCGGTCGCGCGCGATATCACGCGCCTGGCCCTGCAGTTCTGCGTGCTGGGATCCGTCCAGTTCCACGATCAAGCGATGAGCAGGTGCCGCGAAATCGACAATGACCCCTTCGATCGGCATCTGCCTGCGAAAGGAAATCCCCTCCAACCGATGCGCCCGGATCACTTGCCAGAGCTTCTTTTCAGCGTCCGTCATTTGCGAACGCAGGCGTTTGGCGTTGTATCTGAGTTGCTTGGAAACAGTCTGGTGCGGCATGTAGCGACCTCTTAGCGATAGCCTGAAACCAGTGTTTGTTACATAAGCTGTATACCCCCCTCTGTCCGCTTGCGCGGACATCTCCCCCTCAAGGGGGGAGACCGGAGCATGCGGGCTGATTTGAGAAAACTCATACAGCTTTGGAGAGGTCTCCTCCCTGAGCAGAACTCCGGTCTTGCGCCATAGCCGGTTTAAAAATGCATGGCAGCGCGGCATACGCCCCTCTCCGCCCTCGCGGGGGAGATGTCCCCATAGGGTAAGGAGGGGGGTATCCCGTCTTTCCGCCCGGCTCGGTCTCACCGCTTGACTTCCCAGGTTGTCACGCGGGCACCGGTTTCTGAGTCTTTTGAATCCTTTAGAAGAATTCCCTGAGACGTCAGTTCATCGCGGATCGCGTCAGCTTCGGCCCAGTTCTTGGCATTGAGGGCCTCCAGGCGTTTTTCGATGGCTGCCAAAATGCCGGCCTCATCAACGCCAGACAAATCCGCCTTGACCGGATGAACGCCGAGGAGCGCGGCAGATGCCGAGTAAACATCCAGCTTGGCAGGGTCCTTGGAAGCCTCGACGGCGAGCGCATGGAGCGCCTGAATGGCGCCTGCGGTGTTGAGGTCGTCCAAAAGGGCATCAAGCACCTCGGCGGCAGGGGCTGCATCCGTTTCGACCGGATCCGGCCAACGGGCGAGAAGGTTTTCAGCTTCTTCAAGCTTGCGTTTGGAGAAATCGATCGGCTCTCGATAGTTGGTCATCAACATGGCAAGGCGCAGCACTTCGCCCGGCCACATGCGGCCGCCGAAACTGTCCGTTTCCAGAAGCTCCTGAATGGTGAAGAAGTTGCCCTCGGACTTGGACATCTTCCGGCCTTCCACCTGCAGGAAGCCGTTGTGCATCCAGTAGTTGGCCATGACCTTGGTGCCATGAGCGCAGCGGGACTGGGCGATTTCGTTTTCGTGGTGCGGGAAGATGAGGTCCAGCCCGCCGCCGTGAATGTCGAACACTTCACCCAGATGGTGCGCACTCATGACAGAGCACTCAATGTGCCAGCCAGGACGCCCCCTGCCCCACGGGCTGTCCCAGCCGGGCTCTTCTTCAGAAGACAGTTTCCAGAGCACGAAATCTCCGGGGTTCTTCTTGTGAGCATCAACCGCAATGCGAGCCCCGGCCAGCTGCTCGTCCAGCTTCCTCTTTGACAGGCCGCCGTAGTCGGGCATGGACTGGGTGTCGAACAGAACTTCACCGCCCGCCTGATAGGCGTGTCCCTTTTCGATCAGCGCCGCGATCATCTCGACCATGCCGCTGATATGCTGGGTTGCGCGCGGCTCGATGCTCGGCTCCAGCACGCCCAGAGACCTGATGTCCTTATGGAACTGGTCCGCAGTCTTCTGCGTCACCCGGGCAATGGCTTCATTGAGCGGCAGATCGGGAAAGTCACGAAGTGCGCGTGCGTTGATCTTGTCGTCAACGTCAGTGATGTTGCGCGCATAGGTGACGTGGTCGGCACCATAAAGATGGCGCAGAAGCCGGAAGAGCACATCGAAGACGATGACCGGTCGCGCGTTACCGATGTGGGCAAAGTCATAGACGGTCGGTCCGCAGACGTAGAGACGCACATTCCCGTCATCGATCGCCCGGAAGTCCTCCTTCTGGCGCGTCAATGTGTTGGTGAGCTTCAAGCCCTTGAAAGTGCCGGATTTCTCTGTCTCAGCGGCGCTCATGTCAAACGGTCTCCTGGCCGGCTGGCCGGGCGGTCCGTCTCAAAGGAAATTTTGCCAAGAGGGAACGGCCACAGCCAGCGGTGTCGCTAGCTGCAAATAATGGTGATCGAAATGATGTTCCGTGTGGCCGTCATCATGGAGCGCTTTATGGACCGGAAAACAGAACCCGGTCAAGGCTGGAGTTGCCGCCGAAACGCCAATTTCCGTGCGTTGTGGCCCCAACGCGTCACTCCCACGAGCGATAACGGATCGCGCGCTTTTCCTGTTGCGGCAACAAACGGGATCGGCTTTGCAATGGCAAGGAAGCTTAACGCAGTTCAATTATGCGCAAGATGCACTAAACTTTCCCCGTTGGGAATCAGAGGGGGTATTTCCGATGGGAATATTTTGCACGTGCCGTAACAGACATCTTGGTCTTCTTTTCACGCTGGCAGCGTTTTTGTCCGGACCACTTTCGGCACCATATGTCCAGGCACAAACCGCGGCACCGGCGACCAGCGAGACCCAGGTCGTTCCGCCCCCTGTTTTCGAGGAACCTCAGACGCCGATCGCCAGGGCCATTCAGGCGCAAGTTTCTACGAACCTGCCCGAAGGTCTTGCCCTCTATTATGGCGAACGCGCGTTCGCACCGGTCTGGTTCAACGAGAATGGCCTCACGGAAGACGCTCATCTGACCATTGCCGCCATGGCGGCGGCGAACGACCATGCGCTCAACCCCAACAATTACGATCCCCTCGGCTTCATAAAGCGTTCGGAAACTTCCCAGAGCGAGCAGGAATGGGCCCAGTTCGATCTGGACCTGTCCGTGCAGTTCCTGCGCTATGCGACCCACCTCTCCTCCGGCCGCGTTCAACCCAACAAGGTCAACAAGGCGCTGAACGTGTTTCCGGATCGGCCTGATCCGAAAGTGCTTTTTGAAAATGCCGAACAGGCCGTGGACTTCGGGGCCTTTCTGGAAAGCCTCGCACCCCAGACCGACAATTATGCCCGCCTGAAGCGGCGCCTTGCCCAATACCGGGAGAAGGCTGCTGCCGGTGGCTTTACCCAGGTTCCGGATGGTGACGTTCTGAAACCAGGCATGAGCGATCCGCGCCTGGAGGTTTTGCGAATCCGGCTCATGGAAGAAGACATTGTCATTGCCGGAGATCACACCGGTGATGTCTATGACGGCGCCCTGGTGGAAGCCGTCAAGCTGTTCCAGGAGTACCACGGCCTTGAAACCGACGGTGTCATAGGCAAGGCGACAATTGCCCAGCTCAACATTCCGATCCAGGAAAAGCTCATCCAGATGGAGCTCAACATGGAGCGGCGGCGCTGGATGCCGGATGATCCGGGACAGTTCTACGTCTTCGTCAATCTGGCAGACCAGAACCTGAAGGTGGTGCGGGACGGAAAGACCATTCACACGGCGCGGGTCGTTGTAGGCAAGCCCTACCACGCAACGCCGGTGTTTTCCGACCGGCTGGAATATGTGGAAATCAACCCGTACTGGAACGTGCCCTACTCCATCGCGACGAAGGAGTATCTGCCGAAACTCAAGCAGAACCCCACGGCGCTCAGCAACAAGAGCATCCGGATCTTCCAGGAAGGCAACGAGGTCGCGCCGACACAGGTTGCCTGGAACAGCTATTCCGGTGGCAATTTCCCGTTCCGGCTGCGCCAGGACCCGGGTGAGGACAATGCGCTTGGTCGCATCAAGTTCATGTTCCCCAACCAGTTCAACATCTACATTCACGACACCCCGTCGAAATCCCTGTTTACCAGAGCGGAGCGCGCCTTCAGCCACGGCTGCATTCGCGTATCGGATCCTTTTGCCCTGGCGGATGTTCTTCTGGTCGATTCCGACGCCACTCCGGGTAAATGGGAAGCCATTCGCGACAGCGGCGAGCGTACGGTCGTCAAAACCAAGGTCGAAATCGACGTGCACCTCACCTACCTGACCGCGTGGATGAACAAGGACGGATCAACACATTTCAGAAAAGACATCTACGACCGCGACAAGGTGCTGCTGGAAGCGCTTCGCAGAGCGATGACAGAGAACCTCTAGAGGCATAACATACTGTTCTAATTGAACTTTACTTCCGTTTAGATATCTGAACGGTAGCTGAATGCGGCACTCAGCATGGGTTCAAGCCGGCCCCACTAATCTCCAGTCAATCGAAACGGATTGCCATCTGGAGTTACCCATGCTGAACCGCCTCTTCGTCATCTTCTTCCTGGCCCTCATCCTGGGTGGCCCGTTTGCAGCCATCATCGCAATCACCGACGGCACCAAGGCGTTTGGCCAGGAAGCCCAGCAAAAGGGCATGTGCCTGACTACCGGCACCGGCTGCGGCAACGGGAATATCATTGTCACGGTGGCCAGTCGGATATAAAAGCGCGCTCGCAGGCATTGCGGGAGCCGGTGAACGTTCACCTGAAAGCGCGTGTACCTTCAAAGTTGTTTCCACTTGAAAAGAGTGGGAATCTTGTCTGAGATTGGTCGCACACAGGACATTCCAGCCTCTTTGCTTGCAGTTTACTCCGATGTTTGGCAAGGTTGTCCCATGGACTACAAAGCACTTGAAGATAAAGCAGAATCCGCGGCGGAATTCTTGAAGATGATGGCATCCGCGCCGCGATTGCTGTTGATGTGTCTTGTCCTCGACAACGAACGCAGCGTTGGCGAACTGGCAGAAAAAACCGGCATGCGCATGCCGACCGTCTCACAGCAGCTCGCCCTTCTGCGCGCGCAGGGTCTCGTCACGACCCGCCGCGAAGGCACGACCATCTATTACCGGCTCGCCAGCGAACCTGTTAGGGACATCATGTCCGTGCTTTACAAGAACTTCTGCGCGGATGCCGAACTGCCCGGCCCAATGCAGCTGGAAGCACTGGACGCGGACTGACCTGCAAAGTCAGGCTTCTTTCAAATCCAGCAAATCTCTGACATTTTCCCGGAACGCGGCAGCCCGCTCGATAGCCCAGTCGCAGAACCGCCTTTGCTGCGGTCGCATTACACGGCCACTTATCGACAAGAGCCGGTAACGATAGCCTGTCTGAACATGTTTTGCGGGACCAAAGGGCATTATCAAGTGCCCGCCAACCAAGGCGTCAAACGCTTCCGTAACGCCGCAAAGCACAAGGCCCTGGCCGGACAGGGCTGCTTGCATTCCCGAACTGATCCTCGAGAAGCGAACCCCTGAGACCTTTTTGCCCGTAGTGACGCTGAAGGTTAGCGACCAGTCCTGCCAGCTTGCCCATTTGGGATCAGGTGTCCTGTTGTCCAGATGCACAAGAGGCACCTTGGCCAGGCTTTTCAGCTCTTGCGAAACACCATGATGGTCCGCGAACTGCGGCGTGCAAACCGGAACAACATAGTCGCCGAAGAGATCGATCGCATCCAGCCCCGACTCGGGTGGCGGACTGTAGCGAATTGCGAAATCGAAGCCGTCGGCAGCAAGATCGATCCGCTTGTTTGATGCATTGAGCCTGAGATCAACCGCAGGATTGAGACGATAGAAGTCCGAAATACGCGGCGTAAACCAATTTTCAGCGAAGGATTCAGGAAGCGTTACAGAAACCTGGTTGGCTGTGCGCACGCGCCTCAATTCCATCAAGACATCATCGAGAATGGACAAGCCGCCTGTCAGTCGATCCTTGACGCGTAGTGCTTCATCCGTCGGCTTGGCCCCTGTCGAACTGCGCAAAAACAAGGTTCTGCCCAGATAGGCCTCAAGTCCCCTGATCTGCTGGCCGACCGCTGCTGTTGTGACGCCAAGTTCTTCCGCCGCAGCCCGGAACGTTCCTGTCCTCAGCACGGCCTCGAAAGCTCGTAATGCGTTCAGATGCGATACTTTCATACGCCTATTACTAAAGATTTTCTTTTCACGTAGCGAGACAAAATGAGCTGACCTTCCGGAAAATCGGAGCGATCCTGTCATCTGCAAACCGACTGACCTTGTCACGAGGGAAGAAAAAGTTTCGCCCCATCTTCCACGGAAGGACTACCAAGATGAAGAAGTACGTCATCGAACGAGATATTCCGGGTGCCGGCAACATGAGTACCCAGGATCTCGCAGCAGCCTCACGGAAGTCCAATGATGCGCTGGCAGAATTGGCGCCGTTCATACAGTGGCAACATTCCTACGTTGCCGGGGACAAGACCTTCTGCATTTATCTGGCAAAGGACGAAACCACGATCCTTGAACACGCCCGTCGCAGCGGTTTTCCAGCCAACAGCATCACCGAAGTGGCATGCGAAATCGATCCGACCACTGAAAACAGTAAAGGGGCGTGAACATGCTCGCTCCCTACACCCTCTTCTGGGAACGCTTGTCCGGCGCCATCGCACCACAAGTCATGCTTGAAGAACTGGATGTCAGTCATTGTCTTGTTCATGTCGACATGACGGCAGGCGATCATCGGCAGGAAGCGTACCGGTCACTAAACCCCGTGATGCGCATTCCTGCGCTCCGATTGCCGGATGGCAAGGTCATTGGCGAAAGCTCCGCAATAATGCTTGTCCTCGGCGAAGCGCATGCCGGCTCCGACCTTGTCCCCGCACCGGACGATCCCGACAGGCCGGAATTTCTGTTCTGGCTGACATCCATGGCCGCGAACGGTTACCCGATTTTTTCCCGTGCCTGGCACCCCGAACAATTCACCACCAACGCCGAGGCCAACGAGAGTGTCCGGCAGCGTGCGGAAAGCCATCTAGCGGAGTTTTTCGCTGTCATGGACGGTGCTATTGCCGGCAGCCCCTATTTCCTGGCACGTGGCTTCAGCGCACTGGACATCTATCTGGCGATGCTGAGCGAATGGTCTGCGGACCATCAGGCCTTGTTTGAGGCCAATCCACACGTCGGAGAGCTTTGCAGGGCTGTTCGGGAAAGACCGGCATACAGAAAGGTGCTGGAAATGCACACTGCTCCCTTGGCCGCCTGACGCCCGAACAACAAAAACCAGTTGGCCTCAGTCCTGGACGAAATCACCGCATTTCGGGGGCTGCTGATCTCCCCAGGGCATCAACGGCACGGTTGAGGTCGAGTTTTTAGGGCTGCCTTCAATCAGCTTGTCGGAATAGACCAGATAGACAAGAACGTTTCGCTTGGCATCGCAGCCACGGACGATCCGCATTTTCTTGAACATGAACGAGCGGCGCTGGCGGAACATTTCCTCGCCCTGTTCGAAGTTCTCCTTGATGGTGACCGGGCCAACCTGACGGCACGCCAACGATACGTCAGAGACTTCTTCCGCAACGCCGAGCCAACCGGAAACGCCGCCTTTCTCCGGAACAGTGAAGTGGCAGGAGACACCGTCGACAATCGGATCGTCTATGGCGTAGGTCGCCAACTTGTGGTCGGGCGTCAGGAACTTCCAGACGGTTGATTTCTTGAAGATCAGATCAGGCTCATCCGCCGCAAGAGCAGCGCCCACGCCTTGCAGCAGCAAAGATGCGCCAAGAGCGGCGGCGACCAGAAAACGCATTAGAAATCCTCCAGATTTTCAACCGCCCAACATGTGGGGATCACGAAAGCGCGATCAAGCGTCAGACGAAAAACAAAGCGCGCGCCCATCAGGCGCGCGCCTCATAACTTCATCTTACCGGGTTTTCGACGCGATGTTAGCGGGCGTCTTCAAGAACCTTGTCTGCGGCCGCCTTTTCTTCAGGAGCCGGCGTATCCGACGGCTTTTCGTCCTCGATAATGTCCTCGGCCGATAGCTCCATGTCTTCGCTGTCTTCCGGCTGCTCCTCTTCAGAACCGAGTGCAAGCGAGGCAGCAAAATCGCTGTCCGAGACGAGATCGGATGCTTGTGCTTCTCCGCCCGTTGCCGGAGCCTCTTCCGAGACTTCCGCCGCGGGCGTATCGGCGACAGCCATTTCCGCCGCAACCTGCTCCGGTGCCCCCTCACTCAGGCCTGCTGTTCCGTCCAGGGCATCGTAAAGATCGGCGATCCGTTCCCGTGTCCATATCTGGGGCTGGTCGAGGCCAAGAGCTTCGTCGTAGGCCCGGGCAACGCTTATGGGCAGATGAAATTCAAAGTCGGCCTTCGAGCCGAAACGGGCAGCAAGCGCGTCACGAACAGCCTGGAAAGTATCCTTCAGACCAAGGCTCTGCTCGACACATGCAGCTGCTGCGTCCCGCAAGGTCACGACAAAATCGCGAGTGGTTTCAACAGCCGTTGCCACGGCTTGCGCACCGATGGCGGATTTACCGCGTCCCGGCATCAGCGCAGTCGGACGAAACGCCGTGATGCGGTCGAGCGCGCGCGGCCAGTCGGCCAGATGGGCATCTCCGCAATAAGGAACAGCGGCTTTCTGAACCAGATCTCCTGCGAAGATCACGCCACTTTGCGGAACCCATACGACCAGATCGCCCATCGTATGGGCGCGGCCCAGATGCATCAGCCGGACGTCCAGCCCGCCGAGGTCGATGGTCATTGAAGATGCAATGGTCATGGAGGGCATGCTTACACCGGTGTTGCCGGGTAGTCCGGCGAACAGTGCCGCATCCCGCTCCCGGGCCACGCGGATTTCCTCGACGCCGCGCGTTTCCATCATCCGCCTGGTCAGATCGGAAGCAATGACCTCGCCCGGCTCGAATGCCAGGGCACCAAGCGTGTTGTCTGAATGGAAGTGCGTCAGAACAACCTGTTTGATCGGCTTGTCCGTGAGCTCGCGAACCTTCTGCAGAACCTTTTCCGCAAGGGCCGGTGTTGCCTGGGCATCGACAATCAGAACACCTTTTTCGCCGATGACCACGCCGGTGTTGGAACAGCCATCCGCGCTATAGGCATAACAGCCGCGTCCAAGCTCTTCGAACCGTTCGTTTTCACCCGGAACGGCTTCGGACCTGTTTGTCATCTCTACCATAACGGTCTCGCTTTCCTGCCAGATGTCTGACTGCCTGTTTCGGCCTGCGCGAACTTTGCCGCGCTTTTTCCTGTTGACTGAAGCGTCTCAGTTTCGGTGTCTGATTCGCAATTTTTCACGCGCCAATTCCTTAACTATTCTCTCTTTATCAACAGATAGGTCAGCTCTTTCGCCGTATTTTGACTGCACCTGACAAAGCTCTTCGCCATACTTGCTTTCAATCCTGCTACTTTTTCGTAGCTGCCCGGGGTGTCTTTCCGGGGTTATTCAACCGGATATACTTGCTAGTCACAGAAAATGGCCGGATAACGGCATTGTTCATCTGCCTGCTCAATCAGGCTTAACGAATCTCCAAGGCGTCGACTTATCCATGTCCGATCAGCAAGGGCCCAAATCCACTGTTTCCCCAGGCAAGGTACCTTCCAAACCTGTCCTGAAGCTGAGCGCATTCCTGCCTTACAGGCTCAACCATCTGGCCGAGACCGTCAGCAGGTCCTTTTCCAGAATCTATGCCGACACCTACGGTATCGGGATTCCCGAATGGCGGGTGCTTGCCACTCTTGGCGAATACAAGGCCATGACCGCACGAGATATCAGCCAGGCAACCTCCATGCACAAGACCAAGGTCAGCCGGGCTGTCGCCGCCCTGGAAAAGCGCGACCTTATTGTGCGAGACAAGAACAGGGACGATCAGCGGGAACAGACCCTGTGCCTTTCTGACCAGGGCAATGCCATGTACGAAGAAATTGTCCCTCAAGCCCTCGCCTACAGCAAGAGCCTGGAAGACGCGCTGACAGAGGAACAGAAATCGGTCCTGGACGAGATTTTCGACCGTCTGCACGAGGCCACCCGATCCGGCGAAAGCGACTGAAATCCTGCGTGATCCTGCCGCTCCGCCATTAACCTAACGTGAGAGCTTTCATTGCTATTGATAGGTCCAGCAGCGATAGTGCCGAGGTCGGTTGAAGGCCGATACGGCGTGGCAAAAACGCTGTAGGGGATGGGTGATGAGACGTAGCTGGTCTGCCGGGTCGAAGGTTATGGCACGCGCTGTCGCGTTTGGTGCCGGGCTTGTGCTGTGCGCACATACTGTGAGCGCGGCCACCTGCTCCAGCCTGAAGGCCGAACTGCAGCGGCTGGAATCGCGTTCGACGGCACAGTCTCCCGCAGCCCAGAAATGGACCACCGCCAAATCCCAGCAGCAAAAGGCCATCAATGCCGCGGAACGGGATGCAAACTACTTCGGCTGCGCTTCAAACGCATCCCCCAAATGCAGTGGTCTAAATGACAAGATCAAGCGCATGAAGGCCAACCTTTCTGCAATTGAACGTCAGCTTGCGAAGTCCGGTGGCGGATCGTCGAAGACTGCAAAACGTGCAAGGCAGATCCGGGCCTCGCTGGCAAAACAGAAATGCGATGCCCCGACCCGCGAAGCACGACAACAAAATGCCAGCGGTGAGGACAAGCCGCAGTCTCTCCTGGCCCGCATCTTCAACCCGCAGCCGCGCGTCGAACTTGCCTCTGTAACGACGGGCGACCGGGAAATCGCTTCGGTGCGCCGGCAAGCCCGCAGCGAAACCAAACGATATTCCCTGCCTTCCGGTGGCGCATTCCGGACCGTATGCGTCAGAACCTGCGACGGCTATTTCTTCCCGGTAAGTTTTTCGACGGGCAAGAGCCAGTTTGCCAATGACGAAGCAAGATGTTCGGAAATCTGTCCGGCTGCGGAAACCGAACTATACGTTTATCGCAACCCGGGTGGCGACCAGGCCCAGATGATGTCTCTGGCCGGCAACCTCTACTCCGAACAGCCCTTCGCCTATCGCTACAAGAGCGAATTCGTTGAAGGCTGCAGTTGCCGTGCAACCCGGCAATCGAAGGCGCAATCGGCTTGGACGGATCTCAGCACTGGCTCGGGGAACAGGGTATTCTTCACCGACATAAGCGCCGGCCTTCCCAGGCGGACGCTTCAACCGAGCCGCGGTGGAACCTACGAACACGAAGAAGACCTTCCCTCTCCGCTGGCCAGAACCCCGCTGACCAGAACGCAACTTCCGCGCTTTGAAGATCCCGACACGCTCATGAACATGGAAAAGGGCTTCGACGTGTCGGCGCGGCTTGATCTCGCCGCGACACGACTTGAGCGCGACGAGGACAAGGTTGCTTCAAGTTCCGGTTTCAAGGACGGTTTCCCGGTCCTGTCGATCCATTCCCCCAAGGAAACGGATGACGAGGAACTGGCGGCTTTTTCGCCTGTGTTCAAGGCAGAAGACGACGGTTTTAGCGCAGCGCCGGACCGAAAGGCCCCTGTCAGGGTAGTCGGTCCAGAATATTTTGTCGCCCAATAAGCGGCAGCAAGGCCTTCATGTCCGGACCGTGATCCATCCCGGTCAGCACCCTGCGCAATGGCATGAACAGGCCACGACCCTTACGGCCGGTTTCAGCCTTCAGAGCAGACGTCCACTCTCCCCAGGTCTCCAGGGTGATGTCACCCTCGGGCAGCAAGGCCTTTGCACCTGAAACGAATTCCTGGTCTTCGGCCTCGATGCGGCTTTCCACGGGACCCGTGACGACCTGCCAATAGGCACGCGCGTCGTCAACTGTTTCACAGTTGCCACGCACGGTATCCCAAAAGTCAGCGCCCCGACTGATGCCCATCGCTGCAAGACGGCTCTCCACCGCCTCGAAGGGCAGATCATGTACGAGGCGCGCGTTGAGGGATTTCAGCTCTTCCGGATCGAACTTAGCGGAGGACCGCGAAACGCTGGTCAGGTCGAATTTCTCGATCAGGGCATCCATGGACGCAACCGGCTCGACCGCCTGACTGGTTCCGGTCAAAACGGCCAGGGAAGCGACCGCCATTGGCTCAAGCCCGGCCTCGCGCAGCGAACCTATGGACAATGCCCCCTTGCGCTTCGAAAGACCTTCGCCATCGATCGTCGTCAGGAGGTTGTGATGACCGAATACCGGCGGTTTTGCCCCCATCGCCTCGAAGATGGCAATCTGGACGCCTGTGTTGGAGACGTGATCTTCGCCGCGGATGATGTGGGTCACATCCATGTCGATGTCATCGACAATTGAGGTGAAGGTGTAAAGATACGAACCGTCCGCACGGATCAGAACCGGATCGGACATGGAGGCCAGATCGATCGTCTGGTCGCCGCGGCACAGATCCGACCAGGCGACATCCGTACGTCTGGTTTCAAACGGGTTGCCGTCGTGGTTCGGCAGGACAAAGCGCCAATGCGGCTTGCGGCCTTCGGCTTCGAAAGCCGCCCGCTCTTCGGCGGTCTGCTTCAGGCCTGCACGGTCGTAGACCGGAGGTCTGCCGAGCGCTCGCTGGCGCGACCGACGGCGTTCCAGTTCATCCGGCGTTTCGTAACACGGGTAAAGCAGGCCCGCATCTTTCAGCTTCTGAGCTGCTGCATCGTAGTTGGCGATCCGGTCCGACTGCCGCTCCTTCAGGTCCGGTTCGATCCCGAGCCAGTGAAGGTCAGTCTCGATGGAATCGGCATATTCCTGCTTCGAGCGGACGAGGTCCGTGTCATCGAAACGCAGGATGAACCTGCCGCCCATCTTCTTGGCAAAAAGCCAGTTGTAGAGCGCAGGACGGATGTTGCCGATGTGGATATGGCCGGTCGGCGACGGCGCGAAGCGAACAGTGACGGTCATGGCGATGAGTTAGCCGGGGTTGAACCGGACGGCAACCCCAAACTACCGGACCTTACGAAGAATGTTCGGAAGACCGGTAGGTGCGCGACACGAACCCGAGCACACCGCAGAAAACGAGGCAGTAGCCGCACATTGCCATGACCTGCAGGTCGAACGAGACACCTTTGTCGATCAGCCAGCCGACGAGACCCGGACCGGCCGCGGAAGCAAACACCATCACCGAAAACGCGACAGACCGAATGGCCCCCATGTGCCGCGTGCCGTAAACCTCCGGCCAAAGCGCGCCCACCAGCGTGCTGTTGAAACCGTTCGAGATGCCGACAAGCAGCATGAAAACGAAAGCAGCTGCTGGCGCGTGGAAATTGGCCAGCACGAAACAGGCCAGCGTCAGGGGAACAAGGGTGAAAGGCAGCAACTGACGCGCGGAAAACCGGTCGATCAACGGGCCTATCACCAGGGATGCACAGACCACGCCGGATGCCATCAGCAGAAAGGCGCTTGCAAACAATTCCAGCGTCCACCCTCTCAGTTCCACCAGATAGACCTGGTGGAAGAAGATTGCCGTTCCGATAAAGGCCGGCGCGTTGACACCGCAGTTGACCAGCCAGAAGCGGACATCGCGCAGCGCTTCCCCTCGTGTCCACTGGCGGCCTTCCGGTTTGGCCGAGGCCGTTTCGAGCGCGGAAGGGATGCGGTCCTTTGCCAGGAGCGTCAACAAGACCGGCAGGGCGACAACAGCCAGCACGATGGCCGATACCGTCCAGGCACCGCGCCACCCGAAGGCATTGGCCAGAACAACGAAGCACAGCGGAAACAGCGCTTCTGCCGTCGGAAAACCGAGAACGGCGATCGACACCGCCCGGCCCCGCTGCGCAGTGAACCATCGCCCGGCAGCGGTCACCGACGTGTGGGTCATCATGCCCTGCCCGCACAGCCGGAGGCCATAAAAGGCAAGTCCGACCATCCATACGGAAAACGTGTTGGCCATCGCCAGGCAGAACAGGGCGAGACCTGTCATCACCACCGCTGCGATCTTCTGTACCGGGAAGTGATCAAGGCTGCGACCGACATAAGGCAGGGTCAGGGCACTGCCGAGGGTCGCCACCATGTAAAGCAGGCCAATGTCACCGTGACTGAGACCAAACTCCGCCCTGAGGTCCCCCGCCGACAGCGAGATGAAAAACGTCTGCCCGAAGCCGGAAAAGACCGCGAGAAGGTAACTGGCGGCAAGCCAGCGGGCATTTTCACGCAGGAAGGAGAAATAGGTCATCGAGGCAAAAGCCCACTTTCAACAAACAACTGACGATCCACAAAACAACCCATCCTGCGAAAGCGCGTAACGCCGTCTCGAAGGATGAGGCGACAGCTTTCTGCCACGCCCGTTCAAATTCAAACGATCAGATTCTGCGAAACATCAGCCAGGCAAGCACTTATGAATGCCCTGCCCCTCAAGAGCGATCGCGGAACCTGTTGGTGATGGGATATCGCCGGTCCTTGCCGAAGTTGCGCTCGGTGATCTTCACCCCCGGAGGCGCCTGCCGGCGTTTGTATTCGGCAATATAAAGAAGATGTTCGATCCGGTGGATCAGTGCCCGGTCGTGACCGCGTTTTTCAATGTCACCCACCGACATCTCGTCTTCCACCAGACATTCCAGGATGTCGTCGAGAACATCGTAAGGCGGCAGAGAATCCTGGTCGGTCTGGTTTTCACGCAGTTCGGCAGTCGGCACCTTGGTGATGATATTGGACGGAATAACCTCTCCACCCGGACCAAGCAGCCCTTCCGGCAGGTTGGCATTGCGCCATGCGGCCAGGTGATAGACCTGCGTCTTGTAGAGATCCTTGATCGGATTGTAGCCACCGTTCATGTCGCCATAAAGCGTGGCGTAGCCGACCGACATTTCCGACTTGTTGCCGGTGGTCATGACCATGCGCCCGAACTTGTTGGAAACTGCCATCAGGATGACACCACGCGCACGCGATTGAAGGTTTTCTTCGGTCGTGTCTTCGTTCGTGCCGGCAAACAGATCGCTCAGCGCCGACCTGAAGCCTTCAACCGGTTCGGAAATGGGCACAGTGTCATAGCGAATACCCAGCGCGTTGGCGCAGGCGGCCGCATCGGTGATGCTTTCTTCCGAGGTATAGCGATAGGGCAACATGATCGCATGGACCTTGTCGGCACCAAGCGCATCAACCGCCATTGCCGCACAAATGGCCGAGTCGATACCACCGGAAAGACCCAGTACGACTCCTGGAAAGCCATTCTTGGTGACGTAGTCTCCAAGGCCCATGACGCAGGCCCGCCAATTCGCCTCATCGAGTTCCGGAAGCCTTGCAAAAGTGCCGTTCTCGCAAACCCAGGTCTCACCCTCGCGCTTCCAGTCACTGATACCAAGAGCGGCTTCAAACTGGGGCATCTGGAACGCCAGCGAGCGATCGGCATGAAGCGCGAAAGATCCGCCATCGAAAACAAGCTCGTCCTGCCCGCCAAGCTGGTTGCAGTAGATCAGCGGCAATCCGGTCTGGACCACACGCGAAACAACCACCTGCAGACGGTGCTCCGCCCGGTGTTCCCAGTAGGGAGAGCCATTGGGAACCAGCAGGAGCTCCGCGCCGGTTTCCTCCAGACACTCGCAAACCTCGTCGTTCCAGATGTCCTCGCAGATCGGCAAGCCGATGCGCACACCGCGGAAGTCGACAGGTCCGGGCAAGGGGCCGGCAGCAAAAACCCGCTTCTCGTCAAAGACGCTATAGTTGGGCAGGTCGTACTTGTAGCGAACGGCCTTGATCTCACCCTGGTCCAGCAGCAGGGCGGCGTTATAGACTTTACCTTCCTCGCTACGCCAGGGAGACCCCAGCACGATGCCCGGACCGCCATCTGCGGTCTCACTGGCGAGGATTTCGGCCGCCTCCATGCAGCGCCTGACGAAAGCCGGTTTCAGAACAAGGTCTTCCGGCAAATACCCGGCGAGCATCAGTTCGGAGGTCAAGACAAGGTCGGCCCCTTGAGAGGCGGCTTCCTGACGGGCCTTGCGAACGAGCTCTGCGTTGCCGGCCACATCGCCAACAGTCGGGTTTAGCTGCGCGACAGCCAGTCTGAAACGGTCTGAAATCATCGGAAAATTACCAGGAAGTGACATTGCTTTCTGGTGTAGCCGCTAGATCGGCGAACGTCCAATCTGAATTTGCATACGTCCAGAAGTAGATTTGCCGGCACCTGTCAAAAGCCCGGTCGTGATGGGCCATGCCCGAAGGCATCGTCAGAGCAAGGCGAGCCCGGCTTGATCGGTTGAAGATTCCGATGCTGCCGTGGACGAGATGTCCGTGACATTCAGTTTGCGCAGCGGCTGCTGATGCCCGGGGCCGAGAAGACCTTTCGAGCGCCCATGCATCTCCTGCCGTTCAAGGATTTCGCCGATGTGACGATACAAGATGGCAGGAGCGATCGGTTTGGCGACGAACCCGTGAATACCGATCTCGATGCCTTCCAGGATTGTCGCGCGCTTGGCATGGGCAGTCACGATCAGAACCGGCGTGGTGCTGACCACAAGGTCCCTGTCGGCACGAAGGATGCGGAGAAACTCATTGCCGCCAAAGGGGCTCATCACCCAGTCGCAAAGCACAATGTCCGGCTTGCGGTCAACGACCATTTCCAGGGCTTCCGCACCATCACTGGCTTCATAGGCCGAACGGATGCCGAAGCCCGCCAGCACGGAGCGGAGGATCGAGCGCATATGGGGATTGTCTTCCGCAATCAGGCAGGAAACCTTCGTCAGATCCCACTTATCGCGCACAACTCAAACTCCCCACTACACCCGTTTCCCTAAAAAGAAGGTATGCGCGTCGAGCGTTAAGCGAGGCTTACCTCAGGGCACGTTCATTCGGAAAATTCCGGAAAAAACGCAAAAGGGCGGCAAATGCCGCCCTTTCAGATAACGTAACGGAAGAGGCAATCCTCTTTATGCGCTTGCCGCAAGCGGCTCGACCTGTCGGCCGTCGCGTTCCTTCTTCAGGTTTTCCGCAATCAGGAATGCAAGTTCCAACGCCTGATCCGCATTGAGGCGCGGGTCGCAATGGGTGTGGTACCGGTCGCCGAGCTGGTCTTCGGTCAGGGCGCGCGCCCCGCCCGTGCACTCGGTCACGTTCCGGCCGGTCATTTCGATGTGAACACCACCGGCATGCGTGCCTTCCGCCCGATGAACCGCAAAGAAGGCTTCAACTTCTTTCAGGATCCGGTCGAACGGACGGGTCTTGTAACCGCCAGCGGAAATGGTGTTGCCATGCATCGGATCGCAGGACCAGACCACCGTCTTGCCTTCCCGCTCGACAGCGCGAACGAGCTGCGGCAGGTGGTCGAACACCTTGTCGGCGCCGAAGCGGGCGATCAGCGTCAAGCGGCCCGGTTCGTTTTCCGGGTTCAGGATGTCGATCAGCTCCAGCAGGCCATCCGGTGACATGGACGGGCCACACTTGAGGCCGATCGGGTTCTTGATACCGCGGAAGAATTCCACATGGGCGTGGTCCGGCTGACGCGTCCGGTCGCCGATCCAGATCATGTGGCCGGAAGTCGCATACCAGTCACCCGAGGTGGAATCGACGCGCGTCAGGGCTTCTTCGTAGCCAAGCAGCAGAGCTTCATGGCTGGTGAAGAAATCGGTCGACCGAAGCTGCGGAACGCTATCGGCGTTGATGCCGCAGGCCTTCATGAAGTTCAGCGACTCCGAAATGCGGTCGGCCAGTTCCTTGTAGCGATGGCCTTGCGGGCTATCGGAAATGAAGCCGAGCATCCAGCGATGAACCTGGTCGAGGTTTGCGAAACCACCCTGCGCGAAAGCACGCAAAAGGTTCAGCGTGGCTGCCGACTGACGGTAAGCCATGGCCATGCGGCCCGGATCCGGGATACGGCTTTCCGGGGTGAAATTGATGTCGTTGATGATGTCGCCGCGGTAGCTCGGCAGCTCGACGTCACCCTTCTTCTCGAAATTGGAAGAACGCGGCTTGGCGAACTGACCGGCGATCCGGCCGACTTTCACAACCGGCTGGCTGGCGGCATAAGTCAGCACGACAGCCATTTGCAGGAAGACGCGGAAGAAATCACGGATGTGGTCGGGATGATGCTCGGCAAAGCTTTCGGCGCAGTCACCGCCCTGGAGCAGAAAACCGTTGCCCTGCGCGACATTTGCCAACTGGCTCTTCAGCGCACGTGCCTCACCTGCAAAAACCAGCGGCGGATAAGTCGACAGGCGCTGTTCAACATCCGCCAAAGCCTCTTGATCCGGGTATTCCGGAACCTGCAAGATCGGCTTCGATCTCCAGCTGTCCGGGCTCCACTTCTCCGCCATACTTCCTACTCCTCACTGGACCCGCAGGTTCGTTTCACACCCTAGATCACGCGGTCCGCGACATTTTCGTTCGTTTGGGCCTGCCAATTGAAGGCAAACGTGCGGCCTTATACACTTCATGGGCCGCCAAGGCCACAGGGCAATCCCCCAAAATATACCCTGTTTTAAGGATCATTTTCGCCACTTCTGCCTGGACACGAAATCCTTGCCTTTGAGGCGGATCATTGCGGGTGGTGATCCATGGGGGCATCGTGTGTGAAATCATACAGGATGACCTCATGCCAACACCTCGTCTGGAGCATAGCCACAGGCCCGATGACATCGCGAACCGGCTCGCTTCGGGACCGGATGCAAGCTACCTGAGAGACTGGGTCTATGGCGGCATAGACGGCGCCGTCACCACCTTTGCCATTGTTGCAGGGTCTGTCGGCGCGGACCTCTCTCCGACGATTATCCTCATCCTGGGAGCTGCCAACCTGTTTGCCGACGGGTTTTCCATGGCGGCAGCCAACTACACCGGTTCCAAATCCGAAATCGAGGATTATGCGCGCCTCAAGGCGGTCGAGGAAAAGCACATCGCCGTGGCGCCAGATGGCGAACGGGAGGAAATCCGGCAGATTTTCCGCGCCAAGGGCTATGACGGACCAGACCTGGAAACCCTGGTCGAGTTGGTTTCCTCCAACAAATCCATCTGGATCGAAACCATGATGCAGGCCGAATACGGTCTGTCGAACACGGCGCGATCGCCAATGAAGGCAGCGCTTTACACCTTCGCCGCCTTCGTTCTGTTCGGCTCGATCCCACTGCTGCCGTTCGTCATTCCGGTGCCAGCCAGTGCAGAAACCGCGACAATCCTCACGATACTCGCCTTTTTTACCATCGGCTCCCTGAGGGCGCGCTGGTCGCAGCGGCATTGGTTTTCCTGCGGGCTGGAAACAAGCGCAATCGGCACCCTGGCCGCGGGCATCGCCTTTGCGGTCGGATACGGCCTGCAAACGCTGCTCGGCTGACGGTACGATAATGCCTAAGTGGCCGGGGAAAGAAAGTTGATCCCGAGGTCTTTCAACTTGCTGTCGATCAGCTTCGCCACTTCCGGATCGAGCACAATCTTGCGCGGATAGAGAGGATTTGCACGGTCCGGCAGTACTGGCACATGCCAGCCTTCAGTCGTTTCCAGAAAATGATCGATCCCTGCTTCGCCCCAGAAACGGTAGAACCCGGCGAGAACGCAATCCAGGTAACTTTGCAGGATCGGATGTTTGTCCGTGCCCCAGCGACAATGTTCGGGCGCAGCCCTGAATAGAAACAGTTCGTCAGGCCCCGGCCGCATGGACGCGTCGCAACGAAATGCGCCGCCGACAGCTTCGACCTTCAGGTATCGTTTCTCGCGCAGTTCCAGCTCGGCAAGGCGGGTCTTGGGTTCACGCGCCATCACCCCCATGATGCGTGATCCTTCCTTTTCCCGTACAGTCAGGGCGCAGCGCCCCTGGCCGTCCGGGCTCTCGCCGCACACTTTCCATTCCCGCACCCAACCGTGAAGGGTTCCGGGCGTCACTTCAACGCCGGCGGGAATAGTGTCAATATTGACTAGGGAACCATAACCAAAATATGTGATCGTCATCTGGTGCTTGTCTAGTGCTTGTATGTTTTTCTTAGATTGTTTCCGAGGGTGTCATGATCGTTCCGTCTCTTACCCAGCAGGATATCGACCTCATGAGGGACGATACTCCGGGTGTACGTCAGCTCATTCACTTTAACAATGCGGGAACGGGGCTGGCCCCAACTCCTGTTCTTGAAGCAATTAAGCAGCATCTCGATCTTGAAGCGACCCTCGGCGGATATGAAGCCGCAGCGGCCGCCAAGACCGCAATGGACACCTTTTATACGTCTCTGGCAGCTTTGATCGGCAGCAAACCGCAGGAAATAGCCTATATCGAAAATGCCACCCGGGCCTGGGACATGGCTTTTTACGGCATCGACTTCCGCGAAGGAGACCGGGTTGTCACCGGCCGTGCCGAATACGTCTCCAACTACGTTGCCCTGCTGCAGATGAAACGCCGCAAGGGGATCGAGATCGATATTGTCGAGGACGATGAATTCGGGCAAATCGACCTGAAGGCCCTGAAAGCCGCTATTGGTCCGAAAACGCGGCTCATCGCCCTTACGCATGTTCCGACCTTTTCCGGACTGATCAATCCTGCCGAAGAGGTTGGAGAGATCGCGCAGCAAACGGGTGTCCTTTATCTTCTCGACGCGTGTCAGTCCGCAGGGCAGATCCCGCTGAATGTCGACGAAATCGGTTGCCATATCCTGTCCGGCACCGGGCGCAAATATCTGCGCGGTCCGCGCGGCACCGGATTTCTCTACGTCAGCGACGCCGTGCTTGACCAGGTAGAACCGCCGTTTGTCGATCTTCAGGCAACGGAGTGGATCGACGAGGATCGTTATGAACTTGTTCCCCACGCACGCCGTTTCGAAACCTGGGAACGCTATGTCGCGGGGCAGATCGGCCTGGGTGTTGCCGTCAGCTATGCCATCGGCTTCGGCATGGAGCGGATCGGCAACAGGATCTGCGGGCTTGGCGCTCAGCTCCGGTCTGAGCTATCTGCACTTCCCGAGGTAACCCTTCACGACAAGGGCCAGCGCAAGGGCGGCATCGTCACCTTCTCGCTGGCCGGTGAAAGCCCGGCACAGACCAAGCTACGGCTCGGGCAAGCCGGTATCAACGTTTCGGTCAGCCAGGCCAGCTCAGCCCGGATCGACTTGCCGCTCCGGGGTCTTGATGCCGTGGTGCGGGCGTCGGTTCATGCGTTCAATTGCGAAGAGGAAATTGAACGCTTTGTTAAGTGTCTCGGTAGTTTTCGCTAGGTGAGCACCCTAGAAAAGCGCCTCCCCCACCCGGTGTTAAAGTTCTTCGGCTAAACAGCTGTCGCATCCGGGTAAGAGGGGATGGCGGTTTCTTGTTCCGTTTGAAGAAAAAGACATCTGAAGCAACACATCCAGGGCTGGAGGCTCCCGAAGCCGGCCAGCGGATCACGGTGTGGATCTACAGCCTTGCAGCGCTCGTGATTTTCCTGTCGACCGCTTCCCTCACCTTCATTGCCCACATGGCCTGGGGCGAAGCCGACAGGCGCGCTCTTGAAGCCGAGCAGATGCGCCTGACCAACACCTTGAAGGACATCCACCGCCAGGTCGCGCGAGACCAGGTGACGATGGCTCAGTGGGACGATACGTTCAACGCCCTTCAGGCCCCCTTGGACCGCGAGTTCATCGAAGACGAACTGATCGGCGACCTTTGGGAAGATTTCAACCTCGACCGGACTTTCGTCGTGATGCCGGACGGGACCTTGATCGCGCAGGCAATCAGGGACGATGTCCTGATTGAAAATCGGCAATTGCCGGCCGAAAATCTTGTTCGGAAGCTTGCCGAACAAACGGCTGCGGCTTTCCGGAAGCGGCAGGACGGTTCCAACTCCGTTTTTGCCGAATGGTACATGCCTCAGTCCGCCTTGCTGGAAACGTCTCAATCCGCCTTTGCCCAGATCGACGGATCCCGAGCATTCCTCAGCGCCATCCCGGTTCTACCCGATGAAGGTCATGTCCGGCTGGTGGGCGACTATCCGGCAATCCTGGTCAATGCCGTCTACATAGATCAGGACTGGCTGACCGGACTGAACGAACAACTCGGCTACAGGGATTTCCGGTTTTTCCCCGGTGAACCTGAACGCAAACACCCAACGAATTACCTTGTACAGGCGGCAGACGGGTCCACGTTCGGCTATTTCAAATGGGACCATTCCAAACCGGGTCGCGAAATCTGGATCATGGCCCTGCCGCTGATCATCCTGTTGGCGTCCATCATCGCAATCGTCGCCTTCGCGCTTGCAACTAAGATCAGCCGTCTGTCGGCATCGCTTGAAGAAAGCGAACGGAAGAACCGCCACTTTGCGCGACACGACGCTCTGACAGGGCTGCCGAACCGGCATCATTTTTCCGACTGCCTCACTTTCTCGCTGGATGGCCTGCCGGATCGTGGATTTGCGATATTTGCCTGTGATCTCGACCGCTTCAAACCGGTGAACGACACATATGGGCATGAAGCCGGTGACCGGGTCATCTGTACTGTCGCCGACAGAATGCGGCTTCTGGTCGGCAAGGATGGTGTCGTCAGCCGGATTGGAGGAGACGAATTCATTGTCCTCTTCACCAAGCATACAGACAGGGACAGGCTTGCAGCACTGGCCGACGAAATCCGCCGGTCGATTGCCGAGCCGATAGACATTGGTGGAGGTCAACAGGTCGACATCGGTGTCAGCATCGGCATTGCCAGCGCGCCAGAGTCCGGCACGAGCGAGAAAGATCTGATCCGCATGGCCGACATGGCGCTTTACCGGGCGAAGGATAAGGGCCGCAATGCTTATGAATTTGCGGGCCCGCACAGTCTCGAGGCTGCCAAGGCCCGCAAGCAGATGGATCTGCAAGCAATTCCGGCGTCACGCTAGCGGGCACTGCCGAAAGCGGCAAATTACATTGTCATTAATACTATAAAAGGCAGAGTCCTTCGAGGATGCACCTCACGAAAACTCCTGAGTTTTTTAATACTCCCACATCCTGTTAAGGTATTCGTTGATACAATCACTTTACTCTTTAGTGGCAAGAATTCAGAATAACAAACAAAGACCCAATCGGGATCTCAATTTGACCGAGTTTAGGCGTAGATATAGCGACCAGGCCGCGAAAATTCCCCGGCAGCATATTTCCCGGCTGGCGTTTCTGCTTGCCGGATTGCTGATTGCTGTTACGTCCGTTTCGTTGCTGTTCGTCGGTTTCGTTGCCTCTCAAGCTTCCCGGCAGCAGGCCATCGCCAACGAGGAACGTCTGTTCCAGAGCACGCTGGCAGATCACCTTCGCACCATCGTTCGCGAGCAGATCGGCATCGCGTCGTCGGACCAGTCGGTGCGCAAGCTGGTGCGCAATTTCGATCCCGACTACGTTCGAAGCAGCTTCGACACCCTGTGGTCAACCTATCGCCACAGCAAGGTAATGCTGATCTCCGGAAACGGGGACGTTCTGGCTGAATCCTTCGCAGACTATACTCACATCATCCGGCGTCCCGTCTCCGAAACGCCGGAGCTTGAAATTGTTCATGAAAAACTGAAGGCGCTGTACCTGCAAAACCGCGTGCGGGTGCCTGGCGGTTTCGGTCACAAGTCCCTGCAAGGAGCAGATCCCGGGGAATATGCCGTCATGGGTTTTGTCCATATCGACGGCAAACCGGCCATATTCGGCGCGATGCCGATCATTCCGGACGACTATGAAGAGACTTTGCCCGACGGGCCTCCCACCGTGCTGCTGTCAGCCCATTACGTTGACGCCTATCTGCTCGGCCAGCTCAACGCGCAGCTGAATTTCGCCAATTTCGGCTTTGAGGAAGATGCAGGCGTGCCCGGCAAAGGGCCGCGCCATCTTGTCAAGGATCAGAATGACGACCCGCTCGGAACCTTTCGCTGGGACAGCCAGACCGTCGGCGAATCCATCTGGCCAACCATCGTCCCTGTCATCGTGGTTCTGAGTGTTGCCCTTGGCGCCCTCGCCTTCGGCATTGCCTGGCGGATCGGCCAGCTGACCACATCCCTTCAGGCGAGCGAACACCAGAACAGGTACCTGGCTCTGCACGATACGTTAACGGGGCTCGCTAACCGCCTGCAGTTCAACCGTGTCCTGGAATCCTCGGTCAAAACCCTGCCGGACAAGCCCTTTGCCGTCATTCACTGCGATCTGGACAAGTTCAAGGCGGTGAACGACACCTTCGGACATGCCGCGGGCGATATCGTCATCAAGACCATGGCGGAGCGCCTGAGCAAAGCCGTCGGCAAACCCGGTCTGGTTTGCCGTATCGGCGGCGACGAATTCATGGTGATCTATCGTGGCACTGTTGTGCGGGAAACCTTGAACACACTTTGCCGGGCCCTTGTTGCTGCCGGCGAATTGCCCGTACCGATCTCAAGTGGCGATATTGCGCAGATCGGTCTTAGTGTCGGCATTGCGATCGCCCCGGAGGACGGAACGACTTCCGAACAACTCGTCACCCGTTCGGACGCCGCGCTATACCAGTCGAAGAAACTCGGCCGGGGCCGGTATTCCTTCTATTCCGATTCACTCGATCTGGAAGTCGGACCAGACGGCGTGTTGACTGACCCTGAAGACGAGCCGCTGCGGCGGGCAGCGTCAGGGCCTGCAGAATGAAACCGCTGCGGGACAAGTTACCCCGCAGAGGCTCCTGACTTTCTGAATTGCCGCCGAACTACCCGCGCAGACACTCGGTCGGTTCACGCATCGTGACGAGTTCTTCAGCAGCGGTCGGATGAACGGCGATCGTCCTGTCGAAGTCGGCCTTGGTCGCGCCCATCTGCAAGGTGATGCCGAGGATCTGAGCCAGTTCGCCGGCGTCCGGTCCCATGATGTGGACACCGAGTACTTTCTGCGTGTCTGCATCGACGATCATTTTCATGAGCATCTTTTCATCGCGGCCCGACAAGGTGTGCTTCATCGGACGGAAGCTGGACTTGTAGATATCCAGATTGGGCGTACGCTGCAGTGCTTCTTCCTGTGTAAGACCGACTGTACCCATTTCCGGCTGCGAGAACACGGCAGTGGCAATCAGGCTGTGGTCGACCGTCCAGGGCTTGTTGCCGAAGACCGTGTCTGCAAAGGCATGGCCTTCCCGGATTGCAACCGGCGTCAGGTTGGCCCGGTTGGTGACGTCGCCAACGGCATAGATGGATGCCACATTGGTGCGGGAGTCCGCACCTACCTTGATCGCACCCGCCGCATCCATCTCGACACCGGCCTTCTCAAGACCGAGGTCACGGGTATGCGGGTTGCGGCCGATGGCGAACATGATCTGACCTGCTTCCAACGCAAGCCCACCCTTGGTGTGGCCTGTCAGAGTGCCGTCTGCCGCCTTCTCGATCCTGGAGAACGTGTCGTTGAGCACCACCTTGATGCCCTTCTTCTCCATTTCCTGGCGAACCGCGGTCCGAAGCTCACCGTCGAAGCCGCGCAGAATTTCCTCTCCGCGATAGATCAGCGTCGTATCGACCCCCAGCCCGTTGAAGATACCGGCAAACTCGACCGCGATGTAACCACCACCGGCAACCACGATCTTGCTCGGCAGTTCGGCAAGGTGAAAGGCTTCGTTCGAGGTGATCACATGCTCGCCGCCCGGCAGACCTTCGTCCACGTTCGGAGACGCGCCGACGGCCACGAGAATATATTTCGCGCTCAAGGTCTGACCGGTGGACAGCAGGCGGACGGTGTGGGCATCTTCAATCACCGCGCGGCTGTCGTGGACTTCCACGTCGGTCCGCTCGAGATTGCGCCGGTAGATCCCTTCGAGGCGGGTGATCTCCTGATCCTTTGCCGCAACAAGCTTGTCCCACGAGAAGGCGCGTTCGCCGACCGTCCAGCCAAAGCCTTCCGCATCTTCGAATTCTTCGGAAAACTTCGAGGCGTAGACAAACAGCTTCTTGGGCACACAGCCGCGAATGACGCAGGTACCGCCGTAACGGTACTCCTCGGCGATACCGACCCGGGCGCCGTGTGTCGCGGCAATTCTGGCAGCGCGTACGCCGCCGGAGCCGCCGCCAATAACAAAGAGATCGTAATCGTAGTCGGTCATCAGTGCCTCATCGTGATCAAAAGTCCGCCGGCTGCCGTCCGGCAGAGCCTTGCCAGCCCCGCAGATAGGCAACCGAAGCTGCGGTACAAGTCCGGATGCCCGGTCGGGCCAGGCCATCAGGGACAGCCAAAACGGGCCATTTCCAAAAGAATTGGGCCGCTTGCGCGGCCCGAAAGCCGGACATGACCCCGGCCTCACTTATTCGTGTGAAAGGCGTGTTCCCTGCCATCGGCATGGCCGACGCGGGAGCCCTGCCCTTACTGAGCTGCGTTCAGCTTGGCCAGTTCTTCCTGAACCATGGTCACCATTTCGGTGGAAACCTTGTCCTGCCATTCACGGGCAGCACCAACGGAATACTGCGTGATGGTCGGGATCTTTTCGGTCAGCTTCTGGCCGAGTTCGGTGCTGTAGAATTCAGCAAGCTGGTTCAGCTCTTCTTCGGTGAAGGCGTCTGCCCAGGCCTTGTAAACCAGATTGTTGAGCTCGGTCCGCTTCGGCGCCAGCGTCAGCGCGACATTCTGAACGACTTCGGCGATTTCTTCCGCACGGGTCGGGTCGGACTGAATGAAAGCCGTCCGGGTCTGTTCAGCAAGGATCGGAAGAATATCGTCAAACGGTTCCAGAACCTTGGTCACAACGGCAACCTGCTTGGCTGCGGCAAGGTGGCTTTCAGAAACGGCATCCTGTGCGGCTGCGCCCGAGGCGACAAAACCAGCGGCCATCATGGCTGCGCCCAATACAGCTGCCCGCGGGAAAGATTTGATAAGCTTCATTTTTCTACTCCTAGGCGGCTTTCATCTTTAGTCTGGAAAGCCAAATCCACACCACTTAGATGGGCAAGACGGTCTTTACCCCATCTGTGCCGGCCACGTAAGCTTTTGTTGCAAGTTCAATGAAGAGGCCGTGTTCGACAACCCCCGGGATGGCAACCAGCCGGTCGCCCAGGGTCTGGACCTCGGGTATGCTTTCAAGCTGCGCATCCAGGATGAAGTGCCCTCCATCCGTGACGAAAGGCTGAGCCGATCCGCCGCGCAAAGCCATGTTCAACGGCAGTCCAAGATCCCCAAACACTTTCAGGATCGCGCGCCGCGTTGCTTCCAGACCGAAGGGAACGACTTCGATCGGCAGGGGAAAGCGGCCAAGCGTCGCAACTTCCTTGCTGCCGTCTGCAATGACGATCATGTTGGCCGACGCTGATGCCACGATCTTCTCGCGCAGCAAGGCTCCTCCACCACCCTTGATGAGCGACAGGTGCGGGTCCAGTTCATCGGCTCCGTCGACGGTCAGGTCAAGTTCCGGCAATTCATCAAGCGTGGTCAGGCGAATGCCGAGGCTCGACGCAAGTTCCCGCGTGCGCTCCGAAGTTGGCACACCGATAACGTCCAGGCCATCCTGTACCCGACGGGCAAGTGCATGGACGAAGAATTCCGCGGTCGAACCGGTCCCAATTCCAAGACGCATTCCGGATGTGACATCGTCGGCAGCGCGCTCCGCCGCCAGTTTCTTGTACTGGTCGCTCATTTACCGTTCCTAGGGCCAACCTGTCGGCGGAGAAGACCAAGCAATCATCTCCATCCGGCCGCCGGGTGCTTAACATGGCCGGCGTCCGCCGGTCCAGTGACATTCCCCCTCTTCAACGGGGAAACACCGCCATAGCGCCCATATCCGCGGTTTATTAACCATCATTTCAGACCAACAATAGATAATGCTTTCAATTGTCTAGGGTTTGGAAAGCACAGAATCAAATGAACATTCTTCGACTTAGACCAAGGCAGAAAGACGAATACAATAATTTAAACAACAAGATACCTGCCCCTGAGGAAACTGACAATACTTCCGGAAACCAGCCGGAAGCGCAGCTGGCAGCCAGCCAGATGAGCTTCGTACTGGACAGCCTGGAAGACGATCTGCAAGTCGCGGCCAAGACCATCAACGCCGCGGCGGAGAAGGTGCAGGACCGGCTCGTCAGTCAGATGGACAAGCTGGAGACCATCCGCAGCGACAGTCAGTCGCTTGCGGACCAATCGGCCGTTGCCAATGAGAACGCTTCGGGACTGGCCACGTCCATTCAGGATCTCACCACCTCCAGCAGCGAAATCGGACAGCAGGTCGGTGTGTCCAACCAGTTGGCACAAGAGGCGCGCGACGTCGCGGCCCAGGTCAACCAGGGTGTTCTGGAGCTCAAGAACGCGATCGATGACATTGCCAATGTCGTCAGCCTGATTTCGGACATTGCCAAGCAAACCAACCTGCTGGCCCTGAACGCCACTATCGAGGCCGCCCGTGCAGGCGAAGCCGGTCGTGGCTTTTCCGTTGTCGCGAGCGAGGTGAAGGCGTTGTCGGTGGAAACCCAGTCGGCAACAGAACAGATCGTCGCCAACATCGACCGCCTCAACCAGTCAGCGGAACTCAGCCTTGGCTCGGTCAACCAGATCATCGATGTTATCGGCAGGATACGGCCCAGCTTTGCCGCGGTCGAAGATGCGGTTCAGACCCAGGTAGAGACCACGAACCGGATCGGTGACCAGGCACAGCAGACGGCGGACTTCGTTCAGGAAGTGCTGCGCACCGCGCAGACGATCACGGAGTCTGCTGCGGCAGCAGAAGAAGGTGGCATGCTGGCGCGCGAAACCGGTGCGGAAATGAGCACGGCTTCCAAAGCGCTGCAGTCCCGCTTCACCATGATGATCCGGCAGACCGAAATCGGCGATCGTCGTCAGCACGACCGATTGCCGATCAAGATTTCCGGATCGGTGACAGCAGGGGGAACATCCGCACAGATCGAGACCCACGATATTTCGGAAGGCGGCACGCTGTTCCGGCCCGAAGGTGGCTCCAACCTGAAACAGGGCATGAATGCCCGTCTTGATCTCACCGGGATCGGCCAGGTGGAAGTCCGCATCGTCGCCGTCTCCGAACATGGTTGCCACGGTTGCTTCGTCAACAAGGATGCCGGGTTTCAGGCGGCCCTGGAGCGCAAGATCGCATCCATTCATGAAAGCCACGCTGCCGAAGTGGAACGCGTCCAGACTGGGGCTTCACGCATTTCCAACGCGATGGAACATCTTATCGCGCAGCACCAGCTGACCATGGACGACCTGTTCGATACCAATTACCAGCACATAGCCGGCACCAACCCGCCGCAAGTGTCGACGCGCGCGTTGGCTCATCTGGAAAAGATCCTGCCAACGATCCAGGAAGAAATCCTCGGCAAATGCAAGGGTATGGCCTTTTGTGCCTCGGTCGATCGCAACGGCTATCTGCCGGTACACAATCTGATCTACTCGAAGCCGCAAAAACCGGATGATGTTGCCTGGAACACGGCCAACTGCCGCAACAAGCGCATCTTCGATGACCGGGCCGGCCTCAGCGCGGCGCGCAACACGCGCCCCTTCCTGATCCAGTCCTATGCCCGGGACATGGGCGGCGGCAATATCGTCTGGATGAAGGAGATCGACGCGCCGATCATCGTTCAGGGCCGTCACTGGGGTGGCTTCCGGACCGCGTACAAACTCTAGAACCAACCGGCGGAGCCGATCCCCCCTTGCGGCGGAGCGGCTATGCAGCTAGGCATTGAAGGCGGCCTGCGTTCGGGTGAATGCAGGCCTTTCCCACATTCCGGGGCCGGTTTACCTGCCCGCAATCATGCCTTACAGCATGAATGCGTTCTTGCCGTCCCGCTCCTGCATTTCAGAGGGTCTCATGTCCGTTCTGGTTTTCGATCTGGATGGCACGCTGGTGTCGTCCATGGAAGATCTCGTCGCCACCTTGAACGTCGTCATGACCTCCGCAGGACATTCGGCCATTCCCCAGGACAACGTCGCCAACATGGTCGGCCTCGGTGCAAAGGTGCTGATCCAGCGCGGCCTGGAATTCAACGGCATTTCCTGGACCGATGAAACCGTGGCGCCGCTCTATGTACATTTTCTGGAGCATTATGCCGCCAATATCGCGGTTCACACCAAACCGTTCGACGGCGTTGTCGCGGCGCTGGAAAACTTCCGAAAAGACGGATGGAAACTGGCGGTCTGCACCAACAAGGCCGAGCGGCTGACGCATCCGCTGTTGGCTACACTCGATCTCGCCAGGCATTTCGACGCCGTCGTCGGCGGCGATACGTTTTCCGTGGCCAAGCCGCATGCCGAACCCGTGCATGGTGCCATCCACCGGGCGGGTGGAGAAATCGGCGGCTCCATCATGATCGGTGACAGCGGCACCGACATCGATGCCGCCCGTAACGCCGGCATTCCGGTCATCGCGGTCGATTTCGGCTATACGGTCGTGCCGGTCCGGGATCTTTCCCCGGACCGGGTCATTTCGCATTTCGACGAGCTGGCTGGTGCAATCGCTTCGCTCAAGTCCTGAGGCTGGTTCTGTCAGACATCAGAACGTCCTGATGGCATCGCCCAGGGTTTCACGGATTTCTTCCCGGCGCACGGATAGTGCCGCGATTTCCGTATCGACATCCTCGATCCGGGTTTCGCTTTCCTCCAGCTTGCGGGCGGCACGCTTGTAGAGATCGGCACCCGGCTCAAGAGCCGCCAGGTTGGCCCGGTGGCGTTCCTGGTCCCGGCTCTCCTCATCCTTTTCCAGCCGCAAGCGCTGGATCTGGCGCTCGATCTGCGCGATCTCGTTCTGCAGCTCCGACAGTTCCTTCAGCTTTGCAGCGGTTTCCTTGTCCGGCGAGCGCCTGGAGAGATAAAGCAGCTGGTTCGCATCGGTGGAGATCAGTGAATAGGTCTCCGACAAGGTCCGCTCCTGCAGGGCGGAAACCGTTTCCGTTGTTCCCGCAGGCACTTCCACCTTCAAACGGTGGTGCGTTGCGGTGCTGTCCAATTCCTGTTCGGAGGAAAACTGCCACCCGGGACGTTTGGCATGCTCGATGACGATCGTGCGGTCGCCGTCCGGGGCTCCCTTGATCGCGTATTGCGTCGAGGATCGCTCGCGCACCATCGCGTTCAGAACCCCGTCATTGACCTTGATCGAGACGATCTGGCTGTCGGCAGATGTTGACTGTGCAATCCTGACCTTCTTGTCGGTCGCAAAGCTTGCCATGCGGCTTTCGCCCGAGGGCATGCCGCTGATCTGCGCGTCGCCGACATATCCTTCCTTTTCGTCATAAACCGTCAGGATGCCCTGCGGCAGGCTGGTTTCGGTCTCGTTCTTGATCAGGATTGCAGCAATGGGATGCTGCAGGCCGCTTTCCGGCTGGAATACGGAAACCGTTTCGGCGGATACGACCTTGTCGATGATCGGTGCCGACAGGGTTTCCCCGCTTTCAAGGTCGACAGGCCATGGAATTGTGAAGGACGCGGTGACCGCGCCTTCGCTCACCTCGCCGACATTGGCAGCGGCCATGTTGAGAACCATTTCCGGCGCAACCGCCGAGCCAATGAAGCTGGAACGCGCCGCGCCCGGCATGCGGGCCTCGCTCTCGGCAACATCAAACTGCGGTTCCGCCCCCATGTCGACAGGAGGCACATAGCCGCTGGACACATCCACCGGCACTTCCTGCCGTTGCTTCCAGTAAAGATCGTGGAGCCGCTGTTTCAGCGTTACCGGTGCGCCGGAGGACAGGGTTATCCTGACATCGTCCCAGTCTTCGCCGCTGGCGTTTTCAAGTACGGCCCAGGCCTGCAGCCGGGCCTTGTCATCGGCCATCGTCACCACGCGGTAAGCCGTCTTCCAGATGGGAGCCGGCACGACGTAGGAAACCGCGACCTCACGTTCGCCCTCGCCTGCCACTTTCAAGGCAACGGTTCGCGCGCCGTCCGACTTGCCGTTGCCAACGGCCGACAAGGCCTTGGCAACCTTCTGCTGAATGTCTTCATCGAGAAACGTGACTTCGGTATCTGCGGACAGGCCGACTCCGGTGATGCGACCATCACTGAGAACCGAAATGACAAAGGACTGCCCCCTGTCGCCGTCATCCTGCACCGACACGCCGAGAACGAGACCCTCGACCGTGGACCCGGCCTTTTCCAGACGCACGCGGGTTCCCTGCAGTTTTGCCAGAAGGCGTGCGGGCGACTGCAGGTCCTCAACGGTGAACGGCAGGTTCTTGAAGGTTTCCGCCAGCGGGTTCGGGCCGGGAAGAGTAATGCCCTCGACAACGCCTGCCTCGTCAAACACGACAATGCTCTTCAGCACATCGTTCACCTGTTCGAGTGGGACCGTCATGTTGATCAGCCCGCTGCTGTCAATATCCGCCTTGCGCACCACTTCGGCGAGACCACCCGAAGACAGCGTGATGCTGGTAATGGGCCCATTGTCGGCGCCAAACGCCCCGGCAGGCAGGAAAAGCCCCACGAGCGCGAGAGAAGAAACGCGTGCAATCATTTAAAAACACTCCAAAAAACAGTCAGTAGAAACGATCGTCCGCTTTAAATACGGCCTTTTCGCGAAGACTGATAACGGCTCCTGACATAATCTGTCACGCGATACGACAGCCTTCAGGATCCGCCCGCTCGGTCAAAACCTCACCGCACTGAAGACCACGCCGACTGGCAGCCGTTCCACATTACGGCACCCCGATATTCCAGACATTACCGGTCAGACGACAAACATCTTCGCCCGGGAGAGCGGGTCACCTCTTTGCGTGGCATCAACACAAAAAGGCAATTAGCTAGAACCGATGAGTCCCAGCAACAGACGTCGGCTCCAGAAAAAGGGTGTTGCACAAGCAGTTGATTTGCCCTAGATACGCGCCACCAGCCGCCAAGGCATGGGCGATTAGCTCAGCGGGAGAGCACTCCCTTCACACGGGAGGGGTCACTGGTTCAATCCCAGTATCGCCCACCATTTTCCTTTGTTTACATCCAGATCCGGTTGCCGCAATTTTCACTACTTTGCCGTGATGCGATTCACCACAATTGCAACTCTTGCCAGAAATCTGGGCAAATTGCCCTGAAAACCAGCCCTGCAAAAGGTGAGCGTGTATATTGGTCAGATCCGTTCCGTTGAGCGGATCCTGATGATCGGGCGAACCGGAAGTGATCCGGTTTCGTGCTGCCCGCCAGCAAAGCCCTGGCTCCGGCACTGGGCATGGATGACATGTTTCGCTCTGCGACCAACAAAGCTGCGGCAATTCTCCTGTTATTTGCGGTCCTTGCGCCCGCAACGGTCGCTCGCGCGCAGTCCTCGCAGAACATCCAACTGCCATCTGCCCCCCTGCTCACCGACGAGCAACAGCGGCTCAATCAATCGCTTCTGCAGCAGCAGATGCTGATTCTGGAGCTCGAGCGACAACGACTGGCACAGGAAAGGCGTGAACTGGAAGAAGCGCAGCGCGTTCAGCAATTGCGCGAAGAAAGAGTTCGCCTTTTACAACTTGAAAGACAACGCCGACTGGGCCTGCCGCAAAACAGATCCTACTATCAGCGCCAGCAATACCAGCGCGAAGACTACCGGCCGCAGCGGGGCCAGCAACAACAATACCAACGCCAGCAATTTCAATCACAGCAGTTCCGCCGGCAATAAGCTCTATCGAGCAAGAAATTCAGCTTCAATCCCCAAGGTAATCCGGACAGTTTGGCTTGTCGGCCTGCCTTTGAGACCCCTTCCTGCTATTGTTCTTCAAGTGATTCCCGAAGAGCAGATAGAAGATGGCCACGCAAACCGCTCCAAATCCTTTACGTGAAAAGCTCGTCAAGGGGCTGTCCTATCACCAGTCCGGTGAGATCGAAAAGGCGCAGCGCTGCTACAAGCTGGTCCTGAAAAAGGCGCCGACCAATCCGGATGCGCTCAATCTGCTTGGCGTGACCTACAGGCAATTGGGATCTCCCAAAAAGGCCGTTGAATACATCCAGAAGGCGATTGCCCAGAACCCGAACCAGGCATCGTTCTATGCCAACCTCGCCCGAGCGATGATGGACATCGGAACGGATTCGGAAAGCATGCTCGCCGTTTCGGAAAAAGCCCTGTCGCTCAACCCGAAGGAGCGCGAGGCACTCAACATCAAGGCAATCGCGCTGACCGGACTGCAACGGGTTGAAGAAGCGGAGGCGATCTTCAAGAGCCTGCTTGTCTCCAATCCGAACCATGGTGAAGTGTACACGAACTATGGCCTGCTTCTGCGCAAGAACAACCGATTTGAAGAAGCGCTCACCTTCTTCAAACGCGCGGAAATACTCGCACCGGACAACGTCGAGAACTGCATCGAACAGGCCCGTTGCCGCCTTGAACTGAAACAGTTCGACGCCTCGCTCGAGGCGATCGACAAGGCCCTGGAGCGCTTCAAGGACAACCCGCTCCTGCTCCACGAAAAGGCCCGCGTCCTGTTCTCGATCTCCAGGGCACACGAGGGCCTGAAATACGCCGAAGAGGCCGTCAGAGGCACGCCGGGCAACTATCACTGCAAGGTTACGCTCGGGGTTCACTACCTCATGCTCGGCCGCGGACAGGACAGCATCGACATTCTGCAGAAGGCAAAGGAGGAAGCGCCTGGCGGCGTGATTTCCGGCCTCGACTGGAACCTGTCGCTCGCCTATCTGTCGATGGGCAACCTCGAAACGGGTTGGGACATTCACGCCGCCCGGTTTGAAGACAAGAAAGCAACCTCCCAACGACGTGAGTTTCCAAAGCCGGAATGGGAAGGCGAGGATATCTCGGACAAGACGGTGCTGCTTTGGGGCGACCAGGGACTTGGTGACGCGCTCAAGTGCGGCACGATGTTTCTCGACATCCAGGCGCGAGCGAAAAAGCTCATTCTCGAAGTGTCGGCGAAGTCGGTTCCCTTCTTCCAGAATTCGTTTCCGGAGATCCTTGTCAGGCCCGGCACACCAAAGGACGACCAGGCCCCGGAGGATGCGGATTACGACATAACGGCCAACATGGTCGATCTTGCGCGCTATTTCCGGCGGGATTTCGAGAGCTTCAAGAAGGCCCCCTACCCGGTTTACAAATTCAACCAGGAAAAGGCCCGCGAATATCTCGGCAGGCTGCCGGACGCCGACAAGAAACCGATTATCGGCGTCTCCTGGCGCTCACGGAACCTGGAGAAATATCGCGCGCGCTACTACCTGTCCGCGCCTGATTTTGCACCGATCCTTGATGCTGAAGACGCGATCTACGTCAATCTTCAGTATATGGCCCTGCAAAAGGAGCTCGACTTCCTGGTGGCCCGCTCGGAAGGAAAGTTCACCTATTTCCCGGACGTCGATCTCTTCAACGACCTGATAGCGGCCGCCGACCTGACCGCCATTTGCGATGTTGTGGTTTCGGCAAACACCAGTGTTGCGGACATGGCGGGCATTCTGGGTGTTCCCTGCGTGCGCTTCGGCCCGGTGGAACCCGCCCTGTTGCTCGGCCAGGCCAATCCGCCCTGGTATCCAAGCATGAAGTACATCTACATCGACGAGACGCATCCGACGGTGGAGATGGTACCGCAGGTCATTCAGGTCATGCGTGAAGAACTGGCAGCCGGTTATCCTGGCAAACGGAATGAACGGCTGGGCCTGTAGAAAGCTTTGCAGGCACTGCCAGTGAACCTGCGGCAAAGCAGTGCGATCATCCGTTGAACTGGCCGCCCCGCCTTAGCGAGCCTTCTTGGCAATCGCAACAAGCGTATCGGTCGCGTCGATCTTGCGGAGCGCGGCCTCGTAAGCCGACCTGAGTTCCGGTGTTTCCAGTGCGGACAGGCTTGACTTGTGGCCACCGGGCTTGCCGTTGGCAAGCCAGCCGAGATGGTTGGAAAGCGGATACCGCTGCACCCCTTCAATCAGAACATCCGAAAAGCCGGCAGCCACAAGCAGGCGCCTCAGGCTTTCGCGTGTGTGGAGAATAAGGTGCTGGCTCCAGAGGGTGAAATTCTTGAAAGCTTCGTTCTGAAGATTGGACAGCAGGAAATCGGAAGCATGCGGAACCTCGACAACGAGTGTTCCGGTGTCCGTCAGCAGTGCTCGCAAGTTTCGCAAGGTGGAAAGCGGATCGGGAAGATGCTCCAGCACATGAAAGGCAAAGACCGCATCCTGCGTTGCCGGAGAAATCTGGTTTGGATTGTCCACGCAGCGATAGCCATCGGCAACCAACGCCTCAATGTAACCCTTGTGTAGCTCGATCCCCGTGACATCGGCACCCCGACTGGCTGCCTCTCTCAGGAAAAGCCCTTTCCAGCATCCAAACTCGGTAACCGTCTTGCCCGTATAAAACTGCTTGTAGGCATCCAGACGCCGGTACTGATCCTGCTGGTATTCGAAGTCCCAGTCGATGCGCTTGTAGAAGTCATCCTTGCGGTGTTCAGCGCCTTCGTAGGTCTCGTCACCGACATAGTAATCATTGATGTAGACAACACCTGAAACCGTGTCGCGATAGACGGTCAACCCCTCCTTGTCGCGGGTCCGGGGTGCAAAAACACTCTGGGTTTCAAGGGACGCAAGGCCGAGTTGCTGCAGTGTATCGAACACCGAAACGTTCTTTTGCAGTGGGTCTACGGCCATATTTCACCTTCTCAGTCGCAAGGTGCCCGGGGAGCGAAGACATTTGTATATTGCACGTATCGCAATCCCCGAACCCAAATTCTTCCATGTCACCACCTGGAGTGATGCCAGTCCTGTCAGTTGGCAATCATACCCCGTGCAATCAGCAGCTCGGAGACTTCATTCAGCACACCGGCACCACCGGCACTTTCCAGAACCACCGTTGCCGTTGCCTTCACTTCAGCCGGCGCATTGCGCGGCGCGATGCTCAGACCGCAAGCCTTCATGCAGTCGAGATCCGCAATGTCTGCGCCGATATAGGCAATCTCGGACCACTCCAGCCCCTTTTTGGTGCGCCAGTCCGAAAGGGTTTCCATCTTGTCGAACAGATGATGCTTGTAATCCATGGCAAGCTTGCGGGCGCGCTGGACAGCGAGACTGTCCTCTTCCCGATCCAGCATCAGCAGCATCATGCCGCGGCCAAGCAGACGGTCGAGACCGATTTCGTCATACCGGTTGCAGACGATCGATTCCGTGCCGTCTCGATTGACGAAAACTGTATTGTCCGTATGCACACCGGCAAAGGCGGTCACCACCGCCCGCAAGGGCTGGGTCTCAGTCTCGGTCAGGAAGCCGGTGAAGGGTTCTGACCGGATGAAAGCCTCGGCCATGTCCCAGTCCTGCGAAGTATCGATCTCGATCCAGGTCGAATCCACCGGAACCAGGATCGTCTTTCCGCAGTAACGGTTGCCCGCTTCCAGGAATTCGGGAACACGCATGGCGTAAACGGCACCGTTTTCCCTGTATCTTGCAGAGATATCCTGCCGGCGGACGCGTTGTTTGCTCGGATCATGGTTGAGACCGACGCCTTCGCCGCCAGGGCCGACTTCCCAGTAGAAGCCATGGTCATCGACCACCGAGATCGCGCTGGTCGCATTCTTGGTCAGCAGCGCTTCCACAACATGGTCGACATGATGTGCCTGCGTGAAAGGGGCCGTACACTGCAGGAAAACCAGAATGTCCGGCGGTTCGCTGACAAGGCTTGGCTCGTTCTGCAGAAGATGGATCAACGCGGATTCCGAGCTCGCGGTCGGTCCGGAAAGTTCGGTCGGGCGCAAAACGGATTTGGCGCCGTATTTCTCACCGACTGTCAGAATTTCCGCTGAATCGCTCGAGACGAATACTTCGGACACGAAACGCGACCCGCGTGCGGCACGCACGGTCCGGCCGACAAGCGGAATGCCGTTCAAGGGCCGGATGTTTTTACCCGGAAGACCGACGGAACCGCCTCTGGCAGGAATGGCCGCTACTATTTTCATTTTCTGCTCAACCACCTCTGGGAAGCTGGGGTCACTCTGGTTTGCGCGCGAACACGGTTACGAAAGATCCCCAGAACGCCGGCGACACATCCGCGTCGGCCCGTACCATGCTGTCGAACGTTTCGCGCGTGGCAAAACGTGTTCCGAAATAGGGATATTCGACCATTTCGATGCGGAATCCCGTGTCACGCAGCAGCCTGACAAGAGAATCGTCAGAGAACAGGCTCACATGAGTTGGGTCATGCAGCAACCGGAAACGATCTCCGTAGACCCGGGCGGCCGCTGAAGCGAAATTCGGCGTGCCACAAATGAAGTCACCACCCGGTTTCAGGATCTCGAAGATGGTTTCAACAAAGGGGATCGGCTCGTCGACATGCTCGATGACATGGTTGGCGGTCACCACATCGAACGTGCTTGAAGGAAACGTCCCCTTCTCCAGAACACCGTGACGAAGCTCGGCCGTACACCATTGGCGAGCGACCTCTACCGCCTTCTCGGAAGGATCCAGGCCGAAACACTCGTTCTTGCCCGTGAGCTGCTCAAGCAATTCGCCAAGGCCGAAGCCGATATCAAGCACTCGTCCCGGCGACCGTGCGTTGACGTAGTCCGCGATATAGCGAACATCTTCCTTGCGCTGACCACGCTCGGCTTCAATGTCCCTGACCTTGCCGTCCGGATCCGTCTTTGCTTCCCAATAGTCCTGCGGGAGCGGCCGGGCTGGATAAGCCACATAATAGCTCTCCCCCCGGTAAAGATTCAGGCAGCGGTCAATGATGGACATAAATGGCTCTTGAACAAAAAAAGGGCCGACCGGTTCCGGTCAGCCCACCAATACCTCAATCGTCTCACGCTGCCTGCAGCGTGACTTTCCGGCGAAGCTTTTCCGCAATCGGCTTCTCGTCTTCATAAATCCGCAGAACCCCGTCACCCCGGACCACTTCCACACGGCGCACCTGCGAAACCAGCTCAGCGACTTCCGGCATTTCAAGCGACGCCTTCTGGTCGGAACCCCAGTCCGAGCGATCCAGCGTGACATGCCGTTCAATGGAACACGCCCCAAGAGCGGCGGCACAGACGCTTGGCAGGATACCTTCTTCGTGACCGGAATAACCGATCTTCAGATGGGGGAAAGCGTCCTTCAGGGTCGAAATGCCGAGCAGATTGATCTCGTCATCGCGCGTCGGATAGGTGGAGGTGCAGTGGTACAGGCAGGCGATCTCGCCGCCGGAGCGCTCGATCACGTCAACGAAGCTCTTCACCATTGCCATGTCGCTCATGCCGGTGGAAACCAGCAAGGGCCGGCCACTGCGAGCGCAATACTCCAGGAAATCCCGATCGGTCACCATCGCGGAAGCGACCTTGATATAGGGCGTGTCGTAGTCCAGTAGGAAATCGACGGAGCCTTCGTCCCAAGGCGAGGCAAACCAGTCGATGCCCAGTTCCTTCGACAGCTTGTCGATGCGGTCGTAGTCGGCCTTGCCGAATTCCAGGCCGCGCTTCAGATCGCCGTTCGTTGCGCCGAAGACGTTTTCACGGGGACGCGCCAGCTCTTCAGCGGAATAGACGACGTCGATCGTACGCTTTTGAAACTTGACTGCGTCGCACCCGGCCTCCTTCGACTTGCGGATCATTTCGAGGGCCTGGTCGATATCGCCATTATGGTTGATACCGATTTCGGCAATCACATAGGTTCGACTGTCGGAGATCATGGCTCAGTACCTTGATGTTTGGCCTGCAGCGTTCAAGTGGCCCTGCTGACTTGCCATTTTTAAGACAGATTCTTGCCACTGCAGGCAATGTCTGTCCACCCGCGAACCCCATATTAGGGTGTATCGACCCTGCTTTCTTTGGAAAACCCAAAATAGATCATTAATAAAGCCGCGGGGGCACGTGTTAAACACGCGCCCCCGGCCAAAGATCTAAGCATTAATAACAGATTAAGCCGTTGCCGACTCAGCCGACAAACGCACGCTCGACAACGAACTCTGCCGGCTTGTTGTTTGCACCTTCGGTGAGGCCTGCTTCTTCCAGAAGCGCCTTGGTGTCCTTCAACATGTCCATGGAACCGCAGATCATGCCGCGGTCAACGGCGGGATCGAGCGGCGGTACGCCGAGGTCTTCAAACAGTTTGCCGGACTTGATCAGATCGGTGATACGGCCCTGACGCGGAAAGTCTTCACGAGTCACGGAGGTGTAGTGGACCAGCTTGTCCTTTGCGAACTCACCGATCAGCGGATCGTTGATGGTTTCCTGAACAAGGTCCTCGCCGTATTTCAGCTCGGAAACTTCACGGCAGGTATGGGTCAGGATCACCTGGTCGAATTTTTCGTAGGTGTCCGGGTCACGGATCAGGCTCGCAAACGGTGCGATGCCGGTTCCGGTGGAGAACATGTAAACGCGCTTGCCGGGGATGAGCGCATCGTTCACCAGCGTGCCGGTCGGCTTCTTCTTCATCAGCACGGCATCACCCGGCTGGATCTTCTGAAGATGAGACGTCAGCGGGCCGTCTGGAACCTTGATGGAGAAGAACTCGAGCTCTTCGTCCCATGCCGGGCTGGCGATGGAATAAGCGCGATAGAGCGGCTTGCCGTCGATCATCAGACCGATCATCACGAATTCCCCGGACCGGAAGCGGAAGCTCGCCGGGCGTGTCATGCGAAAGCGGAACAGGCGGTCCGTGTAATGCTGGACGGATTTCACTTCCTCGACGAAAGCGCCAGCCGGGGCGGCAGCTTCGAGGTCGGCGGGTTTGGCAAGTACGTTCATGTCAATCTTGGTCCGTATGTCAGCGCTCGTATTAGATTGTGCCTCATGTAGCACTAGTCCAGCCTTGACTTGAAGCAACTGCGATCCACTAAACGCACTTAGTTCAAAAAAATCATTCTAAAAATGTTCAAGATTCCGGCCTGCAGGCATTCGCTGGCCTTTCCTGACAGGCCATCCGGCGATGCCGGACGGCCACGCCACCTGCATTACACGTCAGCGTCTTTCTTCAATTGTCGTCACGGTTTCCCGAAAGAAATCGAGCTTTCCGTGGTCTTCGTGGCTGAGGATATAGGTGATGCTTTCGCATTCGCAGTTCCTGACAGGATAGAAGAACCTTTGCTCGAAACGGGTCAGGAACCATCCCTGCCCCAATGCCTGGGAGGCGAGAGCGAGAATATGTGTTCCCTTCGGAAAAATGTCCTGTGCAAGGCGCTGCAGGACACCAGCCATTTCCTCCAGCCCGGAGGCCACCTGCCAGGCAACGTCGGTTTCATCGCGGTAGTGGTCGATGCGGAAATCCAGCTGTTCCGACAGTTCGCCGAAGAGTTCCGGTGACCCTTTTTCAAACAGATCAAGCACACGATGAATAGCGATCGGTTCGGTTCGAGGCAGCGGAAAGGTTTCTGACGGAGACAGGGGTATTGCGGAATTCATTCGGGAGTTCCTTCGGTACGGCGTTGCAATTGACCGCCCGAGTTGTGCCCTCAACTTATTTCGCAGTATACTCCTATGCTTTCTATCATTGATATAGGCAACTCCTATGCTTGAAGTGACCCCGCTTCGCTATTTCGTCAGCGCCTTCGAATTGGGAACGATCAGCGCGGCAGCCTCGGGACATGGTATTTCCCAACCGTCCTTGTCCCAGGCCTTGCAGAAACTTGAAGACGCAATTGGAACGTCGCTGTTTGTCCGTTCCCGTACCGGGTTACGCCCGACACCGGCTGGTCGCGATTTATATCACCATGCCCAGTCTATCCTGCGGGCTGTCGGAGAGGCCGAGAACCGCTTCCTGAAAGAACCCCCGCTTCGCCTGAGCCTCTATACGGCGCCCGATATTCTGCTTCCCGCGTTTCAGGGGGCGTTCCATGCCCTGCGCACCACTTATCCGACACTGGAGATGCGTTTCGAGCAGGCAGCGGCGGACGCGGAACTTTCTCTGGTCGACAAGGCCTGTTCCCCCAAGAGCCACAAGTACCGGGAACTCTACAGCGAGCCTTATGTACTTGCCGTTGCAAGGTCTCATCCGCTGGCCGGGCGCAACAGGATTTCCATGAACGACCTTCAGTCCGTGTCCCTGATCTCCCGCAGATATTGCCCGAATTACGATGCCCTGCTGGCTGAATTCGCCCTGGCGGGCCTGCCGTTGAACGTTTCAGCTGAAGCGGTCAACGATCAGCAGGTACTGGAATTGGCCGGATTAGGCTTTGGCGCTGCCATCCTTCCAGCCGGTCATTTGAAGATGAAGGATACTTTGACGGGCGTTCCGCTCGACCATGAAGGCCTGGAGCGGCGCAGCGTCGGCATCGCGGTGAAAAAGACAGCATTTGCCGATGAAATGTTCCGCACCTGGATGACGGGCTGGGCAACGTTGCCAATTCGTTTGTGACATTTACGAGAATATCAGGTCTGTAAGCGTTTTTTATTTGACAGATAAATACAAACTGCAAAACTTGCTGAAAGCCAAAGACAAATGGCAATAATACCTTCCATAGAGGCACAGTAAATGTCCGGACGCGCGCACGATGAATCAGGCCAGAAGATAGCATTCGTGCTCATGGAGCGATTTTCCATGAACGCTTTCGCCAGCGTTATCGAACCTGTCAGAATAGCAAATCGCCTTTTGGGAAGAGAGTACTACCAATGGACAACTTATTCGCTTGACGGGAATCCCGTCACGGCGAGCAACGGCTGCGAAGTCGCGGTTAAAAAATCTATTCGCGACCTGCACGATGCCGACATTACACTTTTGTGCACCGGCATCGACGTCGAGCGCCTGCCGCTGGACACGGAACTCGGCAACAAGCTGCGCCGTCTGAACGCAATGGGCCGCACCTTTGGCGCCATTTGCACCGGTGCCTATCTGCTTGCCCGGTATCATCTTCTCGACGGTCGCCGCTGCACCATCCATTGGGAAAACCTGAGATCCCTGCGGGAAGAATTTCCGGATGTCGAAGTAACGTCCGATATCTTTGCGATCGACCGCAACTGCATCACCTGTGCCGGCGGCATGGCGTCGCTCGACATGATGCTGCGCCTGATCGCGATCCAGCATGGTGCCTATCTTGCCCATGAAGTTGCCGAAGTCGCGCTCTACCAGAACATGCGTTCCGGCGAATCTGCACAGCGCCATGACATCGAGGCCCGGACCGGCATTTCGAATGCCAAGATCCTCGACGCGATCCGGATCATGGATTTGCATATCGAAGACCCGCTGAGCTGCCAGCAACTTGCGATGACGGTCAACCTGTCGCCGCGCCAGCTGGAGCGCCTGTTCCGGCGTCATTTCAACTGCACGCCCGGCCAGTACTACTTGCGCCTGCGCCTTGAAACCGCGCGCGACCTGTTGCGCCGGACCAGCCGCCCGGTGCTGGATGTCGCTTTGGCCTGCGGCTTTGCCTCCACCTCGCATTTCACCAAATGCTACCGCGAGCGCTTCTTGTGCACACCGACGGAGGAACGTCAGTCCTACCAGTGGGCCAACACCAAGACGACATCCGGGGTCGGCACCGCCACCCCCATGCGGCTGATCGCCAAGTAAGACGCGGCCTGAAAAACCAGTCCTCGAACGCCGCGGTCTTCGCGGCGTTTTTTTGTAGCCCGCCATGGTCAACCAGGACGTAGCGTAGCGAAGATCCGTGATCGGTGTGCCGAGATCTGGCGAAACAAGCCGAAGAAGACAGCGAACACAACGTTGTCTCTGTCCCGGCTCGCGCTTCGCTTGGCCGGAATGTCGTTGGAAACGCAAGTCCTTGGCTGCGCTCCCAAGCGCCACGATTTCCCGCCGAGACTTCTGCCGGAAAAGCTAGAGCAGCCGCCAGAGACCCAGTGGAATGAGGTAAAGGCCAAGGGCGAGGATGGCTGCCAGCACGAGCCGGCGGAAACCGGCCTCCGACACTTTCTTGCGTGCGCGCTGTCCAAACCAGACGCCGGTCAGGGCCGGTACGACCAGCGCAGCAGAGGCCACGGCTTCCTGGCCTCCCATCAGTCCGAAACCGCCAAGTGAAATACCGAGCGCCGTCGTCGACAGCAGGAACAAGAGACCCATTGCCTGGATAAGTTCGTCTCGCGTGAGCCCCAGCGCCTGCAGATACATGACACCGGGCACCGTGTAGGACCCCGTCAGTCCCGAAAGGACACCGTTAACCAGCCCGACGACCACTCCAACCGGGACGACCCGGTTTTCCGGAATATGCAGCACCAGCCCTGCAAGCATCGGCACCGCGTAGGAAACCATCAGTATCCCCAGAAGCAGATCGGCGGCACCTTCCGGCAACTGGGTGAGGATGAAGGTTCCGGCGGCGAGCATCACCACGGCTGACACCAGAAAGGGCCAGAGACGGGGCAAGAGAACGCGCAGGTAACCACCGGACAGGCTTTGCCAGAGGTTGGTCAGGAATGCCGGCCAGAGGATAAGGACCATCGCCTTTTCGACACCGACAAACACAGTCATCAGGCCAAGCCCGATTGTCGGCAATCCGAAGCCCACAAGCCCCTTGATGAACCCTGCGCTCAGAAACACCAGCACGGCAATCAGTATCAGTCCCGGACCGGCTGCGCCTAAATCCGTCACGCCTTCACCTGTTGCTGCATGGGGTCTCTTGCTTCTTCTATCCGTCGCCCGTGGGCAGAGTGTAGCCTTCGATCAGCTTGTTCAGCTCACCGGATTCACGGCGACGCTGCAGTTCCTCGTCAAAGGACTCCAGCATTCTTATACACGGTGTCGCGCGGGAGAACAGGAAATGAACCGTGTTGACAGCCGCAGACCACGGCAGGACTTCGACCTTTCCTTCGACCCCGGCTTCCTGGATCATCATCTCGCCGTCCCGGCGGGCAATGACCAGATAGTCGGCCTTATCCTCTGCCAGCAGGTACATGTTGGTCTTGAAGTCGTCGAAGGGTTGCCGATCGATGGACAGTTTGGCAGCCGCATAGGTCTCGAATTCTTCTCCAAACGATGCCCCGAACGGTGCAACGCCCCTCAGTCCCGCAAGGTCTTCAAGAGATGCAGGGCGGATATCCAGGCTGGTGCGGACAAAGACACCGACATCTTCGCGCATGACCGGCAGACTGACGCCGAACTTGGCGAGCCTTTCGTCAGTCAGATAGGCCCCCGCCAGGACGTCGATCTGACCATGCTCAAGCAATGTCAAAAGCCGTTTCCACGGTAGATCCGGCCCCATGACTAAAGGCAAATCCAATGCTGAAAAGATTTCAATTGCGAGGTCAGGAAACACACCGTTGAGGCTGACATCGGCTTCCTGGCGCATGGAAATCGGGTACCAGACACTGGAACCGTTCACCTTGACGGAGGAACAGTCATTCGTGTCGGCACGGGTAGTAGAGGACAGCGTCAAAGCCAGGCAAGCAAGACCCGAAACCAGTATTCTCTTTCTCAAATGATTGAAAACACTCATTTTATACCGCTCAAACAAAGCCATGAATGAAGTCAGACAAATCAGTGAAACTTCTTTTGACTAATCGGTCAATCAAAAAAACACGTTTTACGTGTACATGCGTTGTATTTGCGGTTTCATTTTGACAACGGCATCTGTCGCTCTTGCAAAAAATTACAATAAGATCCCTGCGGTCATTTTCTTTGAAACCTGGAAGATGCTAGCCTTGCCGCATGAATGCCTCCCTCCTGCCCCGGCTGCCGAATCGTATCGCTCGGCAGCTCTTCCTCGAAAGACACGGCCTTGCATCCGCCCCCAAGGGAACCGGAAAAGGCGATGATCTTGCTGCGGTCATAGACCAGATCGGCTTCGTGCAGCTCGACAGCATCAACACTGTCGCCCGCGCGCACCACATGATCCTGGCTGCCCGGCGACCAGCCTACAAGGAAAAGAACCTCAAGCTTCTTGCCGAGCGTGACCGGCATCTGTTCGAGCATTGGACGCACGATGCGTCGGTCATACCGACAGAGTTTTTCCGGCATTGGCGCCTGCGCTTCAGCCGAGACAAGGAAAACCTCATCAACAGGTGGCGCAACTGGCACCAGAACGAGTTCGAACGGAAATTCGACGAGATTCTGAACAGGATCAGCGACCATGGTCCGGTCACGTCGGCATCTGTCGGTGAAGACGAGCAACGCAGCAATGGCGGTTGGTGGGAATGGCATCCCTCGAAGGCAGCACTCGAGTTTCTGTGGCGCACCGGCGAACTATCGGTTACCGGCCGGAACGGGTTTCAGAAAGTCTACGACCTGACGGAACGGGTCATTCCGGCGCAACATCTCAATGCTGCTCATGACTTTGAAGAAACGACAGAATGGGCAGCCCGCTCCGCGCTCGACAGGCTGGGCTTTGCGACCTCCGGCGAGATTGCTGCCTTCTGGGACCTGATCACGCCACAGGAAGCCAAGGACTGGTGCACGGCAGCAAAGGCTGCGGGCACGATTACCGAAATTGAAGTTGAGTGTGTCGATGGATCCTGGCGGAAGGTTTTCGCCTATCCGGAAACGCTGGATACGCTTTCCGAGCTTCCAGAACCGCCTTCGCGGGTGCGGATCCTGTCGCCGTTCGATCCTGCACTTCGCGACCGCAAAAGGGCTGAGCGCCTGTTCGGATTCTACTACCGGATCGAGATCTTCGTGCCTGAGCCTAAACGCCAATACGGTTACTACGTCTTCCCTGTCATGGAAGGCGACCGTTTGATCGGCCGCATCGACATGAAGGCACTCAGGAGCGAGAACAGGCTTCATGTGCGGGCCTACTGGCCGGAACAAGGCATCAGAGCCTCAAAGGGCCGGGAGGCCAAACTACAGGCGGAGCTGGAACGCACCGCCCGCTTTGCCGGCGTTTCCGACATCACCTACGAACCGGATTGGCAACGGACGGCCCTTTAGCCGTCCGCACCACTGTTTCCAGTGCTGGCCGGTCATCCGGCCAACACCATGGGTCAATCATGTGGTCAGCTCGCCACCCTTTCCAACAGGTGCTTTCGGGCCAGATCGCGTACCTCTTCGAAAGTCCAGTCCTTCACCAGCACGCCATTGCGATAGACCGTCTGCAACTGATCGGTTCTGCCGCCAACCGCTTCGAGACGAACCGCGCTCAGCACGCCGTTTTCCAGGACCGTCGCCTGACGACCGGCCTTGGAGGCCTTGCCGGGATCGGTCGCCGGGTTCTTGGAGACATCGCGCCAGGTGCCGTCAGCGGTTTTCATCGCATTTGCCTTCATGGCAAAGCGCATCGTGTCCCGGTTGACCTGCTGCAACAGTCCCCCGCCCATTCCGACGGCGATGTTGTCGACCGACCAATTGCGACGCACCAGCTCTTCCACCAGTTGCCTGATGGTGTCGAGCTTCATGCCGTCACCCTGAATGACGCGAACCGACGGATGCAACACGCGCGCACCCTTGCTGTTTTCCGAGCCGCCGTAGTGCTGCCAAAGGGTTTCCATAACCTTCAACGGCATTTCGACAGGGTCGCCGGAATCCGGGCGGATGACGACCGTTGCCCCCGATTTCAGCACCTCGTCCTTCAACCGGCCGCACCACAGGTTCTCGACAGCATTGCCGAGATCGTAGTTGTCTGAAACGACCGCCACCAGGGCATTGGGACGGCCAAACTGCACCAGCATGTTCCGGTACGCGTCGACTTCCCGCTCACGGCCCCAACTTGTCATAGTCGAGTGTTCAGCTGCCGGGATCGAAAAGCCCGCCACATCCGCGCCGTACCAGGTCATGGCCGCTTCCAGAGCTTCCATGGTGTCGGTGCCGGCAAAGTTGACCAGATGGGCCATGCCGCCAAGAGCGGCGCTTTCGGCAGAAGATACACCGCGCGCGCCAAAATCGTGCAGCTTGAACGGGATCTGGCTGTCCGGATCATCGGACGTTTCCAGAAGACCGCGATACAGGATCTCCTTGCACTTGAAAGACAACGTCGCAACCGTCGACGGGTACCAGACCGACCGCAACAAGGCGGTTTCCACCCAGGTCGTCAGCCAGGGCATGCGCTCGTCGGTGTTTTCCACCTGAACCAGCGGCACACCACTCGGTGCCAGTGTTCCTTCCGGCAGCGCCTTGATCTCCAGCGGAAACAGGCCACAATGATCTGTCAGGATCTGTTCCCAACCTTCCCGGTTGAAGGGAACGCCATGGGCAGCACAGATCCGATCAGCCGCCGCAATGTCCGATGCCGTGATCGGCTTGAGAAGCACGTCCTTCAGGTAGGTTTGCAGCCCGAAGAACAGGACGCTGTCCGAAAACGGATTTGGCCTTGCTTCCAGGTAAGCAGAAATCCTGCGGGCCTCCGGAGGGTATTGCTTGAAATGCGACTGCTTGTAGCTGTCAGTCGCCAGAAGTGGATTTGTCATTGTGAACTCCTCACGTGACAGGTGCGATTGCCTGCGGGCCTCCCCCGCAGGCGCTGTTACAGGTCCGCCATCAGCTGGATGATGGACCAGTGATCTTCGAAGAACTGCTCGGACTTCAGGTCGCCAAGGCGATGCCAATTGGCTGACCTGGCATCGTCACCACCCGTGACTGAAAACAGTTCGCGCCGTTCAGGCAGGCGAAACAGAAACGCGTGGGTGATGATGCGGCCACGCAACGACCGGTCAGGATGGTCGAAGACCCTTGTCTTGGTTCCGTCTATGAAAGACGCCAGCATCGCCGGGGGAATTTCTCCCTTGTGGTCGCTGATGGCGGTTTCTTCCTTCAACTCGCGGATCGCGGCGTCCTTTATGCTTTCACTGGGATCAAGGAAACCGCCGGGCAGAGCCAGCAACCCCTTGCCGGGAGCCTGGCCGCGCTCGACCAGAAGAATGTTTCCGGACTGGATGACGACGGCATCCACCGTCACGAACGGTCCTCTTCCCCATTGCCCGGGATAAGCATCCAGGTATTCGGCCTCTTCCAGAAGTGCACGAAAGGTCTCCGTCAGAACGAAGGCTTCCAGCCACTCCACCACGCCGGCCGACAGAACCGACCGCGATATGACCGGGATGCGCTGGAACAACTGCCTGCGCACGTCTGTCGACGAGAAGGTGCCGTATTGGCTGGCCAACTGCACATTGCCCCATTCGGGAAACAGCTTGAGATAGTAGCTCGTGCGGTCCTTGCCATAGCCTGCAAGCGCGATCTCGATATCCTGCAAGCCATGCAGAACGACACCGCCCTTGTTGTAATCGGCAAGCACGGTTTCATTGACGGCTCGCTGAACCTCGGCGCACCAGGCAGCATCCGAATAGGGATGATCCGAAACAGGCTTCAGGATCAGACGGCCGGTGGTCAGCTCGTGCTTGAACACCTTTGCGAACATTTCTTCGCGTTCGGCGCAAGTGAAGGGATTTCGCGGGGTGCGCGCCTGACCGGAAGACCCGATCAGCACGATCAGCGTATCGACTTGTTCCAGCGCAGATCTGATGACGGCCTCATGGCCGGCATGCAACGGCTGAAAGCGGCCGACAAAAACGCCGTAGTGAAATTTTGACATTCGAGCCTCCCTCGAATTTTTGGAATACAGCCGAACTCCTCGGCTGCATCTCATCTAATACTCATTTTGAGCATTAGCAAGAGAATAATGCTCAAAATGAGTATTATTCTCTTGTCGATCCGGAAATTGCCGCGATTACGCCGGTGAGATCCCTGCCTGGCGATGTGTCCTGCCGGAACCAAGGACCTGTTCAACGCGGTAAAATGGGCGCATAATTTCTCTGTTTCGAATGAATGAAACTTGGGAGAATACGATGACTGTCGAACGCGCCATTCTTCTCGTGGTCGGCCTGCTGATACTTGCGTCGGTATTGCTGGCTGTCTACGTCAATCTCAACTGGCTTTGGCTCACCGGAATTCTCGGCGCCCATCTCGTCCAGGCGTCCTTTACCGGACTTTGCCCGGTGGTGATGGTCCTGAAAAAGCTGGGTTTGCCGCAGAAATCCGGCTTTGCCTGAAACGGTGCAACGCCGCCAGGAAAGAAACGCGCGCGAAAAGATCGCCCTCGATCTGATCGAGAGCGATCTTGCGTCACTTGATTGTTCATGTAGCTGCTGAAGTTCCCTTCGCCATTCAGCCGGCTCAGGTCCAGCTGAGGACTACCTTGCCGGCTTCGCCGGACTTCATGGCAGCAAAACCTTGTTCGAAATCATCGACACCAAATCGGTGCGTGATGACATTGCGCACGTCCAGACCGTTCTGCAGCATGGCAATCATCTTGTACCAGGTCTCGAAAATTTCCCGGCCGTAAACGCCCTTGATCGTGATCGCCTTGAACACGATGCGTGACCAGTCGACGGGCGACTTTCCGGGTGGGATACCAAGCAGTGCGATCCGCCCGCCCATCACGAGGTTCTCGACCATCTGATCGAGCGCTACCTGACTGCCGGACATTTCCAGGCCGACGTCGAAGCCTTCCTTCATGCCGAGTTTCTTCTCGATGCCTTTCAGATCTTCCCGGGCGACATTGACCGGCACCACGTCGGCCACCTTCGTTGCAAGGTCGAGACGCGCCTGATTGATATCGGTGATAACGACATTGCGCGCCCCGACATGACGGGCAACAGCAGCGGCCATGATGCCGATCGGACCGGCTCCGGTGATCAGAACATCCTCTCCAACCAGATCGAAACTGAGTGCGGTATGAACCGCATTGCCGAGCGGGTCGAGAATGGCGCCGATCTCATCGTCGATCTCGTCCGGCAAAGGCACAACATTAAAGGCCGGCAAACGCAGATATTCTGCAAAGGCACCCTGCTCGTTGACGCCTATGCCGCGGGTTTCCGGATCCAGATGAAACTTGCCCGCGCGAGACTGGCGTGAGTGCCGTCCGATCAGGTGCCCCTCGCCTGAGCATCGCTGTCCGATTTCAAGGTCGGTGACGTTCTTGCCGAGTTCGACAATTTCGCCGGCGAATTCGTGACCGGTAATCATCGGCACCGGCACGGTCTTCGACGCCCAGTCGTCCCAGTTCCAGATGTGAATATCCGTGCCGCAAATGCCGGTTTTGTGGATCTTGATCAGAACGTCGTCCGGACCGATTTCCGGCACCGGCGCGCGAGTCATCCAGAGGCCCTCTTTCGGCTCGGACTTGGACAGCGCCTTCATCTGGTTGCTGGTCATGACAGAACCCCCGTCGCCTTGCCGGCCTTTTCGAAGGCTTCCAGTGCGCGGTCCAGATCGGACCGGGTCAAGGCCGCGTTCATCTGCGTGCGAATGCGGGCCTGACCGCGCGGCACCACAGGAAAGAAGAAACCGGAGACATAGACGCCTTCCTCAAACAGCTTTGCCGCCATTTCCTGGGCCAACTTTGCCTCGCCCAGCATCACCGGAATGATGGGATGCTCACCCGGCAGAAGCGTGAAGCCGAGCGCTTCAAGGCCTGCACGCCAATAGCCGGCATTGTCGAAAAGATTCTTGCGCAGATCGTCACCCTCTTCCACCAGGCGGATGGCTTCAAGACCGCTCATGACCACTGCCGGTGGCAGAGAGTTGGAGAAGAGATAGGGCCTTGCCCGCTGGCGCAACAGGTCAATAACCGGCTGAGGCCCGGCAATGTAACCACCAATGCCGCCGCCCAGCGCCTTGCCGAGCGTTCCCGTCAAAATATCGACATCAACCCCGAAATGCGCCGGGGTACCCTTGCCCTTCGGCCCCATGAAGCCGGTCGCATGACAATCGTCGACCATCACCACGGCATCATATTGCCTGGCCAGTTCGGTCACCCCCGGCAGGTTGGCCAGATAGCCGTCCATCGAGAAGACACCGTCGGTCGCGATCATGATGTGGCGGGCACCGGCGGCCCGAGCTTCCTTCAGCTTCGCTTCCAGATCCGCCATATCGGAATTGGCGTAGCGATAGCGCCGGGCCTTGCACAGGCGAATACCGTCTATGATCGATGCGTGATTGAGCGCGTCCGATATGATCGCGTCCTCAGGACCGAGCAAAGGTTCGAACAAGCCGCCATTTGCGTCAAAACAGGCAACGAACAGAATGGAATCGTCCTTGCCTAGAAACTCGGCCAGACGCTGTTCAAGCTGGCGGTGAATGTCCTGCGTTCCGCAAATGAAGCGCACGGACGCCATGCCGTAGCCCTTCGGCTCAAGAGCCTTGCGGGCCGCCTCCTCGAGAGCCGGATGATCGGCCAGACCCAGGTAATTGTTTGCGCAAAGGTTGATAACCTCGCGCCCGCCAACCGTGATCAAACCGCCCTGCGGCGAGGTGATCAACCGCTCGCGTTTGTAGAGCCCTTCGGCCTCGATTTCTCTAAGCGTCTCGGAAATATGCGACAGAAAGGCATCGGACACAGGGCTTCCTCCGGCAAAATGGATATCTCCTCCACTATGCCGGATATTTGTCCAGAATAAAAGATTCTATTTCCGGTATCACGGATTCTTGCAACTGCCCTTCTGTAAGATCCAGGCGATCGCATCAGCCTTTCCGGCCAGGAAATATCCGCAGATACTAACGCATTACAGTGACACCCGCCATTCGAAAACCTGCATAGAGCAAGGCAATCCCGGCGCATTTGTTGACGAGACCTACAACCCAGTTCTTCATCTCGCCACGGGTCAGACGGTCCCCCAGAAAGGCATATGCCGTGTAGGATGTCAGGTCGATCAGGAAAGTCGTCATGCCCATGATCAGGATCTGCGGAACAATGGGGGCATTGATGTCGAGAAACTGGGGCAAAATGGCTGCGAAATAGAGCAGTGCCTTCGGATTGGCGAACTCGATCACAAACCCCTGGGCGAACAACGCCTTCAGGCTGGACTGCCGCCCGGACCGTTTGACGCGGATTGCGCCTGCCGGCGTGAAGAGTGCGGTCAGACCCAGCCAGACGAGATATCCTACACCAGCCCATTTGATTACCGAGAACACCAGGTTGGAAGCAATGATCAGTGAGGCAATGCCGGTTGCCGAAAGCGCAAAATAAACGGCATTGGCAGACGCAATACCAAAAACGCCACCAAGTGCCCGACGCCCACCATTCGCCGCCCCTTGCGACGCAACGGCCACGGCCGCCGCACCGGGAGAGAAAACCACGACAGCTGTCGTGACAAGAAAGATCAGATAGGTCTCGAACTGCATTGCTTTCTCCTGCGCTCGCCAGATTTGCCGAGAACTGCTGCTTCGCCTAAGCGGCCGCGACAATTTCGATTTCGATCATCCACTCGGGTGTCAGCGTTCGAACCACAATGGCGGTGGTCGGGACGCGTCGGGCGCCCAGTGCCTCCAGTCGTGCGGCCTGGTTCTTTTCGGCATGGTCCGGATCTGAAAGATAACTGGTGACGCGGACGATATTGTCGGTCGTCATGTCCGCTTCAGTCAGGACCCGGCGCAGGTTCGCCCAAACCAGATCGAGCTGCTCTTCCAGGCTCGCTGGAGCCCGGCCGATTACATCAAGCCCCATGGTGCCGCTGACGAAGAGCAACCGCCCTGCACCTGTCACTTCCAGGGCATGCACATAATCCGGTGTTGCCGGGTAAATGCCCTTGTCCGGGTTGATTGTCCGCTCCATCAAGTCGAAGATCCTTCTTCCGAAATCTGTTTCGGATATGACTGTTCAGACGAACACGATTCACCGCAACAAGGATCTCGCCGAATGAAATCAAATAAAGAGACCATTCAGAAAAACAGCACTCCCGGCCGCCCCGTGGACGCATTCGACCGAAGAATATTAGGCGAGCTGGTGCGCAATGCCCGGCAGACCTATGCCGAGATCGGGACCAAGGTCGGGCTGTCCGCACCGGCGGTGCATGACCGGGTAAAGCGGATGATCGCGTCCGGCACCATCTCCTCCACCAACGCCGCCATTGATCCCATGTCTGTCGGCAAACCGTTTCTGGCTTTCGTGCATGTGGATGCCAGCGGATGGGGCAAGAGCGAGCGGATGATGAAGCTGCGGGACTTTCCGGAAGTGGAAGAACTCCATTCCGTCACGGGCGACTGTTGTGTCATCCTGAAGGTGCGGACGGCCAATGCCGACGCGATGGAACACTTCCTTGCACAGGTCTATGCCCTGCCGGGCGTAAGGGCGACCAGAAGTTATGTGGTGCTGACGACGTATCTCGACCGGCCGGTGCAAGCGGAGGTCACGGAAACCTGGCCTGATGTGCCGCTGCCGGCTGTGTGAAGGTCAAGGAAGCGCTCGCGGCCTTCAGAACTTAATCACCATCAGGATCGCCCGAGCCGGGCCGCCAACGGCTGCAATGCAATGGGGCACGTCGGCGGCGTAGCGAGCCGTGTCCCCTTTTCCGATGACACCTTTGGCCACACCGGACGTGACTTCAAGCTGGCCGTCTTCGGCTATCAGTTGCTCCCGCGTCCCACGTTCGTGCGGTTTGCTGTCGAGCTTTCCATCTGCCGCGAATATCAGCTCATAGATTTCGAACCGGCCTGTGTCCTGAGGCGGTGACAGGATGCGGATCTTGCAGCCGTCTCCCGCCCTGTCGAGCGCCGGGGTCTGATGTTCGTGCACGATCTCGACCCGATCCTCGGCTGCCTCCTCCCCCAGCAGACCTGCAAAGTCGACATTCAGGGCTCTGGTCAGATTAAGCAGTGTCGCGACAGTCGGGTTCGACTCCCCGCGCTCGATCTGGCTGACCATGGAGCGGGAAACGCCGGAGAGCTTTTCAACGGCCTCAAGCGAGAGCCCCTGGGCACGCCGCGCTTTCTTGAGGCGGGCCGGCAAACGGGAGAGAATGTCTGAATCTGTCATTGCGGAACTAAAATCCGTTTCGCCAGATATTGCAATTTACTTTTCCCGTCATCCAACTGTCACAAATCATGTAAGCTTTCCCTCGGCCAGGACCTGAAAACAGGAATGGCCATCGTCTTCAGGGGGGAACACATGAAAGCGATACCACGTCTTTATTTTGCCACGGCCGCACTCTTTGCCCTGATCGGCATGGCCTGGGGCATCCACATGTCCGCGACCACTGATCACACACTTGCGCCAGCGCATGGGCATCTCAACCTGATCGGCTTCGTGATGATGGCCGTCTTTGGTGCCTACTACGCCCTTGCACCAAAGGCTGCCGCCTCGCGCCTTGCGCTCATCCACTACGGATTGTCGGTTCTCACCGTCATCGTACTGGTGCCCGGGATCGTATTTGCGATCAACGCCGAAGGGGAAATCATGGCCAAAGCCGGCTCTGTTCTGGCGGTTCTGACCATGCTGGTTTTTCTCGCAACAGTGCTGCGCAACCGCGCCGATTGAATTGCCGTCGCTTCCGGGGCGCATCCTGTCGCTTTCGGAACATTTGCTGCACCGCCCTCTCCCATAGCGTTCCGGCACAAGTCGGGGCGGTGCAAAACCGCATCCGGAAAACAAGAAATCGGAAACGCTTCGGAGAGAGAGAACACATGGCCAGCGATATTGAAATTGCCCGTGCAGCCAAGATGAAACCCATTCAGGAGATCGGCACACGGCTGAATATTCCCGAAGACTCTCTCCTGCCCTATGGGCGCACCAAGGCCAAGATTTCCGCCGACTACATTGCCAACCTCAATGGCCGCAAGAACGGCAAGCTGATTCTGGTGACGGCGATTAACCCGACCCCGGCCGGCGAAGGCAAGACGACCACAACGGTCGGTCTTGGCGACGGTCTCAACAGGATCGGCAAGAACGCGATGATCTGCCTGCGCGAACCTTCGCTCGGCCCCTGTTTCGGCATGAAGGGCGGCGCAGCCGGCGGCGGCTATGCGCAGGTCGTCCCGATGGAAGACATCAACCTGCATTTCACCGGCGACTTCCACGCCATCACCTCGGCCCACAACCTGCTCGCCGCCCTGATCGAGAACCACATCTACTGGGGCAATGAACTGGGCATCGACATTCGCCGCGTGGTCTGGCGCCGGGTGATGGACATGAACGATCGCGCACTGCGTTCCATCGTCTGTTCGCTTGGTGGCATTGCCAACGGCTTTCCGCGTGAAGCAGGGTTCGACATTACCGTCGCCTCCGAAATCATGGCAATCCTCTGCCTGGCCACCGATCTCGAAGATCTGCAGAAGCGGCTCGGTGACATCATCGTTGCCTACCGGCGCGACCGCACGGCGATCACCGCGCGCGAACTGGAAGCAGACGGCGCCATGACCGTGCTGCTGAAAGAAGCAATGCAGCCGAACCTGGTGCAGACGCTCGAAAACAATCCCGCATTCATTCACGGCGGCCCCTTCGCCAACATCGCACACGGCTGCAACTCCGTGGTTGCTACCCAGACAGCCCTGAAGCTGGCCGACTATGTGGTGACGGAAGCTGGCTTTGGCGCAGATCTTGGTGCGGAGAAGTTCTTCGACATCAAATGCCGCAAGGCAGGCCTCAGCCCGGATGCGGTTGTCATCGTCGCCACCATCAAGGCCTTGAAGATGAATGGTGGCGTTGCCAAGGAAGACCTCGGCAGCGAGAACGTCGAGGCCGTGAAAAAAGGCTGCGCCAACCTGGGACGCCACATCGAGAACGTCAAACAGTTCGGTGTTCCGGCAGTTGTGGCCATCAACCACTTCACAGCAGACACGGAAGCGGAAGTTCAGGCCGTGCGGGATTACTGCGCCGAATTCGGCGTTGAAGCGATCCTGGCGACCCATTGGGCCAACGGCTCCGCAGGCACCGAAGAACTTGCCACCCGTGTGGCAGCCCTTGCCGAAAGCGGCGCGGCGCAGTTCGCACCGCTCTACGACGACAGCCTGTCCCTGTTCGAGAAGATCGAAACCATCGCAAAACGGATCTACCGGGCAGACGAAGTTCTGGCAGACAAGTCTGTGCGCGACCAGCTCAAGCGTTGGGAAGCCGACGGGTTCGGTCATCTGCCGGTCTGTATGGCCAAGACCCAGTATTCCTTCACGACCGACCCGCAGCGCCGAGGCGCCCCGACCGGCCATAGCCTGCCGGTCCGCGAAGTCCGCCTGTCGGCAGGGGCCGGTTTCATCGTGGTGATCTGCGGGGAAATCATGACCATGCCCGGCCTGCCGCGCGTGCCGTCAGCCAACCACATCAAACTGGACGAAAAAGGTCAGATCGAAGGTCTGTTCTGATCATTCGGGATTGATGCCGAATACCAGTAAAGGCGGGTCTCAGGACCTGCCTTTTTTGTGTGGCGTGCGGTCCACGGTCTCTCAGCCTACGGCGGAATGACATCGCTTCAAACGCTACACAAGAGGAACTGAAACGGCATGGATGCCATGGTCGAGCCAAGGCATGACGAAGATAAGGCAAAGATCGAGCGGTTTGCCTGCCAACAAATTGCATAATCCATCAAAGAAAGTACCAATCCGTCACTTCCTCCGTCATTGCAGGGCTCGACCCTGCAATCCATACCGAAACATCGCCTCGAACGAAGGCCGCGCTTGCGTAAGTCAAACAGCGTGGATGCGATGGTCGAGCCACGCATGAAGAAAGTTGAGATTTTGGCTAGGTAGCGCGGTGTGGATGTCGGCCGAGCAGAACGAGACCGATTGCAGCCAACAACAGGGAAAGGCCCGAGAAGACGGTCCGTGTCTGGTTCCACTCCTGCCAAGGCTCGGAATAGGACCGCCAGAGCATTGCCGCTTCATTCAGGTTTTCCGGGATCGCTGCCTCAGCAAGCTCGAGGTTCATCGGCACGTTGACCAGGAACGTCAGCATGATGCCACCCAGCGCATAGATGATTGCTCCCCCTACAAAGGCGACCCCGGCTGCGCGCCGGCCAGACAACAGGCTGAAGACCCCGGCAAGAGCAAGAACGAAAGGCGTGCCGAAGAAAGCGGGCGCAAAAACGGCGTTGCGGACAGACGCGTTCATGGCCTGCATGGCTGCTATCGCAATGCGAGGGTCAGTGGCATCCAGGCCCCACATGGTTGAGCAGACCCAGGCATAGAAGAAACCGAAGATGGCCCCGGCAAAAACAAGCGCCAGGAGACCGGTTCCAAGTGCAAGTCGATACATCCCAAACTCCAAAACCGTAATTAAGTGTACGGATTGTAATTTCCGTAACATCGATTACGGTTTTGAGCAACCGACGGAGAGAACGACATGCGGGCGGAAGCCAGGGAACGACGGAAAGCAGCCATAGAAGCGGCGGCGATCGAATTGCTGCTGGATCAGGGCTATGACAACCTGTCGATGCTGGCAGTCGCCAAAAAAGCAAAGGCCTCCAACGAAACGCTCTACCGTTGGTATGGAGACAAGACCGGGTTGTTCAGCGCCCTGGTGGATCGCAATGCAGAAAACATTCGCCAGTCACTTCGAGAGTGTATCGAAAACAACCCGTCTCCCACCGAAGCACTGCGGAACTTCGGCCGACGTCTCCTGGGCGTTCTTTCGAACCCGGCTGCAATCGCTCTCAACCGTGCAGCTGCCGCCGACACGACCGGCACGCTTGGAATTGCCCTCGCGCAAAGCGGTCGCGACGCGATCAGGCCGCTCGTAACCGACCTTGTCGCGAAGGTTCAGGGCGACGGACTGCTGACAGGCCTTGAGACGGAAACCGCGGCGGAAATCTATCTGTCCCTGCTGATTGGCGATCTTCAAATCCGGCTGGTGACACGCGCCGTGGCTGAATGGTCGGAAAACGACATCGACGCCCGTGCGGAAACCGCCTGGCAGGGCGTGAAGCTTCTTTCGGCAGGCAGCGCCACTGCCTTCTCTTAAGTTTAGACAGCTACAAACATTTCCCGTCAGCGTACAAAATTGACATTGAACGGCCTGGCTTGATTTCCCTGTCGCGTAAACGACTAGCCGTGTCGCTTTGGAGATATCGGCGAATCCGGCTTGAGGCATAAGGTTTTGCACTAAGTTGATGGCCGTTGTGCCTGGTTGGAGCTGCCCATGTCTGACGAAGACGATATTGATCTCGCCTCCCTTTCTGACGACGAACTTGTCGAGCAGATGCATGACGACCTCTACGACGGTCTTCAGGAAGAAATCACGGATGCCGTGAACATTCTTCTGGAACGCGGCTGGGTTCCCTACGACATCCTGACAAAGGCTCTGGTCGAAGGCATGCGGATCGTCGGCGTCGACTTCCGCGATGGCATCCTGTTCGTTCCCGAAGTGCTGCTTTCCGCCAACGCCATGAAAGCCGGCATGGGCATCCTGCGTCCGCTGCTGGCGGAAACCGGTGCGCCGAAGGTTGGCAAGATGGTCATTGGCACCGTGAAGGGCGACATCCACGACATCGGCAAGAACCTTGTCTCGATGATGATGGAAGGCGCAGGCTTTGAAGTGATCGACATCGGCATCAACAACCCTGTCGAAAACTACCTTGCGGCCATTGAAGAGCATCAGCCGGACATTCTCGGCATGTCGGCTCTTCTGACCACCACCATGCCCTACATGAAGGTCGTGATCGACGAAATGAAGGCCAAGGGCATCCGGGACGATTATATCGTGCTCGTTGGCGGTGCACCGCTGAACGAGGAATTCGGCGAAGCCGTCGGTGCTGACGGTTATTGCCGCGACGCGGCCGTTGCTGTGGAAATGGCGAAAGATCTGATCGCCCGCCGCCACAACATGCTGGCCAACAAGGGCTGACGGCAATGTTCAAGGAGGCTGCCGAAATGTTGGTGGGCGAGCCTCTCTTTCCGGTTGAAACGGATGGGAGCGCGGACGACAAGGCCGGCCGCGTTCTTGTTATTGCCTGCGGGGCTCTGGCACGCGAAATCGTTGCCATCCGCGAAAAGAACCGCCTCGATCATCTCGACATCACCTGCCTTCCGGCGAAGCTTCACAACTCACCGGAAAAGATCCCTGATGAAGTCCGCCGGGCCATCCTCAAGAATGCGGACACCTATTCCGACATTCTGATTGCCTACGGCGATTGCGGAACCGGTGGCCTGCTCGACAAGGTGCTGGAAGAAACCGGCGCGAGACGCATCGATGGCGCGCACTGCTATGCCTTCTTCACGGGGATAGACGAATTCGACCAGATGGAAGACGACCAGCTCGGCACCTTCTACCTGACCGACTTCCTGGCCCGTCACTTCCAGACCATGGTCATCGAACCACTCGGCCTCGACTGGCACCCGCATTTGCGGGACATGTATTTCGCTCATTACACCCGTGTTCTTTACCTTGCGCAGACCGATGACCCTGCCCTTGAGGATGCGGCGCGGCGCGCGGCGGACCGGCTGGGTCTGCCGTTTGAAATGCGCCGAACCGGGTATGGATTGCTTCAGCCGTTTCTGGACAAGGGCCAGGCGGACTGAGCGTCGCAAAATAGCATCCGGACAAGTCGGTTTTTCACGTGATGATGCCGCTATCAGGCGTCCTGGATCAGCCAGCTTCCGGCAAACATGTTTCTCAGGAGGAAAGTCCGAGAATGGCGCAGAAAATCATCGTTTATTGGCGGGACATCCCGGCACAGATCCTGGTGAAACAGGGGCGCAAATCCGCCCGACGGGAACTGCCGGCCATGTTCATGGAAGCCATTGATGCCTGCGCGATGCGGATCGGAGCGAAGGACAGCGACGCCTACATGGCGGAGTGGCGCCGGACAGACCCGGTCTCCGTCACGGACGACCTGGAAACGGAAGCGGACGCGGCCCTGACCGACCTGGTCTCGGCCTATCCGAAAGAGAGACTGAAAACCCTGCTCGCAAATGGAGGCTCGGAACATGACTGATCAGCGCCTGTTGGCCAATGGGCGGCTTCCCGCCTCTACCGAAATGTCTCCCAAGCAGGTGGTCGAAAAGACCGAGCTTCTGGAATTTATTCCGGCAGGCACGCAGGTCTATGTCACGGATCTGGGCAACTGCTCGGAAGACATGATCGTCGATGCCGCCCGCATCCTGCGCGACAACAAGCTGACCGCCGTTCCGCATATGGCGGCCCGCCGGTACGCCAGCCGCGAGGACTTCGAGCGCCGCATCACGCGTCTGACCCAGGAAGCAGGTGCGACCGAGGTTCTGGCCATTGCCGGTGAAGCAGAAAAAGCCGGCCCCCTCACCTCATCCGTCGCCCTTCTGGAGACGGGCCTCTTCGACAAGCTCGGCATCAAGAAGATCGCCGTTGCAGGTCACCCGGAAGGCGCACCGGACATCAAGCCGGACGTCATCAAGAGCTTCCTGCAGCGCAAGCACGAACTTGCCCGCGAAAGCGATGCGGAATTCCGCATTGTCACCCAGTTCGGGTTCGATCCGCACCGCGTCAGCCTGTGGCTGGACGAGCTGCGCGAATGGGGCAACGAATTCCCGGTCCATGTCGGCGTTGCCGGTCCGGCAAAGATGACGACCCTGTTGAAATATGCCGCTTTTGCCGGTGTCGAAAATTCCTTCAACTTCCTGAAGAAGCGCGGCGGTGCCGTCGTCTCCATGCTGTCGGGCTACGATCCCGACACGATGGTCGATCCGCTGGAGACCCGCGTCACCAGCCAGCCGAACACCCAGTTGGCCCAGATTCACGCCTATCCCTTCGGCGGTATCCAGAAAACCGCCGAGTGGCTTCACAGCCGCGGGAGCTGGTCTTTTCAAACCTCGTCTTCAATCCTGACTGCCAATGAGAGCGCATAAATGACCCGCACTGTTGTCGCGTCCGCCACCAAGGAAATCGTTATCGGTTTCGATCAGCCGTTCTGCGTGATCGGCGAGCGGATCAACCCGACCGGCCGCAAGAAGCTGGCGGCGGAAATGGCCGAAGGCAACTTCGAAACCGTCAAGGCCGATGCGCTGGCCCAGGTGGCTGCAGGCGCGACCATGCTTGACGTCAACGCAGGCGTGACAGCGGTCAACCCGAACGAGACCGAACCGCCACTCCTCGTCAAAACTCTTGAGATAGTTCAAGAACTTGTCGACGTTCCCTTGTCTATCGATTCATCCGTGACCGCCGCCATCGAGGCAGGCCTTGCGGTTGCCAAGGGCCGTCCGCTGGTCAACTCCGTGACCGGTGAAGAAGAGAAGCTGGAAGCGATCCTTCCGCTGATCAAGAAATACAACGTGCCGGTGGTGGCGATCTCGAACGATGAGACCGGTATCTCCGAAGATCCGGACGTTCGTTTCGAAGTCGCCAGGAAGATCGTTCAGCATGCTGCCGACTATGGCATTCCCGCACACGATATTGTCGTGGATCCGCTGGTGATGCCGATCGGCGCCATGGGCACCGCAGGTCAGCAGGTGTTCCGGTTGCTGCGCCGTCTGCGTGAAGAGCTGAAGGTCAACACGACCTGCGGCCTTTCCAACATCTCCTTCGGCCTACCGCATCGCCACGGCATCAATGCCGGTTTCATTCCGATGGTCATCGGTGCCGGCATGACCTCCGCGATCATGAACCCGTGCCGCCCGCAGGAAATGGAAGCCGTACGTGCGGCGAACGTGCTCAACGGCACTGATCCGAACTGCTCGGAATGGATCATGACCTACCGTGATCACCAGCCTGCTGCTGCAGGTGCGGTTGCAGCACCTGGTGAAGGTGGTGCGTCTGCAGGCGGTCGCCGCCGCGGTGGACGCGCGGCGCGTCGGTCCGCCGGCTGAGCCCAGATGTCATAACACGTTTGCGGTTCTCTCCCCTTCCGCAAACAGGGTGGCTTTTCACCAGTTTCAGGATGGAATCTCCACCCCAATCCCCTCCCTTTAATAGGGAGGGGTTTTGCGTGTCGAGGGGCACGTTTCAAATCGCGGGATCCGCGTCGTTTTCACGATGGCTCCGGCTTTCGCAGGTTCAGATAAAACTCCCTCCTCCTTGTGAGTGAAGGGTCAAGGTTGGGCTTCGTCCCCGCAGTGTTTCAAAACCGGTAGTGGCAGATCGCAGACATGACCGAGACCGTCAAACAAGCCAAAGTCGTTTTCCAACCCAGTGGGCGCCGTGGAACCTTTCCTGTCGGTACGCCCCTGCTCGACGCTGCCCGCTCGCTCGGTGTCTATGTGGAGTCGGTATGTGGCGGGCGCGGCATTTGCGGGCGCTGCCAGATTTCCATCTCGGAAGGCACTTTCGCCAAGGAAAACCTGACCAGCGCAGCTAAAAACCTGGAAGGTGCCACCGAAGCGGAAACCCGCTACGCAACCTTGCGCAAACTGCCCGCCGACCGGCGCCTTTCCTGTCAGGCAAAAATCCTGGGCGATCTGGTTATCGATGTCCCGACCGATGCCCAGACCAACCGTCAGGTTGTGCGCAAGCGCGCGGAAGCCCGCAACATCGAAGCCGACAGCCCGATCTCGCTGGTATCCGTCTCGATCGCCGAACCGGACATGGAAACGCCGCGCGGCGATATCGACCGGCTGCGAGAGGCGCTGATTGCCAAGACCGGTATCGCCGACCTCACAATCGACCCGGTGCTGCTGCCACGGGTCCAGACAATCCTGCGCAAGGGCAATTGGCAGGTAACCGCGGCAATCCACGAAGACAGAGGCGTGCTGCCGACGCTCGTGGCGCTCTGGCCCGGAGAAAAACCTGCCGTCTACGGCCTTGCCGTCGACATTGGCTCCACCACCATTGCAGCCCACCTTTGCAACCTACAGAACGGGCGTACAGTCTCGTCCGCAGGCACCTCCAACCCGCAGATCCGCTTTGGCGAGGATCTGATGTCGCGGGTGTCCTACGTCCAGATGAACCCGTCCAAGCTGCCGGATCTGACAAAGGCCGTGCGCGATGCCATCAACGCGCTGATCGGCAAACTGGTCGGCGATGTCGGCGCAGAGCGCACGGATGTGCTTGATGCGACCTTTGTCGGCAACCCGGTCATGCATCATCTGTTCCTCGGTATCGATCCGGTGGAACTGGGCGGCGCTCCCTTCGCGCTCGCAGCCTCCGACGCCATGATTTTGAACGCGCGCGATCTGGATCTGGAACTGAACCCGGGTGCTCGTGTCTACATGCTGCCCTGTATCGCCGGCCATGTGGGTGCCGATGCAGCTGCTGCAACGCTTGCAGAAAGCCCTTACAAGCTCGACGAGATAACGCTGCTTGTCGATGTCGGTACCAATGCGGAAATCGTGCTGGGTAACCGGAACCGGCTGTTGGCAGCGTCCTCTCCGACCGGCCCTGCGTTCGAAGGCGCCGAAATCTCGTCCGGCCAGCGCGCGGCACCAGGTGCAATCGAGCGCATCCGCATCGACAAGGAAACGCTTGAGCCTCGCTTCAAGGTGATTGGTGTCGACGAATGGTCGGATGAAGAAGGCTTTGCCGAAAAGGTCGACACTGTCGGCGTTACCGGCATTTGTGGCTCCGGCATTATCGAGGCCGTTGCCGAGATGTATCTGGCAGGCCTCATCACGGAAGACGGTGTTATCGACGGCTCGATGGCGGAGCGGACATCGCGCGTCAAATCAACCGGCCGGACCTTCTCCTATCTGATTGCTGACGACGGGGTCGAAATATCGATCCTGCAGACGGACATTCGCGCGATCCAGCTCGCCAAGGGTGCGCTTTATGCCGGCGTCAAACTTCTGCAGGACAAGCTCGGCACCTATGATCTGGACCGCATTCGCCTTGCGGGGGCCTTCGGCAGCTACATCGACCCAAAGTACGCGATGATCCTTGGCCTTATTCCCGATTGCCCGCTGGAAGGTGTCTCCGGCGTCGGCAACGCTGCCGGGACAGGCGCCCGTATGGCTTTGCTCAACCGCGGCTACAGGCGCGAAATCGAGCAGACGGTGCGCGATATCGAAAAGATCGAGACCGCTCTGGAACCCAAGTTCCAGGAGCATTTCGTCAATGCAATGGCCTTGCCCAACAAGGTCGATCAGTTCCCCCACCTTCGAGCTGCCGTCGAATTGCCGGTACGCAAGGAGGCTGACGCGGGGTCGGATGCAGCCGGCGGAGAGCGCAGGCGGAGACGCCGCCGGGGTTGACGGTGTTGTTCCTTCGGCTAGCAAGCATGAACGGGCGGCAGATTTGCTCTGCCGCTACTGATCCCAGAAATACTGCTCACGCATACGCCGCCAGATCTTTTCTCCCACGAGGCAGTCATATGGCTCTTCGAAGGTGAATTGGGCCGGGATGACTTGTGGCTCGGGCGGCTTGACGCCGCCGATCTCGAGGATCAGCTTGCGACGAACGGCTTCGGGAAACTGTTCCCAGTCGTTCACCGGTATGACGAAGCTGGCAGGCCCGCCGATGACGCAGCGCTGATAATAGACGTCCAGGTCCGGAATGTTGAACTGGAAGCCCATGCCACCAGTTGTCATCAGCGGCAATCCATTGATCACCAGACCGGCCTCCACGGCGGCATCGCGTGCCTGAACCACAGGTGCTCCCTGGTTGTTGGGACCATCCCCTGAAATGTCGATCACGCGGCGGTCTGCCTTGAAAGGTGCATCCGCGAGGAGAGCCGAAGCATGCCAGATTGCGCCGGAAATCGAGGTTCGCCGCTGGCCGTAGGTGCTGTCCGCCAGAACCTTGTCGGCGAACTCCTGAGCATCTTCCACGCCCTCGATCACCGACCACCCGACAATTTCGCGCGCATGGCTTTCGTTGGCCCATTCGAACATCATGAGAGCGATCCGGCCGTGAGCCCCGTACCCGATCGCCCGCACCACTTCCGGGCTGGCGATGGCGGCGGCATATCCGCGGCGCTGGATCTGGAGTTCTTCAGGAGACATGGAGCGGGAGACATCGACAGCAAGGACCAGAGCGACATCGACCTGTTCCTGCGCAAGCGCGGGACCGAGAGGTGCCAGCAGCAAGGCGACTGCACCTGCAAGTGAGCGGACTTCGGAAAGCCTCCACATGCAGAAAGGATAACCGAAACCGAAAGAACCGCCAGCGACTTGACGCTTCGTCAGATAAACCATCTGTGATCGGCGGCAGCCACCAGCCGATCGGACACTTTCGCCGCCCTGCCCGCGTCGGCTATAACATCGGCAAAGCAAATCTTCAGGGAGCGTTCCATGTCCGAAACCGCCGCAAATGACGAGATCCAGAAACCGATGCTCGCTACGCTTCTTCATGAAGGCGTTTACCGGATCGTGATGCAGCGGCCGGAGCGGATGAACGCTCTTTCGAGCGAGATGATGACTGCTCTAGCCGGTGAACTTCAGAAGGCGGCCGAGGATCCTGCAGTGCGTGTTGTCCTGCTCGGTGCGGAAGGCAAGGTCTTCTGCGCTGGCCACGACTTGAAGGAACTTACTGCTGCGCGCGGTGAAGCGGATGGTGGCAGGGCCACCTACGAGCGGATCATGCGCCAGTGTTCGGACCTGATGCAGCAGATTGTGCGCCTGCCCAAGCCTGTGATCGCCGTGGTAACAGGTGTTGCGACCGCAGCCGGTTGCCAACTGGTTGCCTCCTGCGACCTTGCCATCGCTACCGACACGGCCACCTTCTGCACGCCAGGCGTCAATATCGGCCTCTTCTGCTCCACACCAATGGTTGCGCTCTCGCGCAATGTTGCGCCTAAACAGGCCATGGAGATGCTTCTGACCGGTGAAAGCATCGACGCATCCACCGCGAAGGATTTCGGCCTGATCAACCGCATCGTCCCGCGTGACTACCTGGAGCAGGTCGTCCAGAAATACGCGGAATCGATCGCCTCCAAGTCTGCCAAGACCGTAAAGATCGGCAAGGAAGCCTTTTACCGTCAGCTGGAAATGCCGTTGTCGGAAGCCTATGATTTCGCAGCACAAACCATGGTCGAGAACATGATGGCCCGGGACGCGGAAGAAGGCATCAACGCCTTTTTGCAAAAACGCAAACCAGAATGGACGGACAGCTGATCCGCCCTGCCGTTTGGAGGCAACAAGGATAAGACATGCCTGAAGCCGGTTATTCCGGACGTCCGCTCTCCGCAAAACTGGGGCTGAAACCGGGAATGATCTGCTGGCGTCACCGGATGCCGGAAGACATTTCCGCCTTGCTGCAGACACAGGTCCCTGGCGCGGTCATTCGTGCCGCGCCGGAACCGGGTGTTGAATGCGCTCATGTGTTTGTCACCGAACGGGTTGAGCTGACTGGACTCCTGGAAACCTTGCGGGTCCTGCTGGCCCCGGACGGCATGATCTGGGTTTCCTGGCCCAAGAAGGCCAGCAAGTTACCGACCGACGTCACCGAAGACACCATCCGCGAGCTTTGCCTGCCGATGGGGCTTGTGGACGTAAAGGTTTGTGCCGTTGACGACACCTGGTCCGGTTTGAAACTGATGATCCGCAAGGAATTCAGGAAAGAACAGGCGGCAAAACTGGCCTGAGTGTCGACTGTCAACTCACCGTATTACCCCTGCGGTTCCATATCAATTCAGCGGCAGGAAGATATCGGTTTGCGCTTCATGCTCCGGAACATCCGGAAAGAAGCTGAGGCGTTGAACGAACAGCGGAAAGTCCCGCAGCTCCTCGCCACTTCGTGGCAGCCAGTCGCGATAAAGGGCGCGGATTGTTTCCTCAGCTAAGTCGAGTGGACCGGAATGCCTGATTACGGCGCAGCGTCCTGCGGGCAACGTTGCGGCTACCACGCCCTCCGCATTCTCTTTGAACTGTCCTGCTACAGCGCAGCAAATGCCGAACCGGTATTCTTCAGGCAGCGCCGTTCTGGGATCGTCAAAGAGTATATTGAACGTCGCACTTCTCGAGGGAGGGCTTGCATTTGCCTTGCGCCAGACAATGAAGCGTCTGACAGATGCGGGCACCTCTTGCGGTGACCCGCGATGCTCAAGCAGGGCGACGGGTGTTTCAGGAAAATCGATGATCCGGACGGCCGAGACATCAAGGTGCTGATCCGACATGAACTGTCCTTTCAAATTCAGCAATGGGTCATAGGTTCTGTGCCAGACAGACCAGTCGGGCGTTGATCGGAAAGCCGACGGGCTTTGCCCAAAATCTCGTTTGAACGCACGTGAGAAGCTCTCGAGATTTTCGTAGCCCGCATCGTAGGCAATCTCAGTGACCGGCAGCTCCACCCTGAAAGCGAGCTGCTGTCCTGCGCGTTTCAGCTTCAGGAGCCGCCGGTATTCAGCAACTCCGAGGCCAAAGAAAGCCGAGAACTGGCGCTGAAAGTGAAACTTCGAATAGGCGGCTACCCCCGCAAGCGCAGGAACGTCAAGCGGGCCGTCCAGCGACCGGTCGATCGTTTCCAGCACCTTTTGAAACCGCTTTTTCAACTCACTCATAAAACGCCGCCTTCCGTATGCCTGTTTAGCCTCTCCCGTTTACCGGTGAGCCGCTTATCGCGCCTGACCGTCCCTGCGCAGTTTCACAATTCTTCGAGGCGGACCGGTCTGCGGCAGAAGGCCCCTTGCAGGCAGGTGTCATTTCGCATTGGATAGCGCGACAAATCTGAGGATCTCCATTCCATGAATCACGACACTTATCCGGACGCCTACATCAAGGGTATTCTCGACGAGGTGAAAACCGTCGCCATGATCGGCGCGAGTGCCAACAATGTCCGGCCGTCCTATTTCGTGCTGAAATACCTTTTGTCCAAGGGATACGAGGTCTGGCCCATCAATCCCGGTCAGGCAGGCAAGGAGATCCTGGGACAGAAGGTCTATTCCTCGCTCGACGAACTGCCTGCGGTTCCCGACATGATCGACATCTTTCGCAATTCCGAAGCGGCAGGCGTTATCGTCGACGACGTTATTGCCAGCGGCAAGTTGCCCAAGGTCATCTGGATGCAATTGACGGTGCGCCACGACGAAGCGGCAGCAAGAGCCGAAGCTGCCGGTATCAAGATGGTGATGAACCGCTGCCCCAAGATAGAGTATGGTCGACTGTCAGGTGAAATCGGATGGGCAGGTGTCAATTCGCGCACGCTTTCCTCCAAGCGCCCTGCTCTGAAAGCAGGGTTTCAGCATCGCGGGCTTTCTGGGGAAAAAGACAGCTAATTTTCCCCATTGCATCAGCTTCGCACAATGCTCGCCGGATAGCTCGTTAGTCGAGATACCGCCGTCCGGAAGCCAACCGGATGCCATCAGTAGCGTGAGGCAGCATGACCCAGGACCCGACCCTGTTTACCGCATTTGAATGGGTTCTCATGGCTATGGCAGCTCTGGTTGCCTTGCTGCTGTTCGCATTCGTGCACAAGGCCGAACACGGATCCCCCTTCGCCCACCGTGACGAGACCTGGGCACGAGAGCAGGCCCAGTCCGGCGAGCGGGAGCAGAAGGGCGGCTGAACCGAAATCAATGTATACACCCCCACTTCTACCCCTGCGTGTTTCTGCTATACTTCGAGACTTCAGGGATGGGGTTTTGATCTGCGTTCAGGCGAATTTGCGCCTTTGACGACAGATACATGGGGGCAATACTAATGATATTCGCGCTCGCGACTGTCGCGTTCGTCGTCTGTATCGCGGTACTGATTCATCTGCAGAAACCATCTGCAAACGGCCCGCGCGCAACCAGGCGCACAAAAGACGATGCAACCGACAAAAGCTGACAATTTTAAGTTCAATTTATAAGAGCTTTCGCTCAATTTGCTCCGAATGCCGACGAATTTCTTTCCACTTTCTCCATAAGAGATCGTTAACCTTTTGCCTCGCATCCAAGTTTTCGAACCGGGAGGAAGGCCGCTGTGTTTGCAGTCTTCGGAGATACGACATTTCTGGCATGGAGCCTGCCACTGCTGGCGGCGGCACTGCTTTTTGGTGTCTATTTCGGTGTGAAGCTGGAGAACCGGAAGGACCCTTCCGACCAATAGGCAGACATGCCTCACCCTGGCAGGAGGCAAAGGCCACCAATCCTGCCTAACGCTTTGACATACATAATTTCCTTTAGATCACAAAACCGCAAAATCGTTCTTTGACCTGCCCTGCTCCTTCGGTCAAACTGGCCGCCAATCCAACAGGGAGGTCTTTTAATGAGCGAAAATATTCCAGGTTTTTCCACTCTCGCGATTCACGCTGGCGCAGCGCCGGATCCTTCGACAGGCGCGCGGGCGACACCGATTTACCAGACGACCTCGTTCGTTTTCGACGATGTCGATCACGCCGCTTCCCTATTCGGGCTGCAGGCCTTCGGCAACATTTACACACGCATCACCAATCCGACGACGGCTGTTCTGGAGGAGCGCGTTGCAGCGCTTGAAGGCGGTACCGCCGCACTTGCGACAGCTTCCGGTCATTCGGCTCAGCTTCTGTGCTTCCATACCTTGATGCAGCCCGGCGACAACATCGTGGCCGCAAACAAGCTCTATGGCGGTTCCATCAACCAGCTGAACCACTCCTTCAAGAGCTTCGGTTGGGGCGTGAAGTGGGCCGACCCTGCGGACATGTCGTCCTTCGAAGCGGCGATTGACGACCGCACACGCGCGATCTTCATCGAGAGCCTGGCCAATCCCGGCGGAATCGTTGTCGACATCGAGGCGATTGCGGCAATTGCAAAGGCAAAGGGTGTGCCGCTGGTGGTCGATAACACCATGGCAACACCATACCTGTGCCGGCCGATCGAACACGGTGCTGATATCGTTCTGCACTCGCTGACCAAATTCATGGGCGGTCACGGCAATTCCATGGGCGGCATCATCGTCGACGGCGGCAGCTTTGACTGGTCTGCCAGCGGCAACTATCCGCTGCTGTCCCAGCCCCGGCCGGAATACCAGGGTATCGTCCTGCACGAGACCTTCGGCAACTTCGCTTTTGCGATTGCCTGCCGTGTGCTTGGTCTGCGCGACCTCGGACCGGCCATCTCGCCCTTCAACGCTTTCATGATCCTGACCGGCATCGAAACCCTGCCGCTGCGCATGCAGCGTCACTCGGACAATGCCAAGAAAGTCGCGCTTCACCTCGCGGCCCACGATAAGGTCAAATGGGTGTCCTACGCAGCCCTGCCGGAAGACAAGCACCACGCCCTGCAACAGAAGTACATGCCAAAAGGCGCCGGTGCCGTGTTCACCTTCGGCGTTGAGGGCGGTTATGACACAGGCGTCGCCTTGGTCAGCAAAGTGGAACTGTTCTCACACCTGGCCAACATCGGTGACACGCGCAGTCTGATCATCCATCCCGCGTCCACCACACACCGGCAGCTTTCGGATGAACAGAAGACCGCGGCCGGTGCGGGCCCGGATGTGGTGCGTATTTCGGTCGGGCTGGAAGATGTCGATGACATCATCGCCGATCTCGATCAGGCCCTTTCCGGCTAAGAGGCACCAGCTGAACAAACGAAAAGCCCGCCAATCGGCGGGCTTTTTTGCCTGTACTTCCGTTCGGGCCCCGAGGCCGTAAGCGCAGCGGAAACCCTGGATCGGAGAGCCGCAGCGTTCGGAGCGAAGTGCTTCCACGCGGCTGCCCGTTTCCCCAACAGTTGCGATTTCCGGAGCCTAGCTGCGAATGGCGAAAGGCCCTTTCAGCATGGCCACATAGTCAACCGCAGCCGCCAGGACGATAACCGCGAAGCCCTGATGCACCAGAGCGATGGACAGCGGCACGTGCCACAGCAACGTCAGAATACCGAAGATCGCCTGCAGCAACAGGAAGCCCCCAACATGGGCGCCTGCCCGGAGCAGCTCCTTGCGCCGGCTCACGCGGAAGGTGCTCCAGGCCAGCGCCACACCGGTGAACACCAGCACATAGGCCGTCATGCGATGCTGGAATTGAACCGTCATCACGTTTTCAAAGAAATTCAGCCAGATAGGCTGGATGGCAAGCATGCCGCGCGGAATGAACTGGCCATCCATGAGTGGCCATGTGTTGAAGGTCAATCCGGCGTTCAACCCGGCGACGAGACCTCCCAGGAACATCTGAACAAAGACAAGGAAAAGAACCAGTTTGCCCAGCCCTGCGAGCCGCTCCTGCTCCTGAATTTCGGGTTCGGGCAAGGGGCTCAGCCGCCGGGCAATCCAGAAAAGATAGGCAAAAATGAAGAGTGCGAGCGTCAGGTGTGTGGCCAGCCGGTACTGACTGACATCCACCCTGTCCACCAGACCGGATGCCACCATCCACCAGCCGACAAAGCCCTGCAAACCGCCAAGTGCCAGGCCGACAAGCAATCTCGGCTTCAGCCAGGGCTCTATCCTGCCGGTTGCCCAGAACGCCACCATGGGAACAAAAAACGCAACACCAATGAAGCGCCCCAGCAGCCGGTGCGCCCATTCCCACCAGAAGATGAACTTGAACTCGTCAAGGCTCATGCCTTTGTTGATGAGCTGATATTCCGGAATCTGGCGATATTTTTCCAGCTCCTCTTCCCACTCGGCTTCGCTGAGCGGGGGAATAACGCCGTGGATGGGTTTCCACTCGGTGATAGACAGCCCGGATTCGGTCAGACGCGTCGCTCCGCCGACGACGACCATGGCCAGGATCAGCGCACAAACGAAGTAGAGCCACCATCGGATCAGGGCCCTGTTCTGTCGCAATCTCTGCAATTTGGCCGGAAGCATCTGTTCGTTCTTCACACCTTCTGCAATCGCAATCATGAGCCGCTTCCGGAAATTCTTATCGTGAGTTTGACCTTTGGCTTGCGGAGATATAGGTGCAGGAGCAAGACGGCAAGCGGTCCGGGACGTTTTGCGGCAAAAGGTCCCTTATCGCGCGGATTCACACACGGTCAACGGACACGCCCGACAATGGTTCCCTCGTTTCGCAAGTTTATCGGCATGGTGCTGCTGGTTGTTTTTGTGGTGGTCTACGCCCTCACCGCGATGGTGATCGGCGACCTGACATTGCAGCAGTCCTCGAACCTGGTCCGCTTCATCTACTTCGGTATCGCAGGTCTGGCCTGGGTCATCCCGGCAGGCGCAATTATCTGGTGGATGGAAAGAGGCGGGAAAAGCCGGACCTGACACCAAACCCGTTGGCGGCCCACCGGGCAACCCGGTAAAGCGCAAAGGGCGCCCCCGTCAGGTACTGGTCGACAACAGCCGGGTCTTGAAACCGGCCGTTCAGGGAGACGCGTGGCAGCATCATCGGGTCGCGCGCGTTGACGGATTGAAGCACACCGGGCAGCGTCGTCACAGACGAGGCAAATCCGATCTCCCGCAAGATATCCGCATCGCGCGGTGTAACCGCGTGTGATTTTCCATACGGATAGGCAAAGTGCTTCGGCCTGCGGCCGAGCTCTTTCTCCAGCCGCTCAAGGCCCCTGGTCACGTCTTCACAGGCGGCATCTGCATTCAACCGCGCCATGGCAAAGTGATCGTGGGTGTGGGCACCAATGGTAACCAGCGGATCGCCAGCCAGTTGGCGGGTCTCGTCCCACGTCATCATCTGCGCATCCGCCAGGGCTTCCAGGTCGACGCCGTATCTTTCAGCAAGCGCCCGGATGATCTTGCGCTGATCACCTTCGCCGACCTCCAGTGTCAGATGATCGACGATCTTTTCGAAACAGGCGTTTTTTTCTGCAAGAGTTCTGCACGGGATGCCGGCTGAATTGCCTGCCGCTGTGAAGACCACTTCATCGTTGTCTGAGATGATCTTCTCAAGGGCCAGCCACCACAGTTCGCTGGTCCGGTCGATCAGCCCGGTTGTGACGAACACGGTGAAAGGAGCTTCCAGTTCCTTCAATATCGGATAGGCGACAGACAGATTGTCCCGGTACCCGTCATCGAAAGTCAGAACCGCATAACGGCGGTGCCCGTAACCGGACTTGAGCAGATCGACGGCTTCATCCATCGATATGATTTCATAGCCGTTTGCCCTAATCCGCTCGACCGCGAGCTTCAGAAATTCGGGCGTGATTTCCAGGTGACGGTTCGGCTGGAAAGCATCGGAGCGGGCCGACCGGACATGGTGCATCATAAACACGGCACCACAGCCCTGGGTAAACGGTGCCAGCATACGGCCAAGCCCCGTTCCCTTAAGTACACTGAATGCGCGTGTTACCGTCTTGTGCCGCATGCCCATGTGGCCGAAATGCCCACCTTGCTAGAATGTGCCAGTTAGGCACGGTTTCTTTAACAATTATTGCTAAATCTATCGAGACTTAGCTTGATCTGCCAGCGCGACGTCCTGTCTTTCCTTCATGTTCGTTCAAAATGGTTTATCCGATTTTCAATAACCGTTTCAGCCTGTCTTACACGCGCCCTGGTGCGAGGTGAGCACCGTGTCCTCAACAGACCTTGAATTGTCCATATTCACGAGGCTTAGCGAAGCACAGGCTGACTGGCAACAACTAAAGGATGTGCTGCACAGTAATCCATACCAGTCTCCTGGCTGGCTTTGCAGCTGGTTCGAGACAGTCGGCCAGAGCCTGAATTGCACGCCGGTGATCGTTGTCGGACGGTGTCGCGGTCAGGCGGTTTTTCTGCTGCCACTGCAACTTGAACGGTCTGCTGGGATCTCTGCGCTGACGTTTCTCGGCCACCAGAACGGCAACCAGAATACGGGCCTCTGGAACGCCGATTTCTATCAAGGAGCCACGGCAGACGAGATGAAAAGCCACCTGTCTGCCGTCTGCAAACAGGTCGGTGCTGATCTCCTCAAGCTTGAAAACGTTCCGGAGACCTGGCTAGGGCGAGACCATCCGCTGGTATTCAAAGGAGCGACATCAAGCCCGAGCCCTGTTTTCGCCCGCGCTCTGCCCTCCGATTTCGGACAGTTATTCAACGACACGCACAGCAAGTCCTCACGCAAGAACCTGCTTCGCAAGGAACGACATCTTCAGGCAGCCGGTAATTACACGATTGCCAAAGCCACCTCCCCTGTCGACAGGCAACATGGCTTCGATGCCTTTCTTGAACAACGCTCGGTCAGGGCAAAGGAAGCGGGCATTCCGAATGTTTTTTCGGCGCCCCCAGCGAAGACGTTCCTGTCCAGCGTGGTTGGACTGGATGCAACGGGCAGCGCGCAAGATCACGGCGCTCCTCCCCTAGATCTCTGGTACCTGGAAACGGGACACCGGATCAGGGCCACCTATCTGTGCACCCAGCATGGCAAGACGCTTTATGCCTACAGCAACAGCGTTGCTCATGACGACATGCTGCCCAACAGTCCAGGGCTGGTCCTGATCAAGGAAATCATCGAACGGGCGTGCGGTGATCCGACCATCGACACACTGGACCTCGGCCTTGGCGAGGAACGCTACAAGACCACGTGGGCGGAACCTGTGCCTTTGAAGGACAGCCTTTTGGCGATGACCTGGAAAGGGGCTCTCCGCATGCGCCTGGAGGCCGCAAGGCTGAAAGCCAAATCCTGCATCCGCAATTCATCGATCCTGTGGCCGCTGATCCGGCGTTTGCGCAAAATGAAAGCTGGTATCGCCGGCAACAGTTAGACAGTTGGCGACCAACTGTCGCCAACATCTTCCTCAGGCGGCGTGCCCGTCGCCGTTTCTGCGCGGCCCCGGTCCGGTTCCACCAGAAATCACGACTTCGACCTTCGCGCCGGTGTTATGTGCCAGAAGATTGGCCGCACTTTGCAGTTCGTGGCCGTGGTCTGGCGCCGATGCTGCAATCAATACCCTGTCCGCGAAACTCAACATACGGGCACTCGCCAGCGACCCATCGATGGCGCCAAGATCGACAACCACGGTTTCATAGGTCGACTTGATTGCTTCAAGAGCGAGCTTGAAACGTTCCGAGTTCACCATTTCGTCCGTGATCTCAACCCGCCCGGCCTCAATGATATGCGCCTTTGATCCGGCATCGCGATAGACCACTTTGGCGAAAGGCGCCGTTCCGGCGACGATGTCGGAGAACCCTTCGGCCCCCTTCAGGTTGGTCTGATCGGGAAAGACTTCCATGATGAGAGAAGACTTGCCACGTCCGGCCGCCTTCCGGATCAGGTCGAAAGCGAGTTCGTGAGACAGGGCCTCATCATCGACGCTGAGAACGACAACGCGTCCCGCCGCTTCGACATCGTCCGCGTGCGTTGTCTTGAGCTGCTCTTCCCGCTTTGCTTGCCTGCTTGTCTTGCTGGCTGACACCACAGGAACAGGAGCGACTTCCGCGCCTGGCACCTCTGCTTCGGCTTCCTTCGAACCCCGCATGTCCCCCACCCAGTCCGGGCTGACATCGTGATCGTAGCCGGTCTTCTTTTTGCGACCACGAAGCTTGCCGGACAGGATCCCGATGCGTCCCTTTGGCCGCTGTGTCTTTTCCGAGGCCTGGGGTTGGAGTTGGGGTTGGGGTTCCGGGGTCTGCTCAGGAACCGTTTCTTCGGTAGGTTCATCAATGCTAACGGCTGTTTCAGGGACGCTTGGTTCAGCGTCGCGAAGCGTGTCGGCTTTGCTCCACTCGCCTGGATCGATCCTGTAGCTGGCAACGGTCTGACCGTAGCCGCCGCCCCAGCCTGGGTTTTCAGCCCGCACGGTATCCTGAGGACCTGACTGCGGCCGCTCATCCATGCGCGGTGCGATGCGCGGCCCTTCAGACGAACCAACCTGCATCCGATAGAGCGCATTGCCGTTCAGAAATTCGCGCATGAGCACAAAGGCACATCCGAGAATAAAGGTGACAAGCGCAGCAATGATAGTGCTGGCAATGATTTTGGGCGAATCCGGTTCTACCGGCACGCTGGCACGGGAGATGATCCTGGCATCGGCAGGCAGAACCTGTGCACGCAAGCGGGAATCAGCTTCCTGGAAACTCAGCAGAAGCTGGTCAAGTTGCGCCGCCTTGGCATTGGCTTCGCGCTCCAGTTCCGCGAGCCGTGCCTGATCGGCGTTGGATTTTGCCGCTGCCGTCTTCAGCTCCTCAAGGCGTGCCCCAAGTGCTTTTGCGCGCTGGTCTTGCACCTTCGCATCATTTTCCAGCCCCTGCAGGATCTTGCGTGCTTCCGATCGGATTTGCCGGTCGTAATCACCAAGCTGAGATTGAAGCGCCTTCAGTTGCGGGTGGTTGGGCAACAGTGTGATTGAGAGTTCGGCAATGTTGGACTGAATTTCGACCTGACGCTCCCGCAGACGCTGAATGAGTGCCGAATTCAGCACATCGCTGGCAGTCTCGAGAGAACCGCCAGAATTCAGCAACTCGCGAATGAGGTCGGCTTTGGCCTGCGCCTCGGCCTTGGAGGACTGGGCGTCGGAGTAAGCGGTACTCGTTTCGGCAAGTTGCTGCTGATTGAGCGGGATATTGTCAGCGCCGATCAAAAGGTCGGCCCGGGCGCGAAAATCCGACACCGCCTGCCGGGCTGCCTGAACTTCCCGGCGCAATTCGACAATCTGAGGCTCCAGCGCAGCGGAGGCCTGCTCGGTCGTCTGCCGTTTTGCGCTGGATTGAACCGACAGATACTCATCAACAATCGTATTGGCGACCTTGGCCGCCAGAACCGGACTTTCGGCGGTGTAGTCCACCGCGATCACGCGGGATCCTTCCAGCCGGTAGATTTCCAGGTTCTCGTAATAATGCTTGAGGACCCGCTCTTCCTCGCTATTGCCTTCGGTCTCGTTTCCGAACCCGACCAGAGACAGCAGGAGATTGACGAGGCTGCCATCGTCGTTGGCATCGAATTCCGGGATCGCAGCAAGGTTGAGCTTGTTCGCGACACGACGCGCCAGATCAGCGGACTTGAGCAGTTGAACCTGGCTGACAACACCTTCGCTGTCGAGCAGGGCTCGCTCTTCTTCCTGCCCTCGCGATGCACCGGGCAGATTGTCCGTGCTCTCGATGATGAGGCGCGCTTCGCCCTTGTATTTGGGCGCTACGAACTGGAGCCCCAGAAAGACGACAACGGTGACGAAGAGTGTGAGTGGAACAAGCCAGCCCAGGGATCGGCCGATCGTCCGCAACAGACCACCCAGATCCAGCGCCATATCGTCTTCGGAATGTGTCTGCCGCTCAGCATTCATCTTTTGAAACTCCAAGATACCGGCAAACTATGTCGAATTATGGTAAGCGTTCGGTTAAGCTGGTTACAGTCTCCAGGGTCGCCCTGTTAATTAATGCATGCGCAAATTTGACAGGGTGCCGGACAGGTCTTTTTTCCTCTTCACCCTCAATTAACCATAAAGCGCGATCCTGTCTCCGAATTGTAGGAGAGTCGTTGATGCGAACGAGAGCGCTTGTTGTCCTGGGCTTGTGCCTGGGCCTTGCTGCATGCAGCGGGTACAGACAGCCGCCGACAGCGTTTCACGAAACACTGACCCAGCCTTATCGTTTGGACTCAAGCGATAAGCTGCGCATTATCGTGTTCGGCCAGGATGACCTGTCCAATACTTATGTCGTTGATCAAGCAGGATATATTTCCTTCCCGCTGGTCGGCAGCGTCGCTGCGCGCGGCAAGACCCAGCAAGGCCTGGCATCCGAAATTTCGGCCAAGCTGCGTCAGGGCTATATCCGCGATCCGGACGTCTCGGTGGAGGTCGATACCTATCGTCCGATCTTCGTCATGGGTGAAGTGCAAAATGCAGGCCAATATAATTACGTTGCCGGCATGACCGTTCAAAACGCCATCGCAACAGCAGGCGGATTCAGTTCGCGGGCGCTGCAGTCAGATGTGGATATCACCCGACAGCTCAACGGTGAAATTCTAAACGGCCGTGTGCCCATTTCGGACCCGGTGCGTCCTGGTGATACAATTTACGTCCGTGAGCGTTATTTTTAGGGTCCCGCCAAGTTAACTGTGGACTCACCTCCCTTTGTTAGGGTGCAGTTTCAGTGCCCCACAGGTTCGACAAGAAACCTGGGGGTAGCAACAGGGATACTGCATCATGACAACGACCCCCATGCGGATCGTGCATTGCGTGCGCTCGCCCATTGGCGGCATTTTCCGCCATATCCGGGATCTGGCCATCTGCCAGTCGGAAGCGGGACACGATGTCGGCCTCGTATGTGACAGCAACACGGGCAGTGCTTTCGACAATCGGCTTCTTGAAGAGCTGAAGCCGAGGCTAGCTCTTGGTATTGCACGCTTTCCCATGCAACGTCAGCTGACCGTACAGGATCTGACGGCAACTGTTTCCCTTTACAAGCACATCCGGGACCTGAAACCCGACATCCTGCATGGACACGGGGCAAAAGGTGGCGCCTATGCGCGCCTGATCGGCAGCGTTCTGCGCCTGCGCGGCCAGAAAGCCGCCCGCGTCTATTGCCCTCATGGCGGCAGCCTGCACTATGATCCCAATCGCTTCGAAGGCCGGGTCTACCACACGCTGGAACGGCTTCTTGGCCGCCTGACCGACGGGCTGATCTTTGTGTCCGACTATGAAGCCGCAGCTTACGAAAGCAAGGTCGGTCACACGAAAGCCCGATCGCGCATTGTCTACAACGGGCTGACACCAGACGAATTCACCCCCGTTCCGGTGGATGAAGCAGCCGCCGATTTCCTTTATATCGGAATGTTGCGAGACCTGAAGGGACCAGACCTTTTCATTGAAGCGCTTTACAACATTCGCCTGAAGAACGGCACCGCGCCCAAGGCTCACATCGTTGGTGAAGGCCCAGACGAAGAGCGGTATCGGAACATGGTGAGGAAGCTGGGGCTAGACGGCGCAATCACGTTCCATGGCGCCCTTCCCGCTCGTGAAGCTTTCAAGCTTGCCAGGAACGTCGTTGTTCCCTCACGCGCCGAAGCCATGCCCTATATCATCCTGGAGACCGTGGCGGCAGAACGTCCGCTGATTGCGACACGCGTCGGCGGCATTCCGGAAATATTTGGCCGCTATGCCAATCGGCTGGTGGAACCAGGCCATATCGACAAACTGACCACGGCCATGGAAGAAGCACTTGCAGACCCCGCTAAGATGGCTCAGCAGGCAAAAAACCTGCGCAGCTGCCTTGCAGAGACTTTCTCGGTCGACCTCATGAACGACAGAATCACCACCCTCTACCAGGAAATCCAGGGCATCGCCCCGACCGATAGCTCGACACCGGTCCAAGCTGATAGTGTCTCAGCCGTGCCGCGTGCGCAGACTGTTCTTGCCAGATCGAGCAACCGATAATGAATACCCCATTTTTAAAACCCTCTGATGCGGCCGAACCGAAGCCTGTTGCGGGCGGGACATCCGCTTTGGGGCACAGATTGGAAAAGCATTTCAGACATACCGTTCATGGTGCGACGGGCCAAAGCAACGTCGAGGTTCTATCCGCCGCCAACACCAGCCTTTCGGCCGATGCCTTTGAAATTGCTCAAGGCTTAGGCGGCAAGGGCGTTTCCGTTACCGTTCTCACCGGTATGGTGCGTCTGACGGATGTACTTCTGATCGCTTGTACGGCCCTGTTCGCAGTCTTTACCAGTCCCGAAGCGGCTGGTTTCGGACTTGGCAACCTGTTTGTTACTGGCGCCGCCATCCTGTTTGCGCTCGCCTTTTTCCAGGCCGCAGACGTCTATCAGGTTCCGGTCATGCGCCAGGGTCTGTCGCAGATCGGACGCGTTGCCGCCGGCTGGACGCTCGTGTTCGCCATGTTCGCGCTTCTGCGCACCACAACAGGCATCGGTACAGAACTGTCAGATGCCTGGATCGGCGCCTGGTTCGCGATAAGCCTGACCGGCCTTTGCCTGTCACGCTTCATTGTCTATCGGCTGGTGCGTCACTGGATGAAATCCGGTCGCCTGGAACGGCGCGCGATCATCGTCGGTGGCGGCACGGCCGCCCAGGAACTGATCCACGACCTGGAAGCTCAGGCGGACAACGACATCCGCATTTGCGGTATTTTCGATGACCGGAACAACGAACGTTCGCCGCCAGTGGTGGCCGGCTATCCGAAGCTCGGCAACATCAGCGCGCTGGTGGAATTCGCCCGTCTGGCACGCATCGACATGCTCATTGTCTGCATTCCCTTGCGCGCAGAGCAAAGGGTGCTGGAGCTTTTGAAAAAACTCTGGGTTCTGCCGGTCGACATCCGGCTTTCTGCCCACACCGACAAGGTTCGCTTTCGTAACCGCGGATCGAGCTTCATCGGTACGGTCCCATTTGTCGACGTGGTCGAAAAGCCGATAGCCGATTGGGACATGGTGGCCAAGCGGATCTTCGACCTTGTCTTCGCTTCGCTCGCCATCATCACGCTGCTGCCGGTCATGATCGCCGCTGCCATCGCCGTGAAGCTGGACAGCAAGGGACCGATCCTGTTCAGGCAGAAACGCTACGGCTTCAACAACGAGATCATCGAAGTTCTGAAATTCCGGTCCATGTACACGGAAATGGCCGATCCGGACGCCAAGAAGGTGGTGACCAAGGGCGATCCCCGCGTGACCAGGGTCGGACGCTTCATCCGCAAGACTTCGATCGATGAATTACCGCAGCTTTTCAACGTTCTCGGAGGCAGCCTGTCGCTCGTCGGACCTCGCCCGCATGCTGTCAACGCCCATACCAACAACAAGACCTGGGACGACGTCGTTGACGGTTACTTCGCGCGGCACAAGGTCAAGCCGGGCGTGACCGGCTATGCGCAGATCAACGGCTGGCGCGGTGAAGTCGATACACCGGAAAAGATCCAGAAGCGCGTGGAGTGCGATGTCTACTACATCGAGAACTGGTCGATCCTGTTCGACCTGAAAATCCTGATCCAGACGCCCTTCCGGTTGCTCAATACGGAGAACGCCTATTGAGCCTTGCGACCGACCATTTTGGCGGCACGCCTCATGCACGCGCGCCTATCGGTCTTCAGGCCAGGAGCCTGGGCAACGGCGCACTGTGGCTTGCAGCCTTTCTGTCCGGGTTTGTAATCGAGGAGCCTGCACCTTACGAACTCTACATGGCACTGCTTTCGGTCGTCTGGCTTGCCTGCGGTCTGAAACTTCGCCGTGAATTCGGTCCGCTGATCATCTGCCTGATGCTTTACATTGCAGGCGGCGTTGCCTCCATTCCCATGGCCAAGGAGATGGGCGATGCCATCATGTACATCGCCGTTTCCGGCTTTCTGGCAATCACCGCAATCTTCTATGCTGCGATTATCGCGGAAGACCCCGGCAGGTTCAGGGTCATCCAGAGCGGCTATATCGCCAGCGCCGTGCTTGTGGCTGCCATAGGCGTTGCCGGTTACTTTCAGCTTTTCCCCGGCGCGTCCTATTTCACGCTCTACGATCGAGCTCGTGGCACTTTCCAGGACCCCAACGTGTTCGGTCCGTTCCTGGTGCTGCCGACGGTGCTTCTGATCCAGAAGCTGCTCCGGCAATCGGTGCTGCGCAACCTGCACCTTTTGGTGCCGCTTGCCGTCCTGCTGCTCGGCGTCTTCCTGAGTTTTTCACGCGGTGCCTGGGGTGTCCTGTCTGCTTCGGTGCTGCTGGTCTATTTCCTGGCGCTCGTCACCGAAAAGGCCGCTGCCCGCCGGGCACGCCTGGTGCTGCTCGGCGTAATCGGCATTCTTGCGGTCTTCGCACTGATCGGCGCGGCGCTTTCGGTCGATACGGTCGCCGACATGTTCGCAGAACGGGCAAAGCTCGTACAATCCTACGACGGTGCCCGCCTTGGCCGTTTCGCCCGCTACTCGCTCGGCTTTCAGCTGGTGATGGAACACCCGCTCGGGCTCGGCCCGCTGGAGTTCAACAAGTATTTCCCGGAAGACGAACACAACGTCTATCTGAAAGGCTACACGACCTATGGCTGGCTTGGCGGCTCGATCTACATTCTGATGGCGCTATGGACGTTCTGTGCGCTGGTGCCGCTCCTGTTCAAAGCCCGCCCGTGGACTGCCTTCACCCAATCCGTCTTCGCGGTGTTTACCGCGCATCTTATCCTGTCGGTGATCATCGACACCGACCACTGGCGGCACATGTATATGCTGTACGGTCTGGCCTGGGGCCTGATTGCCGCAGAAAAGCTCGGCCATGGCCGCCCTGCGCGACCGGTTCCCGCCTTCCCCTACCACAAGTAACAGATGTCTGGAAAAGCCTCCAAAGAAGCGCAACAACCTGCTTGCGCTTGGCATGCGAACAAGCTAGGTAGGGTCCGTTCGGGCAGTAGCGCAGCCTGGTAGCGCACTTCACTGGGGGTGAAGGGGTCGTCGGTTCAAATCCGGCCTGCCCGACCAACACAAACTTCCCCAAATATTTTGCAGATTTTGAACGAGTATGCGGCTGGAATTCCATCCAGCGCCGCATTGCGTTTGCCGTTCAGCATTCCAACGTTTCACCCAGAAGTATCACAGTCTGTCATTTTCGCTTCCCGCAGTTGCTTGCCGTCGGATGCACGCTATGCGTAAACTTACCTACCGTGACAACGTATGGCAGCTTGCGGCCACGGCACGGAACTGGCACCTGATTATGCTGTATTCCGAGTAATCATAGCTACCAGTTCGTATTCGAATATTCCGAGTATTTTTTTGATGAGAATAGCGACAAAATTTTCGAGAAAGTCGTCTGATGATTTTTACTATTGCTACAGCGTCCTCGCGCGTAATCTGTGTTCTTCGTTCAAAACCATTCCAACGACAGACATTTATTTTCTGAATTCCAACCGCGAGCGGAGCTTGCAGCGCGAAGGTGTCAATTCGTTTTCCACCCGTGATGCCGTTGTCGTCTGCCGTCGTGATCATCCGGGCGTCGTCGAGCGTCTTTTGAATGAAAAGACAAAACGGCTCTATTACGTGATCGATGACAATTTATGGGCAGCCGACCACGATGTGTCACTGCCTGAAATTTACCGGCAACGTTTGCTGAGCCTTCGCAATGGACAGCACAACAAGCTGGCAACTGCAGCCGACACGATTGTTGTCCCTTCGCCTGCCTTGTTCGAGGTCTACGAGCAACAAGGATTTCAGGTCAAAATGCTCGATCCGTTTTGGTCAGAAGCACTTTCGACGGACTGGTGTTTTCATGACCTGCCGGCAGATGCACCGCTCAGGATCGGCTACCTGGGAACTGCCAGCCACGCCGCCGATCGAAAATTCGTCCTTGAGGTATTTGAAAACCTGTTGGCGACAGGCGCAAATGTCGAACTGACAATCGTTGGAGATCACGACGTACCGCCGCAGCTTTCAACGCACCCCAAGCTACGGGTTTTGAGGCACCTCGACTGGTATTTCTATCGCAAGCGCCTTTTCAAACACAGGTTTGACGTTCTTCTCTACCCGGTAATACCTTCGAGCTTCAACGATGCCCGATCCGCGAACAAGCTGGCAGAACATGCCGTTTGTGGAGGCGTTGGTGTGTACAGCGACAGCTGGGCCTATGCTGACTTCGTTCGTGTCAACCGCGTGGGCCTGGTCTGGAAAAACAGCGTTCGAACCTGGGTGGACAACCTGCTGTCGCTGTCGATTGAACGGAACTTTCAGGATCTCGTCGGATCGCTCACACCCGTTCATGAGCGAAATAAAATTGCCGGAAGAGAACAGAAAGCCTTCTGGTCGGCGTGTTTGGATACTTCTCACCAGCGAAATTCCGCAAAAAATCCAGATCTTTCAATATCTTAGGCATGGACTTCCCACGCGGTTTCGTATCTAGAGCTTTATCTTAGTTTCCGATATCCGAGCTTCAATTTGCAAAATATCCAGCCGCTTTTTGAGCGGAATTGAAAACGCTCTATCGCGTACATTTTCGGGCAAGTCTTCCCGCCAAAGATTGGAGGCCCCCGTTCCAAGTATCTCATCACCGGCCCAAATTTCGACATTACAGACGAAATTCCCCGGAAGCCTCCTTGCCCATCCAAGAGCCAATCCATCGAAAACACCAAAGAACTGACCTTCGTACCAAACACGAGAGTTCTGCAAATACAGCTCTGGCCCGTTCTCTATTGCAGCAAGAGTTGCAGCCTTCGTATGCTCATCAAGTTGAATGCCACAAAACTCTGCAAGTTTCTCAACAAGACGGTTTGGATTCAAAAGCGCTTTTTCATAGCTAATGACAAGTGTGGGGACTTTTATCGTCTCTACAAAGTGCACGAGATCCAACGTCCGTTCTGCAGCTCTTCTCATTTGCTCCAAGAAGTCAGCATGCATTGAGACTTCATTTCGCTTGGCAATCGATGCCGGATCTCTCAGCATCACAATCATTCGAGGATTTCTGAACCTGTTCAGGTTACGTGGAAGCAAGTCAAATGCTTCGGGCCTCTTAAATCCCCAAAGCTTGTGTCTCTTATTGTAGTCAAAAATAATCTGATCAAGACGCTTTGTGTCACCTTCCTCCAACGCTTTGGACAAGTTCAAGTCTTCGAAAACAGCATCGTCCGCCTTGTCTCCAAGAAACACGTTGAACTGTCTCAAGACGGCTCCAATCATTGAAGTACCACTTCGAGCTACTCCGACAGTAATTAACGTCGCTGACTCGTCAGACGAAGCCCCCTCCTCGTTCAGTAAAACAATACCATCATTGATCAAATCAAGCTTCATAAACCACTCCGACACCAAGTCGAAACACAACAAATGACATAATCAAATATACTTATACTTAAAACAACCATCATTTTCTGAGAAGTTTTTACTATAATATTTATCTACAATAACTTTATCACCCCACCGATCCCGCATAATATTTCCTTCTTGCTCTAGTCTTGCAGCATTTTCGCCGGAGGTATCCCTACCTCTTGAAACTGACTCGTGATGAATAAGGTTGGCGTAAGGTGTGTACACGTTGTGTAGGCCAGAGGCGGAAAGCTTCAAACAAAGATCAACATCGTTGTAAGCTACCTTAAGATCCTTTTCGTCGAGTCCGCCGACCGAAAGATACTTCTTCTTCTCAACAACAAGGCACGCTCCCGTCACCGCTGAAACGTATTGAGGCAGCTGCAATCTTGCCTGATAGCCACTATCTGCCGCCGGATAGCCGTGAAATGCGTGATTGGCTATGCCGCCAGTGCCAAGGATAATACCTGCATGCTGAACCAGGCCGTTGTCGTAAAGCAACCTGGCACCTACAGCTCCTATGTGCGGCATTACTGCGTAGCACACCATTTCACGAAGCCATTCGGATGAAATCACCTCAACATCATTGTTCAAGAGCGCAATGACATCCCCTTTTGCCTGTGAAACTGCAAGATTGTTCAATGCCGAATAGTTGAATTCTCCGGGTGCTGGTATGACGGAGACTGGATGCCGTTTTGATACCTCTTTAAGATAGTTGAGCGTTTCCGCCTCGACGCTGTCGTTGTCGACAACAAGTACGTCGAATGATGGGTAAGCTGTCTTATTGAAAATAGTCTCGAGACAACTTTTCAAAAAAGATAGCCGGTCTCGTGTCGGTATTATTAGAGTGACGTGGGGCGGAGGGGCAGGAAGTTCGCGATACAGCCTGTTACACCCATATGGTCCGCCAACAACTGCAACCTTATTCTCCGGGTAATTCGATGCCAGGTAATCACGAACGGCGCGCTGACGTGCATCGATCGCCTGTGCCAAGGCTCGATCCGAGAAGGATCCCGAACCACGAAAAGCACGCCAGTGGTACAGAATTTTCGGAATGTGCCGAATGCGTTCGGCATCCGTTTTCGCGACGACCCGAAGTGCTAGGTCATGGTCCTGACTGCCTTCAAAACCTTCCCGTAGTCCGCCAACTTGCTGAAGCAGCGATCTTCTATAAACACTGAGATGGTTCAGATAGTTTTGTGCGAGGAACAGTTCCTCATTCCAGTCTGGTTTGAAATGAGGTCCATCAAGCCTTCCATCTTCTCTTATCTTGTCTTCGTCCGAGTAGATAAGATCCACATCTGGATGCAGCAGGATTTCTTTCGCAATATAAAAGAGAGCGTGGATTGGCAGAAGATCGTCATGGTCCATAAATGCGACGAAAGGACCTTCGGCAATCTCGAGAGCGGAATTTGACGCTGCGCAGATATGCCCGTTTGTCGCCCTGAAGACCAGCTTGATACGCTGATCCTGCGCAGCGACAGTTTCCAGAATCGCACGTACATGAGGGGATGTCGAACAGTCATCCGCAATGCAGAGTTCCCATTCTTGATAAATCTGCTGCCTGACGGACGCAATCGCGGCCAGAAGTTGGTTTTCATCGGTATTGTAGACAGGCATTACAATGGAAATGAGAGGCTTATCTTTCCAGCCTTCAATTTCCTGATGAATGTTTGCAATTTCCTCATCTGAAAGCTTTGCATGCGCTTCGCACACCGCATTCGCAATACGACTATTCTGAACTTGGACTTTATTGCTGCTAAATATTGCGCGAAATCTATTCTGCGCGCGAACTTTCTTGCCTAGAACAAACCACCAGCATGCGGCACAAAAAGTAAAAGGTGAACTGAAAACCTGATTAATCCCGCGAAGGGCTGTCATAGTCTATTTTCCATTCAAAATTCGAAAAATACATCCAACACATGCATTGAATTGCCAGCAGGTAAATACTACAACTAGCTCTAGGCTCCTTGCGCCAATTTCGCCAAGTATTTCCCATATCCGCTGCTGGAATATTCTTCGCTCAGCCGTTCCAGATCATTCACAGTAATCCAACCGTTCTTGAACGCAATTTCTTCCGGAACGGCGATGTGGTGGCCCTGTCTTTTCTCGATGGCCTGCACGAAGGTCGCGGATTCGATGAGACTGTCATGTGTCCCCATGTCGAACCAGGCAAATCCCCGCCCCAGCTGTTCAACATGCAGGTCTCCACGCTCCAGATACCGGGCGTTCACATCCGTGATTTCAAGTTCACCGCGCGCACTCGGACGGATATCGGAAGCAATGGCGATGACGTCCTTGTCATAGAAGTAAAGCCCTGTCACCGCCCAGGACGACCGGGGGGACTTTGGCTTCTCTTCGATTGAAACCGGCGCGCCTGACGGGTCGAACGAGATGACACCATATCGTTCCGGCTCCGCCACCTCGTATCCGAGCAGGGTCGCTCCGGACTTGCGCGCTGAAGCTCTCGCAAGAATTTCCGTCAGACCATGTCCGTAATAAAGGTTGTCTCCTAGGATCAGCGCACATTCCTGGCCAGCAAGGAACTCCTCTCCGATCAGGAACGCCTGCGCGATGCCGGCCGGTTCAGGTTGCACTGCATAGCTGATATTGATGCCCCAGCGCGCGCCGTCTTCCAGAAGGCTCTGAAAAGCCATGGCATCGCGTGGTGTAGTTATGATCAGGAGATCTCTTATCCCGGCAAGCATCAGAACACTCAACGGATAGTAGATCATCGGCTTGTCGTAGACAGGCAGCAATTGCTTGGAAATACACCTTGTTACCGGGAAGAGACGCGTTCCGCTTCCGCCCGCCAGCACGATGCCTTTCATTGTCCAACTCCAATTCCAATTGCTTGCCCGCAAGATATCAGGCGTTTAGATACAGGCGGTCAAGCATGTCGGACAGTGCCACTGGCCAGTCCCTGGCGGAAAGGCCATGGACACGTGACAGTTTAGAGCAATCAAGCGCCGAGTTCGCGGGCCGATTTGAAAGCGTTGGAAATTCCGACGCCGGAATGCCAATCAGCTCCGGCTGTTTGCAAAATCGTTCCCCGGCCAGTTCGAATATCTTGGATGCGAACCCATGCCAGCTCACTTGCCCCTGTCCGGCACAATGAAATGTTCCGTATCCATCCTTCGGAAAATCGCCTTTCAGGACCTGCACGGATAGCTGCAATGCGATTTCAGCCAGGTCGGCGGCATATGTCGGGCATCCTGTCTGGTCAGTGACCACCCGAATTTCATCCTTCTCCCGTGCGAGCCTCAGCATCGTCCGAACAAAGTTCGCACCATGCACGCCGTACACCCAGGACGTGCGCAGGATCAGGTGCCGTTCTGAGACTGTGCGGACGGCAGCCTCCCCGGCCTCCTTGCTTTCGCCATATACGCCTAACGGGCCGACTGTATCTTCTTCCACATAAGGTTGCGGCTTTGCCCCGTCGAACACGTAGTCCGTGGAGAAATGTATCAAGACGGCACCACGCCGTTCGGCAACTTCCGCAAGATTGCGCGCTCCGTCGCGGTTGACCGCAAAGGCGGCCTGCCGGTCGGTCTCGGCACGGTCAACGGCAGTGTATGCAGCCGCATTGATGATCAGGTCGGGTGCCAAGTTCTGGACGACATCCGCAACGGCTTTGCGATCGGTTATGTCAAGTGTTGATCTGTCGAGAGCCACAACATCAAGAGCCAGCGCCCGGGCTTGCCGAATGACTTCATAACCGAGTTGACCGTTCGCTCCCGTAAGTAGAACACGGCTCATGGAACACCGGCAGATGCACTTGAAAAACCATTCGCACCCAGTCCCAGCCTGTCGCCTCTATATTGACCGCTACGGATTGCCTCCCACCAGCTGCGATTGGCAAGGTACCAGTCCAACGTCTGGCGCAACCCGCTTTCGAATGAATAACTGGGTCGCCAGTCGAGTTCGGCAGCGATCCGCGAAATGTCCATCGCATAGCGCACATCGTGGCCAGGACGGTCTGTCACGAACTCGATCAATTCTCGGCGGGGTTTTCCTGCGGGCACTGCTTCATCCAGCAGATCGCAGATCAGATGGACTACATCGATGTTTCGACGCTCTGCGTCACCGCCGATATTGTAAACTTGGCCCGGTGTGCCGCGCATCAAGACCAGCCACAGCGCATCCGCATGATCTTCGACATGCAGCCAGTCACGGATATTTGCTCCCGCGCCATAGACCGGCAGAGGCTTTTCCTCCAGGCCGTTCAGGATCATCAACGGGATCAGTTTTTCCGGAAACTGGTAAGGCCCGTAATTGTTGGAACAATTGGTGGTGACCACCGGCAACCCATACGTATGGTGCCAAGCCCTGACCAAGTGATCCGACGCCGCCTTTGATGCGGAATAAGGAGAATTCGGCGCGTATGCGGTCGTTTCCTTGAAGGCCCCTGTCGGACCGAGACTGCCATAGACTTCATCGGTGGACACATGATGAAAGCGAAAGGCTTCCTTTCGAGACACCGGCAAGCCTGACCAATACCCTCTCACCGCCTCCAGCAAGGTGTAGGTGCCCACGATATTTGTATCGATAAAGGCAGCCGGGCCATCAATCGACCGGTCGACGTGACTTTCAGCCGCCAGATGCATGACAGCGTCGGGCGCCTCTGCCTCCAGCAGACTGGCCATTGCCTCCCCGTCCCGGATATCTGCCTGCACGAACCGGTGGCGGCGATCTTCCATGACCGGAGCCAGGGACACCAGGTTACCGGCATATGTCAGGGCATCCACGGTGACGACTTCCGCCAGGCCTTGCAACACCAGCTTTCGCACGACCGCCGAACCGATAAAGCCGGCGCCCCCCGTGACAAGAACTTTCATCGTTCTATGGCCTCCGGGTACGTGAAACAGCTGGCAGCATCGGCAAATGGTGGGAGTTTCTGATCCTTTTGCGACAGGATGGCATCGGCTTCAGGTATTCGCCAATCAATGTCCAGATCGGGATCGTTCCACACGATGCCCCGGTCATGCTCCGGAGCATAATAATGCGAGACCTTGTAGAGAACCTCCGTGTGCGCCTCCAGGGTCACCAGCCCGTGGGCAAATCCGATCGGAACCAGGATCTGATCACCGTTTTCCGCGGAAATGACGGACGAGACGTGTTTGCCGTAAGTCGGAGACCCTTGCCGCAGATCCACAGCGATATCCAGTATCGCTCCGCGCACGACACGCACCAGCTTGTCCTGCGCGAACGGCGGCGTCTGGTAATGCAGACCGCGGACCGTTCCCTTTTCCGCAGAGTAGGCATGATTGTCCTGGACGAAATCGATGTCTATTCCAGCGTCGGAAAGAAGCGCTTTGTTGTAGGTTTCGGAGAAGAACCCACGGCTGTCACCATGCCTCTTCGGCCGGAGAATCTTGACCTCGGGAATGTCCAGTTCAATTACTTCGAGCATGAATCCGTTTCGGGTCTCGCGGTCACGTTTCGTGGCAAGCCCCGCTTCAAGGCAGGTCTTGCCGCGAATCTGTATAAGATTTTCAGGTTCCTTCAAGGGCGAAGGAACCACAATCCGACCTCGTTTCCCAAAACGGCTTCGTGTCCGTTTACTGGAGCACCCTCACCTTACAACCGCCGAACGCGGCAGGTCGGAGAGGATTTCCGCGCCGTCTTTCCGCAAAATGACGATTTCCTCGAGACGCAGGCCGAATTGGCCGGGGAGATAGATGCCGGGTTCGATCGAGAACACCATGCCCTCGTCCAGTACGGTTTCGGAGGTCGCCGTCAAATATGGCGGTTCATGTATGTCTATTCCGAGGCCGTGGCCGGTCCGGTGTGTGAAAAAGTCACCATAGCCCGCATCTGCAATGACATCCCGAGCCGCCTTGTCGATCGATTTTGCCAAGACCCCAGGCTTTGCAGCGGCAAGCGCTGCTTCCACAGCCTTGTTGACGATGGCGTGGACCTTCTCAAATTCCGCCGTAGGCGTTCCGAAGAAGCCAACACGGGTCATGTCGGACGGGTATCCCTCGAGACGTCCACCGGTGTCGATCAGCACGGCATCCCCGGCTTTCAGCTGTGTTTCGCCGGTGTGATGGTGCGGAAAGGCGCCGTTTCCACCGAAACAGACCGACGTGAATACCGGGGCCGCGCCTGCCTGCTTGTAGACGTCCCGGATGGCGGCAGCGATCTCAAGTTCCGTGATGCCGGGTGTCAGGGCGTCGAAGCCAGCCATGGCGGCAGTGTCGTTCAGAACGGCACTGGCTTTAAGACGGCGGTATTCGTCCTCTTCCTTTCGAGCACGCAGGAAGCCGACCGTGTCATCCGTAAACCGGCGAGAAGCGCCCGGGAGCGCGTCCAGCAAAAGAAGCGCAAAATCGGCACGCATGGTTTCGTCGATGACGACACTTGGTGATTGCGGAAGTCCGGAGGCTTCCAGCAACGTGGCAAGCGCGGCGTCCGGTCCGTCGTCGTCACGCCAGGGGAAGAAAGGCAAGTGCGTCTTCTGGCGTGAGCTGTCTACATTGAGCGCCGGCATCAGAAAGCCCGCATGGCTCCTGGAAACCAGAAGCATCACCGGCCGTTCGTCACCATGAGGATCGAGACCAGCCAGATACATCATGTGACTGGACGGACCGATGGCCACAAGGTCGGTCCCGGTCGCAGACATCCGCTCGCGCAAAGCGGCAAGGCGCTGATCGGAAAGGGAAGACATTTCAGGAAACTCCGGAGGGGTTGGTCAGTCAGTGTGCTGTGTCAGCAAACAAAAAAGCCGCCCCGGAAACCGGGACGGCCTGGTTTCTGGCGTCAGTTTTTCGTTACCAGACGATAGTAGACGAAGTCGGACGTTGCCCCGTTGACGTAACCTTCGACCTTCTGGTCCATCGCGACCTGATAGGCTGCCTGGAACATGATCACGATCGGCGACTTGGCCTGAACTTCCTTCTGCAGTTCGACATACATCCCGTTGCGTTTTTCCGCATCGCTCTCGGCCAAGGCAGCCTTGGTCATGTCGTTCATCTCAGCCGGAACAGCCCAGGCATTCCGCCACGTGGTGGTTGCCTGGTAGTTGTCGTCGGAGTTGTCGCTGTTATAGGCAAAGGCCTTCGCGTTGGAGTGCGGGTCCATGAAGTCCGGGCCCCAATAGAGCAACATCGCTTCATGGCTGCGCTCGCGGTATTTGGTGATAACCTGCGAACCGGTGCCCGGGATGATGTCGAAGTTGATGCCGGCTTCGGCAAAGCTTGCCTGCAGCGACTGGGCCATGTCCGTGAACGGGGTGGAGTTGATCACGTCGAGGGTTACCGTGATCGGCGTCTCGATGCCGGCATCCGCCAGGATCTGCTTCGCCTTTTCCGGATCATAAGTGTAAGGCGTCTCGTCATAGGAGCCCGGGAAGCCCTTCGGCCAGAAAGCCTGATGGATTTCCATCTGGCCCTTCAGGAAGCTGTCGGTCATACCCTTGTAATTGACGAGGTAACGCGCCGCGTCCCACACCGCTTCAGGCTGCAGCACGTCCTTTTTCTGGTTGAAGGACAGGAAGTGGACGGCTGCCTGCGGATAGGTTTCCACCTTGATGGTGTCGCCTTCCATGCCGGCGATCTGGTCCGGCGTCAGATTGCGGGCCATGTCGACATCACCGGACTGCAGCAGCAGTTGCTGGGTTGCGGCTTCGGCCACGTGACGGATGATCACGCCTTCAACCTTCGGCGCGCCCTTGAAGTAGTCGGCATTGGACTTGTAACGCACCAGTTCGCCGGCGCGGTAGGTTTGCAGTTCGAACGGACCGGAACCGGCGGAATTGGCATTGAGCCACTTGTTGCCCATGTCGCCATCTTCCTCGTGCTCCATCACCGTCTTTTCGTCGACGATGGAAGCCGGACGGGCAGCCAGGACGTTGAGGGCGAACGCCGGAGAGAAGTCACCTTCGTATTTGACAACGACCTTGTTGCCGTCGGCCGTGACCATGTCCTCGACATTTTCCGCCGTCCAGCCAAGCTGGGCAAGGATGAAGGCCGGGGTGAGGTTCAGCTTGATGACACGGGCAAAGGAGAACACCACGTCTTCTGCGCGGACCGGATTGCCGGAATGGAACGTCGCACCGTCGCGCAGGGTGAAGGTGATGGTCTTCGCATCAGCGTCAGCCTGCCATTCTGCAGCAAGGCCCGGCGCCAGAACTGTCGGATCTTCGGCGTCATATTGCACAAGGCGGTCGTAGACATTGGTCACGAGTTCGCCGGAGGAAAACTCGTAAGCCTGGGCAGGATCGATCGCGACGATATCGTCGATGTTCTGCGCCACCACCAGAATGTTGTCCGGTGTCGCGGCACCGGCAGGCATTGCCATCGGCATTGCCAGGGCGGCCGCCAGAAGCGCGGTCCTTAAAAGTTTCATTTCTTCGTCTCCGTCTGTCAGGGGTTAGGATTTGTTCTCGTTTTTGGCGCGGCTCGGCTTCACCGCGTTCTTGTCAGGCGACACCAGCTCGATGCGGCTGGTTTTCTCGTCGCCGGCGTTGAAAATCGTGAGGGTGCCGGTCCACAGAATCTTTGCCGGAGCATCGTTCGGGTTTGACCAGGCATGCGGGGTGTTGCCCCGATAATGCAGGCTGTCGCCAGCTGTCATCACCATCGCCTCGCCGTCGAGGTACTGGGTGATGGACCCTTCCAGGATGTAGATCAGCTCCTCGCCCTCGTGGCTCACCGTTTCCGAGGCATATCCCGGTGGCACGGTAAGAATGAACGAAGAAAGCTGATTGCCTGGAAACTCGGTTGCCAGCCGCTCATAGCTTACGGCGGAACCGGAAATGGAGAAATTGGGCCGCGTGGCGGCACGGGTCAGTGCATCCTGGGCCCGTGGCTGGGCCACGAAATAATCCAGCCCGACGCCGAGTGCCCGGGCGATTCCCGCCAGAGATCCGAGTGTCGGTGTCGCGTGATCGCGCTCAACCTGACTGAGATACCCGACCGAGAGGTTCGAAGCATCGCTCAGCTGTTGCAGGGTGAACCCCAGCTGCCGGCGCCGCGCACGGATCAGCGCGCCAACCTTTGTATCGACATCGGAAGCGGCACGTGCTGTCGAACTGCTCAAAGATTTTTACTCCCATCAAAATTTTTTTGATGTAACCAGATTTTTTTGTATGCTCCAAGAACTTTTTTAGACACCTTTGAAAAAAGCGCCTCACGAGCGCTTTCTGAAAGCTGTTTAAAAACAACAACCTGAAGACTCTAATTCAGAAAATGAGTCATATGAGTGTGGAGAACGGACTTGAAGAATCCGGTTGAACAGGGAACGGCGACAGGCCGCTACCGGCATGTCTTTTGAGCCTTCCGAGAGCGTAACCGACGCAAGAGAGGGCCTTTTGACGAGCCAACTGCTGGGCAGTGTGGCGGCGTTGTTGCGCTTCTGTCTTGTAACGGCCGGAACATTCCTTGGCCTGCTTGCAATCACGTTTTTCATCGGCCGCGTGGTGCCGATCGATCCGGTTCTGGCAGTAGTCGGCGACAGGGCCTCGAACGAAGTCTATGAAGCTGCCCGTCAGGCGATGGGGCTGGACAGGCCACTGGTCATCCAGTTTTTCTCCTACGTGGGCGACGTTTTCACCGGCAATCTCGGCCTGTCGATTTCCACCGGTCGGCCGGTCGCTGAAGACCTGGGGCGGTTCTTCCCCGCCACCCTGGAAATGGCCACGATCGGCATCCTGATCGGCGTGCTGCTCGGCGTACCTATGGGCGTATTGGCCGCCACCCGCCAGGGAACCTGGATCGATCAATTGATCCGCGTCCTCGGCCTTCTTGGCTATTCCGTCCCCGCGTTCTGGCTTGGCCTGGTTGGTCTTGCGGTCTTCTACGCCGGCCTCGGCTGGGTTGCCGGTCCGGGCCGTATCGACATCTTCTACGACGGCATCGTTGATCCCGTTACCGGGCTTTACCTGATCGACAGTGTTGTCGCAGGCGAATGGGACATCTTCTGGAACGCGCTCGATCACCTCATGCTGCCGGCGTCGATCCTCGGTTTCTTCAGCCTTGCCTACATCGCCCGCATGACCCGGTCGTTCATGCTGGATCAGCTTGGGCACGAGTATGTGACGACCGCGCGGGTGAAAGGTGTGCCCGAGCGCCGTGTCATCTGGCGCCACGCGTTCTACCCGATCCGCATCCAGCTGATCACCGTGATCGGCCTGTCCTATGCCGCTCTTCTGGAAGGCTCCGTGATGATCGAGACCGTGTTCTCCTGGCCCGGTATCGGCAATTACCTGACCAGTGCCCTTCTCAATGCCGACATGAACGCCGTGCTGGGCGCGACGCTCGTCATCGGTGCCGTGTTCATCCTCATCAACAAGATTTCCGATGTGCTCTACCGCATTCTCGATCCGAGGGCCCGCAAATGATCGACTGGCTTCTCGACGATAGCCCCGCCTCGCGCCTGCAGGCCAATCTTGGCCGCGCCTGGCGTGTCTTTGCAGCGCTCCTGCGCAATCCGCTTGCCGTGGTGGGCGGCTTCATCATCCTGGTCCTGATAGTGATGGCGATCTTCGCTCCGCTGATCGCCCCTTACTCTCCCATCGGCCAGGATCTCGCAAACCGCCTGATGCCGCCGTCCGCGGCCCACTGGATGGGCACCGACGAGCTTGGCCGGGACATCTACTCCCGCGTTGTCTACGGTGCGCGCATCACGCTGATGATCGTTACCATGGTGGCCGTCATCGCCGCTCCAATCGGCCTCATCGTCGGTGCGGTCTCCGGATATTTCGGCGGCTGGACCGATCGGGTGCTGATGGGCGTGACGGATATCTTCCTGTCCATGCCGAAGCTGATCCTCGCGCTTGCCTTTGTGGCAGCCCTCGGACCCGGCATCGAGAATGCCATCATCGCCATTGCGATCACCGCCTGGCCTGCCTATGCGCGTATCGCCCGAGCGGAAACGATTACCTTCCGCGATGCAGAGTTCATCGCGGCGGTGCGCCTGCAAGGCGCGTCTTCCGCCCGCGTTATCCTCCGTCACGTTCTGCCACTCTGCGCTTCTTCCACGATCATTCGCGTGACGCTGGATATGGCCGGCATCATCCTGACGGCCGCCGGTCTCGGCTTTCTCGGTCTCGGCGCCCAGCCGCCTCTGCCGGAATGGGGGGCGATGATCTCGCGCGGACGGAATTTCATTCTCGACCAGTGGTGGGTCGCCACCATGCCGGGCTTCGCCATTATCCTGGTGAGCCTCGGTTTCTGTTTCCTCGGTGACGGCTTGCGCGACGTGCTCGATCCCAAGCAGGGAGACAAGCAATGAGCGCCCCGCTTCTCGAGGTTGACGGCCTCACCGTCACCTTCCCGACGGCCCGCGGCCCGGTCGATGTCGTCAAGGGTATTTCGTTCACGCTTGGGCGGGAACGGCTCGGAATTGTCGGCGAATCCGGTTCCGGAAAATCCATGACCGGCCGGTCGATCCTGCGCCTGATCCGGAAACCCGGAAAGGTCACCGCCCGGCGCATGACCTTCGACGGCATGGACCTCCTCCGCCGAAGTGAACGCCAGATGCGCGATCTGCGCGGCGCCCGCATTTCCATGGTCATGCAGGACCCCAAATTCTCGCTCAACCCGGTGATGACCGTAGGCGAGCAGATTGCCGAAGCCCTCGTCACCCACAAGAAGCTGCCACGCCGGGAGCTGAAGGAACGGGTGCTTGCCATGCTGGAAGCTGTGCGCATCAATGATCCGGCACGGGTTGCGGGTCTTTATCCGCACGAGGTTTCCGGCGGCATGGGCCAGCGTATCATGATCGCCATGATGCTGATCCCGGAACCTGATCTCCTGATCGCAGATGAACCAACCTCCGCGCTTGATGTTTCCGTGCAGGCACAGGTCTTGGACATTATCGACGATCTGGTCACCGGCAAGGGCATGGGTCTGATCCTGATCAGTCATGACCTCAACCTGGTGTCCCGCTATTGCGACCGCATCCTGGTGATGAATAGCGGCGAGATCGTCGAGCAGTGCAAGGCGAGCGATCTGCACAACGCGCAGCATCCCTATACGCGCGGCCTGATTGCCGCGATGCCGCGCATGAATGAAGACCGTGATGAGCTGCCCGTTCTCGACCGCAGTACCTGGACCACGGGAGCCGGAACATGACCGACGCCGCCATCCATCTTGAAAACCTCACCATTAGCTATGGCGACACGGCTGTCGTTCACGACGTCACCTTCGATGTTGCTGAAGGGGAAAGTTTTGCGCTGGTCGGGGAATCCGGCTCAGGCAAATCGACAATCCTGAAGGCAATCTCCGGACTGGCGCCGGACTGGACCGGCACCATTGCCGTTGAAGGAAAACCTCGCGGACATTCACCGGACAGGACCTTTGCGGAAACCTGCCAGATGGTGTTTCAGGACCCTTACGGCTCGCTTCATCCACGCAAGACCATCGATACCTGCCTTGCAGAGCCGCTCGCCATTCATGGTATTGGCGGTCGGGACGGCCGTGTAAAAGACATGCTTGCCGCCGTCGGTCTGGACCAGCGATTCCGCTTCCGCTTTCCGCATCAGCTTTCCGGTGGTCAGCGCCAGCGAGTGGCGATCGCCCGCGCGCTGATGCTGGAACCGCGCGTTCTACTGCTGGACGAGCCGACATCCGCACTGGACGTATCGGTACAGGCGGAAATCCTGAACCTTCTGAAAAAGCTGCGGCGGGAACAGGGGCTGACCTATCTTATGGTCACGCATAACCTTCCGGTTGTCTCGTTCCTGTGCGACCGCCTGGCTGTCATGCGCTATGGCCGCGTGGTGGAAATTGCCGGTGTCGACGCTCTCAAGTCGGGTCAGCTCTCAGATCCTTATTCCCGCGAACTCTATGCCGCCAGCGGCGGCATCTTGCACCCTGCCTAACGTCAACCAGAATTGCTCGAGATTTCGACACATGACCGATTTCACCGGCCCTTTGGCCACGTTTGACCATGCCCTTTCCACCGCGATCACACCGGACGCGCCTTTTGATGCCCTTCTGAAGCTGACCCGGGAAACCATTGGCGTGAAGCTGTTCACGTTCATGACAGCCGACATGAAAACCGAGCTGGCGCAGCGCTCCTACACTTCGCATCCGGAAGATTACCCGGTCTCCGGAACCAAACCGATCACTTATGACCGCTGGTTTGAAACCGTACACAAGGACCGGAAGAGCTTTGTCGCAAACACGCTTGCCGATATTGCGACCGTCTTTCCCGATTACGAGCTGATAGGCCGGCTTGGCTGCGGCTCCGTCATCAACCTGCCCGTTGTTCTCGGCGATACGCTGGTTGGTACCGTCAACATGCTTCACGAAGAACATCACTATACGCCGGAACGCGTCGCTCAGGCACAGGCCTGGCTCTCGGTTCCGGCCAAGGCTGCCTATCTGGCAAGCCAGTCGCTGTCGACCGCCTCCTAGGACGGAATAGTACACGCAGTCTCTCGTAACCCCGCCGCTCTGGCGGGGTTTGTTTTTGCATGACCTGTCAGTCCTCTCTGACGGTATCGACAGAAGGAGCTACATCGATCGTTTCCGTGGCGAGATCCAGAAGCCAGGCAATGCGTGTCTGGTATCTGACGACCACCTTGTAATCCTCTCCCAGAACTTCACGGGCGGCCTCTCTGAACGGATGTTCCTTCATGGCGACCGGCAGAAAATCGTCGAGTGAGCCGATCTTGTATTGCGCGTCCGATGGCAGATCGAGAAGTACCCAGATTTCCGCAATCCTGGTGCGGGCGTGAACGTCGACCCTTATGATCTCGACAGGCGTGTCGCCCGCCCACTCCTTGGTGCGCTGTGCCAGAATGGCTTCTGTCCCGGTTTCGATGTAGCGCAGGTAGGTTGCCGCCAGAAGCTGGACCAGAACGACCGACAGGAAGGCAAGCGTGACTGTCATGCCGAGCGTGAACTTGACGCCCCGATGCGCCTTGCGGAAGAGCCGCTCCCGTGGGCCCAGGATGATGTAGACCAGGCTTGCGGAGAAGATGATCGCCCCGAAATTGGTGGCAAAGAGCAATGTTGCCTCATAGGCCGCCTCCTGTTCTCCGAAGTACAGCAGGATCCCTGCTGCCGCGAGCGGCGGAACCAGGGAAACGCCTATGGCCGCACCAGGCAAAAGGCTGATTTCCGATTTCCTGATCTGCACATAGGCACCGGCAATGCCCGCAGCGAGCGCGACGACCATGTCTTCCGCCCCGGGATTGCTCCGGCTGAGGACTTCATCCGGCAGCAGCAGCGTTGAAGGTGCATCCGCGATCCAGACAATCAGCCACGAGATCACGATACTGCATGCTGCCGCCACCCAGACCGTCAGCATCAGGACAAGAGCCCGACCGATCCATCCCATCACGATTGATGAGGCGATGCCCAGAATGGGGGTCATAAGCGGGGCCACCAGCATGGCCGCGATCACGACAGCACCGGAATTTCGCAACAGTCCCATCGTCGCGATGATCACGGCAAGCGACAGCAGCAAAGCGAATTTGCGCCAATAGGCCGCCTTGTTGGCGCCCTCGAACCTCAGAATTTCCTTGGTGGTGGAGAACTGACTGATGGACATGAAACAGCTGCTCCGGACATTATATCGTCCGAGTATGCTTCACGTAGCGTCATTCGTCATCTTAATTGCAACGACTTGGTTCACAATCTTCGATAGGCACGAGACCAAATTCCGGAGAAACATGTCTTCCGCCAGAAATGGCGCAATCCAGTCAACAGCTTACCTTCAGGCTGCAGCCTTTTTCGCGCGCTCGATCTTGCCGATGAACTCGGAAAGCCAGGCGATTTCCTTCAGGTAGACTTCCATGGAGAGCGAGGCAAGTTCCATGAGGAGGGCTTGCGGATTGGGGTTGTCCAAGCCCGTCTCCCGCAAGAAGGTCTGGTACTCGTCACTGAAAGCCTTTGGCACACGCATTTCGGCCTCACGCACTCACGGTTCTGCTGGTCTGTGCAAGCAGGCCTTCCAGCCCGCGTTTAGGAATTGTTAAGATTTCAGAACCTCTGCCGATATCGTCAGAAATGTCATTTCCTCACAATCCCCAAGAGCTGAAGGCCTGGCTTGGGATAACTCGCCCAAACACGTCAAAAATGGCCCATAGCTCCCGCTTTTCGCTTGCACTTGGCCAGCCAAATCTTCGACCCTGCCAAGAATCACAATTCTACCCCATCCAACCCGACCTCAAGAGCCCTTCATGAGCCCGTCCACAGACCTTTCCTTCGCGCCTTTGTCCGATGCCTTTGCACAAGACCCCTACCCGTTCTACGCCGCACTGCGAGACCGCAAGGGTCTGACTTACTTCGAGGATTTCGATATCTGGCTGGCAGCGAAGTTCGATGACGTTTCGGAAATCGTGCAGAACGGCAAGATGGTGCGATCCATGGACCACATCGCGAGCGCGGAAGAAATCGCGGACATGAAACGTGCCCAGAACTGGCACGACATGCCGCATCATTCCCGGTTCGTGCAGTTCTCTCTGCTGGACAGCGACGGGGACATTCACGACCGGCTGCGCAAGCAGGTGTTCCGACTGTTCACGCCGGTGATGGTCGGCAAGCTGCGCGATGACATACAGGCCTATGTCGACCGCCTTTTCGACAGTCTGTCAGACCGCACCGAAATCGACTTTATCGAAGATCTGGCCGCCCATGTTCCAGGTCACATCATCGGCCGCGTTCTGGGCGTCCCCGATGAGGACTGCCCGCAACTGCGCATCTGGTCGGAAAACATTGTTCAGTATTTCGACATCGACCGGACGAATGAACGCAAGGAACTGGCTGAACGCAACACGACCGAATTCTATCACTACCTGCAAACGCTTAAAGCAAAGCGCGAACGCGCACCGCAGGACGACCTTCTGTCGCTCATGATCGAAGCTGAACGGGCCGGCCAGATGAACGAGGACGAATTCATCTCGACCGCGATGCTGATCCTGATGGCCGGTCACGGTTCAACCATCGACGTTCTCGGCAGTGGCATGCATGCGCTGCTGAAGTTTCCGAATGAGCTGCAGCGTCTGCGCGAAGATCCCTCGCTGATGAAAACGGCCGTGCAGGAAATGTTCCGCTATGAATCTCCGTTGCCGTTCTTCCACCGCTATTCAACCGAGGACATGACGGTTTGCGGCGACGCGTATCCGCGTGGGACGAAGTTCGGTGTCCTCTATGGAGCAGCCAACCGCGACCCGGCCCAATTTCCCGACGCTGACCGCTTCGATGTTGGCAGAACGCCGAATTGGCACATTGCCTTTGGCCGGGGCGCACATTTCTGCCTCGGCAACCATCTTGCACGTCTGGACATGGACATCATCTTTTCAACACTGCTGAAAAGGTTCAGCACGATTGAGCTGGTTGATCACAACGTCACCTACAAGCGCGGCCTGTCCGTGAGAGGCCCGGAAGCACTCAGACTTGCCTGGCAACCTGCCTAGTTGCAGCTATTGCACTTGCTCCCGGCATGCGTGCCGCTAATTATTGCCCTTCTTGCCACGAAAGCCATTGGATACCTCATGCACCTCAAAAAAGTTGTTCTTTGCCTGACCGGGCTGTGTGCCGTCTTGCCTGCACAAGCAGGCACTGTCGAGCTTGGGCCCCGCCCCGCCTACCTTGTGTCCCAGATGGCTGACGGCCCGCTGAAGGACACCTTGGAAGCCTGCATCGGCAAGCCGGCAAAACGCACCCTGTTTTCCATCAGCCATCGTGGCGCCCCATTGCAGTTTCCAGAACACACGGAGGAAGGCTACCGGGCTGCGGCACTCATGGGAGCGGGCATCCTGGAATGCGACGTCACCTTTACCAAGGACAAGGAACTGGTATGCCGGCATTCCCAGAACGATCTGCACACGACCACGAACATTCTGACGACCGATCTCGCCGGTAAATGCACAACGGGCTTCACTCCGGCCTCGGGTGAGACCCCGGCCGCGGCCGAATGCCGGACGAGTGATCTGACCCTGGCTGAGTTCTCGTCCTTGCAGGGCAAGATGGACAGTGCAGACAAAACGGCAACAACGCCTGAAGCTTACCAGAATGGAACCGCGTCCTGGCGCACGGATCTCTACGCGGGCACGGGAACGCTGCTGACACACGACGCCTCGATCCGCCTCTTCAAGGACCTCGGCGTGAAATTCACTCCGGAGTTGAAAGCCCCTGAAGTCGAGATGCCTTTTGATGGCTTTACCCAGGCCGACTATGCCCAGAAACTGATTGACGAATACAAGGCGGCAGGCATTCCGGCAGAAGACGTCTACCCGCAATCCTTCAACCTTGATGACGTTCTCTACTGGATCGAAAACGAACCGGACTTCGGCAAGCAGGCAGTCTTCCTTGAAAGCCGCCGCGATGTCGATCCCATGGATCCGGAAACATTCTCCCCTTCCATGACCGAACTGAAGGACATGGGCGTCAACTACCTCGCACCGCCGCTGTTTGTCCTTCTTGCTGAGGAAGACGGCAAGATCGTTCCCTCGGCTTATGCGATCGCAGCAAAGGAAGCCGGTATCGAGCTGATTGCCTGGACGCTTGAAAGGTCGGGACCGCTGTCGTCCGGCGGCGGCTGGTACTATCAGACTGTCAACGATGCCATCGACGGCGACGGCAAGCTTTATGAGGTTGTGGATGTTCTGGCGCGCCAGGTTGGCGTCAAGGGCATCTTTTCGGACTGGCCGGCAACCACGAGCTTTTATGCGTCCTGCCTCGGACTGGAGTGACGTGCAGGAACCGGTTTTGGCAACCAAGGTGAGAGGCGATAAGGCCTTTTTCACCAAAGTTGCCTAACCTCCCGCATCATTCCGCAAATCAGGTGTGGTCTTACCGTTGAAAACGCATCCGCTTCCAAGCGTCGATTCCCAGATCCTCTACAAGCGCTATCAGCCGCTTGATGGAGACGCGATCATGGCTGTCATTGTAGCTGTCGCGGAAAAGGCAGGCGTTCCGCGCAGCGCCTGCCAGCTGTTGAACACGTCAGACGACGTCAACAAGCGTTTTCTGTGCGGCAAGTTCCATGTCCTTGTCACACAGACAGGCCTCTTCGAACACACGCCACTGATAGATGCTGCGCTCGAAACGATCTATGCCCGGACCGCTTTTCCGGAAGCGGCCGACCTTTTGAACGAGATTGCGGCCTGCACGCAGATTTCAGTCAGAAAAAGCCTCATCCCCACGGATTCGCTGCCAGAGAACCTGAAGACACTTTCCGGAGTGGAAAGCCTTGCCTTCTGCGAGGCTGCAGAAACCTTGCAAGCCATGGAGATCGCAAGGTTGATCACGGCGATCATCGTGGAAAGATCCCGGCCGGACGCCGTCTTTTGGGCTCCAAGCAGCTTCCTGCTGAAGCCGGATGCCTTCTCGGCACTGGCTCGTGCCTCAAACCACGACGACCTGTACCTTTTGCCCAATCCTTACGGACAACAGGATCCCGAAACCGGCGAGCAATTGATCGGCATGATGGGGATCGGCTCCCAGTGGCTAACCGGGTACAGGGTGGAGGTTCTGCCTTGCAGGTTGCCGCCAGAGTACCTTGCCGAGATCCTCGTCGCGTTTTCAAAGTTCACGAACAAGAGTAGTCGCCTGATCGATGATGGAGACGTTTTTGGCCGTGAGGAAAACGAAAAGATCCAGGTGATCTACCATGAGGAAGACGATGACGGGTTGGGTACGATTGAACTCAAGGTCGTCCACAATCCCAAATTCGGTATCCTCCGTGAAGATGTTCCGACAAAATACGTTCGCTACGATGAAGACCTGAATGAAACCGGGAGCTATATGGACGGGAACGAGGACGCAGAACTGGATCCGCACGACCCAGTGGACGCAGCCATCCTGGAACGTCTAAAGGAGCTGAAAGAAGAGCCTTCCTCTCAAGAGCTTCCAGACGATCGGAGCGAGGAGGCATTCGAACAAGAGATGTCGGCACTGGACCGGCCAGACCAGCCAGCTATACCAGCTTACCCTGAAACTGCTTCCGCCGTTTCACCAGCAACTGCATCGCAAGTTCATCAGACGATCGCCACCGCAGCCAGACAGCTGGATGACACCCGCATTGCTGGAAAGACTTCCCCGTCATCAAAAAGGATGTCGGTCGCCGAATTGCGAGACTTCGTCAAGCAGGCTCAGGTTTCGAACGAAACTTCGGAAAAGGCCGGCAAAAAACCTGGCTTCCTGGCGAAACTTTTCAAACGCAAGGCAGATCAGTAAGGCCAGGTATGAAGGTCAGCGCGCCTGATCCAGCGTTCGCTTGCATTCCAGCAACTCGAAGAGGGTTGCCTGCAGGCGGCGGATATCCTCCTTCGTCACGGACGAATGGGACCCTGTGCCCTGAGCCGGTTTCTCGCCGCGCAGGCGACCAAGAATACTGAAATGCCCATGACCCTGGGCTGGTGCCGGTTCCGGTGCATTGTCCGCCAGAACGCCGCTTGGCAACGGGCCGTTATGGATTTCATGCTGGCCATTTTGGGAAATCATCGCAGGGGCAGGCGCAGGCTCCGCCTGTGCCGGTTCTGCAGTGGCAACGGCCTGCAGGGCCGACATGTCTTCATGCCGGATCTGCATGACGAAGCGTGGCCCCTGCTCTTTCAGGATCCGCTGAACACCCTTGATCGTGTAGCCTTCACCGTAGAGCAGATGACGGATGCCCTTCAGAAGCTCGACATCGTCCGGCCGGTAGTACCGGCGACCTCCCCCACGCTTCAGCGGCTTGATCTGCGAGAAGCGCGTTTCCCAGAACCGCAGCACGTGCTGCGGCAGGTCAAGATCTTCTGCGACTTCGCTGATAGTACGAAAGGCGTCGGGGCTTTTTTCCTGCGAGCTCATCCGGTCTTATAATTTTCTGGCTATTTGCTGGCCTGTCCTGTCAGCGCATCATTGATCCGCTGTTTCAATACGTTAGACGGTTTGAACACCATCACCCGGCGCGGTGAAATAGGTACTTCCTCGCCGGTCTTCGGATTGCGGCCGATGCGCTCCCCCTTGGAGCGGACCACGAAAGACCCGAAGCTTGATAATTTTACTGATTCTCCGGTCACAAGACAGTCGGAAATTTCAGAAAGTACGCGTTCGACCAATTCAGAAGACTCGGTCCGGGACAGACCAACTTTCTGATAAACGGCCTCACACAGATCAGCGCGGGTAATAGTCCGATTGCCCATAACCCCTCCTCAACGACGCCATCATCTGGCTGATTTTGCACAAGAACTCCGATGCAAGGCCATACGGTACGGCCTTGCGGCGAGCCGGTCAACCGGAACTCTTGGTGGAAATCAGATTTGTCGTAGGAAGTTAGACAGGACTTACCAGCGCAGCAGAACGGAGCCCCAGGTGAATCCGCCGCCCATTGCTTCCAGCATCACGAGATCGTTCTTTTTGACACGTCCGTCCCTGACGGCCGTATCCAGCGCAAGCGGAATGGACGCGGCAGAGGTGTTGCCGTGATGCTGGACCGTGGTCACGACCTTCTCAGGTGCGATACCGAGTTTCTTGGCGCTGGCATCGATGATGCGCTTGTTGGCCTGATGCGGAATGAACCAGTCGAGATCTTCCGATGTGGTGCCCGTTGCCTTGTAGGCATCTTCAATCACGTCGGTGATCATGCCGACCGCATGCTTGTAAACTTCACGGCCTTCCATCCGGAGATGCCCAACGGTCCCGGTGGAGGACGGTCCACCGTCGACGAAGAGCTTTTCCTTGTGTCGGCCGTCGGAGCGAAGGTGCGATGTGAGAACACCTCGGTCGGCCGTCGTGCCTTCACCTTCCGAAGCTTCCACCACGACAGCACCAGCGCCGTCGCCGAAGAGAACGCAGGTAGTCCGGTCGGTCCAGTCCAGAATGCGTGAGAACGTCTCCGCACCGATAACCAGGCAGCGCTTCGCCAAGCCTGCCCGAATATAGGCATCGGCCGTCGTCAGGGCATAGACAAAGCCCGAGCATACGGCGTGCACATCGAATGCGGCACCGTGATAGATGCCCAGGTTGGCCTGGACGGTGACAGCCGTTGCCGGAAAGGTATTGTCAGGTGTGGCGGTCGCCAGAATGATGGTGTCGATCTCCTGAGCATCCCGGCCGGCGCTTTCCAGCGCGCGCTTGGCAGCTTCCAGAGCAAGGTCCGAGGTCATCTGGCCTTCGGCTGCAACATGGCGCTGCTGGATGCCGGTGCGCTGAACGATCCATTCGTCAGACGTGTCGACCATCTTGGAGAGATCGTCGTTGGTCAGGATTTTTTCCGGCAGGAAACTTCCGCAGCCGGTTACGGTCGAACGGATTACGCTCACAAATCACCTTCCGATGTCGGCGCGGCTTCTGCGAAGCGGCCACGATGATAATGCACAAGATCCTGGGCGATCTTGTGTGTCAGTTCGTTTTTGACCATGTCGTAGGCAAGGTCGATCGCCGAGGCATAGCCTTCAGCATCCGTCCCGCCGTGACTTTTGATCACAATGCCATTCAGTCCCAGGAACACGCCGCCGTTGACCTTGCGCGGATCCATTTTCTCGCGCAGCAGATCAAAGGCGCCTTTGGCGAAGAGATAGCCGATTTTGGACATAAAGGTCCGATTCATGGCCGAACGCAAGTAACTGCCGATCTGCTTGGCTGTGCCTTCCGCGGTTTTGAGCGCGATGTTACCGGCAAAGCCTTCGGTCACGACGACATCGACAGTGCCTTTTCCAAGGTCGTCACCCTCGACGAAACCGGCGTAATGCAGCGAGCGCAGCGGCGTTTCGCGCAGAAGCCGGCCGGCGGTGCGAACCTCTTCCAGTCCCTTGACCTCTTCCACGCCGATGTTCAGCAGGCCGACGCTCGGCTTCTGGACACCGAACAGGGCCCGCGCCATCGCGCCACCGAGAATGGCGAAATCGATAAGCTGCTGTGCGTCGGCGCCAATCGTTGCACCGACATCAAGCACCACGGACTCACCGCGCATGGTCGGCCAGATGGCCGCGATCGCCGGACGTTCGATATTGGCCATTGTCCGCAGGCAGAACTTGGACATGGCCATGAGCGCGCCTGTATTGCCGGCAGAGACCGCAACGGATGCATCGCCTGTCTTTACCGCCTCGATGGACCGCCACATGGACGAGCGCCAGCGACCCTGACGCAGGGCCTGACTGGGCTTGGTGTCCATCGCAATGGAGACATCGCAATGATGGAACGTCGAAGCATCGCGAACCCTTGGATACTTTTCCAGGAGTGGCAGCACGACCTTTTCATTGCCGAACAGCAGGAAACGGATGTCAGGATGGCGGACAAGCGCAATTTCCGCCCCGGGAATGACGACGTCAGCCCCATGATCGCCGCCCATGGCATCCAGAGAAATCGGAATAGTTTTCGCCATCTAGAAGGTCTTTTGACGTTTCGCTACCAAGAACAGCACCGAGTGGTGCTTCCAGACAAAGTCCTGCAGGTCCGGCAAGGGCCTAGAACGGGCGCGAACATAACGGTTTTGGCAAGACTGACAACCGTTTTCCTGATCGCGGAGAGTTCTGACGTTGAAAACCTGCATGAAGACCCAGTCCAAATCGTTCCGGCACCTGTGAATACAATGGATATCAGTTATCCGGCTGTTCCTTGAGTGCCTTCAAGGCGGCGAAGGGGGACGGTTTGACCTCGGGCTCTTCATCGACGCTGTCGTCGTCGCCATCGCCACCTTCGAACTCCACTCCCGGCTTGCGGGGGAACGGGTCGAGCGTAAGTGCAAGTTCCTCGCAGATCACGGCACCAAGGTCGAGAACACCGTCCAGAATGACATCGGGCGGGTCGAGGGTTTCCAGGTCGATTTCAATCTCGCCGTCCTCATTGAGATCGCTGACCTTGCGCGGCCGGCTGGACTGGGGCTCGAAGGTGCGATCGACATCGATCTTCAGCTGGCTTTCGAAAGGTTCCAGCGACACCACACATGTCTGTTCCAGCGTTGCCGTCAGCGGGCCGACGACACGCAGTCCCGCCTTGCGATACGGTTTCAGAAGAAAATCCGCCTTGAGGTCACGAATACCATCGAGCTCATAGGTCTTGGCTATGGCCTTGAGCGCGGCTTCGTCCGGACTGACAGTGACGCGTTCGTCCTTGTCGACAACGCGGGCGGCGTTGACCTTGTACGAATAGGGGAAAGTTTCTTTTGTCATTTTTGTTTTTACCTTGGCACCTTTGTCGCGGCCTCTTGCACCGCCGGCTTGGCTCTCAGACCGGCAATGCCTTGAATTTTTCAGGGTCGGACCAGACGATGCTCCCGTTCATCAGTGCTTCCACCGTCTGCCCCTCGAGGCTTTCGGCAGCTTCCAGCATATAGTACGCCAAACGCTTCTGTGCGACCGGCTCTGGTGCATCCGGATAGATGTTGCGGCCGAGCGCCTCTGCCAGCTCCTCAACGTTTTTTGATTCAATCGCCGGAATATAGGCATCGGCACGACCATAAAAGGCTTCGCCCATGACTTTCACCTTCTTGGGCACGCGCGTGTCGCTGACACCCATTTCACGCAGCGATGCATCCATGTCCAGAAAGAACAGGTCAAAGACGTTCTGCGTAAACTCCGAGACCGACTTCCCCTCCCCGCGCATCCGGCGGAAATACAGCACTGCATGGGCCACGATCATGTCAAAACGGCCGTCGACACTATCGGGCACGTGAAAGTCGGTGTAAAAGACTGGCTGCCGTGCTTGAGCCACGATTTCACAATAGACCTTGTGCTCGGCATCGCGGGTCCGACGGCGGAACAGGCCAAACAGCATGGCATCTCCTTTTAAGTCAGGTGTTGCCTTGTGCCCTATCCCACGATAGTGACTTTGCCAAGCAACGAAATTCAAGAGCAGCCAGACCGGTCTGGCGAAACGGGAATTCTTAGATGAACTTCAAGGCAAGCGCCCTGATCCTTCCGCTTCTGGTCACCTTACCGCTCGGCGGCTGTTTTACCTCCACCTATACGCACGGGCACGTGATCACCAGCGACATGCTGAACCAGGTTCAGGTCGGCTCCAGCCGCGAACAGGTTGAGCTGGTCCTGGGAACCCCGTCGACTACGTCCAGCCTCAACGGCGATGCCTACTATTACATTTCGCAGAAAACCGCCACGACCGCCTTCATGGCTCCGGATATCGTCGAGCAGCGCGTCGTAGCGGTTTACTTCGACAAGGACGGCTACGTCCAGGACCTCGGCAACTACTCGCTTGAAGACGGCAAGATCGTCGACATCGTCACCCGCAAGACCCGTACGGGCGGTGCCGACTATGGCTTCCTGACGCAGATCCTGCGCGGTGCGACCAACCCGAGCCTTGGTCTCTGAGGCAAAAGTCTCAACCCTATGCAAAAAGCCCCGGCCATCGGCCGGGGCTTTCTTTTTCCGGGGCGTCAGTGCGCCAGGATCGCCAACAGCAGCAAGGCCACGATGTTGGTGATCTTGATCATCGGGTTCACAGCCGGACCGGCGGTATCCTTGTAGGGATCCCCAACCGTATCGCCTGTCACCGAGGCCTTGTGCGCCTCGCTGCCTTTCTGGTGGGTCACACCGTCCTTGTCGGTGAAGCCGTCCTCGAAGGACTTCTTGGCGTTATCCCAGGCACCGCCACCGGCGGTCATGGAAATGGCCACGAAGAGCCCTGTCACGATCACGCCCAGCAGCATCGCACCAAGCGCCGCGAAGGCGTCGGCCGGAGTTGCCACGGCCTTGACCAGGAAGAACACCACGATGGGCGACAGCACCGGCAGCAGCGAGGGGATGATCATCTCCCGGATCGCCGCCTTTGTGAGCATGTCCACCGCACGGCCGTAATCCGGCCGTTCCGTGCCCTGCATGATGCCCGGCTTTTCCTTGAACTGGCGGCGGACTTCCTCCACCACCGCTCCGGCAGCCCTGCCGACGGCGGTCATTGAAATGCCGCCGAAGAGATAGGGCAACAGACCGCCGAACAGGAGACCTGCAACCACATAGGGATTGGACAATGTGAACAGGGTGCCAACGTCGATGCCGTAGAAGATCGACCCTTCCGCAGCATTGCTGGAGAAGAACTTCAGGTCTTCCGTATAGGCGGCAAAGAGCACCAGCGCACCGAGCCCTGCGGACCCGATGGCATAGCCCTTGGTGACCGCCTTGGTGGTGTTCCCCACCGCATCGAGGGCGTCGGTCGTGGTACGCACTTCCGCCGGAAGATCCGCCATTTCGGCAATCCCCCCGGCGTTATCGGTCACCGGACCAAAGGCGTCGAGCGCGACCACCATGCCTGCGAGTGCCAGCATGGTCGTTACGGCAATCGCAATCCCGAAGAGGCCCGCGAAAGCGTAGGTGACCAGAATGCCCGCGATGATGATCAGCGCCGGCAGGGCCGTTGCTTCCAGTGACACGGCCAGACCCTGGATCACGTTGGTGCCATGACCGGTCACTGACGCCTGGGCGATGGATCTCACCGGACGATACTCCGTGCCGGTGTAATATTCGGTCACCCAGATGATCAGCCCGGTCACCACGAGACCTACGAGACCACAGACGAACAGATCGAACCCGGTAAAGGTCGTGCCGCCCGATGTCGTGAACTCGGTGCCGGCACCGATCCAGCCGAAGATGATGATCGCGAGGGCTACCGCGGACAGAACCGCCGTGGCAATGAAGCCCTTGTAGAGCGCCCCCATGATCGAGTTGTTGCTGCCGAGCTTGACGAAGAACGTGCCGATGATGGACGTCACCACGCAGCTAGCTCCGATCAGCAACGGCAGGTGCATCAGGTCGATGGCCTGGCTGCTCGTGAAGAAGATCGAGGCCAGAACCATCGTGGCGACGACCGTCACCGCGTAGGTTTCGAACAAATCGGCCGCCATGCCCGCACAGTCGCCGACATTGTCGCCGACGTTGTCGGCGATAGTCGCCGGGTTGCGTGGATCATCCTCCGGAATTCCGGCTTCAACCTTGCCGACCAGGTCACCGCCAACGTCAGCCCCCTTGGTGAAGATACCGCCGCCGAGACGGGCGAAGATCGATATCAGGGAGGCACCGAAGCCGAGCGCGACCAGCGCGTCGATCACTGTACGGTCCGTCGGGTCGTACCCCATCATTCCGGTGAGGATGGCGAAATAGACTGCCACGCCAAGCAACGCGAGCCCGGCAACCAAAAGGCCGGTGACGGCACCGGCCTTGAACGCGATTTCCAGCCCTGCCCCGAGGCTTTGGCTGGCCGCCTGGGCGGTGCGCACATTGGCCCGGACGGAAACCATCATGCCGATGTAACCGGCAGCTCCCGAGAGGACGGCGCCGATGGCAAATCCGATTGCCGCGGTGCCGGAAAGCAATAGCCAGGCGAGCACGAAAACAACGGCCCCCACAATGGCAATAGTCGTATATTGACGATTGAGATAAGCGCTAGCCCCTTCCTGGATCGCCTCGGCGATCTCCTGCATGCGCGCGTTCCCTGCATCCGCTGCCATAACGGACTGGATGGCCCACGCCCCATAGGCAATGGACAAGAGGCCACAAATGATGACGACAAGCTCGATCATACTTCCTCCCAAAGCTGCGGCGGACTGATTTTCTTGTCGTTTTTTGCCGCCTGACGGCCCTTCACATCAATTCCTCGACGTGAGGGAGGGTAACGATAGCAGCAAAGCGGCGCGCCTCGTCAAGCTCTCACATTGTTTAATTCAAAACTTCCGTTACGGTATTGTTTGATGCAGCGCAGTAATTATGCTGCGCTGACGAAATGGAATTTCGAAGGTACTTTAAGCGGTTGTATCCGTTCTTCTTTCCGCAACTGCAAGCCAGATAAGCAAGCCGATGCAGAGCACCACAAAGGGAAACACCAGAAGGGTGACCGTGTTCCAGCCGTAGACATTCAGCAAAGCACCGGACGAGAACGATGCGGCAGCAACAAAGCCGAACACCAGGAAATCGTTGACCGCCTGCACCAGGTTCCGCTCTTCGGGCCGATAGGTATCCGTCAGCATGGCGGTGGCTCCGATGAAGCCGAAGTTCCAGCCAAGGCCGAGCAGGATCAGTGCGATCCAGAAGTTGGCAAGGTCGACCCCCATCAACGCGACCACCGAACATCCGGCCAGCAGCAGCAGGCCAATCGAGACGATCCGCTCCTTGCCGAAGCGACCGATGAGATTACCCGTGAAGAAACTCGGACCGAACATGGCAAGCACATGCCACTGAATGCCAAGCGTGGCGTCATTCTGCGACAGGCCGCAGCCGATCATGGCCAGCGGCGTGGCCGTCATCACCATGCTCATGAGCGCATAGGAACAGATACCGCAGGCTGCCGCGACGATGAAACGGCGTTGCGACATGATCTGGCGCAGCGGACGCCCACCCGCCTGGGTATGGCTGTGCCGCTGCGGCTTTGGAATTCGGAGAAAAGCCACGAGGAAAAAGGCAATCAGGGACAAGCCCGCCTGCGCCAAATAGGTTCCGGCGAACAGGATTGGCGAGAACAGGTCCTTGGTGGCGATAACCGTTTGCGGACCAACCACCCCTGCCAGAACACCACCGGCAAGCACCCATGAGATGGCCTTCGGCTTGAAGGCGTCACTTGCCGTGTCTGCTGCAGCAAAGCGATATTGCTGCACGAATGCGCCTGCAAAACCGCTGATGCAGCACCCGAGGGCAAACATCAGAAACTCGTCCTGGAAAACCGCGAATGCCGCCAGCAGCCCGGCGATGGCGCCAAGCAAAGCTGCCCCCATGAAACCGGTCCTGCGGCCGTAGCGGCGCATGATCATGCCGGCGGGAATGGTCCCGAAAGCTGTTCCCAGGACCATCGCCGACACGGGCAAGGTCGCCAGAGACTTGTCCGTATCCAGCATCGAATACCCGACCAGCGGCGCCGTTGCGATCACGATCGACGCCGAAGCCCCACCAATTGCCTGAGCCAGAGCCAATAGCAGCGCGTTTCGTTTTGCCAGACTGTCGTCGACAAAGCTATCGGGGGTCGTCACGGTCATTTGGATACTTTCAGGAAGGCAGAAGTTTGCATGGCACATAACACGCCAACAGCCGACCGCGAAAGACCAGAAGTTTCATTTGCAACTGGAGACCAGCCGAGAGCTGTAACGTGCGGCACGTCGCGGCCAAGCGGCACGAAAGCGCAACACCATCGAAGGCAGGCATTCGGGCGATGGATCCGGCCTGGTAAAATTCCGGCACCTATCCTTTGCGACAGCTAAAAGTGACTGAAGCCCGCATAGCGATCGTAGTCGACAGGTTGCCCGGCTTCTTCAAGCCGAATTCGGCCCTCACCTGCCCGGGCATGACCGATTTGCGTGACGGGACAGCCGGCCAGGTGAGCAACCCGGCAGAAATTACCAGAAACGTCTTCCGGCACCGCCATCAGGATTTCATAATCGTCGCCACCGTTCAGGCAACGGGCAAAGTCCTCTGGTGACTTGATCTTGAGATGGGCGAGCGCCTGTGAAAGCGGCACCTGATCCAGGTCGATCGTGAGGTCCAACGCCGAAGCGCTGGCCATATGCGCGCAGTCGGCGAACAGGCCATCTGACACGTCCATGGCAGCCGAAGCATAATCGGTCACCGCCCCGGCAAGCCTCGTGCGCGGCCTCGGCAGCAGGTAGCGGTCGAGAATATGGGCTTCTTCGCTCTCTGTCAGATCATGATCGCGGCAGAAGTCGGGGTTGAGGCGCGCCTGAAGACCGGCAGCGGCGTCGCCAATGGTTCCGGTGACAAACAGAAGATCGCCCGGTCGTGCCCCGGACCGCCGAACTGCGCTGCCGGTTTCAACCTCGCCTATTGCCGTAATCGACACCTGCAGACCATTGCCGGAACGGACCGTGTCACCGCCCAGAAGATGGAAATCATAGGCCGCCTGGTCAGCCGCCAGGCCGTTGCAGAACCGCTCAAGCCAGTCGACCGTCCAGTCGGACGGCAACGACAGGCCCATCAGATAGCCGCGCGGACGTGCGCCCTTCGCCGCAAGGTCCGAGAGGTTGACCCTCAGTGCCTTGGCGGCGATCGCTTCCGGTGCATCTTCAGCAAAGAAATGAATATCGGCCGCCAGCACGTCCTTGGTCAGAACGAGGTCATGGCCTTCCCGCGGTGTCAGCACCGCGGCATCGTCGGTCAGACCGAGACTGCCCGGGTCTTTTGCCAAAGGGGCAAAGAAACGCCGGATCAGCTCGAATTCGCCTGGCCGGTCAGCGCCCATGATCAGGAGGCGCCGTCCGTTTTCTTTTCCTCGAGTTCGCCGCTGCGCAGTTCATGCGCAAGACGGTCGAGCACGCCGTTGACAAGGCCGGGCTCATCATCATCGAAGAAGGCCTTGGTGACGTCGATATACTCGGAAATGATCACCTTGGCCGGAACATCCTTGCGGCGCAGCAGCTCGTAGGAGCCGGAGCGGAGGATAGCCCGCAGCAGGCTGTCGATACGCTTCAGGGGCCAGTCTTCGGCCAACGCGGTGTGAATGTAGGGATCCAGAAACTTCTGGTCCTCCACAACGCCGGCAAGGATCTGCTTGAACCATTGTTCGTCGGCTTCGCGGTACTGCGCACCGTCGATTTCCTTGCCGAGGCGAAAGGCAGTGAATTCGCTGACGACACTGGTCAGCGGCGCACCGCCGACGTCCATCTGATAAAGGGCCTGAACAGCAGCAAGGCGAGCCACGCCGCGTTTGTTTGCAGGGCGCACAGTTTTTCCAGCCGGTTTTTCCGGGTCGGCCTTTCCGGTCATTCTTCTTATACTCCAAGCCGCTCGCGCAGGGCGATCATGTCGAGGGCAGCACGGGCAGCCGCGCCGCCTTTGTCCTTGTCGTCCACCTTCGCGCGGGCCCATGCCTGCTCACCGTTTTCAACGGTCAGGATACCATTTCCGACAGCCAGATCCGCATCGACGATCAAATCCATGATCACCCGGTTCGATTCATTGGCAACAATATCGTAATGGGTGGTCTCGCCGCGAATGACGACACCCAGCAGAACGAAGCCGTCGTAAAGCTCGCCGTCGTTTTCCATTGCCGTCAGAGCCATGGACAGGGCAGCCGGAATTTCCAGGACGCCCGGTACAGCGATCCGGTCATAGCTTGCGCCGGCAACCTCAATGGTCTTGATCGCGCCTTCTGCGAGAGCATCGGCCAGATCTTCGTAGAAACGGGCTTCGATGATCAGAAGTTTCGGTGCAGCGCTCATGGGTTTTCGTTCCTATGTAAGGCCGCGACAGGAACCACGTCTGCCCCGGTTTGTCCAGTCTCATTCGTAAAGGACCACGATATCCCGGTGACGAGTTCGTCCCGTGGTTAAGGCGGTAAATGATATTAGCTCTTTTCGAAGGTGTTGGGACCGTCCCCTACCCGGTCTTGGAGAATTCCGCAAGACGGGCGGCGTAGCGGGCCATCATATCCACTTCCAGGTTGATCTTGTCACCGACCTGCCGATCGGACCAGGTCGTGACCTCGAGCGTATGCGGGATCAGGAAGACGGAGAAGAGCAACCCGTCGACCTCGTTCACCGTTAGGGACGTGCCATCGAGCGCAACCGAACCCTTCTTGGCAATGAAGGGGGCGGCTTCCTTCGGCGCTTCGAACTGGAAATAGACCGAATCCGGATGGTCTTCACGCTTTGTCACCGTTGCAAGTCCATCGACATGGCCAAGCACCAGGTGCCCACCCAGCTCCGCACCCATCGTCAGCGAGCGTTCCAGATTGAGTTTCTGCCCCACTTTCCAGGATGCGACGTTGGTCAGCGCCAGGGTTTCGGCGGCCGATTCCACTTCAAACCAGTTGCCATTGGATCCGTTGTCCTTGGCTGTCACCGTGTGGCAGACGCCAGAACAGGAAATCGAAGCCCCGATGTCGAAGCCATTCGTATCGTAGGCGGTGCAGATCCGCGTCCGCATTCCGGCAGGGATCTTGTCGATAGCGAGGATCTCGCCGAGGTCGGTCACAATTCCGGTGAACATGTCAGGCTCCGCGCCGTCTGAGATAAACAAAACTGTCCGGACCGAAACGGCCCGCATCGACCCGCTCGAATTTGGGGTCTTTGAGAACATCTGCAAGGTCAAGACCGTGCAGAGCAGGTATGCCACCTTCGCCGATTACGATATCCCCGGTAACGACACAAAGATCATCCACCAGGTCCGCTGCCAGAAATGACGACGCCAGACGGGAACCACCTTCAACCATCACCCGCGTTATGCCGCGTGTTGCCAGCGCACTCAGGATGACAGAGGGCTTGATGCCGGTTTCTTCAGCTGGCACCCGGATGACATTGACGCCAGCAGCCGCCAGGTCCGCCAGCTTGTCAGCATCCGCCGCATTGCCACACACAAGCCAGACAGGTACGTCGACGCAGGTTTGCACCAGTTTGGAAGTCAATGGCAGCCGGGCACACCGGTCGATGATGACCCGCACAGGAGAGCGATCAGCGAGGCCCGGAAGTCTGCAGGTCAGTTGTGGGTCATCGGCAAGCGCCGTGCCTGAACCGACCAGGATGGCGTCGCATTCGGCGCGAAACCCATGGACCTTGCGCATCGACAGGGCACCGGAGATCTTGACCTGACCTTCGCCTGCCCGGCCGATAAATCCATCCCTGGAAACAGCCAGCTTCAGGAACACCACCGGACGCTGTTTCAGTTGCCTGTAAGTGAACCCTCGGTACAGCGCATGCATGGCCTTTTCGCGCACACCCACTTCCACCTCGATGCCCGCATCGCGCAGCATGGTGACACCACGGCCAGCGACACGCGGGTTCGGGTCCAGCATGCCGACGACCACGCGTTTCACGCCCGCCTCGATCAGAGCCTTGGCGCAAGGCGGGGTTCGGCCGTAGTGGGAACATGGCTCCAGGGTGACGTAACAGGTCGCCCCTTTTGCCCTGTCCCCCGCCTGGTTCAAGGCATTGACTTCCGCATGCGCCATGCCGGGACGGGACGTGACGCCTCTGCCCACGAGAACAGCGGCCCCTGCGTCGAAACGGACGATGAGCGCAGCCACGGAAGGATTGGGCCACACACGGCCGAGACCACGACGAGCAAGGCGTTCGGCGGCCGCCATGAAACGGGCATCAAGATTGGAAAGCTCGGACATCAAGAACCGGATACTGCAGGTCAGGAGTTTTTGAGCGGCTGTCCGTCCGGATCGCTCAGCTCATCCAGAAGGGCTTCGAAATCCTTCGCCTCACGGAAGTTCTTGTAAACGGAGGCAAAGCGGACATAGGCAACGTCATCGATGCCCTTCAGGCCTTCCATGACGTGGTTGCCGATGGTTTCCGCGGTGATTTCGGTTTCGCCTGAACTTTCAAGCTGGCGAACGATGCCGGAGACCATGCGTTCGATCTTGTCAGGATCCACGGGACGCTTGCGCACCGCGATCTGCACGGACCGCATCAGTTTTTCCCTGTCGAAGGGAACGCGGCGCCCGGAGCGTTTGAGCACCAGGAGTTCGCGCAGCTGCACGCGCTCGAAGGTGGTGAACCGGCCGCCGCAGGTATTGCAGATCCTGCGGCGGCGGATGGCTGTATTGTCCTCGGTCGGGCGGGAATCCTTGACTTGGGTTTCCTCACCCCCGCAAAACGGACATCTCATGTCTTAAAGCTCCTGAGCGAGCCCGCGATTAGCCCCCGTAGATCGGGAACCGGGCCGTCAGTGCTTCTACCTTGGCTTTGACCGCCGCTTCAACTGCCGCGTTGCCCTCTTCACTGTTTGCGGCCTTCAAACCGTCCAACACTTCCGTGATCAGCAGACCGACTTCGCGGAATTCCGCAACACCGAAGCCGCGTGTGGTCGCTGCCGGGGTGCCGAGACGAACGCCAGACGTGACAAACGGCTTTTCCGGGTCGAACGGGATACCGTTCTTGTTGCAGGTGATGTTGGCGCGGCCGAGAGATTTTTCAGCCACCTTGCCGGTGGCGTTCTTCGGACGCAGGTCCACCAGCATCAGGTGGTTGTCGGTGCCGCCGGAAACGATATCCAGACCCTGCTCCTTCAGGACTTCAGCCAGAACCTTGGCGTTTTCCTGAACGGCGCGGGCATAAGCCTTGAATTCCGGCTGCAGTGCTTCCTTGAAGGCAACGGCCTTGGCAGCAATCACATGCATCAGCGGGCCACCCTGAAGACCCGGGAAGACGGCCGAATTGATCTTCTTGGCGATCGCTTCGTCGTTGCTCAGGATCATGCCGCCGCGCGGGCCGCGCAGGGACTTGTGGGTGGTTGTGGTGACGACATGGGCGTGCGGCACCGGAGACGGGTGGACCCCACCTGCAACCAGACCGGCGATATGCGCCATGTCGACCATGAGATAGGCACCAATGCTGTCGGCGATTTCGCGGAAACGCTTCCAGTCCCAAATGCGGGAATAGGCGGTGCCGCCGGCCAGGATCAGCTTGGGCTTGTGTTCGTTGGCAAGGCGCTCGACCTCATCCATGTCGAGCAGATGGTCGTCCTCACGCACGCCATAGGAGACGACGTTGAACCACTTGCCGGACATGTTGACCGGGGAACCGTGGGTCAGGTGACCACCGGAGTTGAGATCCAGGCCCATGAAGGTGTCGCCAGGCTGCAGAAGAGCCAGGAACACCGCCTGGTTCATCTGGCTGCCGGAGTTCGGCTGAACGTTGGCAAACTGGCAGCCGAACAGTTCCTTCGCGCGCTCGATTGCCAGCGTTTCGGCAATGTCGGCGAACTCACAACCGCCATAGTAGCGCTTGCCCGGATAACCTTCGGCATATTTGTTGGTGAAGATCGAGCCCTGTGCTTCCAGCACTGCGCGGGAAACGATGTTTTCCGAAGCAATCAGCTCGATTTCATGCTGCTGACGGCCGAGTTCCTTGCCGATCGTGTCGAAGATATCCGGATCGGCTTCAGCAAGGCTGCGGGTGAAGAAACCGGACTGCAGGGACTGATCGGAGCTTTCCATCAAAGACATAGCGCCATCCTTGTGTTCTTTTGATAGATCAGGAGCATCGGCGGCCAATGTCCGGAAGGACGCTTTCGACCGTCATGCCTGTGTGAGGCGAGGAATTAACACACCCCCCGACCAGAACCAAGGGGCATACCGACGCGTCCAGTTTGGAAAACGACACAGCTGCCAATTCTTGAACGAAACAAGTTTTCGCAACCTTGGGCCAAATCTAAACTGACAACCCAACAAGTTACACTTGCAACAGATCCGACCTTCATCGCCGATCATTTGACCGGCACCAAAACAATACCCGGGCACAATTCAAATCTGCTCTCGCAAATCGATCTGGTTCGCCGTTCTTCTCAAAACGATTTAAATTGATAGTTGTTTTATCGAAACCTGTTGCGGAAGCAGAGACTTAAGACAAACCATCAATAAAGGGTCGGGTCAGGTCTGTTCTGCGCAGCCAAGCCTTCCTGTTCAAGGCGGCGGCGAAGTTTTCGAACGGCAATCCGCTTCAGATCTTCCTGAGCTGCTGAAGCCGGCCCGAAGACCGACACTTCAAAACCGGTCGCCGCGTCAATGGCAGTGACCTTGACCTGCTGACCGATCGGCCGAAACTCAAGATAAATTTCACCAGGCCGCTCTTCGCGACTCATTGCCGTTCTCCTGATCCAGCACCCCGTTGTCGAACAAGCATGCGAATGGAGCTAGAATCCATGAAACGCCGGCCTGATCAAGGCCGACGTTTCTGGACAGGAAACAATTGTCTGACGCTTGGCGACACCTACAGGCGTGCTTGCTCACCCGTTCCGTAGAGATCGTCGCGGTCGTAGATATCATCGCGGAAATGCACCACACCGTCGGCATTTGCCCAGGCGGTGATGTAGGTGAGATAAAGCGGAATCTGCGACTTCAGTTTCACGTCTTCACGATCACCGGTGCGGATGACACCATCTACGCGCCCCCGATCCCAGTCAGGAGTTGTCGACTGCAACAGCCAGGTCACCAGCTCTCGCACATTCTGTACGCGCACGCAGCCCGAAGAATGGAACCGGTTGGCTTCGCCAAACAGGGTCTTGGACGGCGTATCGTGCAGATAGACCTGGTGTTTGTTGTGGAAGTTGATGCGCACCGACCCGAGCGAGTTTTCCGAGCCCGGATCCTGGGTGAAGCGATACTGGGTCGCCTCATCCGTGTTCCAGTCGATCTGTTGCCAGTTCAGCTCGTTGTTGCTCCAGTCGAAGATGCGGATATTGTTCTTCGCAAGATACTGCGGATCCTCTTTCATCTTCGGGATCAGGTCCTTGCGGATGATCGACTTCGGCACCGTCCAGTACGGATTGAAGTTCAACTCGTAGATCTTGCTGTTGAGGATCGGCGTCTGGCGGTCGATCTTGCCCACAACGGCCGTGTGGCGCGAACGGACCATGCCGTTTTCAACCGCCTCGATCTCTGCTGCCGGAATGTTGACCATCACGTAGCGGTCGCCCAGGAAACCGGACATGGACCGCATACGGATCATGTTGGTTTCGAGCTGGCGCAGACGTACGTCTGCCGAAATATTCAGCGCAGTCACGGTGCCGTCGCCCATCACACCGTCCGGAATAAGACCGTGACGAAGCTGAAAACGACGCAGACCTGCATCCACGTAAGAATCGAAGGTGTCGGAGAGGCCGGCCTGCTGTTCAAGATCGCCGGAAACGATCAAGCGGCGGCGAAGTTCCACGACGCGCGGATCCTTGGCACCAATGCGAAGCGCCTTGCCGCCAGCAGACACTGTTCCCCAGCCACCGGCCTGGACAATGCGCTGATAACGGTCGATCGCTGCCGCGATATAGTCGGCCGTCTGCGGCGACAACGTCGGAGCAGAGGATTTCACTTCCGTGATGTGATCCGTCGCGATGTCAAAGTTATCCGCCCATTCAACCTGCTGGTTCTGTGCGAATGTCATCGGGGCCGTCTGTGCCTGCGCACCAGTTGCGATCATGACTGGAGTTACCACGCCCAGCATCATCATGCTCTTGAGCGTTTTTCCAGCAGTCCACTTCCAGTGACGCTTTATCCCGAACGGTCCGGATAAAAGGTTCATCGCCGACCCCATGTTGCAGCGCCATTCGGCGCAAATGTTCTTCAAATACGCGGGATTGAGACCAACAAAACAGGCCACCCCGGCGGTTCCTGCTCCCAGTCCTAACGGAAGGGAGTTAACAAATCGCTTGATTTTTTAACCATCTCGGATTCAGGAGCACTGCACAAAGCCATTCCAATGTGACCACAAGATGTCAACTTTGCCTCAGCAGTTAAAACTGCCTGCACCATAGCTTTGTTTCTCCGCCGTTCGAGAATTCTGGCTGTGCAAATTTGCGTGAGGTCGGCAACTTGAGGCTGAAAAACAGAAAGCACCGCCCAATGGGCGGTGCCTTGTCATCTGAATGTTCCGCGAATGTCTTACAGGCGGTAAAGGATCTGGTCGGTCCAGAACCGCTCCAGACGGCGCAGGGACTTGTTCAGTGCCACAAAGTCCTGCGGACCGATTTCGCCGACCTGTTCCACGGACAGCATGTGACGCTCGTAAAGATCGTTCACGATCTTGGCCACTTCCCGTCCCTTTTCCGTCAGGCTGACACGGACAGACCGGCGGTCCATACGCGAACGCTGATGGTGGATGTAACCGGTCTCGACCAGCTTCTTCAGGTTGTAGGAGACATTCGACCCCAGGTAGTAACCGCGTGTCCGCAGTTCACCGGCGGTCAGTTCGCTGTCGCCGATGTTGAACAGCAGCAGTGCCTGCACGCTGTTTACGTCGGACCGGCCCATGCGGTCGAATTCGTCCTTGATGACGTCGAGCAGACGCCGATGCAGTCGCTCAACGAGCGTAAGAGCCTCTAGGTAAAGCGGCTTGATCTCAAGCTCTTCCCCTTCACTCTGTGCAACAGCGTCGACTGCCCTACTTGCGGTGATCATGTGATTGCGCCTCTTTTAGTACCTGTCGTTGGACGGATATTTTTCCCGCCTTGTTTCGCAATCTAACCGAGCGATTCTAAAATCCGCTTAAGAGACACGCTGAATCATCCGTTAACTTCCAAGGGGCGTTTTAGACTTCCCTTTAACAAGTTGTTTACGATGTTCCGCGGAGGAACTTCACAATCCCTGAGAAATCCTGGGCTTCGCCACCTGTATTACAGAACAGCGAGTAGAGCGCTGCCGCTTCCGCGCCCAAAGGCGTTGCCGCGCCGGCCGAATTTGCTGCTTCCTGAGCAAGTTTTAGATCCTTGAGCATCATCGCGGCTGCAAACCCAGGTTGATAATCCCGGTTCGCAGGAGACGACGGCAGCGGACCCGGCACCGGGCAGTAGGATGTCAGGGACCAGCACTGACCGGACGCCGTCGAGGAGATGTCAAACAACTTCTGCTTGTCCAGACCCAGCTTCTCGGCGAGCACAAATGCCTCCGATACGGCAATCATGGAAATGCCGAGGATCATGTTATTGCAGATCTTTGCCGCCTGACCGGTTCCGGCGTCGCCTGCATGCACGATGGTCTTGCCCATGATGTCGAGATAGGTTTTCGCCGCTTCGAATGCCTCGGCGGATCCACCGACCATGAAAGTCAGCGTTCCACCCGCTGCACCGGCAACACCGCCGGAGACCGGAGCGTCGACCATTTTCATGCCTCTTGCCTCTGCCGCAGCACTGACCGCACGGGCGCTGTCGACGTCGATAGTCGAGGAATCGATCATGAGAGTGCCGGGCTTGGCGTTGTCGAGAATGCCGCCCTCGCCTTCATAGATCTGGCGCACATGCTTTCCGGCGGGCAGCATGGTGACGATCACGTCGGCAGCAGCAGCCAGGTCGGCGACACTGCCTGCCTTTTCACCACCCTCCGCTTCGTGTGCCGCCATGGCCGCATCGGACAGATCAAAGCCGAGCACCTTGTGCCCTGCCTTGACGAGATTGATCGCCATCGGTCCGCCCATGTTGCCAAGACCGATAAATCCGATAGTGCTCATGATGGTTTCCTCCCAAAGAGATTTCATGTTGATTTTGAATCTGTTGGCTGGCCGTCTTGAACTGCCGTTCCAGGCACTTCAAAAACTGTTTCAACCGCCGTCAGCCGGCATTGGCCTTGTTTTCCCTGTCCATCAGGAAGGCCAGTCCGGCATAAATTGCGATTGTCAGCAGGTAGAAGGCGATTTCATATGGCCGGCGGCCGTAGAGATCGGAAAAGGCTGTGTGCATGACGATCTGGCAGAAGCAGCGGAAAATCCACATCACCGTGCCCCAGGACACGGTCAGCCAGAGGCCGGTCGCGGCCACCAGATCCAGGACGGCAAAAAAGACGATGGCTCCCTGCAGCGCCACGGGCATGTCCCAGAACCACAATCCACGCCATTCGACGATGCCGATAATGCGCGCCCAGTAGATGACGCCGCCGCCGATGAGAATGATCGCAATGCCGCGCAGATACCAGATCAGCAGCGTGCTCCAGGGTGGGCGGGAATCGATCAGGTCCTGAAAGCTGGTAATCATGTGCTGTCCGGGTCAGGTTGAGCTCAGCTGAGCGGCAGATCTCCGTCAGCAGGTTCCTCGAAATACGACGCCAGCTCGGCGCTGTCCACTTGGCCAAACTGGGCAGGCGACCATTTTGGCGCCTGATCCTTGTCGACCAGCACAGCACGAATGCCTTCGTAGAACTCCGTCCCCTGCAGAATGCGCGAGACGATGCGATATTCAAGCTTCATGCATTCATTGAAGGAAAGCTTGCGGCCTCGCTTCATTTGCTCGAATGCAATCAGAACGCTTGTCGGTGATTTTTGCCGGATGGCGGCCGCGGCCTTCCCCGCAAATTCACTCTGCGAAGCATCCAGACGCGACAGAATGTCTTCCACCGATGCAGCCGAAAAGATCTCGTCGATAACGTCGAGACTTTCGCAGACGGGCCCCTTCTCCGGCGTCATCAGATACGGCGCAAGCACTGCGCCGATATCGTCTGCTGTTTCAAGGTCCTGTTCCAGGTCAGCAAGGCTTTCTTCCGAAACCGCGTGGGTCAGAACGCCGGTAGCCAGAGCATCGCCCTGTTTCAGCCTGCCGGAGCTCAGTGCACAGTAGACGCCGCTGTTCCTGGGCATGCGCGGCAGGAAGAATGTCCCGCCGACATCCGGAAAGAAGCCAATTCCGGTTTCAGGCATCGCAAACAACGTCTTTTCCGTGCCGATGCGATAGCTGCCATGAACCGACACCCCGACACCGCCTCCCATGACAATCCCGTTGACGAGAGCGACGTATGGCTTCGGATAGGCCTTGATCTGTGCGTTGAGCATGTACTCGTCACGGAAGAAGGCGCTCAGGCCATCGGTCTGCCCGCTCATTCGGGCATCATAGATGCTGCGAATGTCGCCACCTGCGCAGAACGCCTTGTCGCCAGCACCCGTAACGACGATGTGTGCGATTTCCGGATCTTCCGCCCAGCGCGACAATTGCTCGGCCATTGCCAGGACCATTGCGTGGTTGATCGCGTTCAGTGCCTTCGGCCGGTTCAATATGACAAACCCGGCCTTGCCGCGCTTCTGGAAAAGAATCTCGTCGCTCACTGGCGCCTCGCAAAAAGAAGAGTCGTTTCAACGGAATGGGACGGAAAACTCGATCAGTCCTTCAGCAGCTGCCGTGCAATGATCAGCCGCATGATCTCGTTGGTACCTTCCAGGATCTGATGGACCCGCACATCGCGGAAATAACGCTCGATAGGATAGTCGCGCAGATAGCCGTAGCCGCCATGAAGCTGCAGTGCTTCGTTGACCACCTTGAAGCCGGTGTCGGTAGCAAGCCGCTTGGCCATGGCCGCAAGCTTGGTGGCGTCATGCGATTTCGCATCCACCGCCGAAGCGGCCTTGTGCAAGAGCAGCCGGGCTGCTTCCAATTCGGTTGCCATATCCGCCAGGCGGAACTGAAGTGCCTGGAAGTCGGCAATCGGTCGACCAAACTGCTTGCGTTCCTGCACATAGGCCAGGGCGTGATCGAGACAGGCCTGTGCAGCCCCCATCGAGCAGGCGCCGATGTTGAGCCGACCGCCATCGAGCGCCGCCATCGCGATCTTGAAGCCCTGCCCTTCCGATCCGATCAGATTCGACTTCGGCACCCGGCAATCCTGAAAATTGACCTGGGCCGTCGGCTGGCTCTTCCAGCCGAGCTTCACCTCGTTGGCACCGAAGCTGAGACCGGGTGTCCCTTTTTCGACCAGAAGACAGGAAACGCCGGACGGGCCCTCACCACCTGTGCGGACCATTACCGCATACAGATCGCTTACGCCGCCGCCGGAGATGAATGCCTTGGAGCCGTTGAGGACATAATGGTCACCATCATCCTTGGCGCTGGTACGCAGGCTCGCTGCATCAGAACCCGAGCCCGGTTCGGTGAGACAGTAGCTGGTGAGCAGGTCCATGGTGCAGAGCCTGGGCAGATACTTCTGACGCAGGTCCTCCGAGCCATATGTGTCGATGATCCAGGCGACCATGTTGTGAATGGATATATAGGCCGCCGTCGACGTGCAGCCCTTGGACAGTTCCTCGAAGATCAGCGTTGCATCCAGCCGGGTGAGCGCGGAACCGCCGACATCTTCCTTCACGTAGATGCCACCGAACCCAAGCTCGGCTGCCTTGCGCAGGGTGGGAATCGGGAAGTGGCTTTCCTCGTCCCATTCCTTGGCAAATGGCGCCAGTTCATCCCGCGAGAAACTTGCCGCCATGTCCTGAAAGGCGCGCTGATCTTCGTTCAGTGAAAAGTCCACGGGTTATCCTCCCTCAAGCGGTGGCGGCGCACTTCCTCCTCCGGAAAGGTTTGCGCCCTGTCTTCGCGGCAGCACTAAAGCACATTTGACGCGAACGTCAAACAATCTCTTTTTCTTTATTAAATTCAGTTATTTTACAGAATGTTGGATTGCGTCAATCTGCGTGATAGATTGGCGGCTCACTTCGATCAGAATACGCTTTCCAACATCTCCTAGCGAACAGTCAGGGCCGATGCCGTCAAAATCTCCCCTCCCGCCGATAACCTCCGACCACATGGACACACTGCTGGCCGGCACGCGCATGCGCCGAAACCGCCAGAGCGACTGGTCGCGCCGCCTGGTGCGCGAAAACAATCTCACGGTCGATGACCTGATCTGGCCGATTTTCCTGGTGGACGGTGAGAATATCCGTCAGTCCGTTCCGTCTATGCCGGATGTTGTGCGCCTGTCCGTGGATGAAGCCGTCCGCGACGCCGAGAAGGCAGCCAAGTTGAACATTCCGGCACTGGCACTGTTTCCCTACACCGATCCCGGTCTTCGCGATGAAACAGGTTCCGAGGCTCTCAATCCAGAAAACCTGACCTGCCGCGCCTTGCGCGCCATCAAGGCGGAAGGCCTGAACCTGGGCCTGATGACGGACGTCGCCCTTGATCCCTACACCAGCCACGGTCATGACGGATTGATGGAAGGCGAGACGATCCTGAACGACGAGACCGTGGATCAGCTCTGCCGGCAGGCCCTGGTGCAGGCGGAAGCCGGATCAGATGTGATCGCCCCGTCCGACATGATGGACGGACGTATCGGCGCTATTCGACAGGCACTCGATTCTCAAGGTCATCGCGGAACCCAGATCATGGCCTATTCGGCGAAATACGCCTCCGCCTTCTATGGTCCGTTCCGGGACGCTGTCGGCTCGTCGGGGACCCTGGTTGGCGACAAGCGCACTTACCAGATGGATCCGGCCAATTCAGACGAAGCCCTGCGGGAAGCCGAACTGGACATTGCTGAAGGCGCCGACATGGTGATGGTCAAGCCAGGCATGCCCTACCTCGACATTGTCCGGCGGATTAAGGACGAGTTCCAGGTTCCGACCTACGCGTATCAGGTGTCAGGCGAATACGCGATGATCAAGGCCGCGGCCGGAAACGGCTGGCTGGACGGTGACAAGGCGATGCTGGAAAGTCTGCTCGCCTTCAAGCGCGCCGGCGCCGACGGCATCCTGACCTATTTCGCACCGAAGGTGGCCGAAATGCTGGCAGCCGGGAAATGACCTCCGCCGGGGCCACCACCGCTGACAACGTCACATTCGACAAGGTTCAGGAAGCGGCTGCACTTTTGAAGGGCGCCGTAATCGAGACCCCGTGCCTGCCCGCTCCGCGGCTTTCGCAGCTCACAGGGGCGGATGTCTTTGTAAAATACGAAAACATGCAGGTCACCGGCGCCTTCAAGGAACGTGGTGCGCTGGTGAAGCTCTCCAGCCTGACGGCGGATGAAAAGAAGCGCGGCGTGATTGCGGTTTCGGCCGGCAACCACGCCCAGGGCGTTGCCTATCATGCCGGACGGCTTGGCATACCGGCAACCATCGTCATGCCGGTTCTGACGCCATTCGTGAAGATCTCCGCGACCCGCAACCATGGTGCAGAGGTGGTCCTGGCGGGAAACACGCTGGCCGAAGCGAAAGAAGAAGCCGACAGGCTGGCCGAACAGAACAATCTTGTCTGGGTTCACCCATATGACGATGCCCATGTCATTCACGGCCAGGGCACGATCGGCATCGAGATGCTGGCACAGCAGCCGGATCTCGATGTCCTGATCGTGCCGATCGGCGGCGGCGGCCTTATCGCCGGCATCGCCACGGCAGCAAAGGCTCTCAAGCCTTCCGTCGAAGTGATTGGCGTTGAAACGACGCTCTACCCCGGCATGTGGGGCGCCTTCTATGGCAAGGACGTGCGCTGCGAAGGCGCGACCATCGCAGAAGGTATCGCTGTGCGCGACATCGGTGTCCTTACGACCGAAGTCGTGAAAAGGGTCGTCGATGACATCCTGCTTGTTTCGGAAAGCAGCATCGAGCAGGCGATCAACGCCTATCTGACCTTGCAACGGACCATTGCGGAAGGCGCAGGCGCCGCCGGTCTCGCGGCCTTGCTGACCGAACCCGAGCGATTTGCCGGCAAGAGGGTTGGGCTGGTTCTTTGCGGCGGCAATATCGATCCGAGACTGCTCTCCAAGATCGTGGTCCGCGAACTTGCACGCGATGGCAAACTGGTCTCGATCCGGATCGACACGCCGGACCGCCCCGGCGTCCTGGGTGAAATCGCAACCGTGATCGGTGACATGCAGGGCAACGTGGTCGACGTTGAACACCATCGCCTGTTCCTTAATGTTCCCGCAAAAGGCGCAACGCTGGACGTGACCTTTGAGGCCTTTGACCGCCCGCATGGCGAGCGTATCGTCGCCGCTCTGCGCGAACGTGCCTTCGTGGTGCGTTACCTGGAAATCGGCGAGCGGATGGACTGAAGGGCTGCCACCTCAGTCCTTCATTACACGGCTATTGATGCGGACATTCCACACACCGACCTCATCCTGAGGAGGACCGGAGGACCGTCTCGAAGGATGGGCTCCTTGCTCCGGAGTATGCCGCCCATCCTTCGAGACAGCGCTCCGCGCTTCCTCAGGATGAGGGGTTGGTGTGGATTACCCGCGGAACGGTTCGGTTTCACCCGGCATATGATTTGCGAAACCCGGCCTCAATCCCCACATCAGGGGCATCGAACCCAAGGGAGCCGAACCATGTCAGCTGAAACCACCTCCGATTATGCCCGTCAGGACGTTTTCGATCCTGTGAGCAATCCGGAACTGTTTTCCGGCGTGCGCAGCCGGCGCATCTTTGCCTTCTTCATCGACCTGATCGTGATCACGTTGTTCACCTTCGGTGCCGGCATCGTGGTGTTCTTCCTGGGTGTCTTTACGCTGGGTCTCGGCTTCCTGCTTTACGGCATCCTGCCGACGGCGGTTGCGCTGCTCTATGTCGCCTTCACCCTTGGCGGACCGCAGGCGTCAACCCTGGGCATGCGTGCGATGGGACTGGAAATGCGCCTCTGGTATGGCGCAAAGCCCTACCCGCTTCTGGCAGCCGTCCATGTCATCCTGTTCTGGTTTTCGGTCTCTTTGCTGACGCCGCTTGTTTTGCTGGTGTCACTGTTTTCCGACCGTAAACGCCTGCTGCACGACCTCGTACTGGGAACGGTAGTGATCAACTCGGCCTCCCATCAAGGCTATGTGCGAGGCCAGGCGTAAGGTCAGTTCAAGAGAGCCAGCGACAGGTTCAATACTCCAGCAAAGCAGGTCCAGAGCGCATAGGGAATGAACAGCTGCGCGGACAAACGATCGGTTTGCCAGCTTCCGCCGATAAAGTTCAGGATCAGGTAGAGCATCGCCGCGATCACGGCAAATGCCGTCCACATGAAGTGGAACGTGAAGAAGAGTGGCGACCAGATCCAGTTGAGAACCATCTGCCCGTACCAGATTTTCATCACGCGGCTATCGGGTGCCCGAAGGAATGTCCGCCAGCCGGCAATCGCTATCAGAATGTAAAGAATGGTCCAGGCAGGCGCGAACACCCAGTTGGGTGGATTGAACGGCGGCTTCTGCAAGGCCTCGTACCAGGCACCAGGGGTGTTCAAAACGCCGATCGTGATGCCGACACCCAAAACAACTGCCAGAAACAAGACCAGCGAGGGCAGGTCTTTCGGGAACGAAGGCGAAATTGGGTTCTCTGATTTCATGACTTCTTCAACGCGGATCGCCAGTCCGGGTTCCCATTAATCGGATCAAATCGCGGTAACGGCACATGAACTTTGACAGTGTCATTGCCTCAAAGGAATATATCAACGGCAATATTATCTTAAGGCTCTTCCATTGCCGGGACCGCCTGCTTTAAAGTGCAGGTTCGTGAAATTGGCCAAGGTGGCTTTGGGCAGGTGAATGGACTCAGTTGATATTGCAATGGCGCTGACCTTCGTGGTGATCGCGTCCACTGTCGTCCTGTACGCCGTCGAGCGGTACGCGATTGAAACAATAGCTCTCGGGTCCGTTTCCGCCTTCATTGTCATCTTTTCGGTTTTTCCGGTCGAGAGACCGGACGGTTCGCTTATCACCACTGGCGACTTCCTGTCCGGCTTCTCAAATCCGGCGCTGATAACGGTCATCTGTCTCCTGATCATCGGACAGGGACTGTTCCAGACCGACGCGCTGGAAGCACCGGCAAAGGCGATCGTCAAGATGACGCGCGGACGGTCGCTTCGGGCTGCGATCCCTGTTCTCCTGACTGTCGCGGCGCTCAGCGCATTCTTGAACAACACCCCTGTTGTGGTGATGTTTCTGCCGATCCTGACTGCTGTTGCCGCCACGGTCGGCCAATCGCCGGCCCGTGTTCTGATGCCCCTGTCTTTCCTCGCGATCCTTGGCGGCATGACAACGTTGATCGGCTCGTCGACCAACCTGCTGGTAGCAAATTTCGCGGCGCAAAGTTCCGATCTCAAACTGACCTTTTTCAGCTTCACGCCAATCGGACTGATCATCGCCGGTGTCGGCTCGATCTATGTGCTGTTCATCATGCCGAAGCTGCTTCCGGTGCGCAAAACCATGGCGGAAGAGTTCCAGAGTTCCTCCGGCAAGCAGTTCATCGCCCAGATAGAAATCACCTATGGTCATCCGCTGGTGGGCGTGGAATCCGTATCCGGCATGTTCCCGCAATTGAAGGACATGACGGTGAGACTGGTTCAGCGAGGCCAGAAGCCAATCCTGCCCCCGTTTGAAAACGTGGTGCTCTCTCCCGGCGATACGGTGATCGTGGCGGCGACGCGTGCAGCCCTTGCCAATGCTCTGGCTCGCCGGCAGCCACTGATGGAAGCAGATTCAGATACCAGCAACTCCGGCCGCGAGGCTCAGGCACCTGCCGGTACGATCAGCCTGGCGGAAGTGGTGGTGGCCCCTGCGTCCCGGCTGATGGGACGCACCTTGCCCCAGTCGGGCTTTTACACCGACACCGGCTGTCTGGTGATGGGCATCCAGCGCCGCAGCCGCATGCCGCGCATGGCGATGAACGACATTCGCCTGGAAGCGGGTGACGTGCTTCTTGTGGCTGGCAGCGAAGAGGCGATCGCACGCCTGCGCGGTAATCGCGACGTGCTGCTGCTGGACTGGTCGATGGCCGAAGTGCCGCGCAAACGCTACGCGCCACGGGCGCTTGTCATCTTCGCTCTTGTTGTCGCGCTGGCTGCCAGCGGTCTTGTTCCCATTGTCACCACCGCCGTGGCCGGGACCTTCGCCATGATTGTGTCGGGTTGTCTCAACATCCGCCAGGCCATGCGCGCCATCGACAGCCGCATCTTCATGCTGGTGGGCGCCTCGCTTGCGGCTGCCGTTGCACTGGAGGGAACCGGCGGTGCGAATGCGATTGCCACCGGACTGGTTCATTTGCTCGCCGGGGCATCGCCGACCGTGATGCTGTCGGCCCTGTTCTTCATTGTGATGATCCTGACGAACTTCCTGTCGAACAACGCGGCGGCTGTCCTGTTCACACCGATTGCGATCAATCTGGCAAATCAGATCGGTGCGAGCCCCGAAGCCTTCGTCGTCTGCCTGATTATTGCGGCCAACTCGTCGTTTGCGACGCCGATCGGCTATCAGACCAACCTGATCGTGATGGGTCCGGGTCACTACAAGTTCAACGACTTTGTGCGAGCTGGCACACCGCTTGCGCTCATTTTATGGTTGACCTTCTCTCTGGTCGCGCCATGGTATTACGGACTATAGGACCGGGAATAGAGAACAAATCTAAAGGTTTCGCGGGACAAAACGGTGACACGGCACCCCACAGATCATCCGCAGTTCTACCTTACGGCGCCAGCGCCCTGCCCATATCTTGAGGGAAAACAAGAGCGCAAGGTCTTTACCCATCTTGTCGGCCATGGCGCTCCCGCCCTCAACGAGGTGCTGACGCAGGGCGGTTTCCGGCGCAGTCAGAATATCGCCTACCGCCCGGCCTGCGAACGGTGCCAGGCCTGCATCTCGGTTCGCGTCCGCGTCGACGATTTCAAGTGGAGCAAGTCGTTCAAGCGGGTCTGGAAATCCGGATCGGACATCGTCGGCGCCCGTCTGCCGCCCAGCCCGTCTGCCGAACAATACGATCTCTTCCGCGATTATCTTCAGGCCCGACACGAGAACGGCGGCATGACGGAAATGAGTGTCCTCGACTACGCAATGATGGTCGAAGACACACATGTCGAAACGATTGTCCTGGAGTATCGCCAACGCGGTCCGAACAGCTTCATCACCGGAGCCGGCGAAGGCCCGTTGTTGGGCGTTGCCCTTTCCGACCAGCTCTCGGACGGGCTGTCGATGGTCTATTCCTTCTACGACCCCGACTACACCAAGACGCCGCTCGGCACCTATATGATCCTGGATCATATAGAGCGGGCCCGGAAAATGAACCTGCCCTACGTTTATCTTGGCTATTGGGTCAACGGCTCCCAGAAGATGGCCTACAAGGCCCGCTTCAAACCGCAGGAACATCTTGGCCCCAACGGCTGGCTCGTTGTCGACGCTGAGGCCTATCAAACGGAACCGCACTCAGAGGAATGACCGTGTGGAAGGCGGCGCACGCCTGCCCTCTCCTCTAAATTGCGGCAGCTCCCGCCCCAACACCTCATCCTGAGGAAGCGCGTCAGCGCTGTCTCGAAGGATGGGCGACACACTCTTGAGCAAGTGGCCCATCCTTCGAGACGGACCTGACGGTCCTCCTCAGGATGAGGTTGGAAGGGGGTGCTGCGCTCGGGAAACGGCTGATAATTTTATCGACATCACCGAACTGCGACGAGAGCGTTAAACCGTCGTGTTCCTAAGGAATAAACGAGCGGATCTGCCTGAAGACCGAGTGGAACATTTCCTCGGTGAGGCGGCCTGTGTTGGTGTTGTAGCGAGAGCAGTGATAACTGTCGAAAAGCGTCAGTCCCGTTCCGGGAAGCTCGTGCCGTGCGCCGTGGGCAAAGGCGAAAGATGCCCGACGCTGATCCAGGGCCGACAGAAAAGTCTCATGCGCGATCCGGCCGAGAGCAAGCACAGCCTTGATCGACGGATTGGCATCCAGCGTCGACAAAAGATACGGGCGGCAGGTCTTGATTTCCGCGCCGGTTGGCTTGTTCTGCGGCGGCAGGCAGCGCACCGCGTTGGTGATCATCGCATCCTTCAACTGCAGACCGTCGTCCGGCCGGGCCTTATAGATCCCTTCGGCAAAACCGAATTCGATCATGGTCTGGTAGAGGAGATCTCCCGCATAGTCCCCTGTAAAGGGGCGGCCCGTGCAGTTGGCCCCTTTCATGCCCGGGGCCAGGCCGATGATCAGAAGACGCGGCGCGTCGGCTCCGAATGACGGAACCGGCGCGTTGTGCCAGTCGGGATAGGCAACTTTCAGCTCTTCACGCAGGGCAACAAGGCGGGGACAGGCCGGACAATCTGATGGGGGATCGACTGGCCCATGGTCTGCGATATAGTCGGACATTGCCCGATCAAGCCTCAGTAGTCGTCGTCCTCGTCGTCTTCATCGACTTGCGCGGGTGTCTGCGGACGGGCAGGACGTTCGGACGGATCACGGCCGATCTTGTTGGCAAGGCTGGCCAGATCGATGAAGTGGTCGGCCTGGCGACGCAGGTCGTCAGCGATCATCGGCGGCTGGGTCTTCAAGGTCGAAACCACGCTCACCTTGCGGCCCTTGCGCTGCAGCGCCTCAACCAGAGAGCGGAAATCGCCGTCGCCCGAGAACAGCACCACGTGATCAACGGACTCGACCAGTTCCATGGCATCGACGGCAAGTTCAATGTCCATGTTGCCTTTCACCTTGCGGCGACCGGCACTGTCGACAAATTCCTTCACCGGTTTGGTGATGACCTTGTAGCCGTTATAGTCAAGCCAATCGATCAGCGGACGGATGGAGGAATACTCCTGATCTTCGATCAGCGCGGTGTAATAGTACGCCCGCAGGAGATACGCCTGTCCCTGGAACTCTTTCAGCAAACGTTTGTAGTCGATGTCAAAACCAATTGCCTTGGCCGTTGAGTACAAGTTCGCTCCATCAATGAACAAAGCAACTTTTTCTCGAGCGTCAAACATCTTATTTGAAACCTTTCCGAGTCATACACGTCGCTCTTGCAATTTGGCGTAGAAGGAACTGGCTTCCCGCGACCAATTCCACGCACACTCTATAAGGCGACGTATATTTTGCTGTAAGTTTACCGCGTATTCCGTGGCGTCACACAGCTTATCGTTTTGTTTTGTCAACGGCCTTCTGATTCTGAAAAGGGCCGTTACTAGTGGCCTACACCATAATATTGGAGTGCCGCAATGCAAAAGCGAGTAGCGTGCGCCAAATCAGGCAAAAAAACCGCGGATTCTTTGCCTATGCGTTCCGGTATCTGACCTCCTCCTCTCAAATTTGACAAGGGGTTGCTTTTTGGAAACGTGAACACTATACGCTGTTTCTTCAAGTTCCTTAAGCCTATGGAGACGTCGAATGGCGCGCGTGACCGTCGAGGACTGCATCGACAAGGTCGAAAACCGGTTTGAGCTGGTGCTGCTTGCTGCGCATCGCGCTCGCATGATCTCGAGCGGCTCGCCGCTGACCATTGACCGTGACAACGACAAGAACCCCGTTGTTGCGCTGCGCGAGATTGCCGAGCAGACCGTCAGCCCGGAAGACATGAAAGAGGACCTGATCCACTCGCTGCAGAAATATGTGGAAGTGGATGAGCCCGAGGCCGAAGCCGTGCCGATGGTTCCGTCCTCGAACCAGCATCAGATGACGCAGGTCAACAACGTTGACGACAGCGCGGTCGAATTCGACCGCATGTCGGAAGAAGACCTTCTGCGCGGCCTCGAAGGCCTCGTTCCGCCGGAGCGGACCGACGACGTCTGATTTGAGTTCACAAGTTCGTCTGAAGCGCGACGGGGTTTCCCCGGCGCTTCAGGCGATTTTTGTCTGTCCCGCTGATGTCTCAGCCGTTTGCCAGGGTCGGTTGCGGCCATGATGCGTCAATACGAACTCGTTGAACGAGTTACGCGCTACAATCCGGACGCCGACGAAGCCTTGCTCAACAAGGCTTACGTCTATGCCATGCAAAAGCATGGTACCCAGACGCGTGCGTCTGGCGACCCCTATTTCTCCCATCCGCTTGAAGTTGCCGCGATCCTCACGGACCTGCGCCTGGACGACGCGACCATTGCCGTTGCCTTGCTGCATGACACGATCGAGGACACCGACGCGACCCGGGCCGAGATCGACTCCCTGTTCGGCGAGGAAATCGGCAAGCTGGTCGAAGGCCTGACAAAGATCAAGCGCCTGGACCTGGTTTCCCAGAAGGCCAAGCAGGCAGAAAACTTCCGCAAGCTTCTGCTTGCGATTGCCGATGACGTCCGCGTGCTTCTGGTCAAGCTGGCTGACCGTCTGCACAACATGCGCACGCTCCACCACATGCCGGAGCACAAGCGTGGACGGATCGCGGAAGAAACGATGGAAATCTATGCGCCGCTCGCCGGACGCATGGGCATGCACGATATGCGCGAAGAGCTGGAAGACATTGCCTTCCATACGCTCAACCCCGAAGCTTATGAAACCATCACCGATCGTCTGGTCGATCTGCGCGAACGCAACCGCGATCTGATCCTGGACATCGAGACAACGCTGACCGAACGCCTTAGCGAACGGGGAATGGCCGCCCTCGTGAAGGGCCGAGAAAAACGCCCCTACTCCATCTTTCGCAAGATGCAGCGAAAGGCTATCGGCTTCGAGCAGCTGTCCGATATCTACGGGTTCCGCGTCACTGTCGGCACCGTGGAAGCCTGCTACCGCGTGCTGGGTGTCATTCACACGACCTGGCCGACCGTTCCCGGCCGGTTCAAGGACTATATCTCCACGCCCAAGCAGAACGACTACAAGTCGATCCACACCACGATTGTCGGACCGTCCCGCCAGCGTGTGGAACTGCAGATCCGGACCATTTCCATGGATCGGGTGGCGGAATACGGTATCGCCGCACACGCGCTTTACAAGGACGGCGAATTCGGCGGACGCAATATCGCCCGGCATACGGAAGACTGCCGCGCCTTCGAATGGCTGCGCCGCACGACCGAACTGCTGGCTCAGGGCGACACGCCGGAAGAATTCCTGGAAAACACCAAGCTGGAACTTTTCCATGACCAGGTTTTCTGCTTCAGCCCAAAGGGCCGTCTGATCGCCCTGCCCCGAGGCGCGACGCCGATCGATTTCGCCTATGCGGTTCATACCGGTATCGGCAACACATGTGTCGGCTGCAAGATCAACGGCAAGATCATGCCGCTGGTGACCGAGCTGCATAACGGCGACGAGGTTGAAATCATCCGTTCGCCCGCGCAGACCCCGCCACCGGCCTGGGAAGCGATTGCCGTTACCGGCAAGGCCCGCGCCGCGATCCGCCGCGCCACCAGGGAATCCGTGCGCAAGCAATATGGAGCCCTTGGCGAACATATTCTGAAGCGTGCATTCGCCAGAGCCGAAAAAGCCTATTCGGAAGACCTGCTGGAAGCGATCCTCGATCTCCTCCACCAGGCCAGCGTCGCCGACTTGCTGGCTGCCGTCGGACGCGGGGATCTTTCCGCCCAACTGGTTCTGAAATCGGCTCACCCGGACTATCAGGACGAGCGCGTTGCCATTTCCGGCCCGCCACTGGAAGAAGGCTGGTTCGGCCTGAAACAGGGCCACGGCCTGAAGTTCCGCATTCCGCCCGGCGAACTGGATGCAGACAAGGCAGCTGCCGGCGAGAGTGGCGAGCCTGAAGAAGGTCCTGCCCTTCCCATTCGTGGTCTGTCCGGCGACATCCCGGTTACTTTTGCTCCCGATGGCGGTGCTGTTCCCGGCGACCGTATCGTCGGCATCTTGACCCCGTCCGAAGGACTGACCATCTATCCAATACAATCGCCGTCCCTGAAGGAATTCGACGACCAGACGGAGCGCTGGGTCGACGTTCGCTGGGACATCGACGTCAACAATCCGGAACGTTTCCCAGCACGTCTGGACATTTCGGCTGCAAACGAACCTGGTTCCCTGGCAACCATTGCGCAGGTGATCGGCGAAAACAGCGGCAACATCGACAACGTCAAGATGATGCAGCGAGCCTCGGACTTCCATCAGATGATCATCGATCTTGAAGTCTGGGACCTGAAGCACCTGAACAGGATCATAAATCAGCTGCGAACCAAGCCTAATGTTTCCAGCGTCAGCCGTGTGAATGGCTAGATTACAAACGGTAGCAGGCACATAAGGACAAGGCGGCTTGCCGGTGAGTGACACAGCCGCTTGGCCATGGAAGGCCCGCCGCCGCCAAAGAATTTGAGGGGATCTGATAATGACACGCGATGAAGTTCTGGCCGTATTCCGCGAGGCCGGCGCCTTTCTGGAAGGTCACTTCATTCTGACCTCCGGTCTGCGCAGCCCGGTATTTCTGCAGAAGGCCCGCGTGTTCATGTATCCGGACAAGACGGAAAAGCTCTGCAAGGCACTCGCCGACAAGATCCGCGCCTCCAGCCTTGGCCAGATCGACTACATCGTATCGCCGGCGCTCGGTGGTCTTATTCCGGGCTACGAAACCGCTCGCCATCTTGGCGTTCCCGCCATGTGGGTGGAGCGTGAGGACGGGGAGTTTCGGCTGCGCCGCTTCGAAATGCCGCAAGGCGCCCGTGTCATTGTTGTAGAGGATATCGTCACGACCGGCCTATCGAGTCGGGAAACGGTAACCTCGTTGAAAGCTCTTGGTGCTGAAGTCCTCGGTGTTGCCTGCCTGATCGACCGCTCCGGCGGCGAGGCTGACGCCTCGGTTCCGGTGATTGCTCTGGCAGAATACAAGGTTCCGGCCTATGAACCTGACAACCTGCCGCCGGAACTTGCCGCCTTGCCAGCTGTCAAACCTGGCAGCCGCGGACTGAGCTGAACGATAAAAGACGGGAACGAACCTTAGACCATGCTGTTTCGCCGGAGAAATAGGCCAACACGGATTGAGCGACTGCGCGTTGCCGTCTGGCCCCGGAACAGCTGGGCGCGTTCGACCCGCTATTTCGGCAAGCGCGTCTTGCGCCTCACGGCGACACCCCACGCGATTGCCCTTGGCTTTGCCGCGGGTGCCTTCGCTTCATGCACGCCTCTTGTCGGCTTCCATTTCCTGACCGCTTTCGCACTTGCCTACCTGGTGCGCGGCAACATGATAGCAGCAGCGCTTGGAACGTCCGTCGGCAATCCACTGACGTTCCCGTTCATTTGGGCCTTCACCTTCAAAATCGGACAGTGGATCATCCACGGGCGCGCTCCAAAGGCGGACCCGCATCAGGTTCACCAGCAGTTTCAGCAAGGCCTTTTCGAAAAATCTCTCGACGCGCTCTGGCCAATGCTCAAACCGATGTTCATCGGTGCGGTTCCTCTTGGATTGATCGTTGGAACGGTCTCCTATGTGGTCGTGTACAAGAGCGTCGAGGTCTACCAGCGCCGCCGCAGAAACAAGCTGGCCGACAAGGGCGCCGGCAAACATGGCCGTTTGTTCCCTGCCCCGGGCAACACTGTCGAAGAAGACGGCAGCGCTTGATTTTCGTGGACGACCTGTCCAACTAAGACCGGGACCAAGAACCCATCCCGCCGCAACCTGGAAAGCAAGGCCATGATCCTTGGAATTGGCAGCGATCTGATCGATATCCGCCGGATCGAGAAAACTCTCGAAAGATTCGGCGAGCGCTTTACCAACCGGGTCTTCACAGAAATCGAGCGGACAAAATCTGACAAGCGCGCCGAGCGCGCCGCATCCTATGCAAAACGGTTTGCGGCCAAGGAAGCCTGCTCAAAGGCACTTGGCAGCGGCATTCGCATGGGTGTCGCCTGGCGCGAGATGGGCGTCGTAAACCTGCCGTCCGGCAAGCCGACCATCGCCCTGACCGGTGGTGCTGCCGAGCGCTTGCAGGCCATGGTACCCTCCGGTTTCAGGACCACCATCGATCTCACAATTACGGACGACTACCCGCTGGCGCAGGCCTTTGTCGTTATTTCAGCCTGGCCTACCGACTGGCCCGAACCGCCAAGGGCGGATTCCCCCTGAAAGCCCAGCCTCAAGGGCCTTCCTCTCATTGCGTTGGCAGGCGCTAGCGGATAAGAGTCCGGCTGTACGCGGCGATGCAGACCAGAACGCCGGACAAATTTGATCAAGGGACAAAATGAGCGTGACGGAAAACAAGAAGGATAAGGACAGCGGCCTCGCCGAAACCATCAAGGTTGTTGTCCAGGCGCTGTTGCTTGCCCTGATCGTGCGAACATTCCTGTTCCAGCCGTTTAACATTCCATCCGGCTCGATGAAGGATACCTTGCTGATCGGCGACTATCTGTTCGTCTCCAAATTCAGCTATGGATATTCCCGCTATTCCTTCCCTTTCGGCCTGGGCCCGTTCAGCGGTCGCATCTGGTCTTCCGAACCGGAACGCGGTGACGTCGCTGTTTTCAAACTGCCGACCGACACGTCCGTGGACTACATCAAGCGCGTGATTGGCCTGCCTGGCGATACCATTCAGGTGATCGACGGCGTGGTGCATATCAATGGCGAACCGGTCAAACGCGAAAAGATCGATGATTTTATAGAACAGTCTCCATCCGGCATCGTACGCCGGGTTCCGCGCTATCGGGAAACCCTGCCGAACGGCGTTTCTTATGAAACCCTGGACCTGACCACACGCGGAGAGGTGGACAACACCCGCGAGTACAAGGTGCCCGAAGGCCATTACTTCATGATGGGCGACAACCGCGATAACTCCGTCGACAGCCGTTATCTGAACAGGGTCGGCTACGTTCCGTTCGAAAACTTCATGGGCCGTGCCGAAATCCTGTTCTTCTCCGTCAAGGACGGAACTCCTGCCTGGCATATCTGGTCCTGGCCGTGGAGCGTTCGCTGGGAACGGATTGGCCGGACACTCTAACCGGGGCTTTGGCGGAACGCCGCCGAAGCAGGCTGCATGAAAAGACAACTGCATCAACCAGGTCCGATTTCGGCCCTGAAAACGGCACTGCAATATGAGTTTCAGGACCTGGAACTCCTGCGGGTCGCGCTGACCCATGCCAGTGCCCTTGCACCGTCTGAAACAGTGTCGGGCAGTTATCAGCGTCTGGAATTCCTTGGAGACCGTGTTCTCGGCCTCGTGATAGCTTCCATGCTGCACAAGCATTTTCCCAAGGCTGACGAAGGTGAGTTGGCGCGGCGTTTCAACCACATGGTCAAGCGCGAAACCTGCGCGGAAATTGCCCAGGAACTTGGTGTCGGCGATGCGATGCGCATCGGGCTTGCAGAAGCACAGACCGGGGGCCGGAAGAAAACTGCCCTGCTCGCCGATATTTGCGAGTCGGTCATTGCCGCGATTTACCTGGACGGCGGGTTTGAGGCGGCCGAAAGCTTCATTACGCGCCTTTGGGAGCCGCGTATGCTATCCTGGTCGGGTCCACTGCGCGACGCCAAGACAACGCTGCAGGAATGGGCACAATCGAAGAGCCTGCCGACACCGCGATATGATGTAACAGGCCGGGACGGACCGGACCACGCACCGAATTTCACCGTGTCGGTGACCGTTCAGGGACTGCCGCCAGGCGAAGGCAAGGGTGGCTCCAAACGGATTGCGGAACAGAATGCGGCAGAGGCCGTATTGCGCCGGGAAGGCGTCTGGAAGGAATAAGACAGCTTGAACGATAACACGACCAACGATGGTCCGATGGACGAAGATGACGACAACGGCTTTCAGGCCCCCACCGGCCGATTTGACATGCCGCTGCCCGAGCCGCTGCCGGAGATGCCTGCTGATACCAAGGCGGGTTTCATTGCCCTGATAGGCGCGCCCAATGCCGGCAAATCGACGCTGATCAATCAGCTTGTCGGCACCAAGGTCTCCATCGTTACGCACAAGGTGCAGACAACACGCACCATTGTGCGTGGCGTGGCCATGCACGGCGCGGCACAGCTGGTGTTCATCGACACGCCGGGCATTTTCAAGCCCAAGCGCCGGCTCGATCGCGCCATGGTCGACACCGCCTGGGGCGGTGCGCGCGATGCCGACCTGATCGCGCTTCTGGTCGATGCCCGCAAAGGCCTGACCGAGGAAGTGGAGAACATCCTCAAGCGCCTGTCCAGCCAGCAGGCACCGAAGGTTCTGATCCTCAACAAGACCGATGTCGCCAAGCGTGAAAAACTTCTTCAGCTGGCGCAGAAGATCAACGAATTCGTCTCTTTTGAAGAAACCTTCATGGTCTCGGCTCTGACCGGCGACGGCACCGAAACCATCCTGGACTATTTCGCGTCCAAGGTTCCGGACGGCCCCTGGCTCTTTCCGGAAGACCAGCCGTCGGACCTGCCCCTGCGCATTCTTGCCGCCGAAATCACCCGCGAAAAGCTGTTCGAGCGCCTGCATGAGGAACTGCCCTATATCTCCACCGTGGAGACGGAACAGTGGCAGGCCCGCAAGGATGGGTCGGCCCGGATCGAACAGACCATATACGTGGAGCGGGACAGCCAGAAGTCCATCGTGCTCGGCAAACGCGGACAGACGATCAAGGCGATTTCACAGGCAGCGCGCGAAGAGCTCTCGGAAATCATCGAAGCTCCCGTCCACCTGTTCCTGTTCGTGAAGGTTCGGGAGAACTGGGCGGACGATCCGGAGCGTTACCGGGAAATGGGACTGGAATTTCCGAAATAGTTTGCGCGGATCGCCGAATCCGCCAAACTCCCGGCCTGACATGAAACGGGAAACGGCCCTTGGAATGGAGCGGACGCGGCGTGGTGCTGACCACCCGCAAACACGGCGAAAACGATGTCATTCTGGAGGCCATGACGCTGGATCATGGCCGCCACCTCGGTCTTGTCCGTGGTGGCCGCTCTCGGCGGCACCGGCCTGTTCTGCAGCCCGGCAACGAGCTTACCCTCACCTGGAAGGCACGCCTTTCCGACCATCTCGGTCAATTTCACATAGAGCCGGAAACCCTGCGGGCGGGTGACCTCATGACCAGCAGCCTCGGTCTGGCCGCGCTTCAGCATCTGGCCTTTTTGCTCCGTCTCCTGCCCGAACGCCACGCCTACCCGAGACTGTTCAATGCGCTAACGGTGGTTCTGGACCATCTGGAGGCTTCGGACGCGGCAGCCGCGCTTCTGGTCCGTTTCGAGCTTGAGGTATTGCGCGACCTCGGCATCGGTCTCGATCTTTCGTCCTGCGCCGCCACAGGCAGCAACGAAGACCTGGCTTACGTGTCGCCGAAATCCGCCCGTGCGGTCTGCCGGGAAGCCGGCACGCCCTATCATGACCGTCTGCTGCCCCTGCCCGGCTTTCTTCTTGAGGGGCAACGGCAGGCCGGCAGTGAGCTGACCTGGGCTGATGTCACCCAGGGGTTCGACCTGACAAGCTTTTTTCTGAACAGATACCTGCAGGAACATGGCACCAGGGACGGCGGCACGCGAAGCCAGGTACTCTCCGCCCTTGAGAAGCGTTACCGAACCGAATTTCCCTGGAATTTCTGAAACTCCAGAAACACGCCCTAATTTGCTTCCGGCTGCTGCGGCTGCCACAGCGAACTGCCCTCGCCTTTCGGAAGAAGGATCATCTCAACGACACCGAAGACCCCACTCAGCGGTACATATCCGATGTAATCTGTAAAACGACTATCGACCGAATTGTCCCGATTGTCGCCCATTACAAACAGATGACCGTCGGGCACGACATATTCTCTTGTCGTGTCCATTTCTCCTTGCGGATCGAGATCCAGAACTTCGTAACTTCTGCCGTTCGGCAAAGTTTCCCTGAATCGCGGAGCAGAGCTCTCTGAGCCGTCTCGACCCTCGTAGCGATAGTCTGCAAGGGCCTGACGTGGAACAGGCACATCATTGATCAGCACCACGCCGTCCTGAAGCCGTATGCGCTCGCCAGGCAAGCCGATGACCCTTTTCATATAATCGTTCGCTCTTTTGGCGGCGATAGTGAAAACGATTACGTCTCCGCGGACTGGCTCATAGTGCTCGCCCATTGAGGGGAAGATTTTTCTCGCAAGAACAACTTCATCGACCTCCAGGGTCGGACGCATGTTGCTTGAAAGATTGGAATAGGTTTTCAGGCGCAGCAGGTAAAAATCGTTCCAGGACACCGCGACCGCAACCAGAACCAGCGCTACCAAACCGACCAAGAGCCAGCGAAAAGATTTGCGTTTGGAAGCCATGCCCCCCCAGCAAAGGAACCACACGATTGGCAGTGCGGCTGAATAAACCTTTCGACGGTCTAAGGGACGGTGTTGATTCCTACAATCCTTTCCTGCAACCAAAGGTATTTAGACGACGCGCCTTCATCCTGCCTGGGCAGCCTCCAAAGCAACCGGAGGGTCGTCCGATTGCATAGTGCCGCTGGAAAGGGTCATGCCTTTGGTAAACAGGCGTCCAAGATCCGCTTCGGAAAGCGGCCTGGAAAACAGGTAGCCCTGCACTTCGCTTGTGCCGAGACTTTTTAGAACGGACAGTTCTTCTTCCGTTTCAACGCCTTCGACAACGCAGGCAATGCCCATGTCGCGGCTGAGGGCCAACAGCGACTTGACGATGCCATATCCGGCTGTATCCGGCCGAATACCGTGGACGAAACTTCGATCGACCTTGATGCAGTCGAGGGGCAGCTTGTGAACATGGGAAAGGCTCGAATAACCGGTGCCGAAATCGTCGAGTGACAGACGGATCCCGGTTTCCTTCAAGGCGAGGATCGCCCGGCTAGCTTCCTTGAAATCCCACATCACGGAAGTTTCCGTCACTTCGCAATGCAGTCGCCCTGGCTCAAATCCGAAGCTCTCCAACAGGTCGAGTATCTCCTGCACGAAACCACGGGACGACAGGTTGCTTGCCGACAGGTTGAAAGACAGCTTCAGATCGGCTGGCCAGTGACGAGCGGCTTCAAGCGCCTTGCGCAACAAGACCAGCGTCAGCCTGTTGATCACTCCGCAACGTTCGGCAATGGGGATGAACTCACCTGGCGGCACATTGCCCAGCAACGGACTGTTCCAACGGGCAAGACATTCCACACCCGTAATCCGATTGTGTGCCACATCCACGATCGGTTGAAAGGCAACCGACAATTCGGCTTCAATATCCGCCGACTGCAGCGCCTGGGTAACTCTGGCGTGGGACAGCATCTGTTCGCTGTGGCGCGGTCCGAACACGGCAACCGGCTCGTTCCGATTGAGTTTTGCTTCCTGGAGAACGTAGACGGCGTGTTCCAGCAGGTCCGTCGGTGACAGAACGCTTTCATCCAGATGAGCTATACCGGCGGCATAGTTCAGCTTCATGCTGGCTTCCGGCAGTTGGCAACTCTCTGCAAACAGTTCGTCAAAGAAACTGCTGACGTCCGAAAAGGCTGCTTCGTCCCCAACGGCTAATAGAGCGAACTCGTCACCGGCAATCCGGGCCACGAACATTTGCGGTGCGAGCTTGGATTTCAGCCGCCGCACGACCTCAAGAAGGATCTGATCTCCGGTGTTGAGCCCATAGATGTTGTTGATGGCCCTGAGGCCTCCCAGATCGAATACACACAGCGACAGCGGTTCTCCCGACTGGCGAGCCGACCTGAAGCTTTGGTCCAGTTCCAGAAGAAAGCAACGCCGGTTGGGCAGACCGGTCATGTGATCGTGGTTCGCGATGTAGTAGTTCAGATCACTCAGTTTCTGGGTTTCATCCTGCTTGTGTTCCAGTTCCTCGGAATGACGTTTCAGATCCCTACCCGTGCGGATCAGTTTGATGAAGCCGCGATAGTGGTTGTTCAGGATGAAGAAGGCCCCCATGGAAGCCGCTATTCCATAGAGCGCGAAATAGGTGAAGACATGCTCGCCTGCGATGGCAAAGTATATAAAATACAAGGTGTTGGCGCAGAAGGCGTTGATGAGGGCAACCGCGCGAAAATGGATCAGGCAGAAAAGCAGCACCAGATTGGCGACGGCAATCGTGAAGACCACCTGAACCTGAAGGTATGGCCCGCCATAGGGAAAAAGCGACAGAACCCAGATCGAGAAAATCGCAGGCGAAACCACCGCCAGGACCTTGGCCTGCTTCTGCCAGGCAAGAATTTCGGCGTGGCCCGGCGTTTCTTTCTGGCGCCTGCGAACCGTCACGATCCGCTGCACGGCGAAGGCGGTCACGAGTAGCGGTACCACAAGCGTCAGAGCAATCGGAGCAACCGACCAGTGCGTCACCGATAAACCCCAACCGCCAGCCAGGCTCATCATGTAGAGGAACGGTGTCTGGCGCTGGATGAACTGATATTGCGCAAGGGCAACGTCCGGGTCGCCACTATCACCAGCAACCCACGTTTTGAAAGCCGTCAAGGCCGACGTCAACCAGTTTGAACCCATTCAGGCATGTTCCAAAGTTTAACCGGGCATCGGTAAAATCCGCAGCCTTTCTTGGATTAATACCGCTCTCTCCTTGACATGACATTAAGGAAGCTTCGCAGTATTCGATATTTTAATTCCAGATTTTCTTTGATTGGACTTCTTGCTCGCAGGCCTTGTGTACTCTCCTGCCCTCGCATGTAGCGGATAGAAATTCACCCACAGACGTGTGAAATCCGTTGAAAATCCGCTGTTCCCGGCCATTCGAGGCAGTTAGCGAATTGCACCTCGTGCCTGAAACAGCTAGCAAGCAAGTATGGGAAAAGAGACGACACCGCCGCCAAGCGGCATTGAGAGCATCAATCTCAAGAATGCGCTGGAAGAGCGCTATCTGGCCTATGCACTGTCGACCATCATGCACCGGGCCTTGCCGGATGTGCGCGACGGTTTGAAACCCGTGCACAGGCGCCTGCTTTACGCAATGCGCCTTTTGAAACTGGACCCTGGGTCCGGCTTCAAGAAATGTGCCCGTGTTGTTGGTGACGTGATCGGTAAATACCACCCGCACGGCGACCAGGCGGTCTACGATGCCCTCGTTCGTCTCGCCCAGGACTTCGCGCAGCGCTATCCGCTGATCGACGGACAGGGCAACTTCGGCAACGTTGACGGCGATAACGCGGCTGCCATGCGTTACACCGAAGCGCGCATGACCGACACGGCCAAACGGCTGCTGGACGGCCTGGACGAGAACGCCGTTGATTTCCGTGAGACTTATGACGGTGAGGACAAGGAGCCGATCGTTCTGCCGGGCGGCTTTCCGAACCTTCTCGGCAACGGTTCGTCGGGCATTGCCGTTGGCATGGCGACCTCCATTCCGCCGCACAATGCGTTCGAGCTCTGTGAGGCGTGCCAGCACCTGATCAAGAACCCGAATGCGGAAACCGGCGAGCTGCTGGAGTACATCAAGGGCCCGGATTTCCCGACCGGCGGCCTTCTGGTGTCGGACCAGGGGTCCATTCGCGAGGCCTATGAAACCGGACGCGGCAGTTTCCGCGTTCGTGCCCGCTGGGAAGTGGAAGATCTCGGCCGCGGGCAATGGGCGATCGTCGTCACCGAGATCCCCTATCAGGTGCAGAAATCACGCCTGATCGAAAAGATCGCCGAACTGCTGACGGCGCGCAAGCTGCCGCTTCTGGACGATATCCGCGATGAATCTGCCGAAGACATCCGCATCGTCCTGGTGCCGCGTTCGCGCAATGTCGACGCAAACATCCTCATGGAATCCCTGTTCAAGCTGACGGACCTGGAAAACCGGTTCTCCTTGAACATGAATGTCCTTTCCATGGGCAAGGTGCCGATGGTCATGGGCCTGAAACAGGTCCTGCGCGAATGGCTCGATCACCGCAAGGAAGTGCTGATCCGCCGTTCCGAGTACCGTCTCGGCCAGATCAACCATCGTCTGGAAGTTCTGGAAGGCTATCTCGTCGCCTATCTGAACCTGGACGAGGTCATTCGCATCATCCGCGAAGAGGACGAACCCAAAGCCGAACTGATGCGGACTTTCGAGCTGTCGGACGTTCAGGCGGAAGCCATCCTCAACATGCGCCTGCGCTCCTTGCGCAAGCTTGAAGAAATGGAAATCCGCAAGGAACACGACAAGCTGTCGGCCGAGAAGGACGACCTGACCAAACTGCTCGGTTCCGATGCGCGTCAGTGGACCAAGATCTCCAAGGAAATTGCGGAAATCTCCAAGGTCTATGGCCCTGAAACCGAAATCGGCAAGCGGCGAACCGACAAGTCCGAAGCTCCGGAAACGGACCTGATCGACATCCAGCAGGCGATGATCGAAAAGGAACCGATCACCGTCATCATTTCCGAAAAGGGCTGGATCCGGGCGATGAAAGGTCACCAGACGGACCTTTCCGGTGTTGCGTTCAAGCAAGGCGACAAACTGAAACTGTCACTGCATGCGGAGACGACGGACAAGATCCTGCTGTTCTCCACCGGAGGCAAGTTCTTCACGCTTGGTGCCGACCGCCTGCCTGGCGGACGCGGCCATGGCGAGCCGATACGTCTGATGGTGGAAATGGACGAAGCACAGGACGTGGTCAACGCCTTCGTTCACAAACCTGGCCGAAACCTGCTCCTGGCAACCACCGAAGCGCGTGGTTTTGTCGTCAGCGAGGACGACGTCGTTGCCAACACGCGCAAGGGCAAGCAGGTTCTCAACCTCAGCGCTCCGGCGGAAGCCTCGATCTGTGTCGAGGCATCGGGTGACCAAGTGGCCATCATCGGTGAAAACCGGAAACTGCTGGTATTCCCGATGGCACAGATCCCGCAAATGGGTCGCGGCCGCGGCGTCCGCCTGCAGCGCTACCGGGACGGCAACATCTCGGACATTCGGGTCTTCAAGGGTGAAGACGGCCTGACCTGGACCGACAGTTCCGGCCGCAGTTTTACCCGGACAATGGAAGAGCTTGCGGACTGGCGCGGCGAACGCGGTCAGGCCGGTCGCCTGCCACCCACGGGCTTCCCGCGGTCGAACAAGTTCGGGCCGAGCAAGCTTTAAGGCAAAGCCCCCGGTCGTTTTCCGATCGGGCTAAGCCATACTGGCGGCGCAAAGCTGCCGCCAGTGACCGGGTGTCATCCCGAATGTTCGCTTGAAGTGACGTGTCAGATGACTTTGATCCGCAAAGCCGCTGGCAAAGGCCGCGTCGGCAAGTGACGCTCCCTGATGCAGCTCGGTCTTGGCCTTCTCAAGACGCCGCATGACGAGATACCGGTGCGGGCTCGTTCCAAAGACCTTTCGAAACTGCCGCGACAGGGAAAACCTGTCCATCTGCGCCAGGTCCTCCAGTTCCTCCATGGCTATACGGTCTGCACAGCCCTCCCTCAGGTACTCGGCGCAGGCCTTGAGGGACGGCCAGTTCAATGAGGAGACACCTGCCATGCGGTCATCGGCATGACGAGCCAGGCAAGCTGCCAGATCCGCAATCAGGCAGTCGCGCCGGAAAGGACCCATTTCGTGATCGATATCGGTCAGGGCGTCCGCTAGATCTTTCCTGAAGCCTGCGTCGGAGATGACGGGTGAGCCGATAAACGGCAGGCGCGCGTTGCCCGACGAGGCAGCCAGGGTTTCACAAATCAGCTCCGGCGGAATGTAGATCATGCGGTAGCGGAGCCCGCGTTCAGTCCCTGCACCACCATCATGCAGCTCGTCCGGATGAATGACGATCACCTGCCCCGGCAGCGAAGCACGTCTCTCACCGCGATAACTAAAGGTCTGTACGCCACTCATGGTCAAACCGATGGCGTAGGTGTCGTGCCGGTGAGGTGTAAAGCCATTGCCGTGAAACCGGGCATCAATGCGCTCGATCCCCTCTTCCGGTGGCGCTACATGGATCCTGTCCGCTTCCACTTCGCACAAACGTTCAAGACCACTCGGCTTCGGCGCTGCTAGGTCCTTGCTTTCGCCTTCAAGATGAAATCCCCGCGTGGAGTTGAAAGTCATGTTCGAAACCAAGTTCGTCGTTGTTGTCCGAGAAGATCTCGCTGTCTGGCAGAAGTTGAATGTGACTGCTTTCCTGTCAACCGGCGTTGCCGCTGCAAAGCCCGGCATAATCGGCGAACCCTATAGCGATGCGGCGACCAATGTCTATCACCCGATTAGTGTCCAGCCGATCATCGTCCTGAGTGCCGACGCAGAAACACTCGGCAAGATCCACAAGCGGACGCTGGACCGTTCGGTTCCGGCAAGTCTTTACATCGAGGAAATGTTCTCCACGGGCCATGACAGTGCGAACCGGGAGGTCTTTTCGCGCTTTGGCCCGGATGATGCGAAAGTGGTCGGCATTGCCTTTCATGCGGACAAGAAGGTCGCAGACAAAATTTCCAAGGGCGCGAAGATGCATGCCTGAACACCTTCAGACTTTGGTGGCCTCGAAATTACCCCCTCCCGCCTTCTTCAAAAGTCGGATCAATCTTCACTCGACTGCGCATGTCTTTTCCGGGCACTGTGGGGCAAAGAAAACCCGGGAGGACTTATGATAGGGGCGTTCACGTTCAATACCAGTCAGCGCATCGTCTTCGAAAATGGAGCAGCTGCGAACCTGGCAAGCCACGCGGCTTCCTTTCTGGGGCCGCGCCCCTTTCTGGTAACGGATCCCGGCATTGTTTCCCTCGGCCTGCAGGCGTCCTGCGAGACATCCCTGGTCGGAGCCGGGCATGAAATCGCCCGGTTCAGTGACGTCGTCGCCGATCCGCCGCGGTCCCTGGTCGATGCCGCCGTGGAAGCGGCCCGCTCGCACGGCGCAACGTCGATCATCGGCTACGGCGGAGGTTCCTCCCTGGATGTCGCAAAGCTTGTCGCGCTGCTGCTGGGCAGCAACGAGGACCTGGACGAAGCCTGGGGCATAGGAAACGCCAAGGGGCCACGGCTGCCCCTGATCCTCGTTCCGACCACAGCAGGAACCGGCTCCGAGGTCACTCCGATCTCGATCATTACAGTCGGGGATGAGGAAAAGCGCGGCGTCGTGTCTCCTTTCCTTCTTCCCGATCTCGCGATCCTCGACCCGCTGCTGACGCTTGGCCTGCCGGGCCCGGTCACTGCGGCAACGGGGATAGATGCCATGGTCCACGCGATCGAGGGATACGCCTCGAAATCCGTAAACAACAACCCCGTCTCCCGAACGCTTGCCGTTGAAGCCTTGAAGCTGCTTGGCGCCAACATTGAAAAGGCCGTGTTCACACCGGACGACAGGGACGCACGTGGCGCGATGTTGCTCGGCTCCATGCTTGCCGGCATGGCCTTTGCCAATTCACCGGTGGCCGCGGTTCATGCGCTTGCCTATCCCATCGGCGGCACGTTTCACGTCCCTCACGGGCTATCCAACGCGCTGGTTCTGCCACATGTCCTGAAGTTCAATAACGCTGTTGCATCAGAAACTTATGCCGAGATTGCGCCAATTGTTTTCCCTGGACTTGCCGAGGTAAACGATGCCAGGGCACGCTCTGACCTGTTTGCAGATAAACTGGCAGACCTGGCTGCAAAACTGGGCCTTCAAACACGCCTGCGCGATGTCGGAATCAGCGAGACTGATCTGCCCAAAATGGCGAGCGACGCCATGAAGCAAACCCGCCTGCTGGTCAACAACCCGCGGGAACTTGGCGAAACGGACGCGCTTGAAATCTACAGGGCGGCGCTATGAACATCACAGCTCATCCACAAGCGGCCAGACCGGAACCTTTAAACAGGTCCGAATTTAAAGCTTTTCAACATATCCCCACAAGGTGGATGGATGTGGACATCTACGGGCACGTCAACAACGTTCAGTATTTGAGCTTTTTCGATACGGCTGTTAACAGCTGGTACGTTGATAAGAAACTGCTCGACCCGCTAAAGAGCCCCGAGATCTTTCTGGTGGTGGAAACCGGCTGCCATTACTTCGCCGAACTAACCTTTCCCGCCATCATATCCGCAGGACTGAAGGTTGAAAAACTTGGCTCAACTTCTGTAATTTTCAGGGTTGGATTGTTTGCCGGCGAAAGCCAAACGACAGCAGCTCACGGCCGCTTTGTCCATGTCCACGTGGCCCGTGAAACTCGCAGACCCTGCCCTATTCCCGACTGGAAACGGGGAATCCTGGAAGGTTTGACGGCTTAGATACCGGACAAATCAGGCGATAAGGTTACGCTGCGAATGCTCACAGGCAATCCACGGGAAAAGTCCGGGATGGGCGTTTCCACTACCCACAGGCACTGCACAGCTCTTCCACACGTTATGCGCAAGCTTTCAACAGGTTACGCACAGTCATGCAATTGTCACGCAGCGCCGCTGTGGATAGCGGCAATCAGCTGAAGTTCTTCATCAAGCGGGACTTTTCGCGCTGCCAATCGCGTTTCTTCTCAGTCTCGCGCTTGTCATGCAGCTTTTTACCCCGGGCAAGGGCCAATTCCAGCTTTGCCCGGCCCTGCTCATTGAAATAGAGCTTGAGCGGGACAATCGTCTTGCCGTCCTTCTGGACGGCACCAGCCAACTTGCCGATCTCCCGCTTGTGCAGCAGCAGTTTGCGCGGACGGCGCGGTTCGTGATTGAACCGATTGGCCTGAAGGTATTCCGGAATATAGACGTTGTAGATCCAGATCTCGCCCTTGTGTTCGGCGGCGTAGGATTCTGCAATATTCGCCTTGCCGTTACGCAGCGATTTGACCTCGGTGCCTTTCAGCTCGATGCCTGCTTCCAGGGTGTCTTCGATTTCGAAATTGAACCGGGCTTTCCGGTTGTCGGAAATGATTGTCCGCCCCGGATCGCCCCCTTTTCTCGGAGCCATTTTTTTCCTTCCGGCGCCAGCGCCTTGAAATTCGGTTCGTCTCGAAAAGGCAAACAATCGAGACGAACGTCAGTTCCCGGCAGCCAGTGCCATTCCTTTTCCGGTCAGTTGATCAGCCCTGCGTGTGCCATTGCAGCGCGGATCTCGGCTTGTGCTGCTTCCGTCACCGGCAGAAGAGGCAGCCGCAGCTCTTCGTCCACCTTGCCAAGCAGGGAAAGCGCGTATTTTGCGCCGCCCGGGCTCGGCTCCAGGAACATGGCCCGGTGTAGCGGCGCAAGCCGGTCCTGGTATTCCAGCGCCTTCTTGTAGTCACCGGCAAGCGTGGCAGCCTGGAATTCGGCACACAGGCGCGGCGCAACGTTTGCGGTCACCGAAATGCAACCGACACCGCCGTGAGCATTGAAAGCAAGTGCGGAGATATCTTCACCGGACAGCTGGACGAAATCCGGTCCACACAGATGGCGCTGACGGCTGGCCTTTGCCATGTCAGCCGTTGCATCCTTGACGCCCTTGATGTTCTCGCAGGTTTCAAACAGCTCTGCCATCGTTTCCGGCAGCATGTCGACAATCGAGCGGCCTGGAATGTTGTAGATGAAGATCGGGATGCCGACGGCATCGTTGACGGCCTTGAAATGGGCCTTCATGCCAGCCTGGTTCGGCTTGTTGTAGTAAGGCGTCACGACCAGCAGCGCATTGGCGCCGGCCTTTTCGGCGTGTTGCGCGAAGTCGATTGCTTCGATCGTATTGTTGGAACCTGCGCCCGCCATGACGGGAACGCGGCCCGCGGCCGCTTCTACACACAGTTCGACAACGCGCTTGTGTTCATCATGGGTCAGCGTCGGGCTTTCGCCGGTCGTGCCCACTGGCACGAGACCGGAGGAACCTTCAGCGATCTGCCAGTCCACGAACTCCTGAAACCGTTTCTCATCGAGCGCTCCGTCCTTAAACGGGGTAATCAGCGCTGGAATTGAACCTTTAAACATCTCGGTTTCCTCTTGGATGACTGTCGTGGTTCCGACGGGCGGAAGGGCATCTGTTTCAGATGGAGGCGCAACATACTCATCTGCCGAACAAGGAGCAATGGTTCCAATGCTATAGAACTGCTGCTTTTCGACTTTTCTTGCCTTAACTGCGCTCTTCCAGCGACACCTGGCCTCATCTTTTCAATGCCTAATACGAAGTCTTCCTATTGGCACCCGCCCGCAATCCACTCTATCTTTGAAAAAAACAACTTTTGGATGGAAACGTTACGGGAGACACCCATGACTTCTGCGCCGCAAGAAGCGCTTGTCAGCTCCAGCACCGCCCCGATGCCCCCAGTAGTAGACTTTACCTGGAAAAGCCCGGATGGCCTTACCTTGTCAGGCTGCGAGTGGCCGTCTGCCAAACCGGATTCGGAAGGGGCAGCGTCGCCAATTCCCGTTCTCTGCCTGCCGGGGCTTTCCAGAAATACGCGAGATTTCAATGAGATCGCGCGTTTCCTTCAAACTTGCGGCCACAGGGTCATCGCCCTCGACTACAGGGGACGAGGCAAGAGCGACTGGGATCCCGATTGGCGCAATTACGCCTTGACCGTTGAAGACAAGGACATCGATGCTGCCATTACAGAACTTGGACTGGACCGTTTTGCCGTTCTTGGAACTTCACGGGGTGGCTTGCATGCCCTGGCAATGGGCTTGCGTTATCCCGCATCCCGAATGGCGGCCGTGATCTTCAATGACATTGGTCCGCATATCGAGATGCGCGCGATCCACCGGATCGCCGCAACACTCGGCCACCACATGAAATGCGCCTCCCATAAAGACGTCGCAGCCAACCTGGAACACACGCTCGGATATCAATTCCCTGCCTTCGGAAAGGCTGACTGGCTCAAGCTGGCTGGCCAGCTTGCGAGCGAGCAGGACGGACATGTGATGATGGACTACGACCCCGCCCTCGCCCATCAATTGGCAAGTCTCGATGATGCCACGCCCACACCCGACCTCTGGCCTCTTTACGAAAAGCTGACCGACAGACCGGTCCTGGTGCTTCGCGGCGAACATTCGGATCTGCTGAGCCCGGAAACATGTCGGCGCATGACGGACAACCACCCGAATGCCACAGCAAAAACCATTCCCGGCCAAGGGCATGCCCCTGTTCTGTGGGATGGCGAGACGCACAAGACGATTTCGGATTTTCTGAAAAGCGTTTGAATCTGGCGGCCACCTGGCCTTGTTCCGCTTAGCTCTTCTGAGCTTCTGAGCTTCTGAGCTTCTGAGCTTCTGAGCTACAGCGACACTCTGTGCGTCGCATTTTACAGTACTTTTTATCCGACAAGACAAAAGAAAACCCGGCGTTTCCGCCGGGTTTTCCATCAAACCTCGAGTGAGGGTTGATTAGAAAGTGCGCTGCATACGAACACCGAAGAGGAGTTCGTCAACGTCAGATGCGTTGTCCGGGTCGGTGTTGGCGTAACCAACGTCAGCACCCATTACGAAGCCAGA
>NZ_JAAXCR010000004.1:0-708889 GCF_012273635.1 Labrenzia sp. PO1
CTAGGACCAATTTTCTGGAATTAAGGTCACAAAACCCTGTCGCCAGCGACGTTGCCGCCGTCGATGAACCGGGTTATACGCAGACCAACCCAACCCGTCAACACCGGTTTTCGAAAAAAATCAAAAAAAGCGAAAAAACTTTCATCAAACGCAAAAAGTCGTAACTTTTCAGATACTTAATAGTTATCCACCTTTGCGCACAGCAGGCGAAACCACTATCCCCGAGCCTAGTCCACCAGCTGCCGCAATGAGCGCCATGCCTACGTTCCGGGCACCTTCCGCAGGGGTCTCCTTGCGTGTCAGCACTTCAAACAGGTGCACAGCCAGAATTGCGCCTGATGCGCCGATCGGATGCCCTCTTGCAAGTGCGCCGCCCATCCGGTTCAGACCTTCAGATTCAAGACCCAGGTGCGCTGCTGTCGCCATTGCCTGAACCGCATAGGCTTCCATGAGTTCTGTAGCAGCCAGCTCCGTCGCATCCATACCCAGTTCTGCGAACATGGCCTTCGCCACCTCTATCGGAACCAGAGCCGGTTCGGCGGGGTTACCGCCGGCACTTCGGCTCGCAAGTATTTTCAGGCCTGACTTCCGGCTCTCACTTGAATTCAAATGAAAGCGTTCTTGAAAGGCTCCCTCGGACATCAGCAATACGGCGGCAGCGCCGTCTGCTTCGCAGGCGATCGTTGCGGCACTGAGACCGGTTTCGTGATCGCCGTTCAGAAGCGGTGCCCTGAGGGCTGTCTTGAGCGACAGGTGTCTCGTGAACCCGTCCTCTTCCGGAAGTCTCCCTCCGGCATTGACCAGACGTCCGCGAAGATAGCCCCTTGCCGACCTCGCCTTGTCGTGTGAGGTGACAGCAAAGACCGCCTGATCTTCCCGCGATGTTCCCGTTTCAGCGGCAAGCCTGGCAGCTGCATCTGCAAGATCCGGGTCGCCGAATGGCGCGGGCGCGAAAGCAGGACGGTCGTAGGCAACGGGCGGTACTGCCGGATCGACAGGTCTGGTCATCCGGATCGGCGACCGGCTGAAGCTTTCCGCTCCTCCTGCCAGAACAATGTCCGCCGCACCTGCCTCGATCAATCTTGCGCCCATGACGATCGCATCAAGTCCCGAGCAGCACTGCGTATCGATGGTGAGAGCGGGAACCGTTTGAGGCAACCCGGCGCGAAGCGCGGCAAGGCGGGCCGGATTGCCGCCACCATAAAGAGCATTGCCCAGAAAGACGCAGTCGACCTCTTCTGGCTCTATTCCGGCGTCAACGACAAGCTGTGCAAGAACGGGTGCGGCAAGCTCGTCGGCCTGCAACAAGGCAAGTGCGCCACCGCGCGGGCAAACCGCCGTCCGCCGTGCTGCTGCGATCACTGCCTTGCGTGTCTGCGTCACCCGCTGCCTCCGGTTTTCGCCAAATCGGCCACGACCTTCCGAATATCCGGCTTGCCCCCTGGCGTCAGCGGCATCTTTGCCCTGATGTGAATATGCCTCGGCACCTTGCCGGGTGCGAGACGTTCGCGGCAATGGCGCAGCAAGATCTGCTCTGCACCCGCCAAAGGCGCACCCAGCTCAACCACCGCCTCCAGCCGGTGACCGCGCACCTGATCCGGTAACCCAGCGACGACTGCAAGGACAACGGAGGGATGTTCGGCCAAGACAGCCTCAACCTCTTCCGGATAAACATTCAGTCCGGAAGTGATGACCATGCGGTTTTCCCGTCCTGTCAGAAACAGGAAGCCTCGCTCATCGAGAAAACCGTGATCGCCGACGGTGAGCCAACCGTCCCGCCAGAGCGTGTCCGGCGATGTGCCGCTTATATAGTGCGAAAACAGCAGACCGCTCCGCACCCAGATCAGCCCGGCCCGGCCAGGGACAGCGGGGGACGAAGGGTCACCGATCACGATGTCGACCCCTTGCGCGGCACACCCGACCGAGCCTGCGGGGACATTGTCCTCAGGTGAGGACAGCGTGATGAAGCTGGTTTCCGAAGCCCCGTAGAATTCGAAAAGGCGTGCCTCGGGGAAAACCGACTTCAAGGCCTGCCGGTCGGCTTCACGCCATTTGGCCCCGCTCGCGAGAACCTGTTTCACCGCAGCGATGGGACCGCTGCGCCGGGCAGCCTCGGCCAGAAAGTGCAGCTGGGTCGGCGTTGCATAAAGGACAGAGCCTTCAGGGGCGCTGCCAAGTTCCCTCAGGACGACGCGCGGATCGAACCGCGGCGTGAGCACCACGTGTTGGCCGCAGGCGAGGCCGCAGACAGCGCCATAAAGGTGAAGTGAATGCGTGAGCTGCCCGGGCAGGACGACGCGGCTACCTTTCGAAATACCGAAGGCCTGTGCCGACAGCTTGAAGCTTTCGAGCCACGATCTGTGAGAGCGCACATAGCCCTTGGGAACACCGCTGGAACCGGAGGTGAAGCCTGCATAAAAGAGGTCGTCTTCGTCCGGCAGGATCTCAGGTGGAGTTTCCGGTGACCTTCGTGTTTCAGTGGAACCGGTATCAGCCGTCAACAACACCGGCAGGGACTGGTCATCGATGACGAGGTCTGGCCCGACCGCTTCCAGAACTGCTGATGCCTGGGCTGAAGGCCAGTCCGGGTCCATGACCGTGGCGACACGCCCGGTGCGGGCGCAGGCAAAGAAGCAGACGACCAGGTCCGCAGGGTCCCGAAGACGCAGAACCACATAGCTTGCATGGTCGGTCCGCTCACAAAGCACTGCCTCGATCCGGTTGATCCGGACTGCAAGCTCCTGCCAGGAGAGAGAATTCGGACCGCATGTGAGTGCGGCCCCAGTGGCTTTCTCACTGGCAAACCGGTCGAGACTGTCGCCGACAAAGGCCATGATGTGGCCTTGCTGGATCTACGGAATTAAGACCGGGACAACACGGCACCCGGCAGGCCGCGTGCGACGGTCTGAACGATGAGCGCCGTAAGTGCGACCTTGACCAGGTCACCGGGAATATAGATTGCGCTGCCAAGCGCGGCTTTCGGAAGGGAAAGTCCGGCCATGATGGCAACGCCCGGGATGCCGAAAGCGTAGACCACAAGAATGCCGCCGACCGCAGCCGCTATTGCCGAAGACACCAGAATGTTCAGCTCGCGGGTCGACTGCATGATCAAGCCGGCCACGAGAGCTCCGACCGGCCAGCCGATCAGAAAACCGACAGACGGACCCATGAAGACGCCAAGACCACCGCGGCCGCCGGACAGGAACGGCAAGCCCAGCGCGACGAGAAACAGGAATAGCAGCACGGCAAGCGCACCGCGGATGGGGCCGAGCATGACACCGGCCAGCATGACACCGAGGGTCTGCGCCGTGATCGGCACACCGCCGAGAAAGGCGATCGCCACCGGCGGAACCAGCCCCAGGGCGGCAATCAGCGCGGCATAGAAAGCAACGTGCACAAGAGACCTGTCAGCCATGATGAAATCGACCTTCTTCTCGTTAACAAGGGTGCTGCCGTTCAACCTCGCGCGGATCTTACCACATGAGGGTCAGGCAACGTCATCTGTGGGCGGGATATCCCAGTTTTTGGCCGAATGCCAGCCATATGGAGCTTCTTTTCGGTCATCTTGACAAGCCTTCCGAGCCGCCCCGCGCCTTCAATGCCTCGGCAACGTGATCCGACATGCTCAGGGACTGAATGGCGAAAGGCGCCAGCAGACGCCACGAATTTCGCGTGCCTGTTCGCGCCTGCCAGGCTTCGCGCAACTGACCGAAAACGACGAGCATGTAAGGCGCGAAGCGAAGCACCAGTGCAACGCCCAGCGCCGGTTTGCGAGGAGAGAAACCGAGGAACTCGAGCGGCCTGAACAGCGGCTGGACGGCATTCAGCATATCGTCCATGCGGGTGGTCACCGATACGAAATTTGCAGCCAGGATCATGATCGCAAGCCGCAGGATGATCGTAACCCCTTCCAGAAGACTTCCGGACACCCAGTGAAGCGCCAGCAGCACGGCAAGCAGAAACGACATTGCCCGCAGGAGCTTCAGTTGCGCCAGTCCCTCGCGCCCGAGGGAGGCATAACACAGGAGAACACCTGCAAGAGCCGGCAGCAGAACCCAAAATGATGTGTATCGCAGCAGCAGCAGGCTGGCGACGGCAACAGCCAGAAGCTTCAGGCCCGCGGGCATCCGGTGGGCCCAGCTGTTGCCCTGGAGATAGACCGACATCATAACTCGGCAACCTCCACATTCATGCCCTGCCGCGAGACGACGTCTTCCTGGAACGCCGCCCGAACCACATCCGGCGCGCCATCCATGCGCAAACGTCCGTCCTCCAGCCAGAGCAGTCTGTCGAAACCGTCGAACTGGCTGAGATCGTGACTGACGAGAACGATCTTCTGCGGCAGTGACAGGATTTTCTGGCGGATCCGCACTGTCGTCAGTGCATCGAGGCTGGCCATCGGCTCGTCCAGCACCAATAGGCGCGGCTCCATGACCAGAACCGCCAGGATGCAGACGAGCTGTTTCTGACCGCCGGAAAGTTCCGTGATCGGTTTGCCGGCCAGCCCCTCACAGCCATGCAGGGCGAGAAACGCCCGCGCGCGGCTGCGGCTTTCTTCCTTGCCGGACCCGAGTTGGGTGAGGCCAAAGGCGATCTCTTCTTCCACCGTGGGAAAAATGGCCTGATGATCCGGGTTCTGGAACACGAAGCCGACATGACGCGGCAACTCCAGTTCCGCCTCGGCGGAGGGGGCTCCAAAAAGCGTGAGGTCGCCGCTCGTCGGCGTACGCAACCCGTTCAACAGGCGTACAAGAGAGCTCTTGCCGGACCCGTTCAGGCCGATAATGCCGATCCGGTCTTCGGCAAGCTGCAAGGTGAGATCCTGCAGGATATGCTCTTTGCCGACACTCAGGCCAACCCGATCGAAGACCGCGTAAGGACTGGCGTCGGGATTACAGACACTGGGCCTGTCCTTGAGTTTCCTGCTTTTGGGCCAGAATGCCATGTCACCTCGTCGCGGACGGCACTCCTTGCAAGGGCCGGTCCTGTTTTGCGCGCAGCTTATCGGTCGGATCTGCCGGCTTGTCAAAGACTGACAGGTGCCTGGCAAAATCACACATTACCGCAAGGCCTTACCCTACCGGGCGGGTGAGATCGGGCAATTCGGCCAATTGGCCGATGGTGGATCTGATGCGCTGGAGGGCCCAGCGGAAGCGGTCGTCGGACTGTTCGGATCCGAAGGTCAGGCGCAGATAGGGCGCCGGCTGGTGGTCCTTCGCCTGAAAATACCGGGATGACAAAACCGAAATGCCCTGGTGTCCGAGCGCGTTCTGAAGCGCGTCGGGATCGACGGTTTCCGGCAGGCGCAGCCAGCCGAACACCTTGTTGACGTCGCTCTGCAGGAAATGCGGCGCGAGCAGGTCACGCGCCGCCAGGAACCTCGTGCGGTTTGCCTTGCGCTTCAGGCGCAGCGTCTTGAACAGATGTCCCTCACGCACCCAGCCGGCAATCAGTTCTGCCGTGATGGGGGAGGCCATCCAGGTGCTTTCACCAATCTTGTTGCGAATGCTGTCACCGAAAGGCCCGGGCACATGGACGAAGCCAATCCGGCTTCCGGGTGAACAGACCTTGGAGATACTGGCGATTGAGGCCGTGCGCTCCGGCGCCAGCGCACCGAAGGCGGGCAGGGCTTCCGGAAGAAAAGGCGTATAGGGATCGTCCTCGACAATCTTCAGGTCGAATTGCCGGGCAACCGCCACCAGATCCTGCCGTTCTTCGACAGACATGGTGTGGGTGGTCGGGTTCTGCATGTTCGGCATCAGGAACACGCCTTTGACACCATGCGTCTTCGCGGCCTGGGCAAGCGCTGCCGGATCCATGGCGCCGAAGCCGCCATCGGCCCGTATCAATGCGGGCAAAGGCACCGGCTTCAGGCCGATGCTGGCAAAGGAACTGAAGATCGACGGGTATGTGAACCGGTCGACGGCAACCGCATCGCCCGGGCGGAACAGGGCCTGGCAGGTGACCTGAATTCCGTGCTGCGCGCCACAGGTAACCGCGACCCGGTCCGGATCGGCTTCCAGACCGTAGTCCTTGAAGACGAGAGCCCCGGTTTCGCGATGCGCCTTGAGCCCTTCAGACGGTACGAACCCGTTCAACCGGTCGATCCCCACCGTGCGCGCCATCCGCGTCAGCCCGTCGGAAAGACTCGGGTTGAGATGCGGATAGGCAAAGTTTCGCGCCAGATCGCAGGTTTCCGGCTCGTCTTCCTTCGGGGCAAGGGGCGAAACCTTCTGGGTTTCAGAGGCAATGTAGGTGCCCCGTCCGGTTTCTCCCTTCACCAGCCTGCGCCGCTCGGCTTCGCCGTAGGCACGGGTGATGGTGCCGAGCGTCACGCCAAGCTGATAGGCAAGTTCACGCTGTGGCGGCAGCCTATCGCCCTGGGCAAGCGCCCCGGTCTTGATGTCGGCTTCCAACGCGTCGGCGATCGCCAGATAGATCGGGCCACCGGCCGCTTCGATGTTCGGGATCCACATTGTCATGAGAACAATGTTATCATTGACTGATACAATACCTCAAGACAATTAGTATCTCCGCTATTTTGTATCGATTGTATCGAAACACTCGATGCTGTGTCTGGAGATACCCATGGATTACGCCACGTTTCTCGCCTTCGCGGTGTTCGTCATCGTCATGACCGGGACACCCGGTCCGGGCAACCTGACCTTTCTGGCCATCGGCGCATCCGCAGGGTACCGCACCGCCTTTCCCGTGATTGTCGCCTCGCAGATCGGATCTTTGCCGCTCAAGCTCAGCGTTGCCTATGGCCTTGGCCATGTGATGGCCGGAGGCGGCACGGTGGTGACTGTCTTCAAGGTGCTGAGCATGGCCTATATGACCTATCTTGCCTGGCGGATCGTTTGTCTCAGCGTCAAGCCGAAGGGCGAGGTCGCGCTGCCCAGTTTCTGGGAAGGATTGCTGATACACCCGCTCAGCCCGAAAACCTGGGCCATGAACCTGGTTGCCTTTTCAACCTTCCTGGCCGGCAACGGGCTCGGGATCCACGAAAACGCGATGATCCTGGTGGCGGGCTTTACCCTTGGCGGGATGGTGTTTCATTCCCTTTGGGCCCTGGTTGGCGTGTCGATCCTCGCCCTGATCGGCGAAGGCCCGCTCATGCGAGCCATTACGGTGACCATGGCAATCGCCATGTTGGCGGCGACTGTTTGGGCACTGCTGATCTGAGGCTGCGTGTCAGTCAATAAACAAACGGGATGAAGTTGTGCGTGCGGGCTGCGTAGGCGTCGAATTGTGGGCCATATCTCCGCGAGAGATAGGCATCGAGCGCCGGGATATGAAAGACCACAAAGGAAACCGCCATGAATGCCGGCACGGCAAGCGCCGCAAGATTGTGGGTGAGCAGAGCCCAGCCTGTGAACAGCACCGTGTCGCCGAAATAGTTGATATGCATCGATGAGGCGAAGAGGCCCCCGGTGTAGCATTGCCCGTGATGGGCGGGATCACGTTTCCACCACTTGCGCTGCAGTTCCGACCAGCTGTTGAGAAACGAACCGCCGACCACCATTGCAAGCGCCACACCATCGAGAACAGAGAAGGGTACGGCGACCTGCCGAAAGGCACCGCTGCCGAGCAACAAAAAGCCTATTTCGAAGAAGGCGATGAAGGCTCCCAGTCCAAAGACCTCCGGAAAAGCCACCTTCCGGGCAAGCAGGTAGAACAGGGTCAACAGATGGCGGGCAAAATAGAGCAGAGTGCAGGCAAGCAGGAGCAGACCACGCTGCGGATCGGCGAGGGTGAGTTCCAACCCGAACCAGGCACCGACCCGTACCCATCCACCGCCCAGAAGAAGCCAGATGCTTAAGAGCACACAGATGAGGTGAAGTGCTGCGAAGACACATTTTTGCAGCAGGGACCTTTCGTGCTTGCGACTCACGCCTCCGGATTGCGCCATGAATACTCCTTCGATCCGACAGCTCGATTTTTGGAGCTTGTGGACCGTCAATTTATTTTCGTCCAACTGGACTAAAAAGAGATCTAGACGACGCACCATCAGGTGGTCAATATGTTTATCGACCAACTGGACGAAATAATGCCGAAACAGATCGATCACGAGGCCTACCGGCTGGAACTTGCGCGCAAGGCTGCGCCGCTTTTTTCCGAACTCGGCTACTCCGGCCTTGGCATGCGCCGCGTTGCGGAAGCCCTGGGATTGTCGAAAAGCGCGCTCTATCACTACTTTCCAAACAAGAAGAGCCTGTTCCTGGCCTGCACCGAAACAGTCATGGCGCAGATGACGTCAGAGGCCGGCGCGAATGATGCTTCACAGGTGCCCGCGTCAGCACTGGTTGACTTTGCTCGGAGCCTGGAGCCTGGATTTGCAGCCGAAATCTCGCTGCTGTTCGACTACCTGCGCGGCAAGACGGGGGAAGAAATCGCCAGTGACCCGGCAATGAAGCTCGCCAACGACCAGCTGCGCGGGCACGTTCAAAGCCTGGCGGGGAGCGAGGCGGCCGACAGCGTGCTGTGCCTTTTGATGGGCACCTTGCTGATGCGCCATTTCACCGGCGGCACACTGGATTATGAGACCATTCTGCCGGCGCTCAAGAAACTGACCTGACCGGAGGCACTGCGTGAAGCGAGACAGATCCAGCAGCATGCGTCTGCCGGATCTGCCCGACCGGCCACAGGGGAGACCGCGGCCGGGTGAAGGTCAGGCAACGGGTAAACTCTACCGCTGCAGGTCCTTCAGTTCCTTTTGCCAACGCGCCTCGAACGACGTTTCATGCGGGTTGGGGCCAAGCCCGATATCCCGGCGCAGCTCGTCCGGCAGATGAGCCACGTTCACACGCTTGCGGCCTCGGGTTGCCATCCTTGCGAACAGAGAACCGATAAGCGACCTGAATGAAAAGCCCAAGTCTTGCTGATGGGTCGCGCAGCCCGATTTCGTCTGGGAGAGCCTGAACACGTCTATAACTCCTGTTTCTTGTGAGTTACATATCGGCGGGTTTCGGTTGTCTTACCAACGAAAATTCAATAGACATGCATAAGGGAGACTTATGTATGTCAGTGAATTTGCCACCACTTTCCGCAATCCGGGCCTTTGAAGCTGCAAGCCGGCACCTGAGTTTTACCAAGGCCGGCGACGAGTTGGGCATGACCCAGGCGGCTGTCAGCTACCAGATCAAGATCCTGGAAGATCGTCTCGGCTTTCAACTGTTCACCCGCAAGGCCCGCAAGATCGAGCTGACCGACAATGGCGGGCAACTGGCGGCGCGGGTGGTGGATGCGTTCTCCTCGCTTCGCAGTGCCTTCGAGGATATTTCCGAAAAGAACGCCGGCCAACTTGTCGTCTCCAGCAACACCACGTTTGCGGTCAACTGGCTGTCAAACCGTCTGTTCGAGTTCCAGATGCAGAACCCGGACGTGGGCGTGCGCATCGTTCCCTATGGCCCGCATGCTGAACCGGAGTTCAACGAATCCGACGTCGTGATCTCCGCCTGCAAGGCCCCTCCGAAAAACTGGCTCGCCCATGAAATCGTGCGCGCGGACTTTACACCGATGCTGAGCCCGAAGCTTGCGGACACGATCGGCGGCGTCAAAAAGCCCGAGGACATTCTGAAATTGCCGCTGGTCGATCCGCAGGACCCGTGGTGGCAGATGTGGTTCGAGGCAGCGGGACTGCCGAATGTCGACCTGAGCGGTCACCCTAGCTCGCGCATGGGGTCACAGGCGCTCGAGGCCAACCGGGCGATCGCAGGACAGGGCGTCGCAATCCTGACCCCTTATTTCTGCAAGACCGCCCTTGAAAACGGCCAGTTGATCCAGCCGTTCAAGCTGACCTGCCATGCCGATGACGAAAGCTGGTACATGAGTTACCCGCCCGCCCTGCGCACCAGCCGCAAGGTCCGCCTGTTCCGCGACTGGGTTCATGCGGAACTGAAGCGCGACGGCATGCCTGTCACCGCGCCGATGGCAGTGGTTGCCTGAGGACACCCGGCCCCCAACCCAAGCTTCCGGATCATGAAAAAGCCCCGGCCATCCATCGGACGACCGGGGCCAATTGCTTTTCGGGCACCAAGGCTTGCCTTACGGCGTGAACACAATGGTCTTGTTGCCGACGATCATCACCCGATTTTCCAGGTGGTATTTGACGGCACGGGCCAGCACGCGGGATTCGATGTCGCGGCCACGGGCGACGAAATCGTCCGCGGAGAGCGCATGGCTTACCCGTTCGGCGTCCTGCTCGATGATCGGGCCTTCATCGAGATCCGGTGTCACATAGTGAGCGGTGGCCCCGATCATCTTGACGCCGCGAGCATGCGCCTGGTGATAGGGTTTTGCACCCTTGAAGCTCGGCAGGAAGGAGTGGTGGATGTTGATGATCTTGCCGAACAGACGCTTGGAAAGGCTGTCGGAAAGCACCTGCATGTAGCGGGCGAGAACCACCAGATCGGCTCCGGTTTCCTTGACCAGCTTCAGCAGTTTCTCTTCCTGCTCGGCCTTGTTTTCCTTGTTCACCGGCCAATGGTGGTACGGAATGCCTTCGTGCTCGGCCGTGCGCTGGCTGTCGGTGTGGTTGGAAACGATCGCGACCACTTCGGCATCCATCCAGCCGACGCGGATCTGGTAGAGAAGGTGCAACATGGCATGGTCGAATTTGGACACCATGACGATGACCTTCGGCCGTTTGGCCGTGTCGACCAGTTTGGCCTTCATGTCGAAACGGCTGATGACCGGGTCAAGCGCCCTCTGAACGCTTTCCAGGGTCACGCCTTCCGGAGCCAGAATGGCAATACGCAGGAAGAACTGGTTGGTTACCCGGTCCCAGAACTGGTCACTTTCGGCAATATTGGCGCCAAAATCTGCCAGTTCCGTCGTGACTGCCGCCACAATGCCAGGCTTGTCCGCGCAGGACAGCGTCAGAACGTAAAGGCTATCCGCCATGATTTTCCAGTCTCCAACCTTGAGGGCCGCAGCCCGCTGATTTTGCTTCGTGCCGGATGCCGGCCCGAACGATCAGGCAGGCATCAGACTGTGTTCCTTCAGGGCCGATACCAGATCGCTGACCCGGTCGGCATTGTCTATCGCGCGTTCTCCGGTCCTGTTCCACAGGCCGTTTTCAAAACCGATCCTGGCCTTGCCGCCTCGCTGGACCGCCTCCACCAGACACTCCGTCTCGCGGTGTCCGAAAGCGCAGGCCGCCCAGTCCAGCGACTGCCCCTTGCCGCGTTCCGCGAGCTTTTCCAGAAACGGCACCAGATCTTCCGGTGCGCTTTCCTGGTCTGCCGCATAGCGCCCCAGAACGAACAGCAGCTGATGGCTTTCCCCTGCCAGGGTGCCGGCTGCCGCCAGGTCGAAAAACCGGTCCAGATCATCCGCGCTGTAGACGATATGCTGGACCGCACATTCATGGTCGAACGCCCAGTGGTAAAAGGCTTTTGCCTGGTCTTCCCCGCCTTCCGGAACCATCTCCCGGATCGCGACGGAGACCGCATCCGGCTTGACCTCGTAGACCAGTTCGCGTTGCTCTTCCGGAGTGTATTTTCCAACAGCTTCCGTGGTGATTTGAACCTGCATTTGCGGCACCGCAACACGCATTTCCGACAAGAGTTCACGATAAAGCCCGGCGTCAAGCACATGGGCACCGGTAAGGTCGCGTACGTGGGCATGAAGCGCACCGGCTCCAGCCTCAAAACACGCCTTTGCCGCCACCACCGTTTCGGCGATGGTCATCGGCAGGGCGGAATGATCCGCCTTGGTCCGGCGGGCACCGTTGGGAGCCACCATGATCAATGACAAAGGCGACGGAACAAAAAGCGCACTCATGTTCAGAAGACCGCCTTGAACGCCTGGTTGAGCTTGTCGGTGATCTCTCCGATATGGCTGTCCTGGAGAATGAAAGGCGGCGCCAGCAGGATATGGTCGCCCCGCACCCCATCGATCGTCCCGCCCATCGGGTAGCAGATTAGACCGGCCTCGAATGCTGCCTTCTTGAGCGCCTTGTTGATGCCCCTCTTCGGATCAAACGGCGCCTTGCTGGCCCGGTCCTCGACGATTTCGATGCCCCGGAAAAGTCCGCGGCCGCGAATATCACCAACATGCGGGTGCTGACCGAAAGCATCGTTAAGTGCCGTCGTCAGTTTCTCGCCCATCGGCATCACCCGGTCGGCAACGCCGCCGGTCAGTTTCCTGAACACGGCGAGCGCGGCGGCGCAGGCGGTCGGATGGCCGATGTATGTGTGGCCATGCTGGAAAAAGCCCGATCCGGTCTCGATGGCTTCGTAAATGGCAGCGGTGCACAGCATGGCACCGACCGGCTGATAGCCGGCTCCGAGCCCTTTCGCGATGCATAGAATATCCGGCGCGACACCATCCTGCTCACAGGCGAACAGGGTGCCGGTGCGGCCCATGCCGCACATGACCTCGTCCAGGATCAGAAGCACGCCGTAATTATCGCAGATCTCCCGGATCCGCTTGAAATAACCTTCGACCGGCGGCAGGGCACCCGCCGTCGCACCGACAACCGGTTCGGCAACGAAAGCCATGACGTTTTCCGGCCCGAGCCGAAGGATTTCCGCTTCCAATTCGTTGGCGATCCGCTGACCGTAGTCGAAGGCGGTTTCCCCCTCGCGGCGGTCCCGATACTCGTAACAGGGGGCAATATGGGTGGTATCGATCATCAACGGTGCAAAAGGCTCCCGCCGCCACTGGTTGCCGCCGGTTGCCAGCGCACCAAGCGTGTTGCCGTGGTAGCTCTGCCTGCGGGCAATTACCCGGTGCCGTGACGCTTCACCTTTCTCCAGGAAGTACTGACGCGCCAGCTTCAGCGCCGCCTCCATGGCTTCCGATCCACCGGAGACGAAATAGACGCGGTCCAGATTGCCTGGTGCTTTCCCGATCAGGAGATCCGCCAGTTCCTCTGCAGGTTCGCTGGTGAAAAAGCCTGTATGGGCGAAGGCGATCCGGTCCACCTGGGCCTTGATGGCAGCGATCACATCCGGATCGCTGTGCCCGAGACAGGAGACCGCGGCGCCGCCGGATCCATCGAAATATTTCTTTCCGGACCGATCGAGAATGTAGCAACCGTCCCCTGTTACTGCGACGGGGAGATCGGCTTTGGTGTGGCGGGGAAAAACATGAGACATGGCAAACGCATCCGACAACTGACGGGACAGCCCACATTGGGTTGACGCATTTGTATCAGAAAACGTCAGTGCCTGAAACATTTGTTTCGAAGGCGCGTTAACCACGTTTTTCATTAGAATTTTAATAAAATTCAATCAGCCTGCGCGCGGGGGACGAGATTGTAATCAGTAACCGAAGGCCGCCCGTCATGCGTCAGCGCCTCACCGCCTGGATCGTATTCCTAGGATTGACTGTCACACTTGCCGGCTGCGGAACCGTCGCCGGTGTTACCGGCATGGGCTGGATGACCGCATCCCACAATTCCATCGACTATAACGACAGTTCCTGGTGCGTGCCGCGCAAGCTGAAGAAGGTTCTAAACCGGGTTGCATCCCGCTATGGCAAAGTGACTGTCAGCTCGACCAAGCGCTGGTGGCTTGAGAACTGGTGGAAGGGTGGCGCCAGGGATTCCTATCACCTCAACTGCCGGGCGGTCGATTTTTCGGTCCGTGGCAACCCGTCGTCCGTCATTGCCTTCTTGAAATCACAGCCGGAAGTTGGCGGATACAAGCACTATTCTTCCGGCCACTACCACATCGACACCGGCCCGCGCCGGACCTGGTAACCGCCTGGCAGGCAAAAGCCCGGCCCGGTATCTACCGGGCCTGATTGGCCAGTGGCGGCAAACGCTACTTCAGTTCGCCCAGTTCCAGTGCCATTTCCCAGGCGACAGGGTCAAAGCCGACGAAATTCTTGGTTTCGCCTGCCACGATCGGCCTTTTGATAACGGACGGGTTCTCGATCATCACGTCGAGCGCGCTCTTGGCGTCGACAACGCCGTCCTGTGTTGCTTCGTCCAGGCGCCGCCACGTGGTGCCGCGCTTGTTCAGGATAGACTCCCATCCGAATTCACCGACAAAGCCGGCCAGTCGATCGGCATCGACGCCATCCTTCTTGTAGTCGTGGAACTCATAAGGCACGCCGGCCTCTTCCAGAAACTTCCGCGCCTTCTTGACGGTGTCGCAGTTCTTGATGCCGTAGACCTTCATCGCCTCTTCCCGGTTGTTGGATGTCCGGCCCGGAATGTGCCGACTGACGCCCGGGATGCAAGGTCATAGCCGAAGAAAACCCGAAATTTTGCGAAATTTGACCTGACAGTGCTCGCATGCCGAGGAGTTTTCCACGTTGCGCGTGCCTTCACGGGCAGTTCACCGCATTTCCTTTTTGCCTCCTTGACCTCGGCTGCCCCCCGCGCTTCAAGTGGCAATTGACAGGGCAGACCGGCAGAAGGCCGGAACGGCCAGACCGGAGACTGAAAATACATGCAGGAAGAGGCCCCCGGCACAAGCCGGCCGAACAGGCCCGCGACGGCCGCCAAATCTTCTGAAAAGTCCGCTTCGGCGGCAAGACCGGGCAAGAAGTCCGACAGTGTCATGGTCGCCGGAGGGAACTGGCGTCAGCGGCTCCGACTGTGGAGCGGCCTGATCCTGTTCACATTCTGCCTCAGCCATTTTTCAAATCACGCCCTCGGCATCATTTCCTTCCAGGCCATGGACCAGGCCTCGGTCTGGCACTACTGGGTCTGGAGAAGCCCGCTTGGCGAAACTGTCCTCATCCTCGCCGCGCTGACCCATGTGCTGCTCGCCTTGTGGCGGACAAGCAAACGGCGAACGTTGAAGATGTCCCGTTGGGAGCTTCTGCAGCTCGCCCTCGGTCTTTACATTCCCTGGCTCCTGATACCGCATGTCACCACGACCATGGGCGTTGCCAAGGAGTTCGGCTTCCTGCCGCTCTACGAGCAGATGCTGACGCTGCTGTGGCCGAATGCGGCGGTCAATCAGTCTATTCTGCTGCTCATGGTGTGGACTCACGCCATGATCGGCCTGCACTTCTTCCTACGCCTTTATCCGGCTTACCAGAGGCTGAAGCCGCTGGCGGCCGGGTTTGCCTTTGCGATGCCGGTGCTTGCCATCTGGGGCTGGATTGAAGGTGCCCGCCGGCTGGCCCTCAGCCGTGACGTAACCCTCCGAATCACTCCGGACCAGCAATTGTGGGCCAGCGAGGTCGTCGTTCAGTTCCGTGCGGTTGTGTTCGGCCTGATTGCCGTCAGCCTGTTGGCCATCCTGATCCGTTACCTTCTCAGCCTGAAAGCGCGCAGCCTGACCGTGGTCTATCCAGGCGGACTGACGGTGAAGGCGCAACCGGGCGCAACGCTGCTGGAAATCAGCCGCATGAACGACATACCGATCGCATCGGTGTGCGGCGGGCGGGCGAGATGTTCCACCTGCCGGGTGAAAATTCTGGAGGGCGGCGAAACCTTGCCGAAACCAAGTGTTGCCGAAGCTGCGGTGCTGACACGGATCGGCGCGGGAAGCGACATTCGGCTGGCCTGCCAGGCGCGCCCGGAAAGCAACGTGGAAGTGCAGCCCCTTGTACCGGTCAAGGCCAGTGCAATTATCGGCGAACACCTGAAGGACGCCTATTACTGGGGCGTCGAGCAGGATGTGGTGGTCATGTTCGTGGACCTGCGCAATTTCACCGGCATCACCGAAAGCCAACTCGCCTATGACGTGGTTTATCTGCTCAACAGCTACCTGGACCAGGCCTCAGCCGCGATCCGGGAGGAGGGCGGCTATGTCGACAAGTTCATTGGTGACGGCATCATGGCAATCTTCGGCATGGACAGCAACGCGGAAACCGGCGCCCGGCAGGCTCTTGCCGCCTGTCGCCGTATCGAAAAGGTCATGAAATCGCTCGACAAGGAGAAGGGTCCGCAGTTTCGCGATCCGATCCGGCTCGGCATTGGCCTGCATCTGGGGCCGGCCATTCTCGGTCGCATCGGCGCCGCCGGAACAGCAGGCAAGCGCGGTGGGCTGACTGCGCTTGGCGACGTGGTCAACACCGCCAGCCGGCTGGAAACGGAGAACAAGAACCACGGCAGCTTCATGGTTGTTTCCAAAGCTGTTGTCGATGCGGCAAGCGCGCGGATCGACGGTGCCGAAGAGGCCGAGATCAAGGTGCGCGGCAAGGAAATCCCCTTGCAAATCCTTGCGGTGAAAAGCTTAGATGGTCTCCATCTCGCTGACGCCGTTCCCGCCTGAGACCCATCCTCCCTGTCACAAAACCTCTGGAGACCACGTGAGCCGGACCTACACGCCTCGGGAAATGCTGGAGAAACTGATCTCCTTCAACACCGTTTCGGATCGAAGCAACCTCGATCTGATCACCTTTGTCGAAGACTATCTCAGCCAATGGGGTGTCGCTTCAGGGCGGGCGCTGGATGAAACGGGTCAAAAGGCCGCTCTTTATGCCCGCATCGGTCCGGATATCAACGGCGGAACGGTCCTGTCCGCCCACACCGATGTCGTTCCGGTGGCGGGCCAGAACTGGTCTCACGATCCTTTTTCCGCCTGGGAGGAAAACGGCCGCCTCTACGGCCGTGGCGCGGCGGACATGAAAGGCTTCGCGGCAACTGTGCTTGCCAAGGTTCCGGATTTTCTGAATGCACCGCTCAGACGGCCCATCCATATCGCGCTGTCCTATGACGAGGAAACCGGCTGCGACGGGGCCAGGGTGCTGATCCCTGAAATGCTGGCAAACGGCCCGCGCCCTTCGGTGGTGATTGTGGGCGAACCGACCAGCATGAAGGTCGTCACGGGCCACAAGGGCATTACAGTACTGAAGACGCGCATCCAGGGGCATCCGGTCCATTCCAGCCAGTTGCACCGGGGTGTTTCGGCGATTTCGGTAGCGGCCAGGCTGATCGGATGGCTGGATGCCAGAACCGCGGAGAACCGGGCCAAGGCCGATCCGGACTGCCCGTTCGAACCGCCCTACACCACCTTGCATTGCGGTACCATTTCCGGCGGCCAGGCACACAACATCACGGCCCAGCACTGCGAATTCGTGACCGATATCCGGCTGCTGCCGGGTGAACACGCGAAGGACTGGGTCGCCGCCTACCGGGCCTTCATCGAAAATGAGGTTCTGCCGGGAATGAAAGCGATCTCGCCGGACTGCGCCATCGAGGTGAGAGAACTTGCCTATGTGCCCGGGCTGGGAGAGGAACAGGAAGGGTTGGCGGAAACGACCGCCAGGCGTCTGACCGGCGACAACAGCCGCAACGTCGTGGTCTATGCCACCGAAGGCGGGATCTTCCAGGATCACGGACTTTCGACCGTGGTTTGCGGTCCCGGTTCCATCGATCAGGCCCATCAGCCCGACGAATTTATCGAGCTTTCCGAACTCGACCGCTGCGCTGCCTTCCTCGACAAGCTGATTGACAGAATGTCGCAATTTGACAGCTAAACGGGTTTGAACACAGAGATTTACGATGTCATAGTCGTTTTTGACAACATGGCCGCATGGTCCTGGCAGGGGGGTGCGGCCGTGGAGCAAAGCCGAAACCGGAAAACGAGGGGACTATGAACAAAAGAAAAATTGTCATCGCCGCAGCGCTGTTTGCGGCGGGAACGGGGACTGCTGTTCATGCTGAAACGCTGAAATTTGCCTTTCAGGGTGCACTGAACGCGCTTGATCCCTACAGTCTCAACGAGACCTTCACCCTGTCGTCGCTCGGCAATACCTATGAAGGCCTGACGCGCCGTGGTCCGGACCTGGCCATTGAACCGGCCCTGGCCGAGAGCTGGGAAATCGTCGATCCGAACCGCTGGCGTTTCCACCTGCGCAAGGGCGTAAAGTTTCACAACGGCAGCGATTTTACTGCCGAAGACGTTGCCTTTTCCGTCGACCGCGTGCGCTCGGAAGGGTCTGACCTGACCACCCGCGTCCCGGCTGATGCCAAGGTTGAGATTGTTGACGACTACACGGTCGATTTCGTTCTCACCGGTCCGAACCCGATCCTGCATTACGAGTGGGACACGTTCTACATCATGGACAAGGAGTGGACGACGGAGAACGACGCGGTGAAAGTCACCTCGGCGTCCGACACTTCTGCGAACCATGCCGCGCTCAATGCAAATGGCACCGGACCGTTCAAGATCGTCAGCCATGAAGCCGGCGTGAAGACCGTCTATGAAAAATACGACGGCTGGTGGGACGAAGCCAAGCACAACATCGACACGGTGGAATTCACGCCGATCGGTTCCGATGCAACGCGCGTTGCCGCGCTGCTGTCCGGCGAGATGGACATGGTCTACCCGATCCCGGTGCAGGACATCAAACGCATCAACGACAATGCGGGAACCAAGGCGCTGACCGGCCCGGAACTGCGCACGATCTTCCTTGGCATGGACCAGATGCGCGACGAGCTGCTCTATTCCGACGTCAAGGGCAAGAACCCGCTCAAGGATGCCCGGGTGCGCAAGGCCTTCTACCAGGCGATCGACATCGAGGGGATCAAGAAGAAGGTCATGCGGGACCTGTCCAACCCGTCTGCCCTGATGGTTTCGCCGCTGCTGTTCTCCAAGTCGGCCGATTTCGAGCGTTATCCCTATGACCCGGAAGCCGCCAAGGCACTGCTGGCCGAAGCCGGCTATGCAGACGGCTTTTCCATCGGCATGGACTGCCCGAATGACCGGTACGTCAACGACGAGGCGATCTGCCAGGCGGTTGCCGCCATGCTGGCCCGTATCGGCGTGAAGGTGAACCTCAACGCCCAGCCAAAGGCGAAATACTTCGCCAAGATCCTTGCTTCCGGTGGTTACGACACGTCGTTCTACCTGCTTGGCTGGACCCCCGGATCCTTCGACAGCTGGAACGTTCTGGACAACCTGATGAACTGCCGCGACGAATCCGGCAAAGGTTCGCCGTTCAACAACGGTGGCTTCTGCGACGAGAAGATCGACCAGCTGACCGATGAAATCCTGGTCGAGATCGATCCGGAAAAGCGTGATGCCATGATTGCTGAAGCCTTCCGCATCAGCCACGAGAACGCCTACTACCTCCCGCTGCACCAGCAGAGCCTGGCATGGGGTGTTTCCGACAAGCTGGACCTTGTCCAGCGTGCCGACAACCAGTTCCAGTTCCGCTTCGTGACCAAGAACTGATCCTGAAGCACAGCAAATGACGCTCCCGGCAACTCCGCCGGGGGCGTATTTTCATGACTAAAGCATTCAAAGAGCCGAAATGATTGGATTTGCAACGCGCCGCATCGTGCAGGCGATGATTGTCATGCTGGTGGTCGCCCTTCTCGCGTTCACCATGTTCCGCTTTGTCGGCGATCCCATAAACCAGATGGTCGGCATCGAAACCTCGATCGAAGAACGGGAGGCCCTGCGCGAGCGCCTGGGTCTGAACGACCCGGTTCCGGTCCAGTTCTTCCGTTTCGTCACCAAGGCCGCGCAATTCGATTTCGGCACGTCCTACCAGTTCCGTCAGCCGGTTTCCGAGCTTTTCGCCAAGCGCATACCCGCCACGCTCGAACTCAGCTTCGCGTCTGCGGTGTTTGCGCTCGTTGTCGGCATTCCCATGGGCATCTACGCCGGGCTCAATCGGGAATCGCCCGTTTCCAAGCTGTTTCTGTCAGTTTCACTGATCGGCATCTCGCTGCCGACGTTCTTCATCGGGATTCTGCTGATCTTCCTGTTTTCCGTTACCCTGCAGTGGCTGCCGAGCTTCGGACGCGGCGAGACCGTGCAGATCGGATCCTGGTGGACGACCGGCTTTCTGACCATCTCCGGCCTGAAGGCGCTGATCCTGCCCTCCATCACGCTCGGCCTCTACCAGATGACCCTGATCATGCGGTTGATCCGGGCCGAGATGCTGGAAGTCATCCGGACCGATTACATCAAGTTCGCCCGGGCACGCGGTCTGCCGGACAGGCTGGTGAACTTCCGGCATGCCCTCAAGAACACGCTCGTTCCGGTCATCACCATCACCGGGCTGCAGCTTGGCGCGATCATCGCTTTCGCGACCATCACCGAGACCGTTTTCCAGTGGCCAGGCATGGGCCTGATGTTCCTGCAGGCCGTGCAGAACGTCGATATTCCGATCATGTCCGCCTATCTGCTGCTGACTGCCTTCCTGTTCGTGACGATCAATTTCATCGTCGACATCCTTTACTTCTTCATCGATCCGCGTCTGCGGGTCGGTCGGCCATAAGGGAGACCGACGCCATGCCTTTCGTCACCAACGAAGAAGCAAAATCCAGCGTTCAGGACAGGGCGGCACCGGTCAAGGAACCGGGGCGGATGGCCCGCGCTCTCGACAGCGACCTCTTTCATTCGTTCCTGAAATCGAAGGTCACCGTTGTCGCTGCCACCGGCACGGCAATCCTGTTCCTCCTTGCGTTCCTGGCGCCGTGGATCGCTCCACATGATCCGTTCGACCTGGCGTCGATTTCCATCATGGACGCCCGCGTTCCACCGGTCTGGATGGAATATGCCGATCCCCGCTTCCTCCTGGGAACGGACGATCAGGGCCGCGATATGCTCTCCGGTATCTTCTACGGCATGCGGATCTCGCTGATCGTTGGCTTCTGCTCTGTTGTCGTCGCCGCCTTCATCGGCATCTCGCTGGGGCTGGTCGCGGGCTACATGGGTGGGCGGGTAGATGCGATCATCATGCGGATTGCCGACGTTCAGCTGACGTTTCCGGCCATTCTGATCGCCCTTCTGATCGACGGTGTCGCGCATGGCATTTTCGGCGCGATCGACCGGGAGGTTTTCGCCTTCTACATTCTGATCGTGTCGCTGGCGCTGTCCTTCTGGGTGCAATATGCGCGCACGGTTCGCGGTTCCACCATGGTTGAGAAGAACAAGGAATATGTTCAGGCCGCCCGCGTGATCGGCATTCCCTCGGTCATCATCATGGTGCGCCATATCCTGCCGAACGTCACCGGACCGGTGCTGGTGATCGCGACCATCAACCTGGCACTTGCCATCGTGACCGAAGCGACGCTCTCGTTCCTGGGCGTCGGCATGCCGCCTACCCAGCCGTCCCTCGGCACATTGATCGCCATCGGCAACGATTTCCTCTATTCGGGGGAGTGGTGGATCGCGATCTTCCCGGGCCTTGCACTGGCCCTGCTGGTGCTGAACGTCAACCTTCTGGGCGACTGGCTGCGCGACGCCCTCAACCCGAAACTCAGGTGAGGCCGGTATGAGCGTTCTCGATATCAAGGACCTGAGGGTCGAGTTTCCGGGCCGAAAATCCGTCTTCGTCGCCGTCGATGACGTTACCTTGAGCGTCGATGCCGGCAAGGTTCTCGGCGTCGTCGGAGAATCGGGTGCAGGCAAGTCGACAGTCGGCAATGCGGTGATCGGGCTGCTGCAGGAACCCGGACACATAGCCGGCGGTGAAGTCTATCTTCACGGCAAGCGCATCGACCAATTGCCTTACAAGGAAAAGCGTCGTTTGCGCGGCCGAAAGATCGGCATGATTTTCCAGGATCCACTGACGTCTCTCGATCCGCTGCAGACGGTGGAAAGCCAGCTTGTGGAGACGATCCGCACCCATTTACCGCTCTCCGGATCGCAGGCCCGCCAGCGCGCGATCGAACTGATCGAGGCCGTGGGCATTCCAGATGCGCCCGAACGCATCAAGCAGTATCCGCATCAGTTTTCCGGCGGCATGCGCCAAAGGGTGGTCATCGCGCTTGCGCTGTGTGCGGAACCTGAACTGGTGATCGCGGACGAGCCGACAACCGCGCTCGACGTTTCCATCCAGGCGCAGATCCTTGAACTGATGAGGAAGCTGTGCCGGGAGCGTAACGTCGCCATGCTGGTGATCACCCATGACATGGGCGTGATTGCCGACATCACGGACCATGTGGCGGTGATGTACCACGGTGAACTGGTGGAATACGGCGAGACGACCCAGGTGCTGGGCGCTCCGGAACACCCCTACACCCAGAGCCTGATTTCCGCCGTGCCACGCCCTGATATCAAGGTCGAGCGGTTTCCCGTGGTCAACTACATCGAAAAAGCCGGCACGCCACAGAAGCAGATCGACATCGCCACACACTGGCTCGGCAAGGCACGCGACTATGAAAAAGTGTCCGGCCCGCTGGTCAAGGCAACGGACCTCGACATGCGGTTCGAGACCCGTGGCTCGATCTTCCCGTCCAAACGCAAATACTTCCAGGCGGTCAAGAAGGTCAGTTTCGACATCAACGAAGGCGAGACCTTCGGCCTCGTCGGCGAGAGCGGGTCGGGCAAATCGACCATCGCGCGCCTGATCACCGGCCTCTACCAGCCGACCGGAGGGTCGATCCTGTTCGGCAAGACCGAGCTGACGTCGCTCAAGAATCGCAAGGACGTTCTGGCGATGCGTCGCCAGATGCAGATGATCTTTCAGGATCCCTATTCCTCGCTGAACGCCCGCATGCGCGTCAGCGACATCATCGCGGAACCGATCAAGTTCCACCGTCTGGCGTCAAGCAATGCGGAAGTGCGCCAGATCGTCGATGACCTGCTCGATCATGTCGGTCTGGGCGCGGCGGCCGGCAGGAAATTTCCGCACGAGTTTTCCGGCGGTCAGCGCCAGCGCATCTCCATCGCACGGGCGCTCGCGACGCGGCCCAGGTTCCTGATCTGCGACGAGCCCACCTCGGCACTCGACGTGTCGATCCAGGCGCAGATCCTGAACCTATTGAAGGATCTTCAGGAAGAACTTGGGCTGACCATGCTGTTCATCAGCCACGATCTGGCCGTGATCCGGCAGATGTGCAACCGCATCGGCGTCATGCGCCATGGCGAGTTGTGCGAGGTGGCAGACTGCGACCAGCTCTTCGAAGCGCCGCAACACCCCTATACACGCGAACTCCTGAACCTGATGCCGTCACTGGAGTTGCTGTCGCGGGCAAACCTCGCAACGGCCTGAAGGAACCGGCGGCGTTGTCGCCGGCCTTCCCAAGTCTTTGAAGATGAGTCTTTTTTCGGATTCGGCCGAGTCGCTGACTTGACTCCAAGCCCCACCCCGATTCTCCGGTGACCGCAAAACGTTAGTCACAATCCAGTCCGAACCGGGCAGTTTTTGCCGCCCAGGGCGCCACTACGATCTGCACCCAAATAGATTCATTCTGATTTTCAGTCCGGACCCGATTGTTAACAGATGTTAACCATGTTTTTCCGGCGCACCCAAACGTAAAAGGGAGAGCCTTTCGGCTCTCCCATTAATATACCACACCCCGAAATAATCTTCGTCCAGAGGACTATTAAATACAGGCCCTCAATACTTGCAAGCCGTTTAAAAAATTACCCTTTTATACTACCCGCAATTCAGTTTCGCTCAAGTTCCACGCTGCACAAATGGTCAGCACCCATTCCGATGCACTGCGACTGGGACAGGCAACATGCTTACCGAACTGACTCTGCGGCATTGCCTGTCTCCGGCCGCTCCCGCATTTTCAGACGGTCCCCAGGGCGTGCCGTTTGTATCTCCAGTTGGCCCACGACCCGGTTCCAGCAGAAGAATTCCAGATACGAGAGCCGACCGGCTATGCCGAAAACATCATTGATTTCAGTTCTTTGGGCGTTTTTTCTTGTCATTGCCGTAGTGTGCCTTGTTCTGGCTCTGGCAACAGCAGGCGGAGAACCCTCTGACGCCGCAACGTCAGTTTTGGTTTTCGGTTCCTACAGCGCCTTAATTTTCAGCATGTTTTCCGCGATTTTTTCGCTTCTCGGCCTCTCTTTTTCGCTCAACACCTCTGTCGGCCGGCCCTTGACGCTTTTCACGGCGCTGGTCAGCACCGGATTGCTTGCCGTTTCGACCGGCCTCCTCCTGTCCGGTCCGACATCGCCCCAGTCCAATGCACCTGCCCTTGCCGCAGCTTTCCTGATGGTGCTGCGGGCGTTCGGTGTGGTTCTGCTGCCACCAAGGGGTGACCTCAGCGGAGTGCCACAAGCGGCATGGTCTGTCCTGTTGGCGCTGCTGGCTGCCGGTACCTGGTGGTGGGTCCTCGACAGGACCGAGGCCCCGGCCGCTCTTGCCGCCGCGCTGCTTCTTTCCTGGCCGCAACTGATCGACGGAATCAACGCATTCGCGGACAAGGTCTTTCACAAGGCAGCACTGGCGGCAGGCGCCCGTGACATTGCCCCCGGCGCCTTCACCAAGGTCGCTCATGCCCGCGATATCCTCATCGACAAGGCTGCCGTGATGTCAGGACCCAACCTGATGGTGACCAATGTCATGGCCTTCAACAACGAGCCGAAAACGCTCCTGGCCGTTGCCGCCTCCGCTGAGGCCGGATCATCCCATCCGGTCGCCCAGGCCCTGCGCGAACTGGCCAGCCAGTGGCAAGTCGCCCTCAAGATGCCGGACCGGTTCGAACCGACACCTGGTTTGGGTGTCGTTGCGCTGCTCGGCGGACAGACCGTGGTGATCGGCACGACGGACCTCCTGAAGCGCCTCAAGATCGACAGTTTTACCGCCGACGCCATTGCCCGGTCGCTGGAAGCAGACGGCAAGACGGTGCTGCGTGTCGCTGTCGGGGGACGCGTCGTGGGTGTTTTAGGTCTGGAAGGCACATTGCGTCAGGACGCCGGCGTTGCGGGGATGGCCCTGCGCAAAGAGGGCCTCGTGCCGTGGCTGTTTAGTGGTGACAGCCCCAACACACGCAGCGCGCTGGCGGGCATGCTTGGCCTAGAGCTGACCGACGATCCGAAGCCGGGAGAAACCGCGCCCGAGGCCGCCTCCCGCTGCTTTCCGGACATGCCCCCCCTTGTCCTGACCCTGTCGCAGGACCGTATGGCGCTGGAACTGCGCGAAGGCGCCACGCCCGGAAAGGACGGGACAGATGCAAGGCATTCCCCTCTTGCTGTCAGCGACACCGACGACATTGGAGCCTTCCCTGCCCTGAAGGCGCTGGCCATGCGCCGCAATCTGCTGGCCGTGCACGCCCGCCGGCTGCTGTCAGGTCTCTGGCTTTTCGCCGGCCTGTGCGGTGCCTTGACCCTTCTTCCGCTGTCGGCCGCACCCGTTCTTTTTGCTATCTGTCTTGCCGTCCTTTGGACATTTGCCCGGTTTTCCATTGCAGATACGCTGCACCGGAATTCATGACGGGCGTATTCTCAGATTGTGGAACCGAAATCGGGTTTCAGCGCCTTTACAGCCTCATGGAGCTGGTGTTTATCGGCTTTTGACACTTTGTGAGTGCATTGAGGGATGAGGCGACATGAGCGACACCAAAACACCGAAACTGCGGTCCGCCGCCTGGTTCGACAATCCCGACAATCCGGGCATGACCGCGCTCTATATCGAGCGTTACCTGAATTTCGGCATCACGCGTGAAGAGCTGCAGTCGGGCAAACCGATTATCGGCATCGCCCAGACCGGCTCTGACCTTTCACCCTGCAACCGCCACCATCTGGAGCTGGCAAAGCGTGTGCGCGAAGGTATTCGCGACGCCGGTGGTATTGCCTTCGAATTTCCGGTTCACCCGATCCAGGAGACCGGCAAGCGCCCGACCGCAACACTGGACCGGAACCTGGCCTATCTTGGTCTCGTCGAACTGCTGTATGGCTACCCCATCGACGGCGTGGTGCTGACAATCGGCTGTGACAAGACCACACCTGCCTGCCTGATGGCCGCCGCAACGGTGAATATTCCGGCCATCGCGCTGTCCGTCGGTCCAATGCTGAACGGCTGGTACAAGGGCGAGCGCACGGGCTCCGGCACCATCGTCTGGAAGGCCCGCCAGATGCTTGCCGCAGGCGAGATCGACTACAAGGGCTTCATGGACCTCGTCGCCTCCTCCGCGCCGTCCGTCGGTTTCTGCAACACCATGGGCACGGCAACGACTATGAACTCGCTGGCAGAAGCCCTGGGCATGCAGCTTCCGGGGGCGGCCGCCATTCCGGCGCCTTACCGTGAGCGCGGTGCAATTTCCTACGAGACCGGCAAACGCATTGTCGACATGGTGCGCGAGGATCTGAAACCCTCCGACATCATGACCCGCGAAGCGTTTGAAAACGCCATTGTCGTCAACTCGGCCATCGGCGGTTCGACCAATGCACCGATCCACCTGAACGGCATTGCCCGCCATCTGGGTGTTGAACTGGACAACGACGACTGGCAGGAGATCGGCCATGACGTGCCACTGCTGGTCAATCTGCAGCCGGCCGGAGAATATCTCGGCGAGGATTACTTCCACGCAGGCGGCGTGCCTGCTGTCGTCGCGGAGCTGATGCGAAACGGCAAGCTGCCGCATCCGGGCGCGCTCACCGTCAACGGCAAGGGCATCGGCGACAATTGCGACGGTGTCGTCACAGACCTGCCGGACGTCATCAAGCCCTTCAACAATCCGATGAAAGACAAGGCTGGTTTCATCAACTTGAAGGGCAACCTGTTCGACAGCGCCATCATGAAGACCAGCGTGATCTCGGAAGAGTTCCGCGACCGCTATCTCTCCAATCCGGACGATCCGGAAGCGTTTGAGGGTCGTGCCGTTGTGTTCGAAGGGCCGGAAGATTACCACGACAACATCGACAATCCGGACCTTGAGATCGATGAACACTGCATGCTGTTCATCCGGGGCACCGGCCCGATCGGTTATCCGGGCGGTGCCGAGGTGGTCAACATGCAGCCACCCGCAGCCCTGATCAAACGCGGGATTACATCCCTGCCCTGCATCGGCGACGGCCGTCAGTCGGGCACATCCGGTTCGCCGTCGATCCTGAACGCATCACCGGAAGCTGCCGCCATGGGTGGACTCGCGCTTTTGAAAAGCGGGGACCGTGTGCGCATCGATCTGAGGAAAGGCACTGCCGACATCCTGATTTCCGATGAGGAACTTGCGCAACGACGCACGGACCTGGAAGCGGCGGGCGGCTTCAAGATTGCGGAGAGCCAGACACCCTGGCAGGAGATCCAGCGCGCCATGATCGGGCAGTTCGACAAGGGCATGGTTCTGGAGCCGGCGGTTAAATACCAGGACGTCGCGCATACCAAGGGGCTGCCACGGGACAATCATTGATCTGACGATCCTGTCAGTTGGATTGCCTCTGGCACCGCGAAATGTTGAAATTCTCCGTCATTGCCGGACTTGATCCGGCAATCCATGCGATGATCACGGCGGCCGCGCTGCCGGTGAAACGAATTGGATCCCATGGTCAAGCCATGGGATGACGGAGCGTGTGGCGAAACGCTCCCGGCGGCGCATCTCTTTCGACACAGATTTCTACTTGACGATTACGTAAACGTCATGCTTCAAGAGGGCAAAGACGGGCTCCGGCCCAATTCAAACGGGAGAAAACGACATGTCCTTGGAACAGCTTACCGAAGGTGTCCGCGCAAAGGTTGCCGATGGCGGCATTGAAGAATCCGTCAAGTTCGATCTTGGGGAAACGGGTATCATCTTCTTGCAGGGCTCCAGCGTTTCCAACGAAGATGACGAGGCAGACTGCACCATCAAGATGTCCGCCGAAGACCTCGGTGACCTTCTCTCGGGTGATCTGAACCCGACGGCTGCCTTCATGGGCGGCAAGATGCAGGTGGAAGGTGACATGAGCGTTGCCATGAAACTCGGCAGCATCGTCTAAGCAAGCCTTTACAGCAGACCTTTTCAAGCCGGTCCCAACAGGGCCGGCTTTTTTTGTTCCACGATCTCCACTCCCACCTCCCCCATTCCCATCAGTCTCATCCTGAGGAGCCCGGTACAGCCGGGCGTCTCGAAGGATGGGCCACTTGTTTCGGAGTGTGCCGCCCATCCTTCGAGACAGGCCTTTGGCCTTCCTCAGGATGAGGTGGCGGGGATGAGGCCCGGTGAAGGACGTGAAGGCTCCCTCCCGGGTCCGGCAAACAAAAAAACGGCGGGCAAGGCCCGCCGTTCGAGTTTCTGGATGGTCCGGGTCGTTACCGGTTTGTGATGATTTCCGGTCCCATCAGGCTGTAGGGCAGCCAGGTGGACAGGGCCGGGACGTAGGTGACGAGGATGAGGAACAGGAGCAGGATGAGCACGAACGGCGCTGCCGCCTTGACCACCTGCACCAGACTCATCCCTGTTATCCCCGATGTGACGAACAGATTGAGCCCGATTGGCGGCGTGATCATGCCGATTTCCATGTTCACGACCATGATGATGCCGAGGTGAACCGGATCGACGCCAAGTTCCATGCCGATCGGGAAGACCACCGGCGCCACGATCAGAAGCAGGCCCGACGGTTCCATGAACTGACCACCAAGCAGCAGCAGCAGGTTGACTGCGATCAGGAAGGTGAACCAGTTGAAACCGGCTCCGACCATCCAGTCGGTGATTGCCTGCGGAATCCGCTCCGATGTCAGCACGTGGGCAAACAGCAGGGCGTTGACGATGATGAACATCAGCATGATGGTCGTCTTCGCCGCATCCACCATCACCTTCTTGGTGTCCTTGTGGAACATGGCCGGAAGAAACTTCCAGACGATCAGTCCGATATTCCGACCCCAGATCTTTGCGCCGATACCATAGATGGACGGCAGCTCGGCAGGGCTGACACGGCCACGCAGAAGCGGATAGCCAATCAGCGCAGCCAGCAGGACAATGGCACTGTCGATGCCGTAGAAACCCTGTCTGTCCGTGACCATGCCGGCGATGCTCGACCAGGCGAACATTGCAGCAAACCCGTAGGTGATGGTCTTGAAACCGGCCAGCCCCAGAGGGCCGTCCTGTTCCTGCACCCAGCGAATGCCACTGAGCGGGCCCATGTCGCGATAGACGAAGAGTGCCACCAGACAGGCGTAAACGGCCGCCACTGCCGCAGCTTCGGTCGGGGTGAATATACCGCCGTAGATGCCGCCCAGGATGATAACCATCAGGAACAGGCCGACGGCCGCTTCCATCATGGCATGCCAGATTTCCTTGAAGCCCGGCCACGGCTGGGCCGGCAGGTTCTTGACGCGTGCCATGACATAGATGGCGATCATCAGCATCAGACCGGCGATCAGCCCTGGAACCACACCGGCAAGGAACATGCGGCCAACGGAAACGTTGGTTGCAGCCGCATAGACCACCATGACGATGGAAGGCGGGATCAGGATGCCGAGCGTACCGGCATTGGCAATGACGCCCGCGGCAAACTCCTTCGTGTAGCCTGCCTGCCGCATGCCGGCGATGGCGATGGTACCGATCGCGACCACGGTTGCGGGCGACGAGCCTGACAGCGCAGCGAACAGCATGCAGGCGAAGACGCCGGCGATCGCCAGACCGCCCCGGATCGCACCGACGGACGCGATCGAGAAGCGGATGATGCGCTTGGCAACACCGCCCGTCGACATGAAGGCCGATGCCAGAATGAAGAAGGGAATCGCCAGGAGTGTGTAGTTCTGCGACGCCGTGAACAGCTGCAGCGCCACCGACGAGATGGAATCGTTGGAGAAGATGGCAATCGCCAGAACGCTGGACAAGCCGAGCGAAATGGAGATCGGAACGCCCAGGAACAAGAAGCCGAGGACGAGAATGAAGAGAATTGCTGCTTCCATTGCCCCGGCCTCAGTCCTTCAAGACGTCTTTGTTTTCAGCGACGAGGTCTTCCGCCTCATGCGCGGCGATCATCATCTCGCGCTCGCCGGTAATGATCTGCCAGGCCGCCTGGATGCAGCGAAACATGAACAGGAACAGGCCGATGGGCAGGATCAGATAGGCGATCCAGCGTTGAACACGCTCTTTCGTGCCGAAGGTTTCAATGATTGCGTCGGGATAGCGCAGATCGTCGAGACCGATGCCGATCTTGTACATCTTGGACCAGTAGTCGATCGCGCCGCCTCTGGTATCGAGACCGAAGATGTGCAGCCATTCCGACCAGAGCAGCGTCAGCGCATAGACAACGCCGCAGAGCGCACCGAAAACGGCAACAGCCCGGAACACCGGCTTGGGAAACAGGCGGATGACCGCATCAACGCCCAGATGCGAGCCGATTTTGACGCCATAGCTCATGCCGAACAGGATCAGCCAGGCGAACAGGATACGTGTGAATTCCAGGGCACCGGTCCAGCCGGAATTAAAGCCGTATCGCGCCACCACCTGGGTGAAGGATACGATGGTCATGGCGGCCAGGAGAAAGGCGAGTACACCTTCCTCGAAGCGCGTGACCCAATTGTCGACGCGTTGCATGCGTTTCCCCCGAATTGGCCTCTTGGTTATCAGCGTGTCCGCCGGCATGGTTGCGCGGGCGGCCGCGGGACCTTGGCAGAAGGGCCGGACGATCCGGCCCTTCCAGGAGTTGTTTCAGGTCAGCCTTAGCTGGCGTTGTTGGAAGCGACGGCGGAGTCGATCAGGTCCTTACCGATATCGCCTTCAAACTTGTCCCAAACCGGCTTCATGGCGCCAACCCATGCCTTGCGCTGCTCCGGGGTCAGTTCACGAATGGTGGAACCGGCATCCAGAACGTTCTGGCGGTTCTGGGCTTCAGCAGCTGCCACGTTACCGTTTGCGGTTGCAGTGACTTCTTCCACGATGGTCAGGAACTGGTCACGAACTTCCGGATCCAGGCTGTCCAGCCACTCGTCGGAAGTGACGAGCAGGTAAGCAAGCAGCTGGTGGTTGGTTTCGGTGATGCCGTCCTGCACTTCGAAGAACTTCTGGGTGTAGATGTTGGACCAGGAGTTTTCCTGACCGTCCACAACACCGGTCTGCAGTGCGCCGTAGACTTCCTTGAAGGCCAGCTTCTGAGCGTTGGCGCCCATGGCTTCGATCATGGCAACAGCCACGTCAGAGGTCTGCACGCGGAACTTCAGGCCTTTTGCATCGTCCGGAACCAGCAGCGGCTTGTTGGCGGAGAACTGCTTCAGGCCGGAGCTCCAGTAGCCGAGGCCCTGGAAACCGTAGTCGGTCATGGAGTTCAGGAGTTCCTTGCCGTTTTCACCGGTGGTGAAGCGCTCGACGGCGTCCAGATCCTGGAACAGGAACGGCAGGTCGAACAGGCGGAACTTCAGCGTGTAGGCTTCGAACTTGGAAAGCGACGGCGCAGCAAGCTGAACATCGCCGAGCAGAAGGGCTTCCATTACCTTGTCGTCGTCGAACAGCTGAGAGTTCGGGAACACCTGCATGCAGGCCTTGCCGTTCATCTCGTCGTTGACGCGTTCCGCCAGCAGCGTGGCAGCGTCGCCTTTCGGGTGGCCGGTTGCGGCAACCACGTGGCTGAACTTGATGACGATTTCACCGTCATTGCAATCGTCAGCCGCATAAGCGTTCGCAGACAGGGCCAGAGACGCCGCGGTAGCTGCGGCGAGAGCGAATTTTTTCATCGGATGTCCTCCCAGACATTTCAGTATGACGGCCATTCGGGCCGGACAGCGTGGTGGCTGGTCGGCACCCTATTGGCAAAGTCCGTGCCAAGTGCCGGAAGAGCAACAAAAAGCGCCGATTTCTGCAGGTTAACAAAAAGTTTCAAATGAACCTGGTCGGGAGAGACTTTCGTTTATGGGTCGAGTCAGACACATGGCATGAAACCGGATGTGTCGAAACCGACACATTTCCGGCCTGCTACATCATATTTTAAGCCGTAAAGCGCCGAATTATCAGTGCCAGATAGCGCCTGAAGAACGGTCGTGGCGCAGCTTGACCTTCAGGCGTGCCAGCTTGTCCGGATTGCGCATGTTGTAGATACGCTCCAGCCGCCCATCGGCGTCATAGGCGAACATCACGGCTGTCACGATCTCGTCGCCGTAGAACATGACGAGGCCACGTGTTCCGTTCAGATCCAGTATCTTGATCTGGCAGGGCTCCCAGAGGCGGCCAAGAATAAGAACCGCGTAGCGAGCGACCTCGTCCGCGCCTTCCAGGATCCGGCTCATGGCCGTTGCCTTGCCGCCACCATCGGACTGGAGTTGTACGGTTTCGGCGAGAAGGCCCGTCAGGTGGTCCGTGGATCCTGTTTCAATTGCGGTGAGAAAGGCAGACAGGATCCGGTCCTGATGATCGGCTGGAGGAACAAAACGGGAGGTCGGACCCTGCACATGTCTGCTTGCGCGGGACACCAACTGGCGGCAGGCCTGTTCGGTAACCCCCAGAGTTTCGGCAACTTCGTCATACGGCTTTGCGAAAATCTCGCGCAGCAGGTAGGCGGCGCGCTCCTTCGGGCTGAGGCGCTCCAGCAGCAGGAGGAACGCTGTCGTCAGGGATTGTGCCCTGTCCAGGTCGGTCTCCGGGTCCGAGCCACTTTCGAACTGAAGCGGTTCGGGGATCCACGGGCCGACATAGTCGACCCGTTTCCTGTGAGCGGCCTTGAGAGTGTCCAGGCAGCAATTGGTGCAGACCGTGGTGAGGAATGCTTCCGGATTCAGGATGCCGGCACGATCCGTGGATTGCCACTTCAGGTATGTGTCCTGCACCGCATCCTCGGCATCCGCCATGGAGCTGAGCATGCGATAGGCCAGCCCCATCAGCTTCGGGCGTACCGTCTCGAAAACATCGATGCCTGGAGCGTCACTCATGTCAGTGGTTCGATACCTGGACCCGGTTCCACAGATTGATCATCGCGACCGCGGCGGTGATCGCACTGATCTCGGCGTCATCGAAGTGGCGGCGCAATTCACCGCGCAATGCCTCATAGTTCGTATCGACCTGAAGACTGGTCAAGGCTTCCGTCCAGGCAAAGGCAGCCTTCTCCGCCGGCGTGTAGTCATCAACGTGCCGCCAGACCGTCAGGCGCTGCAAACGCTCCTGGGTCTCGCCCGCGTCGAGTGCTTCCTGGGTGTGCATCTTCACGCAATAGGCACACTGGTTGATCTGCGATGCACGCAGATCGATGAGATGCCGCAGTTTCGGCTCCAGCCCTGCCTTGCCGATCTCACCGCTGGCAGCGACGAAACGCTTCACGATATCGGGGACATTTTCGTAGTGATTGATGGCATTAGAGGTCGTCATTGGCGTGTCTTCCATTCAGGTTTCAGGGTGTGACACAGGGTTGACGACCGGACGCAGCGATTTGTGACACCGGCCCGAACTTTTTTTCGGCCATGCGTTTTGCCAACCCGCCCAGCGAGCCGGGACGGCAAGGAAATCAGGTCATTGTCAGACGGAAAGCGCTTCGTCCTTGCCGAGACCGTATTTGCGCATTTTCTCGTAAAGCGCCTTTCGCGAGAGCCCAAGGTTCTCGTAAGTGGGCTTGATGGCACCGTCGTTGCGCTTGAGTTCGGCGACGATCAACGCCCGTTCATATGTCGCGACCTGTTCGAACAAGGTGGATCCGGCCCCGCTGCTGGGCGCGTTGACCAGCTCGACACCGAGCACGAAACGGTCGGCGACATTGCGCAACTCGCGGACGTTGCCCGGCCAGTCCCGCGCCATCAGCTCGGCGAGGTATTCCTCGTTGATGTCCGGGATCTCGCGCCGGTAGCGTGCCCGGGCTTCCACCGCCAGATGCCGGAACAGGAGGGGGATATCCTCCAGCCGGTCGCGCAACGGTGGAATGGCAACATTGACGACATTGAGCCGGTAGAACAGGTCCAGCCGGAACCGGCCTTCCTTGCCGGCGGCCTCAAGGTCTTCCTTGGTGGCCGCAATGAAGCGCACATCCAGTTCGATCGCCTTGTTGGAGCCGAGCCGTTCGATTGTCCGGGTCTCGATCACGCGCAGCAGCTTGACCTGCAGTTCCAGCGGCATGGATTCGATTTCGTCCAGAAACACGGTGCCCCCATGGGCATGTTCCAGCTTGCCGATGCGCTGTCCGCTGGCACCGGTAAAGGCGCCCTTCTCGTGGCCGAAGAGTTCAGATTCGATGATTTCGGCAGGAAGCGCCCCGCAATTGAGGGCGACGAAAGGCTTTTCCTTGCGGGGTCCTTCGTCATGCAGTGCCCGGGCGACCACCTCCTTGCCGGAGCCGGTCTCCCCCAGGATCAGCACATCGGCATCGGTTGCCGCCAGGGCCGTGACATTGCGGCGAAGCAGTTCCATGGCGGCGGTGCGCCCCACGAGACGGCTTTCCAGGCCCGTTCGGTCTGCCAGTTCCTCGCGCAGCTTTCGGTTTTCCAGCACCAGCCGGCGCTTGTCGAGCGCGCGTTCCACCACGGAGGCAAGGCGCGAAACGGAAAAGGGCTTTTCCATGAAATCATAGGCACCGGCGCGCATGGCCTCGACCGCCAGAGGCACATCGCCATGGCCGGTGATCAGCACCACGGGCAGGGCGGGATCGATCTCGAAGGCCCGCTTCATGACCTGGAACCCGTCCGTCCCGGGCATGCGAATATCTGTAACAAGCACGCCGTAGAACCCGCGGTTGACCCGTTCCAGGGCTTCTTCCGGCTCGCCGGTCGCAAACACCGCCTGGCCGGACAACTCCAGCCCCTGGCTCAAGGAGCCGCGCAGGTCCGCTTCATCGTCAATCAGTAGGACGGTCGCCTGATCCATTAACGCCTATCTCATTTCATTCCGCTGCAAGGACATGCTCATCGGCCACCGGCAGGCGCATGGTGAACACCGCACCGCCACCGTCGCGATTCGCCGCCTTCAGCGATCCGGAAAAGTCATGAACGATCTTGTAGGCAATCGACAAGCCCAGCCCGAGCCCGGCGCCGACATCCTTGGTGGTGAAAAACGGGTCGAAGATCTGTGGCAGCACATCGGCATCGATGCCTGTGCCGTTGTCACTGACTGTCAGCACCGCTTCGCTGCCTTCCTGCCTCAGTTCCAGCCGCACTTCAGGCATGGCAAGCGATGCGGCGTTGCCGCTGACAGCATCCAGTGCGTTGGACAGGAGATTGATGACCACCTGCTCCAGGCGGATGCGCCCGCCCTTGACGATGATATCCTCTGTCGGCAGCGCCAGATCGAGACGCACCTTGCTCTGCTTGATATGTGGCTGCAAGAGAAGCGTTGCCTCGTCGATCACCTGGCGCAGGGACACCGGCTTGATGTCGGTGCCCGACTTGCGCGTGAAGCCTTTCAGCGTCTTGGCGATTTCGGCCATGCGGCTGACCATGCCTTCGATCCGCGAGAGATTGCCGAGCGCTTCGTCCGCACGCCCCCGCTCGATCAGCATGCCTGCCACTTCCGCATCGGAACGGATAGCTGCCAGTGGCTGGTTGTACTCGTGACTGAGAGCCGCAGACATCCGGCCGAGCGTTGCCAGCTTGGCTGCCTGCACGAGTTCGGCCTGGGCCAGACGCAAATCGGCTTCAGCCTGTTCGCGCTCACGCACTTCCTGTTCCAGAAGGACGTTGGTGCGGCGAAGATCCGCAGTCCGTGATTGCACACGGCGCTCCAGGCGCAGCGCGCTCGCCCGGTTGCGCCGTTCCTGGCGCACGAATTCTTCCCGCCTGACAATCAGGATGGCGATACCACCGGCGGCGATCACACAGACCAGAAGCGCGACCAGCATGGCCCAGCCGGATCGCTGGCGGGCATCCTCGATCGTCACAAGCGTTCTGACCTGCCAGCCGAGAACGGCCAAGTTCTCCGTCAATTGCAGGTAATAGTAGGGAGACGGCGTTGCCGGCAGCAGGACCTCGATGCGTTCCGCCACCGACATATCGGCGATATCCCGGCCGACAGAAAGCTCGTCCATCCGCTTGCCGCGCCATGCGGGAACATTGGTGACCACAATCCGGCCACTGCCATCCAGCGCGACCAGCGGTTCCTTGCTGAGTGCCCAGGCTTGCTCGACGTCTTCCAGACTGACCCGGACGGCAATCACGCCGACGATGGAGCTGCCCCGGCGCAACGGCGAGGCGAAGACATAGTTCGATGCGGCCTCTGGCGTACCGGGAATGAGCTGCCGGCCGAGCTGGCCCTGTAGGGCCTGTTCGAAGGCATGTCCGATGCGTTCCGCCCCGCCGAAGGAGCCCGTCGGCACACCACCCTGGCTGGAGACCACGACATTGCCTTGCCTGTCCATCAGCCAGATCTCTTCCGCGCCCGACATGCCGGCAGCGATCGCGGCGATGCCAGGGTCTCCAGACCTGCCGGTGCTCATCAGCAACTGACCGATATCCGGACCACGTGCCAACAGGGGCGACAGCAGGCGGAACTTGTCGAGAAGTCTTTCGAGAACGGCTGTCTGAACCGCAAGATTGGCCCGCGCACCGGTTTCCACCTCCGCAAGCGTGATCCGCAAGCTGGCAAGCCCGGTCAGCCACATCAGTGCGACCGTCGACAGGATCGCCGCCGCTCCGATACCGATCTTCAGCCTGCGCCAGGTCCGGCGCTTGGTCTTGCGCAACATCGCGTCAGTATAAACAAGCCGCGCGCCGCGTGAAGCGGGAGCCTTATCCAGCGAATTCCTCCCCGGTAGCCGTGTCCGACAGGGCCGGTGCACGCTGGCGCCGGTCGATGGCAACGCTCTTGATCAGAACCGTGACGTCCTTGCCTGTGTGGAGATCAAGGTCGGCAACGGACGCGCGGGTGATGCGGGCACGCAGCACCTGTCCGCTGACGGAGCAAAGGATTTCCGCATAGGGACCGCTTTCACTTGAAATACTGCGGATTGTCGCCGCGAAGGCATTGCGGATGGACAGGCCCTCAGGCGGCTTGACCGCCAGGGCAACGTCCCTGGCCCGGATGCGCAGGCGCACCGCATCGCCCGGCACGGCTGCCATATCCGGTATCTGCAGTGTGGCTCCGCCGATATCGACATCGGTCAGGCCCCAGTCCGGGTCACATCTGGTGACGGTACCTTCCAGCAGCGCACTGGCCTCGTGACGGCCGGTTGCCCGGCCCAGATCGGTCCGCGCGAGCATGTCGGCTACCGGTCCAAAGGCGGGCGTGCGTCCATCCGACAGGATCACGAGCGTGTTGGACAGGCGCGCCACCTCCTCGATGGAATGGCTGACATAGAGGATCGGGATTCCCGCCTCCACGCACAGACGGTCCAGATACGGAAGAATGTCGTTTCGCCGCGCCTGATCGAGATTGGCCAGCGGCTCGTCCATGATCAGGAGCCGCGGGTCCGACAGAAGCGCCCGCCCGATGGCCACCCGTTGCCTCTCGCCGCCAGAAAGAGTTCCGGGCTTTCGCTCCAGGAGCCCGCCCAACCCCAACAGATCGACCACTTCGGCCATGTCCCGGGTCCCAGGCCTGCGGCCCGCCCAGCGCGCATAGGTGAGGTTCGAGGCAACGCTAAGATGCGGAAACAGCCGGGCATCCTGAAAGACGTGACCGATCCTGCGTGCCTGCACCGAGAGGTTGATACTCTTGTTCGCGTCAAAGAGGGTCGTGCCGTTGACGGTGATATGTCCACTGAGCGGCTTGATCAGCCCGGCGATCATGTTGGTGAGAGTTGTCTTGCCGGCGCCCGACTGGCCGAAAAGCGATGTCACCCCGCCCCGGCTGTTGAACCGGGCTTCAAGATCGAGTTGACCGACACGGCCGGTGATGTCGACATCAAGCATGACCGCCCCCCATGCGCGCGCGCAATCGGCGCGCCAGTGCTTCCGAGGCGATCAGCGCCGCGAAGGCGACAAAGGCCGCAATCAGCGTCAGGCGGAAGGCAGCCAGTTCTCCACCAGGGGTCTGGGTGGCGGTATAGAGCGCCAGAGACAGGGTTCTTGTCTCCCCGGGAATGTTGGAGACGAAGGTTATGGTGGCACCGAATTCGCCCATGGCCTTTGCAAAACCCAGGATCGCGCCACCGAGAATGCCCGGCAGGGCAAGAGGCAGGGTGACCGTCAGAAAGGCGGTCAGGCGATGGGCACCGAGAGACTTGGCCGCTTCTTCCAGTTTCGGGTCCACGGCTTCGAAGGAAATTCGGATCGGCCTGACCATCAACGGAAAAGCCATCACACCGGCAGCAAGCGCTGCACCGGTCCAATTGAAGGCGAAGGTGACACCGAAGACACTGTCCAGAAACGATCCGACCGGCCCCTTGCGGCCAAAGGTCAGCAGCAGCACGTAGCCCGTGACCACCGGTGGCAAGACGAGCGGCAGATGCACAAGAGCATTGACGGCGCCGTGGCCGGTGAACCGGTAGCGGGCAAGCACGAAGGCCATCAGAACGGCAAGCGGCAGCGCGACAGCGAGGGCGGCAGAAGCGACCTTGAGGGTCAAGAGAAGGGCCTGCCATTCCCCGGGCTGGAGATTGAAAAAATCCACGTCTGCTCAGTCTTCTCGTTCCGATACGCGGCCGAATTTTCTCAGCCACCTGCCGTTATCGGTTAGAACACCGCAGGAACGCAAGATGTCGTTTGTCTTGAGCCTTCAATGCAAAGCAGCGTGCCTGGGGTCAACAGCCCCTTGTCCGGCTTGAGCATGTCTATTCCGATGGCCAGCGCCGGTGCGATCGGCTAGGGTCGCGTTCCCTCCTTGTTGCAGCCGATTCCAGGACACTGCATGACAATCTCGCTGAAGACCCAGGTCCCCGACATCGATACCTATTTGCGCCTGCGGGTCGATTCCGGGCTGAGCGGCTACGGCAGGGACGCGGCGGAAATCGGGCTGAAGAACAGCCTGTTTTGCGTGATGCTTTATGACGGCGATGAAGCGATCGGCATGGGGCGTCTCATTGGTGACGGCGGCTGTTTTGTCCAGGTGACGGATATCGCGGTTTTGCCCGCCTACCAGGGGCAGGGCCTTGGCAAGCGCATCATGGCAGCCCTGACTGCCCATATCGAAAGCGCATTCCCCCCCTCGACCTATGTCAGCCTGATTGCCGATGTTCCCGCCAATGCGCTTTATGCCCAATTCGGCTTTGAAGAAACCGCGCCGGTTTCCCTGGGTATGGCACGCCGGGCAGGTGTCAAAAACCCGGCCTGACAGACCGGCAGCGCAAAAATATATTCCCGCTCGCAAATCGGGTCGTTTGGGCGTTTTGCGCCGCCTAGGGTCTTCTCACAACCATTGAGGAGACAACACCATGTTTCAGATCGAGCCTCTTCCCGCCACCGAGTTTGCACATTTGAGCAGCCTGAGTGACACGGAACTCGCGCAGAAGGGCATTCAGGTGCACATTTCGGACGGCGCGTTTCCCTGCCGTGTGTCACTTGCCGATGCAGCCCCGGGTACCCGGGTTTACCTGCTCAATTTCGAACATCAACCTGGCGAAACACCCTACCGCTCCCGGCATGCGATCTTTGTCGCCGATGGCGCGAAGGAAAGCCACCCGGACCCGGACACGATCCCGGAAGTCGTGGCAAAGCGCCTGCTGTCGGCACGAGCCTTCAACCGGGCCCACGAGATGATCGACGCGGAAGTCGTTGAAGGCCGCGAGCTGGAAGGCGTCATCCGGACGTTCTTCGACAATCCGCAAGTCGACTATATTCACCTGCATTTTGCTCGCCGCGGCTGCTACGCGGCAAGGGTTTCACGCACCGCATGGACCTGATCAATAAAGCCTGAGCAAGCCTTCGGAGGTGGCTTCTTCCAGAAGCGCCTCCGGGGTCTGTTTCAGCTTGCCATGCCGGATCATCGCATCGCCGATGTCGCCCAGGTCATCAGCGTTGCGCCAGCTTTCCGGTTGCCAGATCTTCGAGCGGACCATGGCCTTCGGGCAATGCATGAATGCCCGGGTGATCTCCACTGCCAGCGCCATCGCCGGCTGTTTGCCCTCCACCTGCGTCCGCTCCAGCAACCAGGCATCCCGAACAATGCGGGCTCTGCCCGACACCCTCAAGGTCTCGCCCTTGCCCGGGATCAGGAAAATAAGACCGACGCGCGGGTCCTTCAGCAGATTGTGGTAGCTGTCGAGGCGGCGGTTTCCGGGACGGTCGGGGATCGCCAGCAATGTGTCGCTCAAGACGGTGACAAAACCGGCCGGGTCCCCCTTGGGACTCACATCGATCACGCCCTCCGGATCAACCGTCGCGATCAGGCAGAAGGGGGATCGTGCAATGAACTGCCTGCACAGGTCGTCCAGTGCCTTGATCTCCTTTACCCTCACCTTTTCGGGCGCGGTTCCGGCATGGGCTTCGAGCTGGTCAACCGTTGTTATCGGGTCGTTGAAATCTGAAAGTGTCGTGGGATCTTCCGGCATGGCAACCTCCCTGGATCTGCCTGCTGGCGCTATCACCATCAAACGGCGCTGCGAACGCAAAGACAAGGCGTTTCGCTGGAATCACGGTTTTTCCAAACTGGCGCCCCGATTCTGGCTAAACTGGATCTTACCTGAGCAACATCGCACCCATCATAAAGGGATCGCATTGCCGATTTAAACTTTAACGGTAGTCTTTGCGAAATACACCTCAAGGGAGATCCGGCCATGCCGACCGCAGCCAAACGCCGTGCCGCCTTCAAAGCTCTTCACGAAAAAGGGCGTGCTTTCCTGATGCCGAATCCCTTCGATATCGGTACAGCCCGCATTCTGGACGGGTTGCGGTTTGACGCATTGGCCACGTCCAGCGCCGGATATGCCTGGACGCAAGGCGTGAAGGATGCCGAAGGGCTGATCACGCGCGACGATGCGCTCGGACATGCCGCCGACATCATTGCCGCGACCAGCGTGCCGGTGAACGGTGACCTGGAGAACGGGTTCGGCGACAGCCCGGACGATGTGGTGGCAACGGTCAAGGGGGCGATCGAGGTCGGCCTCGCCGGCTGCTCAATCGAGGATTACACGACCGATCCGAAACATCCCTACTACGATCTGGAGCTGGCGGTGGAGCGGATCAAGGCGGCGGTGGATGCCAAGAACCGGCTGGCGCCGGATTTCGTTCTGACTGCCCGCAGTGAAGGGCCCGTCCAGACGCAGCATGAACTTGACGAGACGATCAAGCGCCTTAACGCCTTTGCAGAGGCGGGTGCCGATTGCGTCTATGCACCGGAGCTGAACGACAAGGAACAGATTGCCGCCGTTCTGGCCGCCGTGAAAGCGCCGATGAACGTCCTGGCCGGGCGCAAGAACTTCCACCTGACCCGCAAAGAACTGGGCGACATGGGCGTTACGCGTGTCTCCATCGGGGCAGGTCTGGCACGGCTTGCCTACCGCGCCTTCATTGCTGCTGCCGAAGACATGAAAGACGGTGGCACGTTCGGCTGTTTCGACAGGACCGAAACCATGCCGGAAGGAATTCCCGATTTCGAATCCTTCATGAAAACAAGGCCCTGATCCGTAATGGACGCCCAACAAGTTTCCGAAGGCTTTGACCTGGCGAACCCGGGTGATGCAGTCGCAATGACCGAACTCGCCCGGCGGGCCTATGCGCATTATATCCCGGTCATCAACGCCGTGCCCGTGCCAATGACCGCCGATTATGCCGCGCATATACGGCAGGACGACGTCTGGGTGCTCCGCTCCGGCAACTCTCTTGCCGCCAGCCTCGTTCTGATCCGGCATCCGGACCATCTCCTGATCGAAAGCATTGCCGTTGATCCGGAAGAGCAGGGCAAGGGCCGTGGCAGGCAGCTGCTCGACTGGGCGCGGCGGCGGGCAGCGGACATCGGGCTGAGCGAAATCCGGCTCTATACCAACGTGCTCATGACCGAAAACCGGGCCTGGTACCAGCGTGCGGGCTTCGCGGAAACCCATCAGGAACAGCGCGGCGACAAGCGGATCGTCCACATGCGGCTGACTTTGTGACCAAGCTGCTTGCCAACTCCGGGTGCGCTGGAAAGCATTGATCCGGGGCCAGGCAGAGCCCGGCCCCGGATGTCAGCAGCTACGTAAGCCTTGGCCTTCCAGACCCGCTACTCCAAGCCCCAGGTTTTCTGCTTCTTCTGCTTCATGACACTTCGAACCATCTTGCCGAATGCCCGGTCCTTGGACCTGCGCTCCGCCAGACTTGCAGAGTTGAAGGCTTCTTCCGCCTTCAGCTTTCGCCACCTGTTCAGCCGGCCAGGTTCCAAGGTGCCCTCCTCCAGCGCGGCCTGAACAGCGCAACCGGGCTCCGTCTCGTGCCGGCAGTCAGTGAAGCGGCAACGGGATGCCAGTTCGTTCAGATCCGAGAACAGATCATCGATCCCGGCTGCCACATCCGTCAGCTGCAGTTCACGCATGCCCGGTGTATCCAGCACCAGACAGCCGCCTGGAACCACGTGGAGTTGCCGGTGGGTCGTCGTGTGACGGCCCTTGGCATCGTCTTCGCGAATAGCCTGCGTGGCTATGTCCTCGGTGCCTGAAAGCGCGTTGGTAAGCGTCGACTTGCCGACGCCCGAAGAGCCAAGGAAGGCAACTGTTTTGCCCGGCTTGCACCAGGCCGCGAGTTTCAGGCCCGGCTCATCGCCGCGCGCGTCCAGCGTCACGACCGGAACCGAATTCGAAATCGTCCGAGCCAGATCGACATAGTTTTCCGGATCGCTCGCCAGATCCGACTTGGTCAGGACGATCACCGGATCGATACCCGCCTCGAAAGCAAGGGCGATGTACCGCTCCAGCCGGGCGATATTGAAGTCCTGATTGCAGGAAGACACCACGAACACCGTGTCGATGTTGGCTGCGATCAGCTGGATCTGTCGATCGGTTCCGGGTGCACGGCGCTTGAGCAGGCTCTGCCGCTCCAGCACCCGGCTTGATGGCGGATGAGCGCGGTCCAGCAGCAACCAGTCGCCTACCGTGGCGTTCCTGACAGGCAGGATCACTTCGTCAAGCCCTTCGCCGACCACGTGAAACGCGTTTCGATGGACCTCGACAACACGGACGGGCGGTGTTGCCGTCAGCTCGTCGGAGCTGATCTGTTGTGCAAAATAGGGCCGCCAGCCAAGTGAAAGAAGCCGTGAAGTGTTTTTGTCCGGCCCATCGTTTCCGGGGCGTGCGGGAAAAAAGTCGGAATAGTTCCGTACCATTGGATTGTCTCGTGAATTAAACACACGTCATCAGGCGCCCGCCAAGGCACCGGTTCATGTATTCAAGGCTCTCTGATCTTCAGAGAGCCTGCTCACGCAATCTCTGACATCCAATCTCCATGGGACGCACCTCGAAGGTGCCCGTTACAAGTAGTCGCAAAGACGCCCCGATACAAGCATCCCGCAGATGTGACCAGGCTTATTCCGGTCGCTCGCCGACATAGGCGGCCCGAGGCCGGATCTGTTCCGGCGCCGCATATTGCTCCAGTGCATGAGCGATCCATCCGGTCATGCGGGCAGCGCAGAAGATGATCTTGCCGGCGTCCTTCGGCAGGTCATAGGTCTTTTGTGTGGCCGCCAGGGCAAGATCGATGTTCGGCGCTTCGCCAAACAGGTCACGCGCAACCGTAATCAAACCCGGCAGACGCTGAACGAAGGGATGCGCGGGCTCGCTGCGGTAAAGCACGTCGAGCAGGCAAGCGGCGCGCGGATCCGGACCCCGGTAGATTGTGTGACCGAAGCCGGGCAGGGGCTCGCCCCGGCTCAACCGGTCCGAAAGCAGGGTTTCTATGTCGGTGTCCGGCCCGACATCGGACAGCCATGCCGTTGTCCTGTCGGATGCAGCACCGTGGCGCGGACCGGCAAAGGCCCCCAGACCGGAAATGAGCGCCGCGTGAAGGGGCGCCCGGGTGGAGGCAGCGCAGCGCGTCGCGAAGGCACTGGTGTTGAGCTCGTGATCGGCACACAGGATCAGCGCCGCCCGGATCACGTTCTTCGCCGAAGACGACACGCCGAAAGCGTTGGCAATCTGCGTGTGGATCGGCACGTCGACCGGATCTGCGTTGAGGAGAGCTGCAACCGCGTAGCGCAGCAGGGCAGCGCCTTTCACCTGCAGAAGCTTGGGTGCCTGGGTGTAGGCCGCCTTGTCCTGCAGCGGCCAGGCGGCAAGGGCGACCATCAGCCGGTCCAGCGGCGCAAGCCCTTCCGGCAGGTTGGGCGGGGGCAATGGAGCGCTTTCGGCAAACGGGTCTTCCTGCGACGCCCAGAGCAGGGTCGCCACGGTTTCAAGCGTGGAGGTTTGCGCCAGATCGACCGCCGGCCGGCCACGATAGACCGGACCGGCTTCCGAAATCAGCGTCAGTTCGGTTTCAAGCACCGGGTCGCCGGTCAAGGGCCGAGCACCGGAGTAGTCGTCGGCAGCCTTGCGGCCTTTCATGCGGCGCACATCCACCGCGTCGTAGCGGCGCTGCTTGCCCGGGCCGGCAACGGAATTGATCAGCCCCCGGCTGACGTAGGCGTAGAGAGTCGCGGGCTGAACACCAAGTTCGGCAGCGGCTTCTCGGGCGGACAGGTAGATCGGCTTGCTCATACATTGATTTTAATTATCAACATTGATCAATGCAATCTTCTCTTTCTATCTGACCGGGAAAGAAAAGGAGATAGCCATGACCGAAGCGCCGAACCCCGCCCGGATGACGCCGGACCCGATAGCCGGTTTGGAGGGCGTTGTTGCCGCCACCACCATGCTCAGCCATGTCGACGGCCAAAAGGGTGTCCTCATCCTCTATGGCCGCCACATCGAAGATCTGGCCGGCAAGCTGAGCTTCGAGGAGGCCGTCCGGCATCTGTGGCAGGATTTCCAGATGCCTGAGGCCTCGTCCCTGCGTGAGGCTTTCGGTGAAGCCCGGCGGGCCGCCTTTGCCGTCATGCCGGTTCTTGAAGCTGCCCCTTCCAGCCTCGGCGTTTATGAACGCATGCAGCTGGGCCTGGCTGCCTTACCGATGTCCACCGGCTTGCCCGACGCGATTGCGATCAGCGGCGCATTGCCCGTCTTTCTGGCTGCGTCTCACCGGATTGCCAGGGGACAGACGCCGATCGCACCGGACAGCACCCTGGAGACCGCAACCGATCTTCTGCGCATGCTGACGGGCGCGCTGCCACCTGCCGACCATGCCGCCGCGCTCAATCGCTATCTGGTGACAATCCTGGATCACGGGCTGAACGCTTCCACCTTCACGGCACGCGTGATCGGCTCGACCCAGGCGAACCTGAAACAGGCCGTTCTTGGTGCGATGGGCGCCCTCAGCGGGCCGCTGCATGGCGGCGCGCCAGGCCCTGTGCTGGACATGATCGATGCTATCGGCAGTCCGGAAAACGCAGCTGCCTGGATCGGCGAAGCCTTGGCACGCAAGGAGAGGTTGATGGGATTCGGTCACCGGATCTACAGGACAAGGGATCCGCGCGCGGACGTCCTGAAGGCAGGGCTGCGCCTGCTTGGGCCTGACAACCCGAAAGTGCGTCTGGCGGAGGAGATCGAACAGGCAGCGCTTGCCGCACTGAAAACTGCCAAGCCCGACCGCCCGCTGGAAACCAACGTGGAGTTCTATACCGCCGTCCTGCTGGACGCGATCGGCATCGACCGGACCCTGTTCACGCCGCTGTTTGCCGTCGGCCGGACACCGGGCTGGTGCGCCCATGTTCTGGAACAGCAGGAAACCGGCAAGTTGATCCGGCCATCGTCGCATTATGTGGGACCGAGCCCCGCATGACGGAGACCAGCTGAAAGCTTGTTACCGCGAGATACCCAGCCCGGAAGACGGATCATCCGCCTTCCGGGTTCGTGTGTTCAACCGGTAGACCATGTCGCGCACCCACATGTGCAGCGGTGCGCGGTGGTTGAGCGTGGTCCACACGAGGCTGATCGTCACCGACGTTTCCACCGGGCAGGGAACCACATGAAGTCCATCCGCAACTGATCTGGACAGCCGTTCCGGCACCGTGGCGACGAGGTTCGATCCCGCGACCAGACGCTCCAGCCCGGCCGGGCTCGGCACGCGCAGGGCGACTTTCAAGTCCTTGTTCATGCGCTCAAGCTCGATGATGTAGCGCGACCGCCATTGACCACCGTAGGTGACGAGCACATGGTCGAGATCCAGATAATCGTCCAGGCTCAGTGCCGCTCCGGCTTTCGGATGCTCCGGATCGAGCAGGCAGACGTAGCGATCCTGATAGAGGTCGCGCCTGTAGAAATGCGGGTCCGACCGTTCGAACGGACCAAGCAGGAGATCCGCCTCATTGCGCAGCAGGCGCTCGTGACCGATCCCCGACGCATCGATGATCTCCAGGTCCAGGTTGGGCGCTTCGCGCTTCAGAAAATGAACGATTTCCGGAATGATCAGCACGCGTTCATAGAAGTTGCAGGCGATAGTGAAGGTCTGCGCCGCCGTCTTCGGATCGAAATCCGGCGGAGCGACCAGTTGCCGGAACTCGGCCGTCAACCGTTTGGCCTGATGGACGATATCTTCGCAGCGTTGTGTCGGGTGGAGCCGACGAGCCTGGCGGACGAACAGCGGATCCTGAAACACGTCCCGCAGCTTGTTGATCGTGTAGCTGACCGCTGACTGATTGACGCCGAGTTCTTCCGCCGCACGCGTGAACGAACGGAGCTGGTGCACCCAGACCAAGACCTGCAGCGCCCGAAAATCGACTTCCAACGGATCGCCCGGCATCGGCAATTTCCCCCCGGATCCGGCAAGAACACTCGCCACGATTTGTAAAATCAAAAAATTCGATGACAACTATAAAGTCAATCGTATTGCCTGATTTTATTCTGCCCGCTTAACCTGCCGTCAGTGCCGGATTTGGGAGGAGAAGGCAGATGGCGGTCGCACCTGTCGACGAAACGCTGACGCTTGCGGACCTGACGCGCGACCCCTATCCGATCTACAAGCGGATGCGGGCCGAAACGCCGATCGTTCAGGTTCCGGCGGCAAACCGTATCTTTCTGACCAAGGCGAAACACACCAAGATGGTGAAGGACGATCCCGAGCTTTACAGTTCGGACGATCCTGTCACACCGATGCGGCGCGCCTTTCTGGCCCACACGCTGATGCGCAAGGACGGCGAGGAACACCGGCGCGAGCGCATGGCCATGCAGCCGGCTTTCTCGCCCAAGGTCATCAAGACAGACTGGGCCGATCTCTACCGCAAGATTGCCGCGGAGTATCTCGACCGGCTGCCACGAGGCGAAACGGTCGACCTTTTCACTGACCTTTGCGGACCGGTGGCGGCACGGATCCTCGCGCACATCCTGGGTCTCGACGAAGTCGGCGACGCCGACATGCAGCGCTGGTCGCAGGTGCTGATCGACGGCGCCGGCAATTTCGGCTTCGCGGATGAACCGTTTGCCCGGTCCGATGCGGCCAATGCCGAAATGGATGCCGTGTTCGACAGCCTGATTGCCCGGCATCTGGCAGAGCCCAACAACTCCGCGTTCTCCGTCATGCTGAATGCCCGAGACCCGATCCCCAGAAGCCAGATCTACGCCAACATCAAGATTGCCATCGGTGGCGGCATCAACGAGCCGCGCGATGCGCTGGCAACCATCATCTATGGCCTGCTGACCAATCCGGACCAGCTTGAGGAAGTGAAGCGGCAGGACGCCTGGGCGGATGCATTCGAGGAAGGTGTCCGCTGGGTCGCGCCGATCCAGGCGTCGTCTCGCCGGGCGACGCGGGATCTGGAAATCGACGGCATCGACATTCCCGAAGGCGTGACGCTGATGACCATCCAGGCCTCGGCCAATCGCGACGAGGATCTCTACGAAGACGGCGAATCCTTCAACGTCTTTCGAAAGAAAGCGCCGCATCAGGCCTTCGGCAGCGGCCCGCACCATTGTGCCGGCGCCCATATCTCGCGGCGGACTGTCGGGGAAATCATGCTGCCGATGCTGTTCGAACGGTTCCCCGGCATGAAGCTGGACAAGCCCGAAGACGTTGTTTGGAGCGGTTTCGGTTTCCGTGGGCCCCTGAACCTGCCCGTCAAACTGAGCTGACAAAAAGAAACCAACCGGGCCGGGTCAGAGCCGGCTGAAAGGAAAACCGCATGGTGCAGATCACCTTCGTCCAGCCGAACGGCAGCCGGAAGACCATAGAAGCGAGCGAAGGGGCGAGCGTCATGGAAACGGCTGTCAGCCATGGGGTCGACGGCATCTTTGCCGAATGCGGCGGCGCGATGATGTGCGCCACCTGCCATTGCTACGTGGACGAGGCGTGGAGCGACAAGACCGGCGCGCGCACGGACGGCGAGGAAATCATGCTGGAATGCGCGGCCGCCGACTTGCGCGAAACATCCCGCCTGTCCTGCCAGATCAGGCTGACCGGTGCGCTCGACGGACTGGTGGTGCATCTGCCGGACGAGCAGGCGTGAGGAAACGATTTCGAACAAGGGAGGAAACCATGTCGAAGTACCGGATGATGAGATCGGTGGCCGCAGGTGCGCTCACCGTGGGAGCGGTTGCCGTGGCCGCGCTTTCACTGAGCCTTACGGCGGGCCAGGCCGTGGCAGCGGAGGTCACGCTGCGGCTGCACCAGATGCTGCCGGCGCAAGCCAGTGTGCCGAAGAACATCCTTGAACCGTGGATGGCCAGGATCGAGGAAGAATCGGGCGGGCGGATCGAGTTCCAGCATTTCCCCGCCATGCAGCTTGGCGGCAAGCCGCCGGAACTGGTCGACCAGGCCATCGACGGCATCGCGGACATCGTCTGGACCTTGCCTGGCTATACGCCCGGCCGCTTTCCAAGGACGGAAGTCTTCGAACTGCCCTTCGTCATGACCAATGCCGAGGCCGTGTCGCGTGCCTTCTGGCAACTGGCGGAAGAAACCATGCTGGACCAGGACTTCAAGGACATGAAGGTTCTGGGGCTCTGGGTGCATGGACCCGGGCTGATCCACTCCAAGGACCCGATCGACTCGCTCGACGACCTGAACGGCGTGAAGCTGCGGGCCCCGACGCGGGTGACCAACGACATGTTCAGTTCACTCGGGGCAACACCTGTCGGCATGCCTGTACCGGCGGTTCCGGAAGCCCTGTCCAAGGGCGTTATCGATGCCACCGTTGTGCCGTGGGAGGTGACCGGCGCGCTCAAGATCAACGAACTCGTCAGCAACCACACGGACTTCGGTGACGATGCTCTTTACACGGCAACCTTCGTGCTGGGCATGAACCGGGCAGCCTATGACGGACTGCCCGACGACCTGAAGGCGATCATCGACAAGAACTCCGGTCTTGAACTGTCCGGATTCGCAGGTGGCCAGATGCAGCGGGACGATGCCAAACCTCGCGACGAAGCGATCGAGAAGGGGGCGACGATGATTGTCCTTCCACCGGAAGAAGTTGCCCGCTGGAAGGAAGCCTCGGCACCAACGATTGAAAAATGGGTGGCCGAAATGGACGAAAAAGGCATGGACGGCACAGGGCTTTACAATCGCGCCATCGAGCTGATCGAGGAGAACACCGGGAAATAGCCGGCCAGGGGTGGTGTGCGGCTCCCCCACAGGGCTGCGTGCCTTTAGGCTCGCTTCGCGGCTTGCCTTTTCGACGGCCGCGCGGCATGTGCCGGTTATTCAGGGCGTCCCGTGATCTGTGGTCACGGGACGCCCGATTTTATTTACGCTTTACTGATGGTCATCCCGCCATCTGCGCTTCGCGAACGGCGTATTCGATCTCCTGAACGAGGCCGTCCTCCAGACCAAGCCGGGCAGCGAGCATCTGCAGGTAGGCCTTTTCCGCCGGATGATCCGGATCGATGGCAAGACGCGACGCGGCGTATATTTCGGCCGCAGTCTCCTCACAGGTTGCACTGGCCACGACCTTGTCCAGATCAAGCGGCGAGCGCAATTCGTCCATCAGGAACGCCTTCGCCTCGCTGTCCAGTCCGGCCTCGTCGATCTTGTCGAAAATCCGGTCCTGTTCGTCGCGATCAATATGACCGTCGGCCTTTGCGGCGGAGATCATTGCCGTCAACAAAGCGATTGCGGCCTGATGTTCGCCGCCCGGATGCTCACACGGATCGAAGGCGGTGCCGCGCGGTCCTTCCAGCGGGATCGGATCATCGGCCGGATACTGTGGGCGCGGCGCGTTCTGCTGATTGGCCTTGTGGCCCTGGTATGCCTTGTAGGCAAGGCCGGCAACCAGTGCGAGGCCGCCGTAGGTGACTGCCTTCTTGCCGAGCTTGCGTCCGCTCTTGCTGCCAAGCATGAGACCGGCCAGGCTGCCGAGTGCCAGACCGCCACCCTGGGACGACAGAAAATCCTTGCCCTGGGACAGGAGATCACCGGATCCACCCTTGCGGGCAGTCCCGCGCTGGCCGGATTGACCACCGCCCTGGGTCCCCAGAAACTGATCCAGCAAGGATTTTGCGTCGAACATATTCGGCTCCTTAAAATTGCCGCGTGAAGCGGTTTAAATCACGGTTGCACTATCAAATGGGATTTTCTGCAAGGGACGCAAGTTTGCGTTACACTCGGTCACACTTCTCCAATCCACAATGCTTGTCTTACAGGCAACAACGAGAACAATCTTGAACTTCCTCGCCTCAGTCCGCAGTCTTTCCCTACGATGCTGCCTCATCGCCGGGACTTTGGGGAGCGGGAGTGCGCATGCCCTGTCGCTGAACGACGAGGCCGATACCTACCGCAAGATCTGGCAGGAGGATCTGCTGAGCGCCTATTCGCGCACGCTTGCCGATGCAGGCGAAAGCACGACCGGCAATCTTTATGCCTTCAACATCAAGGGCTGCTCGCGTGAAGACGCGCCCGGAAGCCTGCTGTACATCCATGCGATCCAGGACCGTGGCCAGCCGCGCGGCAGCGAGTTTCCGACCTATGTGTTCACCTCGGGAACAAGGCAGGACAAACCGGAACTCGCATTCAAGACCTTTGCGGGAAAACGGATCTATCTCTCCGACACGATCACCTGTGAACCGGAGCGATGTCTTCTCTCGGGCAAGACCGGGTTTTCCGATGTCTGCCTGGCGGACCCATACGGCAACCCGGCACCGGATCTCAAAGGCCTGCGCAAGGATTTCTGGACCGATCTCATGGGCTGGCTGGGGCTTTGAGCGGTCATTTCAGCGGCAGCAGATTGTCGTCCTTCAAGGTTTCCATGGCAATGGACGAGCGCACATGATGGACCGCCTCCTGAGGCAGTAGCTCGTCGTTGATGATGTGGCTGAGCGCCTTCAGGTCCGGCACCACGATCTTCAGCATGTAATCGACATCGCCGGTCAGCGTGTGGGCCTCCTGCACTTCCGGCATGGCGGTCACCATGTTGCGGAACTTGCGGGCGTTTTCCCTGGAATGCGCGCCAAGCGTCACGCCGACATAGGCCGTCACCATCAGACCCAGGGCTTCCGGATCCAGTGCCGCCCGATACCGGCGGATGATACCCGCTTCTTCCAGTTTCTGCCGCCGCCTGGAAACCTGGCTTGCGGACAGGCCGATCACGTCACCCAACTCGGCATTGGTGAGGGCGGCATTGTTCTGCAAGGCGGCAAGCAACTTCACATCAAAGCCATCCAGCGCAATGGTCATGCGTCACTCCGAAATATCCTGCATGTTTCGTGCATCATCTTACGCGAAAACACGTGGATTGCACACACACTGCGCGCCCTTCACGGCATTCTGGCTGCAATGACCCGTTTTACCGAGGAGGACTTTCATGGGACCGTTCCCGCACGACGCGCCGCCGGCACAGATCACGTCTGAAAATCCGGCAGGGACCGATGGCTTCGAATTTGTCGAATTCGCCCATCCGGAACCGGAAAAGCTGGACGAACTGTTCCGCAAGATGGGCTACCTCCCCGTTGCAAAGCACAAGAGCAAGAACATCACGCTCTATCGCCAGGGTGACGTCACATATGTGCTGAATGCCGAACCGGGCAGCTTCGGCATGAAGTTCGTGGACACGCACGGCCCGTGCGCGCCTGCCATGGCCTGGCGCGTCGTCGATGCGCAAAAGGCGTTCGAGCATGCGGTTGCCAAAGGCGCGACGCCTTATGAAGGCGACGACAAGACCCTGGACGTTCCGGCAATTGTCGGCATCGGCGGCTCGCTGCTTTATTTTGTGGATACCTACGGCGCCAAAGGCTCGGCCTATTCCAGGGAATTCAACTGGCTGGGCGAGTTCGACCCCAAGCCGCAGGGCGTCGGCTTCTACTATCTCGACCACCTCACCCACAACGTCTATCGCGGCAACATGGACAAGTGGTGGGACTTCTATCGCGACCTGTTCAACTTCAAGCAGATCCATTTCTTCGACATCGACGGGCGGATCACCGGTCTCGTCAGCCGCGCGATCACCAGCCCTTGCGGCAAGATCCGTATTCCGCTGAACGAATCCAAGGACGATACCAGCCAGATCGAGGAATACCTGAAGAAGTACAACGGCGAAGGCATCCAGCACATTGCTGTCGGCACGGACAACATCTACCAGAGCACGGACCTTCTGGCGGACAACGGCCTGAAATTCATGCCCGGCCCGCCGGAAACCTATTACGAGATGTCCCATGCCCGGGTGAACGGCCACGACGAGCCGATCGAGCGGATGAAGCGCCACGGCATCCTGATCGATGGTGAGGGTGTGATCGACGGCGGCATGACCAAGATCCTGCTGCAGATCTTCTCCAAGACCGTGATCGGCCCGATCTTCTTCGAGTTCATCCAGCGCAAGGGTGACGAAGGATTTGGCGAAGGCAATTTCCGCGCCCTGTTCGAATCGATCGAGGAAGACCAGATCCGCCGCGGCGTCATCAAGACTGAAGCAGCCGAATAATCCCACTTGCAGGTTGCTTCTGAAAGGCCGCTGTCCTTCGGGAAAGCGGCCTTTGTTTTGCCCTGCGGTCCAGATTTTTCTTTTTCCGATGCAGCAAAGCCCGGACCTGGCTCAGAACTTGATCTTGTTTGCACGGCCCGAAGGAGTGGCCGCCCTGCCAAGCGACATGCCCCGGGGGAGCACGAAAAGTCACGCCATTTCCGGGTGTTGCGCCTCGCTGACAGCGCGATCCGGGGTTTCAGCGGGTATCAATGGAAAAAAATCTTGAGCGTCCTTGGCCGGATTAATCCCGTCTTTTCAATACGATAACGACACCCTGAAGTAGAAACTTGAAAAATTTCACGTGAATCACGTTTTTCCAAGGAACGATTCCATGTGGAACGGGTTTTACATACAGAGGCTGCCGAGTAGGCCCTCTGTTGCATTGTCTAAGCACAAACTCTTTATACCTCCGCACCCCCATGCGGAGGTTTTTTTTGCCTTGGCGCGGGCGGTACGCGCGACCTCCGCATGCGGGTATTCCCTTTCGTACCGTCAGACATCAGACAGCGTTCATGTTCGCCATGACCGCCTTTGCACCGATTTGCTTCAGGAAGGCCTGCGGGTCGAACGCGACCTTGCGGTATTCATCGGCAATCCGGGCTTTTGCCTCCAGAAAGACCTCTTCGTTCTGCCATTCGACAAAGGTGACGAATTTTGCCATCCCCTCGCCGGAAGGCTGCTCAAGCACAAGGTTCTGGCGGCACCCTTCGATGTTCTGAAGCAGGCCGCGAATGACATTGAGCCGTTCCAGCAGAACGTCTCGTGCCTCGAGCGGCACTTCAAAGCGGTCGACGCGGTAGATAGGCCGGGATTCCGTGTCCGATTTCATGCCTTTTCTCCTTGGGATTTGAAAGGAGAGAAAGCTCTACAACCTCAACTTAAATTGAGGTCAAGCGGATATTCGAACTGGCTGGCGGGAAGGGCTGCTCAGCCCTTCACCTTCGCTTCCAGCACGTCCCAGACCATGCCAGCCACATCCGGTCCGCCGAGATTGCGGATGGCGCGGATGCCTGTGGGGGCGGTGACGTTGATTTCTGTCAGGTTGCCGTCGATGACATCGATCCCCACCAGGATCAGGCCCTTCTCCTTCAGCGAAGGCCCGAGGCGCGCACAGATCTCGCGTTCGCGCTCGGTCAGCTCACTGTCGGTCGGCGCACCGCCCCGCACCATGTTGGAGCGCAGGTCGCCCGCGGCCGGAACGCGGTTGACCGCACCGGCGAACTGGCCATCAACCAGCAGGATGCGCTTGTCGCCGTGCTTCACATTGGGCAGGAACTGCTGGATGACCCAGGGCTCGCGGAAGGTCGCGGCAAAGAAGTCGTAGAGCGAACCGTAGTTGAGGTCGTCCTGGGTGATGCGGAAGACGGCCGCGCCACCATGGCCGAACAGCGGTTTCATGACGATGTCGCCGTATTCCTTCCGGAACAGATCGATTTCCGACTTGTCCTTGGTGATCAGGGTCGGCGGCATCAGGTCGGCGAATTCGGTCACGAACAGCTTTTCCGGCGCGTTGCGAACGGCTGCAGGATCGTTGACCACCAGAGTGTCCGGATGGATCTTTTCCAGAATGTGGGTCGCGGCGATGTAGGAGAGGTCAAACGGCGGATCCTGGCGCATCAGCACCACGTCCATCTCGCGCATGTTGAACCGGCTCTTTTCACCCAATGTGAAGTGATCACCCTTCACATCGCGCACTTCGATCGGCTCCAGCGCGCAGAACACTTCGTCACCGCGCATCGCCAGACGGTCGGGCGTGTAGTGATAAAGTTCATGTCCGCGAGACTGTGCTTCCAGCATCATTGCGAAGGCGCTGTCGCCGGCAATGTTGATGGACGAAACATGGTCCATCTGGACCGCAACTTTCAAAGCCATGAGGCAACTCCCGGCGGGCGGCGCCGCTTGAGCGCCTTTGGGATTTTCAGAACGATTGGTCCAGATATGCGGTGCGCAGTCGGCTTTGTCCAGAGGGGGAGGTCAGAAGGATCCGAGTTCGGTTCCCGTCATTCCAGAGACCGGCAAATGAGGTGAAGTCTCTCGGCCATAGTCAGCGTCACCCCGGCGACCGACGGGAGACCCGGGGCCTGCTCGTTTCAAGAGCGCTCGCAAGGTGGCGCAAACATTCGGGACATTGAGACCACTGTGAGCAAGCGGGTCAGCGAGCAAGCCCCGGATCTGCGCTGCGCTTGTCCGGCGTGACGCCGAAGGTGAATTTTCTCGGCAGCCGAAAAATTGCGCCCCGAACTACTCCCAGGCCTGAAACGCATTCACGATCCGCTCGGGCAAGGCGCGGGGCCGGACGACGATAATATCGAAGCGCAGGGTGAAGAACCCGGCCTTGGGGTGTTCCGTGACGAAGATCTTCGCGGCACGCGAGATGCGCTTCTGGCTGGCGGGCGTGACGGCTTCCAGCGCCGCCTGCCGCGATTTGCGGGCCTTGACCTCGATGAAGGCGACTGTCTTGCGCCGCTTGGCGATGAGATCGATCTCGCCAGCCTTTGTCTTGTAGCGGCGTTTGAGAATGCGCCAGCCGGTGAGGCGCAGGTACCAGGCGGCAAGGGTTTCGGCAGAAAGGCCCAGGGCATGTGCCCGGCGGCGGCGATCGGTTTCTGCCGGTTGCCTTCCGGCTCCGCCGGGACGACGTGCCATCAGGCGTCGTCCGCCTTCAGTTCCAGCGCGCGCTTATAGACCTCGTTGCGGTCAAGCCCCGTCGCTTTTGAGATTTTCTTGGCCGCGGCACTGACCGGCATTTCGGTGAGTGCCTCACTCAGCAAGGCATCCAGATCGTCCACCTCGGCTTCCGGCTTGTCTTCCGGCGGACCGACGAGAATGACGATTTCACCCTTGACCTGCCGGCCCTCGAACCGGGTGCCCAGATCTTCCAGAGTGCCACGCTCGAAGGTTTCGAACCGCTTGGTCAGCTCGCGCGCGACGACGGCTTCGCGGCCGGGGCCGAGCAGTTCCGCCATCAGCGCCAGGGTCGCGGCGGTGCGGTGGGGCGATTCAAAGAAAATCAGCGTCGAAGGCACCTTGGCCAGCTCTTCCAGCCGCCGGGACTTCGGGCCTCCCTTTTGAGGCAGGAAGCCGGCGAAAAGCACCGTATCGCTCGGCAGACCCGCGGCGACAAGGCCAGCCAGCGGGGCCGACGCACCGGGGATCGGGATGACTTTATGCCCTTCTGCGACCACATCACGCACCAGCCGGTAGCCCGGGTCGGAAACCAGGGGCGTGCCAGCATCGGACACCAGCGCCACGGCGCGGCCTTCCGCCAGAGCTTCCAGGATCTTCGGCCGCTGCTTGTCGGCATTGTGTTCGTGATACGGGAGAAGCGGCGTTTTCAGCGAAAACCGCTGGGTGAGCGTTGCCGTGACCCGCGTATCCTCGCAAGCGATTACGCTTGCTGCAGCAAGCGTTTCCAGGGCCCTGACGGTAATATCGCCGAGGTTGCCGATCGGCGTGGAGACGATGTAGAGCGCGGGTTCCAGATTGGGTGCAGTGAAGACATTTTCGGAGAGGCTGTAGCGGTTCTTGTCCGCAGCCGGCCCGGCTGTTTCCTTGACCATGTCGCCTTTCCTCTTGTCCGCCGCGAATTGCAGCATCGGCCCCGTTTGCGCCCTTGCGCTAGCCTTTCAATACAACCGATGCAAGGCAAATCCACCGTTGATCGGGCCGATATGCCATTGAAAGGCCACTAAATCTTTACAGGCCTGTAGCGAATACGTAAGTCTTTCCCAAAGGGTGAACCAACAAATATGGCAAGTGCAAGACGGGGCGACATCGTGCAACAGCACAGACGTGTTTTCTTGAAAACGGCGCTGGCTGGAGCCAGCACGATGTTGCTGGGTGGCTGCATGGGGTCCACGCTCGGTTCTCTGCCGGGTGACCAGATCCAGCCAAGTGCCCAGCCGCAACCGACTGGTGAAATCATCGGCACGGGCGGGGTGCGCATCGGATTGCTGTTGCCATTGGCAAGCTCCGACGGCAATGCCTCCATCGGTACGGTTTTCAAGAACGCCGCCTCTCTGGCGCTGCAGAACTTCCCGAGCGCGGATGTGCAGTTGCTGGTGAAAGATACCGGCGGCACGTCCGAAGGCGGACGCGCGGCAGCGCAGGCTGCGATTTCGGAAGGCGCGGAACTGATCCTTGGCCCGGTGTTCTCACCAGCGGTATCCGGCGCTGCGCAGGCTGCGCGGGCAACCGGCGTTCCGGTCATTGCCTTCTCTACCGACACCTCCGTCGCATCCCGGGGCGTCTATCTGCTCAGCTTCCTGCCGGAAAGCGACGTGAAACGGGTCGTTGGCTATGCCAACAGCCAGAAGAGACATTCCTATACCGCCCTGATCCCCGAAGGCTCCTATGGTGCAATCGTCGAGGCGGCGTTCCGCCAGGAAGTCGGCCGCGGAGCAGGCAGGATCGCATCGATCCAGCGCTATTCCATGAACGGATCGGACACATCCGATCTTGTTGCCAAGACCACGGCGCTGAAATCGGTTCTGAACAATGCAGACGCCCTGTTCGTACCGGCCGGGGGCGGTGTGCCGGCAGTTGTCGTGCAGACCCTGGTCAGCCAGGGCGCCAATCTGGGCAATGTGAAATTGCTCGGGACCGGACAGTGGGACTCTCCCCAGGTCAAGAACAACCCGGTGCTTGCCGGTGCCTGGTTCGCCGGGCCGGAGGACAAGGGTTTCCTGGCCTTTGCCCAACGCTACCAGAGCATCTATGGCTCCGCACCGCCGCGCAATGCCAGCCTGGTCTATGACGGTGTCACGCTGGCCGCGGGCCTGATCCGCTCCGCCGGACAGCAGCGCTTCCAGCAGAACATCATCACCAACCGCGATGGCTTCATCGGCATTGACGGATTGTTCCGCTTCCAATCCAATGGCCTCAACCAGCGGGGCCTTGCCGTCTACCAGATCACCGGGCAGGGCACACAGGTGATTTCTCCGGCACCACGGGATTTCCGCACCGGATTCTGATCTTATCCGCCGACACCCTAGGAGTGCTGAGTTAAGATGCTGAGCGGCAAACAGATCGTCCTGATCATCAGCGGCGGTATCGCTGCCTACAAGTCCCTTGACCTGATCCGCAGGCTGAAGGAACGCGGCGCCCGGGTGATCCCGGTGATGACGAAAGGCGCGCAAGAATTCATCACGCCTCTGGCTGCCGGGGCTCTGGCCGCGGAAACCGTCTTCACCGACCTGTTCGACCGGCAGGCCGAGCACGACGTCGGCCACATCCGCCTGGCCCGCGACCACGACCTGATCCTGATAGCGCCTGCCACCGCCGATCTGATGGCCAAGATGGCCCACGGGATTGCCGACGATCTGGCGACAGCGGTTCTGCTGGCAACCGACAAGCCTGTTCTGGTTGCTCCTGCCATGAACCCGAAGATGTGGCAGCATGAGGCGACCAAGCGGAACCGGACGATACTCAAGGCGCGTGGAATTGCCTTTTGCGGCCCAGCATCCGGCGAAATGGCGGAAAGGGGCGAAGCCGGCACCGGCCGGATGAGCGAGCCGCTGGAGATCGTGGCAGCTGCCGAGGCCGTGCTGCGGGAAGAGGCGATCCGGGCCGGCAGTCTGCCGCTTGCCGGAAAACATGTTCTGATCACCTCAGGCCCGACCCATGAGCCGATCGACCCCGTCCGCTACATTGCCAACCGGTCTTCCGGCAAGCAGGGCCATGCGCTGGCCCGCGCCGCCTATGAAGCGGGCGCTCGGGTAACGCTGGTGTCCGGCCCGGTAACACTGCCGGACCCGGCCAATATCCACGTCATCCACGTGGAGTCCGCTTCCGCGATGCTAAAGGCGGTGGAAGGCAATCTGCCGGCGGATATCGCCATCATGGCCGCCGCCGTCGCCGACTGGCGTGTCGCAAGCGAGGGGGCCCAGAAGATCAAGAAGGATGGGACCGGCAAACCGCCCGCGCTGGAGCTGACGGAAAACCCGGACATTCTGGCGACTGTCGGTCATCATCCGGACCTGAGGCCAAAGTTGCTGATCGGCTTTGCCGCCGAGACGCAAAACCTGATCGACAATGCTCGTGGCAAGCTGGAACGCAAGAAGGCCGACTGGATCATCGCGAACGACGTCAGTCCGCAGACAGGCATCATGGGCGGCGACGCCAACACCATTCGCGTCGTCAGCCGTGACGGCGTCGAAGACTGGCCGGAAATGGACAAGGGTGAGGTAGCCCGCAGGATCATCGCCCGCGCAGCCGAGGCGCTCGGCTCGGACTGAGCTGAGCCAAACAATTTCACAAACCTACGCGATGAAGGGCTGGTGCTTCTGACCGGCAGCTTTCTGCCTTGTTTCACCGAAACCGTTCTGCAAGCCTGCGCCCCTGCCGGAGCAAGGGCGGTCGATGGGGCTGGTCAGGCTGCGAAGCGGAAGTAGCTCATGCTGATGGAACCGTACTCGTAGCTTCTATGGAGAAGCTGGGCCTTTGCATCCGTTCCGCCTGCGCCAAAGGCGAAGAACAGCGGCAGAAGGTGCTCGTCCGTCGGGTGGTTGCGGCGAAAGTTCGGAGCGCTCTGGATATCGTCGAAATATCCGATCGATCCGGACTTGAGGCCATCGTCCAGCCAGCGGTCGAAATCAGACGCCCACACAGGCGTTGGCGAGCCTTGCGGCCCGAATTCACGCAGGTTGTGCGTGGTGCTGCCGGACCCTGCCAGCAACACGCCCTTGTCCTTGAGCGGTGCCAGCGCCTGGCCGAGCGCATAGACGGATGCGGGCGTGCTGCCGTGCGGCAGCGACATCGCCACGACCGGAATGTCGGCATCCGGATAGGCAAGCGACAGCGGCACCCAGGCGCCGTGATCAAGCCCCCAGTGACTGTCGAGTTCCACATCGTGGCCGGCAGCTTCCAAAAGGCGTGCCGCTTCGTCGACGTGATCCACATCGGCCTTTGCGGGATAGGAGATCTCGTAGAGCGGGCGCGGGAAACCGCGGAAGTCATGATAGGTCCGCAGCGGTCCCGGCGCCGACAGTTTCAAACCGTCTGTTTCCCAATGCGCGGACAGGATCAGGATTGCCTTGGGGCGTGGCTGGCTTGCGGCAAAACTCTTCAGGAACCGGCTGGCAGCGGTGTCTTCAAGTGCCAGGGTTGGCGCACCGTGAGCAAAAAAGACGGGCGAAATACGGTTTGGTGTAGCCGTCATGGGACCACTCCTCGGGAGAATTGTTTCTACCCGAGAAGATAAGCTATTCGACCGGAAGGATTAGACCAGAAAGGGAAGAAGGCTCGTTCGACACATGTGAACAATCCCTGCCTTCGATTTCCACTGTTCAGTCATACCGCTTCCGCTTACGGGAGCGGTATGTGTCCTTGCTTGCCGGTATCAGGCGGGCTTCAGAACGCCTGGCCCAAACCCGCCCGAGTGGCCGTTACCTGTAACCCAGGTTGATCAGCTGAACGCGCCGGTTGATGGCGGCATCCGGCTTGGACGGATCGCGCAGCTGTTCCTCACCCAGGCCCACAGCGAACAGATAGTCGCCCGGTACGCGGAATGTGGTCACCAGTGCTTCACGCACCGCCTGCGCCCGTTTCAGCGAAAGTTCCAGGTTATATTCGCGTGCACCCTTTGCATCCGTGTGACCGACGATGAAGAAAGTCTGCCCCTGCAGATAAGGCGTGTGCAGGGCATCCGCGATAAGGCCAACGGTTTCATAGGATTCCGGGCGAATGCGCGCGCTGTCGAAATCGAACGTGATTTCCACGTTGAACTGGCGCAGAGAGGCCAGCTTGTCGGCAAGCGGCAAGGTGTTGGGAGCATTTGCACCCGGATATTTCTGGATATTTTCCAGCGCTGCTTTCTGCAGTTCATCGGCCGTAAGATCGACCTTCTGCTGGGCCCCCTGCAGGGAGTTGATGATCTCGTTGCGGCTCAGCTTGGTCTGGGCTGCAAGGCCCGAAGCGGACACGGCGAGAAAGGCGGCCGACAAACCGGCCAGAAGTATCTTGTTCATGAAAAATCTCCCGGTGCCGAGTTAGCGGTAGCCGGCCAGGTCAATGGCCGTGTTGCATTTTTCGCTGACGGAAGGCTGGGCCTTCAGCAGGCAGCGCAGAAGATGGCCCGCACCGGCCTTGACGCCCTTGCAATATTGCGCGGCATCGCGCTGGCACAGTTTGGGCGCTTCCGCCTGGGCCGCCAGCCGTGCCTGAATGAGTGAAGTCACGACCAGACGGTCGGCGTTACACTTTTCCGAAACCTTGGACTGATTCTGTTCAAGACACTGAGTGATGCCGTTGTTGGCCAGTGTCGCGGACTTGCAATAGGATTCGATGTCCTTGCCACAGCTGGCGGCCAGGATCTTGATGGCGTCGGCATAGCCGACGGTCTGGGCGAAGGCAGCCGGTGCGGCGACCAGCATCAACCCGGTGGTAAATGCAAAAATCAATCGTCTCATGTTGCCAATCTCCCAATCGCTGGCACGTTACGATGCGTCAGAGTGTTTCAGGTGAAGATTACGACTTCAAGTAGATATCTGATTTTTATGCGAAGTTTCGTGAATGTCCGCCAGCCTTGACACGGACCGGCGAATATCGTCACTCGCCAGCAACGCTCACTGCCGGACACTTTCAATGCCTGTTACCCTGGAACTGAAGCGACTGGAGCACGGTCGCGATCTGCCACTGCCCGCCTATCAGTCGGTGCTGGCCGCCGGACTTGACCTTCTGGCAGCCGTTGACGGCAAGATAACCCTTGCACCTGGTGCCCGTGCCCTGGTGCCAACTGGTCTTGCCATGGCTCTGCCCGCGGGTTTCGAGGCTCAGGTTCGCCCCCGGTCAGGCCTTGCCGCCAAACATGGCGTCACCGTCTTGAACACGCCGGGCACCATTGATGCCGACTACCGCGGCGAGGTGAAGGTGATCCTGATCAATCTCGGTGACGACCCCTTCGAGATTTCACGGGGAGACCGGATCGCCCAGATGGTGATTGCACCTGTTCTGCAGGCGGACATTGTCGAAGTCGAGGTTCTCTCGGAGACCGAGCGCGGGTCCGGCGGTTTCGGTTCGACTGGCCGCGCGTGATGTCCGAGCTGATCATATTCGATTGCGACGGCGTTCTGGTCGATACGGAACGCATGGCCAACGCCAACATGGCCGCGATCATCAGCGAGCTTGGCGTTCCGATGACCGGGCCGGATTGTCAGCGCAGGTTCATGGGACGGACACTGGAAGACGTCCAGTCCATGATCGAAGAGCTGACAGGTCAGGTGTTGCCTGCCGACTGGCCGGACCAGGTTCGGCTGCGCGATCTGGAGAGCTTCAAGGCGGGTGTTCCGGCGATCGAAGGCGTGGCCGGCGTGCTGGACGAACTCGACCGGCGCGACGTCGCCTATTGCGTCGGGTCTTCCGGCAAATATGAAAAGATGCGCACAACGCTCGGCAGTTCCGGTCTGCTGCCCCGGCTGGAAGGCCGGCTGTTTTCCGCACAGGACTGCGAGCGCGGCAAGCCCGCGCCGGATGTGTTCCTGCTGGCAGCACGCACCATGGGCCACGCCCCGGAAAACTGTACCGTAATCGAGGACAGCCTGCCCGGCGTTCTGGCAGCCCGGGCAGCGGGCATGGGCGTCTATGCCTTTGTCGAGGATCCCGCCTGCGACCGCGAGGCCATGCAGGGGGCCGGGGCCGTCCTGTTCGAGGCAATGGCGGATCTGCCGGACCTGCTCTTTTCCAAGACCTGAAGCTTTTCTGGAAAAAGGTTTTACCCGCAGGATCGCAAAGGTGCTTTCGGCCCCTTATAACTTGCCGAAACCCGTACTATCTTATCGCTCCGATAGTCGAACGATGCCGGCGGAAGAAGATCCGGCCAACTTGGGAGACCTGCCATGACGATCAAGACCAGTGGTCGCGGAAAAATCTATTCCTCCATCACCGAGACCATCGGCGATACACCGATCGTCCGGCTGGACCGGCTGGCCAAGGCGCACGGTGTCAAGGGCAACCTCCTGGCGAAGCTTGAGTTCTTCAACCCGATTTCCAGCGTCAAGGACCGGATCGGCGTTGCGATGATAGAAGCGATGGAGCAGGCTGGCCAGATCGTTCCGGGCAAGACCACGCTCGTCGAGCCGACCTCCGGCAACACAGGCATCGCGCTGGCATTTGTCGCTGCCGCCAAGGGCTACCGGCTTATCCTGGTAATGCCGGAGACCATGTCGGTGGAACGCCGCAAGATGTTCAAGATCCTGGGCGCCGAGCTGGAATTGACCGAAGGGCCAAAAGGCATGAAGGGCGCAATCGCCCGCGCCGAGGAACTGATCAGCGAAATCGACGGTGCGGTGATGCCGCAGCAGTTCGAAAACGCCGCCAACCCTGAAGTCCACCGCAACACCACCGCGGAAGAAATCTGGAACGATACCGAAGGCGGCGTTGACGTCTTCGTCTCCGGCATCGGCACCGGCGGCACCATCACCGGCGTTTCCCAGGTGCTGAAGGATCGCAAGCCGGGCCTTCATGTCGTTGCCGTCGAACCGGCCGACAGCCCCGTTCTTTCCGGCGGCCAGCCCGGTCCGCACAAGATCCAGGGCATTGGTGCCGGTTTCGTGCCGGGCGTGCTCGACACCTCCGTCTACGATGAAGTCCAGACCGTCGCCAACGAAGACGCCTTCGCCATGGCCCGGGAAGTGGCAAAGACCGAAGGCCTGCCGGTGGGCATTTCTTCCGGCGCCGCGCTCACCGCTGCCATCCGCGTCGGTCAGCGCGAAGGCATGGAAGGCAAGAACATCGTGGTGATCATTCCGTCCTTCGCAGAACGGTATCTTTCCACCGCTCTGTTCGACGGCCTCTGAGCATCCAGTCGCGAAATTTCACCCCGTCGGCCGGTTCACTCCGGCCGGCGGGGTTTTTCATGTCTTGCGGTGATGCAGAACCCTGCCGATGGTGTTCATGAGAACCTGTGCCGCAAGGGTGCTTGTGGAACCGGTCGGGTCATAGTCCGGCGCAACTTCCACCAGATCGATGCCGACGATGTCGCCCTGTCTTGCCAGACCGTCGAGCAGCTCCAGCACTTCATAATAAAGAAATCCGCCGTGGCTCGGCGTGCCCGTGCCCGGTGCGATGGACGGATCGAAAGCATCGATATCGAGCGTCAGGTAATAGCGCTTGCCGGCCGGTATCCGGGCCAGAAGCGCCTCGGTGCCGAGCTTGCGGGCCTGCCGCACGGACAGGATGTCGGAGCCCATCCTGCGGGCGTCCTCGTAGCCATCGCGCGAGGTGGAGGAGACGTTGCGAATGCCGATCTGCGTCAGGCCGGTGACATAAGGCTTTTCCGCCGCGCGGCGCATCGGGTTGCCATGGCCGTAGCGAACGCCATGACGTTCGTCGACGAAATCCAGATGCGCATCGATCTGGACGACGTGGATCGGGTCTTCGCCATCAAAGGCGTTGATGCAGGCAATGTTGACCGAATGATCGCCGCCCAGCACCACCGGCAAGGCACCGGCCTTAAGGATCTTGCGTACGCCGAATTCGATGCGTCTGTGGCTTTCAATCGTGTCCGTATGGACGATATCGGCATCACCCAGATCGACAATGCGGGTGGTTTCCGCCGGCAGGTAGGTGATGTCGTCCTCGAAATCATAAGCACCCGCATGGCCGAAGGAAAACAGCGTCGAGGCCTCCCGGATCGCACGCGGCCCCATACGCGCGCCCGAACGCCACTGGGTGCCAAAGTCGAACGGAGCCCCCATGACGGCAACATCCGCATCGATGGCGTCCCAATCCGGCTGATAGGGAAACTTGCCGAAGGTGCAGATGCCGACAAAGGGCAGGTTCAACCGCCCGCTTTCATAACCGTGTGAGGACATTCAAAGGCTCCTGTTGGGGACCGGCCAACTAGAGCATCATTGCGGAAGGGGGGAAAGGGCGGGGTTGAGGCAACCAAAAAACTACTGGCTCTGAACCTGGCTGAACTCCCTAAACCTGCTTTTCCATACGTGTCGCGGAGGAAAAACCGAACAGAAGTTCGAGAAACCCGGTCTTTTCTTCCCCAACCGCCTTGAACCCCGAGCGCTCGTAAAGAGCTTTTGCCCTTGGGTTCGTGTCGATCACATCCAGCCGCACACGGGTGAGCGAGCGCTGGCGTGCTTGTTCGCCAATGGCTTTCAGCAAGGTGCCGCCGATGCCGCGGCCGCGGGCGCTTTCGGCCACAAAGATGCCGTCCATCAGCAGGCAGTCCGGCTCGATCCTGCGCTCCAGAACTTCCAGTAGAAGTCCGCGCCAGAGGCCGCCGAACGTGCCGTAAACCGCCGTCATGTCGGCGAGGCTGCCGCCGACAAGAGCTCCGTCCCGGGTCTTGTAACCGGCAAGGCCTAACAGTCGTCCCTCCCGGTCGAGAGCGCTGATGGCAAAATCCGGGTTGAGGATGCGCTCGACAAGTCGAAGCGCTTTTTCTTCCGGGGCCAGTACCTTGCCGAGCTTGCCGGAAAAGGCTTGCCAGAACAGGCGGGCGGCAACCGGCCGCTGGTCTTCCGGGAAGCCGGGAGAAATGAAAATGTCGGATGACATGACAGGATCAGCGGATGAAGACCGCGGTCCCTGTGGCGCTGACCATCAGCATGGAGCCGTTCTGGCCTACGGTTTCGTAATCGAGATCGACGCCGATCACTGCATTGGCGCCCATTGCCTGGGCCTGCTGGCACATTTCGTCGATGGCGATCTTGCGCGCCTTGCCAAGCTCTTCCTCGTACGCACCGGAGCGGCCGCCGACAATGTCACGGATGCCGGCAAAGAAATCCTTGAAAATATTCGCGCCGAGGATCGCCTCGCCCGTCACCAGACCCTTGTAGTCCAGATCCTTGCCCTGAATGGTGTTGGTGGTGGTGACCAGCATGCATTGTCTCCCTTTTGAACCGATGTTCGAGACATGGGTTCGTCCTCGTGGTTTTGCAAGAAACGGCGTGAATGGCAGAGGTTAGCCGGCGACAAGTCCTGCCATCACCTTCAGCAAGGCCTCGCCCTCCTCTTCCGTTCCAATGGAAATGCGCAGCCAGTTGTCGATGCGGTCCTTGTTGAAGTGGCGCACCAGAATGCCCTCATCCCGGAGGCCTGTCAGAAGCTCCCGTGCTGCCCTTGTTTCATGCGAGACGAACAGGAAATTGGCTGCCGACGGCAGCACGTTGAACCCGAGAGAGCGCAGGCCTTCCGCCATCCGCTGCCGTTCCGTGATCACAAGGCGCCGGGTCTCCTCGAACCAGGCGGTGTCCTGCCAGGAGGCTTCTGCTCCCGCGAGTGCCAGGCGGTCGAGAGGGTAGGAATTAAAACTGTCCTTGATCCGCTGCAGCCCCTCGATCAGGTGCGGCTGACCAAGAGCAAATCCGACACGCAGACCCGCCAGGCCGCGTGACTTGGAAAAGGTCTGTACCACCAGAAGATTGTCGAACTCGGGAACCAGACGAGCGGCGCTCTCCGCGCCGAAATCGACATAGGCTTCGTCAACCAGCACCACCACATCCGGGTTTTGCTCAAGAACGCTTCGCACCGCTGCAAGATCAAGCGCAATGCCGGTCGGAGCGTTCGGATTGGCAAGCACGATGCCACCACACGGCCCACCCAGGCTGGCCGGATCAATCCGGAAATCATCATCGAGTGGCACAGAACGGTGGGAAATGCCGTAAAGCTCGCAATAAGTCTTGTAGAAGCTGTAGGTGATATCGGGGAACAGCAGCTTGTCCTTGCCACTGAAAAAGCCGTGAAAGGCATGGGCCAGGATTTCGTCCGAGCCGTTGCCTGCAAAAACGTGATCCACACCCAGACCGAAGCTTGCCCCGATCGTTGCCCGCAACGCACCGGCTGACGGATCGGGATAGAGCCTCAGGCTGTCTTCGGTAGCTGCGCGGATTGCCCCGAGCGCGATAGGCGACGGGCCATAGGGATGCTCGTTCGTATTCAGCTTGATGAAGCTGCGGTCCTTTGGCTGCTCACCCGGCGTATAAGGCACCAGCTTGCTGACTATGGGGCTCCAGAACCTGCTCATGGACCGTATCCTGACGGGAATTGCTGTGGTTTTTTTCGCACAATAGGCGCCAAACCGGTGCGGTAAAAGTGATTTTGACGTTGTTCTTTTCCGGCGTTGCCGAAGCTCTTATACGCGCTGAGACCGGTTCGTCTCGGGGCGGGAAAGGTTCAAGCCTTCGGTGGGGTAGGGAGACGCTGTTCCAGGGCCTCTCCGCACTCGTGAAATGGTAGGCCGCTTTCCAAGCAATTCTGTCACCAACCTCACGTCGTCTTCCCGGCCAAGCGAAGCGCGAGCCGGGATCGGGGAGGCACGAACGTTTCGATATGGACGCTAACCTGTTGCAGCCACGCGTTGGTGGTTCCCCGGTCCCGGATCTTCGCTGCGCTACGTCCGGGATGACGATGGTGAGGGTGTGGGTGAAGGTGTCGTGAAAAAGGAAAGAGCCGGCGGACATTTCCCCCGGCTCTTCCATTTGGTCAGGTCCTGTCCGCGTTTCCGGTCAGGACAGGTGATGCACCTGCTGCAGGCCGTAGACCGGGGTCGGCAGGCCTTCCATCCGCGCCTTCAGCTGTAGCGCCAGATACTGGGAGTAATGGCGCGACTGGTGCAGATTGCCACCGTGGAACCAGAGCGCTTCCTGCTGGGTCGGTTTCCACATGTTCCGCTGTTCGCCTTCCCAGGGGCCCGGGTCCTTGGTGGTGTCGGAACCAAGGCCCCAGACCTTGCCAACCCTGTCGGCCATGTCCTGGCCCATCAGGTCGGCAACCCAGCCGTTCATCGAACCGTAGCCGGTGGCATAGACGATCACGTCCGCTTCCAGTTTCGTGCCATCGTCCAGAATGACACCGTCTTCCACGATCTCGGTGACCTGGCCACGCTTCAGCTTGATCTCGCCGTCGATGATGAGCTGGCTGGCGCCGATATCAATGTAGTAGCCGGAGCCCCTGCGCAGGTATTTCAGGAAAAGGCCGCTTTCGTCGTCGCCCCAGTCCAGCCAGAACCCGGCTTTCTCCAGCCCTTCGTAGAAGTCCGCGTCCCGCTTCTTCATCTCGGCATAGGCGGGGATCTGGAACTCGTGCAGGATCCGGTAGGGCAGTGAGGCGAAGATCAGGTCCGCCTTTTCCGTCGTCACACCAGACCGGACCGCCTCTTCCGAGTAAAGCGCGCCGAGGCCTACGTCCATCAGGGTGTCGGAGCGTACGATATGGGTGGAGGACCGCTGCACCATGGTCACATCGACATCATTTTCCCAAAGCGCCGCGCAGATATCGTGCGCCGAATTGTTGGAGCCGACCACGACCGCCTTCTTGCCGCGATACTGATCCGGCCCCGGATGTCTGGACGAATGATGCTGGTCGCCCTTGAAGGTGTCCATGCCGGGAAATTTCGGAACGTTTGCCTTGCCCGACATGCCGGTTGCCATGACCAGCTGTTTCGGTTTCAGAACCACTTCCTCACCGTCACGATCCACGACGACTGTCCATTCCTTCTTTGCTTCGTCGTAAGTTGCGGATTTGGCAACGGTCCGGGACCAGTAGTTCAATTCCATGACCTTGGTGTACATTTCCAGCCAGTCGCCAATCTTGTCCTTGGGGCTGAAGATAGGCCAGTTTTCCGGGAACTTGATGTAGGGCAGGTGGTCGTACCAGACGGGATCATGCAGGCAGAGGGACTTGTAGCGGTTGCGCCAGCTGTCGCCGGGCCGGTCATTCTTTTCCACGATGATTGTGGGCACACCAAGCTGCCTCAGGCGCGCGCCGAGCGCGATGCCGCCCTGGCCGCCACCGATGATCAGGCAATAGGGCTGGGTCTTGTAACCGAGGTCCGCCAGTTCACGCTCGCGCTCCTCCTTCCAGCTGGTGCGGTGCTTGCTGGCGCCGTGCTTGGCCCCCAGCGGCCGGTTGAAGCCCTTCGGCTCCTCATGGCCCTTCAGCTCGGCCATGGTTGTCAGCAGGGTCCAGATCTTGCCGCCCTTCAGCCGGATCAGGCCGAAGCAGCGGGCCCGTTCGGTATCGAACTGAATCCAGGCCGTGACGACATCGCCCTCTTTCGTCGGTATTTCACCTTCCGCGATGCGCCAGTTGCTCGGCCCGGTGGAGGCCAGTTGCTTTTCCAGCATGTCGCGGACCTGATCCTTGCCCTCGACGGTCTTGATGTTCCAGGTAAAGGCAATCAGGTCCCGCCAGTAGCAATCGTCCAGGAACATGTCCGTTGCAGCGTCGATCTTGCCGTCTTCCAGCGCCTTGCCGAAAGTGTTGAGAAAAGTCTCGGTCTCGTGAACCAATGGTTTGTCGAGCATTCCAGTTCCTCCCTGTTTATGGAGGAAACAATGCAGAGCGCCCCTGCATTTTTCCATGGAACGCCCGTCAATTGATGACGTTAAGGGGCAGAAACTCCGTTTGCTGTTGCGCACGCAACAGGACGCAACAGATAGTCATGCACGCGGCTTGGGGTGTGGCTCCAGGCCGAGAGAGCGCATCCGCCGGAGCACCGTCGACCGATTGACGCCAAGCCTTCGGGCGACCTGCGACATGTTCCAGCCACAGGCGTCCAGAAGTGCTTCCAGATCCTGTTTCGGGTCGGTTTCGACGCGTCTGGACAGGGACGCCTGCGGCAGATCGGTAAGGTCGATCACATCGGTTTCTGCAAGCGCTGTCGCGACATCCAGCAAGGTCGCGAGTTCACGGATGTTGCCCGGCCAATGCCGGCCGCTGAGTTCGGCGCGTGCCGAAGGTGACAGGCGCAGGTCCCGCGGAGAGCGTCGCAGCAGACGATCGACCAGCCAGTCGAAATCCTGGCGATGCCGGAGCGGCGGGATCCGGATGAGAGACCCGGCAAGCCTGAAATAGAGTTCCGGCCGCAGTGCGCGGATGCTTGTGGAACCTGCCGGATCCTGCCGCGTGGTGGCGACCACGCGAAGGTCACTTCGATGTTCCAGCAAGGCAAGCAAGGCAGCCTGGCCCGCTACGTCAAGATCTTCGATCCCACGCAGGAACAGCGTTCCGGCTGCAGCATCAGACAAGGCGCCGACCTTTTCCGGTTTCAGAGCGGAACAGCAGAGCGTATGGAACGACCGGTCGGCCGGACCCAGAACATGGATGGCCCTTGCCAGATATTCCTTGCCCGTTCCGGTTTCGCCAGACAGCAGGATGGGAACCTGCGTTGGTGCGAGCCGGGCAACTTTCGACACCACCTGCGACAGCGTCGCATCCTGCCCGCAGATGCCGCGCAGCGGCGTGGGCAAGGTCCCGGAAACGGGGCTGCGTGCTATGCGAGCGGCTTGCGGAGCGATGGCATGACCGTATAACCCACCACCGTCGCGCCGGCGCAGAACCCGATCTTCCGCCGGGCGGCCTCGCATCAGGGATGGCAGATCATCGACATCCAGGTCCAGGTACATGTCGATCCGGCTTCCTATGAGGTCTGTGGAGCCGGTCGGGGCCAGACAGGCGAGCGCGCCGTGCGTCATTCCCGTTATCCGTCCGCTGTCGTCCAGGGCGATGGCGGCTTCCGGATCGACTTCCAGAAACTCCGGCGATGTCGAGAAGCGCAAGACCCATTCCTTGCGCGTGGTCGCCATCAGGTTGGCCATCTCGACCCGGCGGGTGGAAGCCTTCACCAGGTTCATCGCGAGGTTCTGGCTCGATTTCGGGCTTGGGGAGCGCAGGAGGGAAATATCCAGAACCGCCGCCAGCTTGCCGCAGGTGTCGTAGATGGGGGCCGCCGTGCAGGACAGCGGTGTATGCGACAGCCCGAAGTGATCGCTCTGGTGGATCGTGACAGCTTCCCCCGTCACGATGCAGGAGCCGACACCGCAGGTTCCCGCAAGATCCTCGGACCAGTCGGACCCGAGATAAAGGCCCGCCTGCCGGAGATCATCCTCGAACCGCGGATCGCCGAAGAAGTCGACGCACACACCCTTGGCATCGGCCAGCAGCAGCACGTAGTTGTGCCCGGCCACCTGCTTGAACAGGGTGCGCAGGCCGGAACGAGCCGTCGCGATCAACCGCTCGGACTGCTCCTGATGTTCGCGCAGTTGCTGCTCGGTGACGATATGTGCCGGTTCCGGACGCGCCGGATCCATGCCGTACGTCTGGACACAGCGCCGCCAGCTTTCCGACACCAGCCCATCCCTGCCGGTCTCGTACCCCTTCAATACGCGGTCGATTTCACTCACATGTTCAAGGTCGCGCATGTCATCCTCCCTTGACACAGCACTTCACGATAGCCTTTCGGGCAGGCTTTGCAAATTTTGCCGGCGCAATTCTGCGTTCGTAAAGCCTGTGCAGCGGGGAAGCCCGGCCAGGAATATCAGCCTGGCCAGGTCAGAAGCGTGTCCTTGTTGATGGTGAAATTCGCATTCGGCCTTCTGGCGTTGGCGGCAACGTTGAGATCGACAATGTTTTGGAAGGTGGACGTCGCCTCGATTTCCGTCATGCCATACTCGGTGAAGACCTCCGGACCGAAGATATTCTTTGCCAGAAGCGGGTTCGTGAGTGCCTGGGAGAAGGCGTCGGACCCGACCATGGCCAGAAGCAGGGGCGGCAGGGGGCGCGCCCGCATCTGGTCTTCTGCCAGCAGTCCGATGGGAAGATCGACCCGGTCGATGCCGCGCACGCCGTTCCAGTCGGGATAAAGCGCCTCCAGCTCTCCCGCCAGACCGGCGTCGCCTCCGGTCAGTTCCAGGAAACTGTCGTAGGGACGCAGCTTCCAGGAGGCGCGGTAGGCGTTGAAGGGGGCGAGCCGGAACCTGCGGGCAAATGCCAGCGTGCGCTCTTCCGCGCCTTGCAGGAAGAACGGGGTGTTGTGAAGGGTCAGCTTGCCTGCCCGCTGGCTCGCCGCCGCATCGATGACCGCCTCGACCCCGTGTTTTTCGATGATCGTGTTGTTGAAGCGGAAATTCTCGTTTTCCAGTACCTCGCCCTGGAACAGGAACCGATCCGGAACCATGGCATGCCAGCGGTAAAGCAGGTCGAATTCCAGCGAGATCCGGTTGGTGCGGTACCACAGGCGCTTGTCCGCATCGCCAGGCTCCACGAAGATCTTGAACGGCGAATTGGCAAGGTGGTTGATATAGTCCTCGATGATGACCTTGAGCAGCTTGACGATGTTTATGTTGCGGGCCGTTTCAAAGACGCGGTCCGGACCGAAGTGCGGGTTCCGTTTTCCGATCTCGCGCGCGAGACGATTGTGCTCGCGCAGGAAGATCGTGTTGAGCGCGCTGTAGAGGATCGTGGAATTGGCCCGTTCCAGGCCGGCCGCATAGTGGCATTTCCAGCGCTCCGGCGTGACGGCCCAATCCCCGATACCGGCCAGGAGTTCCCGAAGCTTTTTCGCCGCGCCCCATTCCGGATCGGCCCCCAGGAAGTTCGTTGCCCACATGGGCATGAAATGAATGCCGGCAAACTCGGCTTTGACTGCCAGATCCGGGCCCGCGAGCAGCGGCGGCAGCTCGCCGACGGGTGTCTGCCGGGACTTCAGAAAAGCGCCTTCCCGTAAAAACGAGGTCGTTTCCTCGCCAAGACCGTAGATCTGGCAAAGATCGATTTCGTGGTTCGAGGTGTTCAGCCGTTTGTTCAGCGGGTGAGTGCGCAGGAAACTGTCGGTGAACCACTGGGCAAAGAAGCAGAACAGCGTGCTGGTGTCGCTCTCGACCATCGCCTTGCGCCGGTAAAGTTCCGCCACCCTCGGCACTTCCGGCAGGGCATCGACAAAATCCTGATCAACGGGTGGCAGGTGCCGGCCGGTGTAGCGGCGGTCAACCAGACCCGGCCAGCTGGCGAAGGTGCTGGTGGTCTTTTCCGGATCCTTTGGGCCCGCAACCATTTCCAGATGCGTTTCCGGATCATGCGGTGTCCAGAGGGAGAGCGGGAGCGGACGACCGGGTGGCGCGTTCGAGATGCCGTTGATGACAAGACGGTTGATCACCCGGCTGAGCGGACCGCAACGCTTGACCAGCCGGACGAGGGCGGGAAAGGCCTCGGCCAGTTTCAGTGCTTGGCCGCCGATGAAACCGAGGATCCGCTTGTGGAGCGGCGGATCCCGCAGAACGTCCCTCTCGGAACGGGCGCCGAGCTGATCCAGAAACGGCACGAACACCAAGGCGTAGAGGATATGCGGCCAGACGTGGTGGTGCCAGACATCCTGCAGCACGAATATGAACACAAAGGCGACGACCACATTGCCGCCTATGAAGATCCAGTAACCGATGCGCAGCCTCCGGAACATGAGCCAGTTGGCATAGGCACCGGCCCCCAGCGCCAGCCCGAGGACCATGTGGATCGGATCGAAATCGTAGCGGAAGAATTCCTCGACGCCGCGATAGGCCATGATCGTCCCAACGAGCAGGCAGATGATGTCGAGAAACGTTCCCTTGAAGGATGCGCTAAGCCTCATGACCGCCCCGCATATTGCTTGGATTTGAGATATTCGATCAGTGCGGATTTCTCGCCGTCCGGAAGACCGGTGCCGTAAAGATGTCCACCATTGCCGTTGCCGGTCAGCTGCGTGTCGAACAGGAAGCCACTTTCGCAGGCAAAGCCGACGTCCACCGGATCGAAATCCGTGCAGCCGCGATAGAAGGTCGCCGGACGGTCTTCCGGCAGTGACAAAAGCGCCCGAAGCGTCGGCACGGAACCATTGTGGAGATAGGGCCCGCGTGCCCAGATGGCGTCCAGCGGCGTGTTGGCATAGCCGTCCGTTGCCCGGTAGTGCGAGAACCGCCAGGTGTACCCCTTGCCGATATCGCCGAAGCGGCTGACGAAGGCTTCGTCGAAGAGGTCAGATCGTGCCGGGTCTGTCTGAAGGTCCGAAAGCGGCGTGACCTGCCCGAAGCTCTCGCCTCCTGGGTCATGACACGTGCCGCAGCCTTCCCTTTCGTATATCGCGGCGCCGTCTGCTGCCATCTCAGCATTGACTGGCAAGGGGTAGGCCGGCGGCGGCAGGTCCCGCAGCCATTCCGCCTGGGCATCGATCAGCCCGCGTTGCAGCAGCCATTCTTTGGCGCCGCCGGCAAGGGCGGCGGAATAGTTGCGCTCGATCAGCGAATTGTTGTTGCCGTCCCAGTGGAACCAGCCGCCCTCGCGGATGCCCTGGTTCCAGACCGAGGGAAAGTCGACCGTTCCGACAGCCTCGTCCTTTTCCGGGCCATAGCCCCAGCGCGCGCGCCAGTTGTTGCCCGCGTCCGTGCGCCCGGGGCCATGCTGCGGTTTCACCTTCATCCAGCTGAAAGCGGTCGCCAGTCCATCGGCCTGGTCCTTGATGCCAGGCACCAGAATGGTGCGCACCAGAAGACGGTCGATTGGGCCCAGAGGTCTGCCGGCCTGCGCGGCGCTTTCGATCACCGCATCCGCCGTCAGCTTGTCACTGGCGGCAACGTAGCCAAGGAACAGGATGTAGGACTGGATATCGAGCTTTTCCGCAGGTGCACCCAGCAACAACATCGTGTTGCCGCCTGCGGTGACTTCCACGCTGTGGCAGGTGGCGCAATTGAAGCCGACCCTCGGCACACCGACGCGCCGGATGCTGAAGCCGATCGGAAGTTCCTGTCCCGGTTCCTCGATGAAGCCGAATGTGCGCCAGCCTTCGGGCAGCTCGTCCTTGAAAATTGCCGGCAGTTCGCGCCAGACCATATAGGGGAAACCGTCCCATTCGGCGCCGATGGAACCGTATTTGAATTCGGCGACCGGATTGTCAAAGGTCTGTGGCGGGCCCGGCTTGATGGTGAGGCGCTTGCCTTCCAGGACCAGGCAGGCGATCAGCAGCAGCGCCGCGACAATCGCCAACCAAAGCGGCATGCCGTCGTTTCTGGGCGATACGGAGGGTTGTTGCATCTTGTAGCTTTCCGGAATGCCGGCAAAGACGGGTGGAACAACGCCATTGACTTCATGCCGCTTGCAAGCGGCACTCTCATAGGCTTGTCGCCGGGCAAGGTTGATGGCGCCGACGGGCTCGTGCGCCGGCAGGCTGTTCCAGGGTGAAAAGGCGATGTTCTCCGCCAGTGGGGCGTGTTGATCGACGTCCTGCTGAAAGATCTCCAGCGTCGCCAGCTTTTCGTGACGCGCGCCCGGCGCCCCCGACCAGGCAATCGACGGATCATCAACCGGCTGCGCGGCCGGATCTATCTGAACATCGACGCCGAATTCAAAAGTGACCGGGCAACGGATCAGTGTTTCCCTCAGCGCGACGCCCAGTTGATCGCGTCCGGACCGGACCTCAGGCGGATCCACCGGCACCGGCCTTGGCGTTGCGGTATATTTCACCAGAAGATCGCCAAGCCGATAAGGCGTGGTGCTGAAGTATCGGCTTGCAAGCGGAGACACCGGGCGATGAGAGACAAAGGCCCGGATCCTGCCGAAGAGATAGAAGCCGGTGAACAGAAGCCGGGACAGGGGCTTCAGGCGGGCAAGACCGCGTTTCAGCAGCAGGGTGTTGATGTCGTCGTAGTCGCCGAGGTCACCGGTGAAAAAGGTTTCATGGTCGACGAGAATGAAGTCCTGCACCCTGCCGTCCGGGTTTTCAGCCGACAGCCACTCCCTGTCGATGCCCAGCACCTTGATGGCCATGCCGTGGGCATCCCGCTTCCGGTCATCCAGTTGGCGGCCGTTGGAAAACCGGACAAGGGCGTCATATGTGCCCGGAAAGGCGAAGAGACCGTGACGCAAGTCCTCCGGCACTTCGCCGATACTGAAGCGCGCGCGGACACAGCCGTGATGTTTCGGGTGCTGTGGGCGTCGCGCCAGACCGGGAACCGTGCAAATGGCCTCGGCATTGGTACGGGCGATGCTGTCGATCAGCCCCGCGTCTCCACCGGTTTCCGATTTGCCCGGCCGTGCCGGTTCTCTCGAGGCCATTCAGCCCGCCCTCTCGCGTTGGTGGGTCAAACGCATGGACCGGCTCTTCAACTGCCGATGCGTTTAATTACCTTACGTAAGGCTAGCTTTTATTTTCAGGGAAGGGAAGGTTTCCGGCCGTTGTCCGTCACGGTGGTGTGACGGCATCCTTTTGAAATACAACCTGATTTGGTCACCGGGTTGTATTTCTTCGTTCCGGCAATCATTTCTGCTCCGTGCCAGACGCTCGGGACGGCAAGGTGGCCCGGGTCAAAACTTTTGATCCGGGCCCTGTTGCCTCACAGGAGTTCAGTTGGAACTGAGGTCGACATCCGTTCCGTAGATCCGGGCGATGTCCCGAAGCATTGCGCGGGCTGCAAGAATGCCCTGCGACGTTGCCCAGACACCGTCATCGACCTTGTGGGCGTTTCCCGCCTTGACGACTTCCAGATTGGCCCAGAGAGGGTCTTTCAGCGTCTCGCCCTCCAGGGCCGTGCCCTCCCCATTGCCGGTGTCATATGTCAGGTAGAACATCCGGTCGGCTTCCATGTTCGGGATGCTTTCCTTGCCCACGGCAAGAGCCAGACCGTCCTGCGCCTGTACCTCGGGCCGCTTGAAACCGATGTCGTTCAGCACAACACCGGAGAAACTGTCATGGCGATAAACGTAAAGCTGGCCGGGCACGAAACGGACGACGGAAACCGTGTCGCCGGCATTCTCGCCGAGGGCGGCGCGCAACCGGGCAACGTCGGCCTCATAGGCGCTGACGAGCGCTTCGCCTTCCGCTTCCATGCCGACCGAGCTGGCATAGAGCTTCATGTTGTCCTTGAAATCCGTGGCATTGACCACGAACACCGTGGGCGCAATGGCGGAGAGCTGAGGATAGATTTCCTCGTGCCGCTTCTTGCTGCCGAGGATCAGATCCGGTTCGAGCATGGCCAGCCGTTCCAGGTTGACCGCAAGCTCCGTCCCCACAACTTCAACTCCGGCCATCCGGTCGCCCAGATGCGGGTACCAGGGATCGCCATACCAGGATGACGCAGCCCCAACAGGCGTCTTGCCCAGCATGAGAATTGCCTCGGTGCCTTCGTTGGTGAGAACGACAATCTTCTGCGGAGTGTCCGGCACCTCGGTGGTGCCCATGGCATGGGTAATCTCGGCAGCGGACAGGGCGCCGGGCAACAAGGTTGGCAACAGGGCTGCGCAAAAACAAAGGCTGGATAGAAAACGCAAGGGGTATCTCCGGCATTACAGGTTATCTGGCTTGCCGAACCCCGACTGGCTTGAGGAATTTTTTCCTGGAAATTGCCGTCTTTGTCAAATGAAGAAGATCAGGCCTGCAGGAACCGTCCGGGTGCAAGCTGGTCCAGTGTGATACCGCAGGCGGACAGATCACCCGGCAGGTCCCGACCGGCAACGAGGGCCGCCAGTGCCCTGCCCATCGCCGGGGATGTCAGAACCCCGCATCCGCCCTGGCCTGCGCTGACAAAATAACCCGGATGATCGGGAAATCCGCCGCAGACTGGGTTTCGGTCAGGCGCAAACGTCCGCAATCCTGCCCAGCTTGCGGATGGACGCGGCACGGCCAGCTCGGTGTCGATGCCGATATGATGGATCGCCTCTGCAAGGCGAAGATCATCTGCATAAACCTCTCCCGGAGAAACTGGATCAGCCTCTGCCGGTGACGCCGTGAAGCCGTGCGGCTGCGGATGGACGTACCAAGTGTAATCAGCCGTCGTGACATGTGGCCAGACACCGGCGTCCTGACGGTGAAGCGGAAACGTGAAGGCCGAACGGCGGAAGGCGTTGAGGCCAAGCGCCGGGACACCGGCAAGATCCGCAATCCGGTCCGCCCAGGCCCCGGTTGCATTGACCAGAACGGGCGCCGACACCGTCCGGTCTCCGGCCGTCACCTGCCATGTGTCGGCAATCCGCCGGATGGAAGTGACCTCCGCCTCGCAGACGAAGCGAGCGCCATTGGCAGCAGCCGCCTTGCGATAGGATTGCAGCAGCAGATCGACATCGATATCCATCGCATCCGCTTCGAAAACGCCCGCATGAACCCGTTCCGGCCGGAGGGCCGGAAACAGGGCCAAAGCCTCTTGTCTGCCGACAAACCGGCAGTCCGACCCGGCCTCCTGCAGCCTTGCCATCAGCCTGTCCAGAACAGGCCGATGCTCCTCACGCCCAACCGTCAGGCAGCCGCGGGGCACGACAAGCGTCTGCTCGCAAAATCCCGGCGGCGGCACCTGAAAGAACGCACGGCTTGCCGCGGCCAGTGCGCGCATTGTGTTGGCGGAAATGCCGGCCGTGAATTGCCCTGCCGTGCGGGCTGAAGACTGCGTTGCCAGTGCCGGCTCGCGCTCCAGAAGCGTTACTTGCGCAAACTCGGACAGAAAACAGGCCGCGCTCAGCCCGGCAACACCGCCGCCGATGATGATGACGTCTGCTGTCATTGCGTCAGACAATCCCTCGCGGTGTCACGATCAACGCTTTCACGCCGCCTTGCGGGACATGTCTTCGCCGCGATAACTCAAGGCCTCCGCCAGGTGAATGCGGCCAACCTGATCCGCACCGTCCAGATCGGCCAGCGTGCGGGCGAGTTTGAGGACGCGGTGATATCCGCGTGCACTCAGGGCAAGACGCTCGGCAACATCGCGCAGGAAAGCGAGCCCCTTGTCATCTGGCCGTGTCATGGTTTCGACAATCGATGCAGGTGCCTGGGCATTTGTGCGGCAGGCAAGGCCAAGTTCCAGGAAGCGTTCTGCCTGGATGCTGCGCGCTTCAGCGACCCGAGCGGCCACGACGGCGGACGGTTCGCTGGCCGCAGGGCCGATCAGGTCTGCCGCCGTTACGGCCGGAACATCGATCCTGACGTCGATCCGGTCAAGCAGCGGTCCGGATACCCGGGCCTGATAGTCGGTGACGCAGCGCTCGCCCCGGCGGCACTGGTGGCCCGGCTCGCCCGCATGGCCGCAGCGGCAGGGGTTCATGGCCGCCACAAGCTGGATGCGGGCCGGATAGGTAACCCGGTGGTTCGCGCGGGCAATCACTGCTTCGCCCGATTCCAGCGGCTGGCGCAGACTGTCGAGAACCTGCGGATTGAACTCGGGAAGCTCGTCGAGGAATAACACTCCGTTATGGGCGAGCGAGACCTCACCGGGCCGGGCGCGCATCCCGCCACCGACCAGGGCGGCCATGGAGGCGGAATGATGCGGCGCGCGGAAGGGACGTCGATCGGTCAATTTGCCTTCGGCCAGCTCGCCCGCGAGCGAGGCGATCATGGACACTTCCAGAAGCTCGCGCGGGGTCAGGGCCGGCAGGATGGACGGCAGGCGCTGCGCCAGCATGGATTTGCCGGAGCCGGGAGGACCGGTCATCAGCAGGTTGTGCCCGCCGGCAGCGGCGATCTCCAGCGCCCGTCTGGCGCTTTCCTGACCCTTGACCTCGGCAAGATCCGGCAGCACACCGGCATTGCCGCGCAGCCGGGCCACCGGCCGGGAGAGCACCTGTGTTCCCTTGAAGTGATTGGCAAGCTGGATCAGCGAGCGAGGCGCGAGAATGTCCATGTCTGCGTCGGCCCAGGCAGCCTCGCCGCCGCTGGCTTCCGGGCAGATGAGGCCCTTGCCGATGCCGTTGGCACCCATGGCGGCCGGCAGGACACCGGCAACAGGCGCAAGCGTGCCGTCGAGACCAAGCTCGCCCAGAACAACGTAGCTTTCCAGAAATTCAGCCGGTATGGCGCCGATGGCGGCCATAACGCCCAGCGCGATCGGCAGATCGTAATGCGAGCCTTCCTTGGGCAGGTCGGCAGGGGCGAGATTGACTGTGACGCGTTTGGCCGGCAGGGCCAGGCCTGAAGCGGCGAGCGCCGCGCGAACTCGTTCCCGACTTTCTGCAACGGCCTTGTCCGGCAGGCCGACGATGGTGAAGGCAACCATGCCCGGCCCGACATGCACCTGCACGTCTACCGGAACTGCCTCGATGCCCCGAAACGCGACCGTCGTGATCCGGCTGACCATATTCACCTCTACTTACAGATGCAGGTCAACGAAGCATATGTCGATAAAAGACGCAAGAACAAATATGGAACAGACGAGGTCTGCCCGGTCAGGAGACCAGCACGCGTAGCTTGCTTCCGCTGGCAACAGTGAAGTTGGCACGGGTCAGAACTGCATCGAGATAAGCGGGCACCTTAAAGTCTTCACTCGGCTGCAAACCGTTGGTTTCCAGCCAGTCGGACACAAGTTCAAGGAGTCGGTCCGGGTCTTTTTCATAGAGGGCCCGACACAGCTCCATGTCGAGCTTTGCCCCGGCGGTGTTGGCGGCGGTGAGTATCATCGATCCAATCGCATTCTGTTCATCAATCATAGCGTGCTGCCAACATGCTTGCAATTTCCGGGAAAGGCCAGCACATAGCGGTTATGTGGGCGTTGGCCACCATAACCCGCTGTTATGGTCTGACCCCTTCGGCCTGCCTTCCGGCCGCAACGCCCGCCAGGCCGCAGCACAGAAGCCCGGCTGCGAAGAAAAGCGCCGAATGGCCGACAACCGGAATGAGAAAGCCGCTCAGCACGGGCCCGACCCCCTGCCCCAGGGAAATCAGGAAGAAGGTAAAGCCGAACCCGATGGACGGTGCCTGCCGGAACAGCCTCATGCTCCACATGCCGAAAAGGGCGGTCATCACGATGAAACCGACGCCGAAACAGGCCGCTGACACGTAGATCCCGAGTCTTGTTTCCACCAGCAGGGGCAGAGTGCCGATTGCGGTCCCGACCAGAACCGCCAGGACACGATAGGCAGCCTGCAAACCCCAGCGATCGACAAGACCACCGGCGAAGCAGCCGGTAACGCCCGAAATGCCCAACACGATCCAGAACAGGATTGCGTCTCGAGGATTGCCCGTCAGCATGGTCAGGAGTTCGACGGCATAAGTCCAGTAGACGGCGGTGACGATGCCGAAAAGAAATGCCGCGACAAACAGTCCGCGCGCTGTCCGATCCATAAGGATCCAGACGGACACCCTGGGCCGGGCATGTTCCAGATGCACGCTGCGCCTGGGCAAGGTGGCTGCGTTCCAGATGGTTACACTGAAGGCGATAACCGCGAAAACCAGCCAGGCGAGCCGCCAGTCACCACCGGCGAAGAGTGCCAGCGGCCCGGCAAAGGCAACACCGAAACCGGTGCCGGAGTTGATCCAGGCATAGACGCTGTTCTGCCGGCTGAGTTCCGTATGACGCACGATGACATCGGAAAAGGGCGGATAGGAAAGGCCCGGGCTTGCTCCTGCAACGAAGACGCCAAGCGCCAGTATGAACGGCGTCTGTGCCAGGGCGATCATGGCCATGCCTGTTGTGGCCGCGAGGCCGCCAAGCAGGATCGGCAAGCGCGGTTCGAACACCGTCGACAACCAGGAACCGACGAAAGTCGCCGCCAGATAGCCCAGATAGGACAGACCGGCGATCAGGCCGACCGTTTCCGGCGACAGCGCGAATTCCTGACGGATTTCCGGCAGGAACAGGCCAAAACAATAACGTGCCAGTCCGTAGGTGACAGCGACGATGGCCAGGCCCGCGGCAGTAAGACCGCGGGTCTGTGCCAAGGTCATCTCAAACCCGGCGGGAGAGCTGGAAGTGAAGTGTCTGGTCATCCGTGTAGCTCTCGCCGAATATTTCGAAATGGCCACCCTCCTGCCGGTACGAGCGATACTGATCGCGCGTGAGTTTCAGGCAGAAGTTGGAAACATGCAAGTTTCTTCCGCTGATTGAATGCGCGAATTCTTCGGCCAGAATGGCCACTTGCGCACTCTGGCCATCTTCGAACACGACAGGCAGCAAAAAGAAGCGATTCAGCGTCGGCAAACTGCGGTCCACCGCCCGTTCGAACGCGATGCGCGAAAACCGCTGCATGGCCGGGTGGGCGTAAAAACCGGAGATCTTGTCGGTCTGTTCGATGGTGTAGAGCTGGCTTTCGGACAGCAGCAGGTCTCCTGGCCGGGTAATGTCCCGCAGCCAGCCGTTGACCACTGCCGGATCGTCATTGCCTTCCTGAAAACCGAGCATTGTCACGAGGGCGGGCGGCGCACCGTCTTCGATCATGTCTTCCAGGCGGCAGGCCTCGAAAGGCGCGGTGACAAACTCAAGCGGAGTGTCCGGCAGGATCCCCGCGAGGGCTGCCCGCATCGGCGCAGCCGACATCGGATTGATGTCGACGGCGATATAACGATCTATGATGACGCCCAGGCCCTGCAGTGTCTTGAGAATGAACCCGGTCTTGACCGGCTCCGGCCCCAGTTCGACATACACCAGCCGCTCACCTGCAAGCTCGGTTGCAATCCACCCGCAGCTTTCTTCCAGCGCCGCCCGAAAAGACCTGCCGTCTTCATGAATTCGGCCAAGCGTGTCCGATGCGATGCCGGTCTCGTTCAGCTGGCGCATCAGCTGAAACACCTCGTCCAGAGGACCGGTTGCGGTCTCCGAACTGCCTTCGTTTGTGTATTTCACCCGGTTGTCCTGGGTCAGGATCGTATCGAGACTGAATTCCGTGTGGCAGGCAATTGCCCTGTGAACTCTTTGTTGCAGCGAAAGGGGGCCGGTCGTCTGGTGATCTGGCCCATGCTCCGGCTGGCCATAGGAAAGCGCTAAAGTCATGGCGGATACCTGTTTTGACAAAAGAGACTCTCGGATTACGGGATTTTTTACCGACCCTTAAATTTATAATTGAAGCGCCCCATAATGGAACGTTATGCTTGTGTGGCGCTGGACCGGCGGAAAACCGCATAGGTCGTCTTGCGCTAAAACGGAGGCAGGGACATGACCATAGGCCGTTTTAATATCGAGTTGCTGGAAGCCTTTGTGGCTGTTGCAGAAGCAGGCAACGTCACACATGCGGGATCTCGGTTGAACCGCACACAACCCTGCGTCAGCACTCAGCTGCGGCGTCTGGAGGAACGGGTCGGCAAACCGCTGATCGAGCGCAGTGCCCGCACAATGAACCTCACGCCCGCCGGGCGTATCCTCTATCAGCACGCCACGGAAATCCTGCGCTCACACGAGGAAGCCAGGCTGCGCCTGTCTGCGCCGGAACTGACCGGCACGGTGCATGTCGGCCTGCCAGAATGGTATGCGACCGGCCAGCTGCAATCGATCTTCTGCAATTTCGTGCGCATTCACCCCAACGTGAAACTTGAGATGACGGTCGCCGACAGCGCCACACTGCACGAAATGCTGTCCAACAACGAAATCAACCTCGCAATAGCCCTCGTCTCGTCAACCAAGCAGATGCCGGTCGAGATTTTCGAGGAACCGCTGCACTGGGCGGTTGGCGACAACTGCCCGCTAACCGATCCGCTGCCATTGATCATGTTTCCCGAGCCCTGCCCGTTCCGGGAAATCTCCTTCGGTTCGCTCGCCCGCGCAGGACGGCAGTGGTACGAGCGCATCACCACCACCAGCGTTGCCGCCGCCCAGGTAGCCGTTCTGTCGGGTGCAGGCCTTTGCTGCCTGCCGTCGGGAGCCATTCTGGAAGGCTTCAAGATCCTGAAGGAGCAGGATGGTTTTCCGAAGCTTCCGGCAACACAGCTCGCGATCTACACCCAGTCGACAACGCAATCGCCCATCGTCGATTACCTGGAAGAGCATCTCAACGACCTCCTGCAGAACGCCATCGCGCCGCGCTCGGCGCTGGCGGGCAAGATACAGCCGGATTTGCGGGTGGTCTGACGGCCTGAAGCCTCAGGCCCGTTCTGCCAGGATTTCCAGCAGCTTCCTGTGCGCCTCGACCGGTTTGCGGTCGACGCGCCAGACAAGATAGGTGACGGTTTCGCCGAAAGGCGGCGGGAGCGGGGTCGTCGTCAACTGGTCGGCATTGCGAAAGCCCAGGACAGCGCTTTCCGGAGCAACCGTGAAGCCGAGACCGGCCTCCACACAGCCCAGAATTCCTTCCAGCGTGCCCATTTCCGTTACTTCCCTGTCGCTCTGGCCGATACTGCCGAGCCACGCCTGCGCCGCCGCCCTATAGCTGCAACCATGGCGAAAGGCCAACAGCGGGCCCTGCTCCGAAGTGGCCGGACCAATGGCGCAGACAAGCTGTTCGCTGAAGGCATGAACCGCCTGAAACCTGGCCTTGTCGACAGGCCCGGCGACAAAGGCGGCATCGATCTTCTGATCCCACACCTTTGACAGCAGGTCTGCGGTCGGGCCGGTCGTCAGGGAAAGCGGTGCTGCGCTTTTGTCCCTCAGACGCTTGAGAAGAGCGGGCAGGCGAACGGCCGCCGTTGTTTCCATGGAGCCGAGCCTGAGCGGCGCACCTGCCCCGGCAGCTTCCAGAAGATCGCGCTCGGCCGCCGCAAATTGTTGCAGAAGCACGATCGCGCGCGCATGAACCTGTTCACCGAATTCCGTCAGCCGGGCCCCGGCCTTGCTGCGCTGGAAGACCTTCTGGCCGAATTGTTCCTCAAGACGCCGAATACGGGAGGTGACGTTCGACTGCACGCAATTCAACGCCTGGGCAGCCCCCGAAAAGGAGCCTGTCTCGGCGACTGCCATCAGTGTTTTCAAAAGCACGATGTCCATACTATTCAAATTAGAGATATCAAATTCCTTCTTCAATCATTTTTCCTGAAATGATTTTCATGGCAGCGTGTCTGCATGAAACAGCTGCTCGACACGCCCTTTACCCGCCGCTTTGCCGTTTCCCATCCGGTCGTGCTGGCGCCGATGGACAGGATTTCGGACGGCCATCTGGCCGCTGAAGTCAGCCGCGCCGGTGGCTTCGGTATTATCGGCGCCGGTTACGGCGACCCGGACTGGATCGACGCTGCCTTCGATGCGGCCGGCGACCAGCGGGTCGGTCTTGGTGTCATCACCTGGAGTCTTCTGAAAAAACCGGCACTCGTGGATCGGATCCTCGACCGCAATCCGGCGGCCCTGTTCGTTTCCTTCGGTGACGCGCAGCCGATCGTAAAGGCCGCCAGGGAGCGCGGTATTCCCACAATCTGGCAGGTGCAACGACTGGACCAGGCCGAACAGGCCCTGAGGGCCGGAACGGACGTCCTCGTCGCCCAAGGCCAGGAAGGCGGCGGTCACGGCATGGACCGCGGCCTGTCCGCCCTTCTTCCTGCGGTTCGCGATGCCGCCGGCAAGGAGTCAATCGTGTTGGCGGCCGGCGGGCTTGCGGACGGGCGCGGACTGGCAGCAGCTCTCATGCTGGGCGCGGACGGTGTCATGATGGGAACCCGTTTCTGGGCAAGCGTCGAAGCGAACGGATCGGAGAAGGCCAAGGTTGCCCTGACCAAGGCGCACGGGGACGACACGGCCCGGTCCAGTGTGTTCGACGTTGCTCGCGGTCTTGACTGGCCGTCGCAATTCACAGGGCGGGTTGTTCAGAATGCGTTTTCCCGCCCCTGGCTGGAAGATCCTGCAGGTTTGTCCGGCGCGGCTCACAAGATCCAGAAAACCTATGAGGCTGCCGATCCGGACGACTATTCCGTTCGCGCCCTGATTGCCGGAGAATCCCTCGATCTTGTGAAAACCGTTCAACCGGCGGCAAGGATCGTGGAGAACACTGTTCGAGAGGCGGCAGCGCTTCTTGCTCGCGCGCCGGATTTCGTCATCGGGTGAATTCGCACCGCTTCCTCAAGACCTCCCTGTCACCCACTCCCGTCACTATCGCGGCCTTTTCCGTCTAGCCGGTGGTGCGGCAAATTGTATGCGGCTTGGGACACTCCTGAGGGTTTTGGCACCGGGACCTGATGTGGACTCCCGGAAACCCTGGGCTTTTGAGCTGCTGACGGAATTCACCAAGCGCCCGGTTCTTCGCGATGGCGACAACTGGTTACAAATTCTCGGCCAAACACCCTGCTGTTGCCTTTGACGCAGCGAGATCTTCGGCTTAGGCCTGTTGAAGCCGGTGGAGGAGGACCCGGCAACCGTCAAATCCGGTCTGAAACGGGCAGCAGCACCATGTCTTTCAAACGCATCATTTTCTGGGCGCATCTCGTCGTCGGGGTCGCCTTTGGTCTCGTTATCCTTCTGATGTCAGCCACCGGCGTGGTCCTGACCTACGAGCGCCAGATCATCTCCTACATGGAAAGCCGCGCAGTCGAAAAACCGGCCGATGCGCAGCTCCTCTCTGTCGATGAACTGGCAACTGCCGTTCTGGCCAACGGCGGCCAACCCGGCAATTCGCTGGTCCTGCCGAGGCAGGACGGCGCCCCGGCCACACTTTCGGTCAGCCGCCGCGAGAACCATTTGCTCAACCCTTATACCGGAGAGCGGATCGACAATGCCGCGGAGGGCACAAAATCCTTCTTTGGCACGGTGACCGCGCTGCACCGCTGGTTTGCCCTTACAGGTGAAAGCCGCAGCCTTGGGCGGGCCGTGACCGGTGCTGCCAATCTCGGCTTCCTGTTCATTCTGGTGTCCGGAATTTATCTCTGGTGGCCGAAGAAATGGACCTGGCGGATCGTCAAGCTGAACCTTCTCTTCCGCAGAAACCTGCCGACCGCGAAGGCACGCGACTACAACTGGCACCATGTGTTCGGCATCTGGTCGCTCGTACCGCTGTTTGCCGTTGTGGTCTCCGGCGTCGTCATTTCCTATCCCTGGGCCAGCAACATGGTGGCCGCCGTCTTCGGGCCGGTTTCGCCCGCAGCAACCGGCCAGGCTGCCAGTGAAGAACGCCAGGGTCAGAACCGCGCTCAGGGTGAAGCCGTCAGCCTGCAGGCCATTGCCGACACGCTGAAACAAGCCGAACCGGATTGGCAGACACTTTCGGTCAAATTGCCCAACGGACAGGCTGCACGTGTGGTGATGACCGTCGATACAGGCAACGGCACCCAGCTTTCCCGCCAGACGACCTATACGGTCTCCAGGGTTTCAGGCGAGGTGCTGGGCGTCAGCGGCGCTGAAGACCAGCCGGCAGGCCGGCGCGCCAGGGTCTTCCTGAGATTTCTGCACACCGGCGAGGTCTATGGCTTCATCGGTCAATCGCTCGCGGGACTTGCCTCGCTGGCGTCGGTGTTTCTCTTCTACACAGGCTTTGCGCTTGCCTATCGCCGGCTGATCCAGCCGCTGTTCCGGCGCCGTGCCCAGCAGGCCTGAGGCATGCTCTCTTGTCGGGACTGAACCACCCAGAGTAAATCGCGTTTTGTCAGCATCGCTTTTCGCAGTCTGAAATCAGAGATTTCAACGCAAAAAGCGATGCAGGATTTTTTAGGTTAAACGCGACGTGCTCTAGGGTGTGGACCCATAAATGAAGATGAAATGGTTTGAGGTGGATTGGTCTTCCTCAAGGCGCGGAAGCGCAGGAAATGTGGCTCATTTTCAAGCTTTTGCAACGCTGAGGAGGACCAATCCAGTCAAATCCGAAGGACATGAAAATGGCTTCACCTCGTGTCGTCAGTGTGCTTGACCGGGCAGAAAGCCCGCCCAGCGCACACTTCCTAACGCGATTTTGCCATTTCTCATGCCATTTCGTCTTCATTTATGGGTCCGCACCCTAATGCGCTTCGTCCCAATTGTCGGCGGCGCGGGCATCGACCTGAAGCGGCACGGAAAGTTTCAGCGCCGGATCGCAGGCATTTTCCATCACGTCCCTGATCACCGGAATGGTTGCTTCCACCTGCGCGTCCGGCACTTCGAAGATCAGTTCGTCATGCACCTGCAGCAGCATCTGCGCATCCAGCTTTGAGCCTTCCAGCCGGTTTTCCATGCGCACCATCGCCCGGCGCAGGATATCCGCGGCAGACCCCTGGATCGGGGCGTTGATGGCGGCGCGTTCATAGAAGGCGCGCATGTTCGGGTTCTTGGTGTTCACTTCCGGATAATGCGCCTTGCGGCCGAAGATCGTGGTCACGTAGCCGTTCGCATGAACCTGCTTCTTGGTCGCTTCCATGTAGTCCTTGATGCCCGGGAAACGCTCGAAATAGGTCTTGATATAGTCGCCCGCTTCGCCGCGCGAGATGCCGAGCTGGTTGGCGAGGCCGAATGCGGAAATGCCGTAGATGATGCCGAAGTTGATCGCCTTCGCCCGGCGGCGGACCATCGGGTCCATGCCTTCGATCGGCGTTCCGAACATTTCGCTTGCCGTCATGGCGTGAATGTCCAGCCCGTCGTCGAACGCCTTCTTCAACTGAGGAATATCGGCCATATGCGCCAGGACGCGCAGCTCGATCTGGCTGTAGTCGGCCGAGATCAGCTTGTGACCCTTTTCGGCGATGAAGGCCTTGCGGATCTTGCGGCCTTCCTCGGTCCGGACCGGAATGTTCTGCAGGTTCGGTTCCGACGAGGACAGACGCCCGGTGGTGGTTGCCGCCAGCGCGTAGGATGTGTGCACACGCCCCGTTTCCGGATTGATGTAACCGGGCAGGGCGTCGGTGTAGGTGGATTTCAGCTTGGAGAGCTGGCGCCAGGAGACGATCCGCGACGGCAGTTCGTGTCCTTCCGCGGCCAGATCTTCCAGAACCTGCGCCGAAGTCGACCAGGCGCCGGTCTTTGTCTTCTTGCCGCCGGGAAGACCCATCTTGCCGAACAGGATATCACCAAGCTGCTTGGGCGAACCGATGTTGAAGCTTTCACCGGCCAGCTCATAGATCTCGGCTTCCTTGCCCGCCATGCCTTGCGCGAATTCACCCGAAAGACGCGACAACATCTGCCGGTCGACGGAGATGCCGCGCTTTTCCATGCGCGCAAGCACCGGCACCATCGGCCGTTCCAGCGTCTCGTAGGCGGTTGCCATATGCTCGGAAGCCAGCCTCGGCTTCAGGATCAGCCAGAGACGAAGCGTCACATCGGCGTCTTCCGCCGCATAGGCGGTTGCCTTGTCGATGGCGACCTTGTCGAAGGTGATCATCGACTTGCCGGAGCCGCAGATTTCCTTGAACGGGATCGGCTTGTGATCGAGCCAGCGCTCGGACAGTTCGTCCATGCCGTTGCCGCCCTTGCCGGCATCGACCGTGTAGGAGAGCAGCATCGTGTCGTCGTATGGCGTGATGTCGACACCGTACCGTGTCATCACCAGCCAGTCGTACTTGAGGTTCTGCGCGATCTTGAGAACCGAACGGTCCTCCAGCATCGGCTTCAGCACTTCCAACGCGTCTTTCAGCGGGATCTGGCCTTCGACAAGACCGCCGCCGCCAAGAAGATCACCCTCGCCGTCGACGTGGCCAAGCGGCACATAACAGGCCTTGCCGGGCTCGCTGGACAGCGAAACACCGACAAGCTCTGCCTGCATGGCGTCCAGCGATGTCGTTTCGGTGTCGAAGGCGACGTAGCCCTTTTCAAAGGCCGCGTCGCACCATTCCTTCAAGCGGTCGAGGCTGGTGACGGTTTCATAGGCGCTGCTGTCGACCGGGATCGCCCGGATCGTCTGGGCGCGTGCATCGGCAACCGTCTGCGGTACCAGCAGGCCGGAATTGTCCGGGTCGGCGTCGCCCGGGTTTTTTGCAGCTTCCGAACCCGCGCTGTCACTGCCGGCTGCGCGCTCCATCATCCGGCCCTTGTGGTCCGGAATATCCCACCCCGGAACCTTGAGGTCCGATGCATCGACGGTATCCAGATCGGCACCGGTCACATCCGCAACGCGCCGGGTGAGGGTGGTGAACCCCATCGCCTTCAGGAAGCCGAGCGCCTTGGGTCCGTCAACATCGGTTACCGACAATTCGCCTACCGGCACCTTGACCGGCACATCCTGCTTGAGAGTGACGAGCTGCCTGGAAATTCGCGCCTGATCGGCAAATTCGATCAGGTTTTCCCGGCGCTTGTTCTGTTTGATCGTGTCTGCCTTGGCGAGCAGCGTTTCCAGATCGCCGAATTCGTTGATCAAAAGGGCCGCGGTCTTCAGCCCGATACCCGGCACGCCGGGCACGTTATCGACGCTGTCGCCCGCCAGCGATTGCACCTCGATGACCTTGTCGGGACCGACGCCGAATTTCTCGAACACCTCGGCTTCGCCGAAGGTCTTGTTCTTCATGGTGTCGATCATGCCCACCTTCGGGCCGATCAACTGCATCAGGTCCTTGTCGCCTGAAACGATGGTGACGCGCGCGCCCTGTTCGGCAGCCTCACGGGCATAGGTCGCAATCAGGTCGTCCGCCTCGAAGCCTTCCTGCTCGATGCAGTGAACCGAAAAGGCGCGTGTCGCTTCGCGGATAAGGCCGAACTGCGGCACCAGATCTTCCGGCGGGTCCGGCCGGTGTGCCTTGTATTCCGGATAAATCTCGTTCCGGAATGTCTGCGCGGAATGGTCGAAGATCACCGCGAAATGGGTGGGCTCGTCGCCTTCCTCCGGTGTCAGGCCTTCCTGCAGCAGCTTCCACAGCATGTTGCAGAAGCCAGAAACCGCCCCGACAGGAAGCCCGTCCGGCTTGCGCGTCAGCGGCGGAAGCGCGTGATAGGCGCGAAAAATGAACGTGGACCCGTCGACCAGGATGAGATGGTCATCGGCGGTGAGGGCGGAGGAGGTGCTTTGCGTCGACATGGCGCGGATCATGCCCGCAGCCTGTTCTGGAGAAAAGTCCTAAAGTTAAAAATTCCAAGCTTGCCGATCACTCAGCTGCCTGTGCCTGACGTTTCCCGCCAAAGGTTCCGCTGAGATAGGCCCAGGCGGGCCTGCGGAACAGGAACCAGCCGATGTTCGTGCGGCGGATCAGCCAGAACAGGATCATCGGACTGACCGACGCCACCAGCGTCACGATCAACGACGTTGTGCCGATATCAAGGATGCCCAGCTTCAGCAGAATCACCCGCGTCACGCCCATGGGGAAGAAGAAGGCGAGATAGATGACGATCGAGTTTTCGCCGAAATGCTGCAGGAAACCGAGCCGGCCCCATTTCACGATCAACGCGCTGGTAAGGATAATGGCACCCGCACCGGCCGCGCCAAGAACAAGGGCAATGACCGGCAGATGCGCCCAGCCGGCATAGACCAGCGTGCCGTTCACCAGGCCCCAGACCAGCAGACACACGAGACTGATCCCGATCCGCTCGCGCGCCCAGTCGGCCAGGGCGAAGATCTGCGGAGCAAAAACGAAGCCGGCATAGAAGAAAACGAAACGGGCCGCGAATTCATCCACCAGAAGCCAGCCGGTGTGGATCGGCGCGATCTGCAGAAGTGCGCCGACGGCCAGAACCAGTTGCCACGGCACACCCTTGTCGTGGGCGACCTTCGACACGACGAAGAAGACCGGCAACATGTAGATGAACCACAAGGTACCGAAGGGCTCGATGAAACTCAGGAAATAGAGTTCCACCGTTGCACGAACGCTGGTTTCCTCGATGAAGACGGGCGCCTTCACCAGAAACTGGATCGTCATCCACAGCACATAAAAGTAGGCAAAGTGGACGACCTTGCGATCAAGATAGAGTTTCCAGTCGCGGGTAATGACGTTCGACAGGAACAGGCCGGAGATCAGGAAAAAATCCGGCATGCGGAAGGGCGCTGCAAAGGCGACGACCACATGCATCCAGCCTGTCTGGCCAGCGGCGGCTTCCACGCCGAGCACCGAATGCATCATCACGACGAAGATGATGCAGATGCCCTTGGCGGTGTCCACCCAATCTACACGGCTGGCGCTCATTCTACCGCTGCCTGCTCCGCTTCAGTCCGGTTTCGGGTCCAATTCAGGGCAGACATAACCTTGACTGGTAAATTATACGCATACACCAGCAGTCACGTTTTAGTGAGCGTTTGGGAAATCAGGGCTTCGCGTTATCCGAGCCATCCTGCCAGGGGCTGAGCTTCGGCTGGCCGGAGCCACCACCCGTGCCGCTGTTTTTTTCGCTCCAGTCGCCTTCGTCCAGATCCACGACGCCGTCATCCGGCCGGCGCATACCACCGCCGCCATCGACGATAACGACGTTCGATCGGGCAATGATGAACCGCGCCAGCGCTTCGCGCACTGGCGGTATGAACAGGAGCAGGCCGATGGCATCCGTGACGAAACCCGGGATCAGCAGCAGAATGCTGGCAAGAACGATCATTGCACCCTGCATCACCTCGTTTCCGGGTGTGCGGCCGGCATCCAGCTCCGTTTGCATGCGCATCAGCAGTGACAGGCCCTGCTGGCGCAGCATCACTGTCCCGGCCAACGCGGTGATCACCGTCAGCAGGATTGTCGGGAACACACCGATCAAGCCTCCCACCCAGATGAACATCGCAATCTCGATCAGGGGCAGAAGAAGAATTGCGGCAATGATATAAAGTCCCACGGGAGCTCCATCGTCTGATAAGCTATTCGGACCTAAGGTAGACATTCACTCGCAAAAATGCGAGCAGGCAGTCACGAAATGGCTATGAATGCAAAGATTCAGTCTTGCTCTTGGGTCTGGATGCTGGTTCAAGGACCCCCTAAATAGGAAGCAGACAGGCCTTGCGTACGAGGCTGCGCTCACCTGGCAGTTAGAGCAGGCGGCTCTAGGGCCTCAAAAAGGGTAACCGGAAGTTACGATGAACGAGATTTTTGACCCGTTGAACCTCCTCCTGATGGGACTTGCGGTTTTCATTCTGTTCAGACTGCGATCGGTGCTGGGCAAACGCACCGGCAATGAGCGCCCGCCATTCGACCCCTATTCCAAGCCCGATCAGCCGCGTGAACGCAAAAACGGCAACGATCAGGACAATGTCATCCCGATGCCGAACCAGACCACGCTGGAGGCCGAGCCGGTCGAGGAGAGCGGTCGTGGTGGCGACGTCGTGATCGACAAGGTTGCCCCGGCGGGCTCCGCATTGAACAGCGCCCTGAAGCAGATCCTGTCCGTCGACCGCAGCTTCGAGCCGGAACCTTTCCTGGAAGGCGCACGCGCCGCCTACGAGATGATCGTGATGGCTTTTGCGGACGGCGACAAGAAAGCGCTGAAGAACCTTCTGTCCCGCGAAGTCTATGAAGGCTTCGTCACCGCAATCGACGATCGCGAAAAGCGTGGCGAGACCATCGAATCGACCTTTGTCGGCATCGACAAGGCAGAAATCGTCGAAGCTGCACTGAAGAATTCGACCGCCCAGGTAACCGTGAAGATCCACAGCCAGCTGATTTCCGCCACCCGCGACAAGGCCGGTGAAGTGGTCGACGGCGATCCGGCCAAGGTAAGCGAAGTGATCGACATCTGGACCTTCGCCCGGGACACCACGTCCCGCGATCCGAACTGGAAGCTGGTCGCGACCGAATCCGCAGAGTAATCACGATGCAGGGCAAGCGGAACACGCGGCCCCGGCCGGGCTTCCGGCTTGTCTCACTGCTAAAGGGCGCGGTTCTGGCCGCGCCGCTTTTCTTTTCAGGAGCTGCCTCAGCCATGGTACCAGGCCAACGGATCCCGGACCGGTTCGAGGCAATCTCCTTCTCCAGTCTGCCGGGCTGGCTGAACGACGATCATGCCGCCGCCCTTGCCGGTTTTCTGCGCCTGTGCCGCAAACCGGAAATCCTGAGCCAGGACACCGTTTTTCCCTCCATCGCCGCAGCAGATCTGCAAACGCTCTGTAACGACGCCGAAAAGGCCGCAAAGTCCGGTGATGAAGCACCGCGAGACTTTTTCGAAAGCCGGTTCACGCCGCATCGAATTGCCCAGAGCGGATTTGTGACGGGCTATTTCGAGCCGGAACTGGCCGCCTCGCGGGTCAGAACCGAGATATTCCGGTATCCCTTGCTCAAAAAACCGGAAGGCCTGGAGGCGATCACGCCGGAAAATCGGCCACAGGACTGGCCCGAGACGCTCAGCCATGGACGGCGGGTTGATGGACGCGTCACCGAAATGCCGGATCGGAGCGCCATCATGGATGGCAAGCTCGATCCGGAAAATCTCGAACTCGTCTGGCTTGCCGATCCGATCGACGCCTATTTCGTACATGTTCAGGGCTCGGCGAGGCTGCGTCTTGCGGACGGAAGCGCGATGCGGGTAGGTTATGCGGGCAAGACAGGCCACCCCTATACCGGCATTGGCCGGTTGCTGGTAACGCGCGGAGAAGGCACGCCGGAGGACTTCACGGCTGCCGGACTTCGTGCCTGGCTGGAAGCGCATCCCGAAGAGCGCGATCAGCTGTTCCGGCAAAACCGGTCTTTCATCTTCTTTCGGGAGGTCGACGAAATCGGCGTGAACGACGGGCCCGTCGGGGCCGCGGGCCTTCCCCTTGTGGCAGGCCGCAGCCTTGCGGTCGATCCGAGTTTCATTCCCTATGGGTCCATGGTTTTCGTCGCCTCCGCGCTGAAGGATCACGACAGCGACGACGGCCCTTTCCGGCGGCTGATGGTGGCAGATGACACCGGATCGGCAATCAAGGGCCCGGCGCGGGGCGATATCTTCGTCGGATCCGGGCAGACGGCAGGCGCTATTGCCGGAGAAATCCGCCACAAGGCCGACTTCACGATTCTGGTGCCGAACATCCGTCTTGGTCCCGCTGGTGTGGCGGCGGACTGAGAGATGGCAAGACGGGGCAAAAAAGGGACACTGTCGCCGGAAGACAGGGAACTGTGGGGCAAGGTTGCCAAAACCCTGACGCCGCTGCATCCGGACAGGGCTCAGGACCTCAAGGCCGAGCTTGAGAAAATCACCGAAGCCGAACCGGCGGCACCCGCAAAGGCGTTGAAAACCGCGACCGCGATCCAGGCTCCCGCTGCGGCCAAGGCACCGCCAACACCGCTGCCGCTGCATCAGCTGGAACACCGCTACCGCCGCAAGCTGGTTCGCGGCGTGAAGGCAATTGATGCGCGGATAGACCTGCACGGCCTGACCCAGCATCAGGCGCATGACCGGCTGCGCGGCTTTCTCTACCAGGCGCAGGCGAGAAGTCATAAGGTTGTGCTGGTAATCACGGGCAAGGGCAGCGGTGACGCACGCGCCTATATGGACGAGCGCGGCGTTTTGCGCAGAATGGTGCCCCAGTGGCTGTCGATGCCCGACTTGCGATCCGTGGTACTTGGCTACGAGGAAGCCCACGCGAACCACGGCGGCGGCGGCGCACTGTACGTTCGCATTCGAAAAAGAAGGTAGGGCCGTGACCCCACTTGGCGCAAAAATCCGGGAACTCAGGATAAAACGGGATGTGTCGCTGAAGGAAATGGCAGCGGCCTTGTCGGTATCCAGTGCCTATCTGTCCGCGCTGGAACATGGCAAGCGTGGCAAGCCAACCTGGTTTCTGGTGCAGCGAATCATCACCTATTTCAACGTCATCTGGGATGAAGCGGAAGAAATCCAGCGCCTGGCCGAACTGTCCGACCCTCGCGTCACCATCGACACGGCCGGCATGGACCCGAAGGCCACCGAACTTGCCAACCAGCTTGCGCTGAAGATCGGAGGCCTTTCCGAAGAGTCTCTTGCAGCCCTCCTGCACCAGCTCCGGGTTGCTGCCGTGAAGGACGGTGTGTGACGACGCATACCCTCGCCAGGTTCAAACCGTGGCATGGCGGTGCATTGCTGTTTCTGTACCGCTTGGAACGCAGCCTCTTAAAGGTCAGTTCAGGATTTACGTGTCCTTCAACCCCATCCTCTATATAACCTCCAGCAAACCTGCGCCTGCTGAACGGAACACTGGACCAGTATGAAACTCTCCCAGGAAGACCTTGCCGGACTGATCGATGCCGATGACCTGAGAAATCGCCTCACCGCGCTGACCGCCGGCAATGACGGCGACGGTTCGGACATGAAGACCCGCTCGGCTGTTCTTGCGATGCTGAAGCAGGTGGTGAAAGACGCTCGCGGCAAGGCCCAGGCGATGCTGGACGAGGACGGCGGCGGGCTGCTGTGCGCCGGGCGGCTGTCCTATATCCAGGACGAGCTGATCCGCGTGATCTACGATTTCGCCCTGCACCACGTCTACCGGATCAAGAACCCGTCCGCCGCGGAGCGCATGGCCATTGCCGCCGTTGGCGGTTACGGCCGCGGCACACTGGCGCCGGGGTCCGACATCGATCTTCTGTTCGTACTGCCCTACAAGCAGACCCCCTGGGGCGAGCAGGTGGTGGAATATATCCTCTACATGCTCTGGGACCTGGGCTTCAAGGTAGGCCACGCGACCCGCAATATCGATGAATGCATCCGCCTGTCCAAGGCGGACATGACCATCCGCACCGCCATTCTGGAAGCCCGCTACATCTGGGGCGACGAGGCCCTTTTCGAGGAACTCGTCCAGCGCTTCGACAAGGAAGTGGTCGAAGGCACCAGCTCGGAGTTCATCGCCGCCAAGCTGCTGGAACGCGATGACCGCCACAAGCGCCAGGGCGCCTCGCGCTACCTGGTCGAGCCGAACATCAAGGAAGGCAAGGGCGGTCTGCGCGATCTCAATACCCTGTTCTGGATCGCCAAGTACCATTACCGGGTCAACAGACAGTCGGAACTGGTCAAGAAAGGCGTTCTGACCCGCTCGGAATACGCGCGGTTCAAGAAGTCTGACGACTTCCTGTGGGCGGTCCGCTGCCATCTGCATTTCCTGACGGGACGGCCGGAAGAGCGCCTGTCCTTCGATGTCCAGCGCGAGATCGCGATCCGGCTCGGCTACACCCAGCACCCGGGCATGAAGGATGTCGAGCGTTTCATGAAGCACTACTTCCTGGTGGCCAAGGATGTCGGCGATCTGACCCGCATCATCTGCGCCGCGCTGGAGGAAGAGCACGTCAAGGAACCGCGCGGCAAGGGCCTGACCGGCATGATGCGCCGCCTGCGCGCAGGCCGCGTTTCGGCAACGGCCAAGCCCGTTGAAGGGGCGACCGGCTTCGTGGTGGAGAACAACCGCCTGAATGCGGTATCCGATACCGTGTTCGAAACCGATCCGACCAACCTCCTGCGGGTGTTCCAGATCGCGGACAAGCACGACTACAACATGCATCCGCAGCTGACCCGCCTGATGCGGCATTCGCTGAAGCTGGTCGATGGAAGCCTGCGCGCCGACCCTGAAGCGAACCGGCTTTTCCTGTCGATCCTGACCTCCCGGCACGCGCCGGAAAAGACCTTGCGCAAGATGAACGAAACCGGCGTGCTCGGCCGCTTCGTGCCCGAGTTCGGCAAGGTCGTGGCGATGATGCAGTTCAACATGTATCACCACTACACGGTCGACGAGCATCTGATCCGGTCCATCGGCGTGCTGGCCGATATCGAGCGCGGCAACTCCGGCGACGACCATCCGCTGGCAACAGACCTGATCCTGACGCTGCAGAACCGCAAGGTGCTGTTTGTCGCCATGTTCCTGCACGACATCGCCAAGGGCAGGCCGGAAGATCATTCGATCGCCGGCGCCCGGGTCGCGCGCAAGCTGTGCCCGCGTTTCGGACTGAACGACGCGGAAACCGAGACGGTTGCCTGGCTGATCGAGCATCACCTGGACATGAGCACCATTGCCCAGTCGCGCGACCTGTCGGACCGCAAGACGATCACGGATTTCGCCAACACGGTGCAGTCGCTCGAAAGGCTGAAACTGCTCCTGATCCTGACCGTGGCCGACATTCGCGCCGTCGGGCCCGGCGTCTTCAACGGCTGGAAAGGCCAGCTGCTGCGCACGCTCTACTATGCCACCGAACCCCATCTGTCCGGCGGCCACACGAAGATGTCGCATCGCCAGACCATCGACAAGGCCAAGGAAGAGCTCGGCAGCAAGCTGGAGCACTGGTCCGCCAAGGACCGCAATGCCTATTTGAACAGACATTATCCGGCCTACTGGCTGCGAACGGAGCCGGAGCGGCTGGTCTCCCATGCCGAACTTCTGCACAAGGCCGACAAGGACAAGAGGCAGCTCGCCTTCCAGGTCATCCCACGCGCCTTCGAGGGTGTGACCGAGCTGACGATCATGGCGCCAGACCATCCGCGCCTGCTGTCGATCATTGCCGGGGCCTGCTACACGACCGGTGCCAATATCGTTGACGCACAGATCGACACCACCACAGACGGCTATGCTCTGGACACGATCTTCATCGGTCGGGAACTGCCGGACGACGAAGACGAAAAGCGCCGCGGCGAGCGGATTGCCAAGCTGATCGAGACCACACTGCGCGGCGAAGAGCGGCTTCCGGAGCCCGTTTCCAAGAAGACCGGCGTCAAGGGCCGCATGAAGGCCTTCAAGGTGGCGAGCGAAGTGCTGGTCAACAACGCGCTGTCTGACGATTACACGGTGCTGGAGATTTCCGGTCTCGACCGGCCAGGCCTGCTCTACGACCTGACGCGCTCCATCGCGACGCTCAATCTGAACATCGGTTCGGCCCATATCTCGACCTTCGGCGAGAAAGTGGTCGACGTTTTCTACGTCACCGATCTCACCGGACAGAAAATTGCCAACATCGGGCGTCAGGAAATCATCCGTGAGCGCCTTGCCAATGCGGTCGACGGCCATGTGGAACTCGATCCGGCAGCTCCGGCAACCCGCAAGGTTCAGCGGCAGGCTTCATAAGTGCATACCTTCCTCTTCGGAGTCCTTCCGGCATGAGTCTCGTCCGCAATTTCGCAACCGTCGGCAGCGCGACCCTGCTGAGCCGCCTGCTCGGCTTCGTTCGCGACGTACTTCTGGCCGCCGTCGTCGGGGCCGGTCCGGTTGCCGATGCCTTTGTGGTGGCCTTCCGTCTGCCCAACCTGTTCCGCCGACTGTTCGCGGAAGGCGCCTTCAACTCCGCCTTCATCCCGCTGTTCGGGCGAACGGTCGAGGAAGAGGGCGATGCGGGCGCCAAGCGGTTCGCCGGGGAAATCGGCGCAGCGCTGCTGTTCTGCCTGCTGGTGCTGACTGCATTTGCACAAATCTTCATGCCGCTGGTGGTGTGGGCACTGGCACCGGGCTTCGTGGAAGACCCTACCAAGTACGATCTGACTGTGCTGATGTCGCGGATCGCGTTCCCCTATCTGATCTTCATGTCGATGCTTGCCTTCATCGGCGGCATTCTCAACACCTATCAGCGCTTCGCCGCCGCTGCCTTCGCACCGGTGATGCTGAACGTGGTGATGAGCGCCGTTCTGGGCGCAGTGCTCTATCTCGGCATCAAGGACGACACGTCGCTCGGGGTCATTCTGGCCATCGGCGTCACCGTTGGCGGGATCGTGCAGTTGATCGTCGTCCTCATCGACCTGAAGCGCCTCGGCTTCAAGATCCCCGTCTTCCGTCCGCGCTATACCAGGTCGGCCAAACGCCTGCTGATGCTTGGCATTCCGGGCGTCGTTGCCGGTGGCGTCACCCAGATCAACATTGCCGTCGGCCAGATCATCGCCTCCATGCAGGAAGGCGCCAATGCGCTGCTCTATTTCGCTGACCGGCTCTACCAGTTGCCGCTCGGGGTGATCGGCATCGCCATCGGCGTGGTGCTTTTACCCAGCCTGACACGCCAGCTGCGCGCCGGGCAGATGGGCGCTTACCAGCACAGCCTGAACCGCGCACTGGAGTTTTCTTTGGTGCTAACCCTGCCGGCCGCAGTTGCTCTGGCGGTCATACCGCAGGAAATCGTCTCGGTGCTGTTCCAGCGGGTGCGCTTCGATGCCGCCGCCGTGGAAGGCACGGCTGCAGCCCTGACGGCATTTGCCTTTGGCCTGCCCGCCTTTGTACTCAACAAGGTGTTTTCGCCCGGTTATTTCGCGCGGGAAGACACCAAGACGCCGATGATCTTTGCCGTTGTCGGCATGGTCGTGAATGTCGGCTTGTCGATCGCGCTGTTTCCCATGCTCCAGCATGTGGGCATCGCGCTGGCCACAACGCTGGCTGGCTGGGTGAACACCGGCCTCCTGATCATCGTTCTGTGGCGACGGGGCCATTTCCAGCCCGATTTCAAGCTGCTCCGACGGCTGTCGCTGGTGGTGCTCGCCAGCCTGCTGATGGGGGTCGCGGTGCATTTTGCTGCCATCTACATGGCCTCCTGGCTATCGGCGCCGTGGCTGGCGGTGCGTGCGGGCAGTCTCGTTCTGCTCGTGCTCGTCGGCATGGTCACCTTTGCCGTCTTCACCCAACTCAGCGGCGGATCCGACCTTGTCGGCATGCTGAAAGCGTTGAGACGGCGCAACACCTGACCGCGAAACGCCGGCGTACGCCGTTTCCAGCTTGCATGCATAACGGACCGGGCTTAAACCCGGCCCGCCCAAACATTCATAGCGCCCTTCCAACCGGCCGCACCATCAAAGGGATTTGAAATGGCGGAGTTCCAGCCCCGTGTCTTTTCCGGCGTCCAGCCGACAGGCAACCTGCATCTTGGCAACTACCTGGGCGCCGTTTCGCGCTGGGTTCCGTTGCAGGATCAGATGCCGACGATCTTCTGCGTCGTCGACAGCCATGCCATCACGGCAGGGTTTCCGGATCCGCACGAGCTTGCCCAGGCAACCCGTGAAGTGACCGCTGCCTATATGGCGGCCGGCATCGATCCGAAGAAATCGATCATCTTCAACCAGAGCCAGGTTCGCGAACACACCGAACTTGCCTGGATCTTCAACTGCGTGGCGCGCATGGGCTGGCTCAATCGCATGACCCAGTTCAAGGAAAAGGCCGGCAAGAACAAGGAAAACGCTTCCGTTGGCCTGTTCGCCTATCCGAACCTGATGGCTGCCGACATTCTGGCCTACCGCGCGACCCATGTTCCGGTCGGCGACGACCAGAAGCAGCACCTGGAACTGACCCGCGACATCGCCGCCAAGTTCAACAACGACTTTGCGGACCGGATCAAGGAACTGGATATCGGCATCGAGAACCCGACGCCGTCTCCGGAACTGCCGGAATATCTCTATTTCCCGATGACCGAGCCGATGATCGCCGGCCCGGCTACCCGGATCATGTCGCTGCGCGACGGCACCAAGAAGATGTCGAAGTCCGATCCGTCGGACCTGTCGCGCATCAACCTGACGGACGACGCGGACTCGATCTCCAAGAAGATCAAGAAAGCCAAGACCGATCCGGACGCGCTGCCGAGCGAAACCGGCGGCCTGGAAGGCCGTCCGGAAGCAGACAATCTGGTCGGCATCTATGCCGCCCTGAGCGGCGCGACCAAGGCCGACGTCCTGAAGGAATACGGCGGTCAGCAGTTCTCGGCCTTCAAGCCGGCCCTGTCCGACCTGGCGGTGGCGAAACTCTCGCCGATGACCGACGAAATGCGCCGCCTGATGGATGACAAGGCGCAGATCGATGCCATCCTGAAGGAAGGCGCCGAAAAGGCCTCGGCCATCGCCGAACCGGTGCTGAAGGACGTTCGCAAGATCATCGGTTTCCTCGACGTCCGGTAAACCGACGCGACAACAACCTGATCCTGAAAGCCCGGCAGGTTTCTGCCGGGTTTTTTGCTTGGGTAACCGCAATCCGCAACGTTCCACCTTACACCGTTGCGCCTTGCCCGGAAAAAAGCGGAGATCCGTCTCATACCCTTGCAGGTCGTCATCCCCGCACAGGCAGGGATCCAGTATCCAGCTGATTTGCGATCATTCGCTTCGGACGACACGGCATACTGGATCCCGGTCTTGCCGCGTTGCGTCAAACCGGGATGACAAATCATTGCAGCGCGTGGGAGCCGGTCCTGACGACAGCAAATGCTGAATCCCGCGCTTCGCTACGCATTGCCCGGGATGAAAAGGCAGGCCTTTTCCCCTTCCTCAATTCCGTCATCCCATGGCTCGACCATGGGATCCATGCCGATACGCTCCAAATCGGCGAAGTTTTGCGGTGGACGAAGGTCAGGGGATGGATTGCAGGGTCGATCCCTGCAATGACGAGCGAGCGGAGAGGGCGCGTCTGTTCGATGATCTAGCCATGCGGCCGGCAGGAACTTGCCAGCCGAGTCAGGCAGCAGGCTTGCTACCGCCGCCCGGTTCCGTGATCTACATTGTCAAACGCTATCCTTGCGCTCGATCACGAGCACTCTTGCCTCTCCGACGGGATGGGCCACATGGGCATCGCCGTCGTTGGCGAAGAAGATCTGTCCTTCGGTCAGGCGTTGAACCTTCTCGGTTCCGGCCTCGCGGTAGTGCATGTCGACAGTGCCCGACAGAACCACGAAGACTTCCGGACCGTCGTTGACGTGCCATTTGTAGGGCTTGTCCGTCCAGTGCAGGCGTACCGTGATGCCGTCCAGTTCACCGATCAGACGTGACCCCCAGGCTCTTTCCGCCGTAAAGCTGCTTGTATCGAGATGGAAATCCATGAAACTCTCCCGCTGCAAAATCACTCAAGGGTGCTATCGCGGACAGGCTCTCGTTTCTTCCGGCATTTTGACCGGTTCGGCCGGTCAATTGCCGGTGAACGCAGGCAGTTCGACACACAGGACAATGACAGAAGACCCATGGATTCAATCGACCGGACCTTGCTGCAACTGCTGGAAGCCGACAGCCGGACACCTGTGAAAACGCTGGCTGCCCATGTCGGCCTGGCCCGGTCGAGCGTTCAGGCCCGGGTCCGGAAGCTGGAAGAAACCGGCGTCATTCGCGCCTACACGATCCGGATCAGCGATCCGGAGCCGGCCGAAATCGAAGCCTATCTGTGGATCCGGACAGGCTCGGCGACCTGTGCGGCGATTGCGCCGGTGGTTTCGAAATTCGAGGAGGTTCTCCAGTGCCGCTCGATTTCCGGTGACAGGGACATGGTTCTGCTGGTGCGCGCCCGGACGCTGGAGAGCCTCGCCGAGCTTCGCAATCGTATTGCTGCCCTTGATGGAATTGCCAATGTCGAGACCCATCCGGTGCTGAAAGACTGGATATGAACGCGGCGCGAAATTCCCGATTTACTTTTTTTGTCAGGCAATGAAACGGTTTCTCAAAGTTTACAACGCACTCTCAAGGCAACAGGATCTTGTAGAGAGTAGTTATCTTGGTCAGTCAAAACAGCGAACGCGCCGTCAATGCCGCGCCAGAAGCCGATGACACGCAGGACAAATTCTTTGCCGAAGAGCAAAAGCTTGCCTCTGCGGACACCGTAACTACAGACGAATATTCTTCCAGCATCACGAAACCCCTCGACGAGGAGGACGTCGGTCCCGAAGTCGGCCCAGGCCGCCGGGCCACAGACGCGCCCGTCTCCGCGCCTGCCAAATCACTGCAGCATCTTGCCCTTGCGGGCATGATCATCGGCCTTGCCGCCGGTTTCATCATGGTTTCCAGCGACAGCCTGAACCGGTTTCTCGGTCTTGGCCTGACCTTCTTTGCCGGCGGGCTGGCTGTCTGGCGGCTGTTTGCCGACGACATGCAGCGCTCGGTGCAGGCGTTACAGGTGAAGGATGACAAGATCCGCCGCCTGATGGCACGCTGCGAGGAACTGGAAGACCGCGCCTGGGAACTTGGCGAATCCGACGAACGTCACGCCAGCATCCTGGCAACGCTTGGCGATGTCGTCGTCCGGCGCGACCAGGACGGCACCATCACCTATGTGAACTCTGCTGCAGACGATGTGTTCGGGCTCGGACATGCCTTGCAGCCGGGTGCAACCCTGCATCTGCCACTGCTTGAGGAAGTGGGCTTTGAAAGCGCCGTCACGCAGGCCCTGGACAAGACGACCCCGGGCATGGGCTTTCAGGATCTCCACATCGACACCGCACAGGGCCCGCGCTGGTTCTCACGTATCGACATTCCGGTGCGCGACACCACGACGGATCGCCAGCTGGTGCAGACCGTTCTGCGCGACGTGACCGAGCGGCGCCTGATCGAGGAAGAACTGCTGGCTGCCCGTCATTCCGCCGAAAGCTCCAACGAGGCGAAATCCCGCTTTCTCGCGACCGTCAGCCACGAGATCCGTACGCCGCTCAACGGCGTGCTCGGCATGGCCGCGCTCCTGCGCGACACCCGCCTGACCAAGGAACAGAGCGCCTATATCGAGGCGCTGGAAACCTCCGGCGAAACATTGCTGCTCCTGATCGATGAAGTGCTCGACTTTTCCAAGGTGGAGGCCGGCAAGCTCGACATTCAGGCTGCCCCGGTTCGGGTTGGCGCCCTGGTGGAAAGCGTCGTTGAACTGCTTGCTCCGAAAGCCCACGCCAAGTCGCTTGAAATCGGCTCCATGCTTGACCCGAACCTGCCGGAAGAGGTCACGCTGGACGCCACCCGTGTCCGCCAGATCCTCTACAATCTCATCGGCAACGGCATCAAGTTCACCGATGAGGGCGGCGTTGCCGTCGAACTGACAGGGCGCCCCAATCCGGACGGTGGCGGTTTTCTGGATATCGACGTGCGCGACAGTGGCATCGGCTTTGACGAACAGGAGGCCGAGCGGCTGTTTCAGGAGTTTGAGCAGGTCGACCATGGCCCGGCGCGCAAGTTCGGCGGCACCGGCCTCGGTCTGGCCATCGCCCAGCGGCTTGCCGGCCTGATGGGTGGCGAAATTGCCGCGCAGCCCTCCGAAGACGGCGGCGCGCAGTTCCGCGTGTCCTTGCCGATCCCCGAATCCCTCGTTGCCGACACGGATCCACGCCTGGCCAAGCTTGAGGGCCGCAGGATCGTGTTCGTCAGCACCAGCCAGATCGAATGCCCGTTGCTGGCCAGACGGCTGCAATATCACGCAGCCAATGTTTCCGTGCATGCACCGGGCAGTTCGGATCTCGATGCCGCGCTGGCCGAGGCCGATCTACTTGTTGTCGACAACGGTGCCCTGTCCGACAGCGGCGGCTGGCTGGCCTCTGCCCGCCTGACCGGATGCAAGGCTCCTGCCGTCGTTATGATCGCCCCGCCAGAACGCGAGCGCCTGGAACATCTGCGCGAAGCCGGCTATGCCGCCTATCTGATCCGCCCGGTGCGGATCGAGACCCTGGTCCAGATCTTTTCCGGCCTGCTGGACGACGACGGCATGGAACACGCCTGGGACGCAAGCGCGGAGCCCGTCAGCAACGGCTTCCTGCCGAACCGCTACAAGGTTCCGGCCCGGCCGCTGCGCCTGCTCGTGGCGGAAGACAACGATATCAACCGCCTTTTGAGCGAAGCCATGCTGCGCAAGCTCGGCCATGTGCCGGTGATGGTGATCGACGGCGAAAAGGCCGTCGAGGAAGCCGCCAGCGGCGCTTATGACGCAATCCTGATGGACCTGCACATGCCAGGCCTCGACGGATTCCAGGCCATTCGACAGATCCGGTCCGACGAACAGGCCGCCGGCCGGGCCAATGTACCGGTGCTGATCGTGACCGCCGATGTCATGAAGGATGCAAGGGACAAGGCGACCGAAGTGGGCGCTGCCGGCTATCTGACGAAACCGCTTTCCGTGGAAGCGATTTCCGACGCATTGGCCGAAATCAGCCGCGCCTGACGCAGCGAACTTTCCCTGTCGCGACAGCCGGAAGTGGAAACGCTTCCACTGGCGCTCGTAGAAATTCACAAAGCCGCAAGAGTGGGCTAAGCTTGCACGTGGAAAACACGGCGCAAAAAACCGAGTGTCATCCAGCTGTCGGAATAGTATGTTCTACGGCAGGCTTGAAGCACACTGACCGGGTTCGGACGTAATGTTCCGGCGAAGGTAATTCGGCAAGTGAAACAGACGAGAACCTGTGAAACCTGTCAGTGCGCCATAAGGAATACACGAGGGTGGAATGTCCATAATGCGCCAAGGGCTTTTTTCTCCCAGGAAACTGGTCAGGAAATTCACACCGGCAATGCGTCCGGACGCCAACCTCCCCAACGCGCAGCGCATCGGGCCAGCGCTGCAGACCCCGGTCAAGACCGGCGAAACGCTCGGCCGGATCGGATCCCTGGAAGTGCGGATGGCCCGCAACTCCAAGGAAGTTAAAAAGGCACAGCGCCTGCGCTATGACGTTTTCTACGAGGAAATGTCGGCCATTGCCGATGCGCATACGCTGGCAACCCGCCGTGATGCCGACCCCTTCGACGCCTATTGCGATCACCTGCTCGTGGTCGACCACGACTTGCAGAAGCGCAACAAGCTGGGCCGCCTGAAGCCTGAAATCGTCGGTACCTACCGGATCCTGCGCCAGGAAATCGCCGATCAGCATGCCGGTTTCTATACCGCCGCCGAATACGACATCCAGTCGCTGATCGACGCAAACCCGGGCAAGCGCTTCATGGAACTCGGCCGGTCCTGCGTTCTGAAGCCGTACCGCAACAAGAAGACCGTCGAGCTCCTGTGGCATGGCATCTGGTCCTATGTTCTGCGCCACAACATCGATGTCATGCTCGGCTGTGCCTCGATCGAAGGCACCAATCCGGATGCCATCGCCGGCCAGCTCGCCTTCCTGCATCACAATGCCCGTGCCCCGGAAGAATGGCGCGTGCGCGCGGTGGAAGACAGATACGTCGAAATGAACCGCATGCCGGCCGAGGAACTCAATTCCAAGGAAGCGCTGCGGGCCCTGCCCCCGCTTGTGAAGGGCTATCTGCGCCTCGGCGCGTTCATCGGCGACGGGGCGGTGATCGATCACCAGTTCGGCACGACGGATGTACTGATCATCATGCCGGTGTCCGAACTGAACACGCGCTACGTCAATTATTACGGCGCCGACGCAAGCCGCTATTCCAGCTAGCTCCGGCGATTGCTGCCAAGCTTTCCTTCGTCCTCCCGGCCAGGCTTGACCCCTAGCCGGGATCGCGGAGGCACAAGCCTTTGCATTTATCCTGCGTTTGAGCGGCTATCAGTTCCCGATGCTGCGGGTTTGCTCCTTTTGTGCGGGATGGTTATCGAGCTAGTGCGCGCCGCCTGTAGCTGAACATCCCGTCGTCTTGCCCGTGCAAAAGCCCGTAGCCTTAACGCCCCCTTAAATCGCCGCAATTTAAGCTCATCTCCGGGGAAACCGGCGTTTGCCGGATAACGCCAACCCTGGTTGGTACGGAGTTAGGGGACGAAGGATCAATGGCGCCTCGGGCGAAACGCCAGCCGCGTGTTGAACCGACATTCGGAGATTCAGGCAGCAGCCTGCTCGACCTGCGCTTGAGCCCGCAGGACCGTCCAGCTGCGCCTTCTTCCAAGTCGTCCGGCAAGGGCAAGACCCGCAAGGCGCCGGCCAAGAAAAAACCCGCTTCCTCCACCCGCAAGACGACCAAGAACGGCAACGGCAATGGCCGAGGCAACGGAAGGGGCGGTGGCCGGTCCGGCGCCAAGCGGCGCAAGGCCAAACGCAAGAACAGGTTCCAGGCACCGACTGCCTTCGGCCGCCTTCTCAAGCGCGGCTTCTACTGGAGCATGGTGCTTGGCATCTGGGGCACCATCGCCGTTGTCTGCCTGGTCGGCTATTACGCCGCCTTTCTGCCGCCGACCTCCGAATGGCAGGTTCCGGCGCGACCGCCAAACGTCAAGATTGTCGCCGCCAATGGCGAATTGCTGGCAAACCGCGGAGACACCGGCGGCGAGGCCGTGCGCCTGGAGCAATTGCCGCCCTATCTGCCCAATGCCGTCATCGCCATCGAGGACCGGCGCTTCCGCTCCCATTTCGGTGTCGACCCGGTCGGTCTTGCCCGCGCCGTCTACACCAACTTCACCTCCGGCCGCCTGCAGCAGGGCGGCTCGACGCTGACCCAGCAGCTTGCCAAGAACCTGTTCCTGGAACAGGACCGGACGATCAAGCGCAAGATCCAGGAACTGGTGCTCGCCTTCTGGCTGGAGGCCGAATATTCCAAGGACGAGATCCTGGAAATGTACCTGAACCGGGTCTATCTCGGCTCCGGCGCCTATGGCGTGGATGCAGCCGCCCGCAGGTACTTCGGCAAATCGGCACGGCTTTTGACCATTCCGGAAGCTGCCACCATCGCAGGCCTGCTCAAGGCACCCTCGCGCTATTCGCCCGCCCGTAATCCGGACCTTGCAGAAGACCGCGCCCAGCTTGTGCTCGCTGCCATGAACGAGGAAGGCTACATCACGGGCGATGAAGCCAAGAACGCCCTGGCCGCGCCCGCCAAGGTGGTGCGCCGCTACACCACCGCCAGCGAGAACTATGCCGCCGACTGGGTGATGGACGTGCTGCCGCATTTCATCGGCTCGATCGAAACCGACATCGTGGTCGACACCACCATCGACCCGAAGATGCAGCGGGCTGCCGAACAGGCGCTGCGCAACGCCTTGAAGGAAAACCGCGAGAAATACGGCGTCTCCCAGGGAGCTGTCGTGACACTGGACACCGCGGGCGCCGTGAAGGCGCTGGTTGGCGGAGCCGATTATTCCAAGAGCCAGTTCAACCGCGCAGCCTATGCCAAGCGGCAGCCGGGCTCGTCCTTCAAGCCGTTCGTCTATCTGGCCGCGCTTGAAAACGGCCTTTCGCCCCAGACCATCCGCCAGGACCAGCCGGTCCGGTTCGGCAACTGGTCACCCCAGAACTATTCCAAGGACTACTACGGCCCGGTGACGCTGACACGGGCGCTCAGCCTGTCGCTGAACACGGTGGCCGCGCAGCTGACCTACGAGGTTGGCGCGGGAACGGTTGCCGACACGGCAAAACGGCTGGGCGTCACCTCGGAAATGAAGAACAACCTGTCGATCGCGCTCGGCACCTCCGAAGTTACGCCGCTGGAAATCGCCGGTGCCTATGTGCCGTTCTCCAACGGAGGCTATGGCGTGCTCCCCCATGTGATCCGGCGGATCAAGACCGTGGACGGCAAGACGCTCTATTCCCGCTCCGGCGATGGACGCGGCCGCGTGATCGACCGCCGTCTGGTCGGCGAAATGAACATGATGATGTCGGAAACCCTGGTAACCGGCACGGGCCGCAAGGCACGGCTGGAAAGCGGGCGTCCCGCCGGGGGCAAGACCGGCACCAGCCAGGATTTCCGCGACGCCTGGTTCATCGGCTATACGGGCAATCTGACCACCGCCGTCTGGTTCGGCAATGACGACAACTCACCGACGCGCAAGGCGTCCGGCGGCGGGCTGCCCGCCACTGTCTGGAAAGAGGTGATGGATGCCTCCCACGAGGGCCTGCCGGTGGCAGACCTGCCCGGCGTGCCGGATGTACCGGCAACCGTCTCCGCCCCGCGCAAGCCCGGCCCGGTGGAAACCGTCGGTTCCGGCAGCGAACCGATACCGCCAGCCCCCATTGGCGGCGGCGGCGAAGGCAACGGCGAACGCCGCGGCCCGCTGAACTTGCTGCGCAATCTGTTTGGTGGCGGCTGATCCGGGCACTGCTGTTCACGGCTCACAAGGCCGCGTTTGAGGCTTCAGCCGGTGGAACTGCGCGTTCCGACCGTGTGTGTGCAGCCCATCCTTCGAGACAGGCTTTCAGCCTTCCTCGGGATGAGGTTCACTATGTTGATCTTCCCTGGCCTTCAACACACATCTTCCTCATCCTGAGGAAGGCCAGAGGCCTGTCTCGAAGGATGGGCCACTTGCTCCATTTCTCAGAAATACCTGCGACACATATCCGTTAATTCCACCTCAGCACTGATGGCTGTAGGTGAACACCAGCGTGTCGGTGGTGTAGCGGCCGGTGGGGCGGCACTGGTTGAAGACTTCACGGGTGCCGGTGACAGTGACCTGAAGCTGGTCGCCGCGCACCGGACCTTCGACGAAATATTCCAGCGGTGAACCCGGACAGTATTTGGAAAACACCCGGGCGGTGCCGGAATACCAGTTGCCGTTCTTGGCACCGCTGAAGAGCAGCGTGCCGCGCTGGACGCCGGCGTTGCGCAGGACCGGTTTCGGAACTTCATAGGACAGCCATCGCTGATTGCCCTGCGCCTGCAGCCGCATGAGCGAGCCATTGTGGTTCCAGCAGCTGTCGGCCATCGCCTGACCGGAGAATGTCAGTCCCGGCAGGGCAAGGCCCAGCAAGGCCAGCGCCACGACTTTGATCGGATATCTCAAGCTTTTCATGTTGCATCTCCCAACTTCCCCCGGGGAATCGAAGCAGATTCTCCCGTGTTTGCAACTGGTTTTGCCCGGCCGCCGCTTATCCTTTTGCCTCCAGAAGCCCCTGCAGGCCTTCGCGCACATAAGGCAGGTATGTTTCCCCTACCGGCGTTCCGGCGACGATGCGAAGTTCCAGGTGTGGCAGGGCAGGCAGCGAGGTGACTGTGGGCAGGTCGGCGGCATGGAACCCGGTGAGGGCCGGAGCCACGGCGATGCCGGCACGGACAGCCGCCTCGATGACGACAAGGCCGGACACGGTGGCCTTGGTCGTCCATTTCACGGAACTCGTGTCCAGCGCGGCAATGGCGGCATCGCGCATGGCGCATCTGTCGGCATAGACCGCAAGCGGCAGGGCATTTTGCGATGTTGAAAGCGACGCGCTGCCGAGCCAGACGAGCGGCACGCTGGCAACAAGGTCACCGGTCCGGCCCCGCTGGGGCGACACCACGATGACAAGATCGTACCGGGAGCCGAGACTTGCCAGAAGCATCTGCGAGGAGTGGGTTTCCAGATCGAGAGAGCAGGGCTCCGGGCCGTCTTCCAGCGCTCTCAAGACAGGCACGAGGCCATAGGCGGCGATGTCGTCCGTTGCGCCAATGCGCAGGTACGGCAGCACCGAAGCCCCGCGCGCGGCGGATATCGCCTCGCGGTGCCGGGCCAGCAGGCTGCAGGCATGGCTGTAGAAGGTCTGTCCTGCCGGCGTCATCTCGACCGAACGGGTGGAGCGGTTGAACAACTGAACACCGAGTTCGGCTTCCAGGCCCTTTATCTGCTGGCTGACGGCAGACTGAGTGCGCCCGACATCCTCGCCGGCGGCACGGAAACTCTGCCGGTCACAGACGGCGACGAAGGTACGCAGGACATGTTCATCCATTGAGTAATTTTTCTTTTCAATAAGTCCAGAACAATTAATTTCACAATAGGAGCAATGGTTGGCTATGTCCATTTGAGGAGACAAGCCATGACACACATCCAGACAAATGACGAAAAACGGGTCTGCTTCGATTTCGAGATCGATTTCTCGAACGGTGGCGGCATTCAGGGGCAGGGCTTCCGGCTCGACATTCCCGGAGAGACCATCTCGGACGACGAACTTGCAGACTACATTGTGCGCGACATGCGCCTGTTGATGGTCGGCGAAGTGCGTATCCTCAACAAGACGATCATTACCGAAGCGCACAAGCGCCAAGCGGCGGCGAAAGGCCGGACGGAGACCCGGCCTTGAAGGGACGAGACATTTTGCTCGCGCTCGTTGTGGTGTCGGTCTGGGGGTTCAATTTCGTGGTGATCAAGATCGGTCTGCAGGAACTGCCGCCAATCCTGTTTGCCGCATTGCGCTTTGCCCTGGCAGCTTTTCCGGCCGTCCTTTTCCTGAAGCGGCCGCGCACGTCGATGAGGCTGGTCGTCCTGTTCGGCCTGTTCATGTTCGCGCTGCAGTTCGGACTTCTGTTTGCCGGCATGCACCTTGGAATACCGGCAGGACTGGCCTCGCTTGTGCTGCAGGTTCATGTGTTCATCACGATAGCACTGGCCGTTGCCTTTCTGGGTGAAACGGCCAGTCCGGCGCAGATTGCCGGAGCCACGCTGGCGACCGCAGGCCTTGGCCTTGTGGCATTCAACCTGACGGGCAGCACAACACTGACCGGGCTTGGTCTGGTCGTTCTGGCCGCCTGTTCCTGGGCTATCGCCAATCTCGTTACCAAGCGCATCGGCACCGTTGATCTGCTGTCGCTGGTTGCCTGGGGCAGCCTTGTGGCCCCGCTGCCGCTGTTGCTGCTATCGGCCTTCGTCGAGGGTCTCGACGTCTACCGGCAGGTCTATGAAACCGTTTCGTGGCGGGGGCTGTTTGCTCTGTTCTACATCGTCTACCCGACGACCTTGCTGGGCTTTTCGGTGTGGAGCGGCCTTCTGGCAAGATATCCGGCGGCGACCGTGGCACCCTTCACCCTGCTGGTACCGATCGTAGGCATGCTCTCAGCCGCCCTTGTTCTGGGCGAACCTCTGGAGCCGTGGAAACTGGGCGCGGCAGCGCTGGTGGTATCGGGTCTTTGCGTCAACCTGTTCGGTTGGCAGTCTGCAGCGCGCCTGCGCCGGACGGGCGGCTAGAAATGCAATTTCAGCCGTATCCGTGCAGGCGAACCCCGTTCTGCTTCAGCCAGACACGAGCCTTCGGTGTTTGCGGGGCAAGCTGTTCGCACAGGCGCCAGAAGCGTGCCGAATGGTTCATTTCCTTCAGATGCGCCACCTCGTGGGCCGCGACATAATCGAGGATTTCCGTTGGTGCCAGAATGAGCCGCCAGGAAAAGGAAAGTCGTCCGTTGGAGGCGCAAGACCCCCAGCGGCTGGTGGTGTCGCGAATGCTTATGGCCGCGACCTTCTTGCCGATGGTTGCGGCGTGGAGTGTTGTGCGGGCCGAGAGGTCCGCCCGGGCCTGTTCCTTCAGCCAGGTGGTGACCTTGCGCGGGATGTGGTCTTCAGCCCCCGGCACGAACAGCGCCGGCAAACCGGCGTCGTTCCGGCCAAGGGTAATCAACCCGCGCAGCTTGCCGGTTGGCACGATGACGTGATCCTCACCGCGCAGGGGCACGATTTCCCCGGGCAGAAACGTGACGTGGTCCGCCCTGTCCTGCAGACGTTCTATCAGCCAGTCGATGTGCTGGCGCGCGAACCGCTCGGCACGGGCAAGATCGCCGCCCTTGGGGACGGTCAGCACCGGACCGGACCTGTCGGCCGGCAAACGCAGAAGATACCGCTGCGCGCGCGGATTGGCCTTGAGGCGGATGCGCACGGCACTGGCACCGGTCTGGATCTCGATATGGTCGGGCAGCGTTTTCTTGCTGGCGCGGAGAAACATCAAGGGCGAAGGTCCATCGAATCAGTTGTTCCGATTTTAGCGAATTTGCGAGCGATTTCGCGGCAATTCTAAAGGGGGGAAATTGATTGAGATTCCGGCTTTCTGAAGGCCGGCTGCAATTCTGGCTGTTCTGAAACGGACAAGAGCGGCGCCTTTTCAGGCGCCGCTCTTGGTCTGGCCGTCGGGGAACGGGTCCGGGAGGAGGAGACTTTACAGCGGTGTGGCTTCGTCGCCAGTGCTGCGGCCCCGATTGGCCATGAAGCGATCGAATTCTTCCTGATCGCGCGCGCGGCGCAATTCGCGGAGGAAATCATCGAACTCGGCGCGCATGGTGTCGAGCTTGGCACGCTCTTCTTCCAGTCGCTTCAGTTCGCGCTCGCGATAGTCGTCAAATGCGACGTTGCCCGTGCGGGCATAGGCAGTCGTATTCATCTGCTCGAAGGCTCCCTTCAGCGGGCTGCCCCGCCACTGATCTTTCGCATCGCGGAGCATGCCTTCAAAGCGGTCGCCCCACAAAATGTAGGCAAGCATGGCAAGGCCAAGCGGCCAGAATGCCACGAAACCCAGCACCATCAGGCCGATAGTTACCGGCGTCCAGGCAGGTTTGATCATGCAACTTTTGGCTGTTGTCATCGTCCTATCCATTTCAGACATCCACGACTTTCCAAGTGGGGACGATTGCAGGCTCCTTCAAGGATTCGTGACAGGGATCACAGAATTCCCACAACGAAAAACCCGGCCTGCAAAGTTGCAGACCAGGTCTAACTCATTGATTTATATGTGAAATGCGAAACGGATCAGTCGAATGGGCCGTCGATCACATGTTGCGCCGAATAGTTCGCCAGGAGCTTCTCGCGGTGCCATTCAGCCGCCATCGGCGCGTTGGCGTATTCGTGGAAGCAGGGCGTGCCGAGCGTGAAGTGAAGAAGTTTCGCGTCGGGGTTGGGGCCGAATTCATCCGGCAGCCAGTTCCATTCCTTCGGCAGCTCGCCGATGAGCTCGTCGTCCAGCCAGGTGAACCGGTGCAGCTGCGCGCCGGTGGCATTCATCACGAAGTCGGGCGTTACCACCTTGTTGGCCGGGTGACCGCAGTTCCACAACACCACGCTGGACCAGTTCTTGCGCGGGTAGTTCTCGTTCTTCGAGCCGAGATACTTGGTGGTCTGCCGGGTCTGGTAGTCGTGGTGGACACACATGACCGCCTTGCTCTCGTCGCGCATGGCGAACAGCTTGGCAATGTCGTCCCGCACGATCATGTCGCCATCCATGAACAGCGCCCAGCCGTTGTAGTTCATCAGGCTAGGGATCAGGAAGCGGGTGTAGATGAAGTGATTGGACCCGTCGGTATGGGTCTCGTTGTAGGTCTTCAAATTGTGCAGCGACAGCGGCGTAATCGCCAGCACGTCGCTCGAAAGCCGGGTCAGGCTGTTGGCGCAAACATGATAGGCAATCGCTTCACGCGGATCGAAACCAATAAAAATATTGAGCACTACTGAAACCTCCGGCCTCGCTGTCTGACCGGCACTTGTATTGGGCCGAAAGGCCAGAATCAATAGCAGCAGGCTGCCTGCCGCCAGAAACCGGACTTTTTGGGACAAGTTAAAGGCACGCGGCCAAAGGCACCCATGGTGGGTGCCTTCACCGATGCTTGTTTCAGCTCACCGTTTCGGAAAGCTGGCGAGCCTGCTCGATCCAGTTGTCCCGGGCGATACGGCCACGGAAATCCAGCTTGGTGTCCAGGGCCTCGATCTGCTCTTCCGTCAGGCCGGCGATTTGCCAGAAGTGGAAGATACCGGCTTCGTTGAGAGCCGATTCCAGTTTCGGGCCGACACCGCTGATCGATTTCAGATCATCCGCGGCACCGTCCGGCTTGGTCAGCAGAATGCTCTCCAGCGAATTGCCGCTGCTTTTTGCAGCCGGTTTGGCCTTGGCAGGCGCAGGCGCAGCTTTCACGACCGGTTCGGCCGCTGCTTTCGCAGCCGGTGCGGCAGCAGGCGCAGGAGCCGGGGCAGCGGCCTTGGCGACCGGTGCCCTGGCGGCAGGCTTGCGCAGGTCCGTACGGTTAGAGCGGATGAAATCCATGACCCGCGGCGCGATCTCGGACCGCCAGCGCGATCCGTTGAAAACGCCGTAGTGGCCGACATTCGGCTGCTCGTAATGCGCTTTCATGTCGTCGTCCAGACTGGTGCAGAGCTTATGCGCCGCCTTGGTCTGGCCCCGGCCGGTGATGTCGTCCTTCTCGCCTTCAACGGTCAGAAGGGCCGTGCGGGTAATCTTGCCGCAATCGACCAGACGGCCATTGTGCATCATGGTGCCGTTCGGCAGCGCGTGCTCGATAAACACCGTTTCGACGGTCTGCAGATAGAATTCGGCCGTCAGGTCCATGACGGCGAGATATTCGTCATAGAAGTCGCGGTGTTTTTCGGCGTTGTCGCCGTCGCCTTCCACCAGATGCTGGAAGAAGTCCCGATGCGCGGTCACGTGACGGTCAAGGTTCATGCTCATGAACCCGGAAAGCTGCAGGAAGCCCGGATAAACGTCCCGCATGAAACCCGGATGCGGGAAGGGAACCTTCATGACAACGTTGTTCTTGAACCAATCGATACCCTTGGAAACCGCCAGGTCGTTGACCGCCGTCGGCGCCACGCGGGTGTCGATCGGTCCGCCCATCAGCGTCATCGTGGAGGGTACATAGGGGTCTTCGCGGTCTTCCATGACAGCGACGGCTGCCAGCACCGGCACGGACGGCTGACACACGCCCAGAATGTGCGTGTCCGGCCCGAGGAAGTGCAGCATCGAGATGATATAATCGATATAATCATCAAGATCGAACTTGCCTTCCTGCACCGGAACCATACGGGCATCGATCCAGTCGGTGATGTAGACATCCGCATTCGGCATCAGCGCTTCCACCGTGCCGCGCAGCAGCGTGGCGTAGTGGCCGGACATCGGCGCGACGATCAGGATCTTCGGATCGTTGCGGTGCGTCGTGACCCCGCGTTCGAAGTGGATCAGGTCGCAGAACGGACGGCTCCAGACGCTGACTTCACGTACAGGAACGCGCACACCGCTTACGGTGGTTTCCTTGAGACCGAACTCCGGCTTGCCGTAGCGGCGCGTCGTGCGTTCAAGCACCTCGCAGCCGGCAGCGATCGAACGGCCATAGCTGGTATGAGTCAGCGGATTCAGCGGGTTCTGGAAGTAGAGCCGGGTCATGTCGGCCAAAGCTCTGAAGGGCGCCATCGCGGCGTGGTTCAGTTCGTAAAGGTGGTAAAACGGCAAAGACGTCTCTCCTTTGCTGAACCAATTGGTGCCGGCCCCATTGGCATTGTTCGTAAACATTTTTTTCGGCCCGTCTCTTCTTACACCATCTATTGCATTGCAACAGGATAGCTATGCCTGTTGCAGCCCGCAATACTTCTAATTGGTATGTGAATACGCGCCTAAGTGCTCAGGATCGCGGCGAAAGACATTTTCGCACCAAATCACTGTGCAATGCAAAAGACCCAATAGAACATTTAAATCAATTTGGTAGCATTATATTAACGGCGTTCCAGAACGGCTCAGGCGGCCAGATCTGCGACCACCGCATCGAGCACGAAAAAACCTTCACGGGTTGCGCGAATGCGGTTTTCCCCGATTTCTTCCACCATGCCATGCTCGATCAAGGCTGCCAGACGAAGCGGATCGATGGAGCGGCTCGCATAACGCTCGTAGCGTTTCAGGTCGATCCCCTCGGTCAGCCGTAGTCCCATGAGCAGGAATTCGTCGCCCTGCTCCTCTTCGGAAAGACCGGCGTTTTCGGTCAATGCATGACCGTGGCTTTCGACATTTTCCAGCCAGGTTTCAGGATGGCGCTCGGTCGCGGTCGCAAGCTTGCTGACACCCACCGTGATGCGCCCATGGGCACCGGGCCCGACGCCGACATAATCGCCGTAGCGCCAGTAGACGAGGTTATGCCGGCATTCGGCGCCCGGACGGGCGTGGTTGGAGACTTCATAGGCGGGCAGACCGGCAGCAGCGGTCACATCCTGCGTCAATTCATAGAATTCGGCACCGTGATCCTGATCCGGCATCTTCAGCTTGCCGGCGTGAAACAGCGTATGGAAGGGCGTGCCTTCCTCGATCGTGAGCTGGTAGAGCGACAGGTGATCGGCGGCGAGCGCGATGGCCTCGTTCAGTTCCTGTTCCCAACCGGCCAGTGTCTGACCCGGCCGGGCATAGATAAGGTCGAACGACAGGCGCGGGAAGGTTGCCCGCGCGGTTTCGATGGCGGTGCGGGCCGTGCGCGCATCATGCAGGCGGCCAAGCAGTCTCAGATCCGTATCGATGAGCGACTGCACGCCCAGCGAGACCCGGTTGACACCTGCTGCCCGGTAACCGCGAAAGCGCTCGGCCTCGACCGACGAAGGATTGGCCTCCAGCGAAATCTCAACATTTTCGTCCATCGACCAGCGATCGGAAACCGCCTTCAGGATACGGTCGACCGTCGCCGGTTCCATGAGCGAAGGCGTGCCGCCGCCCAGGAACACGGACTGAACCGTCCTGCCCTTCGTCAAATCGGCGAAATGAGAGAGTTCCCGTTCGAAAGCGGCAGCGAAACGGGCCTGGTCGACCGGCTGGTGACGGACATGGGAGTTGAAGTCGCAATAAGGGCATTTGGCTGCGCAGAACGGCCAATGAATATAAATGCCGAAGCCTCCTTCGGCTGCCCCCACACCTGTCACGTCTTTTTATCCTTCCAGGCAGCCGGCAGAAAAGAGCTGGAATGCCCGCGCCCTGTGTGAAAGGGCGGATCCGTCCTTCGACCAGCCGTGTTTTTCTTCCGAGGTCATTTCGCCGAAGGTCCGCTCATGGCCATCCGGCTGGAAAACCGGGTCGTAGCCGAAGCCCTGCGTACCGCGCGGCGGCCAGACGATCTGTCCCTCGACCTCGCCGCGGAAGAACTCTTCGCTGCCGTCCGGCCAGGCCAGGCACAACACGGCAACAAAAGATCCCCGGCGCTTGTCGTCCGTCGTTGCGCCAAGGGTCTGAAGCTTTTCCTCGATCGTGCGCATGGCCATCGCGAAGTCCTTGTCCGGACCTGCCCAGCGCGCTGAATAGGTGCCCGGATCGCCGTTCAGTGCCGCAACGCAGAAGCCGCTGTCATCAGCCAGGGCCGGCAAGCGGGAAGCCTTGGCCGCCGCATGGGCCTTGATGGCTGCGTTTTCCTCGAACGTGACACCTGTCTCGTCCGGTTCCGGCAGGTCCAGCTCTCCGGCGGAGATCACTTCGAAACCATAAGGCTGAAGCAGTTCGTTGATCTCGCGGATCTTGCCCTTGTTGTGGCTTGCGACAACCAGTTTGCCCGGTTCCAGCTTGCGATGGCTCATGGTTTGCGCCCTTAGAGAATGGCCATTTTCTGAAGATCGACCAGCTTGCCGATGCCCAGCTTGGCCAGGCCCATGAGCTTGCCGAATTCTTCTTCGGAGAACGGTGCACCCTCGGCCGTTCCCTGGATTTCGACGATGCCGCCGGACCCGGTCAGAACGAAGTTGGCGTCGGTCTCGGCGGTGCTGTCCTCGGCGTAGTCGAGGTCGAGCACCGGAGCACCTTCGTAGATGCCGCAGGAAATGGCGGCAATGTGATCCTTCAGGACCTCGCCGGAGACCATGTCACGGGCCTTCATCCACTCGATGCAGTCGCGCAGGGCAACCCAGGCACCGGTGATGGACGCCGTGCGGGTGCCGCCATCGGCCTGGATGACGTCACAGTCCACGGTGATCTGGTTTTCGCCGAGGGCTTCCAGATTGACGACGGCGCGCAGAGACCGGCCGATGAGACGCTGGATTTCCTGCGTCCGGCCGGATTGCTTGCCGGCACTGGCTTCGCGGCGCATGCGGTCGCCCGTGGCGCGCGGCAGCATGCCGTATTCAGCCGTCACCCAGCCGCGGTTCTGTCCGCGCAACCAGGGCGGAACCCGCTCTTCCAGGCTGGCGGTGCACAAAACGTGGGTGTCGCCGAACTTGACGAGGCAGGACCCCTCGGCATGTTTGGAGACCCCGCGCTCCAGTGTGACCGCACGGAGTTCATCGGCTGCGCGTTTGGACGGACGCATGCATATCCCTTTCGACTTTCGTTCCGGAAAAACCGCCGTTTCTCCAGTGTATTCGTTGGGGCCTTGTAGACCCCAACTTCCTTCGCCGTAAAGGCCTTGCGTTGTGATACTTCACGCAAGCCCCCTTTTGCGCCTATATCTTTTTGATGAAAGCCCGGTCGACCCCGGTGAGTGGTCACATTCGGAGAACAAGCCTTGAGCCTCAGCGACCTCGACAAGAGATCCCGTGAAATCTTCCGTTCGATCGTGGAAACCTATCTGGAGACCGGCGAACCCGTCGGGTCCCGGAACGTTTCGCGCAAGCTCGGCATTTCGCTGTCCCCTGCCTCGATCCGCAACGTGATGTCTGATCTGGAACATATGGGCCTGCTGCATTCGCCGCATACCAGCGCAGGCCGGCTGCCGACCGAAATCGGGCTTCGGTTCTTCGTCGATGCCCTTCTGGAAGTGGGCGACCTGACCCAGGACGAGCGCCGGGCGATCGATGCCCAGGTACGGGCGTCGCAAAAGGCGAATTCGGCCGAGCAGGTACTGACGGAAGCCAGTCAGATGCTGTCCGGCCTGTCCATGGGCGCCGGCGTTGTCTTGACCCACAAGTCGGACATGCGGCTGAAACATATCGAATTCGTGCGCATCGAACCGCTGAAGGCCCTGGCGATCCTCGTCAGTGAAGACGGGTCCGTCGAGAACCGCGTTGTCGATCTGCCGGGTGACCTGCCGTCCTCGGCTCTGGTGGAGGCCAGCAACTACCTGAATGCCCAGATCAAGGGCAGAACCCTGTCGGAAATCCGCTCCGAACTGGAAAAGGTCCGCGATGCGGACCAGGCCGAACTGGATCTCTTGAGCCAGAAGGTCATTGATGCGGGTCTTGCGGTCTGGGGCGGGGAAAGCGCCACCGATCCGGGCACGCTGATCGTGCGGGGCCGGTCCAATCTCCTGACCGATCTGGACGCCGTTGAGGATCTGGAGCGCATTCGCCTGCTGTTCGATGATCTTGAAAGCAAGAAGGATCTTATCCAGTTGCTGGGTCTTGCCGAACAGGGCGACGGGGTGCGCATTTTCATCGGCTCGGAGAACAACCTGTTCTCGCTGTCCGGATCCTCCCTGGTGGTGTCGCCCTACAGGGACAGCAACCAGCGTATCGTCGGTGTTCTCGGTGTCATCGGACCAACCCGGCTGAATTATGCAAGGGTGATCCCGATGGTCGACTACACCGCCCGGCTGGTGAGCCGGATACTCGGATAAACCTGCCGGAGACCGGATTTCCCGAGCGGGTACGGGCTTGACCTGCCGCCGCCGCCACCCCCATGTGTACCCGAGACCAGCCAGACAGGACCTGACATGCTTTCGCCCGCCGAACTGGAACGCTACGCCCGCCACATCGTGCTGCAGGAGATCGGCGGTGCCGGCCAGCAGAAGCTGAAAAATGCACGCGTGCTGGTGATCGGTGCCGGTGGCCTCGGCGCGCCGGTGCTGCAATATCTGGCAGCCGCCGGTGTCGGCACGCTGGGCGTTGCCGACGACGACACGGTGTCTCTTTCCAACCTGCAGCGGCAGGTGATCCACGATACCGACCAGCTGGGTGAGCCCAAGGTTGCCAGTGCGGCCGAAGCGATTGCGCGACTGAACCCCAATGTGAAGGTCGAGCCGCACCCCACCCGCCTTGCCGGCCACAATGCCATGCAGCTCGTTTCCCGTTACGACCTCGTGGTGGACGGGTCGGACAATTTCGACACCCGCTACCTGGTGTCCGATGCCTGTTTTTTTGCGCAAAAACCGCTGGTGACGGCCGCCGTTGGCCAGTTCGACGGCTCGTTGACCACCTTGAAGCCCTTTGAAACCGGCCCGGACGGCACGGCCAACCCGACCTACCGTTGCCTCTTCCCGCAAAAGCCGCGCGACGGCCTGCTGCCGACCTGCGCCCAGGCCGGCATTCTGGGTGCGCTGACGGGCATCATTGGCGCCATGCAGGCCATGGAAGTGCTGAAGGAGCTGACCGGAACGGGCGAGGGGCTGGTTGGACGGATGATCCTCTTCGACGCCAGAACCGTGCGCATGGAAACCATTCGCTACAAGCGTTCCGCGAAGAACCCTCTCAACGGCGACACTCCGAAAACCTGGGCGGAGCTACTGGAGGAGGCGTGACACGAGATTGCCCTCCCGCAGGGAGTGAGAAACCTGCTGTTGGCCGCTTCCCTCAAGTCTGACCGGACAGTCTTCCGGGCAAACAAAAACCCGCCCCGGTTTCCCGGCACGGGTTCTGTAAAACTGTGGTCTGACTGACCTTAGTTCGGCTTCTGCTCAGTCGCCTGCTGGGCAGCGGCCTGCTGGGCCATGTTCTGGCGGTAGAGCTGAGCGAAATCGATCGGGTCGAGCATCAGCGGCGGGAAGCCGCCGTTGCGGGTCGCTTCGGAAAGGATGTTGCGGGCGAACGGGAAGATCATGCGCGGGCACTCGATCATCACGAACGGATGCATGTGCTCTTTCGGCACGCCGGTGATCTTGAACAGGCCTGCGTAGACCAGCTCGACGTTGAACATCACCATGTCCGGGCGCTCGGCCTTGGCGGTCAGGGTCAGGACGACTTCAAACTGGTCGTCACCGATCTGCTGGGCACCGACGTTGACGTTGATATCGAGCTTCGGCTGGTCGCCCTGTGCCAGGGAGCGCGGCGCATTCGGGTTTTCGAAAGACAGGTCCTTGATGTACTGGCCAAGGATGTGCATGCCCGGCGCTGCTGCGCTCTCCGCCTGCGGCTGCGCGCCGCCGTCATTGGTGTCGGTCATCATCTCATTCCGTTGCGCGGTGCTGATCTGAAATGAAGAGCTATTAAATCCCTCCGGCTGGCCGCCGGCCCGCGTGATCCGGACAGCCGTGTTAGCGGGTGGCTACCACTTACGCCTTGTCGGCACAAGAGCCCCGGCCTTGCCAGCCGCCGGAATCCGCTTCAAAAGAGGGAAGTTGCCGTTCTCCAAGAAGTCCAGATGCACGAACAACCGACATCCAATATCACCCTGCCGCACCGGCGCCTGAAACTCGACACGCTGGTGCGCCTGCGCTGGCTTGCCGTGGGCGGCCAGTCCGCAGCGCTCCTGGTCGTGCATGTCGGTCTGGGCTATCCGACGCCGGCCGGACCTGCCTTTGCCATGGTGGCCCTGTCCGCCTGGCTCAACATCTTCCTGAAGATCCGCTGGCCCTCGGCCATGCGCCTGTCGGAACGCGCCGCAGCCCTGCAGCTTGCCTATGACATCCTGCAGATGAGCGGCCTTCTGTTCCTGACCGGCGGTCTGGGCAATCCATTCGCGTTCCTGCTGATGGCGCCGGTGATGGTGTCCGCGACGGGCCTGTCAGCCCGTTACACGGTGATCCTCGGTATTCTGGCCACGGTTTGCGCCAGCCTGGTAGCGGTTTTCCACCTGCCTCTGCCATGGCCGGTGGGCGACGACTTCTCGCTTCCGATCGTCTATTCGGTCGGCATCTGGACCGCACTCGTCTCCACGCTCGGCTTCATGGCGATCTATGCGTTCCGGGTGGCCGAAGAGGCCCGCCAGATGGCGGACGCGCTTGCGGCAACCGAACTCGTGCTTGCCCGTGAGCAGCATCTCAACGCGCTTGACGGGCTGGCAACCGCGGCCGCGCATGAGCTCGGCACACCGCTTGCCACCATCTACCTGGTGGCCAAGGAACTGACGGACGAATTCGAGGCGAGCGACCCCAGGGCCGAGGACGTGGACCTGATCCGCTCACAGGCCGAGCGCTGCCGGTCCATCCTGCGTCAGCTCACGAGCCTGTCGAGCGAGGAAGACCGGACCTACCAGCGCATGCCGGTGTCGCAACTGCTGGAAGATGTGGTCGACCCTCACAGGGGCACGGGCGTTGCGATCCACTCTACCGGGTCCGGAACCGGCGCCGAGCCGGTGGGTACACGAAACGCGGCAATCCGTTACGGACTTGGCAACCTGCTGGAAAATGCCGTCGACTTCGCCAAGACCCGCGTCGATGTGTCCGCCAGTTGGGACGAAACGACACTCTCGATTTCCATCAAGGACGACGGCCCCGGTTTTTCGGTCGAAATTCTTGGCAAGATCGGCGACCCCTACGTTTCCGTGCGCGGCGGAAAGTCGCCGCAACGCGGCACCGGCGGAGGGCTTGGTCTTGGCATCTTCATTGCCAAAACCCTGCTGGAACGCACGGGTGCCAAGCTGCATCTGGAAAATTCGGCCCCACCCCAGACAGGGGCTCACATCCGCGTAAGCTGGCCGCGCAAGGTGTTTGAACAGGACGGCAGAGTGGACGAAACGGCTTTTTCACCCCATAACGGCAATAAAGCGCAAACAATGCATGCTGTGCCCGTGAATCCATCCGGGGTGCAGGAGAAGACGCAAGAATAAGACCGGTAGAGCCAAATGACGGACCAGACACCTGCCCTGAACAGTTCGGAGGACATGACCCTCCTGATCGTTGACGACGACAAGCCGTTTCAGCAGCGCCTCGCACGCGCCATGGAAAAACGCGGCTTTACGACGGAAACAGCCGACAGTGTTCAGGACGCAGCCGGCAAGATTGCCCAGAACGCCCCGGCCTTCGCCATTGTCGACATGCGGCTTGAAGACGGTAACGGTCTTGATGTCATCGAACAGCTTCGCCAGCGCCGTCCGGATGCCCGCGCCATCGTGCTGACCGGATACGGCAACATTGCCACAGCGGTCACGGCGGTCAAACTGGGGGCTATCGACTATCTCGCAAAGCCCGCCGATCCGGACGATATCGTTGCCGCGCTTGCGCGCAAGCCGGAAGACAAGGCGCAGCCGCCGGAAAACCCGATGTCGGCCGACCGGGTCCGCTGGGAGCATATCCAGCGGGTGTACGAGCTTTGCGACCGCAACGTTTCGGAGACCGCGCGCCGGCTGAACATGCACCGCCGAACCCTGCAAAGGATCCTGGCAAAGCGCGCGCCGCGCTGAGAAAGCCGGGGCTTCCCGCCATTGCGGGCTTGCCCTTAGACTGCCACTTTGCCTAAGTATTCCCAAACGGTGCCAACCTGCGCTCCCACGGAGATCGCTTATGCGGCTTGATGCTGCCCATGCTCTTGTTACCCCCGCGCTGAAATCCGGCCTGCTGGCCGCGTGCAGCGTGGTTCTTATGATGTCGGCTTTGCCTGCACAGGCTCAATCGGTTCCCGAAACCGTGCGCATCAACGTGGAACCGCCGCAACCCGGCATCCGGTCCATCACCGTGAACAAGAAATACCGGCCGATCATCAGCCGCGACGACAAGGGTGTGGTCATCGACACGATGGGCAGCGACAACAAGTTGCCGCCCTGTGACGTCAAGCTTGAGGTCACTCTGGAAAACAGCCGCGTCCTGCATCGGGATGCCAGCTTCTGCTCCGGCGGCACGCTTGTGGTCGACGTCTCGAACGACGGCAAGCCGGGCGCGGTCGCCCGCATCGTCGGCACAACTTCCGGAACGGCCGCCGGCCCGGTTTCCAATGCTCCGGCGGCAACACAGTCTTCCCAGCAGGATCGACCTGCCGAAGGACAGCAGACCGCTTCCAACTCCAACGGATCATCGACCCCATCCGTTGAGGAAATCAAACCGCCTGCCGAAGGGGGCGGGCTGAAGCCGCTCGACCAGGTCGATACCCCGATTTCCGCACCCGGCACCGAAACGGCCTCCCTGCCTGATGACATCGATACGGTAACCGGTGACGGTTATCCGGGTGCCGCCAATTCCGAACCGGTTCTGGTGAGCCCGAACGAGGCGCGCGAGTGGCTGGCCGAACCGGGTACGCAGCCCGGAACACCATCGCTGCTTCAGCACGCCGTAGCGCAAACCGACGACCGGGATTTCCGGGCCGATTGCACCACCCAGTCCGGGTTTGCCAAGATCACGTTCCAGCAGGCTCCCGCCGGGCTTCTGGAAGGCATGCCACAGGCCGTGCGCATTTCCGCAGGCGAATTCGACAGCGTCTACAATGCTTTCGGTTCTTCCAGCGCCAATGAAGCCGGCATATCGCTGCCCGAAGTCAACATTGAAATGACCGACCCGCTGTGGGAGGCCATGATCAAGCAGTCTGCCCTGTCGATTGCGGTCGAAGGCCTGCCTGCACACGAAGTTTCCCTGAAAGGCAGCGCCAACCCGGTGCGCCTGTTCGTTGCCACCTGCGCCCAGCCTCAGCAGATCGTTTCGGACGATGCCTACGGCAGCGGTGCGGAAGAAGCGAACTCGGATCTTTCCTGCTCCGAGGCCGGCCGGGTGCGGTCGGTCGAAGCCGTCCGGCCTGGTCAGATCGTGTTCCGAAACGCCAGCCGTCAGCCCATCGAGGTGAGCTGGGTGGATTACCGCGGTGGCGAGCGGCCCTACGCGCGCCTTGAACCGGGGCAGATCCTGGAACAACAGACCTATGTTTCCCACGCCTGGACCGTGCGCGGCTCCAGTGGCGAATGCCGGGGCATTTACGTCACCAAGACCCCGTACAGGGAAGTCGTGATCAACGGACCCGCGAACTTCGGTGCCCCCGGTAACAACGGCTTTGGTAACAACGGGTTCGGCAACAACGGCTTCGACAACAATGGCGGTAGCTGGGGTGCCCCCAACGGTGGCGGTTTCGACGGTCAGCCCGGCAACGATTTCCCGTCCGGCCCCGTCCCCCCGGGATCCATCGAAGGCTCAAACCAGCCGAATTTCCAGCAACAGCAGACGGCTCGGGCCAATGTGGCCGACTACCTTTGCACCGCCGGCATAGATCTGAATGTCGTGTTTTCGCCGGACATGCAGTCCGCAACCGTTGCCGAAATGGGCTATGGCGCGGTCACCCTGCAGAGACAGGGCAGCGCCAACACGTTCTATTACGAATCCCAGGGGCATGTGCTGAAGGGTCAGGTTCAAAATGCCACCTGGTCCCGTCCCGGATTGCGGGACGTGTTCTGCGCCCGCAGATAAATTTCAGACACACTTGTAAAAAACGACAGGTTTAATACTTGGTAGAAATCCGGACTGTCTGACAGTTTTCGGGGCCCTAATCGTTTTAACGGCATAAATCTTCTGTCTTCTTAAGCATTTGGTCAATCATTAAGAGGAAACCTTGTCGGACAGAGTTCGATAGGAATCACTTAACCATGTCCTTCGCCCGTTGGCCCATTACCTGGAAGATCAGCCTCCCGATCGCAACCATCCTGCTGTTTACAGCCGCGATCTGCGTGGTGAGCCTCAACAGCCTCTATTCGGCGATGTTCGCCGAACGTCTCAAGAAGATCGAGGAAATTTCCGATAGCGCGGTTTCAATCGCCGCCTATTACCACGGCCTGGAAAAAAGCGGGCAGATGAGCCGCGAGGAAGCGCAGACCGCAGCCCGCGCCGCCATCGGTGCCATCCGGTTCGAAGGCGACAACTATGTCTTCGCCTATGACTACCAGGGCATGAACCTGATCCACCCGAACGCCAAGCTGGTCGGCACCAACATGATTGGTTTTTCCGACCAGACGGGTGTCAAGATCGTTGCCGAACTGATCAAGGATGCCAAGGCCGGCGGCGGATCGCTGCTTTACTACTGGCCGCGCGCGAACGGCGAGGTTCCGGTTGAAAAATACGGCTGGGGATCCGGCTTCGAGCCGTGGGGCTGGATGGTCGGCACGGGGGTTTATGTTGACGACCTCGACGAAGCCTACTGGAGTGCTGCCACCGCGATCATCGCCCTGGCCCTGGTCGGCGCCCTGATCGCCATCGGTATCGCTGTTGTTGCTGTTCGCAACACGGTCCGCCCGCTGCGCGCGCTGACCGACAACATGAGCCTCCTGGCAGAAGGCAACACCAGCATCACGATCGACGGTACCGACCGCGGCGACGAGATCGGCCAGATGGCAAGCGCCATGGAAGTTTTCGTCCGGAACGAAGCTGCACGGCGCGAGCTTGAAGAGCAGCAGAATTCCAGCCAGGAAGACGCTGCCCGCAAGGGAGCCGAAATCCAGCAGCTCAGCGGCGACTTCGATCGTCAGATCATGGAAATGCTCAACATCATCGACAGCTCCGTGCAGAACCTGCAGGCTGCTTCCGCCGACATGACCGGTGTAGCGGCACAGACGACGGAACAGAGCGGCCGCGTTTCCAACGCCTCCTCCCAGGCAGCCCACAACGTTGAAACCGTTGCGGCGGCGGCCGAAGAACTGTCGGCCTCGGTCAACGAAATCCGCCGTCAGGTCCAGTCTTCCAGCGAGATTGCGGCCCGCGCTGCCGGAGAAGCCCAGGCAACCAACCAGCGCATGCATGGCCTTTCCGAAAGCGCCAGCCGCATCGGCGAGGTCGTGAACCTGATCCAGGCGATTGCCGAACAGACCAACCTCCTGGCGCTTAACGCGACCATCGAGGCGGCACGCGCAGGCGAAGCCGGCAGGGGATTTGCGGTCGTTGCGGCGGAAGTCAAGGAGCTGGCCACCCAGACTTCCAAGGCGACCGAGGAAATTTCCAGCCAGATCACGGCGATCCAGGATGAAACCGGTCATGCGGCCAGTGCCATCTCCTCGGTTACCGAGATCATCAACAACATGAACGAAATCGCCTCGTCCATTGCCTCTTCCGTGGAAGAGCAGGGCGTCGCGACGCAGGAAATCGCCAGCAACGCGACTGAAGCCTCGCGCAGCACGGTTGAAGTGACCACGAACATCGAGACCGTTGCAGCGGCTGCCGAAAACACCCGCGACACCGCGGAAAAGGTCGATAGCTCGGCCCAGCAGCTGAAGGAAAACGCCTCGATGCTGCGCAATCAGGTCGGCACCTTCCTGCAGGAAGTCCGCAAGCGCTCCGTGGCCTAAGGTCCGGACACCAGACGCAAAAAGCCCGCAGTCCCTCAAAGACTGCGGGCTTTTTCGTGTCTGCTTCCAAGTGGTATGTCAGCCAGGCGGGGTCGTCAGAAGGCCTTCTCCAAGAACCTTGAAAGCGTCGATCACCTTCTTCAGGTCCGCTTGCGGGTCATCGCTTGCCGCAATCCAGAGCGCTGCATTGAAGGCAGCGCCGTTCAGAAGCCGCGCAGCGGCTTCCGCGTCGACGGGTTTTACCAGGCCTTCGGCGATCAGACGTTCAAGCGCACTTGTCGTTGTCTGCAGGCAAACATTCTGGCTCGGCCACTGTGACGGATCGCCAAGTACGGATGGTCCGTCCAGCAGCACGATACGCTGTACTTCCGGCTTCAGAGCCATCTCGATATAGGCGATGCCTTCTGCCATGAGCGACTCCCATTCGCTTCCGCCAAGCCGGCTGGCGGCTTCCTTGGCTTCGGCTGCAATTTCGCCATCGAGCTGATTGACCACCGCCTGCAGAAGGCCCTTCTTGTCTCCGAAATTGTGATAAAGCGCGCCGCGCGTCAGGCCGACAGAAGCGGTCAGTTCATCCATGGACGCAGCCGCGTAGCCCTGTTCGGCAAAGGCTTTTCGCCCTGCCGCTATCAGCTTTGCCCGCGTTTCCTCCATCATTTCGGCTCGTTTTCCAGGCGCCATCCTTACCTCGCAAATTCGCATACGCTGCGTATGCCAATTGACATACGGCGCGTATGTGAGTTATTCACATACGCAGCGTATCTCAATAAGCGCTCCCCGTTAAGCCCGGTTTCACACCGAAGCTCCAACCCTGAAAGGACTGAACATGACCAAGAGCCAACCCGTTTTCCCGGAGGGCCGTCACGCCCTTTATGACACGCATAAATATTCGGCTGCTCTTCGCTCCGGCGACCTTCTTTTTGTATCCGGTCAGGTCGGCAGCCGCGCAGATGGCACGCCTGAACCAAACTACGAAGATCAAGTGCGCCTGGCCTTTGAAAACCTGCAAGCCGTACTCAAAGCGGCCGGCTGCGGACTGGACGATATCGTCGACGTCACGACCTTCCACACGGACCCGGAAAACCAGTTCGAGAGCCTGATGAAGGTGAAGGACGAGGTTTTCGAAGAAGCGCCTTATCCGAACTGGGCGGCTGTCGGCGTCAACTGGCTGGCCGGTTTCGATTTTGAAATCAAGGTCATCGCACGAATTCCCGACGGCGCCTGACACCTTTTCGGCAGACCTGCCTTCCGGTTTCATCGAGCCTGAAGGCAGGCCGGACCGAAACCAACTCTTCAACGGTTGCAAGCAGCGAAGTGGCACACCACGTGCGGATGGCGCTGGGAGACGGACACTGACCTTCTCCAGCGCATGTCTGCCGATGCATGTTCAATGGAGACCAGGTTATGAACGACACCACGAATTGGCACCTTTCCGAAGAAATCCGGACATCTGCCGGTGTCGTCATGGCGGGCCGGGCGGGTGAAGGGCCGTCGCTGGTGCTCGCACACGGCTGGCCGTGGTCGTCCTGGTCCTGGCATCGGCTCATTCCGGAACTCTCCAGGAAGTTCCGCGTCCACTGGTACGACATGCCTGGATACGGCCAGTCGGCAAAGTCAGCTGACCAACGCACATCTCTCGACATTCAGGGCAAGGTCTTTGCCGAAATGCTCGATCATTGGCAACTCGAACGGCCATCGGTCGTAGCCCATGACTTTGGCGGGGCAACAACGTTGCGGGCGCATCTTCTGCACGGCTGCGATTTCGACAAATACGTCTTGATGAACGTCGTTGCCCTCAGTCCCTGGGGGTCGGAGTTCTTCGATCACGTCGGCCGCCATGTGGAAGCCTTTGTCGGGCTCCCGCCGCATATCCACCGCGCGGTTGTCGATGCCTATATCGGCGGCGCCCTTGTCAACGAAATCGGGGCCGAGGCCCGCGCGGCACTGGCTGACCCCTGGCTGAGCGAAGAAGGCCGCGGCAGCTTCTATCGCCAGTTCGCCCAGGCAGACGAAGCCTATACCAACGAGATCGAACCGCTTTACGGCGACATCCGGTGCCCGGTGAAGATCCTTTGGGGAGAGGACGATCCGTGGATCCCGATCGACCGGGGCCGGGCTCTGCACGCCGCCATTCCGCAGTCGACATTCGAAACGCTGCCGAACGCCGGCCACCTGCCGCAACTCGAGGTACCGGATCTTGTTCTGGCCAAGCTGGGTGCCTTCCTCTGAGGGACAGGCGTCAGCTGCAGTTCAGATCTTGCGCAGGGCGACCTTGGCAATCTTGTGACTGGAATCCTTGGTCAGGATCAGGTCGGCGCGAGGCCGCGTCGGCAGGATGTTTTCGCGCAGGTTGACCAGGTTGATGTCGTTCCAGATGCGATTGGCGGTCGTGACGGCTTCCTGATCCGTGATCCGCGAATACTTATGGAAATAGGATCCCGGATCGCGGAAGGCTGTCTCGCGCAGGCGCATGAAGCGGTCGACATACCAGTTCAGCAGCAGGGTTTCATCGGCATCGATATAGACCGAGAAGTCGAAGAAATCCGAAACGAACGGCACAGCCCGCCCGTCCTTGGGCAATTCGCGCGTCTGCAGCACGTTGAGGCCTTCGACAATCAGAATATCGGGCCGGTCGACCGTCACCGTGTGGCCGGGCATGACATCGTAGTAGAAGTGCGAATAAACCGGTGCCCGGACGAACCGCTTGCCTGCCTTGATGTCCGACAGGAATTTCAGCAGACGTGGCCTGTCGAAACTTTCCGGAAAGCCCTTCTTGGACATCAGCCCTTCGGCTTCCAGCACCGCGTTTGGATACAGGAACCCGTCGGTTGTGATCAGGTCGACCTTGGGGCTGGCCGGCCAGCGGGCCAGAAGCTCACGCAGCACGCGCGAAGTGGTCGACTTGCCGACCGACACCGACCCGGCAACACCGATGATGAACGGCGTCTTGCCGTCGCGGGTGCCGAGGAAGTTCTGCGTTGCCTGAAAGATGCTGATGGTTGCTTCGGCATAGAAGGCAAGCAGACGGGAGAGCGGCAGGTAGATTGTCTCGACCTGCTCGATCGAGACCGGCGCATTGAGGCCCTGCAACTGGGCCACCTCATGCGCATCCAGCGTCATGGGCGTGTCCGCACGCAGTCTTGCCCACTCGCGCTCGGTGAACACCTGGTAGGGGGACAGATCCATGTCCAGGGCCGTGGCGACTTTCTGATCCATTACTTCGCAGTTCCTGCTGCGCGGCTGAACGCCGGATCCGGTACAGAGCCTGCAGGCCCTGGATTATTCCTGAGGCCGGGACGCCTTTTCTTCCAGTCCGGTCTGTCCCGTACGGCTCGCAAGCTCCTTCATAACATCCCCGAGGGGGACATTGGAGACATTGAGAACCACCAACAAGTGATAAAGCACATCGGCGGCCTCGGCCGTCAATTCCTGCCGGTCCTTCTGAACGGCGGCAATCGCCGCCTCAACCGCTTCTTCCCCCAGCTTCTGGGCGCATTTGGCAACGCCCTTGTTGACGAGCTTGCGCGTATAGGACTTGTCGTCCGCGCTATTCGCACGTGCAGCAATAATGGCGTCCAGATCTTCCAAAGTGAAGTCGGTCATTCGGCTAGTTCCCTTGAGGCCGTTTCAGGCGTCGAGGCGCATCGGTACGCCGGCGTCGTTCATGTAGTGCTTGGCTTCCTGAATGGTGTATTCGCCAAAGTGGAAGATCGAGGCGGCCAGCACCGCAGTGGCATGGCCATCACGGATGCCTTCCACCATGTGGTCCAGGTTGCCGACACCGCCCGAGGCGATCACCGGCACCGGCACCGCATCGGCAATCGCCCGGGTGAGGGCGATATTGTAGCCGGACTTGGTGCCATCCCGGTCCATGGACGTGACCAGCAGTTCACCGGCGCCCAGTTCGACAACCTTCCTGGCGAACTCAACAGCATCGATGCCGGTGGCATTGCGGCCGCCATGGGTGAAGATCTCGAATTTTTCCGGTTCGCCCGGAGCGTTGACCTGCTTGGCATCGATGGAAACGACGATGCATTGCGCGCCGAATTTTTCCGCCGCCTCGCGCACGAAATCCGGATTGGTAACGGCCGCCGTGTTGATCGACACCTTGTCGGCTCCGGCAATCAGCAGCTTGCGAATGTCTTCCACCGTGCGCACGCCGCCACCGACGGTAACCGGCATGAAACAGGCCTCGGCGGTGCGCCGGACAACGTCGTAGATCGTGTCCCTGCCCTCGTGACTGGCGGTGATGTCGAGAAAGCAGAGCTCGTCCGCCCCGGCCGCATCATAGGCCTTGGCGGCTTCCACCGGATCACCGGCATCGACCAGATCCACGAAGTTGACGCCCTTGACGACACGGCCGTCCTTGACGTCGAGACAGGGAATGACACGGGCTTTCAAGGTCATGATGCTTTGCTCCGCGCGGCCAGGATCAATTCCATGGCTTCTTTCGGATCGAGACGGCCGTCGTAGAGCGCACGGCCCGAGATTGCCCCTTCCAGGATGGCGCAGTCCGGCTCCAGCAGGCGGTGAATGTCGTCGATCGACGCAAGGCCGCCCGAGGCAATGACCGGAATGGAGACGGCGCGGGCAAGGTCCAGCGTCGAGGGAATATTGAGGCCTTTCAGGACGCCGTCGCGATCGATATCGGTGTAGATGATCGCCGCAACGCCTGCATCCTCGAACTGCCTGGCAAGATCGACGGCGGTAAGTTCGGACGTTTCCGCCCAGCCCTCGACGGCGACATAACCGCCCTTGGCATCTATGCCGACGGCGACCTTGCCGGGGAACTTGCGGCAGGCTTCCTTCACCAGGTCCGGATCGCGCACGGCAACAGTGCCCAGGATGACGCGGCTGATGCCCTTGTCCAGCCAGGTTTCGATATGTTCCAGCGTCCTGATCCCGCCACCCAGCTGCACCGGGTTCTTCGTTGCCCCCAGAATGGCATCGACAGCCGCGCCGTTGACGCTCTCGCCGGCGAACGCGCCGTTGAGATCGACCACATGGAGCCATTCGAAGCCCTGATCCTCGAACGCCCGGGCTTGCGCGCCCGGGTTGTCGTTGAACACGGTTGCCTGGTCCATGTCGCCCAGTTTCAGGCGAACGCACTGGCCATCCTTCAGATCGATGGCGGGAAAGAGGATCATGTCGCTTTAAATTCCTTCAACGATGACGATTTCGCCATCGGCTACCTTCTGGCGGATTTTCACCGCTTCCTGATATTCCGGCGAATTATAGCAATCAACCGCGTGCTGGAAGCTCGGAAATTCGATGATGACGTTGCGCGCCCGGCCCGGGCCTTCAATGGCATCGGTCTTGCCGCCGCGGGCAAGGAAATTGGCGCCGAACCGCTCGAAAGCGGGCTTTGCCGTTTCCACGTATGCCGGATATCCGTCGGCGTCATGCACGTCGACACGGGCGATCCAGTAACCTTTGCTCATGTTGGCCTCCCAGGCGCTTTAAGATTAAGGGGTCCAGTCCAGGAAATTGGCGATCAGCTCCAGACCGAGCCGCTGGCTTTTTTCCGGGTGGAACTGGGTGCCGATCATGTTGTCCTTCGCCACCATGGCGGTGAAGGTGCCGGCATAGTCGAACGTTGCCAGGCGGTCTTCCGCCCTGGCGCAGGCAAAGTGGAACGAGTGCACGAAATAGGCGTGAAGGCCATCCGGTCCCGTTTCCAGCCCCTTGAAAACCGGGTGGCTTTCCGGACGGACCTCAATGGTGTTCCAGCCCATGTGGGGGATTTTCAGCGTCTTGTCTGCCGGTTCCATGGCTGTAACGTCGCCTTCGACCCAGCCAAGACCTTCAACGGTCTCGAATTCCAGGCCGCGGCTTGCCATCAGCTGCATGCCGACGCAGATACCGAAGAACGGCTTGCCGTCCTTGCGAACGACCTGTTCCAGCGCCTCGGGCATGCCTTCGACAGCCCACAGGCCGCGCTTGCAGTCGGCAAAGGCGCCGACACCCGGCAGCACGACACGGTCGGCCTTCAGTACCCTTTCGGGGTCGGACGTCACGATAACGTCGGGCGTGTGGGCGTGGGCGCGGGCCGCGCGCTCAAACGCCTTTTCGGCCGAGCGCAGGTTGCCCGAGCCGTAGTCGATAATCGCAATTGTCATTGACGGGTCTCCGGACCGAGGGTCAGGCCCACCACCTGCTCGCTACCGATCCTCGGGATGATCGGTTGGGAGGCGGGGCGCTGTTGCCGGTCGATTTGAGGTCTGGGCGGCGACACTCGGTCAGCCGCCTTGTGGAGAAATCGGAGTTCGGCTTCGCTCTTGTTGTGCGCGTCGACGATGCCGACAACGCGCCAGCCCTTGCGTTCAAGCGACCAGCGGCGCAGCGCCTGGGCCTCGAGGCCGAACAGGATTGAGGTGAAGAGGGCAACGACGGCCATGGCTTCCTGACTGACGGACAGCGCCAGCAACTCGATCACCAGCGTCGCGGCGAGATAGCCAAGCAGCACCAGCCACATGCGGTTGACCAGCAGCCAGATGACGGCAAACAGGAACGCAAGTGTCGAGAAGCCGTCCGGAACGAAGGCGAGCCTGTCGGTCTGGCGAGGATCGCCAGCCACGTCTTCGAATTCTGGCGGAGCCATCACAACATATGTGCTCATGCGCCGTTTCCTGCCCTAGCTGCCGAGCTGGCCCTTGGTGGTCGGAATGCGGTCTGCCTGCCGCGGATCGATCTCCACCGCCTTGCGCAAGGAGCGCGCAACCGCCTTGAAGCAAGTTTCGGCGATGTGATGGCAATTGGAGCCATAAAGGTTGGCAATATGAAGGGTAATCCCGGAATTCATCGCAAATGCCCGGAAAAACTCCTCGAACAGCTCCGTGTCGAATTCACCGATCTTGTCCCGGTCGAAGGTGACGTCCCAGACCAGGAAGGGACGGCCGGACACATCCAGCGCGCAGCGGGTCAGCGCTTCATCCATGGCAAGATGGGTATCGGCATAACGGGTGATGCCCGCCATGTCGCCCAGCGCTTCGGAAATTGCCTGGCCCAGCGCAATGCCGGTATCCTCGACCGTGTGGTGAAAGTCGATATGAGTGTCGCCATCGGCACGGGCCTTGATGTCGATCAGCGAATGTCGCGACAATTGCTCCAGCATATGGTCGAAGAACCCGACGCCGGTCTGGACGTCGTATGCGCCCGTGCCGTCCAGGTTGATCTCGACCGCGATGCGGGTTTCCTTGGTGTCGCGCGATACACTCGCTGTGCGCATGTGCTGATGCCCCGTGGGTAATGGGAAAGAAGAACCGCGGTGTTGTAGCAGCCTGAACCGTCTAAGAAAATAGCGGTTTCATAGTGAAAGGGTTCTGTGGCCGGACTATCTTGCAGACTGGCAAATCGGCATTCGTCTGTCGCCGCGTTCCTGAAATCCATTTTGGGGGAAATCCATCATGTACAAAAAAGCCATTTCAGAAGGCGGGATTGCCGTCGTTACCGGTGCTGCCAGCGGCGTCGGACTGGCCGCTGCCACCCGCTTCGCCCAGGCAGGACTAGGCGTCATTCTTGCCGATCTGCCCGGTCCGGCCCTTGAAGAGGCAACGGAAAAGGTGCGTGCCGCCGGTACGGTCGGTGTCGATATTTTCGCGGTTCCGACCGATGTCGGTGACATGGCGCAGGTGGAAGCCCTGGCCGAGAAGGCTTTTCAGACCGGGCCCGTCGCGGTCCTGATGAACAACGCCGGCATCAGCCTGCCGACCTCTGCCTGGGAGGACTTCGACAATTGGGTCCGCCTGATGGACATCAATTTCTACGGCGTCCTGCGCGGTGTCCATGCCTTCACGCCCCGCCTGATCGAGGCTGCCCGCCCGGCGGTCATCGTCAACACCGGATCGAAGCAGGGCATCACGACACCTCCGGGAAACCCCGGCTACAACACCACCAAGGCAGCCGTGAAAGTGCTCAGCGAACAGCTTGCCCATGAACTGCGGCAGGCCGGTGCGCCCATTTCGGTGCATCTGTTCGTGCCTGGGTTCACCTACACGGGCATGACCGCAAGCCACTTTCCGGAGAAGCCGGACGCGGCCTGGACCAGCGAGCAGACCGTCGATCACTTCATCGAACGGATGTCAGCGGGCGATTTCTACATCCTGTGCCCGGACAATGACGTCGACAGCACCAGGGACAATCGCCGGGCAGAATGGGCCATCGGCGATATCATTGAAAACCGGCCGCCGCTGTCGCGCTGGCATGACGACTACAAGGATGCCTTTGCGGAATTCGAGCGCACAGGCAAGGCGTAGTTCTGGGTAGTTCTGGCGCTGGGCGATCCTTGGTGCTATGCACTGGCACCTGCCCCAAAATCCGAGGATCTGCCCATGCCGACCAGCCCTTTCTCCCCGAAAACCGCTCTGGATCGCCTGATGCTGCCTGTCGACGTGCCGACGGTTGCCGAGGCCGAGAAGCTGGTAAAGCAGACTGAAGGCAAGGTCGGTGTCTACAAGATCGGCATGGAACTCCAGTTTGCCGGCGGGTTGGAATTCGCCCGTGACCTGGCGCGTGACGGCAAGAAGATCTTTCTGGACGTCAAGCTGCACGATATCGACAACACCATCGAAAAGGCCGTACGCAATGTCGCCAAGATGGGCATGACCTTCATGACCCTGCATGGCTACCCGAAAACCATGCGCGCTGCCGTGAAAGGCCTGCGGGAAGAGGGTAATCCCGATCTGTGCCTGCTTGGGGTGACGGTGCTGACCTCCATGGACGAGCAGGACCTGGTCGATGCAGGGTATCGCGGCCCGATTGGCGATGTGGTGGAAGCGCGGGCGAAGGACGCCCGTGTGGCTGGCATGGGCGGCATCGTCTGCGCCGCCACCGAAGCCACAAAAATGCGCACCATCCTTGGAGACGAGCTTGTGATCGTCACCCCCGGCATCCGCCCTGCCGGCAGCGACGCCGGAGACCAGCGCCGGGTGATGACCCCGGCGGACGCGATTCAGGCTGGTAGCGACTACCTGGTGGTCGGCCGCCCGATCAGCCGGGCCGAAGATCCGGGTGCGGCGGCCGATGCCGTGGTTGCCGAAATAGAAGAGGCGCTGAACATGCCGCCGCTAGTCGATAACACCGGTAACCGGAAAGCCGCATCCTTCGGCAACTTTTCGATATGACGCGGTAAATCCGCTCAGGGAAGCGGTATAGATGAGGCCGCTCGGTCCGACGATATCGATCTGCCCGTTCCTTTGCATCGCCTGCAGGACGCGCTGAGCGTCCTCGATCGGGAAATAGGTCTGGGCGACGGCGAAACCGTCTTCATCGAAATAGGCTTGGACCGTTGCCTGCGCGCTGTCGCCGTCATCAAAGACGAAATTGACCTTCTGGTCATTCTGAAGAACCGTCGCATGGCCGCGGACGGCACGTTCCGTCAGCTGGACACCGGGGAAGAAGTCCGGCGGCAATGCATCGCTGTTGGACGTCGCAAAGCCTACTGTGGGCAGGCCGTCGCCGCCGGTCCACATGGTGCAGTTGATACGAAAGTCTTCGCCCGTATCAAACGACTGAATCTCTACATTCCAGTCCTTGTAGGAAAAATACTGTTCCTTGGCCTGAACAGCGGAAGCGGCAAGCAGGCCGAGTCCGAGGCCGGTCAAAATTCTGAATGTCATCAAAAGGTCCCCGAAAAGGTAGGATGACGCCAACTCAACACCGAAAACCTTAAAATACGTGACTGATGTCAGGCGTTTTTTGGCATTACCCTTGTCGGGTCCCACTTCTTACCCTGAACCACGCGGGCCGGGTTCCGCCATGCTTGCCCGGGATGACACAAGTGCTTGCCGGAACCGTTTCTTTCCCTCGAGAGCAGGGGGTAGAGGCCGATTGACCAAGGCCAGAAAAAACCACCGCCGAAGCGGTGGTCCAGTTTGCTACAATCACGTGATCTCAGGTCACGCTGCCTGGTTGTCTCCATTGGCCGCAGACCGGAGAACCATGCCGTAGAGGTCACGCGGGTCGTCCGGATCAGCCAGCAGGTCGAGCTTCTCGAAGTGACCGGTTCTGGGCAGAAGATCGCGGACGTAGCGCAGGGCGGCAAAGTCCTCGATGGCAAAGCCGACGCTGTCGAACAGCGTAATCTGGTCCTGCGAAGTGCGGCCTTCGGCCTTGCCGGCGTAGACCTGCCAGAGTTCGGTAACCGGATGATCGCGGTCGAGCTGCTGGAATTCACCTTCGATATGAGTCTGGTCCGGGAACTCGACAAAGATATCGGACCGCAGCAGGATATCGCGATGCAGCTCGGTCTTGCCCGGGCAGTCGCCGCCGACCGCGTTGATGTGAACGCCGGTGCCGACCATGTTGTCAGTCAGGATCGTCGCCGATTTCTTGTCCGCGGTTACGGTGGTGATGATCTGCGCGCCTTCGATCGCATCTTCCGGCGTCTTGCAAATGGTCACGTTCAGGCCGGAATTGGCGAGGTTGCGGGCAAGGCGCAAGCTGGCGGCGCTATCAATGTCGTAGGCGCGGATGTCGGTGATCCCGAGCATGTCCTTGAACGCCAGGCACTGGAAGTCGGACTGCGCGCCATTGCCGATGATCGCCATCGTGGTGGACCCCTTGGGTGCCAGGTATTTGGCGGCAAGTGCCGAATTGGCTGCCGTGCGCAAGGCCGTCAGGATGGTCATCTCGGTGAACAGCACCGGATAGCCGGTCGTCAGGTTCGACAGAACACCGAAGCCGGTAACAGTCTGCAGACCATCACGGGTGTTGCCGGGATGACCGTTGACATACTTGAAGCCGAAGGTCTTGCCGTCACTGGTCGGCATCAGCTCGATGACACCCTGAGGCGCATGCGCCGGAATACGCGGTTTCTTGTCGAAGCTTTCCCATCGCAGGAAATCCTGCTCGATATATTCGGCGATGCCACGCATGAAGGTTTCAACGCCAATCGCGCGGACATTGCGCATCATGTTGTCGACACTGACGAAGGGCACATAGGCCAGATCCGACGGCAGGAGATTGATGGGGCTGTTTGACATTGTTCGGTCCTCTAGAAGCTTCTTGTCGGCCGGTCGAAGACCCGGCGGCCAAACAGGCTGCCGGTCAGTTCGACCATCAGACGCGCAGTTTTTCCGCGTTCGTCCAGGAAGGGATTGAGCTCGACCAGGTCGAGAGAGGTGACGAGACCACTGTCATGCAGCATCTCCATCACCAGATGGGCTTCGCGGAAGGTCGCGCCGCCCGGAACGGTGGTGCCGACGGCCGGGGCGATTGACGGATCCAGAAAATCGACATCCAGGCTGACATGCAGAAGGCCGTTTTCGGCCCTTACGCGCTCCAGAAACGGCTTCAGAAGAGTGCCGATGCCTTCCTCGTCGATCCGGCGCATGTCGCTGACACCGACGCCGTGGCTGACCAGCAGGTTGCGCTCGGCATCATCGATCGAGCGAACGCCGAGGATCTCGACATTCTGCGGTTTCAGGGTGTGTTTCAGCGGACTGCCGAGCAGATCGTCAAATCCGGGCAGGCCGCACAGAAACGCGAGCGGCGTACCGTGAAGGTTGCCGCTGGCGGTGCTGTCCAGCGTATGAAAATCCGAATGCGCATCGAGCCAAAGCACGAACAGCGGGCGCCCGAGTGCGGCTGCCGCCCTTGCCTGACCCGAAACGGTGCCCGCCGCCATGGCGTGATCACCCCCAAGATAGATCGGAAAACCGGGGCCTTCGCCAAGTTCCGCCGCCTTCTGGTGGAGCGCCCGGGTCCAGGCAACATAGGCGCGGTAATTCCGCAGTATCCTGTTGGGAGGGGTGAGGCTGCCAACCTCCGCCGGGCTCAGATTTCCGTGGTCGACGACCGAATGGCCGAGTTCCTGTAGCGTCTCCTGCAGGCCGGCGGTTCGATAGGCGTCCGGTCCCATGAGGCAGCCGCGCTGACCGGCGCCTTCATCCACCGGAGCTCCAACCAGCACAATCTGTTTCTCAACGACGTTCACGTCCTGCTCCGCCCCCAAAATTCAACTGTCAAAAGTGTGCTGAAACGCCGCGGCGGAGTAAATCCGGACACTTGATCAAAAGAGCAGCCAGATTTATCATTTTGATAAGCTCAATTTATCGGAATGAAAAAATGGACGATCTGGATCTTCGATTGATCTCGCTTCTGCGCCATGACGGGCGAAGGTCAGTGTCCGAATTGGCAGGTGATCTGAAGGTCTCACGCGCCACCGTGCGCTCTCGCATGGAGAAGCTGGTCGACACGGGAGAAATCCTGGGATTTACCGCCGTCCTGCGCGACGACTGGCGCGACCTGCCGATCCGCGCGGTGACGCTGGTGGTCGTAGACGGCCACAACACCGAACCGGTGATCCGCTCGCTCAGCGCCATGACGGAGGTTCGCGCGATCCATTCCACAAACGGCAAGTGGGATCTGGTACTGGACGTCGCCACACGCGATCTTGCTGCCTTTGACGATGCTCTCAATCGCATTCGCCTGATCGAGGGTATTACCGGCACGGAGACGAGCCTGCTTCTGACCACCCGCAAGGGACCGGCGGTTTCGGCCAGCGAATTCAAGGATGTTCTGGGGTAGGAACGCCAGTCCCGGTTTCTGTGCAGTCATTCCGGCCGAGTGAAGCGGAAACTGGTACCAAAGCGCCAAGGATCATGAGACGGATCGCAAATCGGGTCGATCCCCTGTTGTTCGCCGACTAAGATCGGAGCAGACTTCAAGTTCAGCATGAAGAAACCACCATGACCAAAGCGCTCGACCTTACCAGCCTGACGTCCGAACCGACCCCGATCTCCATCGGCGAGGAGGCTGCACAGCACTACGACGTCGTTCGCCGCACCTTGAAGCGGATCACCGAAGACTGGCGCGAGCAGCCCACGCTGGACCAGCTGGCCAGGGAAGCCGGTCTTCAACCCATCCAGCTGCAACGTGTGTTTTCGCGCTGGGCCGGACTGACGCCGAAGCAGTTCCTGCAGGCAATCACGCTGGATCACGCCAAGGCGCTGCTGCGCGAGTCCGCCAGTGTTCTCGACGCCACCTACGAGGTGGGCCTGTCCGGATCCGGCCGGCTGCACGACCTTTTCGTCACCCATGAAGCCATGACGCCTGGCGATTACCGCAATCGTGGCGCAGGTCTTTCAATTGCCTACGGCTTTCATCCTTCCCCTTTCGGCCAGGTTCTGGTGATGGCCACCGACAAGGGTTTGGCCGGTCTGGGATTTGCCGATCCGGGCGAGGAAACCTCTGCCCTGGAAGACATGTGCGAGCGCTGGCCCGCAGCCGTTTTCGTCCAGGATCAGGATGCGACGGCGCAATTTGCCCGGCGCGTCTTCGATCCGAAAAAGTGGCAAGAGGATCAACCGCTCAACATCGTTATGATTGGTACCGATTTTGAAATCAGGGTCTGGCAAACCCTGCTGAAGATCCCGATGGGCAAGGCCACCACCTATTCCGACATTGCTGCCTGCCTCGGCAACCCGAAGGCATCCCGCGCTGTCGGCACCGCAGTCGGCCGCAACCCGCTCTCCTTCGTCGTCCCCTGCCACAGGGTGCTCGCAAAAGGCGGCAAACTCGGCGGCTACCACTGGGGCCTCACCCGCAAACGCGCCATCCTCGGCTGGGAAAGCGGCTTGTCCGGGCCGGTTCTGGAGTGTGTTTGAGGGGGGGCAAAATGAACCCACCGTCCGTCATTCCGGACAAGCGCAGCATCGATGCGCGCAGATCCGGAATCCAGACATCAGCATGAGCGAAGCGAAACCCGCTTGAAAGAAGAAGCGGCCGCGCCTTAGGCGCGAAAAGCATCTGGATTCCGGATCTGCGTTCGGCTTGCCTCACTTGTCCGGAATGACAGCTGGAGACCCTAAAACACCGGCCCTTTCGGCATCGGATAGTTGCCGGTGATTTCCCAGCCGAATGCGGCGATGCGTTCGGCGGCCATGGGCGTGACGTCTCCGGTGATCAGGAAGTCGACGCCCGTTGGCGGGAAGGGCAAGGTGCCGAGGCCTTCGTGCATGGCGGAGAAGGTCTGCGCCACGGTCTGGGTCCAGGCCACATGATCGAAAGGCATGACGATGGCGGCGATGCCGTCACGGCGCAGGGCGACGGGGATGCCGGACACCAGCTTGATGTCCCCCAGCGGCGAAACCGTGCTGTTGTAGGTTTCCATGAGAACGACACGACGAAGCTGGAAATAGGCAAGATCCCGGCTGTCGGCATCAGCCGCCTTTTCGGCAATCAGGTAAAGGTCCTTCACACTGGACATTGCCTGCATCTGATAGGCGATCGCGGCCTTTTCCGAAGCCGTGTAGAACGGATTGCCCATGAGCTTGGCGTTCGTCACCTCCGGCACGCCCACGGCGCGCAGAACGCTGGAGGTGCGTTCCTGCAGCTCGGTTGGCGTGCTGTCGACGATGAGATTGCGGAAATTGTCTGCCTGCCGCGCGGCATTTACGATGATACCGCCCGGCAGGAGGCTGGTAATTGCGCTCACCGTCCAGTTGCCTGCCGTGGTCACGCTGGCGGTTTCGTCGAGCTTTTCCGATAGCGGCCGGTAGAACGTATAGGGGTCGACGCCCACATCGACCGCAAGTTCGCGCCGGGCCTTGGCCTGGCCGGTGATCGACTTGGCAAGTTCGGCCGGAGATCCGCCCTTGCCGCTGACAGCGGCCTCGACGCCCTTGGTGAGGCGGCCGAACATGCGGCCGACACCGGAAACGGTGTTCTTTGCGGTTCCCACAGGGTCGGTCACCGTGCTTTCGACGAACTCGACCGGCTTCATGGCCGCCTGCTTGAGGCCGTCAACGAAGCTGGCGTCGTTTTTCAGACTGTCGAGGGCAATCAGCACCTGGATTTCGTGCAGGCGCAGCTTGAGCATGCCGTCGCCTTCGATCTGCTCGACGCCGAGATCGGTCTGAACCTGATAAATCCGCAGGAAACCGTCGCCGCGCACCGGCGAGAGAACCGCATAGCCGGGGCCGAGTTCCTTGCCGTCGAGAAGTGTGGCCGGATCCTGCTCCGGTGGCGTCTCATATTGTTCGGTGAGCGCGTTTGCAGGCACGCTCAAGAGCAGAGCGCCCAGGAAAGCGCCTGCAAGCTTTGGGCGACAGGTTTCAAAACCGAACATTCAGGGCCTCCTCGGGCAGAGGCCGGTGACGCCTCAGACCGGCGCCAGACCGCTGCGCGCCAGAACTTCACCAGCCAGATAGAGCGACCCGCAAATCAGGATCCGGGGTGGCTCGCCATCTTTTGCCGCACAAGCTGCCACATCTGCCAGCGCTGCGTCCAGTGATTGAAACGGTGTCGCTTCAAGTCCCGCACAGCGGGCAAGATCGGCCAGGTCTTCCGGCTCCCTTGCGGTGGGTGTCGTGGTGATCGGCACGGTGCCGACGTGGCGTGCCAGTCCGTGGAACGGACGGAAGAATCCGACGGGATCCTTTGTCGTCAGCATGCCGGACACGAGGTAAAGCGGCCGGGGTGAGCGCTCTTCCTGTTCGCCCATGAACTGGGCGATCGAAATGCCCGCGCCGGGATTGTGGCCACCATCGACCCAGACTTCCGACCCTTCCGGGCACAGGTCATGCAACGGTCCGCTGGTGATCGGCTGCAGCCGTCCGGGCCAGTTGACCGTTTTCAGGCCGTGGGCAATCGTATCGCCATCCGGCAACATGCCCGCCGCCTTCAACGCCGCAATGGCGACAGCCGCATTGGAGAACTGGTGACGGCCACCAAGCACGGGCACAGGCAGGTCGATCAATTCGTCCTCGTCCTGAAAAGCCATGCGGCCCTGGTCTTCCTGGGCTGCGAAATCCTGCCCGAACACTTCGATCGGCGCCTTGTTGCGCGCTGCCTGACGCGCAATCGTTGCCATGGCGCTGTCTTCCTGCGCAGCGCAGATGACCGGCACGCCCGGCTTGATGATACCGGCCTTTTCGGCAGCGATCACCGACAGGTCGTCACCCAGAAACTTCTCGTGGTCCATCGAAACCTGGGTGATCACCGTGGCAAGCGGCCGGTCGATCACGTTGGTCGCGTCAAGACGGCCTCCGAGACCGACTTCAAGCAGCAGCACATCTGCGGGATTTTCCGCGAACAGGAGCAAGGCAGCAGCGGTGGTGATCTCGAAAAAGGTGATTTCCTCACCGCCATTGGCTTCTTCGCAGCGGTGCAGGGCCTCATAGAGGACCGGATCGGAGACGAATTTGCCATCCGAGCCGAGCCGAATGCGCTCGTTGAAGGAAACCAGGTGCGGCGAGGTGTAGACGTGGCAGCGTTTTCCGGAAGCTTCCAGGATCGCCCGCATGGTGGCGGTAACCGAGCCCTTGCCGTTGGTACCGGCGACGTGAATCACCGGCGGCAGGCGCTGTTCGGGATGCCCGAGCGCTTCCAGCAGGCGATACATGCGACCGAGCGAGAGATCTATCTCCTTCGGATGCAGCGCCAGCAAACGGTCCAGAATTTTCGTGATTTGATCCAAGGCGCCCTCCGCAGGGTCCCTTTTTCCCGGTTGCGTTTGACTAACGCCTTTACGGGAAGGCCGCCCGCGAAACAAGCGGACAGCCCGGAAATGTCGTGTCAGGCCGCTTTCGCGACGTATTCGTGTAACGAAGCCACCTAGCTGGCAGCTTCCGCGCCCTTGGCAGGCTCCGCAGCCGTTTCGGCAGGCTTGGCTTCGGCTTCCGGTGCCGGCTCCTTCGGCGCTTCAAGCTTCGGCAGTTCGACTTCCCGCTTCATCAGGATACCGCAGATGCGTGCCAGTGTTTCCTTCATCTTCTGGCGCGGCACCACCATGTCGATCATGCCGTGGTCGAGAAGATATTCGGCAGTCTGGAAATCGTCCGGCAACTTTTCGCGCACGGTCTGTTCGATCACGCGGCGGCCTGCGAAGCCGATCTGGGCGCCCGGTTCGGCAATGTGCACGTCGCCAAGCATGGCGTAGGAGGCCGAGACGCCGCCCGTGGTCGGGTTGGTCAAGACGACGATATAGGGCAGTCCCGCTTCGCGCAGCATCTGCACACCGACCGTGGTGCGCGGCATCTGCATCAACGACAGAATGCCTTCCTGCATGCGTGCACCACCGGAAGCGGCAAACATGACGAAAGGCGTCTTGTCATCGACCGCTTTCAGCATGCCGGCAAGGATCGCTTCACCCGCGGCCATGCCGAGCGAGCCGGCGATGAAATCGAAGTTCTGCACGGCAATGGTCAACGGCATGCCGTTGACCTGGCCCTGGGCCACGATCACGGCTTCGTCTTCGCCGGATTTGGTGCGGGCTTCCTTCAGGCGGTCGGTGTAGCGCTTGCTGTCGCGGAACTTGTGCGGATCGGCATGTACTTCCGGGGTATCGACCTCGGTGTATTTGCCGCCGTCAAACAAAGCCTCAACGCGTTTGCGCGCCGGGATGCGCATGTGATGACCGGAATTCGGGATCACCCAGAGATTGGCTTCCAGATCCCGGTGAAACACCATTTCACCGGTTTCCGGACACTTGATCCAAAGGTTTTCCGGAACTTCGCGCTTTTTCCAAAGATCACGGATCTTGGGGCGTACGATAGAATTGATCCAGTTCACGTCAAACGCGTCCCGCTACTCGAGTTACCATTGGACGGAGATATGGGGTCCGTCCGAAATCCTTCAATTCAGACCAGCCGATGGCTGACCAGTCAGGCTGTTCTTGACCGGGCGCATCCGGAGGCCAGGTCGGACACCAGGTCGACGACGGTCTGAACGGTTTTGTCAGTCGCCTTGCCGGCCTCATCGAGGCTGTCACGGATGGCATTGACCAGAACCGACCCGACCACGACACCGTCGGCATCCTTGCCGATTTCCGCTGCCTGGTCTGCGGTCTTCACGCCGAAACCGACGGCAACCGGCAGGTCCGTGTGGCCCTTGATCCGCTTGACCGCGGTGGTCACCCGACCGGTATCGGCGATATTGGCGCCGGTAATGCCGGTCACGGAGACGTAATAAACGAAACCGGAGGTGTTGGCCAGAACGGCAGGCAGACGCTTGTCGTCAGTGGTGGGTGTTGCCAGGCGAATGAAATTGAGACCTGCTTCCAGGGCCGGAATGCAAAGTTCGTCATCTGCTTCTGCCGGAATATCGACAATGATGAAGCCGTCGACACCAGCGTCCTTGGCTACCTGCACGAAAACCTTCGGGTCCCGCACGTAGATCGGATTGTAATACCCCATCAGGATGATCGGCGTATCCTGGTCCTGCTTGCGGAATTCACGAACCATGTCCAGGGTCTTGTCCATGGTGTGCCCCGCAGCCAGCGCACGCTGGTTGCCAAGCTGAATCGGGATGCCTTCGGCCATCGGGTCGGAAAACGGCATGCCGAGTTCGATAACGTCGGCACCTGCTGCCGGAAGGGCGTTCAGGAGGGCTTGCGAGGTCTGCAGATCCGGATCGCCTGCAGTGATAAAGGTGACCAAGGCCGGCCGGCCGGCATCCGCACAGGCTTTAAAACGGCGGTCGATACGCGTATCCGTCATTCACTGCTACCCTTTTTCGCGCCATCCGGGACCCTCCGGGGCGTTTCCGTTTCAGCGATGTACGGGGGCAGTGCGTGCAATGTCAATTGTCTCATGCAGATTCGGAGCGTTGAAACAGGCTCCGAACCCAGACCGGTCAGCGGCTTGGGTAGTCGATCAGGCCGATAGCGCGCAGGGCGGCGTCCGCCCGGTAGACATGTTCGCTGCCCATGGGCTTCGCCCGGCCGGAGCGCGTGAACGGGTTTCCGGCACCGCGAAACACGGTGGCGAGGGGCGCTGCCGATGGCGCGCTGATATGGAGGGCCTGCAAGGTGCTCATCTCAAAAACCAAAAAAGATTGATGCCGCGATCCGGAATCGCAACCGGGCCGCACCTTATGGCTTTTTTGCAGTGCAGCAAGCTCTGGAAGCGCAGGTCAGACCCGCGAAAAATGCATGGCTGATAGGCGAAATGTGCACAAATTGCGCCTAGAAAAATGCACTGCGTGCACCTATTGTAGAGCGAACCACTGAGCCACCAAACAAATAAGGAGCTGAAAATGGCCCATTCCCTGTTCGAACCCGCTCCTCAGCCTTTCACTGAAAAGCTGTGGCGCCGGATGAGGGATTTTCACCTGGGTTTTGCCCAGCGCAAGGGTGTTGCCGAAGTTTCTTCCGAGCAATCAGACCCGGCGCTGGCACAACAGGCGACCGGTCTGGACGCCCGGGGCCGCCAGCAGTTGCTGGAAGCCATGTTGACGGCAAAACCCATAGCCGTGCCACCGCGCGCTGCTTACAAACGCAGTGCCTGACTGGCTGCAGCCTTAGCGCCGTTTGAAATGACGGGCGAAGGCGCGGCTGGTGATTTCGCTGCGTTCCAGACCGAGATCGGCAAGCTGGGCGTCGTTCAGGTGGTTCATGCGTGCGATTTCGCCGGCAACCTTGCGGGAAGCGCGAAAGTCGCGGACGAAGCCGGTCAGAAGATCGAAAGCCATTTCGGGGTTTCCTCAAGCGGCCGGCAATAGCGCCGACCCTGTTTCATTCGCGGCTGATTTAGTCTTTCCCGGCGGATTCACAACGCACAAGTTTGCATTGCAGCATTTCCAAACTGGCGGGGCTGGTTAACCGGCGTTAGGGGCCGGTGGTAAGCCGCGTTGTCATCGCGGTCAAAGCGCAACGTCGGCCTTATCCAAAACCCGCATTGATGACCAGCAGGCTCCAGGTCTTTCCTTTGGCGGAGGGGATGACACTCCGGAGCGGCCAAAAGAAAAACCGCGCACCTTTCGATACGCGGTTTTCCAGGGTTCCGTTCGAAGCGGGCTGTCAGAGATCGAAGCCCAGCATCTGGCCAACGGCAAAGACGTCCTTGTCGCCCCGGCCGCACAGGTTCATGACGATGATCTGGTCCTTGTCCATTTGCGGGGCCAGTTTCACGACATGGGCCAGCGCGTGGGCCGGCTCCAGCGCCGGGATGATGCCTTCAACACGTGTGAGCATCTGGAAAGCTTCCAAGGCCTCGTCGTCCATGACCGGGACATAGTCCACGCGGCCGATTTCCTTCAACCAGGAATGCTCCGGCCCAATGCCCGGATAATCGAGACCGGCAGAGATGGAGTGACCTTCCAGGATCTGGCCGTCGTCGTCCTGCAGCAGGTAGGTGCGGTTGCCGTGCAGAACGCCCGGCTTGCCTGCGGTCAGGGATGCGCAGTGTTCTTCCCCCTGCAAGCCGCGGCCACCAGCTTCGACGCCGTAAATCTTGACGTCCTTGTCGTCCAGGAACGGATGGAACAGGCCAATGGCATTGGAACCACCACCGACGGCGGCAACCAGCGCATCCGGCAGCCGGCCTTCGGCTTCCATCATCTGTTCGCGCAGTTCCTTGCCGATCACCGACTGGAAGTCGCGCACCATTTCCGGATAGGGATGTGGGCCCGCGGCGGTACCGATCAGGTAGTAGGTGTCCTCGACGTTGGTCACCCAGTCGCGCAGCGCCTCGTTCATGGCGTCCTTCAAGGTGCCCGCACCGGCGGTCACCGGCACGATTTCCGCGCCCAGAAGTTTCATGCGGAAGACGTTCGGCTTCTGCCGTTCCACGTCTGTCTTGCCCATGTAGACAACGCAGGGCAGGCCGAAGCGGGCACAGACTGTCGCTGTCGCAACACCGTGCTGACCGGCGCCGGTTTCCGCGATGATGCGGGTCTTGCCCATGCGCTTGGCGAGCAGGATCTGACCGACGCAGTTGTTGATCTTGTGCGATCCGGTGTGGTTCAGCTCATCACGCTTGAAGTAGATCTTGGCACCGCCGAGTTCCTTCGTCAGACGCTCGGCAAAATAAAGCGGCGACGGACGGCCGGTGTAGTGCTTGTTCAGCGTCTCGATCTCGGCCTTGAAAGCCAGATCGTTCTTGGCGTCCTTGTAGTGCTGTTCCAGGTCCAGGATCAGCGGCATCAGCGTTTCAGCAACATAGCGGCCGCCAAAAATACCGAAATGCCCGCGATCGTCCGGACCGGTCCGGATGCTGTTAGCCATATCGTTCACGCGTTTACTCCTTCACCCGGGGTTCAGCCCGGAACCTTGACGCCCTTGGCCGCCGCCAAGAATGCGCGAATGAGACCACTGTCCTTGACGCCCTTTTCCCGCTCGACGCCGGAGGAAACATCCACCTCGCTGACGCCGCTCAAACGGATCGCCTCGGCGACGTTCTCCGGATCAAGTCCTCCGGAAAGCATGAAGGGCTTCTTCAGGTCAAGGTCTTTCAGGATCGTCCAGTCGTAGGAAACGCCGTTACCGCCAGGCAGTTCGGACCCTTTCGGCGGCTTGGCATCGAACAGGAGACGATCTGCCACAACAGCATAATAGTGCGCCTGCTCCAGATCTGAACGGTCGGAAATCGAAATCGCCTTCATGACCTTGGTGCCCTGCATCACCTTGGCCGCTGCCAGGGCTTCCGGAGCTTCCTCGCCATGAAACTGGAATGTATCGGGTTTCACCAGCTCGTTGATACGCGACAGGCCGTCGAGATCCATGTTGACGGTTACCGCCACGATCTCTGCCCGGCCGCGCGCCATATCGGCCAGCCGGCAAGCCTGGCTGAGCGACACATGACGCGGGCTCTTCGGGAAGAACATCAACCCGACCATATCCGCACCGGCATCCAGCGCCGCCGCCATGGTGTCCTCGGTCGAAAGACCGCAGATTTTGACTTTAATATCCGACATGGTTTCGAGGTATCGCCGTTGGGGCAGGGTTTGTCAAAAAAGATTAGCTGTCGCGAAGCGAAAAGGCGCAATTACACGCCATCGCACCCCTGTCGAGTGACTTGCGGTTTGAGTACGACGAGACACCGGACTTTGGATTTCCATGTGTTGCAGCAGCGCTTCGGGGCTCCCCGATCCCGGATCTTCGCTACGCTGCGTCCGGGATGACGACCGAGAGATCAAGGTAGTTGTTACTGATTTAGAACCAGATACAGATCCTGCCAGTCCGGGTTCATCTCCTCGATCAGATCGAATTTCCATTGCCGGCGCCAACGCTTGATCTGTTTTTCGCGGGTAATCGCAGCCCCGGTCTCTTCGTGCTGTTCGTACCAGACCAGGGATTTCGTACCGTATCGGTTGGAAAAACCCTCAATCAGACCTTCGCGGTGCTCGTAAATCCGGCGGGTCAAGTCCGTCGTCACGCCGGTGTAAAGGGTTTCGAACGGGCGCGAGGCAAGGATGTAGACCCAGGCGGTCAAGCGATGGTCACTCCGGGTTTCGAGAGGTTTGGGGTGGCTCCCCGATCCCGGGTCGCGCTTTGCTTGCCCGGGATGACGACTGAAAGGTTTTACCAGACCTATCTTCGTCATCCCGGACGCAGCGCAGCGGAGATCCGGGATCGGAGCGCCCCTAATTCAGCGGAATAATCACCACCTCACGTCACATTGAACGCCGCGATGGCGGCCATGTTGACGATGTCGCTGTCCTTCGCACCCAGGGGAACGATCTGGATCGACTTGTCGAAGCCGACGAGCAGCGGGCCGATGACCGTGGCGCCGCCCAGTTCCTGCAACATCTTGGTGGAGATGGATGCCGAGTGGAACGCCGGCATGACCAGAACGTTGGCCGGACCGGACAGGCGGCAGAACGGATAGGCGGCCATTCGGTCCATGTTGAGCGCGATGTCCGCGGCCATTTCGCCGTCGAATTCGAAATCGACCCGGCGGCGTTCGAGGATCTTGACCGCCTCGATGACCTTTTCCGAGCGTTCGCCCTTTGGATGGCCGAAGGTGGAATAGGCCAGCATGGCAACACGCGGTTCGTAGCCGAACTTGCGTGCGACATGCGCCGCTTCCTCGGCGATGTCCGCCAGTTCTTCCGATGTCGGCATGTCGATCACCGCCGTATCGGCGATCAATACGGTACGGCCGCGGGCGAGTGCCAGCGACACGCCGATGACCCGGTGACCGGGCTTCGGATCGATGGTGGCCTTCACCGTATCGAGGGCGACGGAGTAGTTCCGGGTCAAACCAGTCACCATGGCATCGGCGTCGCCGCGCGCGACCATGATCGCACCCCAGTAGTTGCGGTCGTTGTTGACCATGCGCTGGCAGTCGCGCAGCAGGTAGCCCCGGCGCTGCAGGCGGCCGTAGAGATACTGCGCGTAGTCGCTGTTGCGGTTGGAAAGCCGCGCGTTCTGGATGGAAATGCCCGGCCGGTCGATGTCGATGCCGGCGCGTTCGGCCATGGATTTGATCTCGTCCTCGCGGCCGATCAGGATGGCCTCACCCAGGCCCTGCGACACGAAGCTTGTCGCTGCGCGGATGACCGGTTCTTCCTCGCCCTCGGCGAAGACGACCCGCTTGGGCTGCTGGCGCACCTTGGAGAAGATCCGCTGCAAGGTGCCGGCGACAGGATCGCGGCGGGCGGAGAGCTGGTGCTTGTAGGCCTCCATATCGACAATCGGCTTGCGGGCGACGCCGGACTCCATCGCTGCCTGGGCGACCGCGGGCGGAATGGTGTGGATCAGGCGCGGATCGAAGGGCACCGGAATGATGTATTCCGGACCGAACTTCGGCCGGTTGCCCCGATAGGCCGCGGCCACTTCGTCCGGCACTTCCTCACGCGCCAGTTCCGCCAGTGCGTGAGCGCAGGCAACTTTCATGGCGTCGTTGATCGTGGTGGCCTGAACATCAAGCGCGCCGCGGAAAATATAGGGAAAGCCCAGCACGTTGTTGACCTGGTTCGGATAGTCCGAACGCCCGGTCGCGACAATTGCATCGTCGCGCACTTCCGCCGCCTCTTCCGGCGTGATTTCCGGGTCCGGGTTGGCCATGGCGAAAATGATCGGGTTCGGTGCCATGACCCGCAGCATGTCGGGCGTCAGCGCGCCCTTTGCAGAAACGCCGAAGAAGACATCCGCGCCCTTGAGGGCGTCATAGAGCGAGCGTGCCTTGGTTTCGACCGCATGGGCGGACTTCCATTGGTTCATGCCCTCTTCGCGGCCCTTGTAGATGACACCCTTGGTGTCGCACAAAGTGACGTTCTCGTTCGGAATGCCCATTGCCTTCACGAGTTCGATGCAGGCAATGCCGGCCGCGCCCGCGCCATTGCAGACCACCTTGGTGTCCTTCATGTCGCGACCAGTCAGGTGAAGGGCGTTGATGAGACCCGCCGCCGCGATGATGGCCGTGCCATGCTGGTCGTCATGGAAGACGGGAATGTTCATCAGTTCGCGCAGGCGCTGTTCGATGATGAAACAGTCCGGCGCCTTGATGTCCTCCAGGTTGATCCCGCCGAAGGAAGGACCGAGATAGCGGACCGCATTGATGAATTCATCGACCTCTTCGGTATCGACTTCCAGATCGATGGAATCGACGTCGGCAAAGCGCTTGAACAGGACAGACTTGCCTTCCATCACCGGCTTTGAGGCAAGCGCGCCCAGATTGCCGAGGCCCAGAATGGCCGTGCCGTTGGAAATCACCGCAACCATGTTGCCCTTGGTGGTGTAGTCGTAGGCACGGCTGGGGTCTTCCGCGATCGACCGCACCGGCACCGCCACGCCGGGCGAATAGGCCAGCGACAGGTCGCGCTGGGTCGCCATCGGTTTGGTGGGCGCAATTTCCAGCTTCCCGGGGCGGCCTTCCTGGTGGAATTGCAGCGCTTCCTGGTCGGTGAAGCTGACATTGGTCTTGGTCGGTTTCTTGTCGGCGGACATGGTTTGGGCGTTTCCTCTTGCGCGCTCTCTTTACGGGGCGGGAGCACGACCTTATCCCCTGGAAAATGAAGCCTCAAGCCAAGATGGAATAGGCCCTTGGTGGAATGGTCCGCTCAGTTTGCTAGGTATCAGGCATGAGTGGACAGAGCGCGCAAGAAATCACCCCGGCGGACAGCAAGGTCACGCCAATGATGGCCCAGTTCCTGGAGATCAAGGCTGCCAATCCGGACAGCCTTCTGTTCTACCGGATGGGCGATTTCTACGAACTGTTTTTCGAAGACGCCGAGGTTGCCTCCGCCGCGCTCGGCATCACGCTGACCAAGCGTGGCAAGCACCAGGGTGCCGACATTCCGATGTGCGGCGTGCCGGTGCATGCAGCCGACGACTATCTCAACAAGCTGATTGCCAAGGGGCACCGGGTATCGGTCTGCGAACAGACGGAAGATCCGGCCGAGGCCAAGAAACGCGGCTCCAAATCCGTCGTCCGGCGCGATGTCGTGCGTCTCGTCACCCCCGGAACGCTGACGGAAGAACGCCTGCTGGATGCCGGTGCCAACAACTACCTGATGGCGCTGACCCGGTTGAAGGGCGGCTCGCTGGACGGCAGCGCGGTCTATGGTCTTGCCTGGATCGACATGTCCACCGGTTCCTTCCAGGTGTCGGAAACCGATCATCAGCGCCTTGCCGCCGACCTTGCCCAGGTTTCCCCGCGCGAACTGATCCTGTCGGACAATCTGCTGCAGGAAAGCGAGTTGCGCCTGACCGCCGAACAGGCGGGCGGTGCGCTGTCACCGGTGCCGCGTGCCTTTTTCGACAGTTCCACCGCCACGGACCGGCTTGCGCATTACTTTGGTGTGAAGACCCTCGACGGCTTCGGCACCTTCAGCCGGGCGGAACTTTCCGCCGCCGCCGGCATTCTTGCCTACATCGAGAAGACCCAGCTCGGCGAACGCCCTCCGCTGGATCCGCCCGTGCGCGAGGCCGGCGCCGGGCGCATGCTGATCGATCCGGCAACCCGGGCCAATCTCGAGCTGTCCCGCACGCTTTCGGGCGAAAAGCAGGGCTCGCTGCTGGCGACGATCGACCGGACAGTGACAGGCGGCGGCTCGCGCCTGCTCGCCAGCCGCCTGGCCGGACCGCTGGTCAATGTCGATGCGATCCAGCACAGGCTCGACGGCGTTGCCTTCTTTCTTGAAAACGAAATCATGCGCGAAGGTCTGCGCCAGACACTGAAAGGTGCCCCGGACATGGCCCGGGCCCTGTCGCGAATCGCGCTCAACCGCGGCGGGCCGCGCGATATCCTGTCGGTTGCGCAGGGGCTTGAGGCCGCGCGGGCAGTGCTCGACCAGACCAGTGCGACGGCGGGAACGATCCCGGCGGAAATCGCTGCTGCGCGCGCCAGTCTGGAACAGGCTCCGCACCATCTCGGCAGCGAATTGACGACGGCGCTGAAAGAAGAGCCGCCGCTTCTGAAACGCGACGGCGGTTTCATCGCCACCGGTTACAACGCCGATCTGGACGAACTGCGCTCCCTGCGCGACGAAAGCCGAAAGGTCATCGCGAAGCTTCAGGCAGACTATTCGGAAGAACTCGGCCTGAGGTCGCTGAAGATCAAGCACAACAATGTGCTCGGCTGGTTCATCGAGGCGCCTTCCGCGCAGACGGAAAAGCTGACCGCAGATCCCGGTCGGTTCATCCACCGCCAGACCATGGCCGGCGCCATGCGCTTCACCACCACGGAGCTTGCGGATCTGGAATCGAAGATCGCCAGTGCCGGCGAACGCTCGCTTGCCATCGAGCTGGAAATCTTCGACCGGCTTGCCAAGGCGATCATCGACGCAGGGGAAGCAATCAAGGCCGCCGCCCACGGCCTCAGCATTCTGGATGTTTCGGCCGCGCTTGCGAAGCTTGCCCAGGAAGAAAGTTATGTCCGGCCCGTGGTCGATGACAGCCGCGCTTTCGACATCAAGGGTGGACGTCATCCGGTGGTCGAAAAGGCGCTGAAGAAGTCCGGCGGCGACAGTTTTGTTGCCAATGATGCCAATCTCGGTCCGGAAGCGGACGAGGATATCGGCCATATCTGGCTGATTACCGGTCCGAACATGGCCGGTAAATCGACTTTCCTGCGCCAGAACGCACTGATTGCCGTGATGGCCCAGATGGGCGGATATGTGCCGGCAGCAGCAGCCCATATCGGCGTGGTCGACAGGTTGTTCTCCCGCGTCGGCGCGGCAGATGATCTTGCGCGTGGCCGATCCACCTTCATGGTGGAGATGGTCGAGACCGCTGCAATCCTCAATCAGGCTGGTGACCGCTCACTCGTGATCCTGGACGAAATCGGCCGTGGCACTGCGACGTTCGACGGCCTGTCCATTGCCTGGGCGACGATCGAACATCTTCACGAGGTCAACAGGTCCCGTGCACTGTTTGCGACCCACTACCACGAACTGACTGCCCTTTCCGCCAAGCTGGCCCGGCTTTCAAATGCCACCGTCTCGGTGAAGGAATGGAAGGGCGACGTTATCTTCCTGCACGAGATCGTTCCCGGTGCGGCCGACCGGTCCTACGGCATTCAGGTGGCCAAGCTGGCGGGTCTGCCGGTATCCGTCGTCGAACGCTCCAAGCAGGTGCTTAGCCAGCTGGAAGAGCAGGACCGCCGCTCGCCGGCTGAGAGCCTGATCGACGAACTGCCGCTTTTCGCAAGCCTGACCGCGCCTGCGCCCAGCGCTCCGGCAGGGTTTGCGGAACCCGATCCTGTCTCGGTCGCTCTTGAGGCAATCAATCCGGATGACATGACCCCGCGCGAAGCGCTGGAAGCGCTGTACCGGCTGAAGACATTGCGGATGACCCCGGACGACTAGTTGTCAGGTTCGAATTGTGCCGCATGATTTGAGTCGCGGTGGCTTTAGGGATTGTCTGGTTTTCGAAACTTTCCGAAATGGGCTGCGCAATCGGCAGACGCGCGTTCGGCAAAAAAAGCGGTGACGGGGCGATACAACCCAGTTAGGTTGTAATTCTTGCTTATTTCACTTTTCCGGCGATCGTCATGTTGTCCCTCCTGCAACTGCCCCGACAGGCATTGCTGATTCTGCTTCTTCAATTCACCAACAGCCTCGGCGTTTCGGCGCTGGTGCCGCTGATGAGTTTTTTCATTGTGGAAGGGCTGGGCGCCGAACCCTGGCAGGTGGGGCTTTACTCCGGTCTGGTGATGCCGCTGACGCTGGCCGTCAATCGATGGGCAGGCGAACGGCTGGACAACCGTTTTCCGGTCAAGAGCCTGCTGGTCGTCTCTGTTGTCGCCTATATCACGCTCGCCGCACTGCTGACCCAGATCAGCAGTCTGGTGATGCTGCTCGTCCTGATCGCCCCCCTTATGAGCCTTTCCAACATGGGCGCGGGCGTCGTCTTTACCTTCGGCCGCCTTTTTGCCGAACAGGAGGGCATGGACGTTGCCAGGGTCAATTCCTGGCTGCGCATGATGGTTTCACTTGCGTGGATGATCGGGCCGGCAGTCTCCTTTTCGGTGGTTGCAGCCTTCGGCTTCGCCGCCGCCTTCCTGTGCGCCTTTGCGATCGGCATTGTCTACCTGATGCTCTGGTACATTGTCGTTCCGGCGGACTTCAGGTCAGCACGAGAGCGTTCCAAGACAAACGGCAAGGCGCCGATCAACTGGGGTCTTCAGATTGCCGGGCTGACCTGCCTTGGCTTTGTCATCACCAATTCGCTGTTCGTCTCGGCGATGCCGCTGTTCTTCGTGCAGGAAACACATCTGCCCGGTGCAACGCCAGGCCTGGCACTGTCGGTCAAATGCCTGCTGGAAGTCTTTGTCATCTTCGGCTCGGTTCGCCTTGCCGAGCGCATCGGCATTCGCCAGGTGCTGATGCTGGCAGCATGCCTTGCCGCGGTCAGCATGGTGCTGTTTGCCCAGGTGACCGCACTCTGGCAGGTACTGGCCATCGCGGTACTGGAAGGGACTTATTATGGCCTGTTTGCCGGTGTCGCGATCAGCTTCGTGCAGAGCTTCGCACCGGACCGGCCGGGCCGGGCAACGGCGGTTTACATGAACAGCCTGTTCCTCGGTGGCATGATCGGCAGCATTTCGATGGGTTTCATCGCCAGTGCGGCCAGCTTTCAGACCGTGCTTTACACCGCAGCGCTTTCGGCAACCGCGGCCCTGGCGGTCCTGCTTGCAACGCTCAAGGTCCAACCCAAAGTCATTGAAGAAGGAGCCTAGACACCGCCTGACTTGGCGACGGACAATGCATTGGCCATGGCACCGGCAAAACTCGTTCTGTCATCGGGATTCAGGAAATTGCCGAGATCGACCTGTTCACCCCGGCTGAGGAGGGTCACCTTGACGACCCCTTCGTCCTCGATCCGGTCGACCGTCAGGCGGACCCAGAAGGGATTGAAACGGTATTCCTGGTATTTCTTGCCCGGACCAACCTTGCGGATCGCAATCTCGTGCCGCGAGACAACCACTTCCTCGAAAGTTCGTGCGGAGTGGTAGTTCATCCGAAAGGCAAACCAGAGCAGCGCGATATCAAGTCCGAAGAACCCGAAAACCGGCCAGGCGCCGATACGCAGAAACAGAATACCGGCGATGAAACTGACACCGCCGAAGAAGCACATCAGAACCAGGAATCCGTTTGGCCCCAGAGACCGGTGAGGGGTCAGAACGGCAGTGAAAAACGGCCGGTCCTGATCCGGCAATTCGCCATCCTGCAGGGGTTTCGGATTGTTCTCGCTCATGAGGCATGATTATAGAGAGAAGATGACGCAAGCAAAGAGCCCTTCCAAGACTGCGGCAGCACGCCGGCCCGCAAAATCCAAACAGACTCGGAGAAAAGCACCCTCCGTGGACAACCCCGGCAAGGTGCTGAAACGGTCCCGCTATACGAAAGCGGAAACCTTTGCGATCTTCCAGCGCTTCCATGCCGACAACCCGGAACCGAAGGGCGAACTGGATTATGTCAATGCTTTCACGCTTCTGGTTGCCGTGGTGCTGTCGGCCCAGGCAACCGACGTTGGTGTGAACCGGGCAACAAGACACCTGTTCCAGATTGCCGACACACCGGAAAAGATGGTGGCGCTCGGGGAGGACCGGGTGCGGGAGGAAATAAAGACGATCGGCCTTTACAAGAACAAGGCCAAGAACGTCATCCTGTTGTCCGAGCAGCTGATCCGCGACCATGGCGGCGAGGTTCCGGAAGACCGCGAAGCGCTGGAAGCGCTGCCCGGTGTCGGCCGGAAGACCGCAAATGTGGTTCTGAACATCTTCTTCGGCCACCCGACCATTGCCGTCGACACGCATCTGTTTCGCCTGGGCAACCGCATAGGCATTGCCCCCGGCAAGACGCCTCTCGACGTGGAAAAAGCCATGGAGAAGGTCGTGCCGGTGGAATTTGCGCTCCATGCCCACCACTGGCTCATCCTGCATGGCCGGTACATCTGCAAGGCGCGCAAACCGGAGTGCCGGCGCTGTGTGATTTACGATCTGTGCCGGAGCACGGAGAAAGAACTTTTTTATGCGGTGCCGGATATTGCCCTGCGCACCAAAGCCCTTATTGAAAAGGAAACAGTTGCGTGAGTTTCCCGCTTGGACCATTTCCCGTGAGCGAGAGGCTTCGCTTCCGCTTGCCTTCCAGCAATGATGCCGCTTTTTACCACCAGCTCATGAATGAGCCGGATTACATCCGATTTATCGCCGACCACGGTATCAAGACCGAGGAAGACGCGGCCAACTACATCAAGAACAAGACGCTGGCGCGCTTTGCCGCCCATGGAGTCGGGCTTTGGATCCTGGATCTGAAACCATCGCTGACACCGGTTGGTGTGTGCGGTCTGGTGGTGCGCAAGGAACTGAAGTACCCGGACCTTGGCTTTGCCTTTCTGGAAGACCACCGCGGAAAGGGGTTCGGGCGCGAGGCCGGGCAGAGCGTGCTGGACTTCGTTACCCGGGAACTTAAGCTGCGCACGCTGTGCGCGATCACGCATCCGGAAAACGTCCGCTCCGCCAACCTCCTGAAGAAACTTGGCTTCGAGCCGGATGGCCAGCGGCATCTGGCGGAGATCGGGACGACCTCCAACTATTACGAATGGAAATTGCGTTATGTGGAAAGCGGTCTGGCCTGAGGGCCGCCGCAATCAATCGCGACGATCAGCGTTTCTCGCGAACGCGTACGACCACGTCGACACGAACGATTTCCATGCCTTCGGGTGCTTTCGGCAGAGCGCCGATGCCTACACCTTCGCCCGGAATGTCGATCACCCGGTTTTCGCCTTCGATGAAGAAGTGATGGTGGTCGGACACATTGGTGTCGAAGTAGGTCTTGTTGCCGTCGATCGCGACTTCGCGCAGCAGACCGGCTTCGGTGAACTGGTGCAGCGTGTTGTAGACCGTGGCGAGAGAGACCGGCACATCGGCGTCGACCGCCTCTTCATGAAGCAGCTCGGCCGAGATGTGGCGATCGCCCCGGGAGTACAGAATTTCTGCAAGCGAGACACGCTGGCGCGTCGGCCGAAGGCCTGCAGACCGCAGCATGTCGGTCACATTCTTCTTGTCGCCGGTTTCATGCACCACAAGTGTTGTCATTCCGATCCGATCCAGGTCCAGGGTCGCTTCTTGAAACGGCGCAAATATGTACCGCGCAAACGTTGCGCCGGGCCGTTTTCACTAACATTGGCCTATATCTGCCATTTCTTGTACCCAAGATGCAAGTTTTAAACGTAAAGGGCAACCTGAGCGGAAATCAGGGCGCAACTGCGGCGCGTTCGGATGGTTCGTGCAAGCGCTGACCAAACAGCCGCAAGCCGGTGTCCCGGAGCCGGATGCGCAGATTACGTCGAATACGCACAAAACTTGGCGAAACGCCCGAAAAAACCGAGTAACTTCGCGCAAGTGACATCTTTCGGTCATGGTTCCCCTGTGTTAGGAAGGCGCCTCAAACGAACCGAAAACAAACCGAACCTGCCCTGGGAATTTCTCTGGCAGGAGACAAAACACGGATCCCGAATGACCGATCGCCGCTCCAGCTACGATTATGAAGCACTTCTCGCCTGCGGCCGCGGCGAGCTGTTTGGCCCGGGCAATGCCCAGCTGCCTCTTCCCCCGATGCTGATGTTCGACCGGATCACGGAACTTTCCGAAACCGGCGGTGAATTCGACAAGGGGTTCGCTCGCGCCGAGTTCGACATCAAGCCGGATCTCTGGTTCTTCCCGTGCCATTTCCAGGGAAATCCGGTGATGCCGGGCTGCCTTGGTCTCGACGCCCTGTGGCAGCTGACCGGTTTCTTCCTTGGCTGGCTGGGCCTTGAAGGCAAGGGCATGGCCCTGTCGACCGGTGAAGTGAAGTTCAAGGGCATGGTTACGCCGGACGTGAAGCTGGTGGAATACGGTGTCGACTTCAAGCGGGTCATGAAGGGTCGCCTGGTTCTCGGCATTGCCGACGGCTGGTTGAAGGCGGACGGTGAACAGATTTACAAGGCGACCGATTTGCGCGTCGGCCTGGCAAAGACCTGACACCCGTTCGCAGGATCAATTGATGGCACCGGCGCTTCTTTTTCATTGGGGGCGCCGGTTTGCATATTATGTATGTGCCTGCAGGCTCTCGACACACCCCCTGAGAGCTGTGGTGCAGTCAAGACAATAGGAGACCGCAATGAGACGCGTTGTCGTCACCGGCATGGGTATCGTGTCGTCCATCGGAGCAAACACCGAAGAAGTGCTGTCCAGCCTTCGAGAAGGCAAGTCCGGCATCAGCTTCGCTCCGGATTACGCGGAACACGGCTTCAGAAGCCAGGTACACGGCATGCCGAATGTCGATATCGCTTCGCTCATCGACAAGCGCCAGCTGCGCTTCATGGGCGACGGTGCCGCCTATAACTACATCTCCATGCAGCAGGCGATTGCCGACAGCGGTCTGGAAGAAACCGACATCTCCAACCCGCGCACCGGCCTGATCATGGGTTCCGGTGGTCCGTCGACCAAGAACCTGTTCCAGGCGCACCAGATCGTGCTGGAAAAAGGGTCGCCCAAGCGCATGGGCCCGTTCATGGTGACCCGCGGCATGAGCTCCACCAACTCTGCCTGCCTGGCGACACCGTTCAAGATCAAGGGCATCAACTATTCCATCACGTCGGCCTGCTCCACTTCGGCGCATTGCATCGGTGCAGCTACCGAACAGATCCAGTTCGGCAAGCAGGACGTGATGTTTGCCGGTGGCGGTGAGGAACTCGACTGGACCCTGTCCTGCCTGTTCGACGCCATGGGCGCCATGTCCTCCAAGTACAACGACACCCCTCAGACCGCATCGCGGGCCTATGACGCGACCCGCGACGGCTTCGTGATTGCCGGTGGTGGCGGTGTGGTGGTTCTGGAAGAACTGGAACACGCCAAGGCGCGCGGCGCGAAAATCTATGCCGAGGTTACCGGCTACGCAGCCAACTCCGACGGCTACGACATGGTGGCGCCTTCCGGTGAAGGCGGCGAGCGCTGCATGCGCCTTGCCACCTCGACCCTGGGCGACCGCAAGGTAAACTACATCAACAGCCACGGCACTTCGACGCCCGTCGGCGATATCGGCGAAATCGAAGCGATCCGCCGCGTGTTCGGTGAAAACCAGCCGCCGGTGTCTTCGACCAAATCGCTCACCGGCCATAGCCTGGGTGCGACCGGCGTTCAGGAAGCCATTTACTGCCTGCTGATGCTGCAGAACGACTTCATGACCGCGTCCGCCAACATCAACGAGCTGGATCCGGCCCTGAAGCCGGGCGAGATCGTGACCGAGCGCGTGGACAATGCAGGCCTCGACACGGTTCTTTCCAACAGCTTCGGCTTTGGCGGCACCAACGCGTCGCTCGCGCTGTCGCGCTTTCACGGCTGAGGAGTTTTGAATGTCTGATCTGATGAAGGGCAAACGCGGCCTGATCATGGGCGTTGCCAACGACCACTCCATTGCCTGGGGTATTGCCAAGACGCTCGCCGATCACGGTGCCGAACTTGCCTTCACCTATCAGGGAGAGGCTTTCGGCCGCCGTACCAAGCCGCTGGCGGATTCCGTCGGTTCCAAGATCCTTGTGCCGTGCGACGTGGAAGACATTGCATCGGTCGACAGCGTGTTCGACACGCTGAAGGAAGAGTGGGGCAGCATCGACTTCCTGGTGCATGCGATCGCCTTTTCCGACAAGACGGAACTGCGCGGGAAATACGCCGACACCACGCGGGAGAATTTCTCCCGCACCATGCTGATCTCCTGTTTCTCCTTCACCGAGATCGCCAAGCGGGCTGCCGCTCTGATGACCAATGGCGGTTCCATGGTGACGCTGACCTATGGTGGTTCCACCAAGGTCATGCCGAACTACAACGTGATGGGCGTTGCCAAGGCCGCTCTGGAATCTTCCGTCCGTTACCTGGCGGTGGACTACGGTGAGCAGAACATCCGCGTGAACGCGATCTCCGCAGGCCCGGTTCGGACCCTTGCAGGATCCGGCGTTTCCGATGCCCGCCTGATGTTCAACTTCCAGAAGCGCAATTCTCCGCTCTGCCGGACCGTTTCCCTGGACGAAATCGGCGGAACCGGCCTCTATCTCCTGTCGGATCTTTCCGGTGGCGTGACCGGCGAAGTGCACTTTGTCGACAGTGGCTACAACATCATGTCGATGCCGCGTCTGGAAGAGCTCAAGGTTCAGGAAGTTCAGGCCGACTGAGGCCCGTCCAACAATCCGAACATGCAAAAGGCGGCCGTTGGCCGCCTTTTTTGTTCGAGAATTTCCGTTCCTTTTTCCTCAGGATGAGGGATCAGGAAACCCAGGCAATCGAGGGAGGGGGACGTCAGTCTCCGATCAGCTCGTCCGGATAGACACCGAACAGGCGGGTCTGATCCAGCCAGCCGTCATAATTCTCGCCGTTGACCCGGCACCAGCCTCCGGCACATTCGGAAACCGTCGTCAGCACGAAGGGATCCAGTTCGGCAACGATATCGGCGTCGGAGCGGGAGCGGGAGCGCAGCGGTGTGCGGTCGCTTTTTTCCCATGGGGTGACGAGAGCCGTGCGGCGGCTGGACAGCAGCGAGCGGAACACCCAGCCCTGCTTGCCTTCCCAATCGCGAATGCGGCGCCAGTTCTCGAATTCACCGACGATTTCCACGGGCAAACCGGACTGCACGAAGGTCCATGCGATATCATGTTCGCGCGAAGGCCCGATGCGCACATTGACCCGGTCGGACTTCAGACTGACAAATCTCGGCACCGGCAGGCCGCTGGCGCCGGTCGTGGTGCCCTGGGCCTGCGAAGCGACCGAAGTTGCGAGCAGACCGCACAGCAATGTCATCACAGTGAGGAAGATCCGGGTAGCCTGGAACGAGCGAGCCATATTGTCCGGTTGTCCAATTGTTATTGATCTTTGATTTGAGGCAAATCTCTACCGAAAAATTTGCGCGAAAACCAGCTTGGTCGTTTTGGCCGGTTGGCGATCCGCGGCGATTGAAACCGATCCCTTGTTTCTGCCGGACCATCTGGTAAGGAAAAGGGGTGGTCTCATCCGCTCGCGCAACGCGCAGCGTCAAAGTGGTACCGTTGAGGTTAACAAGTCCTCAACGAAGCGCGAAAGGCAATTGGTATGGCGAAAAAGAAGCCTGTCGTTGTGGTGACCCGGAAGCTTCCGGACGTGGTCGAAACACGGATGCGTGAGCTTTTCGAGACGCGTCTCAATGATAATGACAGGCCCTTCAGCCAGGCGGAACTGGTGGAAGCGGTGCGAACCGCCGATGTTCTGGTGCCGACCGTTACCGACCGGATCGACTCATCTGTCCTCTCGCAGGCTGGTGAAAACCTGAAGCTCATCGCAAATTTCGGTAATGGTGTCGACAACATCGATGTCGTGAGTGCCAACAACCGGGGAATCAATGTCACCAACACGCCTGGCGTGCTGACCGAAGACACCGCGGACATGACCATGGCGCTGATCCTGGCCGTGCCGCGTCGACTTGCCACAGGCATCAAGGCGCTGGAAGCCGGCGACTGGGCCGGCTGGTCGCCAACCTGGATGCTTGGACACCGGATCTGGGGAAAACGCCTGGGTATCATCGGCATGGGCCGTATTGGCCAGGCCGTCGCACGCCGTGCCAAGGCCTTCGGCATGTCGATCCACTATCACAACCGCCGCCGCCTTGCCGAAAGTGTCGAGGAAGAGCTTGAGGCAACCTACTGGGACAGCCTTGACCAGATGCTGGCGCGCATGGATGTCGTCTCCATCCACTGCCCGCACACGCCGGGAACGTTCCACCTTCTGTCCGCCCGACGCCTGAAGCTTCTGAAAAAGGATGCCTACGTCGTGAACACCGCCCGTGGCGAGGTGATCGACGAAAACGCCCTGATCCGGATGCTCGAGAGCGGTGAGCTTGCCGGCGCCGGTCTGGACGTGTTCGAGCACGAACCCGCGGTCAATCCGAAGCTGGCCAAGCTGGAAAGCGTTCTGCTGCTGCCGCACATGGGGTCGGCCACCATCGAGGGCCGTATCGAAATGGGCGAGAAGGTCATCATCAACATCAAGACCTTCATGGACGGACACCGCCCGCCGGATCGTGTTCTGCCGTCGATGCTTTGACCCGTTTGCGAGTCTCATGTCTTGGCTGATCGTTTCATCGGCAGCGCGGTTGCCGTGCCGGCCAGTCTCGACTGGCTGAGGGCGACCGAAACCGGCCGTATCTGGCTCGACAAGCTGCCGGTGCTGCTTGAAACCGCGTGCGAACACTTCGGACTTTCAGAAATTGGGAGCCCGTTTTCTGGCGGTAATGTATCTCTCGTCGTTCCGGCAAGACACGACGGTGAGGATGTTGTCCTCAAACTGCAGTTTCCCGATCACGAATGCCGCCACGAAGCAGAGGCACTGGGGCGCTGGAACGGCAAGGGTGCTGTTCGGCTTTTGAAGCATGCGCCGGAACTGGGCGCACTGCTGCTGGAGCGCTGCAGGCCGGGACAGTTTCTGGCCGACGACACCGAAACGGACCGGATTGGCGTTGTTGCCGGGTTGCTGCGTCTCCTGACGATCCCCGCCGGTGATCCGTTTACCCGCCTCAACGATGAAGCCGCACGGTGGCGGGATAGCCTCGACCATAACTGGATGGCTGCCGGGAAGCCTTGCGAGCAATACCTGGTGGACGCTGCGCGCAAGGCCTTGCAGGACCTTTGTCTTGAGAAAGAGACGGAACAGGTCCTGCTCCACCAGGACCTGCACGGACACAACATTCTGTCCTCTGAAAGAGATACCTGGCTTGCCATCGACCCGAAGTCTCTCGCCGGCGATCCTGCCTTTGCGCTAAGCCCGATCGTCAGGAGCTTCGAATTCGGACATTCGAAAGCCGAAGCGCGTTACCGCCTGGACCGACTGTCGGAAGAACTGGAGCTTGACCGGGAGCGGGCAAGATATTGGACCATCGGCCAGACCATGGCCTGGGCATTCAGCAGCAGCTATGCCGAACGGCACTTTGAAACAGTGCGCTGGTTGCTGGCGGACAATTGATCCACCAAATCCGTTTAAGAGGTCTTTCGAGCCTCAGCCGTTGTATTTTGACCAGATCGCGCTGTCGCCCATGCCTTCGATGAAGGCCTTGTGGGCTTCAAGTTCGCTTTCCTGCAGGAGGCGCTGCAACGGCGAGGGACGCTGGCGGGCGTTAAAGGTGCCGAGTTCGCCAGGTTCGAAGCTGGAGCCTGCAGAAGAGGTTTCTTCCTCGTCCGTCATCAGGCCAAGGGCCGTCTGGCGGCCGCCGATAAGCTCCAGATAGACTTCGGCCAGGATTTCCGCATCCAGAAGAGCGCCGTGCTTGATGCGCTTGGAGTTGTCGATGCCATAGCGAGAACACAGCGCATCCAGCGAATTCGGCCCCGATGGGTGCTTGCGGCGGGCAAGATCCAGCGTATCGAGCACCTGGGTATTCGGAATTGTGCGCCGTCCGGCCCGTTCCAGCTCCATGTTGATGAAGCCCATGTCGAAAGCCGCGTTGTGGATCACCAGCGTGGCATCGCCAACGAACTCCAGAAACTCATCCGCAACGTGCTCGAACAAGGGCTTGTCGGACAGGAACTCCGCCGACAGGCCATGAACCCGGAAAGCTTCTTCCGGCATGTCGCGCAGCGGGTTGATGTAGACATGATAGGAATTGCCCGTCGCGATGTGGTTGATCAACTCCACACCGCCGATTTCCACCAGCCGATCGCCTCCGCGCGGGTTCAGGCCTGTTGTTTCCGTATCGAACGAGATCTCGCGCATTTTTCCGCCTTTTGCCTATGGATTCACTGTGCAGCTTGCAGGGTGAGTGGCAAGAGTTGCGCGCGGTTTTCCCCGGTGTTCTGGGGTTCTGGCGTTTGATCCCAGTGCCCCCGTGCCTGTTCCCTCCAACACTTCATTCAGAGGAGCCCGGCATTGCCGGGTGTCTCGAAGGATGGGTCACTGGTTTCGGAGTATGCCACCCATCGTTCGAGACGGGCCTTACAGGCCTTCCTCAGGATGAGGGAGAAGTTGAAAAGACCTTCGGTGCAAGAGGAGATCAGAGAGACGTCACCCTGCCGCGGCCAATGCCTTCAGGATCGCTCTCACCTGCCGCTTGGCCGCTTCCATGCCCCGGCCGGTATCGACCAGGAAATGCGCGCGGCGGCGTTTTTCGGCGTCTGGCAACTGCTTGGCGAGGATCGCCTCGAACCTGTCTTCGCTCATGCCAGGCCGGGACAGGACACGGTCTCGCTGAACCTGTGCATCGGCGGTGACAACAACGACGACATCCACACGGGCCTCACCGCCGGTTTCGAACAGCAGCGGAATATCCAGCATGACGATACGCCGGTGGTCCGCCCGGGCGCGTTGCAGAAAGAGTTGCTCTTCCTCACGAACCAGGGGGTGAACGATGGCTTCGAGCTTTTTCATGGCTTCGGGTTTGCCGAGCACATGCGGAGAGAGCAGCGTACGGTCGACCTTGCCGTCCGACACCGTGCCGGGAAACGCCGCCTCGATCAGCGGCGCGGCCCGGCCCGAATAGAGCGCGTGGACCGTGGCATCGGCATCGTGCACGGGAACACCTTCGGCTGCGAACATTTTTGCCGTTGTCGATTTGCCCATGCCGATGGAGCCGGTGAGGCCGATCCGGATCACGCAGTTACTCCAAGGTCTGCGAGTATAAGGTTGCGCAGGGTGTCGTCCACTTCCGGCCGAACCCCGAACCAGCGTTCGAAAGCCGGTACGGCCTGATGCAGCAGCATGCCAAGGCCGTCCACAGTCTGGTTGCCCCGCGCCTTCGCGCTGCGCAGCAGGTCGGTTTCAAGTGGTGCATAGACTGCGTCAGTGACGATTGCCGTCTTCGGCAAGGGTGACAGATCGATTTCCAGAGGTGCCTTGCCGGCCATGCCGAGCGAAGTGGTGTTCACCAGAAGATCAGCTTCTTCAAGCACTGTCCCCAGGTTGTCCCATTCATGGGCAATTGTTCCGGAACCAAACATATCCGCAATAGCTTTTGCTTTTTCGAATGTCCGGTTGACGATATGCACTCTTGTGAATTTCCGCGAGAGCAATGCCCACACAACGGCACGTGCGGCTCCGCCTGCCCCCAGGACCACGGCAGATTCACGTGAAACGTCCCACCCGGGGGCGAGCTGATCAAGATTGCCGAGAAAGCCGAGACCATCCGTATTGGCCCCGCACAGCCGGCCGCTGTCGTCCAGCCAGATCGTGTTGGCAGCCCCCATGGATTTTGCCGCATCATCCAGCCAGTCGCAGGCCGCGGCAGCCACTTCCTTGTTCGGAACAGTGACATTTGCGCCGGACAGACCCGCGTCGGCAAAGTTCCGGTAGAAGTCCTCGGCAGTTTCCGGCGGAACGTCGACCCGGCCATATTCTCCGGCAATGCCATGCTTCTTCAACCAGTATCCATGCACCAGCGGAGAGCGGGAATGTGTGACTGGATGGCCTGTGATGGCCGCTTTTTTCACGGATCCGCTCATGTTTCGATCACCTTCAGGCTGCGCAACTCTGCCAGAAGAGGCAAAAGCGGCAGGCCAAGAATGGTGAAATAGTCGCCATCTATCTTTTCAAAAAGCTGTACGCCGAGACTTTCCAACTGATAGGCGCCGACGCTGGAAAGCACGTCCTCACCGGCCGCAGCCAGATAATGGCCAATGAAGGCCGGGCTCAGTTCGCGCATAGTCAGCCGTGCCGTGGAAACGTGGCGCCAGATTGCTTCGCCATCCTTTGAAATCACCACGGCGGAATGCAGTTCGTGGGTCTTGCCGGAAAAGGCGAGCAGTTGCCGGCGCGCAGCTTCCATGTCCTCCGGTTTTGTGCGTCTTTCACCTTCGAACGCCAGAATCTGATCGGCACCGATGACAAGATCACCGGCGCGGCGGTCACTGACGTCATTCGCCTTGGCTTCCGCCAGAACGCTTGCCAGGTCTTCCGGAGGAAAGCCTGCTTCCAGGAGCGGGGCTTCGACAACACGTTCGTCGACATCGGCCGGGTCGACCTCGATGTCGAGCCCGGCGTTTTTCAGAAGATCAGCGCGGATCCTGCTTCCGCTTGCCAAGACAAGTGCCATTTCCATCCCTTTTTTTGGTTATCCGGCGCGCCCGGTTTGTCCTCCGCCTTCCTGCCCTGATTTGAATTCCTTGAAAAGGGTCAGGATCTCCGCAGCTGTCTCCTCGACAGAACGACGCGTGACATCAATCAACGGCCAGCCATGTTCCGTGCAGAGCCTGCGGGTCATGTTGATCTCCTGGGAGATCTCCTTCCGGTCAACATACGTGTCGTTATAGCCTTCCGAATTCAATGACAGCACACGGTTGCGGCGGATTTGCTGAATGCGTTCGGCAGAAGCGATCAGACCGACAATCATCGGCTGCTTGAGTTTCTTCACATGTTCGGGCAGGGCAATGCCCGGGACCAGCGGAACGTTTGCAGCCTTGATGCCCCGGTTGGCCAGATAGATGCAGGTTGGCGTCTTGGATGTGCGCGAAATGCCGATCAGCACGATATCGGCGGATTCCAAATCGTCCCAGATCTGACCGTCATCATGCAACATGGTGTAGTTGAGCGCTTCCATCCGGCGAAAATATTCCGCATCCAGTTCATGCTGTCCGCCGACCCGGTGGGTTTGGGTGACATTGAGATAGGACTGGAAGACCGCGAAGACCGGATCCAGGATATTGACGAAGGGCACACCCAGCTCGCGGCACTTCAGTTCCAGCCGGCCGGCGATTTCCACATCGACCAGGGTATAGAGGACGATGCCGGGTGCCTTTTCGATTTCAGTGATTACCCGGTCGAGCTGCTTCTGGGAGCGCACCAACGGATAGACATGCTCGATTTCCTGCACGTTCTCGTACTGAACCGTTGCCGCACGGGCCACTGTCATCAGCGTTTCGCCGGTGGAGTCGGACACGAGATGGAGATGGAAGTAGTGTCTCGACTTGTTCACGTTGTCATCCCCAGGCCTGTTGATGATTTGGGTAAGATGTCTGCCACCCAGTGCCTAGCACGAAGTTTATGCCCGCTCAGCCGAATTTATTAACAATGCTTAAACGAGCGGAAACTGATGCCGAAACGGTTGTGCATGGATGTGGATTCACAAAGGTGCTGTGACATATCGACAGATTGTCCACCGCCGCCCAATTCCTTAACGAAACGTAAACAAGCGGACAAGTGATTGTAATTCAATTCGTAATCCTGTTATCGACTCCTGGGGAGGAAATCTGCTTAACAAGTAGCGGATTTTTTCCCGCCGAGAAAATCAGGCTGATGGATTGTGGATAGAAAATGATCCCGGTAATCCACGCACAAATAGAAAAAACAGATTCAAAATAAGAATCTTTATTGATTTGAAATGTGGGAAAGGCGACATCATGAAATCCCAAGACAGGTCCGTGATGCGGGTACTCTCCGGAGAGAAGCTCTGGCCGCCTCCCATCTGGATGATGCGTCAGGCCGGACGCTATCTTCCCGAATATCGCGAAGTGCGTTCGAAGGCGGCAAACTTTCTGGAGTTCTGCTATTCGCCCGACCTTGCAACAGAGGTCACTCTCCAGCCGATCCGCCGGTATGGTTTTGATGCAAGCATTCTGTTTTCAGACATCTTCGTCGTACCGGACGCCATCGGGTACCCGGTTCGTTTTGAAGAAGGACGTGGTCCTGTTCTGGAACCGCTGTCTTCCGATCTTCTGGATCGTCTGGAACAGGATCGTGCCGAGGATCATCTCAAACCGGTCATAGAGACGGTTTCCCGCCTGCGGGCGGAGCTGCCAGAGGAAACGACGCTGCTGGGCTTCTGTGGCGCTCCCTGGACGGTTGCCTGCTACTCCGTTGCCGGTCACACCACCCAGGACCAGGTTGCCGCCCGTGTGGGCGCCTATCGCGATCCTGACCTGATGCAGCGTTTCGTCGATCAGCTCGTCACGGCCTCGATCCGCTATCTCATCCGACAGCTGGATGCGGGCGCGGATGCGGTCCAGATTTTCGATACCTGGGCGGGTGTTCTGGATGAAGCCGGTTTCAAGCGCTGGTCGATCGAACCGACACGCCGGATCGCTGACGGTGTTCGGGCCGTGCGGCCGGATGCAAAGATCATCGGTTTCCCGAAAGCTTCCTCGGCTCGGATGATGGCATTCGTGGAAGGTACGGGTGTGGATGCGGTCGGTTTCGACTGGACGGCTCCAGACCAGGTTGCGCTCGACATTCAGAAGAAGGTCCCGATCCAGGGCAATCTGGATCCGATGCGGCTGGTGGCCGGCGGCAAGGCGCTGGAAGAGGGCGTAGCCCATATCCTGAACACCTTCGACAAGGGTCCGCTGGTCTTCAACCTGGGGCATGGTGTGACGCCGGACGCGGATCCGGAAAACGTTGCCCGCATGGTCGAGCTGGTCAGGAAGGGATAAGCGCATGGATCTCTTTCTCTGGATCAAGGCGCTCCACGTCATCTCGATCATCGCGTGGATGGCCGGCATGCTCTATCTGCCGCGGCTGTTCGTCTACCATGCGGCCACGGAAATCGGATCGGAACAGTCCGAGACCTTCAAGATCATGGAACGGCGGCTGCTCAAGGCCATCATCAATCCGGCCATGATCGCCTCCTGGGGGTTTGGCCTGTGGCTCGCCTGGGAACTTCAGGCCTGGCAGGACGGGTGGTTCCACGCCAAGTTCACGTTTGTCCTGATCATGTCCGGTGTTCACGGCCATCTCAGCAGCTGTGTGAAGAAATTCGCCCGCGACGAGAACAAAAGGTCGCAGCGTTACTACCGGATACTAAACGAAGTTCCGACTGTCCTGATGATCGGGATCGTCATCTTCGTCATCGTCAAACCGTTTTAAGCGGCACAAAACAGGCAATAGAGACAGCCGCAGACATGCGGCCGTCATTTTCACCTTTCGAATTCTAAGTGTGGCCTAAAAAACCGGCAGAATTCCGGGCTTGCGCTTTATTGCAAATCAACGTATCTTTCGCGCATCTTCATACGGCACAGTGTTCGTTTTCAATCGCTCCGCAGTCGCCGTACAATCTGGACACGCCTAAAAGTCTCTCAGATATCTTCTGGCCGACCCATCCATCCGGCGCAGAACGACCTTTCCAAACCTAAATCCATAACAACACAAAAAAAGACCCCAACTCGATGCGGGAAATGAAACTCAAAGACCTAAAAGAAAAAACACCGACAGAGCTGCTCCAAACTGCTGAGGAGCTTGAAGTCGAAAACGCCAGCACCATGCGCAAGCAGGAGCTGATGTTCGCCATCCTGAAGAACCTAGCTGCTCAGGATGTGGAGATTATCGGCGAAGGCGTCGTTGAAGTCCTTCAGGACGGCTTCGGCTTTCTCCGGTCTCCGGATGCGAACTATCTGCCGGGCCCGGACGACATTTACGTCTCGCCCTCGCAGATCCGCCGCTTTTCGCTGCGGACAGGGGACACCGTTGAAGGCCAGATCCGCAGCCCCAAAGAGGGCGAACGGTATTTTGCCCTTCTCAAAGTCAACACCATCAATTTCGAGGATCCGGAAAAGGCCCGGCACAAGGTTCACTTCGACAACCTGACGCCGCTTTATCCGGATGAACGTTTCCGGATGGAGATCGAAGATCCGACCATCAAGGATCTCTCCTCCCGCGTTATCGACCTGGTAGCGCCCCTCGGCAAAGGCCAGCGTGCGCTGATCACCGCGCCGCCGCGCACAGGTAAAACGGTGTTCCTGCAGAACATCGCGAAGTCCATCACCACCAATCATCCGGAATGCTATCTGATCGTTCTTCTGATCGATGAACGTCCGGAAGAAGTGACCGACATGCAGCGTACGGTCGACGGCGAAGTGGTTTCCTCCACGTTCGACGAACCGGCCGCCCGCCACGTGCAGGTTGCCGAAATGGTGATCGAGAAGGCCAAGCGCCTGACCGAACATGGCCGGGACGTCGTCATCCTGCTGGACTCCATCACGCGTCTGGGACGTGCGTACAACACCGTCGTTCCGTCTTCAGGCAAGGTCCTGACCGGTGGTGTGGATGCCAACGCCCTGCAGCGGCCGAAGCGCTTCTTCGGTGCGGCCCGAAACATTGAAGAGGGTGGCTCGCTGACGATCATCGCGACCGCACTAATCGATACCGGCAGCCGCATGGACGAAGTCATCTTCGAAGAGTTCAAGGGCACGGGTAACTCCGAAATCATCCTGGACCGCAAGATCTCCGACAAGCGTGTTTACCCGGCGATCGATATCCAGCGCTCCGGTACGCGTAAGGAAGAGCTTCTGGTACCGGCCGAACGTCTCAAGAAGACCTTCGTGCTGCGCCGGATCCTGAACCCGATGGGGACGGTGGATGCGATCGAGTTCCTGCTCGACAAGCTCAAGCAGACCAAGTCGAACGACGATTTCTTCGACAGCATGAACACTTGATCCCAAACGGATCGGGTTCTATTCAAAGGCGCGGCCCGCGAGGGTTCGCGCCTTTACTTTTTGTTAAGAAATAAACACCCCGCCACCGTGTTTCACGTGAATCCTGCCTTTTGTTGAATCGGACCCGTTCTGATGCCTGAAGCTTCGTTCCTGCTAGAGACTGACCGGCTCCTGCTTCGTCCATGGAAGGATGAAGACCTGGACCCATTTGCCAGGCTCTGTGCCGACCCCGAGGTGATGAGATTTTTCCCTGAGGTGCTGACGCGGGAGAAGTCAGACTTGCTGGTTGCGCGGTGCCGGGAAAAGACGGTGAAGGACGGTTTCAGCATGGCGCCGATTGAAATAAAGGAGACGGGAGAATTTCTCGGCTTTGTCGGTTTGAACGTTCCGTCCTATGCGGCGCCCCTGCCATTCGAGCCATGTGTCGAAATCGGCTGGCGCCTGAAGCGGACTGCCTGGGGGAAGGGCTATGCAGGCGAGGCTGCGCGGGAGTGGCTTCGATTCGGTTTTGAAACCATCGGTCTTGAAGAGATCGTGGCTTTCACAATCCCGGACAATCTGCCGTCGCAAAGGGTCATGGAAAAGATCGGCATGACACGTGACAGGGATGGGAACTTTCTACACCCCAGTCTTCCGGAAGGTCATCCGATCGCAAAGCATGTGCTCTATCGCCTCAAGAAGACGGATTGGATGTCCGGCCCGAAGCAAGTCTGACTTCTGTTCCGGTGTGTTGATCAGATTCACGTGAAACAGACCTGCATCGCCTAAAGTTCAGACAATGAGAAACACCTTCAAGATTGAAACCGAACGGTTGGTGCTGCGCTGTTGGGCGGAAGCGCATATTGACCCCTGTGTGCAACTTTGCGCGGACCAAGTGGTGATGCGGTACTTTCCCGATGTGCTGACCCGTGATCGGATCTTGAAGCTGATCGGGATGTTTAGGGACTGTTTTGAAAAGCACGGTGTTTTTTACGCACCGATTGAACTGAAGGCGTCAGGCGAGTTCATCGGCTTTGCCGGACTTGATGTGCACGATGAAGAGGCGCTGCCGATTGGTGGCTGTGTCGATATCGGTTGGAGGCTCAAGCGGTCAGCATGGGGCCGGGGGTTTGCTAGCGAAGCTGCTCGCGCCTGGCTTCGATTCGGCTTTGAAACCATTGGCTACGAAGAGATTGTTGCCTTCACTGTGCCTGACAACATTCCTTCGCAGAAGGTCATGACACGAATTGGCATGACGCACGATGAGAGGGGTGACTTTCAGCACCCGAAGCTTCCAGAGGGACACGCTTTCAAGCGGCACGTGCTCTACAAGATGACGAGTGACGATTGGCAAATAGGGACTGGGTAAGGGTTTATCCGCGCCGGAGATAAACCCGAGCAAAGATTCACGTGAAACAGAAACAGGTTCATGCTGGGGTCGGAATTTGTTTCACGTGAATCCGTCACGTTGAATCGGCTCCGATCCGACAGACGAAGTTTTCACCTGAGGTGAGTGTTTCTTTCTCACATTTCTTGCATGCCAAATTCGAACCCGATGTCACGCCTGATTGCAGTGGCTGGACCAGAGGACGACGGAGAAATCCCGGAAGCGGTGTTTCACGTGAATCCCCTGTTTTGAATCGGCTCCGAACTCATCGCCTACTGTTGTGTTCAGGAGCTTAACCGCCTCCACTTACATCGTGTAACGACAAGGGTGAAAGACCTCGATCTTCAGGCTTCGAACAGATTGTGAGGTTGTGACGTAGTCTCCCCAAATGAAATGCGATTCCCTCATTCAGTGTGTTTCCGTCTTGGACTCGATTTGAAGGGGGAGCAGGAACTGCCGGAGACTTGGTACACTCTGGCCGAAGCTGTGTGTGTGAGGCACGAGAACCGCGCCTGAGAGGAAAACCGCTCCTGTTCAGGACAGGTATTTTTCTGACAATTGATTCACGTGAAACAGATTGCCGTCTCGCCAGCAACTTCGATTCGGCGGCGGAATGGCGAGGCTTGTTCTTTTCCGCGGTGACGAGAGTTGATAAAGAGGCGGTCCACGACCCGACCACGAACCGGAAGGCACCATGGCTGACACGATCTTTGCGCTCTCCAGTGGAGCAGTGCCTTCGGGCGTTGCGGTGATCCGTGTGTCTGGTCCAGGTACGAGGGAGATCGTTGAGACGGTGGCTGGCAAGGTGCCACAGCCGCGGAAGACGATGCTGGCAAAGCTCCGGGATCCGGAAACGAAGGACGTTCTCGACGAGGCCCTGGTACTCTACTTTGAAGGACCTTCCAGCTTCACGGGAGAGGACGTTGCCGAGTTCCAATGCCATGGTGGACGTGCCGTGGTCTCAAGCCTTCTGTCCGTACTTTCCCGGTTTTCGAATTGCCGTCCTGCCGAGGCAGGGGAGTTCACGCGCCGCGCATTCGATCGTGGCCGTATGGATCTGACGGAAGTCGAGGGCCTGGCAGATCTCATCGCTGCAGAGACCGAGAGCCAGCGCAAGCAGGCAGTCCGTCAAATGGGTGGAGCCCTCGGCAAGCTCTATGACGACTGGAGAAAGCGTCTCATCCATATGCGCGCAATGATCGAGGCAGACTTCGATTTTGCCGATGAAGAGGATGTTCCTGGCAGCGTGGCCGATGAAGTCTGGGCGGAAGCAACCCTGCTCCATGGTGAGATTGCAGAGCACCTTGAGAAATCCCGCAGCGGCGAGCGTCTACGGTCCGGCTTGCAGGTGGTGCTGATGGGGGCACCCAATGCCGGCAAGTCCAGTCTCCTGAATGCCATCGCAGGACGGGAGGTCGCCATCGTCACGGAAGAAGCCGGAACGACCCGGGACGTGATCGAGGTTCATCTGGATCTTTCAGGGTATCCCGTGACGCTTGTCGATACCGCCGGCCTCCGGAAGACGGAGGGTGTGGTTGAGAAGGAAGGCATACGCCGGGCGGAGGAACGGGGCCGGGGAGCGGATCTCATCCTGTGGGCGGTGGAGCCTGGTGGGGTGGAACAGGACGATGTCATCGCCGGCCTTCCGGAAGACCTTCGCCGTAGCGTGCCTGTCTGGACCGTTCGAACGAAGGCTGATCTTGAGACTCTTCCGGAACAAGACTCTTCCGGAACGATCCAGGAAATTGCTTGTTCCAGCAAAAGCGCTGAAGGTATGAACCCACTTTTTTCCCGGCTTACCCGTTTTGCCGAGGAAACGATATCTGTCGGCGAAGCACCACTGGCCACCCGGGAACGGCACCGTCACTATCTCAAGGATTGTCTGTCCGGCCTGAGAGCTGCCGTGGATATGGTGCACCTGCCGGCGGAATTGCGCGCGGAAGACCTTCGCAGGGCTGCGGATGCTCTCGGGCGGATCACCGGGAGGATCGATGTCGAGGATTTGCTTGATGTGATCTTCCGGGATTTCTGTATCGGCAAGTGACCTGTTTCACGTGAATCATCTCAGGTGAACTGCGGATCGATTCTCTACCGGAACATGTTTCACGTGAATCATTTTCTCTGCCTTGGGTGCAAAATGACCAGCGCCACCAGACGATCTGTCTGCTGACCTGAATTCCGCTTTGACCTACAGCTGCGTCACACGTATAAGTCTCGGCGAACAAGTGCCGGTTTGCGCGGCCTGTGATAGTCTGGCCTAGGCTGGAGAAAGATCCCGAAAACCGAACCGGAAAAACCCGGACCCGAGGCTCTGCTGTCGGGTTTCGTGAGCGGTAGAGACTATGAACGAACTGGACCTGACATTCGATGTGGTGGTGATTGGTGGTGGTCATGCCGGCTGTGAAGCTGCAGCGGCATCGGCACGTGCTGGCGCCGCGACTGCTCTGGTCACGCATCGCTTCGATACCATCGGTGTGATGTCCTGTAACCCGGCTATTGGTGGTCTGGGGAAGGGGCACCTCGTTCGCGAGATCGATGCGCTTGATGGATTGATGGGGCGTGTTGCCGACAAGGGCGGGATACAGTTCCGCATGCTTAATCGGCGCAAGGGACCGGCGGTGCGTGGTCCGCGCGCGCAGGCAGATCGCAAGCTCTACCGGGAAGCGATGCAGCGTGAGATTGCCGCTGTCGAAGGTCTGAGCGTCGTTGAAGGTGAAGCCCACAAGATCCGGTTTGCGGGTGACAGCGAGAAGCGTTCTGTTTCGGGTATCGAACTGGCCGATGGCCGGGTGATCAACTGCCGCGCCATCGTGCTGACGAGCGGTACATTTCTCCGGGGCCTCATTCATATCGGCGACAAGAAGATACCCGCGGGACGCTCCGGCGAAGCGCCGGCACTCGGGCTGTCTGAATCGCTGGAGGAAATCGGCTTCGATCTTGGGCGTCTCAAGACAGGTACGCCCGCACGGCTGGACGGCCGGACGATCCACTGGGACAGGCTGGAAGAGCAGCCGGGCGATGACGACCCGATTCCGTTTTCTACTCTGACGGACAGGATCGAGACACCTCAGATCCCGTGCCACATCACACGCACGACGCCCGAGACCCATCGCATCATTCGTGAGAACCTTTCTCGCTCTGCTATGTATTCAGGCGAGATCAAGGGGCGGGGGCCACGCTATTGTCCGTCCATCGAAGACAAGATCGTTCGCTTCGGCGACAGGGACGGGCACCAGATTTTCCTGGAGCCGGAAGGACTGGACGATCACACCGTCTATCCGAACGGCATTTCCACATCGTTGCCGGAAGATGCGCAGATAGCGTTTCTGAAGACCATTCCGGGTCTGGAAGATGTGGTGGTGCTGCAGCCGGGTTACGCGATCGAATATGACCATGTCGACCCGCGCGAGCTGCGTCCGACACTGGAAGCCAAGCGGTGCTCTGGTCTTTACCTGGCCGGCCAGATCAACGGTACGACCGGGTATGAGGAAGCTGGGGCACAGGGTCTTGTGGCCGGGCTCAACGCCGCTCTGAAGGCTGCCGGCAAGGCGCCGTTCGTGGTTGACCGGTCCGAGGGATATATCGGTGTCATGATCGATGACCTGATCACCAGGGGCATCACCGAACCCTATCGGATGTTCACGTCGCGAGCAGAGTACCGGTTGTCCCTGCGGGCGGATAATGCGGACCAGCGCCTGACCCCTTTGGGTATCGCTATTGGGTGTGTGTCCACCACACGTAGAGAAGCCTTTGAAGACAAGATGGCCAGGATCGCCACTGCGCGGGAACTTCTGACGAGACTGACCGTGACGCCTTCCGAAGCTCAGAAGAAGGGCCTGCCTGTAAACCAGGACGGCATTCGCCGGTCTGCCTTCGATCTGCTGTCCTATCCCAATGTCACCTTCGAGGGCCTCACTGACATCTGGCCCGAACTGAAGGATATTGATCCGGCGATCGCTGAGCAGGTTGCGACAGATGCGCTTTATGCCGTTTACCTCGATCGTCAGATGGCAGATATCGAAGCCTTGAAACGCGATGAAGCCTTGTCGATCCCGGATGGTTTCGACTACGAAGCGATCATTGGTCTTTCCAATGAAGTGCGCCAGAAACTGATCGACATTCGTCCGGCCACTCTTGGCCAGGCTTCTCGCATGGATGGCATGACACCCGCCGCGCTCACGCTGATCCTGTCGCATCTGAAGCGCCAGAGCCAGAAAGGGGCTGCCTGATGGGCCGCCCGGTGATGTTGAATACCTCTGGACAGGTTGTGCATAAGTTTGGGGATGTTTCACGTGAAACGTTGGATAGACTCCAGATTTACGTCGACCTCGTTCTGAAATGGCAGCCTGCGCAAAACCTCATTGCACCGTCGACCATCCCGGATATCTGGACCCGTCACGTGGCGGATAGCCTGCAAACCCAGTGGTGTTATCCGGAAGCGCGGACCTGGGTTGACATCGGCAGCGGCGGCGGGTTTCCCGGTGTGGTGACCGCAATCCTGCTCGCCGATGAGCCGGACGCACATGTGCACATGATCGAGAGCAACCAGCGCAAGGTGGCATTTCTCAGAACGGCCTTGAGGGAGACAGGGTCCAAGGGGACAGTGCATCCTGGCCGGATCGAATCGGTTGCGAAAGATTGGAAGCATGGTCAGGTGGACGCTGTTTCTGCGCGCGCTTTGGCGTCGCTGGATCTGCTTTTTCAGCTTTCAGAGCCGTTTACGGCAGCCGGCGCAAAGGCTGTTTTCCACAAAGGTCAGGATTTTCAGCGAGAAGTTAACGAAGCTACTGCCCGTTGGCAGTTCGACATGATAGAAAAAGACAGTCTTGTTGATCCAATGAGCCGGATGCTTCTTTTCTCGAATATTTCAGCCCGGCCGGAGTAGCCAGGAAGGTGTTGTAGCAATGAGCATGCTTCCCGAAATGCCGCGCGTTCTCGCGCTAGCGAATCAGAAGGGCGGGGTGGGCAAAACCACGACCGCCATTAACCTCGGCACGGCGCTTGCGGCGATTGGCGAAAAAGTTCTGGTGATTGACCTTGACCCGCAGGGTAACGCTTCAACGGGTCTGGGTATCGAGCATCGCGACCGTGGTCTGTCGACATATGAAGTTCTGAGCGGCGACTGCTCCCTTGCAGAGGCCGTTCGCGAAACGGCGGTGCAGCGTCTTTGGGTGGCGCCGTCCACAATGGATCTGCTGGGCCTCGAGCTGGAAATCGCCTCCACGGGTGACCGGGCGTTCCGCCTGCGCAGTGCCATCGAAAACCTGACCCATTCGCGTCTGTTCCAGGAGATCGGCTTTACCTATGTGCTTGTCGACTGTCCGCCGTCACTGAACCTGCTGACGATCAATGCCTTGTCTGCGTCGCACTCCATCCTGGTGCCGCTGCAATGCGAGTTCTTCGCGCTTGAAGGTCTCAGCCAGTTGCTCAGCACGGTTGAGCAGGTCAAGAACGCGCTTAATCCTGAACTCAGCATCCATGGCATCGTTCTGACCATGTATGACAGCCGCAACAACCTCTCCAGCCAGGTGGTCGCCGATGTGCGCGAAACCATGGGTGATGCGGTTTACGAAACGATCATTCCGCGCAACGTTCGTATTTCGGAAGCTCCGTCCTATGGTAAGCCGGCGCTGCTTTACGATTTGAAATGCGCCGGCAGCCAGGCCTATCTGCGGCTTGCTTCTGAAATCATCCAGCGTGAGCGCGAACTGCGACGCGTCGCGGCATAAAGCCCGATCGATTCGGCTCCGTTTTGGCGAGCCTTGATGCATGGCGGCGAAGAGGCACAGTCGCCATGCTATATCCTATTGAAATATAAAAAGAAAAAGGTGCGGTATGGCGGAAAGAGACGTCAAGAACAAGCGTTTGGGCCGTGGTTTGGCGGCGCTGATCGGGGATTCGGCTCCCGAAGCGGCCGCACCGCCGGAAAAGATCATTCGCGACTCCCGCAGGGTGCCGATCGAACATCTGGAGCCCAACCCGCGCAACCCGCGCAAAACCTTCACCGAGAAAGACCTGGCAGATCTTTCCGAGTCCCTGAAGGCAAAAGGCATCGTCCAGCCGATCCTGGTACGTCCGGCAGCAGGGAAGGCCAATCGTTTCGAGATCATCGCCGGCGAGCGCCGCTGGCGGGCCGCACAGCGGGCCGGGCTGCACGAAGCACCGATCATCATTCGGGACGTTACCGATCAGGAAGCGCTTGAGCTCGCCATTATCGAGAACGTCCAGCGTGCCGATCTCAACCCGATCGAAGAAGCGATGGGCTATGAGCAGCTCACCGCCGAGTTTAGCTACAGCCAGGGCGAACTCGCCAAGGTGATCGGCAAGAGCCGTAGCCACGTGGCCAACACCATGCGACTGCTGAAGCTGCCGAATTCGGTAAAGGACTATCTGCACGAAGGCCTGCTCACGGCCGGTCATGCCCGGGCGCTGATCACAATCGAGGACCCGAGCGCACTTGCCGATCTGATCGTCGAAAAAGGCCTCAGCGTCCGCGAGACCGAAAAGATCGCCCAGGACCCGGATGCTCTCGCCAAACTGATGGGCCAGAAGACCCCGACCGAGAAGGCCCCGAAGGACGCCGACACCAAGGCTCTGGAAAAGCGCCTCACCGACACGCTCGGTCTGAAAGTCACCGTCGGCCACAAGCCGGGCAAGGAATCGGGTGACCTGAAAATCAAGTACACGTCGCTGGAACAGCTCGACGAGATCTGCAAGAAGCTGGGCGTTGAGACGCGCTAAGATATTGAATTTATTTTAAATTTTAGAGCCGGAGCGATTATTGCTCCGGCTTTTTTGTTTTGATTTTGCCAGCCTGTAATCCCAACATCCCTCATCCTGAGGACTGTCATCAGGCCCGTCTCGCAGAATGGCCCACATGTCCCGGTGGTTGCCGTCCATCCTTCGAGACAGCGCTTGCGCGCTTCCTCAGGATGAGGGAGGCGTGTGAGTGAACGCCAAGAATACAGGGAGACTCAGGGAGAGGAGCAGGTAAGCTCGTTAGCGCCGCTGTTGTCGCGCTCTGGCGGCTCTGCCGAGCTTCAGGAGGGCTTCGGAGAGGACGGGTACACCAAGGGCATCGTTGAGGCGGGAAATGCGTGTAGCCTCGCTCAGAATGTCCATGGCGCGTTCCAGATCCGTCAGGGACCAGATCCGCAGCTGCTGGGTGAATTTCGGCTTGCGGGAGAAGAAGATAGGCGGTCGCTGTCCATCGACGACGGCCTGGGCGTTTTTGCCCTGTTCGATATCGATTCGCATCCGGTGCAAATGTTGAAAATGCTTCAATGTCTGGTTGGCGATCACCGAGGCCTTGGAGCCGGCTTCCGCGAGCCGTTCCAGCCCGTGGTCCAGCAAGGCAAGGTCTCCCGATGCTGCAGCATCAATCAGCTCCGACATTTCGAAGGCGGATGCATCGCCGATGATAGCCTCGACATCCTCGCTGTCGATCCGGCCCTTGTTGAGGGCATAGAGGCAGAGTTTTTTCAGCTCACCGCGGCTGGCCATGCGATCACCGCCCAGCAGGCTGTGCAGTGCTGCCCGGGCTTCCCGGGTAACCGAAAGACCGGCCTCGCGGGTTTCCTCGTCGATCAACTGGTCGATGCCCCGGTCATTGTCGGCATAACAAGGCAGCGCAACGGCGCGTTTGTGCGGTTCGATCAGCTTTCTGAGGCCGACGCCCTTCTTGATGTCACCGCCCTCAAGGACCACCAGCGTCTGCCAGTCGTCCAGCTTCAGAACGGGTTCGACTGCAGGATTGAGATTGCGGGAGGAAGCATCCTTCACCCAGACGATCCTGCGGCCACCAAAAAGAGGAACGGTCAGAACTTCGTCGATCAGCCGATTCGGATCCGAACCGAGATCAGACGCATCAAGCTTGACCAGATTGAACGGATCGCTTTCGCCTTCGGAGGCCTTGTTGACGAGGCGGGTGGCGCGTTCCGATACAAGTCCGGTATCCGGACCGAAGATCAGGACAACGCCGCCAGCCTCCGGGGGATTGGCGACGAAACGGTCAATCTCCGCGGCTTTGAGGACGGTCACGGCCGTTTGCCTCCGGGGTCAGTGTTACGACTGGCTGGCGAAATAGCCGGCAATCCGGGCTGCGATATCGTCAGCAACTGCCTTGGCAACACGTTCCTGAGCATCACGATAGGCACGGGTGTTGGCAAAACGCTGGTTGGAGAAGTCGTATGAAGCGGATTTGAACGCCCGGCCGGTCATCAGGGTCTCGTCGGTCGCCAGATCGCTCAGGACGAAGGTCGAGTTCATCGTGGTCGTGTAGGCGGAAGGCACGTCGGAGAACTGTTCGACACCGACTTCCGAGCTGCCGATGTCCATCAATACCTTGAGACGATATTTCTTGGCACCAGAGCCGGCCCCACGTTCGAACCGGTAGGTCAGCTCGTTGTAGAGAACACGCGATGCATCGTCGTTGGCGTACTGGCTGGAGATGGATTCCAGGTCGATCGCCGCAAGTTCCGCCGCTACGGGAGAGGGCTGGGAACCGAAGTCGCCCGTGCTGCTGCCGTAAAGCGGGCGGACCTGACATCCGCCCAGAGCCATGGCAGCTGCCAGTCCGGCGCAAAGGGCAGCGCGCCGCAACGCGCCGCTGCTCTGGAAGAGGTTGTTAAACAACGACATTCACGATCCTTTGCGGTACCACGATAATCTTCTTCGGCGCCTTGCCTTCAAGAGCCTTCTTGACTGCGTCGAGGGCCAAGGTAGCCGCTTCGACCTCGTCTTTGGAAGCCTCTTTTGCAATCGTCAGTTCACCGCGTTTCTTTCCGTTGATCTGGATCGGGTAGGTGACGGTGTCGTCGGACAGCAGGGCCTCGTCGGCCTGCGGCCAGCTTGCTTCCGAAATCAGATTGTCATGGCCGAGTGCAGACCAGCATTCTTCTGCCAGGTGCGGCATCATCGGAGCCATCATCTGCACGAGGTAGTCGGCTGCTTCACGTACGGCATATTCGGTGCCGGCATCGGCTTCGCCCTCGTTGAAGACCTTGCTGATGGTGTTGACCAGCTCATAGAGGCGGGCCACGGCCCGGTTGAAGCCGAGGCCTTCCAGATCGGCGGAAACGGCCGCCAGGGTCTTGTGGCTGGCCCGGCGCAGATCAAGCGCCTTGCCGTCGACTTCCGGTGCCTTGCCGCCACGAGGTTCGATCTTCTCGGCAATGTCGCCAATCAGGCGCCAGACGCGCTGGACAAAACGCCAGGCACCTTGCACGCCGTCCTCGGTCCAGATCACGTCCCGCTCCGGCGGGCTGTCGGACAGCATGAACCAGCGGGCGGTATCGGCGCCGTAGGTGTCGATGATGTCGGTCGGATCGACAGTGTTCTTCTTCGACTTCGACATCTTCTCGATGGAGCCGATGGCCACATCCTTACCGGTTTCGACAAGAACCGCGCGGCGCTTGCCGTCGACATCCTCGATACGGATTTCGGACGGGGCAATCCAGCGCCCGTTCGCACCTTCGCCGACGCGATAGGTCTCGTGGGTGACCATGCCCTGTGTAAACAGGCCCTTGAACGGCTCCTTCAGATCAAGCGCACCGACCTTCTGCATCGCCCGCGTGAAGAAACGGGAATAGAGCAGGTGCAGGATGGCATGCTCGATACCGCCGATATACTGGTCCACCGGCAGCCAGCCGTTGGCGGCTTCCGGGTCGGTCGGCTGATCGCAGTCCGGCGCCGTGAAGCGGGCGAAGTACCAGGAACTGTCCACGAAGGTGTCCATGGTGTCGGATTCGCGGCGGGCAGGCTTGCCGCATTTCGGGCAGGACGTGTTGCGCCAGGTCGGGTGACGGTCGAGCGGATTACCGGGCTTGTCGAAGTTGATGTCGTCCGGCAGCTGGACCGGCAGGTTCTCGTCCTTCTCCGGTACCACACCGCAATCGTCGCAATGAATGACCGGGATCGGGCAGCCCCAGTAGCGCTGACGCGAAATGCCCCAGTCGCGCAGGCGGTAATTCACCTGGCGTTCTGCCTGGGATGCGCCGTCGACGGTGATCTCTTCCAGCTTCTTCGCCACTGCTTCCTTGGCGTCCGGAATGGAAAGGCCGTTGAGGAAGTCGGAGTTGAAGATGGTGCCGTCGTCGGTGAAAGCCTCGTCGGCTACATCAAAGGTTGCCGGATCGGCATCCTTCGGCAGCACGACGGGCGTGACAGGCAGGCCGTATTTGCGGGCGAAGTCCAGGTCGCGCTGGTCATGTGCCGGGCAGGCAAAGATGGCGCCGGTGCCATAGTCCATCAGGATGAAGTTGGCGACATATACCGGCAGCTCGATGGAGGCATCCAGCGGGTGCTTGACGCGCAGACCGGTATCGAGGCCTTTTTTCTCTGCCTTTTCAATTGCTTCTTCGGATGTACCGACCCGGCGGCACTCTTCGATGAAGGCTTTCAGCTCCGGATTGCTTTCCGCCAGCTTGGTCGAGATCGGATGATCCGGCGACAGGCCCATGAAGGACGCACCGAACAGCGTGTCCGGACGGGTGGTGAAGATTTCCAGCGTCTTGTCGCCGGTGGGCGCAGCCTCGGTGAACTCGAAGCGCACACGCAGGCCTTCGGAGCGGCCGATCCAGTTCTTCTGCATCAGGCGCACCTTGTCCGGCCAGCGGTCGAGCGTGTCGATCGCCTCCAGCAGGTCTTCCGAGTAATCGGAAATCTTGAAGAACCATTGGGTCAACTCGCGCTGCTCAACCAGAGCGCCGGAGCGCCAGCCGCGACCGTCGATTACCTGTTCGTTGGCCAGAACCGTCATGTCGACCGGGTCCCAGTTGACCTTGGCGTTCTTGCGGTAGACGAGGCCGGCCTCCAGGAACTTCAGGAAAAGCCGCTGCTGCTGGGTGTAATAGGCGACGTCGCAAGTCGCGAATTCCCGGCTCCAGTCCAGCGACAGGCCCATGATCTTGAGCTGGTCGCGCATGGTAGCGATGTTTTCGTAGGTCCAGTCCTTGGGATGAACCTTGTTCTGCATGGCCGCGTTTTCCGCCGGCATGCCGAAAGCGTCCCAGCCCATTGGATGCAGGACGTTGAAGCCCTTGGCGCGCTTGTAACGGGCAACAACATCGCCCATGGCGTAGTTGCGCACATGGCCCATGTGGATGCGGCCGGACGGATAGGGGAACATTTCAAGGACATAGTATTTGTCGCGGGGATCGTCGTTGTGGGTGACGAAGACGTCCTTGTCGTTCCAGACCTTTTGCCAGCGCGCTTCGACTTCGCGCGCATTGTACCGTTCCGTTGCCATCAAATGTGCCGTTTGTTCTTGCCGCCGGATCCGGCGGATTTCCTGAAAGATTGACTGCCGGACTGTCACCAGAAATCGCGTCCGGGGTCAACATGTGAGAAGAGATTGATCTTGCAGATGCCTGTTTATTTCGCAACGCCGCATTCGTAAAGCTATCGGATGGCCGCTTCCGGCGTTGTTTCGGGATCAGGCGGGCTTGAAGCTTCCCAGATTTCCAACAGGCGCCGCCCGTCCGGGTGTTTCCTGCTGAACATGGGATACATGGGCACTTCCAGGAAGGTGGGGGAGTGAACGAGCAGGCTTGCTTCGTCACCCAGGAACACGGCCTTCCGGATCATGCCGACTTCCGTGCTCTCCATATAGACATCGGCCCGTTCGTGCAGAAGCATCGACCAGGCAAGCTGTTCCGTCGACACATATTCAACAGTGACACCCGCAGCCTCCAGCATGTCTTCATACCAGTAGTTTCTGACCGCAACCACGGAGAGCCCTTCCTTGCGAAGATCATCGAAGCTCAGTGGCCCGATGCCGTCCGGAAACCGGTCTTTCTTGTAAAAATGTACGTAGGTTGCCAGTCCGACGGGTCGTTCGGGAAAATAGAATTCCTCGCTTCGTTCATCCGTGTAGGACCAGGAAAAGGTTGCGGCGTAAGTCCCGTTCCTGACCATCTGGTACGATCGCTGCCAGGGCAGAAAGTCGAATTTCGCCTGATGCCCGGCTTGTTCGATTACCCGCCTGACGATCTGGGTGTGGCTTCCGAAGCCCGGTGACTTCGCGCCAATAAAAGGCGGCCATTCGCCAACCGCGAACGTGAAGGTTTCACTCCGCGATGCAGGAACGTACAGAAAGCAGAACAACATCAGTATGCAGATAAATGAACCGAGTTGCCTCACACCGGGCCCTCCATCTTCATTTGATGCAAGCGGCGAGACACTATCGGCAAACCTCTAGGAAAAGGTGAACCTGATTGAATACCTGGCGTGAAAATTCACCGGCTGTGCAGTCACGCCAGGTTGCTTGAGTCTTTGCAAAGACCACTTGAGATCAAGGGGCGACCGGGCCTATGAGAAGGAACGCGCGATCCGGCAGAGCACCTGACAATTTGAAGGACCAACTGATGACCTCCGCAGCAGACCGACTGGCAAACGTCCAGGCAGATATCAGAAGTGCCGAAGCCGAGTTTGGCAGGCCGGAAGGGTCGGTAACGTTGATTGCGGTCTCCAAGACCTTCGAAGCGGACGAGATCCGCCCGGTGCTTGAGGCAGGTCAGCAGGTTTTCGGCGAAAACAGGGTGCAGGAAGCCATGCACAAGTGGCCGGGGCTTCGTGAGGAGTTTGAAGGTATTGAATTGCATCTGATCGGCCCGCTGCAATCCAACAAGGCCAAGGAAGCGGTCGCGACCTTTGATGTCGTCCATACGGTTGACCGGCCGAAAATCGCAAGGGCACTGAAAGCCGAGATGGAAAAGCAGGGCAGGGATCTGCCGTGTTTCATTCAGGTAAACACGGGTGAAGAGCCCCAGAAGGCAGGCATCGCACCGAAGGATGTCGATGCCTTCGTGAAAGAGTGCAAGGAAGATGTCGGGCTCAACATTGTCGGCCTGATGTGCATTCCGCCGGTCGACGAAGCACCGGGCGAACATTTCGCGCTTCTGGAAAAAATCGCCGCCCGCAATGGTCTTGAGCAGCTTTCCATGGGCATGTCTTCCGACTATCCGGTCGCGGTCGGCTTTGGGGCCACGCATGTGCGTGTCGGATCCGCCATCTTCGGCTCGCGCGACTACACCTGATCAGAGCCTGCCGTTTCACGGAACGGCAATCAGACCGGGACTGGTATTGCTTCGGTTTGCAGGACTGGTCGCGAACCGAAGCATGGATAGCCGTTTCAACCAGTTTGTTTCGAATTTATAAATAAAATCAAATAGATATTCAGGCTGGTTTTTCCAGCGGAAGCCCCAGAACTGCCTAAAATCATTAAAAATGACGGTAGTTTGACCGACCTGTGGCTGATCTCCATGGCGGAACACAACATTGCCGCGAAGGTTTCAAAGAGCTGCCCTTTGCCGGTCGCGATCGGCCCGCAGTGTTTGTCTCGTTCCGGTTCGACGGGTCGCAGGGGCCTGGCGAACGGACGGAACGACAGGTGAGCCCAAAGCCGAATGGCACACGGGACACCTGACAAGACCCAAACCATTGGAGGTCATATCATGTCCAAACGTCTTACTGCTGCTCTTCTGATCGGTGCCTTTACCGCGTCTTCCGCAGCTCTTGCCCAGGGCATGTCGTTCGAGGCGGTGGATCTCGATCAGGACGGTTATGTCAGCTTCGAGGAAATCGCGGCAGCCGTCCCGACCCTTTCCGAAGATGCATTCAACGCGGCTGACAGCAATCAGGACAGCCTTCTGGATCCGGAAGAGTTCTCCTCCGTCCAGCCGTAACCGGGCTTCGGGCAATCAAACCCCCCGTCGGCTGCGTCAGCAGCCAGATTGCCCGAACAAGACCACCGTCGGTAAGGTCACGCCGGCGGTGGTTTTCCGTTTTGAAGGGACTTTCGAACTTTACTCGAACAATTGAGCCAACCCGGTCGGGTCAGGCTTCAGTCCAGCCAGAAATCCGGCGTCAGGAGCAGGATACCTGCCAGGATTTCCAGTCGACCGAGGATCATCTGAACCGCCAGAAACCATTTGGCGAGATCCGGTAGGGACTGGAACGTACCGGACGGACCAATGGTATCGCCAACGCCAGGACCAACATTCGCAAGGGCTGTGATGGAGGCGCTGAGCGCCGTCTCGAGATCAAGACCGAGCATCATGTAGATCAGCGAGAACGCCGCAAAAGCGCCTGCATAAAGAACGGCGAAGACAAGCACACCTTCCAGAACCGGATTTGACACGGCCCGGCCCTGGTATTTCGGCTCGACCACCCGGTGTGGCCGGATCATCCGTCGGAACAGGCCCTGGATGTAACTGCCCAGAATTGCGATCCGGAACATCTTGAAGCCTCCGGACGTGGATCCGCTGCAGCCGCCGAAGAACGTCAGCACGAAGAAAATCGCGATCACGGGCGGACCGAACTGCAGGTAGTCGTTGGCGGCATAGCCGGTGGTGGTGATAACCGAAACCACGTTGAAGACCGCGAATGTGAACATCTGGAACGGCGTGTCATGTCCGATGAACCGCTCGAACAGGAACACGCTGATCGAAGCTGCGGCGACAATGGCAAGCAGCAGCATGATCTGGACGTCTTTTACCCAATGCCGTCGCTCGATACTCCGGATCAGATAGAGGAACGGCACGGCGGATCCCAGCATGAACACCGAGGCGACCCAGTAAACAGCGAGGCCGTCGAATTGGCCGAAGGACTGGTCGGACGTGGAGAAGCCTCCTGTCGAGACGGTGGTCATGGAATGGATCACCGCTTCGAAAAAGGTCATTCCACACAGAAGGTAGAGCGTGGCGCAGGCAATCGACAGTCCGGCATAAAGGGCCAGCAGCCGGTAGACGAATGGGCCGACATGACCATAGGGCTTGCTGGTATTTTCAGACGATTCCAGCGCGAAGAGCTGGCTGCCACCAACGCGCAAGCCCGGCAGAAGCCAGATCCCGATGGCAACCACGCCAATGCCGCCAACCCATTGCAGCAGCGCCCGCCACAGCAAAATGCCCGGCGGCAGAGTGTCGAGACCCGTCAGGATTGTCGAACCGGTTGTGGTCAGGCCGGAGGCGGTCTCGAAGAAGGCGTCGGTGAAACTGATGCCGAGGCCGCTGAAGTAGAAGGGTACAGCGCCGGCAAAGGAGAAGGTGAACCAGGCGGCGTTGACGAACAGGATCGCTTCGCGAAAGTGGCTCGGCGGCTGTTCTCCCTGGAAAGCCATGGTCATGAGCAAGCCCGCGGTTCCAAGAACCAGGGCCGATACCAGAAAGACCTGCCAGTCCGAGTTTCTGGAGAACACATCCGCGATACCCGGAACGATCATCAGAACTGAAATCAGGATGAGCAATCGTCCGATTGGCAAAGCAATGGCGCGATAATTCATAGACTGGACGTCCGCAACGGTCGGCTGTCAGGACAGCAGGCGTGTGTGTCAAAAGACTGTCGTTATCTGCCTGTGCACCGCAAAAAGCAAGGCCAACGGAATTTGAGCCTGCCAATCGCCTGGAATGACCGGCAGGCTGGTTGGTCTGCGGGCGATCGGCAAAACTGCTTCTAAAACACACCTATGCGCCAGTTCATGTTGACCGGACCGGGAGGCTTTGCCAGAGTGATTTCATAAATTTGGGAGGAAAACATGAAAGTACTTTCCTGGGCGCTTGGCGCGGCAATGGCGCTTGGCCTGGCAGCCGGTTCGGCACAAGCAGCAGACACAACCTTGCGCATTTCGCTGCAATTGCCTCTGACGAGCCACCTCGGCCAGAATCTGCAGCTCTTCAAGGAAGAAGTAGAGAAAAACTCCAACGGCGACATTGCCGTGGAGATCTACGATTCCGCTCAGCTCTACAAGGACAACGAAGTTCCGGCAGCCGTCGGAAGCGGGTCCATCGAAATGGGCGTTGCGTCGCTGACGCGTTATGTCGGCGACATTCCTGCCGTCGACGTCTTCTATCAGCCGTTCCTGTTCGACACGGAAGAAAAGGTTCGTGCGGCCGTAGCCAAGGGATCTCCGGTGCGCGGACCGCTGGATGAGGCAATCGCGGAAACCGGTTCCACCGTTCTGTGGTGGCAGGCTTATGGCGGCTCCATCATGCTGTCCAATGGCGGACCGCTGAAAACCCCGGAAGATCTGAAAGGCAAGAAGGTTCGCGTCTTCGGCAAGACGCTTGGCGATTTTGTCACGGTTGCCGGCGGTGCGCCGACGCTGATTTCCGGTTCCGAACAGTATCTGGCCTACCAGCGCGGCACCGTGGACATCGGCATGACCGGCGTTTCCGGAGTGAAATCCCGCAAGCTCTGGGAAGTCATGGACACGATCACCGTGACCAACAATGCGGATATCGAGTTCATCGTCGTGGTGAACACCGATTTCTGGAACGGCCTGCCGGATGAGCACAAGAAGATCATCGAGGCTGCTGCCCTCAAGGCGGAAGCCGATGTGCGGGATCGGATGTCCCAGATCGAAGCTGAAGCTTACGAGATTTCGGAGCAGAACGGCATGACCATCTACACGCCGACCGCAGAAGAAATGACCGCCTGGAAAAGCGTAAGCCAGCCGGTCTACGACAACTTCGTCGAAAAAGCGGGCCCTCTCGGCAAGCAAGTTCTCGAAGCCGCTCAGAAATTCTGACGGCCCGCGGATCCTGAACGACGGAAGCGGCCGCGGCCATGCTGGTCGCTTCCAGTCACGGATGCCGGAGTTCCGGTGTCTTTTCGCGGCCTTGCCGATTGCTCGATCGACAGATGGTTTCATGAAAGCCTTCTATTTTCTTCTTCAGGCCTTTGCCTGGATCGCCGCGCTGCTGTTCGTCGCCGTGGGCTGCATGCTCACGTATGAAGTTCTGGCCCGGTATCTTTTCGTTGCACCGACCATCTGGGCGTCGGAGTTGTCTCAGCTGTGCCTGATCTGGGGCACCATGCTTGCCATGCCATGGCTGTTGAAAGCCGGTCGGCACATTGCGGTTGATGCGCTGACAGACCAGCTAAGCCTGGGCTGGCGCCGCGCCTGCCATGTGGTTGCCATGGGCTTTGTTGCGGTGTTCAGCATCCTGGTCGCCTGGAAAGGCGGCGGGATCTTCTACGATTCCTTCGAGCGAGGCCGCACCTCGGGCTCCATGCTGGACCTTCCCATGTGGATCTCCGAACTGTCCGTTCCGGTCGGGTTTGCGCTTCTGTTCGTGCAGGCCCTCATTGAGCTGGGCCAAAAGCCCAAGTCGGGCGATCATGAAGCGGTGGTGATGGAATGACGACAGTTCTCATTCTCGCTTCGCTGTTCACCTTGTTGCTGATCCGCGTGCCGGTGGCGTTCGCGCTGGGCGGTCTCGGCCTTGGAATGCTCATTCTCGGTGGTTTCTCGCCGCTGATGGCGCCCCAAGCGATCCTGTCGACGCTGGATGGCTTCATTCTTCTGGCGGTACCGCTGTTCCTGCTGATGTCCAACATCCTGCTGAAAGGCGGGGTCGGGCGGGATCTCTTTGCCGCCGTTCATGCCTGGGTCGGTCACTGGCCGGGTGGACTGGCCGTCGCGACCATCCTGTCCTGCGCCATTTTCGCAGCCATTTCCGGATCGTCGGTGGCAACGGCCGCCACCATCGGAACAGTTGCGATCCCGGAAATGATCCAGCGCGGCTACGAGCGGAAATTTGTCTACGGCCTGCTTGCCGCAGGTGGCACACTCGGCATTCTGATCCCGCCGTCGATCCCGATGATCGTCTATGGCTTCGTTACCGAACAATCGGTGATCGCGCTGTTCCTGGCAGGTGTTGGCCCGGGCCTTATGCTTGTGGTGTTCTTCATCGTTTTTTCCATGGTCTATGCCCGCTGGTTCGGCGGCTACACGCCGGAGCCGGCGTCAAGCTGGGACGAGCGCATGCGGGCAACTGTGCGGGCATTTCCCTCGATCCTGTTGGCGCTTGTTGTTATCGGCGCCATCTACAGCGGCGCGGCGACACCGACGGAAGCTGCAGCCATCGGCTTTGCCGTGGCGCTTCTGATTACCGGGCCCATCCTGCGTACGCTTACCTGGCAAGGTCTGAAGGAAGCCGCGTTCGACGCCATGGTGACGACCGTTGCCATCGTCTTGATCATCGCCGGGGCCAAGGTGTTCGGCAAGGCGATCACGCTTTACCGGATCCCGCAGGATATCTCGGTCTTCATCGGCCAGACCATCGATACGCCGCTCGCATTCATCATCGTGGTGTCGATCGTGCTTCTGATCATGGGGCTGGTGTTCGAGGCGCTGTCCATGGTGTTGATCATGACGCCCGTGCTGCTGCCGGCAGCCATGGCATTGGGCTTCGATCCGATCTGGTTCGGCGTCTATATGGTCGTCATGGTGGAATGCGCCCTGATCACACCGCCGGTCGGGCTCAATCTCTATGTCATCCAGTCGGTCGCGCGATCGAAACTGTCCGACGTCTCCCGTGGCGTGCTGCCATTCCTGGTGATCATGTTGATTTCGGTCGCGATCCTGTATGTCTGGACCGATCTCGCGCTCTATCTGCCATTCAAGTTCTGAGGTTTTTGTCATGCCGTCACCGGCAGCTACCCTTCGCGCGCTGCTGGAGCAGCCGAAACTTCACGTCATGCCTTGCTGTTATGATGCCTTGTCCGCCAAGCTGATCGAGCAGGCAGGGTTCGATCTCACCTTCATGTCCGGCTTTGCCGCCTCCGCATCGCGGATCGGGCAGCCGGATCTGGGGCTGATGTCCTATGGCGAAGTGCTCGATCAGGCGCGCAACATCACCGATGCGGTCCGGATTCCGCTGCTGGCGGATGGCGACACAGGTTACGGAAATGCCATGAACGTGCGCCGGACCGTGACCGGCATGGCCAAGGCAGGCGCTGCAGCCGTGATGATCGAGGACCAGGTGGCTCCGAAACGCTGCGGTCACACACCGGGCAAGGCGGTCGTTTCCCGCGAGGAAGCCTTTGACCGGATCCGGGCGGCGCAGGATGCCCAGGAGGCAGGGGCTGATATCCTGATCCTTGCCCGGACCGATGCCCGTCATGAGCACGGCCTTGCCGAGGCAATTGCCCGGGCGGCAAAGTTCAAGGAACTCGGCGCTGATATCCTGTTTGTCGAGGCGCCCAAGACGGTTGCCGAAATGCAGGAAATCTGCCGGGAACTGCCGGGCCCGAAGATGGCCAACATCGTGGAAGGCGGCGAAACTCCCGACCTTTCGCATGAAGAGCTTCGGGACATCGGTTACGCCATTGCCGCCTATCCTCTGACCCTGATGGCCAGCGCCATGAAGGCAATGGTCGCGACGTTGCAGCAGCTGAAGAGCGACCAGGACCGCACGCCGGATCTCATGGACTTCAAGGAGCTGCGGGACCGGATCGGCTTCAACGACTATTATGAGGTTTCGGCCAAATACGAGACGTCCAAGCGGGATTGATGCCGCCGGACTGTCCGGAACCCGGTCGCTCTGCCGAACTGCAAAATACGCCAACCCGTGCTACTCGGCGTTGGATTTATTGCAGATGGAATGTTAGACCCTGCGCGACTCAGAAGCTGTAACGGAAATCTTGAATGCAGGGCGAAAGACGCCGAAGACCTTCGCTGTCGCTGCCGATCCTGCGGACATCGCGCGACCAGCACCGGGACGGCACACTGACGCTCGGCAATTTGCTGTTGGCGCTGGGCGAGACGTCGTTCGGCTGGGCGATTGTGCTGTTTTCCCTGCTGACGCTTCTGCCGTTGCCTCCCGGCTCCTCGCTCGTCACTGGTCTGCCGGTGCTCGTCACCACGTTCCAGATGGTGCTCGGCTTTCCGCATGTGAAACTGCCCAGGCCGCTTGCACGCCTGTCGCTCAATCACAACAAGCTGCGGCGAACGATGGTGCGCCTGCGTCCCGTCACAATGCGGCTGGAGCGCGTGCTGGCCCACCGGTACGAAGGTCTGTTTGCGCGAAAACATGAGCGCTTGCTCGGGCTTGCGTTGTTCGTCATTGCGTTCACATTGTTTCTACCAGTGCCGCTCAGCGGCTGGTTTCCGGCGGTCGCGCTGTTCATCGCCGGCGTCGGCATTGTCGAGCGCGACGGACTGGTCGTCATCTTCGGTCTGTTGCTGGGTCTGGCCGCGGTGCTGCTCACCATCGCCATCCTGACGTCGATTGCGATTAGCACCCAAGCGTTCATGGCCTGAACCGAAAACCAGATGTTCGACAAGACGAAACGGCATGGATCCCATGGTCAAGCCACGGGATGACGGTGTAGAGACAGAAAACCGGATCAAGGAAAACGGGAATTTCCGCCGCTTCCTTGACTCTTGCCCGGGTTTCGGGCATATCCCCGCGAACTCCATATGAGTGATTGAAATTTCGATCCGCCGACCGGGACCCGCAAAGGTGTAAAGAGTTCCCGGAGGTTAACATCCGACAGCGCGTTGCGCCCTCGGGTGTCAAACTGCTTTGCGCGGATTGATCCGGTTGGAAATGACCGGCGGTTGCCCATATGGTTCGGGAGACTTCCCGAAACCGAGACTATTCAAGGACTACTGATGTTTGAAAGCCTGTCCGATCGATTAAGCGGTATTTTCGACAAGCTCACCGGCCGCGGTGCGCTGTCGGAAAACGACGTCAACGAGGCGCTGCGCGAAATCCGCCGCGCGCTGATCGAGGCCGACGTTGCGCTGCCGATCGTACGTTCCTTCACTGACAAGGTGCGCAACCGCGCCGTCGGTGCCGAGGTGGTCAAGTCCGTGACCCCGGGCCAGATGGTCGTGAAGATCGTTCATGACCAGCTGGTCGAGATGCTCGGTGAAGAAGCCCATCCGATCGACCTGAACGCTCCTGCACCGGTGGCGATCATGATGGTCGGTCTGCAGGGCTCCGGTAAAACCACCACCACGGCCAAGATTGCCCGTCGCCTGACCCAGCGCGACAAGCGCAAGGTGCTGATGGCATCGCTCGACACCCGCCGTCCGGCTGCCCAGGAGCAGCTGAAGGTTCTGGGTGAGCAGAACGACATCGATACGCTGCCGATCGTTGCCGGCCAGGGCCCGGTCGAAATCGCCAAGCGGGCCATGTCCGCCGCCAAGCTCGGCGGTTATGACGTGGTCATGCTCGACACCGCCGGCCGTATTCACATCGACGAGCCGCTGATGGTTGAAATGGCAGAGGTGAAAGCCGCTGCCCAGCCGCATGAAATCCTGCTGGTGGCGGATAGCCTGACCGGTCAGGACGCCGTCAACCTGGCGCAGAGTTTCGATGAACGCGTCGGCATCACCGGTATCGCCCTGACCCGTATGGACGGCGACGGCCGCGGCGGTGCGGCGCTCTCCATGCAGGCGGTTACCGGCAAGCCGGTCAAGCTGATCGGTACCGGCGAAAAATCAGACGCACTTGAAGACTTCCACCCGCGCCGGATCGCAGACCGCATCCTCGGCATGGGCGACATCGTCTCGCTGGTGGAAAAGGCTGCAGAAGCCATCGACGCGGAACAGGCCGCGAAAATGGCGAAGAAGATGCAGAAGGGTCACTTCGACCTGGAAGATCTCGCCGAGCAGCTGCGCCAGATGGAAAAGCTGGGCGGCATGTCCGGCATGATGGGCATGTTGCCGGGCATCGGCAAGATGAAGAAGCAGATCGAGGCTTCGAACATCGACGACAAGATGTTCAAGCGCCAGGTCGCCATCATCGAATCGATGACACCGGCCGAGCGCCAGAAGCCCGAACTGCTCAAGGCCAGCCGCAAGAAGCGTATTGCAGCCGGGTCGGGCATGGATGTTGCCGACGTCAACAAGCTTCTGAAAATGCACCGCCAGATGGCGGACATGATGAAGAAGATGGGCAAGGGCAAAGGCATGCTGGGCAAGCTGATGGGTGGCCTCGGCGGCGGCGGAATGCCGGATGTCGATCCCAAGCAGCTTGAGGAAATGGCCAAGTCCGGCCAGTTGCCGGGTGGCATGGAAATGCCGAAAGGCCTGCCCGGCGGGTTGGGCGGCGGTCTGCCGCCAGGCATGGGCATGCCGGGTCTTCCAGGCCTTGGCGGTCCGAAACTCCCCGGGTTTCCGGGTATGGGCAAGGGCAAGAAACGATGAGCGAAGCGGAGAACAAGCTGGGTGAAAGCCCCGCCTTGAGCGAACTGAAGGCTCTTCGGGCGTCCATCGACAACATTGATGCGGCTCTTGTTCACATGCTCGCCGAACGGTTCAAGTGCACCCAGAAAGTGGGTGTGCTGAAAGCCACCAACGACCTGCCGCCGGCTGATCCGGCGCGGGAGAAAATTCAGATCGAACGGCTGCGCCAGCTTGCGGGCGACGCCAATCTCGATCCTGACTTTGCCGAGAAATTCCTGAACTTCATCGTCAAGGAAGTGATCCGGCACCACGAAGCCATTGCCGCTGAAGCCGGCAACTGAACAAACTGGAGACATAAAAATGGCTACGAAAATTCGCCTGGCACGTGGCGGTTCCAAGAAGCGCCCGTATTACCGCATCGTTGTTGCTGACATCCGCTCCCCGCGCGATGGCCGTTTCATCGAAAAGGTCGGTTCCTACGACCCGATGCTGCCGAAGGATTCCGAAAACCGCGTGACCCTGAACGTCGAGCGTATTCAGCATTGGCTGGACAGCGGCGCAAAGCCGACCGACCGCGTTCACCGCTTCCTGGATGCTGCCGGCCTCTTGAAGCGTGAGCCGCGCAACAACCCGAAGAAAGCCGAGCTGGGCGCAAAGGCGAAGGAACGCGTTGAAGCCAAGCGTCAGGCTGAAGAAGAAGCAGCTGCTGCTGCCGCTGAAGCTGCTGCCGCTCCGGCAGAAGAAGCAGCTGCCGAATAAGCAGATGCGCCAAGCCGCACCGGAAGACATTGGCCAGGGAGCCTTTTGAGATGACGTCCAAGGACGATCAGAAGGTACTGATGGCCAAGATCGGTGCGGCGCATGGCATTCGCGGGGAAGTGCGGGTCAAACCTTACGGCGATGACCCGCTTTCCTTTGCCGACTACGGCATTCTGACCACCCGGGACGGCAAACGTTCCTTCGAGGTGGAACGGGCGCGGGTGCAGAAGACGGTGGTGATCACCAAGTTCAAGGGGATCGCGGACCGCAACCAGGCGGAAGAGCTGAACGGTGTCGATCTCTTTATCGACCGTGACCAGCTGCCCGAACCTGAAGACGACGAATTCTACTATTCCGACCTGACCGGCCTCGATGTGCTCGACCAGACTGGCGAGACACTCGGGAAGATCATTGCGGTGCAGGATTTCGGAGCCGGCGATCTGCTGGAAGTCCGGCCAAAACGCGGCCGCAGCTTCTATGTTCCGTTCACGAAGGAATTCGTGCCGGAGATCGACCTGGAGAACGGCCGGGTCAGCGCTTCACTGCCGGAGGATTACTTCTCCGAAGGAGCTCCTGAGCCTTCTGAAGACGAGCCGGACAGGTAACGCGTTGGCACGGGCTGCAAGCCCATCTTGCGTAGGTTGAGCTCTTCGCGCTCCTCCGCGGGAACGTCCTGGCGAACAGCCTGCCGAACCTCGGAACGCTTCAGCGCAATCAGTGCGACGACCAGTGCAACCCCGATTCCGTTGGCGAAGGCATCCTGCAACGACATTTCGTGGTGGGGAATGAAGCCCTGCACCACTTCACCCGCGAGACCCATGCCGAAGGCGACGACGGCGGAAATGCGCAGCCGGCAGCAGAACAGCGCATGGATCGACAGGGTCAGAAGTGCGAAAAAGCCGATATGGATGACCTTGTCATAGGGGTGGCCGACGCCGGTGTTGAACACAAGGCCGGCCAGCACGCCGAAGGTCATCAAGGCGAACAGGGGCAGCACGCGGCTCAGGGAAATGTCGAGATAGTGGCGGTCGACATGCACCTGAATGAAACGGGGAAGCTTGAAACGCAGGACTGGAAATTTTGCCACGGCAATAAACCCGATTGAAACGCTCTTGCCACTTTATACTGCGAGCCTTAATCAGAGCTTTCTTTCCGGCGGCTACCCTGAAGAATTCGACAGGTTTTTAGGAAAGCGGTAAACGGCTCGTTAACCAATGGGCGGTTTTGGACCCGGGCATACCGGCCAATCAGCAGAACTGACAGGCGTAATGACGTTCAAGGCAACCATTCTGACGCTCTACCCGGACATGTTTCCAGGGCCCCTGGGCCACAGCCTTTCGGGCCGGGCGCTGGACAAGGGGCTTTGGCAGCTGGAAACCAGCCAGATCCGTGACTTTGCGACGGACAAGCACCGCTCCGTTGACGATACGCCGGCCGGTGGCGGTGCCGGTATGGTGCTCAGGGCCGATATCCTGGCCAGGGCCATTGATGCGGCGGCCCCCGCTGACGACCCGCGCCCGCGGCTCCTGATGAGCCCGCGCGGGACGCCCTTTACCCAGGACCGTGCGCATGAACTTGCCGAAGGCCCTGGCGCAGTCATCGTCTGTGGTCGGTTTGAGGGGGTCGACCAGCGGGTGATCGACGCGCGCGGTCTGGAGGAAGTCTCCGTCGGCGACTACATCCTGTCCGGCGGCGAAATCGGCGCGCTGACCATGCTGGACGCTGTTGTCCGGCTTATCCCTGGCGTCATGGGCAACATGGACAGTGCGGAAACCGAAAGCTTCGAGGGTGGCCTGCTGGAACACCCGCAATACACGCGGCCGGCCGAGTTCGAAGGCCTGACCATTCCCGAGGTTCTGACCTCGGGCAATCACCGGAAGATCCACGAGTGGCGCATGGCCGAAGCCGAGCGCCTGACACGCGAGCGGCGGCCGGATCTCTGGGATGCGTACATGGCGGATGAAGACGACGTGGATTGAAGAATCCGCATGACAGTGGCGCAAATTTCCTGTATACGCGCGCCGAAGCTGGGTGAAGTTGTGTCTTTTCCTTGGAAAGACCTGCGTCCTGAACCGGACCAAAAGGACCGGAAAATCAGGAAAGTCCAGCCGACAAGCAACATGGCCCAAAGTCGGTGAACCCGTTTCCGGCCAAAACCGGAAAACGCTCTGACCGCTTTGTAATTCAAAAGGGAAATATGCCATGAACATCATCGAGCAGCTCAATGCTGAGGAAATGGCGAAAATCGAAGAGCAGCGCAAGCTGCCGGAATTTTCTCCTGGTGACACCGTTCGCGTCAACGTGAAGGTCACCGAAGGTACGCGTACCCGTACCCAGGCTTACGAAGGCGTCTGCATCGCCCGTTCCGGCGGCGGCATCAACGAGAGCTTCACGGTTCGCAAGATTTCTTACGGCGAAGGCGTCGAGCGCGTTTTCCCGGTCTACTCCCCGATGCTGGAAGGCGTTGAAGTGGTTCGCCGCGGTAAGGTCCGTCGCGCGAAGCTCTACTACCTGCGCGACCGTCGCGGCAAGTCTGCCCGTATCGTCGAAAACACCAATGCTCGTTCCAAGCGCCTCAACGAAGAAGTGCGTGCGGAAGTGGCTGCTGCCAAGGCAGCTGCTGCAGAAGCCAAGGCCGCTGCCAAGGAAGCTGCAGAGAACGCAGCCGAATAAGCCGGCCCGTCAAAACGTTTCGAAAAGGCGGTCCTTCGGGCCGCCTTTTTTGCATTTGCGCCAAACCCCGGCGCAGCCCGATGCAAATCCGGGGTTTTGCGCCCCGTTCTTCCTGCGCCGGTCAATCTGAGTTGAATTCAGCTCAACTCGGAACGCTTGACCTTCAGGCGGCGCTGCGTCATTCACTAGCTACGATAAACGAGGATAGACCCTTGCGGCTGGACGCGCCGCGACGGGCATCACCGGGCATTTCGCAAACTTTAGACCGTTTGACCGTTTGCTCGGATGGACCGAGGAGAGACCCATGGCCAACGCACGGACGCTTTACGACAAGATCTGGGACGACCACGTGGTCGACATGCAGCCGGACGGGACCGGTCTGCTCTACATCGATCGCCACCTGGTGCATGAAGTTACCAGTCCGCAGGCATTCGAAGGCCTGCGCATGGCCGGCCGCCAGGTGCGCCAGCCGGAGAAGACGCTTGCCGTGGTCGACCACAACGTTCCGACCACCGACCGCCGTCACGGCATCGATGATCCGGAATCGGCCCTGCAGGTCGACACGCTGGCCAAGAACGCGGCGGAATTCGGCATCGAATATTATTCCGAACTCGACATGCGTCAGGGCGTCGTTCACATCGTGGGTCCCGAGCAAGGCTTCACCCTGCCCGGCATGACCATTGTGTGCGGCGACAGCCACACCTCCACCCATGGCGCTTTCGGCTCCCTCGCCCACGGTATCGGCACATCCGAAGTGGAACACGTTCTGGCCACCCAGACGCTGATCCAGAAGAAAGCCAAGAACATGCTGGTGAAGGTCGACGGCAAGATCCCTGCCGGCGTCACCGCGAAAGACATCGTTCTGGCCATCATCGGCAAGATCGGTACCGCAGGCGGCACCGGCTACGTGATCGAGTATGCCGGCGAAGCAATCCGTGCCCTGTCGATGGAAGGCCGCATGACGGTCTGCAACATGTCCATCGAGGCTGGTGCACGCGCAGGCCTGATCGCACCGGACGAAATCACCTACAAGTACATCGAAGGCCGCCCCAAGGCGCCCAAGGGCGAAGCCTGGGACATGGCTCTCGGCTACTGGAAGACCCTGCATTCGGATGCGGACGCCTATTTCGACAAGGTCATCGAACTGGACGCCGCCAACCTGCCGCCGATCGTTTCCTGGGGCTCGTCTCCGGAAGACGTCATCTCGGTGGAAGGTGTCGTGCCGGATCCGGCCGAAATCGCTGATGAAAACCGCCGCGAGTCCAAGAAGCGCGCCCTGGAATACATGGGCCTGCAGCCGGGCACCAAGATCACCGACATCAAGATCGACCGCGCCTTCATCGGTTCGTGCACCAACGGCCGCATTGAAGACCTGCGTGCTGCGGCTGCCGTCATCGGCAATCACAAGGTGGCAGCAGGCGTCAGCGCCATGGTTGTCCCGGGCTCTGGTCTGGTGAAGGAACAGGCCGAGGAAGAAGGTCTGGACGTCATCTTCAAGGAAGCAGGCTTTGAATGGCGTGAGCCGGGCTGCTCCATGTGCCTTGCCATGAATGCGGACAAGCTGAAGCCGGGCGAGCGCTGTGCGTCGACGTCCAACCGCAACTTCGAAGGCCGTCAGGGTCACAAGGGCCGGACCCATCTGGTTTCGCCGGCCATGGCGGCAGCGGCGGCAATCGCCGGCCATTTTGTCGATATCCGCGAGTGGACGACGAATTGATTCGACCGCATTTCGGTTCGTGAGAAAGGGCGCCGCAAGGCGCCCTTTTTGCTTCTCCCCGTAAAACAGTCACAATGACGCAGGGGATTTTGCTTTTGCGTAAATAATTCATGTAGTTAAGAAAAATCCTTTGCCGGGTCTGATCTGGCGACAACTGCACTCAGAAATGATTTTCCCGGGCTTCACAAGACTGTCACCTCGGCACTACAATACTCCCGTCACAAAAGGACTGTTCCGCTGTCCGATTGACCGGATAACGGACATTCCGACAGGTCAACGCGCTGTCAGTTGGCACCTGATTGCTGGAAGTTGATCCAACGTAAGTCGTTAGAGCAACGCATCCGCGTGTGGATTCGGCATGCTCTGGGAATGAGGAGCGGAAGGTGACGATAGCGGTTTCGTCGGGCGCCCATCCGGCGTTGGTGCTCAATGCGGATTACCGGCCTTTGAGCTACTACCCCCTGTCGCTGTGGAGTTGGCAGGATACCATCAAGGCTGTGTTCCTGGACCGGGTGAACATCGTTGCCGAATACGATGCGGCGGTTCGAAGTCCGAGCTTCGAGTTCCGATTACCCAGTGTGGTCTCTCTCAAGACCTTCGTGAAACCCAGCCGATACCCTGCCTTTACCCGATTTAACGTCTTTCTCCGCGACAAATTCCAGTGTCAGTACTGCGGCTCCAAGGATGAGCTGACCTTCGACCACCTTGTGCCGCGTTCCAAGGGTGGTCTGACGACCTGGGACAATGTCATCACCGCCTGTTCCCCCTGCAATCTGCGCAAGTCCAACAAGTCGTGCCAGCAACTGAACATGTGGCCGATGCACATGCCGTTCCAGCCGACCATCCAGGACCTGCACAACAACGGCCGCGGTTTCCCGCCCAACTATCTGCACGATAGCTGGCTGGATTTCCTCTACTGGGATACCGAGCTGGAACCGTAGTCTCCGGTTCGTATTGCGAGCCTTCAGGCGGGGTCATCAAAAGCCCTTGTGACGGCGCCAAAGCGTCTGCGTCGGAGCGCCTATTCCACGTTGCAGGCAACTGGCAGTTGACATCCAGTGGATGTATTTATGCCGTTGAATATTTGATTTTAACGAGGCTTTAACCTCGTTCCCAAAGTTCATTCACTGTTTTTTCTTAAAGTGTGTAGTAGCTGTCTTTATCTCCCTTGAGGCGGCGCCATACATGTCTCTTCTTTTCTGGAATTTCAAAATAAACAGACGATTTCTCACGCAACGTGAAGGGGCCGTTTTGCCCATCTTTGCGTTGATGGTGATTTTTCTGATTGTCGTCATGGGCGCAGCCGTGGACGTTTCGCGCACGGTCAACGCCCGCGAAAAGCTGTCTTATGCGATCGATGCAGCCGCACTGTCCGTGGCGGCGGATCTGTCGACATCGCTCATGACGGATGAACAGATCAAGCAGGCGCTGACGGATTCCTTCAAGTCCAACCTGGACGGTGCCGAGTTTCTGGCCGAAGCCATCAAGAACCTGACCTTTGTGGTCGATGCGGAAAATGGAACCATTAAGGTCTCCTCGACGGCCAGCCTGCAGAATTACTTCATCGATTTCGGTGGCTACATGATGAAGAACCTGGGTCCGGAGACCTTTGCCTTCGGAACCAGTTCACAGGTCTCCTATTCCAAGTTCAATGTGGAGCTGGCCCTTGTGGTGGACGTCACCGGCTCGATGTCCTCAAGCGACATGAACACGCTGCGCGATGCCTCGACGGCGGTGGTCAACATCCTGCTGCCCGAGGACGTGGAAGAAGACGATGCCAAGGTGCGCATTTCACTGGTTCCCTACAGCCAGGGCGTCAACCTCGGCACCTATGCAAAAAAGGTGAAGGGCGGCGATTTCTACAGCGTCAGCGGCAACTGCGTCACGGAACGTCAGGATTATTCCACCTATGAGGTCATGCTCACGGACGATCCCTATAACTACTACAAGAAGGCCAGCCCTCCTCCGGCACAGACCTTTTTTGGCGGGGGCAGCAGCAGTTGCTCCTCCACGTCCAAGCTGGTGCCGTTGACCAAGAGCCGCTCCACGTTGCTGCCGGCGATTTCCGCTCTCAACAACACTGGCGGTACGGCGGGTCAGACCGGGGTTGCCTGGGGCTGGTACAGCCTGTCGCCGAACTACGCCAACGTATGGCCTGCGGACAGCGCGCCTGCGGCCTATTCAGACGGCGATACGCTCAAGTTCGCGATCATCATGACTGACGGCGACAACAACCGGTATTACCAATATATCGAACAGGAGGAGCAGTGCGGCTGGGTCAAGAAAAACGGCAAGTCGACCTGGCAATGCAGCACAGTGGCCGTGAACGCCTGGCGGGAAACAGGTGAAAGCGAAAGCTACAACAACACCTCTTCCGTCCGCTCACGAGACATCTGTGCGGCCATGAAAGCTGCCAACATCCAGGTTTTCGGAGTTTACTTCGGAACCAGCAATACATCCGCAGGGGCAAAAAACATGCAGTCCTGCGCAAGCCAGGGAAACTATTATCAGGCTGCATCGTCCGATGAACTCATAGGAGCGTTCGCAAACATCGCGCGGAAGATCCAGTCGATCTACCTGTCCAAATAAGAACCGCCGGACGACCGGCCAGCGAAAAGCGTCAGTCTTGATTCTTTCCGATTGGTTTACCAAACGGAAACAACCCCCTATTTTCTACATTCCGTTTAAGGAATTAGGTACTTTTCTAGAGTAACTGTCTCACAAAATGACGAGGCAGTAATGCAGTATTTGAAGCGTCTCATTTGCCGACCCCTGCTTGCAGAGTTTACCGGCGACCGCAAAGCATCCATTTTGCCAATTTTCGGTATGCTGGTGATCCTGATCGTCGTGATCGCGGGGATTACCATCGACGTGTCCCGAACGGTGAATGCGCGCGAAAAACTGTCCTTTGCGATTGATGCCGCGGCACTTTCGGTCGCGGCGGACCTGTCGACCAGCGTCATGAGCGACGACCAGATCAAGCAGGCTCTGGCGGATTCCTTCAAGGCCAACCTGGCCGACGTCGAATTCCTGGACGAGGCAATCGACAATCTCGACTTCGTCGTCGATCCGGACAACGGCACCATCAAGGTAACGTCCACGGCCTCTCTCAAGAACTACTTCATCGACATGGGCGGTTATGGCAAGAGTGCCCTCGGCCCGGAAACATTCAGCTTCGGAACGAGCTCACAGGTCACCTACTCACGCTTTGACGTCGAACTGGCCCTCGTCGTCGACGTTACCGGGTCCATGCGCAACGACATGGATACGCTGCGGGATGCCTCCGAAGGCCTGGTGAACATCTTGATCCCGGATGGAACCGAAGAATCCGAAAGCAAGGTCCGTATTTCGCTGGTGCCATACAGCCAGGGGGTCAACCTGGGAGCTTACGCTTCCAAGGTGAAGGGTGGCCTCTTCGGCTATGCCGACAGCAGCAAATGCGTGACGGAACGCCAGGATTACGACGACGGCGAAGATCTTTACGAAGTTCGCTACACCGACAAGACCTACAATTACTACGACAAGACCGATCCGCCGCCGAAGGCCGTGTTTTACGGCGGTGGCAGCAACAATTGTTCCAGCACGTCGAAGATGATCCCGCTGACATCCGACCGGGACGAGTTGCTCGATGCGATCGCCGACCTGGATGATAACGGCGGTACGGCAGGCCAGACCGGTGTGGTCTGGGGCTGGAACAGCATCTCGCCGAACTATTCGGACGTCTGGCCTCTTGCAAGCAAGCCGGAGCCTTATGACAACGAGGATGTTCTCAAGTTCGCGATCATCATGACCGACGGGGATAACAACCGGTACTACGAATACATCGGCGAACGGGAAGAATGCGACTGGGTTTATTCCAGACGACATGGCTGGCAGTACAAGTGTGAGACGGTTACGGTCAATCAGTGGCAGGAACGCAGCGAAAGCGAAAGCTACAGCAACAATTCCTCAACGGCTCAGCGTGCGCTTTGCCAGGCCATGAAGGACGAAGGAATTTCGATCTTCGGTGTCTATTTCGGCACCAGCAACACCTCGGCCGGGTCGAGAAACATGCAGTCCTGCGCCAGCACGGGCAATTTCTATAAGGCGACGAGTTCGGACGAGCTGATCAACGCCTTTGCCAATATCGCCAAGAAGATCCAGCAGATCTACGTTTCGAGGTAACTGAACCCTTCCGGGATCGGATCGACAAAACTGAAAAAAGGCTCGCCGGGTGGCGAGCCTTTTTGCATTTCATAGTCCGGAGTGTGCCGGTCAGCCGCGGTTCTGGCGGTTGTCGATCAGGTCGTCGACGACGGTCGGATCGGCCAGGGTCGAGGTGTCGCCCAGGCTGTCGAAGCTGTCTTCGGCGATCTTGCGCAGGATACGGCGCATGATCTTGCCCGACCGGGTCTTCGGCAGGCCGGGTGCGAACTGGATCAGGTCCGGAGAGGCAATCGGCCCGATTTCCGAGCGGACATGCTTGACCAGTTCCTTCTTCAGGTCGTCGCTCGGCTCTTCGCCTTCCATCAGCGTGACATAGGCATAGATGCCCTGTCCCTTGATGTCGTGCGGATAGCCGACCACAGCGGCCTCGGAAACCTTCGGATGCGCCACAAGTGCGCTCTCGACTTCCGCCGTGCCCATGCGGTGACCGGAAACGTTGATGACGTCATCAACGCGGCCGGTGATCCAGTAGTAGCCGTCCTCGTCACGGCGGCAGCCGTCACCAGTGAAATAGAGGCCCTTGTAGGTGGCAAAATAGGTTTGGACGAAGCGCTCATGGTCGCCATAGACCGTGCGCATCTGGCCCGGCCAGCTGTCCTTGATGACAAGGTTGCCTTCCGTTGCCCCTTCCAGGAACTTGCCTTCCGCGTCGACGATCGCCGGCTGGACGCCGAAGAACGGACGGGTGGCAGAACCTGGCTTCAGGTCGGTTGCGCCCGGCAGCGGCGTGATCAGGATGCCGCCGGTTTCGGTCTGCCACCAGGTGTCGACAATCGGGCAGCGCTTGTCGCCAACCACATTGTAGTACCAGGTCCAGGCTTCCGGATTGATCGGCTCGCCCACGGACCCCAGAAGACGCAGGGACTTGCGCGAGGTTTTGGTGACGTGTTCGTCGCCGGCGCCCATCAGGGCGCGGATCGCGGTGGGTGCCGTGTAGAAGATGTTGACGTTGTGCTTGTCGCACACTTCCCAGAAGCGGCCCGGACCGGGATAGGTCGGAACACCTTCGAACATCAGCGTGGTGGCGCCGTTGGCAAGCGGGCCGTAGACGATGTAGCTGTGACCGGTGACCCAGCCCACATCGGCCGTGCACCAGTAGACGTCGCCTTCGTGATAATCGAAGACATATTCATGGGTCATGGAAGCGTAAACCAGGTAGCCGCCGGTGGTGTGCATCACACCCTTGGGCTTGCCGGTCGACCCGGAGGTGTAGAGGATGAAGAGCGGATCTTCCGCGTTCATTTCCGCCGGTGCGCAATGGTCGGACACACGGTCCGCCTCGTCGTGGTACCAGACGTCTCGTCCGGCCTGCATGGCAATGTCGCCGCCGGTACGCTTGACCACGATGACGCTCTTTACCGGCGCTTTTTCAGCAGCCTTGTCGACATTGGCCTTCAACGGCACCTTGCGACCACCGCGCAAGCCCTCGTCTGCCGTGATCACGCATTCAGAGGCGCAATCCTCGATACGCTGGGCAAGGCTGTCCGGTGAAAATCCGCCGAAGACGATGGAATGCACAGCACCGATGCGGGCGCAGGCGAGCATTGCATAAGCTGCTTCCGGAATCATCGGCAGATAGATGGTGACGCGGTCGCCCTTTTTGACGCCCTGGCCGTGCAGCACGTTGGCGAACTTGTTCACCTCGCGGTGCAGTTCCTTGTAGGTGATGACCTTGTGCTCGTTGGGGTCGTCGCCTTCCCAGATGATCGCGGGCTGGTCGCCGCGCTTTTCCAGGTGGCGGTCAACGCAGTTGGCCGAAACGTTGAGTGTGCCGTCCTCGAACCATTTGATCGAAACATTGTGATAGTCGTAGGAAGTGTTCTTCACCTTGGTGAAAGGCTTGATCCAGTCCACCCGTTTGCCGTGCTCACCCCAGAAGCCGTCGGGGTCTTCCACGGAACGCTGATACATTTCCTGATATTTGGCATTGTCGACATGCGCCCGCGCGGCAACCTCCGCGGGAACGGGAAATACGGACTCAGTCATGTGAAACCTCCCAGAAACCACAATTGGACCTGCGGTAAGCGAGTTCTCCCTTCCGCGGCCTTGTTTTGCCGGGGCCATTATGCGTATGGCCCCTCAAAGCGTCCAGAACCTAGACTTGGTACTTTAGTCGGCGAGTCTTTGGTCTATGGCAAGGCCTAAGACCTTCAATCTCGTACGGATTTACGCGTATTTCCCGGCGATCACGTCAGCTCAGCCATCCGATCACGATACCCTGGACAAGCAGTACCCCGAGCCAGTGACCGCCGTCGATCAGCGTCAGGTTCCAGGACAGCCCTTGAAAGCGGTGGTTGACGATCTGCGTGGTCATGACGATGCCGACCCAGATCATCAGCGCGGAGATGATGCCGTTCCTGATATCGGTTCCACCGGTGTGATAGATCACGCCCGCAAAGACGAATGCCATGATGATCTGGCAGAAAAAAGCCGTTGCAAAGACAACCGGGTTTGGCCTCGTCTGCTCCTTGGTCAGACCGGCGGCGTTCATCCAGGCCTTGCCGAGGATGCCGTACCAGAGCGCGCCGAACAGGAAAGACACAATGGCGGCCGCAGCAACTGCAATCAGGTTGATACCGTCGAACATCATTGCAGGTCTCCCAACGTCATTTTTTCCTTGGCAATTCTGTCTACTTGCGACTTTTATCACACTTCGGGATTGCAAGTGTCTCTAAATTCGGCCCGTCTCGCCTATCTCCTTTCCGGATAAGGCTTTTTCGAAAATTCATTACAGGAGCCCAAGGTTTCATGCTCTTTTCAAAGCGACCTGTGTTTCGACTTATGGGAGCCGCCCTCATCGGCGGCACGATGTTCATGTCCCCCGCAGGGGCACAGACGGACACACCTTCTGATCTTTTGTTCGTCCTGGATTCTTCCAATTCCATGTGGGGCCAGATCGACGGTACCGCGAAAGCGGAAATTGCCCGGTCTGCCTTCGAAGGCTTTGTTGCCGGTCTTCCGGATGGAACCAGGGCTGGTGTGATGGCCTATGGTCACCGCCGCAAGGCGGATTGCGGCGATGTGGAAACGCTGGTGCCGGTGAGTGAGCTGGACCGCTCCAAACTGGTGCAAAGCGTCAAGGCGCTCACGCCGCGCGGCAAGACGCCGATTACCGAAACACTTCGGCAGGCGGCGGAACTTCTGGCGCAGAACGACCGCCCGGGACGGCTGATCCTGATCTCAGATGGTATCGAGACCTGCGGCGGGGATCCTTGCGCCCTCGCCGAGGCACTTGCCAAGTCCGGTGTCGATTTCAAGGCCCATGTCATCGGTTTCGACATCGCTTCAAAGGCGGATCAGGCCAAGATCGCCTGTATTGCGCATCTGACAGGCGGCACTTACTGGAACGCCAAGGACGCCGACGGCCTGACCGAAGCGCTGAAGGAAAGCGTCGCCGCGGTTGAGGAAAAAGCGCCGCTGCCTGTGACAGTCCTGACAGCGGCGGACAAGGAAAGCGGCCAGCCTGTTTCAGGCCCCGTGCAATGGACAGTGGCAACCGTCGACGACGAGACCGTGGTGGCGTCCGGCATGACAGGTGGCAGCGTCGAGGTCGAGCTCGAGCCGGGATCCTACGTCGTCAGTGCAGAACTTGGTGAAAAGGCAGGCGGTGCATCGCTTGAGGTGTCCGACAAGGGCGGACAGCAGACTGTTCTTCTCGACGGCAATCTTCCCGAGGCGCGTGTCACGCCCGCCTCCCCTGAAGCGCCCGCAACCTCGCTGCTGGAAGTTGCCTTTGAAGGCCCGGGCCTGGATGGTGATTTCCTGCGTGTCGTCACCCCGGACGGAAACAGGCTCGAACGGGATCTCTGGGTGTATGTGCGCGACGGTAATCCCGCCAAACTGGCCCTGCCAACCCAGCCGGGCGACTATGAAATCGTCTATGTCTGGGCCGATAGCGGTGAACGTGTTCTGGCCAAGGCACCGATCAAAGTGACCGAAGTTCAGGCAATCCTGACCTACGCCCCCGAAGTTGCCGCCGGTCAGCCGGTGGAGATTGCCTTTGAAGGTCCGAACGGACCGGAGGACTGGATCGGGATCGTTCCGAAGGACGGCACGGTTGACGATTACCAGGGCCGCTGGAAAGGCACTGCCGATGGGTCTCCCGTCACCCTTCAGGCACCGAGCGAAGCCGGCACTTATGACGTCATCTATGTCACCGGCATCGACCAGACGATCCTGACGCGCCAACCGCTAACCGTTGGCGAAAGTGCAGCAACGCTTCAGGCCGACAGCACGGTTGAGGCGGCCGGCAGACTGAACGTGACTTGGAGCGGCCCGAAGGCGCCCGACGACTGGATCGGCCTCGCGCCGGTCGGCTCCGACCCTTCGGCCTATGTGACCTACGAACGTCCGGATGGGGACAGTGTTTCGATCATCGCGCCGTTGGCTCGGGGCGATTACGAGCTGCGTTACATTCTCTCGACGTCCGACGGATCGAAGATCCTGGCCAGCCAACCGTTGAAGATCACGGATCCGAAGGTGACGCTGGAAGGCCCGTCCGAAGTTCCGGCTGCCAGCTATGTCAGCGTAAAGGCGAGCGGCCCGGCCAACAGCAGCAACTTCATCGGTTTTGCCGAACCGTCTCAGGATGCCTGGAGTACGGCGCCGGGCGCCTGGGAGATTGCGGACAACATCTCCAACGGCGTTGTGGAGGTGCGGACACCGGAAGAGCCGGGCACTTACGAGCTGCGCTTCGTGCTGTCCGCAGGTGACGCGGAAATCGTTGCGCGGCAGACCGTGACGGTGAAATAGCGCGACCGGTCATCAACGAAAATCGGAGCCCGCCGCTGAAAAGTTGCGGGCTTCTCTCTGTTCGGAGCTACTGTTTCAGCCAGACGGAAAGCTGTCCGCAAGGCTCGAAACCGAGTTGCCGATAGACCGGTAGCACGCTTGCATCATTTTCGTAGGTGCAAATCGACCGGTTCGGAAACGGTTCCAGAAGATCATGCAGAGCACTGTAGAGCCAGGTCTTGCGGCAGAAGACGTTTGAAAGGCCAAGGATATCCTTGCCGTCAAGCTTCGGACCGGTGTTGAAGACCGCCCCTGCCTTCACCTTGCCGTCCTTGATGATGGCGGCGAAATCGATGGTTTTGCGTTCCAGCAGTCTGGACGGGAAAACGGCATGGAGGCTTTCGTTCTCGTTCCAGCCGGCCAGCCACTTCTTCAGGCTTTCCGATGTCGCCACCTTGTGCCAATCGGAGCTGATCGGGGCACGTTTGGCACTTGGCGGCGGACGAAACAGCCAGGTGCCGGTAAAAAGTCTCTGAAAGCCGTAAGGTGCCAGATCCAGACTGTCGAAACTGTCCTTTACCCCGGCCCCCTTCGGCAAATCGGGCAGCGCGGCATAAAAATCCGCTCCCTGCTTCGGCGACAGGGTGACGATGTTCGGATAGAGCGGCAGGGCCTTGTCCCTAGCGCACCAGAACCCTGCATGAAATTCGGTTTTCGCACCTGCGGTTTTCAGGACCGCATCGCACCAGAGCGCATTGTTATGCGCGCAGGCATCCTGTCTGCCAGCGATCATTCGGCCATCAACATCGAAGATTTAAGCGTTCAGCCCACCCTTTTGGACGATGAAGTCTACCACGGATTCGACACCCTCTCCCGCCTTTGTATTGGCGAAAACAAAGGGTCGTTCCTTGCGCATCTTCTTTGCATCCCGGTCCATGACCTCCAGATTGACGCCGACATAGGGCGCAAGGTCTGTCTTGTTGATGATCAGGAGATCGGAGCGCGTGATGCCCGGCCCGCCCTTGCGCGGAATTTCCTCGCCGGCGGCAACATCGATCACGTAGATCGTCAGGTCGGCGAGCTCTGGTGAAAAGGTTGCGGCGAGGTTGTCACCGCCGGATTCGATCAGGATCAGGTCGAGATCCGGGATGCTTTTGGTCAGGTCCGCCACCGCTGCCAGATTGATGGAGGCGTCTTCACGGATTGCCGTATGCGGGCAGCCGCCGGTCTCGACACCGCGAATGCGGTCACTGGTCAAGGCCTGCGAGCGGATCAGGGCTTCGGCGTCCTCGCTTGTGTAGATGTCATTGGTGATGACGGCGAGCGAGTAGCGGTCGCGCATGGCCTTGCACAGCTTGTCGGTCAGCGTGGTCTTGCCGGAACCGACGGGACCGCCGATGCCGACGCGCAAGGGACCATTTTGGGAAGTCATGAACGGAACAACCTCGAATACTGGGTTTCATGTGCCATGGAGGCGATATCTGCAAGGAAGGTGGAGGTGCCGAGATCGTCAAGACCTGCCGCCTCGGCCTCTTCTGCAATTTCGAAGATCACCGGTTCCAGACCTGCCAGCACCTTCTGGCCGTCGCTCTGGCCAAGCGGCACCACCCGCACGGCAACGGAAATCAGATTGGCCGCGAAAGCATGCAGGAAACAGTGAAGCGCGGCATCCACCGGCAAGCCGTGAGCCGCAGCTGCCAGTCCCAGCACTACCGGGTAAGGCCAGGAGGTGTTTTCCTCGCCCGCGAATTCGTGAAACAGGCGTGCGGCCTCGGTGCCCGCTTCCGGCATCCAGCTGTTGCACACGGCTCTGAAAAAGGCGCTGCCCTGGGCACTGGATTCCAGATGCCGCTCCCTGGAGGGTTGCAGGGCCAGCCCCAGGTCACGCAGCTCGTCAACGGTCGCTCGTTCTCCCGCAAGAGCGGCCCGGTAGGTTTCCTTCAGCAGGATGGCGTCGCTTCGTCCAGCGCCGAAGCGGAGGATTTCACGCAGCCAGACGCCAAGTTCCGCCGCACTTGCCACCCCGCCCTGCTCGATCACCTGTTCCAGCCCGTGGCTGTAAGTAAAGGCGCCAATCGGAAAGGCCGGTGAGAGAAAGGCCTGTAGCCGGTAGAGCGCCTGCGGTGACAGGGGCAGTCGCGGAGCTGAGGGCTCAGTCATGGGAATGTCCGGAATCGTGGTCGTGCCCGTGCCCGTGGCTGTGTCCATGATGATGGTCGTGGGAATGCCCTTGACCATGATCGTGCCCGTGGGTGCGACCATGGCCGTAGGCGCCGCCTTCCGGATCGAAGGGCGCGGATAGCCTGGTCAGCCGGCCGCCGAGCTTTTCCACCATATCTTCAATCACGTGGTCCCGCCGGATCCGCAGGGTGTTGCCCATAAGCTGCGTCGGCAGGTGCCTGTTGCCCAGGTGCCAGGCGATCTTCACCAGGTGGGCGGTGTCGTCGGCGTGAATTTCGACCACTTCCTCAGGTTCTGCGAGAACTTCGACAATCCGACCGTCTTCAAGTTCCAGCCCGTCGCCATGGCGCAAATGGATCGCCATCGGTTCATCCAGCAGGAAGGTCAACCCGGCTGCGCCTGTCAGGACTGCCCTGCGCCGATACCGGTCTTCCCGGTCAAGCGTGACCCGGTCGGTGACATCGCCGGTCCAAGTTTCGGCCTTGTGGATTTTCGCAACGCGGATCATGCGGCTTCCATCACCTTTGCCATCATGGCCTGGAAAGCGGGACGCTCCCTGAGGCGTTTGAAATAATCGTAGACCGGCCCTTCTTTGGGCAGGTCGAATTTGGCGGCCAGTGCCCAGCCGGAGCAGTGCCCGACGATGATGTCGGCAATGGTGAAGGTTTCGCCCATGGCATAGGGGCCGTCACCGATCAGCGTTTCCAGCGTTTTCAGGCCTTGCTCGAATTCGAGCCGGCAGACGTCCTTGACCGCCGGAACACGGACATCTTCGGGATGGATGAAGGTGTTCTTCGCAGCGGTCCAGAGCGCGCCTTCCAGCACATCGACACCGAACTGGGTGATGCTGTCCTGACGGGCGCGATCAAGAGTTCCGGCAGGAAAGGTAAACCGGCCGTGCTTGTCGGCCAGATAGGTACAGATTGCGACGGAATCGGTGATGACGGCGTCACCGTCGACCAGCACGGGCACCTTGCCGCTTGGATTGAGCGCCTTGACGGTATCCGACTGCGGCAGAGCCGGGTCAACCTCGTAAGGCTCGCCCAGTTCCTCAAGCAGCCACATTACCCGCATGGCGCGGGTCCGCGGAAATCCGACGATCTTATACATGCCTTTCCTCTCCCGAACGCGTTCTTGCGGAGCTTAGAACAGGAAGTAGCGCTGGGCCATCGGCAACACTTCGGCAGGTTCGCAGGTCAGCAGTTCGCCGTCGGCGCGCACCTCGTAGGTTTCCGGATGCACTTCGATCTTTGGCATCATGTTGTTGTGAATCATCGACTTTTTGGAGATTCCACCACGGGTGTTCTTGACCGGAAGTACCAGGCTGTCGAGACCTGCCTTGTGCTTGACGCCGGTGTCATAGGCCGCCTGGGACACGAAGGTGACACGGCTGTGCGTCAGCATCTTGCCGTAGGAGGCGAACATCGGCCGGTAATGCACCGGCTGCGGTGTCGGGATGGACCCGTTCGGATCGCCCATCGGAGCGGTCGCGATGGAGCCGAGCTTCAGCACCAGCGCCGGCTTGATACCGAAAAATTTCGGGTCCCAGAGCACGAGGTCGGCCAGCTTGCCGACTTCAACCGAGCCGATGTACTCGTCCAGGCCATGAGCGATGGCCGGGTTGATGGTGGTCTTGGCCATGTAGCGCTTGACCCGGAAGTTGTCGTTCTCGCCGGTTTCATCCGAAAGGCGGCCGCGTTGCACCTTCATCTTGTGCGCGGTCTGCATGGTGCGGATGATGATTTCGCCGACGCGGCCCATGGCCTGGCTGTCGGAGGAGATGATCGAGAACGCACCCATGTCATGAAGAATGTCTTCCGCCGCAATGGTTTCCTTGCGGATGCGGCTTTCGGCAAAAGCAACGTCCTCCGGAATGTCCTTGTGCAGGTGGTGACAGACCATGAGCATGTCGAGATGCTCTTCCAGCGTGTTGACCGTGTAAGGCCGTGTCGGGTTGGTGGACGACGGAATGACGTTGGGTTCGCCAACCACCTTGATGATGTCCGGTGCGTGGCCGCCGCCGGCGCCTTCGGTGTGGAAGGCGTGGATGGTGCGGTTCTTGAACGCAGCGGTGGTGTTCTCGACAAAACCGGACTCGTTCAAGGTGTCGGTGTGGATCATCACCTGGACGTCGTATTCATCGGCAACCGACAGGCAGTTGTCGATGGTTGCCGGTGTGGAGCCCCAGTCTTCGTGGATCTTGAGGGCAGCAGCCCCTGCCATCACCTGCTCTTCCAGCGCGGCAGGCAGGGAGGCGTTGCCCTTGCCGGCGAAGATAAGGTTCATCGGAAAGCTGTCGGCAGCCTGAAGCATCCGGGTGATATGCCACGGGCCGGGTGTACAGGTGGTCGCGTTGGTGCCCGTTGCCGGACCGGTGCCACCGCCGATCATGGTGGTCACGCCGGAGCACAGGGCTTCATCGATCTGCTGCGGGCAGATGTAGTGGATATGGGCGTCGATCGAACCTGCGGTGAGGATCTTGCCCTCCCCGGCAATCGCTTCCGTGCCGGGACCGACGATGATGTCGACACCGTTCTGGACATCCGGGTTGCCGGCCTTGCCGATGCCGACGATCCGGCCGTCCTTCAGCCCGACATCGGCCTTGACGATACCCCAGTGGTCGATGATGAGCACATTGGTGATGACCGTGTCGACGGCGCCGGCGGAACGGGGTGCCTGGGACTGGCCCATGCCGTCGCGGATAACCTTGCCACCACCGAACTTCACCTCGTCGCCATAGGTGGTGAAATCCTTTTCCACCTCGATGATGAGATCGGTATCCGCAAGGCGCAGCCTGTCGCCGGTTGTCGGTCCAAACATGTCCGCATAAGCGGCGCGGGGCATCTTGTAGGCCATATCTAGTCTCCAATCGGCGATCAGAAATCGGTGTGTTTAATTCGCGTAGTCCTCAACCGTCGCATCCAGATCCTCTGTGCGTTTCATGGTGAGGACGATCAGGCAGTTCCGGTACAGTTCGTTGCCGCGTGTGCCGCCCCTGAAGGGGAAGCTGTAGGCGGTGCAATCCTTGTCGGCGTAGGTTTTCCAGGCGGCCTGGGCATCATCGAGGCTGGCGGGGGCGCCCTTCAGCTCCTCCGGCAATTCCGCATCGATCTCGACCAGCCTTGTTCGCAGCCGGTCAAAGGCCTCCTTCATGCGCGTGTCAGCGTCTTCCAGGGCCTTGTCGGCACAAAAGCTGCGTTCGGCTTCGGTCAGCGGATAGCCGCAGTCGATGTTGTCGTTGACCTTCTCTTCCTCAGCAACCGCCGTGCCGGCGGTGGCCAGAAACAGGGCTAAAGCAGGAAGGGTCACACCGCGCACAGGCATCAATTCCCCAGACCTTCACTGAGTTGTCTCAGCTCGTCGATGCGGTTGCGGGTCAGATCTGCGCGGCAGCCGTAGACCAGCATGGGTTCCATGGTTCCGCCGCGGGCCAGAAAGCCGTAGGCGTCGCAGGCCTTGTCACGATAGGGGATCCAGGCACGCTGGGCTTCGCGCAATGTTTCGACCGCCCCTTTCAGCCCTTCCGGCAAATAAGCGTCGGTTTCGGTCATCTTTTCCATTGCGGATCTGTAGACCGCGTTCAGTTCCGCATCCGCCTTCAGCCAGTCGATGTTGGCACACTGGGTCATCTCCGACTGCGTCATGGCATTTTCGCAGTTGGGTGTTTCCTGCGCGGCGACAGGTCCGGCGAGCAGAAGACCGAGCCCGATCAGCGAAAACGAAAGAGATGATGCGGATCTGATCACAATTCGCCCATGACCTTCTGGTTGAAGCCGTAGACCGTGCGGCTGCCGCGATAAGGCACCAGCGTCACGGATCTGGATTGGCCGGGCTCGAAGCGCACGGCTGTGCCTGCCGGAATATCCAGGCGCATGCCGCGGGTCTTTTCCCGGTCGAAAGACAGGCCTTCATTGGTTTCGAAGAAGTGATAGTGGCTGCCGACCTGGATCGGCCGGTCACCCGTGTTGGCGACTTCCACCGTCACGGTCTCAAGGCCTGTGTTCAGTTCGATCTCGCCTTCGGCGGGAAACAGTTCTCCGGGGATCATGCTCGTCTCCTTGGAAATTGCGGTCAGCGGATCGGTTCGTGCACGGTCACGAGCTTGGTGCCGTCAGGAAAGGTCGCCTCGACCTGAACATCGTGAATCATCTCGGACACACCTTCCATCACCTGGTCGCGTGTCAGTACCTTGGCGCCCGCGGACATCAGGTCGGCAACGGTGCGCCCGTCACGGGCCCCCTCGACAACAAAATCGGTGATCAGGGCGACGGCTTCCGGATGGTTCAGCTTCACGCCCCGTTCCAGGCGGCGGCGGGCAACCATCGCGGCCATGGAAATGAGCAACTTGTCCTTTTCGCGGGGCGTCAGGTTCATGAAAGAAAGTCCTCCAAATCAGCAATACCAGACGCGCGGCAGCGCCGTCATTCGGTATCCGGTGAGAAACGACATCAGGGCCGTGCGCAAGCCGCGGCCATCATTGGACACAAACCGGGTTATCAGCAAGCCGTTCCAGGCGCTGGCGGCCGCCTGGGCGGTTCCATCCGGCAATGTTTCGATCAGCTCTCTTGCCCTGGCGAGCCGGTCTTCGGCATCGGCGGAGCAATCGACAAAGGTTGCCGCGGCCAGGGCGCCGGCAGCCGTAGCCGGGCCGGTCAGCGCGTCGGCCGGGTCGCCATCCAGCCGGATGTCGTCGGCAAACACCAGCTTCCCGTCCCGGCGGATGCGCCAGCTGTCGCGGTAGAATACGGACTTGACCTGCTCGCCCATCGCCTTTCGGCCAAGGACGAAGGATTCGACCATCATCAGCCTTGCGTCACCTTCCAGGTCCGCCTGCAGCGTGCGGCGAAGGCGCGAGGCGTTGAAAAGGATGGTTTCCTGGGGCAGCCATTCCAGGGTCGCACCGGGTCCGACCGTGAAATGCCCGCTCACCTGGGCGGTGCCGCCCGGGCTGCGGTAGGCACGTTCGGCCGTCTGGCTGGTCACAATTACGTGTACACCGGCGTCAGCGCCGACTTCATAGTCGAGCTGGTCACCTCCGGTGAGACCACCGGCGGTGTTGATGAGAACGGCTGTTGCAGGGGTATCATAGACCTTCGGCAGGCGAACCTTGGCCGACCCGCTCTGATACAGATCGGTCAGACGGGTTTTGCCATCCGGCGCCGAAAAACGCACCTTGCCGATGCCTTTCACGCGCTGCAGAACTACGGCTTTCCCGCCCGTTTCTGATGCCAGACCAGCATCATACATTGCTTGACCGCCCCCCCTGCGGGCTCATTCAGTCATTGTTATTTTTCACATCTGTTCAAATTGGTCCAGACCGTCGCCGGGCCGCAATGGGCAATATGCCCTCGGCAATCTTAGCAAGAGCCGGGCCAAGGCCGGCAAGTGGAAAGGCAAGACGACACCGGCGAAAAAAGTCCCTGTTTCCCGCAGCTTATCAATGCCTGCTCGCAAAAGTTGCTCAAAAATAAGGCAATTGCAAGAAAGATTGGCGTGGAGTGGATTTGAGGAAGGGGTTGCTCTCGCGCCGATGTTCCGGTTTTTTAAGAAGACAGCAGCTATTCATACTGCCATTGCCCAATTGCGACGTGTCATCCGCTGGATGACGAGCGAGGGAAACCGTGTTTTTGAGCCCGATTGGCCGCCTGACTTCCGTTTGTCTGACCGTAACCGCTCTTGTGATGAGTCTGGCCATGAGCCAGGCACGGGCGGATATAGGTGCCTATGTCCTGATCGACGCGAGTTCCGGCGCGGTGATCGAGCAGGAAAACGCCACGCGCAAGTGGTACCCGGCCTCACTCACCAAGCTCATGACGGCCTATGTCACCTTCAAGGCGATCCGCGAAGGCCGCGCCTCGCTCGACAGCGCGGTGGTGCAGTCCAAGAACTCCGCGGCCGAACCACCCAGCAAGATGGGGTTCAAGGTCGGGACGCGGTTCACTGTCGACACGGCGCTGAAGATCATTCTGATCAAGTCGGCCAACGATGTTGCAGTAGCGCTCGGCGAGTCGATCGCGGGATCTGAAGCCGGCTTCATCGCCATGATGAATGCGGAAGCTCAGCGCCTGGGAATGTCCAATACCCGGTTCTACAATCCGCATGGTCTGCCAGACAACCGGCAGGTGACCACGGCGCGGGACCTTGCCATTCTGGCCCTGGCGCTGCGCCGGGACTTTCCGGAATCCCGAAACTACTATGACCACCCGGGGATCCGCTTCGGCAAGAAGACCCTGCGGTCGGCCAATCGGGAATTCCTGCTGCGCGTGCCCGGCGCCAATGGCATGAAGACCGGCTACATCTGCAATTCCGGGTACAATGTTGCCGCCTCCGCGACGCGCGGCAACAAGACCTTGATTGCGATTATCCTTGGCGCGGGTTCCGGTCTGGAGCGCACCGCCTTTGCACGCCAGCTTTTTGACGAAGGGTTCCGCAAGCGCGGCGGCCGTAGCATCACGAGCCTTTCGGGCACCAGCGGCAATCCGCCGGCCGACGGTTATTGCCGGCGCAACAAGAGTCCGGGTCCCAAGGGCTACATGGCCCGGTTCGACATGGAAAAGGAAAAGCAGGGCGGGTTCCTGTTCTTCGCCAAGGCCAACAAGTCCGATGAGGACAAGCTCGACGACAGCGGTTTCAAGCTGTCCAACGGCAAACCGGACTGGGCAAAGATCCTTGACCGTACGCTCGGACCTCGCCGGATTGCCTACCGTCCGCTGGATGTCGGCCTTGGCAACCCGAAAGGGTCGCCTTCCGTCAGCCCGGGCACCGTTCCCGCCGGTGCCTCCAGTGAAGCGGTCGCAGCCATCGCGGGAGAGGATATAGCCGCGGAAGACGTACCGCTGCCGGTCGCCAATCCCGTGCGGCGGGCAGAAAACGAAATCCGGGCGAAGATGCAGCTGACGGCCAATGCCAAAACCGCAGGCGCAATTCCGCAGGGTGGCGATACCGTGTCACGCCCGGGAGCCGCGGTTGAACTTTCGAAATCTTCACCCGGATCGATCTTCCGCAAGGGTCTGGATTTCACCGTTCCGGTTCCTTCCCCAAGTCCTCGCAAGTAATTCGATTTCCAGATCTTTGACGGTGCCGATGATGTAGCGTTGCGGTTAACGGAGTTAACCTTTTATTTACGCTACTCCTTAACACTGCAGTAAGCATTTTTCTGGCAAAGGCGTGCTCCCTGCCGGACCTCTAAATGCCACTGCGGCACAGAATATGCCGGTACAACAGGTCGAGAGATCGCATGATGATTGAACCGAGATCCACCGCCACCATCAAGGCTCTGGCCAGCCTTGCGGAACTTTCCGCCAATCAACTGGAGGAAGGGGTTTCGGTCGACCATGTGATCGCCACCTTGCGAAAGGCGGCGGAGGCTGTCCGGCTCGTGGTTGATGTCGAGGCGGAAGAGGAACTCGACGACTTCGAGTTCGAAGCCGACAGCGACACAGACGTGGAAGCCGAACTGGAAGCGTCTGAAGCGGACATCGTCCAGGATCTGACTCCGATGGATCTGTCCGAGGATGAAGCCGACAGGAAAATTGTCGCCCTCGACAAGAAGGACGCCGAAGCGGCCTCCGAAGAAGAAGACATCATCCTCAACGCGGGGTGATTCGGCGTCAGCCGGACGTTTTTCCAACTGAACAAGCCGACGTGGCGGGACCAGCATTTGCGCTGACCCGCCTTTCTGCCTATGTGTCTGCGGAAAGTCCGCCGGGTCCGATCAAGGACCGGCGAATGCATCTGGAGAGATACCATGGCCTCGCCGACATCGGTTGCCGAAGGACAAAAACCCAAGGGTCCGAAGCCCCCCATTCCCCTGTCAGTCCTGACCGGGTTTCTGGGGTCAGGCAAGACAACGCTCCTCAATCGGATCCTGAAGGACCCGTCGATGGCGGACACAGCGGTCATCATCAATGAATTCGGCGAGATCGGGCTCGATCATCTGTTTGTCGATCAGGCCGGCGACGGCATCGTCGAGCTTGCCTCCGGTTGCCTGTGCTGCACCATTCGCGGCGATCTTGTCACGACGCTCGAAAACCTGTTGCGCCGACTGGATAACGGCCGCATGGACAGGCTCAACCGGGTGATCATCGAGACGACGGGTCTGGCGGATCCGGCGCCCATCCTGCACACGGTCATGCTGCATCCCTATCTGGTGATGCGCTACCGGCTCGACAGCGTGATCACGCTTGTGGACGCGGTCAACGGTTTGTCGACCCTCGACAATCACGAGGAAGCGCGCAAGCAGGCCGCTGTTGCCGACCGGCTGGTCTTCACCAAGACCGATCTCGTTCAAGACGAAGAGGCGCGGGCCTCTTTCGACGCCCTCAAGCAGCGTTTGCAACAGCTCAATCCCGGCGCTCGCCGGCTGGACGCCCAGGCGGATGATGCAACTGTGGAAAATCTTTTCAACGCCGGTCTTTATGATCCCAAGAGCAAGATCCCGGACGTGGCTGCCTGGCTGAACGCGGAAGCCTATGAAGACCAGCAGCATGACCACCATCACGGTCACGATCATGCACATGGCCATTCACACGGGCATCACCACGGCCACGACCATACCCATGCTCATGACGTGAACCGGCATAGCGATGCCATCCGGGCCTTTACCCTGTCGACTGATCGACCGGTGCCGGCCTCCGCGCTGGAAATGTTTCTCGATCTGCTGCGTTCGGCGCACGGACCGAAACTGCTTCGGGTCAAGGGCATCGTGCAACTGGCTGAAGATCCTGAACGGCCCGTGGTGATCCACGGTGTCCAGCACGTCTTCCATCCGCCAGCAACACTGGAAGCCTGGCCGGATCAGGACCGGCGAACCCGCATGGTGTTCATCACCAAGGACCTGCCGGAAGGGTTCGTCAGGCGCATGTTCGAGGCCTTTTCGGGCGCCTTGCTGCCCGATACGCCGGATCACCAGGCCCTGACGGACAATCCGTTGGCGGTGTCGGGTTTCACCAGTCCGGTGAGGTAGGCGGCAGGTCCGCAATACCCCGGCGCTCTCCAATGGGATCTCTCATCCTGAGGAGCCGCGAAGCGGCGTCTCGAAGGATGGGCGGCACCCAAAGTAACAAGTGGCCCATCCTTCGAGACGGGCCTTAAGGCCCTCCTCAGGATGAGGCTCTGAAATTTTGAGTAGCAGCCAGCGGTGACTGCACCATCGTCTTGGGGAGTCAGTCCTTCTTGCGCAGGCGGATCAGTCCTTCCTGGGCGGTCGAGGCGATCAGGACCCCGTCCCTGGTAAACAGAGATCCGCGGTTTATACCGCGTGAGCCGGAAGATGAGGTGCTGTCGGTGGCGTAAAGCAGCCAGTCGTCGGCGCGGAAAGGACGGTGAAACCACATGGCATGGTCCAGGCTGGCGGCCTGGATCTTCGGGCTGAAGACGGACGTGCCATGGGGAAACAGCGAGGTGTCCAGCAACGTCATGTCGGAAGCATAGGCGAGGACACACTGGTGCATGCGTTCGTCGTCCGGCAGTGGGCCTGTCGCCCGGACCCAGACATACTGCTGCGGTGGCAGGGGCTTCTTGCTGAAATAATGGGTCATGTCGACCGGGCGCATCTCGATCGGCCGCTCGCGTTCCCAGTAGCGGCGGATGTTTTCCGGGGCCATCGACAGGAATTTTTCCTTCAGTTCCTGTTCGCTGGGCAGATCTTCAGGTGTCGGAACGTCCGGCATGTCGATCTGGTGCTCCAGCCCCTCTTCATGCACCTGGAAGGAGGCGGACATGGAAAAGATCGCTTCGCCGTGCTGGATCGCGACAACGCGCCGGGTAGTGAAGCTGCCACCGTCGCGGATGCGGTCGACTTCGTAGATGATGGGGACTGACGGATCGCCGGGTCTCAGGAAGTAGCCATGCAGGGAATGGACGTGACGGTCTTCCACCACGGTGCGCGAGGCGGCAACCAGCGCCTGGCCGATCACCTGCCCGCCAAATACGCGTTGCCAGCCGACCTGCGGGCTGCGACCACGGAACAGGTTGCGTTCCAGCGGTTCCAGGTCGAGAATCTGGAGAAGATTATCAATGGCCGTGTTCATCGGCGCGATCCCTGTTAGATAGACGGCAGGTGATTTGGTTCGAGGCTTGGAGCCCCGGCACCGCACTCTTGGACGGCAGTTGACGTTAAAGTCAAGATGCCTTTAGGGAAACCGAAGGCAAGGAGAAGAAGACGATGGCGAGGAAAAAAAGCGTCCCGGACATGTTCGATGTCGTGATCGCAGGCGGCGGCTATGTCGGCCTGTCTCTGGCGGTGGCGTTGAAGCAGGGCGATGCCGGCCTCACCTGTGCCGTGGTCGATCCCAAGCCGATGGAAGACCTCCACAAGGATCCTCGCGCCTCAGCCATCGCGGCAGCTGCCTCACGCATGCTGTCGCAACTCGGCATCTGGCAGAAGATTGCGGGCGAGGCCCAGCCGATCAACGAAATGATCGTCACCGACAGCAAGCTTCGCGATGCGGTTCGCCCGGTCTTCCTGACGTTCGGCGGCGAGGCGACGGAGGGCGAACCCTTCGCCCACATGATGCCGAACGGCGTGATGATGCCGGCGCTCTACAAGGCGGCCAAGGCGCTTGGCGTGAGTTTTTTCGCACCGGGCACCGCGGAAACCTTTCGCACTCATCCAGACCACGTCGAACTGGCGCTGGAAGACGGGGCCCTTCTGAAAAGCCGGCTGCTCGTTGCAGCCGACGGCGTGCGCTCCCGCCTGCGCGACCTTGCCGGTATCCGGACGGTCAACTGGGACTACGGCCAGTCCGGCATCGTCACAACAGTGAAGCATGAACGGCCTCACAACGGCCGTGCGGAAGAACATTTCCTGCCTGCCGGGCCATTTGCCATCCTGCCCTTGCCGGGCAACCGGTCGTCGCTGGTCTGGACGGAAAAGACAGCAGACGCCGACCGGCTTGTGCGGTCTGACGACTTTACTTTCGAACTGGAACTGGAACGCCGTTTCGGACATCACCTCGGCACACTGGAGCTGGACGGTCCGCGCCGGGCCTATCCGCTCGGGCTGAAGCTGGCGCGTGATTTCGTCAAGCCGCGCTTCGCCCTGATCGGTGATGCCGCCCATGGCATTCATCCGATTGCGGGCCAGGGGCTCAATCTGGGCTTCAAGGATGTCGCGGCACTGGCCGAAGTGCTGGTGGATGCCCGTCGTCTGGGGCAGGATCTCGGCGGATTCGACGTTCTGGAACGCTACCAGCGCTGGCGCCGATTCGACACGTTCCAGATGGGCGTTGTCACCGACGTACTGAACCGCCTGTTTTCCAATGACAATGACGTGTTGCGCGCCATGCGCGATTTCGGACTTGGTATTGTGGACAGGATGCCGGGCCTGAAAACGCAGTTCATCAAGGAAGCTGCCGGTTTTGCGGGGCCGGTGCCGAAATTGCTTTCCGGCGAACCTATCTGATAGGAGTTGGATCGGACCGTCTTCCACTCCGCAGGATTTCCATTTGATGATTGCCAATCCGGAGAGTTTTTCCGCGCACCGGTCGATCCTGATTACGGGCTGTTCCTCCGGCATCGGCCTTTCGGCAGCCCACATCATGCGCGGGCGCAACTGGCGTGTTTTTCCGACTGCGCGGAGCCAGGCGGATGTTGACGGGTTGAGCGATCTTGGTTTCGAAGCCTTCCGCCTGGATTATGAGGATCCGGACAGCATCGAGGCGACGGCAAGCGAAGTTCTGCAGCGGACCGATGGTGCGTTGAGCGCGGTGTTCAACAATGGCGCCTATGCGGTTCCTGGTGCGCTGGAAGACCTGCCGACGGAAGCCCTGCGGTCGCTTTTCGAGGCGAACTTCATCGGCTGGCATGATCTTACCCGCCGGTTGGTGCCTTCAATGCGCGCCAACGGTTCCGGGCGGATCGTGCAGTGTTCCTCCGTACTGGGGTTTGTGGCACTGAAGTACCGCGGAGCCTACACCGCTTCCAAATTCGCGCTTGAAGCCTATTCGGACACGCTTCGCCAGGAACTGAAAGGTACCGGCATTCACGTCAGCCTGATCGAACCCGGTCCTATCGATACCCGGTTCACGCAAAACGCACTGGCGAATTTTCAGCGCTGGATCGGCGAGGATGGTCTGCAGGCGTCACGGCATCGTAAGACCTACGAAAAGCGCCGCATCCGGATGGAGGCGGGAGAGCCCGGGCCGTTCAAACTGCCGCCGGAGGCCGTGGTCAAACGGCTGGTGCATGCGGTGGAAGCAAATCGGCCGAAAGCGCGCTATCATGTAACAATTCCGACCACCGTCATGACGGTGGCCAAACGGGTGCTGCCGACCAGTCTGCTCGACCGGTTCTGCATCTGGGCTGCCGACGGCGAGGAATAGCTGCCTGCCGACAGGTGGCTGCGCCGGACAGTGGTGAAACAAGGAAAACGAAATGGCAGATCTGATCAACTTTCTCATTCCCGTCGGCCTCGCCGCGGTTGCACTCGTGTTGCTGCTCGGCATCTGGAACATGTTCCGTCACGGGCCGGCTAACCGCTCGCAGCTCCTGATGCGCTGGCGTGTCGGCCTTCAGTTTCTGGTGATTGTCCTGGTCATGGGCGGTCTCTACTTTTTCGGAACCGGCCACTAAGACAAGATAACCGGACACTACTGGAGGAACTGGGGGCACAATGGTTGTTCTGAACAAGATCTACACGAAGACGGGTGACGACGGCACGACCGCGCTGGGTTCCGGAGAACGGCGCCGAAAGAGCGACCTCAGGATCGAGGCATACGGGACCGTCGACGAGACCAACTCCGTGGTTGGTCTGATTCGCCTTCAGACCGGGCAGTCTGCGCCGGAGGTCGACCAGTCGCTCGGCAGGATCCAGAACGACCTGTTCGACCTGGGGGCCGATCTTGCAACACCGGAAACGGGTGAGGACCTTGGGTACGAGCCGCTTCGGATCACCGACGCCCAGGTCACGGCGATCGAACAGGCGATTGACGTCCTCAATGCGGAGCTCAAGCCGCTGCGTTCCTTCGTGCTGCCGGGTGGCAGTCCTGCCGCTGCCTACCTGCATCTGGCCCGCACGGTCTCACGCCGGGCAGAACGTCTGATGGTGGAACTGGCAGCCCGCGAGCAGATCAATCCCGCTGCCGTGCGCTACATGAACCGCCTGTCGGACTATTTCTTCGTTGCCTCGCGGTACCTGAATGAAAAGGGTGAGCAGGACGTTCTTTGGGTGCCTGGACAGAACCGTTAGGTCAGTTCCCCTTGCCGGAGGCCTGGCGCTGAATGTTCATTCCCCTTCACGATCACAATCGGCTGGTCCATGTTCCCCGCCCCTTTGTGAATCTTTTCCTGATTGCCGCCAACATCCTGATCTTTCTTCTGTATCAGGGTGCAGGGTCCCAGCAGGCGGTGGCCGCGTCCTCCTATTCCTTCGGCCTTATCCCGGTTGTCCTGTTCGATATCCGGGATCTGTCGCCGGAGCTGCAGATGCTGCCCGACTGGATGTCAGTAGTCACCTATGCCTTCCTTCATGGCGGCTACATGCACCTCATCGGCAACATGCTGTTCCTGTGGGTGTTCGGCGATAATGTCGAGGATGCCATGGGGCACCTGCGATACCTGGTCTTCTATCTGCTGTGTGCGATAGCCGGCGGGTTGGCCTATGCCTCCATCGACGTCAATTCAGATGTGCCGTTGATCGGGGCGTCCGGCGCCGTTTCAGGCGTTGTTGCCGCCTATCTGATGCTGCACCCGCGGGTGAAGGTGTGGGTGCTGGCACTGGGCCGGATACCCTTGCGCCTTTCCGCCGGATGGTTGCTCGGCGGCTGGATCCTATACCAGATCGTCAATGCCGTGATTGCGTCCGACAGCGATGTCGCCTGGATCGCGCATATCGGCGGCATGGCGGCGGGGGCCGTGCTGATCGTGTTTTTCCGGCGCAGAGGTGTGCCCCTGTTCGACCGAAACATCGCCTAGGCACAGTTTTCAAAAAGAATGCGAACCGGTCAGGAAACTAGGCTGCTTTCCAGACAGCATCGGCAGTGCGGCAAGCGACTCCCCGGCGGCTGATCATTCGACCGTCAGCCAGCTTGATCCGTTCGCGGTAGGAGCGGCAGAAGTCGCCGGACGTATTTTTCCAGGTTTTCAGAGGCGTAATTGTGCCGCTCGCCCCACTCGACGGGTTTTTCCAGCTCCGGTCTTTGCCGGAAACAGACTTCTCCAGCGCAGCTTGAAGCGTGGTTTCAGCCCGGTATTTGTCCGATGCTTGCAGTTTTGAAGCCGGTTTGCGGGTTTCCGCCGCGGCGGGTTCCTGCAGGGAGACAAGCGTGTCCTGCACTGACACTACGGAACAGCCTGTGAGGATATTTGCCAAAAAAAACAGAAAAAACGTCCCTTTCGGAACGTGAAACCCACGAAAAATCAAGTCCGATCCCGCCTCTTGGATCTATTGCCAGCCGTTGGAGATAGCCTCCCGTTCTTCCCGCGCGCTGAGGGACCCACCAGAAGGCTCGCTGTCACCATTAAACTGACGCCCGCCAAAGATGCGATCTAAAAAACCGCCTGAACCGGACTTTTGTGTGGCAGAGCTAAAAGAAGTTCGTTCTGACGAACCGCCAGACGACGAACCGCCGGATGACGATCCACCCGACGAAGAGCGGGAGGAGGAAGGAGAAGAGGAGCCTCCGCTGCGACCGGAGTTGCCTTTGCTTTCCGAGCTTCTGCCGGCCGATTTGTTTCCTGCCGAACTGTTACCGGTGGAGCTTTTTCCGCTCGAACTGTTACCAGTTGAGTCGCCGCCGCCCGAACGGCTGCCACCTGTGTCGCCGCCACCGGAACTGCTGCCACCGGTGCTGTCACCGCCGGAACTCTTGCTGCCGCTGTCACCACCGGAACTCTTGCTTCCGCTGTCGCCGCCGCGGTCTCCACGTTCGCTGCGGCCTCCACGGTCACCGCGTTCGCTGCGACTGCCGCGATCACCATGCGAATCTGCGGCCGCGGCAATGCTGTCCTTCATGTCGAACAAGGGGCTGAAGTAGACAAGAGAGAACATCATTGCCGCAGCTGCAACACCCGGCAGTATGCGAAACATCGCAGAGAGGCGGTCTTGCAATGTAATCTGGCGGGCGCGTTTCATCTGATGCGATTCAATTCGTAATAAGGGGTTTTTGGCGGTCGACGAGAGCGGTTTTACGACCTTCGCACGCATAACACCTGGGCAATCTTTGTTCTTCCCGAAGATAGTCTAAAAAAAGTCGGGATCAAAAGGTCTCCTTACGTGTTGTCTCGCTGAGAGCGGTTTTGCGGAGAACTCCTTGCCTGAAGATACGTTAAAGACGGAGATGATCCGTCTGCTCCCGAAGCTGAGGAGTTTTGCTTTAAGGCTGTGCCGGAATCCGGATCAGGCAGACGATCTGGTGCAGATGACATGCGAACGTGCAATCCGATCGCTCGACCAGTTCGATCCGGCCACCCGGCTCGACAGCTGGATGTTCCGGATTTTGCAGAATCTGTACTTCAATTCGGTTCGCGACACCGCAAACCGGGCCAGGCTTTTCGACCTTGCCATGCTGGATTTCGAGGAAAGCTACGACGGCGCGAAAGCCGCCGCCGACAGCCTGGAACTCCAGAAAGTGCAGGATTTCATTGGCGAGCTGGAAGAAGACAACCGCGAGGTGCTTCTGAAGATCGCCGTTGAGGGCAGAAGCTACAAGGATGTGGCGGATGAACTCGGTGTTCCGATTGGAACGGTAACCAGCCGGCTTGCCCGCGCAAGACTGAAACTGCGCGAGTGGCTGGACACGAACGATGCCCCGCAGGGCGTCAGGCTGCGCAGCATGCCAGGGGGTATGTGATGACATTTGACGAAAAGCGCGAACAGATCCTGCTTGCAAAGGATATCGGCAAGATCCTGGACGAGGAAGGTTCGGAAGAGGAGCGTGCAGCTCTGCTTCGCCGGATCGAGGCAACTGGTGGCGGACATGAACTGCTGGAGCAGATGTCCAAGGGCAATACCATTCTGCAAAAAGCGGTTGCCGCGCCGGTGCCTGACGAATCAATGGCACGGTTCGAAGCACTCATCGAAAAGGAATTCGCCAAGCGCGAAGGTCCTGCGCCCCGTCACGCGCATGCGTCCTGGACAGGCGTGCTGATCCAGATCGCCGCCGCACTTGTGATGGTTGCCGGTACATTCGGCTTTACCACCTACTGGATGCAGACGCGGATGGACAGTGCCGTGTCTTCTCTTGCCGCACATATGGAAACTGAGCGGATGCTCCTGGCACAGACTGTCCAGGAAGCGCTGGAAACGAAAGTCAGCGGCGAGCCCGTGTTCGTTGGGCAGGAAGGCGACTGGCGCGAGATCCTGACGCCGATCAAGACCTACCGCAGCAAGAGCGGGCACTGGTGCCGCGAGTACCTTCGCGAGACCACCTTCAGCAGGCTGGACCTTTCCATTCGTGGCACGGCCTGCCGGGACGAGAACGGCACCTGGGTAACCGTGTTCGCCGAACCGGTGTCCGACAAGTTCTCGCCGCAGACCCCCGGCATCTGACCGGGGACCGGCACCAGGAAAACAGAGAAGTCGCCGCGTGTTGCCGTAACAGGTGCGCGCGGTTTCTTTTTTGCGGTGAGCCCCGGTTTTCCACGCATTGTTGCGTTGCCGAACTATCATCATTGCGACGCATGTTTTTCCAAGCCCGGCAAATTGCCGCCTTAGACCTTTTACCGCAATTGACAGGTGCCGTGTCGGTCAGTACCGTCCCCCGCCATGCGCCACGATTGGCTCAATTCTGCCGTTTGTAACCTAGCGTCATGAGGGCAGAGAGCCGGAGAATGCGGTGCGGTGAAAGCCGGCCCAGCAAGAGGTTGAGACCAAATGAAGATCCTCGTACCCGTAAAACGGGTCATCGACTACAACGTGAAGGTCCGTGTGAAGGCGGATGGTTCTGGCGTCGATCTTGCCAACGTCAAGATGTCCATGAACCCGTTTGACGAAATCTCCGTCGAAGAAGCCCTTCGGCTGAAGGAAGCGGGCAAGGCGAGTGAAGTGATCGTCGTGTCCGTCGGGCCGCAACAGGCTACCGAAACGCTGCGCACCGGCCTTGCCATGGGCGCCGACCGCGGCATTCTGGTGAAGACCGACGACACCACCGAGCCGCTGGCAGTCGCGAAGATCCTGAAAGCGATCGTCGAAGCCGAAGAGCCGGGTCTCGTGATCCTCGGCAAGCAGGCGATTGACGACGACTGCAACCAGACCGGCCAGATGCTGGCAGCCCTCCTCGGTTGGAGCCAGGGCACGTTTGCTTCCAAGGTCGATCTGGGCGACGGCACTGTCGATGTGACCCGTGAAGTGGATGGCGGCCTGCAGACCGTGAAGCTGAAGCTGCCGGCCATCGTGACCACGGACCTGCGCCTCAACGAGCCGCGCTATGCGTCCCTGCCGAACATCATGAAAGCGAAGAAGAAGCCGATCGACGAAAAGTCTCCGGCCGATTTTGGTGTCGACACCACGCCGCGCCTCACCGTTGTCACCACCACCGAGCCGGCATCTCGCCAGGCCGGTATCAAGGTCGGTTCCGTTTCCGAGCTGGTCGACAAACTCAAGAACGAAGCCGGCGTCCTTTAAGACCCGTCGCAGGAGGATAAAACATGACAACACTTCTTGTGGCCGAATACGCCGGTGGCGAACTGAGCGATGCCACGGCAAAGGCCCTGACGGCTGCCGTCGCTCTTGGTGCCGACGTTCACGTGCTGGTCGCCGGCAAGGGCGTTCAGGGCGTTGCGGATGCCGCGTCCAAGCTTTCCGGCATCGCCAAGGTTCTGCTTGCTGAAAGCGATGCGCTGGAGCACCAGCTGGCCGAGCCGACCGCCGATCTGATCGTCGGCCTCGCAGGCGATTATGACGCGATCGTTGCCCCGGCAACCGCCAACGGCAAGAACACCCTGCCGCGCGTCGCAGCCCTTCTGGACGTGATGCAGATCTCCGACGTGACGGCTGTTGTCGACGCGGATACTTTCGAGCGTCCGATCTACGCTGGCAACGCGATCCAGACCGTGAAATCCGGCGATCCCAAGAAGGTGATCACCGTGCGGACCTCCACGTTCGCGGCAGCGGAAGCAGGCGGTTCTGCCGCTGTTGAAACCGTTGCGGGAACGGACGGTTCGGGTCTTTCGGAATTCGTCGGCGAGGAGCTTTCCAAGTCCGACCGCCCGGAACTGACGTCTGCCAAGATCATCATTTCCGGTGGCCGCGCGCTCGGTTCTTCCGAGAAGTTCCAGGAAGTCATCATGCCGGTGGCCGATGCTCTCGGCGCGGCGGTTGGCGCATCGCGCGCCGCCGTCGATGCGGGCTACGCCCCGAACGACTGGCAGGTCGGCCAGACCGGCAAGGTGGTTGCTCCGGATCTCTACATTGCCTGCGGCATTTCCGGTGCCATCCAGCACCTTGCCGGCATGAAGGATTCCAAGGTGATCGTCGCGATCAACAAGGACGAGGAAGCTCCGATCTTCCAGGTCGCGGACTATGGCCTCGTGGCGGATCTCTTCGACGTGCTGCCGGAATTGAAGGCTGCCGTCGAGTAAGACCTGCGGCAAATTGATCACGGACCCCGGAGCGAATGACAGTTTTCGCTCCGGGGTTCTTGCTGTTCGGCGCAAGACTTGCCAAAAATAGCCGCAACCCGTCCAATCGGGATGTTTTCTAAAGATCGGATTTTCAGGATGGCAGTCGAAATCAAGAAAGTCGGCGTAATCGGCGCTGGTCAGATGGGCAGCGGTATTGCGCATGTGTGTGCACTTGCGGGCTTCGACGTGGGATTGAGCGATCTCTCCATGGAACGGATCGAATCCGGCCTGGCTTCGATCAACGGCAACCTGGCGCGCCAGGTGTCCAAGTCCATGATCACCGAGGAAGAGCGCAACGCTGCGCTGGATCGCATCAAGGCAGCCGAAGATCTCGATCTTCTGCGTGATGCAGACCTGGTGATTGAATCCGCCGTCGAGAACGAGCAGGTCAAACGCAAGATCTTTTCGCAGCTTTGCCCGATCCTGAAGCCCGAAGCGATCCTGGCGACCAACACTTCGTCGATCTCGATCACGCGTCTTGCCGCTTCGACAGATCGTCCGGAACGCTTTATCGGCATCCACTTCATGAACCCGGTTCCGGTCATGGAACTGGTCGAGCTGGTGCGCGGCATAGCCACGGAAGACGAGACTTTCGAAGCCTCGAAAGGGTTCTGCGTCCGTCTCGGCAAGCAGATTGCCGTCGCAGAGGATTTCCCGGCCTTCATGGTCAACCGTATCCTTCTGCCGATGATCAACGAAGCAATCTACACGCTCTATGAAGGCGTTGGTTCTGTTGATTCCATCGACAAGGCCATGCGTCTCGGGGCCAACCATCCGATGGGGCCGCTGCAGCTTGCGGATTTCATCGGCCTCGATACCTGCCTGTCGATCATGCAGGTGCTTTACGAAGGTCTGGCGGACACCAAGTATCGTCCGTGCCCGCTGCTCGTGAAATATGTTGAAGCAGGCTGGCTCGGCCGCAAGACCCAACGCGGTTTCTATGATTACCGCGGCGAGCACCCGGTTCCGACCCGGTAATCGGTTCGCCAGCCACCGCAGAAGCCCGGTAACGATGAACCTAGCCCGCTATTGCCTGACCAGCGCCGCCCCGGACCCGGGCAAGACGGCGCTGGAACTGGTTGGGGCCGGTGGCGCCCTTCTGGAAACATGGAGCTATGGCTCGCTGACGCGGGCTGTTCTTTCGGTTGCCGCGGGTTTGCGCGCCACGGATCTTTCGCCCGGTGACCGTATCCTTCTCAGGATCGGTCACTCCAGTGATTTTCCGCTGGCGTTCTTCGGGGCGATTGCGGGTGGTTTCGTGCCGATCCCGACGTCTTCCCAACTTACTGCATCCGAAGCTGACGCGATCCTGGCCGATAGCGGCGCGCGGATGGTGCTGCACGACGGACATACTGTGCTGCCGAACGCGGGCAGTGCGACGTTGCTGGGTCCAGAGGCCTTGGTCGAACTGAAGCAGGCAGAGCCGGGAGACTTTGCGGAGACCCACGCTGACGACCCGGCTTTTCTTGTCTATACGTCCGGTACCAGCGGCACGCCGAAGGGCGTCCTGCATGCGCAGCGCGCCGCCAGTGCGCGCCGGCCCATGTATTCCGGCTGGTATGGCATCGGCGCTTCCGACCGGCTGCTTCATGCCGGAGCGTTCAACTGGACCTATACGCTGGGTGCCGGCTTGATGGACCCCTGGGCCAATGGCGCGACCAGTGTTGTTTATGACGGGCCTCGAGACCCGAACCTCTGGCCGGACCTGATGACAGACACAAGGGCGACGCTGTTTGCGGCCGTGCCCAGTCTCTACCGGCGTATCCTGAAGTATGGCGCTGTTACGCCCGCCTCCTTTCCCGACCTTCGCCACGGCCTGACGGCCGGAGAAGCGCTTCCGGCAAGTCTTTATCGGGAGTGGAGGGAACGCACCGGCCGGGAACTTTATGAAGCGCTCGGCATGAGCGAGATCTCCACCTATCTCTCCAGCAGCCCCGGCGTTCCGGTAAAGCCGGGTTCCCCGGGCAAACCTCAGGAAGGCCGGAAGGTTTCCATTCTCAGCGAGTTGGATGACACGCCGGTGCCGGTGGCCGGAACGGAGACAGGGCTTCTGGCTGTTCACAGGGATGAACCCGGCCTGATGCTGGGATATTGGAACCGTGCCGAGGAAACGGCGGCCGCATTCAGGGGCGACTGGTTCCTGACCGGCGACAGGGCGCGTACGGATGAAGACGGCTATTTCTGGTACGAAGGCCGTGCTGACGATCTGATGAACGCGTTCGGCTACAGGGTCGCTCCGGAAGAGGTGGAGCGGGTGCTGGCAGCTGACCCGCAGGTGCAGGAAGTGGCCGTGACGGCGGTGCCTGCGCGCGAAGGTGTCAGCCTGATAACGGCCTTCGTGGTGCCGGCCCTCCCCGGAAAGCTGGATGCAGACCGTCTTGCCGCTCATGCGGCAGAAAACCTGGCGGAATACAAGCGTCCCAAGGTTTACAAGGTGCTGGAACAGTTGCCACGCACACCGTCCGGCAAGGTCCGGCGCAGTGTCTTGCGGGAGGGGCACTGACATTCGTTAACACCTGATTAAGGGTAGGGGGTTAGGGTGGCCACAACCTCAGGAGTTAATGATGGACAGCGTTGGCATTGCCACGACATTCGTTGCGCAGACCCAGGCACAGACAGCCCAGACGCTTCAGACAGAGATGATGAAGATGGCCGCCCAGCAGGACGCCAATCTGGTGGCGCTGCTGCAGCAAGGGGCTGACAATCTTCAGGCTCAACAGGCCACACCACCTCCCGGTCTCGGCGGACGGGTTGACGTCAGCGCCTGATCCCGTTCCTTTGCAGTTTTGTTAACGGCCCGTGCGGATTTGCCCCGCACGGGCCGTTTTCGTTGCTCCGCCGGGTGTCTTTTTTCGGGTAAAGCCTGAAAAACGCCTCTCGAAAGATGCTTCTGAAAGTTCCCGTCTTTCAGATGCTTATCCATAATTACGTAAAGTTTTAAGAAAAATATTCTGATCAATTCAGTATTTGAGTCAGCAACTCTGACAGTTGTTTTGGAAATTTACCTTTGAATTCAGGTATTTCATACAAGATGAAGTTTGAAATCGTATCCAAGGATTGGAACGACCATGCCTGAAGCAATAGGATATGGAGCATCCCAGGCGTATCAGCCGAACCAGGCCAACACGCGTGCGGGCCAGGTTGCAGAACAAGCCGAAGCGTTCAAGACCAAACGCTCCGAAGCTGCAGCCGTGATTGCGCAACGCCAGGCGAGTTTCAGCACGAACCGGGCAGAATTCCTGAGCCGGCAAGCTGAGCAACTGGAAAATCGCGCGGAAACGCGTCGGCTGGAAGATGGTGTCGGATTACAGGTCAACATCCTGGCCTGATGTGGCGCATCTTCCGGATAAGCCGACTGGAAGCGTAAGACGAACGAACAAAAGCCGAGTTGCCCGATTGCAAGGATGACGGGTGACTAACGGCTGCGGACAAGCCTCATCACCACGGCGAAGGAGTAACCCATCATGCCGAGTGCTATCGACAGTTCCTCTTCCTCGGCCGCCTATAGCGCTGCAAGTGTTCGCAGCGAACTTGCTGCCAATGCGGTAAGGGACCAGAACCAGCAGGAACGCCAGGTTGCCGAGCGGCTGGAGCAGGCCCAGGCGACCCAGGAAGAAGACCGGCGCGAGTCGCGCCGCATTCCAGGTCTGGGCAACGCGGTCGACATCAGCGTCTGATCCGGCGGAGGGTCACCTCCACCGGCTTCGAAAGGTCTGATGATCTTGATATTTCTGGCGGCAGCCGGACGTCAGGCGTCCGGGGCCGCCATTGCGTTTTTAATAAGCGCCTTGGCCTCGCCGGAGGCCCATTCGGCAGGGCCGTACATGGTGCCGATCTCGCAGCCCTTCGGGCTAACCAGAATGGTTGTCGGCAAACCGGTTGCCCGCGCAACCTTGCGCAGGTCCTTCAGAAGATCGTTCGAACTGTCCTGATAGAAGGTGAGATTGCCGACGCCGATCTCGTTCAAAAAGTCTTTCGGCTTTTCCGGTCCGCCCCGGTCGAGATTGACCGCAACCACCTCGAAATTGTCGTCTCCCATCTCCGCCTGCAGCTCGTCCAGCGCCGGCATTTCCTTGCGGCACGGGGCGCACCATGTTGCCCAGAGATTGAGGAGCACTGTCTTGCCGCCGAAGTCCGACAGCGCCATCTGCTGGTCGTCGGGCCCCTTGAAGGTCAGGTGCTGAAGGTCCAGCGGCGCGCTTGCCGGAAGGAAGGCGGCCACTTCTCCAGTGGCAAATGGCTTGGCCGCCGCCGCAAAATCGAGCGCAGCCGAACAGCTTTGCGCACCGGCGATGTTGCCATTCGGTCCAGCGATCACGTATAGAGCCGCTACGGCGGCCACTGCACCCGCAAGCCCGGCGGCAACAATGCCGCGTCTGTTGGTTTTCGCTGGTTCGGTTGGCTTTGTCATTCGTTCACACCCCGCAAGGGGGCGCCTTCTAAGGGACAGGACATGAGCAATCGCATGTGGGGAGGCCGGTTCGCTGAGGGACCGGACGCCATCATGGAGGAGATCAACGCCTCCATCGACTTCGACCGGAAGCTATATAAGCAGGACATCGACGGCTCGAAAGCCCATGTGCGCATGCTCGCGGAAAAAGACATTGTGACGCGGGACGATGCCGACAAGATCGTTCAAGGTCTAGACACAATCCTGTCAGAGATCGAAAGCGGCAAATTCAAGTTTTCCCGCGCGCTTGAAGACATCCACATGAACATCGAGGCGCGCCTCGCTGAGCTGATCGGCCCGGCTGCCGGACGCCTGCACACGGCGCGCTCACGCAATGACCAGGTGGCGACCGATTTCCGCCTGTGGGTGCGCGACACGCTCGATACACTCGACGACCAGCTGGGTGAGCTGATGCAGGCCCTGGCGGAAAAGGCGGAAACCCATGCTGCCGACGTCATGCCCGGGTTCACGCACCTGCAGTCGGCCCAGCCGGTGACCTTCGGACACCACATGCTGGCCTACGTTGAAATGTTCGGCCGCGACCGGGGCCGTGTACGCGATGCGCGCAAGCGCATGAACGAATGCCCGCTTGGTGCCGCGGCGCTAGCCGGCACGTCCTTCCCGATCGACCGGCACATGACCGCCAAGGCACTCGGTTTCGACCGTCCGTCTGCCAATTCGCTCGATGCCGTTTCCGACCGTGATTTCGTCATCGAGGCGCTGGCGACGGCATCTCTCACAGCCATGCATCTGTCGCGCCTTGCCGAGGAAATCGTCATCTGGTGTTCGGCGCAGTTCGGCTTCGTGAAACTGTCGGACAAGTTTTCGACCGGTTCGTCGATCATGCCGCAGAAAAAGAACCCGGATGCGGCGGAACTTGTGCGTGCCAAGTCGGGCCGCATCTACGGTTCACTGCAAGCGCTTCTGGTGATGATGAAGGGCCTGCCGCTCGCCTATTCCAAGGATATGCAGGAAGACAAGGAGCAGGCTTTCGACGGCCTGGCCAGCGTTTCCCTGGCTCTTGCGGCCATGACCGGCATGATCCGCGATCTGGAGCCTGTCACCAAGGCGCTGAAGAAGGCCGCAGGCTCTGGCTATTCGACTGCAACGGACCTCGCCGACTGGCTGGTTCGCGTTCTCGGTCTGCCGTTCCGCGACGCCCACCACGTGACCGGGCGCATCGTGGCGATTGCCGTCGAGAAGGGCATCGAACTGCACAAGGTTTCGCTGGAAGAGATGCAGGCGGTGGAGCCGAAGATCACCAACGAGATCTTCCAGGTGCTCTCCGTCGACAAATCCGTACGCAGCCGAACCAGCTATGGCGGCACGTCGCCGGTAAACGTGCGCAAGCAGGCACGCCGCTGGCTGAAAGAGCTGGCCAAGGCCTGATGGCCCATTGAAGGTCGGCTTTCCCCGCAACACACGGCGCGAACTGGTCTTGCCGAACGCGCCGTGTCATGCGAGGAGAAGGACCGGTATGTGACTTTGTAAGAACTCCCGTGTCCGCCCGGACGCGGGGCAGTCGATCCAAAAAGGCATGATGGTGATGACAATGCGGTTCAAAACCCTGGCTCTGGTCGGTCTTTGCCTGAGCGTGACCCTGGCAGGGTGTGGCCGCAAGGGCGGGCTGGAAAACCCGGGAGCGCCTGTGCAGCAGGCGGACGCCGCGGTTGATCCCGCTGTGGCAGCACCGGTTCAGCCGGAAGCGCCGCAAAGCGACAAGCCCTTTTTCCTGGATTTCATGATCCGATAAACCATGCGCGCAGCGGCAGAGCCGGCTGCGCATCGGAGCAAGCCGGCTCTGCCAAGGCAACCGATACGCTCCATCGTTTCAATGCCGATCAGCTTCCGCACGGTCTGGTAACACCGACCGGCCCTGAACCTGATCCAGCCGCATGAGGGCCGTCCCTTGCATCACTTCGATTACAAGAATGGCGAGCTGTTTGCCGAAGACGTGGCGATCGAGACGATCGCGCGTGAAGTAGGTACGCCGTTCTACTGCTATTCCACGGCAACGCTCACTCGTCACTACCAGGTGTTTGCCGCCGCATTCAGCGATATCCCGTCGCTGGTCTGCTATGCGATGAAGGCAAACTCCAACCAGGCGGTCCTGAAGACGCTTGCACAGCTGGGCGCCGGCATGGACGTTGTGTCGGAAGGCGAATTGCGCCGTGCACGGGCTGCGGGCGTTCCCGCGTCGAAGATCGTCTTTTCCGGGGTCGGCAAGACCGAGGCCGAACAAGCCTATGCGCTTCAGGAAGACATCTTGTGCTTCAACGTGGAGTCCGAGCCCGAGTTGCGCCAGCTGTCACGGGTCGCCACTGCAATGGGCAAGACCGCTCGGGTGTCCATGCGCATCAACCCGGACGTCGATGCCAAGACCCATGCCAAGATTGCGACCGGCAAGGCCGAGAACAAGTTTGGTATTCCCTGGCAGCGTGCACGTGACGTTTATGCCGAGGCAGCGGCTCTGCCCGGTATCAAGGTCACCGGCATCGACATGCACATCGGCTCGCAGATCACGGAGCTGGAGCCTTTCGACAACGCATTTGCGCGTCTGGGCGAACTGATCACGGATCTGCGCTCGCAAGGCCACACGATCGACCATGTCGATCTCGGTGGCGGGCTGGGCATCCCCTATATCACCGACAACAATCCGCCGCCGCATCCGGACGCTTATGCCCAGGTGGTCAAGAAGCATGTGCGCGAACTGGACTGCATGGTCATGTTCGAGCCGGGCCGCATGATTGCCGGCAACGCCGGCATCCTGGTCACCGAAGTCGTCTATGTGAAGGAAGGCGCCGACAAGAATTTCGTTATTGTCGATGCCGCCATGAACGACCTGATCCGTCCGACGCTTTACGAGGCCTATCACGAGGTTCGCCCGGTGCGCGAACCGGGGAAAGAAACAGACCGAATCAAGGCCGATATCGTCGGTCCGGTGTGCGAAACCGGTGATTTTCTGGCCCAGAACCGGGATATGCCCAGGGTAGAAGCCGGGGAAATGCTGGCGGTCTATTCGGCCGGCGCCTATGGCGCAGTCCAGTCCTGCACTTACAATTCGCGGCTTCTGGTGCCCGAAGTGCTCGTAAATGCAGACCAATTTGCCGTTATCCGGCCCCGGACCAGCTACGAAGACCTGCTCGGTCTGGACCGGATTCCGGACTGGCTCAAGGGTTCGTGAACAGATCGGCTGACAATTAGTTGAACCGACAGGTTGCCGGACAGCCCGCTATGCCTCACCTTATTGTATGGTGGGCAGGTCCAGCGGGCTGCGTTTCCGGAGAAACGGGCAGTTCGGGGGGCAAAACCGGAGGTGCCATTGAGCCCGAGCGACAGCGATCCCGATCAAGAACGGCAGATTTCTTCCGAGACCTACGGCTGGCGGGCCTTGATCCGATCCCGGCTGGACAGCCTGGTGCGCCAAAGCCGCCGTGCCTTGTTCATCGAACGCCTGTGGCGTGCTTTGCTTCCGGTGCTGGTGGTACTCGGCCTGTTTGTCGGGGTGTCCTGGCTTGGTCTGTGGCTGGTTCTTCCTGCCTGGGCAGGCCCGCTCGGACTTCTCGTATTCGCTGCCGCCACCGTTTGGGCGGCGCGGGATCTCTTCCACCTTGCCTGGCCGACGCGCGAGGATGCGCTCTCCCGGGTCGAGAAATCCTCAGGCCGTACCCACCGTCCCCTGACAACGCTTGAAGACGAATTGTCGGTTGGTGCGAGCGATCGCGAAAGCCAGGCCATCTGGGCCCTGCATCAGCGCCGCACAGCCGAAGCAGTCGCCGCGATCCGTTCGAAAGCGCCGGATCCGCAGGCCTTCCGACGCGATCCCTGGGCGCTTCGCGTCCTGGCCGCCAGTGTGCTCCTGATCGGGTTTTCGACAGCAAGTGGCGATCACTTCGGCCGGCTGGTTTCGGCCTTTCAGAACCCGTTCAAGACAGTGGAACCGCCCAGCCGTCTCGATGCCTGGGTCACGCCGCCGCTCTATACCAGCGAGCCACCGATTTACCTGACGGGCGAAAGCGCCCAGTTGCGCGACCCGGGTGCGCCGATCTCCGTGCCGGAAGGGTCGATACTTGTGGTCCGCACGCAAGGCGCACGTGATCTCAAGATGACCTACGCCCGTGCGGAAGACACCGAGCCCCAGGTGATCGAACCTGAACTTGGGACAGAGACGGAAGATCCGGATCTGAAGACGCTTTTGCCGGTTGAACGCAGGCTCGAGCTGGAAACCACCGGCATCGTCGAACTGCTCAACGGCGAAGAGCCGATGCTGAGCTACGTCTTCGCGGTGAAGCCGGACGATGCACCGGACATCCGGTTGACGGACGATCCTGAAGAACAGCTCAGCGGTGCGCTCAAGTTTTCCTATCTTGTGAATGACGACTATGGCGTTGTGGCCGCCGAGGCTCGCATCGCGCCCCTGCCTGATCCGGACAACAACAACCGGGCTCCGCGCCCGCTTGTGGAGGCACCCCAGTTCCCGCTTTCACTCCCGCCGCGCGCCGGCACAGCCAAGACGGCGGAAACCATCCGGGACCTGACGTCGCATCCCTGGGCCGGTTCTGAAGTCAATCTGTCGCTGCTGGCACGTGACCAGGCCGGTCAGGAAGGGCAATCGCCCGCGTACCGCATCACGCTGCCCCAGAGACGCTTCGGCAAGCCTCTGGCCCGCGCTGTCGTCGAACAGCGCCGTAATCTTGCGCTTGATGCCGAAAGCCAGAGCGAGGTCATCATAGCGTTCGACGCCCTGATGCTGGCGCCGGAAATGTTCGACTTCAAGCCGCGCAACTATCTGGGCATGCGCTTTGCCTACGGCTCTCTGGTGAACGCGAGGACCGACGAAGACCTGAAGGCCCTGTTGCCGCTTTTGTGGGACCTGGCCCTGTCGATCGAGGATGGTGACCTTTCCGCAGCCGAACGCAAGCTGCGTGATGCCCAGGAGGCCCTGCGCAAGGCGCTGGAAGAAGGGGCGAGCGACGAGGAAATCGCCAAGCTGACCCAGCAACTGCGGGAAGCCCTGAACGAATACATGCAGGCACTGGCCGAGCAGATGCGCCAGAACCCGCAGGCCATGCAGCCTTTCGACGGCAACCAGCAGACGCTCAGCGAACAGGACCTGAGCGAAATGCTGGACCGGATCGAGGAACTGGCGCGTACCGGCTCCCGTGATGCCGCGCGCGAGCTGCTGGCACAGATGCAGCAGATGCTGGAAAACCTCCAGGCCGGTCGACCGCAGATGATGCCCAACAGCATGTCCAGCGAAATGATGGAGATGCTCAACCAGCTGGGTGAAATGATCCAGCGGCAACAGCAGCTGATGGATGAAACCCACAAGTTCAACCAGGATCAGCAACAGCAGCGTCGCGGTCAACAGCAGCAACCCGGTCAGCAACAAGAGGGCCAGGGACAACAGCTGACCCAGGAGCAACTGGAACAGATGCTTCAGCAGCTTCAGGAGGGCCAGGGGGACCTGGCGCAGCGGCTGCAGGAACTCATGGACCAGCTGAGCCAGAACGGCATGGGCCAGAACCAGGCGCTGGGTGAAGCCGGCGAGTCCATGGGCGAGGCTCAGCAGTCCCTGGGGGATGGACAGGGTCAGCAGGCGCTCGGCGAGCAGGGCGATGCCCTGGATGCCCTTCGGCGCGGCGCTCAGGGCCTGACGGAGCAGATGATGGGTCAGGGCGAAGGCCCGGGATCGCCCAACGGCGCGTCGCCGATGGACGAAGACCCTCTTGGCCGTCCGCGGCGCACCGAGGGCCCGGACTTCAACAACCGGGTGCGCATCCCTGACGAAATCGATGTTCAGCGGGCGCGCCGGATCCTGGAAGAGCTCCGCCGCCGCTTCTCCGATCCTTCCCGGCCGCAGCTGGAACTCGATTATCTGGAACGGCTCCTGAAGCGGTACTAGGCCCGTTTCTGACAAAGGTTCATGACCCCGCTTCGGCGGGGTCAGTTGTTTTTGACGGTGATGTTTGTGTTTGTGGTCCATCCTTCGAGACGCGCACACGTGCGCTCCTCAGGATGAGGTTGTGTTCTTGGGGTGAGGCCTTTTGTAAGCCCCGCGGAGAGCCCAGCCACATTCAGATATCTCTTTGCCGCAAGATCACCCTCATCCTGAGGAAGCGCGAAGCGCTGTCTCGAAGGATGGCCGCTTGCTCAATTCTCTGTGTTCTGAAGGAATATGGTGACTACCGGCGTGATCAGCCCAAACAAAAACCCCGCCGAAGCGGGGTCTTGGGTTTCGGAATTGCGGCGGCAGACCTTACGCGTAGCGGCGGGTCTCGCTTGGCAGATCGCCGGAAATGGCGTTGCGCACGGCCTTGCGGATATCGGCCAGCGAAAACGGCTTGGTGACCACGTCATGGACCAGGGATTCCAGGCCATTGGCCCGTTCACGCTGGTCGGCAAAGCCGGTCATGAGGAGGATCGGCAGCCGTGGATAGTCGCGCGCCGTATGCAGAGCCAGGGCGATGCCGTCCATGACGGGCATCTTGATGTCGGACAGCAGCAGGTCGAAGCTGCCCTTCTCGCGGGTCAGAACCTCGACGGCTTCGCCGCCATCCTCGGCCGCTTCAACGGAATGACCGTCAAGCTCCAGGGCACGCTTTACGAAGCTGCGGACAGCTTCATCGTCTTCAGTAAGAAGAATGCGAGCCATGCTCACTCTCCTGTGTTGCCGTCAGCCGCTCCGTCGTCCGGGGCGACAACGTATCCAATATAGGGCAACTGCCGCCAAGCGTGGCCCATATCCATACCATATCCGACGACAAACTTATCAGGACAGGCAAAACCGACATAATCGGCAGATATGGCAGCTTTACGGCGCTCGGGTTTATCCAGCAGAGCTGCGATCTTCACCGAGTGTGCGCCCCTGTTCAGCAGCCGCTCCCGCGCGAAGGCGAGCGTGCGACCGGATTCCAGGATATCATCCACTAAAATAATATCGCGCTCGTTAACGTCACTTTCAACATCGCGCAAAATCCGGATGGTGTCGGAGCCTTCAGTCCCGGCGCCATAAGAGGACAGGTGCATGAACTCCATTTCCGGCTGCAGCCCTGCCCGGTGCATTGCCCGCACAAGGTCGGCCGCAAAAATGAAGCTGCCTTTCAGAACCGCGACAACCAAAAGATTTTGCGGTTTGCCTTCGGCGATTTCCTCTGCGAGCGCGCCAACACGTTGGGCAATGGCGTCTTCATCGAACAGAGTATGAATATCTGATGTCATGGTCACTCTAGAACTACCTGGCGTTGGCCGCGTTCAACAAACCGGACCTGGATATCGGACGCGGTTTTCGGAGGGTCGGCTAATATCGTCCTGAACCTGGTTTCGTCCAGTGCGTTTAGCGATTTTGTTCTGGGCTCGACAGTCCAGGCATAAACTTCCTGCATGTCCGCACCGCGGATCGAGAGGCGCACGGCGGGCACCGAGTTCAGTTCATCAAGCAGGTTGCGGATCGACCCCTCGACCACGAGAACCTTCTTGCCGTCCTCGACCTCGGTGAAGGTGCGCAGGTTGCGGAATTCAAGCCCGCGCAGATTGACTTCAAACCCGATCATCCGGAACAGGCTTGCCAGGTCAGGAGACTGTTTGACGAGCGAGTCTCGCATGAGGACAAACAAAACACAGGCCGCAACCGCGACGCCGAACAGGGCAACACCGCCAATGCGCCGATAATTTCGCCGCAGGATCCAGTTGAGGATCGCGCCGATCTGGTCTCGCCGGAACTTGTTCGGATTGACGATGATCTTCGGCCGCTTGGCCATGGATTCGATGTCGGCCTTGTTTTCAGACTCACCGGTCCTGGCGTCTTCCTTCAGATCCGCAGCGAATTTTGCCTCGTCGCTGGCCGTACGGGCGGCTGCGGGTTCGGGAGCGACGGCTGCTTCGGGTTCGTCGTCCTCGTCATCCGCTTCCGCGTCGAACGTTTCTTCTTCCGCGTCGGCTGCCCAATCGGCTTCGTCCTGTGCGGGATCTTCTTCAACGGAAGGAGGTGCAATTTCGTCGTCGTTCTTTGCGCTGAACGCAACATCGCCTTCTTCGTCATCGTCGGGCGAAACGAACCAGCGGTTGCCGCACTTGGCGCATTTGACGCTACGCCCTTCCGGGCCAAGCGCCTCTACCTTAATCTCGTAGGACGTACTGCAGTCCGGACATTTGATCTTCATGTGCGAAGACCTTTCGCCATGGCATGCTCTAGCGGTTCACTTTGGAACCGGGGGGTCGAAATCCGGCACGAAATATTGGACAAGGGCCAAGCAAATCCTATGACGGGCTTTCAGGTCCTTAATGGACCTTTATATGATTAATGCACCGTTAACGGCCAGGCTATAGCGTTCGGGCCATCAACAGGAGTAATTTTGTGATCCGCTTCGAAAATGTCGGATTGAGATACGGAATGGGATCGGAAATCCTGCGCGACCTGACTTTTCAGATCGAGCCGCAGTCGTTTCAATTCCTGACCGGTCCCTCGGGCGCAGGCAAGACCAGCCTGATCCGGCTCCTGTTCATGTCCCTGCGCCCGACCCGAGGCCTGATAAAGGTTTTCAACCGCGACCTGAGCGTGATCGACAAGCAGGAATTGCCGAAGCTCCGGCGCAAGATCGGCGTGGTGTTTCAGGATTTTCGCCTGCTGGACCATCTGACAACCTATGAAAACGTGGCGCTGCCACTGCGCGTGGTGGGAAAGGACGAATCCGAATACCGCTCCGATGTGATTGATCTGTTGAAATGGGTCGGACTTGGAGATCGCATGCATGTGCTGCCGCCGGTGCTGTCGGGTGGGGAAAAGCAGCGTGCGGCCATTGCGCGGGCGCTGATCACCCGGCCGGAGGTGCTGCTCGCGGACGAGCCGACCGGTAACGTGGATCCGCCACTTGCACGTCGTCTGTTGCGCCTTTTCATCGAATTGAACAAACTCGGCACCTCTGTCGTCATCGCGACCCACGATATCGCGCTGCTGGAACAGGTGGACGCCCGGCGCATGGTGCTTGCCGACGGGCGCCTCTCAATTTTCGATTAGGCGGCATGATGGCTCAGTCCGACGACACAGACAAAAAACAGGCAAGCGCCGCCAGTGTTCGCCCGCCCAAGCGAGCCGAACGACCGAAGCGTGGCCGAAAGCCGGCGCGCAAGGCCGCCCCCAGGCCGAAGAACGAAGCACCCCAGGGGGACGATGCCAAGTTGCGCCCCTCCGCGGCGATCGTTCCGCCACAGGCAGTCGCCGGGCGGGCTCTCACGCTGGTGGTGGCCATCATGAGCTTTCTGGCCTGTCTGACGGTCGGTGCAGTGTCGGTGGTGTGGGATGCAGCCGATGCGTGGCAGAACGATCTGGTGCGTGAGATTACCATTCAGATCCGCCCGGCTGAAGGCGTCGACATGCTGCGGGAGATCGACAAGGCCGTTGCGCTTGCGCAGGAGTTTCCGGGCATCGATTCCGTACGGGCCCTGTCAGATGCCGAAACCAAGTCATTGCTGGAGCCCTGGCTGGGCGAAGGCCTTCAGCTTGACGGCCTGCCGGTGCCGCGGCTCATTCAGATCACGGTCGGGGATCCGGAGCTTCTGAACCTGTCGCAGTTGCGCTCGATGGTCTCGCAGAACGTGACGGGCGCGAGTGTCGACGATCATTCCGTCTGGACGTCTCGTCTGTCGGCCATGGCAGGCGCGGTGGTTCTGGGCGGCTTTGCGATCATGGTGCTTGTGCTCGGCTCGATGGTCTTGAGCGTCGTCTTTGCGACCCAGGCAGCCATGGCCGGCAACAAGGACGTCGTCTCCGTTCTGCATTTCGTTGGAGCGGAGGACGGTTTCATCGCTCGTGAATTCCAGCGCCACTTCCTGATGCTGGGCCTGAAGGGCGGTGTTTCCGGCGGTGTTGCGGCCATCCTGGCCTTTCTGACGGTTGACATGCTGACCCGGCAGAGCTCCGGCCAGGCGGGGTCGGACCAGATGTCGGCTCTCTTCGGCGGCATCTCCGTCAGCCTGCCCGGCTACCTCGGTGTATTCGGTGTGGTGTTCCTCGTCGCGATCCTGACAGCCCTGACTTCTGGCCTCGCCGTCAAGGCCCATTTGGCAAAAGTGGATTGATTTTATCGCACAATGCCGTGAAATTGGCCGAATCACTTATCATAGTCGCGCCATGACCCATGCTGACACAGTGTTAGACCCCGTTCTGGACGACGGTTCTTCCGTCGTTGGCGATCGGCGTGTGTCCGTTTCAAAGGACAAGGGCACAGCGCGCAGGAACGCCACAAGCGGCGATGCGCGCAAGAAACGCTTCGGTCTCAGGATCCTTTTCGTTGCCGTCATCACGGCTCTTGTTGCGGGAACCGTCGGGCAGTTTGCCATGTTCGCGCAGAAGGTTGCCAATGCCAGAGTGCCGGCTTCCGCAAATGCGGATGCCATTGTCGTGCTGACGGGCGGGCATGCCCGCGTCAACGAGGCAATCCGTCTCCTGGAAGAAGGCCGTGCCAACCGGTTGCTGATTTCGGGCGTTCATCCCGGCACCACGCGTGAACAGCTCGCCGCAGTTACAGCGTCCAGCATGCCGCTGGAAAAAAACAGCGTCGATCTTGACCGGGTCGCGCTCAATACAGCGGGCAATGCAGTGGAAACAGCCAACTGGGTCAAGAAGAACGGGTTCTCGTCCCTCCTGGTCGTGACCAGTGCCTACCATCTGCCGCGTGCCAAGGTAGAACTTGCCGGTGCCCTGCCGAATGTCGCCCTGATTGCCTATCCGGTCTTTTCCAAGGACCTGAAGCTGGACAGCTGGTACAGGGAACCGGCAACGATGCGGCTTCTCATGCGCGAATATGTGAAGTATATCCTCGCCCGACTTCGGATTACCGTGCAGGGTGTGCGCTGACAGCTGTCGGACCACGGCCGAGCGGTGGCTTCACCCACGACCAGTCTTTATGGTGCCATGGTTTTTCTGCGCTCTACCCTTTTCCAGATCCTGTTCTATCTCGTCACGTTCGTGCTGATGATCCTGTTCGCGCCAGTCATGCTGCTGCCGCGGCGCTGGGGCTGGTGGGTGGTGCCGACCTGGTCACGGGTGTTGCAGCTGCTGATGCGTGTCTTTGCGGGCATCAAGGTGGAAGTCCGGGGACGGGAAAACCTGCCTGACGGCGGTTTCATCGCCGCCATGAAGCACCAGTCCGCCTGGGAGACAGTGGCGCTGATCCCCCTCTTCAGAAGCCCGACCTTCATCCTGAAGCGCGAGCTGCGCTGGATACCGATTTTCGGCTGGTACACAGCCAAGTTCAAGCAGATCCCGATCAACCGGGGCAAGCGGTCTGAAGCGCTGGCGGCAATGATGCTGGCCGCCAAGGAGGCGATTGCCGAGAAACGCCAGATCCTGATCTTCCCGGAAGGCACCCGCCGACCGGCCGGGGCAGAGCCGAAATACAAGTTCGGTATCGCGCATCTCTACCGCGACCTGAAATGCCCGGTTGTCCCGATAGCTCACAACGCCGGCCTCTATTGGCCTCGCGCCTCGTGGAAGGTCTATCCGGGCACGGTGATTGTCGAGATTCTGCCGCCGATCGAGCCGGGCCTGGCGCCCAACGCCTTTTACGAAAGAATGGTCACGGATATCGAGACGGCCAGCGATCGGCTGATCGAGGAAGCCCGCACGGCCCGCAAGCCCTCGCCGGTGCTCGAAGAAGTCGACACGCGCCGCAAGGCACAGCCGGTCTGAAAAAAAAGACCGCCCCAATGCGTTGAGACGGTCTTTCAGTTTGAGCGGGTCCAGGCGATATCATCGCCTGAACCTGTCTTCAGGCTGCCTTATTGTGCTGTCTTGCCGGCTTCGGTCGTCTGCAGGCGCATCAGGCCCAGATGCAGCACACCACCCAGAACCGCACCGATGACCCAGCCGTAGCCGGAGAGTTCCGACAGGGCCGGAACCCAAACGGTTGCCACCGAGAACAGTGCGGCGATGGCAAAGGCAAAGATCGCCTTCATGTTCCAGCCGTTGTTGTAGTGGTAGCGGGCGTCCGGATCGGAGGAAAACAGCGCTTCGACATCGATGTTCTGCTTGCGAACCAAATAGTAGTCCGCGACCAGAATGCCGTAGAGCGGTGCCAGGAAGGCGCCAAGCGTATCGACGAATGCGGCAATGCCGATGTTCGAGATGACCGACACCCATAGCGCGCCGATGAAGAAGGCAATGATAGCGGTGATGATGCCGCCGGTCCTGGCCGAGATCTTTTCCGGGTTGAGGTTGGCAATGTCATAGGCCGGCGGAATGAAGTTTGCCACCAGGTTGATGCCGACCGTTGCCGCAAAGAAGGTGACGGCAGCAATCAGCGTCAGCAGGACGTTGTCGACACGGTCGACAATATCAGCAGGGTTCACCAGTTTTTCTCCGAACAGCACAACGGTGCCTGCCGTCACGAACAGGGCGATGAAGGAGAAGAAGGCCATGGAAACCGGCAGGCCCCAGAAGTTGCCGCGCTTCATGGCGCGTTCATCCGACACGAAGCGGGAAAAGTCGCCGAAGTTGATCACGACGGCGGCGAAATAGGCGATCATCGTGCCGACCACCGCGACAAAGGCCGCAACAGGACCGCGCGGGTCGGTTGCTTCGCTGCCTTCGAAGATGGTGCCGAGAGCCGAGAAGATGCCGTTGCCGGCCTTCCACCAGATCACCAGGCACAGCGCGATCATGACGATGTAGACGAACGGACCTGCCCAGTTCAGGAATTTGCCGACCCAGTCGATGCCTTTCATGAACAGGGCAACCTGGAAGACGCAGACGATGAGATAGGAAATCCAGCCGACCGTTGTCATGCCGAGGAATTCCGCGCCACCCTCAGTGCCGAGCAGCGTGTTGAACAGCAAGGCAACCGCCGTGGAGGCGAAGTAGGTCTGCACGCCATACCAGAAGATGGCGACGATGCCGCGTACCAGCGCCGGGAAACGGGCGCCGTAGACGCCCATCGAGGCGCGTGCGATCACCGGATAGGGCACGCCGTGCTTTACCGACGGGCGGCCGGTGAGATTGACCAGCACCATGACGAAGAAACCGGCCAGCACGATTGCCGCGAAAACCATCCAGCCGTTGAGGCCATAGGTGATGAACAGCGATGCGGCCAGCGTGTAGCCGAACAGGCTCTGGATATCGTTGTTCCAGACGTTGAAGATTTCGAAGGCGCCCCACTTGCGCTCCGAAGCCGGGATCGGCGCCAGGTCCTCGTTGTAGAGGCCTCCGTCTCGCGGACCCGATTTGCCAGATAAATTCGCCATAGTCTCCTCCATGTGGCCGCATCCCCGGCGGCTTCGGTGTTTTTCCGGACATTCGCAGGTCTTCTTGCGTTCTCCCGGACGCAGGAAGCTCTTGGCTGTGCATTGCAAAAAGTTTGTGCTTGCATCTAACATTTTACAAAGCATGTTAGGTAACAGACTATACGGAATTTCAAGCAGGTCCTTTCGGCTTTGCTTGGAAATGCCAGTGGCGACAACCTGCGATCATCCGGACCGGATCGACGGAGCTGCAATGAAGGACGCAAACAAGGGTGAATTGCTGAACGACAAGGCTTTTCAGGCGCTTGTCGAAGCCTTGCGCAGCGGTTCGCTGCGCAATGGCCAGTTCCTGTCGATGTCCCAGCTTGTCGACCAGCTGGACTATCCGATCGCGCCCGTGCGCGAAGCCGTCAAATACGCCAGCTCGCAGGGGTTCCTGACGACAGTGCCCAAACGCGGCCTGCAGGTGATGGAAGCTAGCCCGGACAACATTCGCGAATGTCTGGACGTGCGTCTGGTGCTGGACCAGGAAGGTGCGCGCCGGCGGATATCACAGGGAAATCTGGAGGGCCTCGACGCCTTGCGCCGGCGTCACGAGACCATGCGCGACGAGGTGCGGACGGGGCCTGCGGCCAGCCTGCCACCCAAGGCGATCGAGGTGGACCTGTCCCTGCACACATACCTTGGTGAAGGACTTGGAAATTCGCTGCTGTCGGCTGCCTATGCCGCAAACCGCATCCGGATCGCCGTCATCCAGCACGCGCGGCCGTTTCTTGCCGATCGGATCGCCTCGGCGATGGACGAGCATCTGGCGGTCATCGAGGCGCTGGAAACCGGGAACGAGGCCGCTGCGGTGCGAGCCTTGAAATATCATTGCGAGCAGACATTGCGCTGGTGGGGTGTTCCCTGAGCGTTAGCATCCTGCAAGACCTGTACTGCCGTCCCTGAGCCTGGCTCAGGCTTTCAGGCGCTCGGCCAGCCAGGCAAGACCCGTATCGGGAATGCCCATTTCCTGGAGGTGGGCGGCGGTGTTGATGACATAGTCCGGATTGGCGCCGGACTTGCCGACAGCGCCTCTTACGATTTCCAGCTGCTCTTCAAGCGGCAAGGAACCCGCATATTGGGCATGGCCGTGATCGACCATGTAGACCAGCGCTTCCACCTTCTCGCCGCTGTCGAGCTCTACGTGATGATGGTGCTCCTTGTAGACCATCGTCGTCTGTTCCCGGGCGCGCAGATATTCCAGCACCTGCGGCCAGATATCCCCGGAGACCTGATAGGCGATGCCCCGGCATGCGCCGCCGTTGTCGAGGCCGAAGACGAGACCTGGTCTCTGCTGCGTACCCCGATGTACCCAGGAATAGACGCAAAGCGAGCGATGTGCACCGCGCAGCAGCGCCGGTTCGGCGCGCTGGTGATCAAATCCTGGGTTCCACATCAAAGAACCGTAGCCAAAGACCCAAAAATCGCTCATATCGACCTGTCTTGTGTTACCGCAGCTGCGGAGATAGCAAGCTGCACCGGTCGTTTCAATGGCACTCCGGCAGCGCCTGTCCTGCAGGTGGCCCTTGTCGGCAGTGTGACCGGTCCGGAAATCGCCCGAACCAGAAGAGAGTGTCTCCCAGTGTCCGATATCAAGACCAAGCCGCCGAAACCCACCAGACGCGGGTATATCCTGCTGGCAGGAGCTGTCGTTCTGGTAATTGCTGGCTGGTCGGCCGCCTGGTTTTATGGGCAGTCCGTGCTGCGGGAACAACTCGACCGGCAAATTGTCCGCATGGCGGATCAGGGCCTGGATGTGAGCTGCGCGGATCTTGCCATTGCCGGCTATCCGTTCCGCTATGAGGTCTCCTGCGCGGACATGCGTTCGGCCGACCGCTGGGGAACAGCCGCATCGCTCGGCGGGCTGAATGCCGTCGCCTTGATCTATAATCCGTGGCACGTGATCTTCGAGGCAAAGTCGCCTGCGGCCATGTCGGTGCCGGTGAACGGCCTCGAGGGTGGCCTGACGTGGCAGACGGCCCGCGCCAGCGTGAAGTTCAGCGACAATGCGCTCGGATCGTTCGATGCGGTGATCGACAAACCGGAAGCAGCGTTCGACACCGCCCTCGCCCGGGGGCTGTTTGCGGCTGAAAAGTCCGAAGTCCATCTGCGCAAGCAACCCGAGAGCGCGGCGACGCTGGAAAGTTTCGTCACGGTTCAGGACCTCAGCCTCAAATCTCTGCCGGAACTTCAGCAGACGATTTCCCTGCGCAGCCATGCCCGTATCGAAGGCGGCACGGCCCTGCTTGCAGGGACTGACCTCGTTTCGCTTGTGCGGGCGCAGGGCGGAGAACTGCCGGTCGAACTGGTGCTTACCGAGATACTGCTCGGGGCTGGCAAGGCCACGGCAAGCGGCAATCTTGTGCTTTCGGGTGACGGCACCTTGAGCGGATCACTGGAGTTGAACCTCGGCAATCCGGACGCGCTTCTGGACAGCGTGAAGCCCTTGTTCCCGCCTGAAGACCAGACTTTCTCACTGCTGCAGAATGTGGTGAAGAGCCTGGAGCCTGCCGCCAAGGAGGTCGACGGTGTGCGGACCATCACGCTGCCGGTCTCGGTCGACCGCGGCGTGGTTCGCATCGGTTTTCTGCCGCTTGGCCAGATCCCGCCGTTGTTTCCCGCGGGATCCTGATCACTTGATGGCCTCAGTCCGCACCCTGAACAGCGGTATGCGGACTGAAACCTGCCTGAAGGCGAAGCTCGGTCAGTCGCCGGCGATGCGGTCGATCGGGATCAGGTAGCTCTTGCGATGATCGGGTTCAGCGATCTTTTCGTAGAGCGCAACCGCCGGGGTGTTCTTGCCCGGTACAAGCCAGCGCAAATGCAGCCATCCGCGGTTCTGGCCTTCGCTGACCAGGGTTTCGATCATCTTGCGGCCGGTGCCCTTGTTGCGGTGATCGGGATGGACATAGATGTCATCCATCTGGCCGATCCTGAGACCCGTAATGAGTTCCGGCAGGTCGAAGAAAACTGCGAAGCCGACCAGCTTGTCGCCTTCGAAAGCTCCCAGAACCTCGGCCGTCTTGTCCGACAGAATGCGTTCGGCGTAATAGGCGTCGGGACGACGCGGTGCACCGCGCCGCAGCGCCTGAGCATTTTCGGCAATAAGCGGCGCAAGCTTATGAGCATCATCCAGCCGAAGGGCCCTGATTTGCGTTGTCGTCATGATTTCCCCGGAAAGCAAATCGATTAAGAGTGTGACTTTGGTCCACCATGTCCCGAAACGGGTTCGCTGATCAAGGACTTCGATCAATTAATGGCTGCGGCATTGCTGACGGTCGGCTACGCAGGCCCTGTCCGGGGTCTGCGGCCTTTCGCTTGCGGCAATTTCGTGCCATGAGCGATGCACGGAAAAGACGGGAACAGGAAATGGCGGACAAGCAAAAGTTGAGGGCGACGCTGATCGGACTTACAGCTGTGCTGATGTGGGCGACCCTCGGCCTGTTCGGTGCCGGTTCCGGCAATGTGCCTCCGTTCCTGTTGAACACGCTCTGTTTCGGCTTCTCCGGCATCATGGCGCTGATCTGGCTGATCGCGACAGGCAGGACCCGGTTGCTCAGGCAGCCGCTCGGCGTCTGGGCATTCGGCACGTTCGGCCTGTTCGGCTTTCATTTTTTCTATTTCACTGCCATCCGCAACGCGCCGCCTGTGGAAGCAAATCTGATCAACTACACCTGGCCGCTCCTGATCGTGCTGTTTTCCGCCCTGTTACCGGGGGAACGGCTGCGTCTGCATCATGTCATTGGAACGGTTCTGGGCCTGGCCGGCGCGGTGCTTCTGATCACCGGCGGGGAAGGTGTCGGTTTTTCCTCCGGCTCGATGCTCGGTTATGGGGCGGCGGTGGCCTCGTGTCTGTTCTGGTCCAGCTATTCCGTGCTGTCGCGCAGACTGGGTGCGGTGCCGACCGAAGCCGTTGCGGGGTTCTGTGTGATGACCGCAATCCTTTCGGGTATCTGCCATCTGGCGCTGGAGGAAACGATCCTGCCTGCATCGTCGCTGGAATGGGCATCGGTGCTGGCGCTTGCCGCCTTTCCGGTGGGACTTGCGTTTTTCACCTGGGACGTCGGCGTCAAGCATGGCGACATCCAGGTGCTGGGCGCAGCGGCCTATTCGGCACCGCTCCTGTCCACCCTGTTACTGATTGCCTTCGGCTTCGGGGCGCTGACACCTGCCGTTGGCATCGCCTGTGTGGCGATTACGCTGGGGGCGGTGATTGCCGCAAAGGACATGATCTTCAAGCGCCGGCAGAAAGCGCCGGTGAGCATGCAGGCAGACGAACTTCCGTGATCGACGGCAGCGACTGCGTTTGGCGGTACCCTGGTGCACGAACGCAGCCGTTCCCCCTTCGGCGAATTCCCCTGGCCGCCGCGATCCACTAGGGTGTGGACTCAAAAATGAAGATGAAATGGTTTGAGGCGGATTGGTCTTCCTCAAGGCGCGGAGGCGCAGGAAATGTGGTTCATTTTCAAGCTTTCGCAACGCTGAGGAGGACCAATCCGGTCAAATCCGAAGGACATGAAAATGGCTTCACCGCGTGTCGTCAGCGTGCTTGACCGGGCAGAAAGCCCGCTCCGCGCACCCTTCCTAACGCGGTTTCGCCATTTCTCATGCCATTTCGTCTTCATTTTTGAGTCCACACCCTAGGTTAACCGGAAATCCGTTTTCCCGACTTGCAGGATCGACCCATGACAACACAGCCAAGACCCCGCCGTTCCGCTCTCTACATGCCCGGCTCCAACGCCCGGGCGTTGGAAAAGGCGGCAACGCTGGATGTGGACTGCCTGCTGCTGGACCTTGAAGACGCGGTCGCTCCCGATGCCAAGGACATGGCGCGCACCCAGATCGCCGAGGCCGTTTCGGCCCGTCCCTATGGCAATCGCGAGGTGGTGATCCGCATCAACGGGCTGGAGACACCCTGGGGCGAAGACGATCTGGCGGCAGCGGTGAAGGCCAATCCGGATGCCATTCTGGTGCCCAAGGTCAACGGCCCGGCCGACCTGCAGATGGTTGCGCACAAGCTATCGCTTCTGGGGGCGTCCGCGGACCTGAAACTCTGGGCCATGATGGAAACGCCGCTCGCCATGCTGAATGCCGCCGCCATCGGCGCCTGCGGTCTGGATCCGGCTGTGCGGCTGTCCTGTTTTGTGATGGGCACCAATGATCTGGCCAAGGAAACAAGGGCACGCCTCACATCCGGCCGGGCTGCCATGATGCCCTGGCTGATGACCTGCGTTGCGGCAGCGCGTGCCGGCGGCATCGACATTCTGGACGGTGTCTACAATGCGTTTCAGGACGAGGAAGGTTTCGCCGCCGAATGCGCCCAGGGTGTCGACATGGGCATGGACGGCAAGACGCTGATCCACCCGAAACAGATCGCCCCCTGCCACGCAGCTTTCAGTCCGTCGGAAGAGGAAGTTGCCTGGGCACGCAAGATCAATTCTCTGTTCGATGAGCCTGAAAATGCGGGCAAGGGCGCAATCCAGGTGGACGGCAAGATGGTTGAAAGGCTACATGCGGACATGGGCAAGCGGGTGATCGCCATTGCCGACGCCATCGCTGCCCGGACCTGACACACAAGAGAGCTCTCATGAAACTCTACCGCTTCATCACCGGCATCGACGACAGCGAATTCTGCCACCGGGTTACCCAGGCTCTCAACAAGGGCTGGCAGCTGTCCGGTTCTCCTTCGCTTACCTACGACGCAACGCGTGGCGCGACCATTTGCGGCCAGGCAGTGACAAAGGAAGTCGAAGGCGTTGAATACTCCCGGGACATCAAGCTCGGCGACTACTGATCGCAGTCGGTTCCATGAATCAGGTTGCTCTGAGCGAGCGCTGAAAATTCAACGGCCCCGGAAAGTTCCGGGGCCGTTTCGCTTTGTCGGGTCATGAAGTTCGGTTCGCTACTGCATCCCCTTCGACAGGAAGTCCTCGACAATGTTCGACATGTTGAACGACGCCCCACCCTGAACCGGGGGATAGTCTGCAAGGCTCTGCAGATGCTGACCCATGAGCACGCCCATCGGCTGGATAAGCCACGATATCTTTTGCATCAGATGTCCGTAGCCATCGGTTGAATCGTAGCTCTCGAATGGATCCGCACGGATGTTGAACACCAGTGGGACGGTCCGCGGAATCAGGTTGGCGTAATAGTCTTCTTTGGTCGAGAAGTGGAATTTCCAGGGTCCCATCCTGATCGCCGTCAGCACGCTTTCGTAATAGTGAAAGATGTGAGTGCGATTGGAATTGGCCTGTTCGCCCTTCCAGTAGGCCAGATTGTTGACCCCGTCGATGAACTGCTGCTTCTCGGCCATCACTTCGGCGTTCACGTCGTCAATGCCGGCAGCTGCGGCAAGGGTGGTGAACATGTCTTGGTGCGCCTGAATTCCGTTCATGACCTGGCCGGGTTCCAGCACATTCGGCCAGCGCACCATGGAAATGACACGCACACCGCCCTCATAGGTGGTCATCTTTTCGCCCCGGAACGGGGTGGTAGCGCCATGAGGCCAGGAGGCATGCTCCGGGCCGTTGTCGGTCGAATACCAGACAATGGTGTTTTCCGTCAGGCCCTGTTGGTCGAGCCAGTCCAGCACCAGGCCGATATCATGATCGTGCTGCAGCATGCCCGAGCCGTGGTAGTCGGCTTCGGTCGTATAGGCTTCGGCGGCGTAGCGCCACTCGTCGTTCAGCCGCGTATAGAGATGCATGCGGCTGGTGTTCAGCCAGACAAAGAACGGTTCGCCTGCTTCCTGGGCGTTTTTCATGAAGTCCTTGGCCAGAGGGATGACTTCTCCCTCGTCGAAGTTCTTCATCCGCTCCTGGGTGAGCGGACCGGTGTCCTCGACCGTCTGCTTGCCTATGACACCAAACCTGGGCTGTTCGGTATCGTCGAAGGTTTCCGATGCAAAGCTGTGTATGACGCCCCGTGTTCCGAACTGCTTCTCGTATTCCTCAAGGCTGCCGGAAAAGGCTTCGCCGAAACGCTGGTAGTCGCGCTGTTCGGCTTCTTCCTGCGTATTGAGATGATAGAGATTGCCGAAGAATTCGTCGAAGCCATGGACGGTGGGCAGGTGCTCGTTCCGGTCACCCAGATGGTTCTTGCCGAAATGTCCCGTGCGGTAGCCGATCTGTTTCAGCTCTTCCGCAAGCGTTGGCGATTCTGCTTTCAGACCGAGCGACGACCCGGGTTGACCCACGGTGGTCATGCCGGACCTGATCGGGTACTGGCCGGTCAGAAAGGCCGCACGGCCTGCGGTGCAGCTCGGCTGGGCATAGTGATCGGTGAAGCGGAGGCCTTCATTCGCCAGGCGGTCGATGTTGGGTGTGGTGTAACCCATGGTGCCCATGCCGTAGGCGGAAACATTCTGCCAACCGACATCGTCGCCCCAGATGACCAATATGTTTGGTGGTTTTGACTCTTGCGCCATGGACGTTGTGCACGTCATGAGAAGTGCGATGGGCAAGCCTGCAAGCAGATGTCGAAAAGACATGATCCCCGTCTCCCTTGAACACACTCGAAAAGTTCCTCAGGCAGAGTAGGCGCAACACGGCAATAAGCCAAGCTGTGATAGTGCTTACGTTTAATGCACGGAATGGTCGCATCCGGGAATCGCCCAGGATTTGCCCGGGATATGTTCGGGTTCTGGTGTCGCCATACAGATTCAGGCCTCAGCGGATACCGTGGTCCTGTCCGCAATGCCGTCCTGAAGCAGGTCCTCAACGAACCAGGCCGCGAACTGGTGACGGCCCGAAACACCGGCCTTTGCGTAGATCCTGGTCAATTGGGCGCGCACGGTTCCCTGTGCCGCGCCCCGCAGCTGAGCGATTTCGGAAAGATCCAGGCCTTTCAGGGCCAGGAGGCCGACATCGCTTTCGGCAGGCGTCAGGCCCCATTCGGCAAACTGGGCGTCAATGATCCGGGCAAGGTCGCCACGGGCGGCTCCAAGGGCGCGCTCCTGATTGCGCAGTCTTTCCAGGGTGAGCCGCAACTGCCAGCCGGCCAGAAAAATGCCGACGATCAACACGAAGGCGACAAAGAATTCGAAAATGGAATGCGGGCTGCTGACGTCGGTCACAAGATCGGTAAAGGCATCGCCGACAAAAAAGATCGCGGCAACGGACTGCAACAGCATGAACGCGGCAAGGGCGGTCGTCTCCCGCCGCCCCTGTCGAAGGTTGATCCCTGTAAATGTCATTTGTCCTTGATCCGGCCAACCAGCATGGGTCGGACCAGATTACGCCTCGTCGCGCGACTTTCAACTGCGACACCTGCGACATGGATCAGGGCCAGCACCAGCATCAGGTTGGCTGCGATTTCATGAACTTCCTTTGCAGCTTCCCCCAGCACCTTGCTGTCTTCGCCCTTTTCATCATCGTCGTCCTTGACGAGCACCGACCAGTCTCCGGCGGCAACCGCCGCCTTTTCCTCGGCAATCGTGATGGGGCTCTTGGCGCCGGTCATGTAAAGGCCGGTTCCGGTTACCACTACAAGGCAGGCCCAGAGCGCATAGACCATGATCGCTCCAGCGGGATTATGGGAGCGGTAGTGGCGCGGGCTACCGCGAACGAGATCGATCAGGTGAGACACCGCAGCGCGCGGATCAGGTGGAAAGGCGGAGAACCTGGCTTCCGCCGGTCCGAGAAATCCCCAGACAAAGCGGAGCGCAAGCAGGGCAAGAACACCCCAGCCAATCCAGATGTGAATGGTGCCGCCCGCCTTGTTGAGGAGGCCGTTGGCAATCACCGCGACTGCGATCAGCCAATGGCTGATACGCACCAGCGGATCCCACAATTCGGGGGGGCTTTGCGCCCCCTCGTTCGATTGCGGGGTGTTTGAGGCACCCATGATCAGTCTTCGTTCTTGACGTTGGTGACCTTGCCGGATTTCGGGTCGATGTAGACTTCCCAAAGCTTGTTTTGCGCATCGGTGCACTTCGCTTCGATCTTGCCGTCCTCGGCTTCGAATTCCTTGACGGTGCAACCGGCCTTGGCCAGCGCCGCGGTGGCTTCCTCGGGATTGGTGCCGACCATGTCACCAACGGCGGGCATGGCCTGCGCGGCGACCGGAGCAAGGCAGAGGCAGAGTACGGCGAGAGATTTCTTCAGCATGATTGTGTCCTTCATCAGGTTTCTGCGACCGTTGCGGTCTTCGTCCTGATTGGCCGCAAACTCGGCTTCGGTCGATTGACGGACTGCTGACGCCAAGCATCATAAGCAGGTGCTTACGCGCGGATTTCGATCCTTCGACAGCCGTCCAGAAGGTCAAACCAGGCAAATGGTCTTGCCAGGGTTGAAACGGCTGAAATGAATTGCGAAGTCATGGGAACAAGAATTGCTCCGGCACATTTGCGAGCCGGTATTTTCAATTTGCATCAAGGAAACAGGCCGTTGCGCATCTTTTCCCTTCTGGCGCACCCCAGGGACAACAGCTTCTGCCATGCGCTGTCGAAACAGGCGCGTGATGCTCTGGAGGCCGAGGGGCACCAGATAGATCACCACGATCTTTACGCCGAAGAGTTCGATCCCTGTCTGACAGCAGAGGAAGCCTACTCGATCGGCGATACTCTGGAAGAAGTGCTGTCCCGTTCAGAGGATGCCGTCGTTGCGCGGCACAGGGAAGGTATTTCGAACGCCGATGGTCTGCTGGTCGTCCATCCGAACTGGTGGGGCAAACCGCCGGCGATCCTTGCAGGCTGGATGGACCGTGTGCTGGTGCCGGGCGTTGCCTATCGGCTGCAGACTGCCGACGGTCTGCCGGAAGGACTGCTGTCGATCCGCAAAGCCGTCATCTTCAACACGTCCGACACCGAGGCGGAGCGAGAGCGACTTGATCTTGGAGACCCGCTGGAGCTGATCTGGGGCCGGTGCGTGCTGCCGTATTGTGGCGCTCTGGATTATGAGCGCCACGTCTTCAGGCCCGTTGTGGGCAGCTCCTATCCCCAGCGGCAAGACTGGCTGGAAGAAACCGCCCATATTTGTCGAAGCGCCTTTGATGGTTGACTAAGCTGTCACGAGATCCTTCAGGACGTCGGCCGCGAGCTGGAAGGATTTCACGCGGGCGCCGTGATCATGGATCATGCCGGTGATCATCAGTTCGTCGGGCTGATAGCGGTTGATGATTGCCGACAGTTGGTCGTGGATCGTCGCCGGAGATCCCGTTGCCGAGCAGGACAGGGCGTGTTCGACCTGCGCCAGAACGGCGGGCGGAATTTCGGCGGGGACATTTTCCACCGGCAGGGGCAGTTTACCGGGGTTGCCCATGCGCAACCGGGCGAAAGCGAGCAACTGGGAAGAGCGCAGGTAATCTGCCTCTTCGTCGGTGTCGGCAGCAAAGACGCCAGCTGCCACCATCACATGCGGTCTGGCGAGCTGCGGTGACGGCTGGAAGGTTGCCCGGTAGATCTCCAGTGCTTCTTCCAGCATGTCCGGTGCGAAATGGGAGGCAAAGGCATAGGGCAGCCCGAAGGCCGCCGCGAGTTGCGCCCCGTAAAGGCTCGAGCCAAGGATCCAGATCGGTACCTGCGTGCCTTCGCCCGGAATCGCGCGCACCCTGCTGGTTTCAGAAGCGGGTCTGAAATAGCCCATCAGCTCCTGGACATCCTGCGGAAAACTGTCCTCACCGGCCATGTGGCGACGCAGGGCCCTGGCCGTCGCCATGTCCGTGCCCGGGGCGCGGCCCAGGCCCAGGTCGATCCGGCCCGGGTAAAGCGTTGCCAGCGTGCCGAATTGCTCGGCGATGATCAGCGGCGAGTGGTTGGGCAGCATGATACCGCCTGCGCCGACGCGCATGGTGGAGGTTGCTGCCGCCACCTGCCCGATGACAAGGGATGTAGCGGCGCTGGCGATGCCCGGCATGTTGTGATGCTCGGCCAGCCAGTAGCGATGGTAGCCTGCTTGTTCCGCGGACCGCGCCAGATCGACCGTGTTTGCCAGAGCCGCGGCCGCTGTCTTGCCTTCCGGCACAGGGGACAGATCGAGAAGGGAAAAATGCTGCATGGATATCTCCGTTGGAGCTCCATGTAGGATCTGAAAACCCACCCGCCAAGGTCAAGTTTTGTCGGCAGCCTTCCCAGGCGCTTAAACGGGCATGGCTCCCGGGGTCAGCGGGATCTATTCGGCGAATGTCGCTTCGAACACACGCTCGTAGATATGCTTCACCACTGCGGTCTCTTCAGACCCCTGCCGGGCGAGGTTGCCGAGACCTGGCGCGGCGTTGACTTCCAGGACAACAGGTTCTGCGTTGGCCGCAGTTGGCAAGATCAGGTCAACGGCGGCATAGCGCAGAGACAGGGCCTGTGCGGCCTCGCGGGCAAGGGCTGCAAGGCCCGGGGCGAGCGAGCCGGTGACAATTCTGGCCGTGCCGCCCGCGGACAGATTGACCACGGGCAGAAGCGTGACCGTCTGGCCTGGCGCGGGAACCGTTTCCAGCATCAGCCCTTGTTGCTGCAGTTCGAGGACGAGGCGAGGGTCGGCAGCGTCGAAGCGCGGATCGGCGCCGATGATCTCGGCAATGTTGCGATGACCGTCGCCCGTGATCTGAGGCGGATGGCGTTCGATGGCGCACAGCACATCGTCGTCCAGAACGATAATTCTCAGTTCCTGTCCGCGGATTTCCGGTTGCACCAGCAGCTGGTCGTTGCTCTTGGCGAGGGTGTGCAGGGCCGTTTGAAGGGTGTGACTGGTGTCGACCCGCACTACGTCCCGCCCTTCCCGGCCACAGTTCGGTTTGACGTAAAGCGGGAACCCCTGGTTCCCGGCAAAATCCAGAAGGTCTTGCGGCGCAGTTCGGCTCGTGCGGATGTCGTGTGCGAAAACCAGAAGTCCGTCCGGCACTGTCAGGCCTGCGGTCTTCAGAAAGGCCGCGGCATAGGCCTTGTCGGTGGCGATTTCCGCTGCGCCGAGCGTGTTGAGGTCGAACCTTGTGCCCTTGAAGAACCAGCGCTTGCCAGACGGGCTTTCGACCATGCCGGCATGGCCATGGGCGTCGCCCGCCGTCAGGCGGTAGCCTTTGCGGGCGCAATAGGCCTCAAGCAGGTCAAAGACGAGTGCGCGCCGGCCGGCCGTTTCCGTCATGCTGGGGCCAGCCGGGCTGTCAGTTGTTTTTCTGGCGGGCGTTGGCCAGATAATCGATCTTGAAAAGGTCCGGATTGGTCGGGCCGTTGGACACAACGTTATAAACCGCAACGGATGTGTCGTAGCCCTGCTGGTCGGTAACGGTCCACTGCTTCAATGCGTAGTCCTTGGCATCGAAGATCAGCGTCAGGGTACCGGAGTTGAACTTGGTCTTGTCCAGGATGGTGACGGTGATCAGGTCTTCTTCCACCAGAACGTTGGTGACGTTGGTGTCCTTCTGCAGGTCGATGTCGTCGGACAGCAGGAAGCGCAGCGGCGTCTGGCCAAGAGGCCAGATGTCCTGGGTGTTCAGCTTGCGGTCGCGCACGGAAACCGACTTGCCGTCGGCCACAATGTCGAGCACGGAAGGCTTGTTGTAGTAGAAGCGCACCTTTCCCGGGCGGGCCATGTAGAACTTGCCGTCGGACTGGTTTCCGTCAGGACCGAACTGGATGAAGTCGCCATGCATGGTCTTCACCGAGTTGAAATAGGAGTTGAGATCCCTGAGGGCATTTTGTTCCTGCTCGGTCAGCGCCGCGGCGGGCAGCAGTGCCGACAGGGACAGAGCCGCAGCAATACCGGCTGCCAGCATAGGTTTGATCAGGCGGGAAGCGAAGCGTTTCAGCATGATGCAATGTCCTAAATCGTTCTCTGTGTGACACGTTTCCCCCTAGCTAGGGAGCGTGTGTGGCAAAGCTTTGGCAGTTTACCATCAAAAATCTTCTTCCACGCCGTTCTGCACGAGAATTTCGCGTTTTCCGGCATGGTTGGCGGCGCTGATCAGGCCTTCGTTTTCCATCCGCTCAATCAGCGAAGCAGCACGGTTGTAACCGATCGAAAGGCGCCGCTGCACATAGGAGGTCGACGCCTTCTTGTCGCGCAGCACGATGGCAACCGCCTTGTCGTACAGATCGTTGCCCTCCTCGCCGCCTGCAAGTCCGCCGCCACCGTCGTAGGGGCTTTCGGCCTCGTCATCTTCCTCGGTCACGGCTTCCAGATATTGCGGCGTGCCCTGAACCTTCAGGTGCTTGACGATATCCTCGACCTCGTCGTCGGAGACGAACGGCCCGTGCACACGCTGGATGCGCCCGCCGCCGGCCATGTAGAGCATGTCGCCCATGCCCAGAAGCTGTTCGGCGCCCATTTCACCCAGGATGGTGCGGCTGTCGATCTTCGACGTCACCTGGAAGGAGATACGGGTCGGGAAGTTGGCCTTGATGGTGCCGGTAATGACATCCACCGACGGCCGCTGCGTGGCCATGATCAGGTGAATGCCGGCGGCACGGGCCATCTGAGCCAGGCGCTGGATAGCACCTTCGATGTCCTTGCCGGCCACCATCATCAGGTCGGCCATCTCGTCGACGATGACGACGATATACGGCATCGCCTCGAGCGGCAGCTGCTCTTCTTCGTAGATCGGCTGGCCGGTGTCGCGGTCGAAGCCGGTTTGAACGGTGCGGGTGAATGTTTCGTTCTTTTCCAGCGCCTGCTTGATGCGGGTGTTGTAGCCGTCGATGTTGCGGACGCCCATCTTGGACATCTTCTTGTAGCGGTCTTCCATCTCGCGGACGGTCCACTTCAAGGCAACGACGGCTTTCTTCGGATCGGTCACAACCGGTGTCAGCAGATGCGGAATGCCGTCGTAGATCGACAGTTCCAGCATCTTGGGGTCGATCATGATCATCTTGCACTGCTCGGGCGTCAGCCGGTAGAGCAGCGACAGGATCATGGTGTTGATCGAGACCGACTTGCCCGAGCCGGTGGTACCGGCCACAAGCAGGTGAGGCATGCGGGCCAGATCCGCGACAACGCTTTCGCCGTTGATGGTCTTGCCCAGGGCCAGCGCCAGCTTGGCCTTGGACTTTTCGAAGTCCTGGGCGGCCAGCAGTTCACGCAGGTAAACCGTCTCACGACGGGCATTCGGCAGTTCGATACCGATGGCGTTCTTGCCCGGGATCACCGCCACACGGGCGGAAATCGCGCTCATGGAGCGGGCGATGTCGTCCGCAAGGCCGATGACACGCGAGGACTTGATGCCCGGTGCCGGTTCCAGTTCGTACAGGGTCACGACCGGACCGGGGCGAACCTCGATGATTTCGCCGCGAACACCGAAATCCTCAAGCACGCCTTCCAGGATGCGGGCATTCTGCTCCAGCGCATCGGCGGACAGACCCGGCACCTTGCCGGCAACCTTCGGCTCGGCCAGCAGCCGCAACGGAGGCAATTCGTACTCTTCCGGGGCTCCGAGGAAGGATGGCTGTGCTTCCTCGATCGCACGCTTGCTCTGCTTCGGACGCGGTGCCTGCGGAATGACGCGGCCGTTCGCTGCCGGTTGCGCAGGCGCTTGCTGAGCCTCCGGCGCGGCAATGCCGACCGGGACCGCGGGACGACCGTTGACGGGGCCCTTGTCGATCATCAGATCGTCCGGCTCGAAGGTGTCGCCTTCCTCGTCGTAGTATTCTTCCGCGTAAGGTTCGTCTCCGTCGTCCGCATGACGGCCGCGCTGGTAGAAGTCGTCCAGGCCGTCGTCATCTTGCGGCATCAGCCGGCCGGCAAGGGCCTTGCGGAATGCTTTCAGGCGGCTGCCCTGGCGGGTGTCTTCCGGCTCGTAGTCAGTGTCGTCCTCATCCTCGTCCCAGTATTCTTCTTCATCCTGGGCCTGGCTGCGCTTCAGGCCGGTCAACCGGCGCACCTGTGCAGCAGCCTGAAGACCGAAATGCTCCATCTGGCCGACGAAGGCACTCATGAAGATACCGATGCGGGACTCGCCATCGTCGTCGTCAAAGTCGAGTTCATGCTCGGCGGCCTTGCCGTGACCGACAGGGCCGGCCACAGGCTCGATCCGTTCGGACGGAGCGCCGATGCTGCCCAGCCAACCGGCAGCTGCCAGCAGGCACAGGATAGCCGGTACGCCAAGACCAAGCACGCCGACGATCGTGGCGGCGCCGCTTGTCATGTTGTCGGTAACGAGCGCAGGCAAATGGTGAACGGTGTCGCCGAAAAAGCCGCCGAGACCGGTCGGCAGCGGCCAGCTTTCGGGAACCGGCAGCGACGCCAGGGCACCTGCGGCAAGGCTTGTGCCGATCAGCCAGTAGACCAGGCGCTTGCGGCCGATGCCAAGCGCGTGGCCGGTCAGAAGCCGCCAGCCCCACAGAACCAGAGGAATCAGGAAGACGGCCGTCGCAAGGCCGATGGTCTGCATCAGAATGTCTGCAAGGACAGCGCCCGGTGTTCCCAGGGCGTTGCGCACCTGGCCACCGGTGGCATGATTGAAGCTCGGGTCGCTGACGGACCAGGTGGCAAGGCTTGCCGCGAGCATTGCCGCCAGCGCAATGATACCGAGGCCCGCGGCCCCGACAAGATTGCGCCGGATGAACCGCTTCAGTGGGCTCTCGGTGTCCAGAAGGTCAACCGAAGATCTGCGGCCGTTGCCGCGAACTGCGCTGGCCCGCCTCATGCCTTGTCCCCCAACCATTTTGCCAGACGCTCCAGAGCGATCTCTGTCTGCTCAAGAGGAGCCGTCAGGCTGATGCGAATATAGTTCCGCCCCGGATTGCTGCCGTCCGACTGGTCCGAGGCAAGGTAGCTGCCCGGCAGCACCTTGAGCCCGATTTCGGTCCAGAGTGCCTTCGTGACCGCAACGGCGTCGCCCCAACGGCTGATATCCAGCCACAGGAAGAACCCGGCGTCAGGCGTGACCGGCCCAAGGATCGGGCCGAGGTGTTTTTCGGCAGCTTCGAATTTTTCGTTGTAGAGCCTGCGGTTTTCAATGACGTGGGATTCGTCCTGATAGGCCCGGACGGCAACTGCCTGTGCCGGCAGCGGCACCTGCGGTGCGGCAAGGCCTCTGAACTTCGCCCATTTTTTCAGGAACTCGGGATCGCCTGCCGCAAAGCCGCAGCGCAGGCCCGCCAGGTTGGAGCGTTTGGACAGCGAATTGAGAACGATGATGTTGGCAAAGCCACCGCCCTGCTCTTCATTCAGATCCCTGGCCGCTTCCAGAATGCCGATTGGCGGCGTCTCGCGATAGATTTCCGAATAGCATTCGTCTGCAAAGATATAGAAGCGATGCTTGCGGGCGAGACCGATCAGGCGCTGCCAATAGGCGGTGTCGGCCACAAACCCTTCCGGATTTGTGGGCGAGGCAACATAAAAGGCGACGGTCCTTTCCAGCAGCTCCGCATCGAGGCTGTCGAGATCAGGCAGAAAATTGTTTCCCGCAATCGCGTCGAGCAGCACGGCCTCCGCATCGGCGACATGCGCTGCGGCAGCATAGGTCTGGTAGAACGGGTTGGGCAGAATCACCACAGGGTGGTCCAGGCCCTTGTTCAGCTGATCACGCGCGGCAATGGCGCCGAAAGAAAGTCCTTCGCGGGATCCATTCAGTGGCAGCACACCATGGTCGGCGTCGATCAACCCACCCAGATTGTATCGGCGATCCAGCCAGGATGCGACGGCCGAACGGAATTCAGGCGAGCCGTCGATCGGTGGATAACGGCGGAAACCGGCCATATTTTCAGCCAGAACTTCCGCGGTAAAATCAGGAATGGCGTGTTGCGGTTCGCCAATCGTCATGACAATCGGGTCGAGCCCCGGTGTCTCGCCGCTCAGGAGTTCGGCAAGGCGTTGAAACGGATTGGAGCTCGGCAGGGACACACCGCGCTGGTAGGCTTTTTTGCTGGCAAGCATGAATGATCCGGCACTCGTTACGCATAACTTTGCTCAGACCCTATAGCCGGTGTGGTAAATCCCTTATTAACCAAGCGGGGCAGGGCACAGGAAATGCTGCAAATGGTTGCGGATTTTCCCGCACTGCCTGCCCGGGCGTCTGACCTGTCCAAAGGGACAATTTCACCCCTCCGTCCTTGGTTGGCGGGAATTGCCCGGAAGTCCTTGATCGTCAACGAAGACTCTGTAGAAATTGAAGGCATCGGCGCGGTCGGCAGAAATGAAATATGCCTGACCTTTTTCAAAGTGCGCCCACCTGGACAGGCTCTACGATGTCGAAAACAACAAAAAATCCGATAAGCGTCGTTTGCTTCGGCGATTCTCTCACCTGGGGATTCAATCCGGTCGACAAATCCAGGTACGGCCACGACATCCGCTGGACCCGGCTTCTGCAGAAAGAACTGGGTGACGGGTTTTATGTGGCCGAAGAAGGCGTCAACGGCCGAACAACCGTTTTCGAGGATCCGGTCAAGGGCGACAAGAACGGTCTTGCGCATCTGGCCACCGTTCGCAAGACGCATATGCCGATCGACATTCTGATCATCATGCTCGGCACCAACGACCTTCAGGCCCGGTTCTGCATGAACGCGGAAACAATCGCGATTGCCATGGGACGCCTTCTGGATTTTGCCCGCAGGCCAACCGACGATGTCGAAGGCCGGGCGCCAAAGGTGCTGCTGATGTCACCGCCGCCGCTGGCACCACTGGCAGGCACACCCTTCGTGGCACAGTTCAGCGAACAGAGCGTCACGGAATCCCATCGCCTGGCCGCCTGCTACCGGGAGAAAGCTGCTGAATATGGTGCAGCTTTCTTCGATGCAGGAACGGTGATTTCCGCCAGCCCGGTTGATGCCGTCCATTTCGATGCGGAGCCGCAGGCCGATCTCGCCAGGGCAGTGGCAGCGGAAGTGCGCAAGCTGGCAAACTGAATTGGCAGACTGGATTGCCTGCTGCGGTTAGAGCTGTCTCCGACAGGCAGACCGGCTGAACATTGCCTCAGAAATCCGAGGTCAGTCCCTTGATCTCCCAATCGTCGTAGCGGGTGGGTTCCAGGCCGCCGCGTCCGTTGACCTCTTCGGCCATGTTCTGCTGTCTTGCGTCGATTTCCTTGCGCCGTTCTTCAGCTTCCTTCAGGGCGCGCTGGGCTGCCGGTGGCAGGTCCTCGAATTTCCGCTTCGGAGCTTCCTCGACATTGGTCTTCAGGGAGGGAGCCTCGTTCTGGCTGTAGCGGCTCGTCAGGTTGTCCGGTGTTTCTGTCATGGCTCTTCGGGTCGTTCAGATTGCAGTCTTGTCTGGCGTATATAAGGTAATCTTGCCAAGAATGGCAGCACTCCCCATCTGTTGGACGGATACAAAGGCCATTATGCGCCTTCTTGCAAGCAGTCGAAAACAGGACAGAAACGGAAACAAGCGGCGATGAACTACATTCGCACGGCAATGCTTCTGGCGGGGATGACCGCCTTGTTCATGGGGATCGGTTTCATGATCGGCGGTCAGTCGGGCATGCTGATCGCGCTGCTTATTGCAGCCGCCATGAACCTGTTCAGTTACTGGAACGCGGACAAGATGGTCCTGCGCATGCATCATGCCAGGGAAGTGGGTGAGCGCGAAGCGCCGGAGTTCTACCGGATGATACGGGAGCTGGCGCAGAATGCCGAGTTGCCGATGCCCAAGGTCTACATCATCGACAATCCGCAGCCGAATGCCTTTGCGACCGGCCGCAACCCGCAAAACGCCGCCGTCGCGGCAACGACGGGCCTGCTCGACATGCTGACGCCCGAGGAGATTGCCGGTGTGATGGCCCATGAGCTGGCCCATGTGAAGAACCACGACACGCTGATCATGACGATCACGGCGACAATCGCCGGTGCGATTTCCATGCTGGCCAACTTTGCCTTCTTCTTCGGCGGCAACCGCAACAATCCGCTGGGCATCGTCGGGGTTATCCTGATGATGGTCGTGGCGCCGCTGGCGGCAATGGTCGTGCAGATGGCGATCTCCCGGACGCGCGAATATGCGGCCGACCGGATGGGCGCACAGATCTGCGGCGAACCCATGTGGCTGGCTTCAGCACTTGCGAAGATCTCGCGCGGGGTGGAGCACATCCATAACCCGGACGCGGAAGCGAACCCGGCAACCGCACATATGTTCATCATGAACCCGCTGTCAGGCGAGCGGATGGACAATCTGTTCTCCACTCACCCGAACACCCAGAACCGGATTGACGAACTGCGCAAGCTGTCGGATGCAGGTCTGGGCACCGGTGGCAGGGGCGGCAGAAGCGGTCCCATGTCGTTTACCCGCCAGGCTCCACAGCAGGCCGGCCCGTGGAGCGGCGCCGGTCCGACGGGGCCGTCCTCCGCGCCTCGCCGTCCAAAAGGGCCGTGGGGATAGGCCACAGTCCCCCGGAACGTCAGCTTCTTTGACAAAAACAACTTTGCCGGATGACCACCCGGCTTTAGTATGACCAGATGCGCCGCGACCGGCAGACCGGTCTGCGGCGCTTGATTTTGATACCGGCCGTAACAGCAGGGCCGGGCGCGTGAATGGATTGAGCCTTGACCAAACGGCCGAACAACAAACAGAAGCCTTCAGGCAAACCGGCACCCGAACAGGCCGAAAAGCCGGGGTTTGCCGCACGCAAGGTGGCTGCCGATATTCTTGGCAACGTCGTTCACAAGAAACGGCCTCTCGATGGCGAGCTGGATATCACCTCCGGCCACTCCGGATTTCGCGCGCTGGCCGGCAATGATCGTTCGCTGGTTCGCGCAATCATCGGTGCGGCCTTGCGCCACCGGGGTGAAATCGCTGAAATCCTGGATCGGTTGCTTGATCGGCCGATCCCTGAAAAGACGGGCCGGATCCTGGATATCCTGCATGTGGCCATAGCCCAGATGCTGTTTCTCGACATTCCGGACCGTGCTGCCGTCTCTCTTGCTGTTGATCATGCCGGTCTCGACCGCCGGGCTCGTCCCTACAAGGGTCTGGTCAACGGTGTGTTGCGCCGGCTCGGGCGCGAGCGGGACGAAGTGACCGGTGATCTCGATCCGGCGGTGCTGAACACACCGGACTGGCTGATGGAAAGCTGGCAGGCAGCCTATGGAGTGGAGACAGCGCGCGAGATCGCGCGGGCTCACGAAAGCGAAGCGGCGCTGGATCTGTCGGTGAAAGCGGATCCGGAAGAGTGGGCCCGGAAACTGGACGGCCAGATTGTGGGTGCGGGCAGCATCCGCCTTGTGCGCAAGGGCGCTGTCGATGCACTTGAAGGCTATGGCGACGGCCAGTGGTGGGTGCAGGATGCCGCCGCGGCGCTTCCCGCCCGGCTTCTTGGTGACGTGAAGGGTCTGCGTGTTGCCGATCTTTGCGCTGCACCGGGCGGCAAGACCGCACAATTGGCGGCCGCGGGTGCAAGCGTAACCGCGGTCGATATTTCAAAGGCGCGCCTGAAACGTCTTGAAGAAAACATGACGCGGCTCGGCCTGAGTGTTGAAACGGTTGCGGCGGATTTGCGGGCCTTTGAGCCGGAAGAGCTCTTTGATGCAATCCTGCTCGATGCGCCCTGCAGCGCGACAGGCACGATCCGCCGGCACCCCGATGTGCCCTGGATCAAGAAGCCATACGACATTGAAAAGCTGACGGAAATCCAGAGCGAATTGCTGGACAGGGTGATGGGCTGGGTCAAGCCGGGTGGGCTGGTCGTCTATTGTACCTGTTCGCTGGAAGCGGCGGAAGGCGAAGCCCAGGTGGCCGGTTTTCTGGAGCGGCAGGCCGGAAAAATCGAACTGGTTCCGGTCGAGGCCTCAGAGGTGGGCGGCCTTGCCGAATGCGTCACAAATGAAGGTTATCTTCGCTGTCTGCCCTGCCATAGCGCCGCCTTGGATCCGGTGAGCAAGGGCATGGACGGCTTTTTTGCCGCAAGGTTCCGCCGGTTTTAACGCGGAATAAACTGTTCACTTGCAATGATTCTTTAAATGAAATGCTAACCTTAATGGTTCGTTTCCTGAATTAGACACCGGAGATTCCCCATAAACGCGCAGAAACCATCAGTTTTGGAGATGGTTTGGTGAATACTGCAAGCCTGAGTGAAAGAAGCCGCATCTGGCGGCTTGTGGCCCTGCATATTTGGCAACGCTCCTTGAAATGGATGCATGGCGGGCCGCTGTTCCGCATGCAGCCGTTTTCGGCTGTGCCTGCGCGCCTGCTCATTGCGCCGCAGGATCTGCGCACTGCCGACGCGACCAATGCTGCCGATATCTACGGCGGCCGCTTCCTGTTCTCCGGCCATCTGGTGGAGACGCAAGGCAGATCTCCGTTCGAGCTTCAGGCCGTTCACGAAGACTGGCAGCGTGAGCTTCACAGCTTCGGCTGGATGCGGGACCTTCGCGCCGCCGACAGCCAGATTTCCCGGCAAAATGCCCGGGCGCTGGTGGAGGATTGGATCAAGTTTTGCGGTCGTTGGCACGACATCGGCTGGGAAGCGTCGGTTGTGACCCGCCGCATTCTGTCCTGGCTGGCGCATTCGCCCTTCATTCTTCAGGACGGCGATCACGAGTTCTACCGCAGTTTCGTGCGGTCGCTGGCTCGCCAGGTGCGTTACCTGCGCCAGACCATCAACGAAACGGAAGACGGCGTCGAGCGACTGCATGCAGCCCTTGCCATGGCATCCGCCTGTATCTCCATGGCCGGACAGGGCCGCTTTGCACGCCAGAGCATCCGTCGTCTCGATCAGGAGCTGACACGCCAGATCCTGCCCGATGGCGGCCATATCTCGCGCAATCCGAAAGCGCTGATCGACATTCTCGCGGACCTGCTGCCGGTTCGCCAGGCCTTCGTAGCGCAAGGGCTGGAGGTTCCACCGGCGATGGTGCAGTCGGTGGACCGGATGATGCCACTACTGCGCTTCTTCCGTCATGGCGACGGGGCTCTTGCCCATTTCAACGGCATGGGCTCGACGCCGAGCGACCTTGTCGCCACCATCCTTGCCTATGACGATGCACGGGGCGCCCCACCGCAGAATGCGCCGCATTCCGGCTATCAGCGCTTAACCGGTGGCAATTCCGTTGTCCTGATCGACACCGGCCCTGCCCCGGCCATCGGCGTTTCCGGCGACGCTCATGCAGGCTGTCTTTCGTTCGAATTCTCCTCCGGCAACAACCGGATCGTCGTCAATTGCGGCGTCTCGCCCAAGTCCAATCCGGCCTGGCGCCGGGTCAGCCGCTCGACGCCTGCACACTCAACGGCGGTGATCGAGGATACGTCCTCCTGCCGGTTCCTGTCGAACCGGCCGTTCGGGCATATTCTGGGCGCACCCATCCTGTCCGGTCCGGTCAGGGTGCCGGTGGAGCGGGAAGACGATGCGGCCGGCAGCCGGATCACGGCCTCCCATGATGGTTATGCCAGCGAGTTCCATGTCCTGCATGAGCGCGACATTCGCCTTGCAGGCGACGGCACGGTGCTGGACGGCATCGACACGTTTTCGGCAATCGGTCCTGTGGACAGCGAAAACCGCTACGCAATCCGCTTTCACCTGCATCCGGGCCTGCGCAGCTCGCTCATCCGCGGCGGATCAGCGGTGCTCCTGGTGTGCCGGGACGGCGAAGCCTGGGAATTCGAAGCGCCCGGGACCGAGGTCATGCTGGAAGAAAGCATCTATCTTTCGGATGTCTACGGCCACCGCAAGACCGAGCAGATCGTGATCTCCGGTGCCGTGCTCGAGGCCCCCTCCGTGGGGTGGCAGTTCCGCAAGACGGCGACGGCCAAACTCAGCCGGCGCGGCACCAGCGATTTTGACGAGCCGGACGAACTCCCGCTGGAAGAATAGAGACCTTCCGCTTTTGCTGAAGACGTGATAGGGCGACGGCAACTCCCGGACCGTCCCCAATTGCGAGGCAAATTCATGGCCATTGTGTCCAAAGCCGTACCCGTTCCCGAGCTGGTTCCCGTCAAGCGCGCCCTTCTGTCCGTCTTCGACAAGACCGGTCTTGTCGACTTTGCAAAAGCGCTGTCCGAGCGCGGTGTCGAGCTGGTCTCCACCGGCGGTTCTTACAAGGCGCTGAAGGAAGCCGGGCTTGCGGTTCTGGACATTTCGGAAGTCACGAGCTTTCCGGAAATCATGGACGGCCGCGTGAAGACGCTGCATCCGAAGGTGCACGGCGGTCTGCTGTCGATCCGCGATGATGCCGACCACCAGAAGGCGATGAGCGAGCATGACATCGTCGGCATCGATCTCTTCTGCGGCAATCTCTATCCGTTCGAGGACGTTGTCGCCTCCGGCGCCGACTACGCCACCGGCATCGAGAACATCGACATTGGTGGACCGGCAATGACCCGTGCGGCCGCCAAGAACCATGCCTATGTTACCGTGGTCACCGACCCGGCCGACTACGATGCAGTGATTTCCGAGCTTGATGCCAACGGCGGCAAGGCCCCGCTGGCCCTGCGCAAGAAGCTGGCGCAAAAGGCCTTTGCCCGCACGGCTGCCTATGATGCCGCCGTCTCCAACTGGATGGCGGATCAGCTGGACGAAGCAACGCCCGCCCATCGTGCGGTTGGCGGTTCGCTTGCCGAAGTCATGCGCTATGGCGAAAACCCGCATCAGACGGCCGGTTTCTACACCACCGGTGAGCAGCGACCGGGTGTTGCCACGGCCAGGCAGCTTCAGGGCAAGACCCTATCCTACAACAACATCAACGACACCGATGCCGCGTTTGAGCTGGTGAGCGAGTTCGATCCGGCCCGCACCAGTGCTGTTGCCATCATCAAGCACGCAAACCCGTGCGGTGTGGCCGAAGGCGCAAGCCTGAAGGAAGCCTACGAGCTGGCCCTGCGCTGCGATCCGGTTTCAGCCTTCGGCGGCATCGTCGCCCTGAACCAGACACTGGATGCCGCTGCGGCCGAGGAAATCGTCAAGATCTTCACGGAAGTGATCATCGCGCCTGATGCGGACGACGCGGCACGCGAAATCATCGCGGCGAAGAAGAACCTGCGCCTTCTGGTCACCGGCGGCCTCGCCGATGCACGCGCCAAGGGCCTCTTCGTCAAGTCCGTTGCCGGCGGTCTCCTGGTCCAGTCACGCGACAACGGTGTGGTCGATGACCTTGACCTCAAGGTCGTTACCAAGCGCCCCCCGAGCGAGCAGGAACTGGCCGATCTGAAATTCGCCTTCCGGGTTGCCAAGCACGTGAAGTCCAATGCCATCGTCTATGCCAAGGACGGTGCGACCGTTGGTGTCGGGGCCGGTCAGATGAGCCGGGTGGATTCCGCACGCATCGCTGCCCGCAAGGCTCTGGACGCGACCGAGGCCGCCGGTCTTTCCGAACCGCTGACGAAGGGATGCGTGGTCGCCTCCGATGCGTTCTTCCCGTTTGCCGATGGTCTTCTGTCTGCCGCCGAAGCCGGAGCAACCGCCGTTATCCAGCCGGGTGGTTCAATGCGCGATGACGACGTGATTGCGGCAGCCGATGAAGCTGGCCTTGCCATGGTCATGACCGGCATGCGTCATTTCCGGCACTGATTTCGGGTATTCGCCGATGAATTGAAGTGCCGGTTTTCATTCGAACCGGCACTTCATCTGAGCTTGTAAAACATTAGCAAGCTAACGATCCAAAATTACTGTCAAAAATGACAGGGGTCATTAAGAAAAACCCTCCCACTGAAGACCTTGTTAACGCCCAACGGGTAGTCTGCAGCAAGCTTTGGCAGGTATTCGCCTGCCGTTTTCTTGCGATTCGCGGAGATTGCCGGTGTTTAGAAGAGCGAAGGTCACAACAAAGCTCATTGGGGCCAGTGCGGCGACCCTGACGGTTGCCCTTGTGGTCGGCATCAGTTTTATCGGATGGGAAGCGTCCCGCATTACGGGTGATCTTGCACGGTCCGAGGCCGAGACAGTGGCACGCGAGCAGGCGCAATTCGTCCAGCGCGGCCTTGAAAACGGCCTGAAATCCGCACAGACGCTGGCAAGTTCCCTCGGCGGCATGAAGAAAGCCGGAGCGGTAGACCGTGAAGCCTGGAACGCCGTCGTTGAAAACCTGACGCTGACCAACAAGGACCTTTCGGGCACTTGGGGCGTGGTTGCCGGAGACGAGCTTGACGGCAAGGATGCCGAGTTCAAGGGCGACGAGAAATGGGCCGAAGATGGCGAATGGCAGCCCTATTACTTCCGCAAGGCGGACGGAACGCTGGCCTACCGGCCCATCGAGAAGATCGCCGTCGGTGATCTGAGTGCAACCAGCGACCTCTGGTTCAATGGTGCCTATGTGTCCGGCAAGGACTACATGACCGAACCTTACAGCTGGGAAGCTGACGGCAAGACCGTGACCGGTGTGTCGTTCTCCTCGCCGATCCGAGACGGGTCCAAGGTGATTGGTGCTGCCGGTGGCGACATCCTTCTGACCCCGCTGTCCGAAGTGCTTGGCCAGCAACGGCCACTGGACACGGGATCGGTTCACCTCCTGTCGCAGAACGGCGTCTGGATTGCCCACGCCGACTCGGCCGTTCTCGGCAAGCCATGGATGGAAGGCCAGTCCGAAGCCGACCTTGCCGTGCAGGACAAGCTTCTGGCGGCGGTCAAGAACGGCGAGCCATTTGCCTATGACGGATATTCCAACACGCTTGGCACGGAAGTGCACCGCATCGTCATGCCGGTGCATGTGACCGGTACCGATGCCAAGCTTGCCGTGGTGGTCAACGTGCCGCTGGCGACCCTCAATGCGGCTTCGTCTTCGATCACGACCATGATCGTCGGCGTCGGTGTCGTGTTGCTCATCGTCGTGGCTCTTTCCATCTATCTTGTCGGTAACACGATTGTTCGCCGTCCGCTGGAGCGCGCCGTGGGCAGTATCCAGGCGCTCATCGATCGCCGTTACGACGAGCCGATCCACGATACCGACCGCCAGGACGAAATCGGCGAGATCAGCAAGGCGCTGGAAGTCTTCCGCGACAAGGCCCGGCAGGCCGAGGCACTGGCCGCCGAGCAGGAAGAAGCGCAGCGTCAGCAGCTGGCGCGTGCAGGCCGGATCAGCGAGCTGTCGCAGGATTTCGACCGCCAGATCTCAGAGCTGACCCAGACGGTGATGCACCAGGTGCAGGACCTCAACGCGGCGTCGATGACGCTGACGGCGGGAGCCGACGACACCAGCGAGAAGAGCACGGCAGTGGCTGCCGCTTCCGAGGAAGCGTCGTCGAACGTGGAAACGGTTGCGTCCGCGGCTGAAGAACTGATGGCATCGGTCGGTGAAATTTCCCGCCAGATGACCCAGTCCACCGAGATTGCCTCCCACGCCGTCGAACAGGCCCAGTCGACGAACCGCAAGATCGAGGGGCTCGCGGAAGCTGCCAACCGGATCAGCGAAGTGGTCAAGCTGATCACCGACATTGCCGAACAGACCAACCTGCTGGCGCTGAACGCCACAATCGAGGCGGCACGTGCCGGCGAAGCGGGCAAGGGCTTTGCCGTTGTCGCCGCCGAGGTGAAGGAACTGGCCAACCAGACTGCCAAGGCGACCGAGGAAATCTCCCTGCAGATCCAGTCGGTGCAGACGGAAACCGCCGGATCGGTCGATGCCATCAAGGGCATTTCCGAAACCATCGAAAAGATGAACGAGATCTCCTCGTCCATCCAGGCTTCGGTCGAACAGCAGGGCCTTGCCACCGACGAGATCGCCCGCAACATCCAGGAAGCCTCCAACGGCACCCAGGAAGTGGCGCAGAACATCGTCAAGGTGGCAGCCTCTGCTGACGACACTGGCAATGCCGCACGCCAGGTCTCGGCCTCCGCCAACGTCCTGCAGACTGAAGCCGACCGGCTCAAGCAGGAAGTCGAAGGTTTCCTTGCCAGCGTCCGTCAGGTCGCCTGAGGCGAGACTGGCAACATCTGAACATGAAACGCGCCGGATTTTCCGGCGCGTTTTTGTTTGGGCAATGCCCGCACCGGTTCCTGGCAAAGGCGTCTGTTAGCGCTCCCGCACCCGCAACAACAACAGGAGGCCAACTCCGAAAAAGACCAGGATGACGGACATGCCTGCGGGTTGGCTGGCAGTCAGGGCGGTTACCACGCCGACGGTAAGCGGGGCCAGGAAGCTGGTGACCTTTCCGGAGAGCGCCAGAAGACCGAAATACTGGGTCACGTGCTGTGGCGGGGCTATGCGGACCAGAAGACTGCGGCAGGAGGCCTGCAACGGGCCGGACACCGCGCCGATGACACCGCCGAGTGCAATGAACACCTGTTCCGGCAGCGATGCGAAGAGGGCACCCTCGGTGGCAGCGGCGGTCTTGATGACAAAGAACACCGTTGTCCGGTCGATGGAGATCATGCCGAGGCCGCAGATCATCAGAACGATGAGCGAGAAGACAATCACCGGCTTGGCCCCGAAACGATCATCCATTGGCCCGCCCAGCAACAGGCCCAGTGTTCCGGTGATGGTCAGGATGATGCCGAAAGTGCCGATTTCGATGGATCCCCAGCCAAGCTGGCCGGCGGCATATATTCCGCCGAACGCGAAGAGGGCGACAAGGCCATCCTTGAAGATCATGTTGGAGAGGAGAAACAGGAAGATATTCCTGTTGGTGCGTGCCTGGGCTAGGCTCATGCGCAGGTTTGCAAGGCCAGCGCGGATGGCTGGGCCGATCTTTGCCTGGTGCGGCACGTCCGGCACGAAGAGAAACATCGGCAACACGAAAACGAGATACCAGAGCGCAGAAAACGGCCCGACGGCGCGATCGCCTTCCTGGGTCGCCGCATCAAGACCCAGAACCGGCTCGAAACCCAGCAGGGTCTTGCCCGACTCGGGGCTGGCGGCGAAAAATCCGAGGGCGATCACCAGCGTGACCAGCCCACTGGCGTAGCCGAGTGCCCAGCCGAAACTGGACAGGCGTCCGATGCGTTCCGGCGGCACCAGTGAAGGCATCATGGCGTTGTTGAAGACGGTCGCGATTTCGATGGACAGCGTGCCGATGGCAAAGGCGATGAGCGCGATGGCGATGCCGTTCGGGCTTCCCGGAGCAGCGTACCAGAATGCCCAGCAACAGATGACAAATGGCAACGAGAAGAGAAGGATCCAGCGTTTTCGCCGGCCTGTTGCGTCCGCGATCGAGCCCAGTACCGGTGCTGCAAAGGCAATGCACAGTCCGGCGGCCGCAGTTGCGTATCCCCAAAGCGATTGGCCTTCGGCCGGGGTCGCGGCCAGTGTCGAGGCAAAGTAAGGCGCGAAGACGAATGTGGTGATCAGCGTGAAAAAGGGCTGCGCCGCCCAGTCGAACAGCGCCCAGGAGAGAACGGCGCGCCTGTCGGTAGATTGCAACGGGATGTCTGAAACGGTTGTCATGGAAAAGGGCAACTCGCTGCCTGGGGGATCAAGACCGGGACGAGCCCAACTCATTCATGCATATCGCTTCCCGCTCCTGAAGCCTACTGATGTTTGCGAATATCCGGTGTCTGTTGCAGGAGAGAGTTTCGGTTGGCGTATGCGGCCCATCCTTCGAGACGCCGCTTGCGCGGCTCCTCAGGATGAGGGTTTGGGAAGGTAGGCCTCTCACCAGCCTGGCAACACATATCACCTCAACCTGAGGAAGCGCGTAGCGCTGTCTCGAAGGATGAGCCTCAGCCTCCATGCGCTTCCAGCGGATCCAAAAAGCGGACAACGAAGCGTCCGTGAGCAAGGTTCTCGAAGCACCAACCGCGTCATCCCGGACACCGCGCAGCGAATATCCGGGATCGGTGAGCCAAAGACCATCTTGGGAAGGTACGCTTTGCCTTGGGTGCCGCTGGCTCTCCATTCCCCGCTCGCGCATAGTGTTGCCGGGGCGACGGCAATACCGCTGAAAAGCCAAGGCCGGCAGCGGTATTGCCGGCCCCAGAACGCGATTTCCGCTGGCTTACGCAGTGCCGCAAATTTCCGCGAGCAGGCTTGCCGCCACGGAGAATTTCGACACGCTGAGACCGCCATCAAGGATTTCGGAAACCGAGCGTTTGCGCCGGCCCACTTCCGCCTCGTGTTCCTCCAGCCAGCTTGTAAAACCGCCGGCGCGAACCGCCGCGATGGCCAGGGCGCGCTGCGCGGAGACCAGCATGGCCCGTGCCCGGTCGAGCGCGAGGCCGTCGTAGTAGTCCCGGACGTCGAGATCGTTGGCGAGCTCGAGCATCGCACCGAGCTGGAAATGGTGAGCAACTTCGAAATAGGCCCTTGCCGCCGTATCCAGATCAGCCCCGGTTTCTTCCGACACGATGACGATATCGGGAATGGCCCGCTCGGCCGGCAGCCAGGCGATCCGCCGGGCGAGGCTTTCCGGAACACCCTGCTCCACGAAGGCTGCGGTGCGCTCCGCCAGGACCGCGGCGGGTTCTTCCGGCAAGACCGCTTCCAGGCGGTCGCGCAGCGCGGCGATACCGGCACGGAACCGTTCGACAACGGCAAACAGGCCCTTGTCGAAGGACACGTTGCGCTTGAACCAGACGACCCGTTCCAGAAGCAGCGACTGGATTTCCGAATAGAGCTCCAGCTGCAGAGCGCCGTCGATCTTCGTGTCGAGCTGGTCGATCTCCGTGTTGAGATCGGTCAGGTCGTAGCTGTTGCGCACGGCAACGAAGCCCTGAGCGATTTCGGTCGCGGTTGCGTCGGTCTGGTCACGCAGACGGGTGATGAAGGTCGCCCCGCCCCGGTTGATCATCGAGTTGGCCAGCATCGTGGCGATGATTTCACGCCGCAGGCGGTGGCCGCTGATCTCGTCCTTGTAGGTGTCGGCCATCTGGTCCGGGAAATAGCGGAACAGTTCGCGCGCCAGATAATCGTCGTCCGGAACCGAGCTTTCCAGCAGCGCGTCGTAAAGCGTGATCTTGGCATAGGCCAGCAGCACGCCCAGTTCGGCGCGGGTCAGCAGCAGCCCGGCCTTGCGCATCTCGTCGAGTGTTGCCTCGTCCGGCAGCTGTTCAACCACCCGGTCCAGAAGGCCTGCCTGTTCCAGCTGGCGCATCATGCGCACCTGGTAGCCGAAGTCTTCCATACCGCGCAGTTCGGTCATGGAGATGGCCAGGGTCTGCAGGTAGTTGTTCCGCAACACGAGTTCGGCGACCTCGTCGGTCATTTCAGCCAGAAGTTCGTTGCGCTGCTCGATGGTCAGCTTGCCGGATTTCACCGCGGCGCCGAGGGCGATCTTGATGTTGACCTCCATGTCCGAGGAGTTCACCCCGGCGGAATTGTCGATCGCATCGGAGTTGCAGCGTCCACCCTTCTTGTTGAACTCGATACGGGCGAGCTGGGTCAGGCCGAGGTTGGCACCTTCGCCGATCACCTTAGCGCCGATTTCCGATGCGGTGATGCGGATCGGGTCATTGGCGCGATCGCCCACATCGGCGTCCGTCTCGGACTTGGCGCGAATATAAGTGCCGATACCGCCGAACCACAGCAGGTCGACTTCCATCTTCAGGATGGCGGTCATCACTTCCTGCGGCGTTGCGCTGCCCTTGTTCAGGTTGAGCAGGGACTGCATCTCCGGTGAAAGCGGAATGGACTTGAGCTGGCGCGAGAAGATGCCGCCACCCTTGGAAATCAGGTCGGTATTGTAGTCCTTCCAGGACGAGCGGCCGAGGTCGAACATCCGCTTGCGCTCTTCCCAGGTCTTTGCCGGGTCCGGATCCGGATCAATGAAGATGTCGCGGTGATCGAAGGCCGCGATCAGTCTGGTTGCCTTCGACAGCAACATGCCGTTGCCGAAGACGTCGCCGGACATGTCGCCGACACCGGCCGCCGTGAAGGGCTGGGTCTGGATATCCCGGTTCATCTCGCGGAAGTGCCGCTTGACCGCTTCCCAGGCGCCGCGTGCGGTGATGCCCATCTTCTTGTGATCGTAGCCGGCGGACCCGCCGGAGGCGAAAGCATCGCCCAGCCAGAAGTGCCTTCCTTCCGAAATGCCGTTGGCCGTATCGGAGAAAGTGGCTGTGCCCTTGTCGGCTGCAACCACCAGATAGGGGTCGTCACCGTCATAGCGCTGCACGCGCTCCGGCGGCAGGATGTTGTCCTCGCCGAGGTTGTCGGTCACGTCCAGAAGGGCGTTGATGAAGATCTTGTAGCTTTCGGTGCCTTCCTTGAACCAGGCATCGCGATCGCTCATCGGCGGCAGGTTCTTGGGCACGAAACCACCCTTGGCACCGACCGGGACGATCACTGCGTTCTTCACCTGCTGTGCCTTCACCAGACCCAGCACTTCGGTGCGGAAGTCCTGCGGCCGGTCAGACCAGCGCAAGCCGCCACGGGCAACCATGCCGAAACGAAGGTGCACGCCTTCCACGCGGGGGCTGTAGACGAAGATTTCCCGGAACGGACGCGGTTGGGGCAGGTCGTCGATCTGGCGGCTGTCGATCTTGAAGGCAAAGGTCGGCTTGGGCTGACCCTTCTTGTCGAGCTGGTAGAAGTTCGTGCGCAGGATCGATTCAATCGTGTTCTGGAACCGGCGCAGGATGCGGTCGTCGTCAAGGCTGGCGACGTCCTCCAGATCGGCGGTCAGTTCGCTTTCCAGCCGTTCCGTGCCGAGGTCCCGGTCCTTTTCGGTGACATCCGGGTTGAAGCGCAGGTGGAACAGTTCCACCAGTTTGGCCGCGATCTTCGGGTAGTTGTTGAGCGTGGACCACATGTAGTCTTCGGAGAAGCGGATGCCGGCCTGGCGCAGGTATCTCGACAGCGCGCGGATCACCGCCACGTCGCGCCAGGCAAGCTCCGCCGTCAGCACCAGGCGGTTATAGCCGTCGTCTTCCGCCAGCCCGGTCCAGACTGCCATGAACATGCTTTCCAGCCGGGGTTGCAGCTGATCGGAAAAGACGATGTCTTCACCGCTGCGCGATTCCAGCGTCATTTCGTGCAGGTAGGACAAGGGGGCATCGGCCGGCGTGATGCGGTAGGTCCGCTCGTTGATCACGCGGAAGCCCATGTTTTCCAGGAGCGGCACGCGCGCGGACAGCGGGATCGGCGAACCGCGGTGATAGACCTTCAGCGACAGGCGGCTGTCCCTGGTGCCTGCCTGGCGGTGGAACGTGATGGTGGTGTCGTTCTTGTCGGACAGGGTTTCCAGCTTGACGATGTCGAACAGCGCGGACTGGGCGTTGTAGACTTCCTTGTAGCCACCATGAAACGAAAGCGCGTAGCGATCGGCCAGCTTGCGGGCCTGTGAGGGCGCGAATTCGTCCTTGAGCGCATCGCGCACACTGTCGGACCAGGTGCGCACCATGTCGGCAACGGCAGCCTCCAGCTCTTCCTGCTGGGGCGTCGGCGTTTCCCCGCGATCGCGGCCAATGATGTAGTGAACCCGCGCAAGCGGACCTTCTGGATAGGTAACGTACCAGGCCGACACGCGTCCTTCATAGACTGAGGCCAGATAGGTGCCGACGTTCAGGCGAACTTCGGTGGAATAGCGGTCACGCGGGACGAAGACCAGAATGGAGACATAGCGGTCGAACTTGTCCGGGCGGGACAGCACGCGAATGCGCGGGCGCTCGTCCAGCTGCAGGATGGCGATGGAAAAGTCGAACAGGCGCTCCCGTTCGATCTGGAACAGCTCGTCACGCGGGAAAGCTTCCAGAACGTTGCGGAGGGCACGGCCGGAATGGCTTTCCGAGCCGTAGCCGGCGCGGGCCAGAACGCTGGCAACCTTGCGGCGCAGGAACGGGATGGTGCTGGTCGGTTCGGTATAGGCGGTCGAGGCGAACAGGCCGACGATGCGCAGCTCGCCGTTCATGTTGCCTTCGTCGTCATAAAGCTTGGCGCCGACGTAATCCATGTGCACGCGTCGGTGCACGGTGCTCTTCACGTTGGCCTTGGCGATGATCAGCGGTTCGGGTTTCTTCAGGAACTCGCGAATTTCCGGCGTGATCTGCACGAACTCCGTGCCGCGGCGGAGAACGCGCACGTCCGGGTCGGACAAGAGGCCGAGACCCGTACCCTCATGGGGGGAAAGCTCGCCCTCCTCGACGCCGCCTTCGAACATGTATTCGCGCATGCCGAGGAAAATGAAGTTGTCGTTCTCCATCCACTCCAGGAAGTGGATTGCCTCCCATAACTCATCGCTGCTGCCGGGAATTTGCGTGGTCTTGTAGGTGTCGATGGCCTCCGCCAGGCGTTCCTGCATCGGCTTGAAGTCCGACACGACGGCGCGGACATCGGACAGAACCTTGTCGAGCCGCGCCTTGAGGGCCGCGCGGGCTTCGGGCGAATCAATCCGTGTCACGTGGATATGGATGAGGCTTTCCTGCCGGTCGGTCCGCTTCGGTGGTTTCTTGCGGGCCGTGGCGCTTGTCAGTTTGCCGTTGTCATCCCGTTCCACGATGAAGATCGGGTGCAGAACCAGATGCACTTCGATCTTGCTTTCCTGCAGCTCGTCCATGACGGAATCGACCAGGAAGGGCATGTTGTCGTTGACGATCTCGATAATCGAGACGCCCTTGACCTTGCTGCCCTGGGCCTTGAACGCCGGATCGGCGATGCTGACACGATGCGTGCCGAGTTCGTGGTTCTGGAAATCCTGCCAGGCGTCCCGGGCAAAGCCGGTCAGCTCTTCCGCGGTGTAGGCCACGAGGTCTTCCGCTGCGCCCCGGTCATAAAAGGCGCGGGAAAACTCGGCGAGAGCCGGATCTTCCTGATTCAAGGTTGCTTGGACCGCGTCGATGAGTTTGAGTTTCTCGACGTCGTGTTTGTCCGGCATTTTCCATCCCCTTAGGCGATCGTATGGTTTGGCTCTGTCGCTCGCTCGTTCTAAGACTTAAGTTCATATTTCAGCGACATAAACGGTTTCATGACGGGAGGAGCAAATTGTCAAGTAAAGTCACGGCCTTGCAAATCGATTCAAATGTAACATTGAGTGAAAAGACACAGGCTTATTTCGACTTGTGCCAGGAGAAGCTGGGTCTCGTTCCCAACGTCCTCAAGGCATATGCGTTCGACGAAACGAAGCTGCGCGCCTTCACCGACATGTACAACGACCTCATGCTGGGCGAATGTACACTCTCCAAGCTCGAGAGAGAGATGATTGCCGTTGCGGTATCAGCGGTCAACCGCTGTTTTTATTGTCTGACGGCTCATGGTGCTGCGGTGCGCGAGCTTTCCGGGGACCCCGTGCTGGGGGAACTGATGGTGATGAACTACCGCGTTGCGGACCTTTCGCCAAAGCAGCGGGCGATGCTCGACTTCGCCGTCAAGTTGACGGAGAAGCCGGCGGAAATCGTGGAAAGCGACCGGCAAGCCCTGCGTGATGTCGGGTTTACGGATCGCGACATCTGGGACATCGCCTCGGTAACGGGCTTCTTCAACATGTCCAACAGGGTGGCTGCGGCGTCCGACATGCGCCCGAATGATGAGTATCACTCAAGGGCCCGTTGAGATAACGGAGCGTCGCGCGGCGGTGACAAGCCGCGCGATTGGGTGTATGACGCTTGCGATTTTGCACCGATCTGCCTGACGGCTTTCGGGCCCTGGGGTTCGAAACTGGCGGCGATCATGAGAGGGAGAGGAACGGGCGATGGTTGCGCGCGTGTTTATTGATGGTGAAGCCGGTACGACGGGTCTGCAGATCCGCGAGCGCCTTGCCATGCGCCGCGACCTTGAGCTGATCTCCATTCCGGACGAAAGCCGGAAGGATCCGGCGGCCCGGGCCGACTACCTCAACAAGGCCGATATTGCCATTCTTTGCCTGCCGGATGCGGCGGCCAAGGAAAGCGTTGCCCTGATCGAGAACGACACCACCCGTGTGATTGACGCCTCCAGCGCCCACCGGGTTGCCGAGGGCTGGGCCTACGGTTTTGCCGAAATGGACCTCGACCAGGCCGACATCATCGCCGCGGCCATGCGCGTTGCCAATCCCGGCTGCTGGCCGCAAGGCCTGATCGCGGCGGTTCGTCCGCTGATCACCGCAGAGCTGCTGCCGTCGGACTTCAACCTGACCTATTTCGGCATCTCCGGGTATTCCGGTGGTGGCAAGGGCATGATTGCCGATTACGAAGCCGCCGGAACCAGCGCAAATTCTTTTGCGCCGTACGCGCTCGGGTTCAATCACAAGCACCTTCCGGAAATGACGGAATACGGGTTGCTCGACGCAGCTCCACTGTTCACCCCGACCGTCGGCGATTTCTACAAAGGCATGCTGACGGTGGTTCCGTTGAACCTGGCAGGCCTTGCCAAGGTGCCGACGGGCGAGCAGCTGCATGCGGCGATCGCCGATCATTTCGCTTCGGCACCCGGCGGTTTTGTCGAGGTCGCGCCGCTGGAAGCGCTCGAGAAATCCGACAGCCTCAACCCGCAGGCGCTCAACGACACCAACAAGCTGCATCTGCACGTCTTTGCAAATGACGCCAGGGCGCAGGCTGCGATCGTTGCCGTCTACGACAACCTGGGCAAGGGCGCGTCCGGCGCTGCGGTCCAGAACCTCAATCTGATGCTCGGTGTCGATCAGACAACCAGCCTTGCTGCGTAAGCGGCATCCGTTTTCAGGCCTTTCAGGAGAGAAGAAGAATGGAAAAATTTGAGACCCTGACCGGTGTCGCAGCGCCGTTGCCGATCGTGAACATCGACACGGACATGATCATTCCGAAGCAGTTCCTGAAGACGATCAAGCGCACCGGCCTCGGCACCGCGCTGTTCCACGAAATGCGCACCAACGACGACGGATCGGAGAACGAGAGCTTCGTTCTCAACAAGGCCGCCTACCGCAATGCCAAGATCCTGATCGCCGGTGACAACTTCGGCTGCGGTTCCTCGCGCGAGCATGCGCCCTGGGCGCTGCTTGATTTCGGCATCCGTTGCGTGATCTCCACCTCGTTCGCCGACATTTTCTACAACAACTGCTTCAAGAACGGCATTCTCCCGATCCAGGTTTCCGAAGACGAGCTGGAAACCCTGATGCATGCGGCAGAGCGCGGCGCCAACTTCACGCTGACGATCGATCTGGAAAGCCAGGAAATCAAAGGTCTTGAAAGCGGCGACATCGCCTTCAAGATCGACAGCTTCCGCAAGCATTGCCTGATCAACGGCCTCGACGACATCGGCCTGACCATGGCGAAGGCCGGTGAAATCGACACCTTTGAAAGCAAGATGGGCAACGACCGTCCCTGGGTCTGAGCCGGACTGCAAAGACTTTTGAAAAGCCGGGTTTCACGACCCGGCTTTTTTGTTTTGGTTGCCTCAGGTTCTTTAAGGCGCGCGACGCGTCGCCAAGACATGATCCCCCACTCACAGGGGCAATCCTCCGGATTTCGATCACGGCTACCGCATTCAGCCATGTTGTCCTGAAGCCCATCAACCTTGTCATCCCTGCGAAGGCAGGGATCCAGTATTCATTGTGTTCGCGAGGTTTTCCGGGTCTGATCCCTCGGTGTACTGGATCCCGGTCTTGCCGCTGACGCGACAAACGGGGATGACAAAGAATGCGGGAATGAGTGGTTCCTGTCGGATTGAATACAAAGGGGCGGCGCCGAAAGGCGCTTGCCGGTGAAGCGGGACAGGGAAAGCTGGATAACCGCCTCTCATCTTCTTCACGCAGGCTTGAAAAGCTTTTCAGTGTCCTTGAACGTTTCGTGCGATAGTCCGAACGCATGGATATGATGACCTTGGCACCATACGCTCCCTGGACCGATCGACGCGGCAACCTTTCCGGTCTGCGATTGGCTGTATTCATTGCCGTGCTTCTTCCGGCGTTGCAGATCTTCTACAGCCTCGCCTTCGGACCAGTGCTGCCGGAGCCCTTCGAGATGGAGCTTCATGCCAGTGGCGACTGGACGGTGCGCTTCCTGCTCGTGACCCTGGCGGTAACGCCGCTCCGGAGGATCTTCTCCTGGAACAGGATCGTCGGTGTCAGGCGCATGCTGGGTGTGACAGTGCTTGCCTATGCGCTCTTGCACCTGGGGCTGTACGCTGCGCAGGAAAGCTGGAACCTCGGCAAGGTCGTGTCTGAAATCGTTCTGCGTTTCTATCTGACCATCGGCTTTGTCGCGCTGTTCGGGCTGGCGGTTCTGGGTGCGACCTCCTTCGACAGCGCCATCCGCAAACTCGGGCGGAACTGGCAGCGGCTGCACACCCTGATCTATCCGATCGGCGGTCTCATGCTGTTCCACTTCTTCCTGCAGTCCAAGTCGGACGTCACGCAGGCCACCTTGATGGCAGGCCTTTTCGTGCTGCTGATGATCTACAGACTTGCTGTCAAGGCAGGCTTCAGCCTTGCAAACCCGCTGGTTCTGGCGGTTTGCGCGCTGCTGGCAGCTGTAGGGACTGCCGGGATCGAATTTGCCTGGTACGCACTTGCCACCGGCATTCCTGCCGACCGGGTGTTTCAAGCCAACTTCGCCCTTTCCGTTGCAATCCGTCCGGCTATCTGGGTCGGGATCATCGGGCTCGGGGTTGGCGTGGCCGCAATGGTTCAATGGATCGGCGGATTGCTCGGCCCCAAGCTGGGGCTGAAACGGGCGTAGAATAGCGCCAGACCTTCGGTGCAGCCTTTGTCATCCCACGGTTCGACAGTGGTCTCCATGTCGATCACCTCTCCTTACCGATGCGCTTGGCAGTGCGGCAAGGTCACGGCATGGATTGCCGGATCAAGTCCGGCAATGACGGTGAGGGGACTGATTTTCCATTGAAAAGCCGAAGATTTGCACAGGGCGAAGTCTGTTTTGGCTGACTGAATTGCCCGACAGGGGAGATGGGGGCATTCGCCCTACGACTGTTTCTCGTCGTCGCGCACGCGGCGTTCGGCGTTGATCTGCTCCAGTTCGGCCATCTTTTCGCCGATGGGGCGCAGGGCTGAAACCGTTTGGCGGAACTGGTTGGCGCGCTGGTCGAGCATGCGCTGTGCAAGTTCCGGGAATTCCTGGATCATGCGTTTGAAGAGCGCGCGGCGAATGCGGATGATGCGTACGCCGTCAACGGCTTCTGCCCGGCAAGGGCGCTTGTTTTCCGCAAGAAGAGCCGTCTCGCCCAGCAGTGTGCCCTGACCGACGCGCTCGATTTCCTCAAAGCCGTCCTTGGTCCTCGTCTGCAGGCTGACCGTGCCGCTGGTAATTACCAAACCGCCATCGGCGCGGTCGCCCTGATCGAACAGGCGCTGGCCGCGGTTGTAATCCATGCTTTCGGCGCTGAAGGCGAGCAGACGCAGCTGATCGTCCTGAAAGTCCGAAAGCATCGGGATTTGTTTGAGAATCGCAATGTCTTGGGCAAGGCTCATGCCCAAGAAATACGCCGATTACCGGTTACGGCACAAGCTTATATCCACCGGCTTCTGTGACAAGAAGCTCCGCATTGGACGGGTCACGCTCGATTTTCTGCCTGAGGCGGTAGATGTGGGTTTCCAGCGTGTGGGTGGTCACCCCGGAATTGTAGCCCCAGACCTCGTGCAGCAGCACGTCGCGGGTTACGGGCTTTTCGCCGGCGCGGTAGAGGAATTTCAGGATGGAGGTTTCTTTCTCCGTCAGGCGAACCTTGGAGCCGCTGTCGTCCTGCATCACCTTGGCGGCGGGCCGGAACGAATAGCGGCCGATGGCGAAGGTGGCGTCTTCGCTTTGTTCGTGCTGGCGCAAATGTGCCCGGACACGGGCCAGAAGCACGGCGAACTTGAACGGCTTGGTGACATAGTCGTTGGCACCGGCCTCAAGCCCCAGGATCGTGTCGCTGTCGCCGTCATGACCGGTCAGCATGATGATCGGTGCCTTGAAACCGCCCTTGCGCAGCAGCTTGACCGCTTCGCGCCCATCTATGTCCGGCAGGCCGACGTCCATCAGCAGCAGATCGACGTGCTCTTCCTTGGCCATGGCAATGCCGGACGTGGCCGAATCCGCCTGGATCGTCTCAAATTCATCGTAAAGCGACAGCTGCTCCACCAGCGCTTCGCGCAGTTCGGTATCATCATCGACAATCAAAATCGTGCGGGCGGTCATCGTCGCGTCCCTCGCCAGAATCCAAAATCTCTTCACGACGACTTGTGCAAAGGACACAAGCGCGTTCCTGCTTCTATGTGCGTGGGAAATTGTTCCCGCACAAGCGGTGTCCCGTCAATTCTTCTTCACGCGGGGTTTAGGGGTGGTTTATCAAGAAGACCGGCGGAGCGGACAGGCGGAACGGACAGGATCATGAAAACCTTGAAAAAATCGGCGGGAATGCTGGAGGTTCGTGCGTCGCCTCTGAACCGGACACGCGGCGTGCTCAGTCTTGGGCGGATCACGGTCCCGTGTGCGCTCGGCCGGTCGGGCATTGTCATGCGCAAGCGCGAAGGCGATGGCGGCACGCCGGTGGGCCGGTTCGAATTGCTGCACGTCTACTATCGCCCAGACCGGGGCTTGCCGCCGGCAACACTGCTGCCGACCGAGCCGCTGACACCGGCGTCGGGCTGGTGTGACGATCCTGGCCACCGCCTGTACAACAGGCCGGTGCAACTGCCTTTTTCGGCCAGCCACGAGAAGATGTGGCGCGACGACAGGCTCTACGACATCGTCGTGGTGCTGGATTGCAACCTGAACCCGGCCGTGAAGGGCCAAGGTAGCGCGATCTTCTTTCACATCGCGCGGCAGGGCTATTCGCCGACGGAAGGCTGCGTTGCCGTTTCACCGGAACACATGCGCCTGATTCTTCAGAACATCGGCCTTGGCGCGGAGATGGTGATCCACGCCTGAGCCGGCCCGAACAGTCTTAAGGATTGGCACTGACCTGTGGCCGGTAGATGGTGAAACTGCCACTGACCGTGGTCGAGGTCCTGACGCCGGCGTCATCGGTCGTCGTCGCCGTGCGAATTCCGAAACCGTTGCGCTTGACGGTCTGGTCGTCGGTGACGTTGCTTTCCAGAAAGGTCGCCCTGTTGCCGTTGACACTTTCCAGGATCGCCGTGTGCCGCGGTTCGCCGCGGGACATCGTCTGTTCCTCCCAGCTGCCGTCGGGCTGGGTTACACGAACCGTGACTTCGAAGCGGGTGAACTGGAAGACGTCGCCCGGCCGGGCGTCCGACAGGTTGTTGATCACCCGTCCCCAGACATAGGTGGAGGCCGGCTTGTTGAAGCCGACGTGCCGGAAAGCGTTGTCGACCAGCGTCCAGCACTGGCCATCGCCTTCCACCCGGCCAAGTCTCTCGGTGGCGAAATTGATCAGGCGTTGCGCCTGTTGAGCGTTTACGTCGGGCATGATCGTTATCCTTCATAACTGCCCCATGGACGCAATATTAGGTCGGCATGACCGCCAACTCTGTAACCCGCATCACGATTCCGTTGGCAATGAGGGCAACCGAACGCGCCTTGCCGCGTTTTTTGAAAAGTGTCTCACAGGCAGAGACGGCGGCCAACCGCATAGGTTTCCGTGGTCTTGTCTGGTATGACGAAGTTCGGGTTCATGGAGATAATCAGGACATGCGCTGGAAAGGCCGCCGCGGCAGCAGCAACGTTGAAGACAGGCGTTCCATGGGCGGGAGACCACGCATGCGCGTCGGTGGCCGCCGGGTGAGAGGTGGTGGCCTCGGGTTGACGGGCCTCCTGATTATCGTCGGCATTGCCTGGCTGACCGGCATCAACCCGCTGACACTTCTCGGCCAGCTGGATGGCGGGGGCGGTTACGATACGCAGTCCTATCAGACGCAGGCCCCTCGCAGTGCGGCCGACCAGGAAACCGCGCAATTTGTCTCCGTCGTACTGGCCGACACGGAAAACACCTGGGGCCAGATCTTCGAAAACGGTGGTGCGACGTACCCCGAGCCGACGCTGGTGCTGTTTTCAGGGTCGGTATCATCAGCCTGCGGATATGCCAGCGCGGCCACCGGCCCGTTCTACTGCGGCGCCGACAGCAAGCTTTACATCGACCTGTCCTTCTATCAGGAACTGGCAAACCAGCTGAATGCGCCGGGTGATTTCGCACAGGCCTATGTGCTGGCGCATGAAGTCGGTCACCACATCCAGAACGTGCTTGGCGTGCTGCCGGAATTCCAAAAGGCCCGGCGTACGCTCAGCAAGGCGGAAGGCAACGCTCTATCGGTACGTGTCGAGTTGCAGGCCGATTGTTATGCCGGCATCTGGGCGCATTATGCCGCCCGGCAGAAAGGGTTTGTCGAGGAAGGCGATATCGACGAGGCACTGAACGCGGCCAGCCGGATCGGTGACGATACGTTGCAGCGCCAGGCTCAGGGCTATGTCGTGCCGGAAAGCTTCAACCACGGCACCTCTGCGCAGCGGGCGAGCTGGTTCAAGAAGGGTTTCCAGTCCGGCGACCTCAATGCCTGCGATACGTTCAGCGCGGCGAGCCTGTAAGGGCACCAACACATCGCGTCATGCCATGGCACGTCCATGGCATCCATGCCGCTTGATCGGTTCTTTTCCCTACGCTTCCGGCTTTGAAAGGCCACGGATGGATTGCAGGGGCAAGCCCTGCAATGATGACCAAGTGATAACGGGCTGGCGCGTTTACGCATATCTGCGATGACTGCCTGCCCCACTGGTAATTTGCGGTGTTTTCCGCCATATAGGGGCAAATGTCCGCAAGATGGCGGACGCTTTTCCTTGAAGCTTTGAAGAAGTGCGACCGGTATGGCGTCTGAAACCAGACCCTTTTTGAAGATGAACGGCCTTGGCAATGATTTCGTGGTCTGGGATGCGCGTGAAAAACCGCTGCGCCTGACACCTGAAGCCATTGCCGCATTGGGCGACCGCGAGACGGGCATTGGTTTCGACCAGATGATCACCGTTGAACGGTCCTCGCTGGGTGTCGATGCCTTCATGCGCATTCACAACCGCGATGGCAGTGAAGTATCTGCTTGCGGCAACGCCACGCGCTGCATCGGCCGTCTGCTGATGGAAGAAGCCGGCAAGGAGCTTGTTACCATCGAGACCGGTGCCGGGCTGCTGCACGCGTTCGATGCCGACGGCCCGCGCAGCGTGACTGTCGACATGGGCGTACCGCGGCTTGCCTGGAACGAAATCCCGCTTGCGGAAGAGTTTGCCGACACGCGTGCGATCGAACTTCAGATCGGGCCTATCGATGACCCGATCCTGCACACGCCGGCCGTCGTCAACATGGGCAATCCGCACGCGATCTTCTGGGTCGACGACGTGGAAGCCTATGAGCTTGAGCGGGTCGGTCCCTTGCTGGAACACCATCCGATCTTTCCGGAATACGCCAACATTTCGCTGGCCCATGTGTTTGATGCCGACCAGATCCGGGTAAAGGTTTGGGAGCGCGGCGTCGGTCTGACGCTGGCCTGTGGAACGGCTGCCTGTGCGGTTGGGGTTGCCGCCGCGCGTGATGGCCGGACCAGTCGCAAGACCACAATCCATCTGCCGGGCGGTCCCATCGGGATCGAATGGCGCGAGAGCGACAACCACGTGCTGATGACCGGTCTGACGGAAGTGGAATTCGAAGGCGAGGTCGATCTCGATACCCTGGCCTGGCGCAAAACCGCCACGGGCGACACCCCGCTGGCGGCTGGAGCCGCGTCATGAGCATCGATGTCGTGACCTTCGGCTGCCGGCTCAATGCATATGAGTCGGAAGTCATGAAGCGCGAGGCGGAGGCTGCCGGCCTCAAGGACGCCATCCTCATCAACACCTGTGCCGTTACCGGCGAGGCGGTTCGTCAGGCCCGCCAGGCCGTGCGCAAGGCCAAGCGCGACAACCCGAACGCCAGGGTAATTGTCACCGGCTGCGCCGCGCAGACGGAAAGCGAGACCTTCTCCTCCATGGAGGAAGTGGATCTGGTGCTCGGCAACACGGAAAAGCTTGAGCGCAAGTCCTATCAGGACGTTGCCGCCTTCGGCGTTTCCGAAACCGAGAAAGTGCGCGTCAACGACATCATGAGTGTCGAGGAGACCGCAGGCCATCTGATCGACGGGCTGACGGGCCGTGCGCGTGCATTCGTGCAGGTCCAGAACGGTTGCGATCACCGCTGCACCTTCTGCATCATTCCCTATGGCCGGGGCAATTCCCGCTCCGTGCCGATGGGCGTGGTCATCGACCAGATCAAGCGCCTCGTCGACAATGGCTACAACGAGATCGTGCTGACCGGTGTCGACATCACCTCCTATGGCGCGGACCTTCCGGGGACCCCCAAGCTGGGCACGCTGTCGGCGAAGATCCTGAAAATGGTTCCGGACCTGAAGCGCCTGCGGCTGTCTTCCATCGATTCCATCGAGGCCGATGACGACCTGATGCGGGTGATTGCCGAAGACGAACGGCTGATGCCGCATCTGCACCTGTCGCTCCAGGCGGGTGACGACATGATCCTGAAACGGATGAAGCGGCGCCACCTGAGGGCCGACACGATCCGCTTCTGCGAAGAGGTTCGCCGCCTGCGGCCGGACATGGTTTTCGGTGCGGACATCATCGCCGGCTTCCCGACGGAAACCGAGGACATGTTCCAGAACTCGCTCCGGATCGTCGACGAATGCGGCCTGACGCATCTGCACGTCTTTCCGTTCTCGCCGCGCAAGGGTACGCCGGCAGCGCGCATGCCGCAGCTGCCGCGCAATGTCGTGAAGGAACGCGGCGCGCGCCTCAGGGCCAAGGGCGAGGAAGCGCTGGTCAGGCATCTTCAGGCCGAGGTCGGCAAGACCCGCCCCGTGCTGATCGAGAAGGAAGGCCTTGGCCGGACTGAACAATTCACGCAGGTCGAGCTGGGCAGCGGCAATGCCGGTGAGATTGTCGAAACCAGAATTATCGGACATACCGGCCGCCATCTTCTGGGCGAAGCCCTTTCCAGGGCTGCCTGAGGAAAGGTTCAGGGTTCGGGTGGTGACGAGCTGGCCTGAGGTGTGTGTCAGATTGGATTGAAGCCGGACAAACAGCCTCATCCTGAGGAAGCGCGCAGCGCTGTCTCGAAGGATGGGCCGCTTGCTCCGTGTATGCTGCCCATCCTTCGAGACGGTCCTGTCGGACCTCCTCAGGATGAGGCGGAATGTGTGGCCACTTCAGTTGCGACAGTTTAAGAACGCAGTAATGGGCAGATTTTTTAAGGCAGGTTCATGAGCGAGAAAAAGCGCGGCTTTCTTGGACGCCTCTTCGGCGGCAAAAGCAAACCGGAAGACGAGGCTGCTCCGGCCGCAGAGGATGCGGCACAGAAAGCAACATCCGCAGAACCGCAGGAAGATGACCCGGCACTCGACGTCGAGATGGACGTTCGGCCTGTCGCGGCGCTGAACGAGCCGTTCCAGCCGATCGCAATGGATGTCAGCCCTGGTATCGTTCCGGAACTTTCGCCAATGAAGCCGGCGGTGGAGCCGGAAGACATTCTGCCAACCGACACGGGACCCGACGTCGAGCCCGAGCAGGCAGAAACTCGGGAACCTGAAGCGCCCCGGCCGGAAGAGCCCGAAAGCCAAGAACCCGCAACGCCAGAACCTGCAACACCAGAACCTGCAACACAGGCGCCAGAAACCCAGGCACCAGAACCGCAGGCACCGGAAATACCTACGCCTGAAACGGCCAGCGCACCGGAACCGGTTGTCGAGCCGGCCGCCGCAGAAGCGCCTGTTGCCGCACCAGTGCCCGCCGTACCGGCGGAACCTGTTGCCGAAGAGCCGAAACTGTCCTGGTTCCAGCGCTTGAAGAACGGCCTGTCCCGGTCTTCCGCATCGCTGACCGAAGGCATCAGCTCGATCTTCACCAAGCGCAAGCTGGACGCCTCCATGCTGGAGGAGCTGGAGGATATCCTGATCCAGGCAGACCTTGGTGTCGACACGGCGATGGCGATTACCGACCGTCTGTCCGACGGGCGCTACAACAAGGAAATTTCGCCGGAGGAAGTCCGGGCGATCCTGTCCGAAGAGGTTGAGAAGGTGCTGGTTCCCGTCGCCAAGCCGCTCGATCTCGATACCGGCAAGAAGCCGCATGTGGTGCTGATGGTCGGGGTCAACGGTACGGGCAAGACCACCACCATCGGCAAGCTGTCACAGAAGCTGCGTTCGGAAGGCAAGACCGTCATGCTTGCGGCCGGCGATACCTTCCGTGCGGCCGCAGTGGAACAGCTGAAGATCTGGGGTGAGCGCACCGGGGCTGAAGTGATTGCGCGCGATACCGGCGCGGATGCCGCCGGACTTGCCTATGATGCGATGAAGGAAGCACAGGCGAAGGGCGTCGATGTGCTTCTGGTCGATACCGCCGGCCGGCTTCAGAACAAGGCCGAGCTGATGGATGAGCTGGAGAAGGTTATCCGCGTGATCAAGAAGCACGACCCGGAAGCTCCGCACACGGTCCTGCTGACGCTCGATGCGACGACAGGCCAGAATGCGCTCAACCAGGTCGAGATCTTTGGCAAGGTTGCCGGCGTGACCGGACTGGTGATGACGAAGCTCGACGGTACTGCCCGGGGCGGGATCCTGGTCGCGATTGCCGCCAAGCACGCAATGCCGGTGCATTTCATCGGTGTCGGCGAAGGTGTGGCCGATCTCGAGCCCTTTTCGGCCAAGGATTTTGCCAGCGCCATTGCAGGCATGGCTTAACGCGAGCGTCCCGCAAGGCGCCGGATCCGTTCGTTCGGGCGCCTTGCGACATTTGCAAAGCAGTGCCGGGGAACCTCGCAGCCCGACGTGCGTTTAGTTAGCGTCGAAGTCTGGCGCGCGCGGAAACCCTTCTACTGACGGCAGCCGGGCACAAGCGCGGAAAGGCCGTCATGATTTCCAGATTGTTGCACTCGTTTCTTGTTGCTCTGCTGCTGTTTCTGCCCGGCGCACTGCCTGCATCTTCACAATCGGAAAGCCCCGCCGGAGCTATCACCGCCATGCCCGGTGCCGGCGACGATCAGGCCATCGAGCAGCGTATCAACGGCATCTATGACCAGCTCGACGGGCTTTCCGGAATTTCGGTCGTCGTAAGATCAGGTGTGGTCAACCTGAACGGAACCGTGACCGAGGCGAGCCTTGCCACAAAGGCCGAAGAGCTTGCCGGCCGTGTCGACGGCGTCGTCGCAGTCCAGAACAATCTCACCGAGGAAACCGCGCTGGAGGAACGTCTCGTTCCGGTTTACGAGCGCCTGCAGGCGCGCCTGTCCCAAGGGGTGAACTATCTGCCGCTTGCCCTGGTTGCCCTGCTCGTCTGGATGCTGGCCAGTGCGGCCGGACTGCTGATCGCGCGGTTTGAATGGCCCTGGAACAGACTCACGCCCAATGCCTTCATTGCGGATCTTGTCAGGCAGCTGATCAGGATCCTGTTCTTCACGATCGGGATCGTGCTTGCGCTGGATGTGCTGGGCGCCACTGCTGTCATCGGCACCTTGCTTGGAGCAGCCGGCATTGTGGGGCTGGCGGTCGGCTTTGCTGTCCGGGACACGGTCGAAAACTACATTGCCAGTATCATGCTCAGCATCCGGCAGCCGTTCAACCCGAAGGACTTCGTCCGGATTGAAGGCTACGAGGGCTTTGTCATCAGTCTCACGTCGCGTGCTACGATCCTGATGGAAAAGGACGGGAACCATATCCGCATCCCCAACGCCATCGTCTTCAAGAGCACCCTCGTCAACTTTTCCACCAATCCACGGCGCCGCTTCGTCTTCGAATTGGGCGTCGATGCGGAAAGCAACCTCGACAAGGCGCTGGACGTTGGTTTGATGACGCTTCGCCGCCAGGAGTTCATTCTTCAGGACCCTTCTCCCGATGCCTGGATCGAAGCGTTGGGAGATTCCAACGTTGTTCTGAGTTTTGTGGGCTGGATTGACCAGACGCGGACCGATTTCCAGAAGGCCCGTTCCGAGGCGATGCGCCTCGTCAAGCTGGCGCTTGAATCAAACGGCTTCTCCCTGCCGGAGCCCATCTACCGGCTGAGGTTCGACGATGCGCCTGCGCTGGAAAACCTCCTGCCGGACAGGCACCAGGGAGATCAGGACCGCGGGAAGATCGCCCGTAAGGAGGCAGCGTTTCCGCAATCGGCAGAAGTGCCGAACGATACGGAAGCCGACCGGGATCTTGAAAAGCAGGTTGAACTGGAACGTAAAGCCGCCCAGTCGGACGACCTTCTCGATGAGCATGCGCCGAAGGAATTCGGGGCTAAATCAGCAAGGTAATCCTGACAGACAGGCGATTAATGAAGCAAATCCTGAGCAGCGTGTCAGGAAAGGCTGACCCTGCGCCACCGGGATTCGACAAAGGAGTAGATGGCAAAAACCATCAGACCAACCGCCAGCGCGAACAGCATGACCTGCCCATAAGGCAAACCCTGAATGTATTTCAGAGCATCCAGCGTGCTCGGCAGATCGCCGCCGGAGGTTGAGGCGCCCTCGATGCCAAGCCAGATCATTGCCGACAGAAGGGCGAACACGATCCCGCGTGCACCGAGGCCAAGAACCGACACGACGTGAACAATCCGCATCGGGGCTTCGTTTTCATCGAAGTGCTTGCTGTATCGGCCTGAACAGGCCTTCCACCAATGCGCAACCGCTATTCCCAAAAAGACAAGGGACAAGCCAGTCACGAATACCCGCTGGCCAAGAGCTTGCGAGATAGCGTTCATCAGGCTCGGCAGCAGTTTGCCATCATCCGTGCCCGTAATTCCGAGCAGGCCAATGGCGTAGAGTGCGAGCGCGCTATAGGTGGCGGCGCTTGCCAGAAGGGCCAGGCGCACGACGATCCCCTGCAGGTCCCGTCCATGGTTGTCCGCGTCCAGAACGGCCTGAACCAGCCGCCAGACGACAAAACCGAACAGGCCCGTCACAAGGACAGCCACCAGAACAGAGCCGAAGGGTTGGGACAAGAGAGTGACAAGGGCCCCTTTCGTGCCCTTGCTGCTGCCTGCGCCGATGGACGCGAGAATGGCAAAGAAGGATATGATGCCATAGACGATGCCGCGTGAAAGATATCCGGCACGTGCGGCAGCTTGTAACCAGTGCGAGTACTTCATTCCCCTGGTCTTTCCGCCATCCCGGCATTTTCACAATCGGTAAAGCGCTGTGCGCCGGCTCCGCCAGAACGATTGGCGGGCCGATCAGCGGGCGGCGCCAGAGGGCGTGGTTGCCAAACCTGCAATATTCGGGAGGTTACCCCGGCTCAGCCGAGGCCGAGAAACGACAGGATGGCAACAACCACGACGACAAGTCCGACGAGATAGATAATGTTGTGCATGTTCAATTCCTTGCCAGAAACGGAAAAGGGCCGGACGCTGGGTGAACGGCAGGGGGCAGCCGTTCGTGGCGGGGGCTTGCGTCCGGCCCAAACTGTTGGAGATCGTCTGCCGGGGGCGCGGCAGGGTTACCGGGGCTAGGTTAGACCAGTCCGATGAAGGACAGGATCGCGCCGACAACGACGACGAGACCGACCAGATAGATGATACCGTTCATGCCTCTCTCCTTTCGTTGGAGAGAGAACTCGTCAAACAGGAAATGGTTCCGAGGAATCGAACAGGGAGCGAAAAATCAGCTTCCCGGTTGCCAGTCTTCCGGTGCCATGACGAAGCCTTCGAACTGAAATCCGGGGGCAACCGTGCAGCCGACCAGGGTCCACGCACCGAGCGAGCGGGCCTGCTGCCAGCCGTCACGGGGAACGATGCCTTGCGGGCGCTCGCCGGCCAGAAGATCGTTTCCCAGGGTCAGCACCTGCCGGGTGGTGCCGTCGGGGCTGATGGAAAGTTCCAGCGGGCTGCCGGCGTACCAATGCCAGGTCTCGACCGCGTCAACCTTGTGCCAGCGGGAGAGAACGCCTTCGGGAAGCAGGAAATAGATCAGGGTAGATGCAGCCCGGCCGCCATCATCGGTGACGCTGTCGCGGAAGGTTTCGGCATAAAAGCCACCTTCCGGGTGCGGCTGCATGTCGAGAAGGTCGACGATCTTTTCGGCGGTCAGGCTGGCGGTAGAAGTCATGAAAAGTCCCGGCTGGATCAACTGGATTTCCGGGACGGGATCGCTCAGGAGGATTTCGACCCGGTGCAGAAAGCCAGATCATCAATGGTTTCGCGCAGGGCCGCAACCACTTCCTCGTAAAGGAGCTGCATGTCCAGCCTGTGTCCGCCGCCCAGATGACCCGGTATCGGTTCGGCCTGGCCGACGATGCGGCTGACCACGTCCCGTGCGCGCTGCTCCGCGGAGCGTGTCAAGTGGTCTTCGGAACTCGCAGGTGTCATGGTGTGTGCCCCTTCATGATCACGATGGCGTGCATATGGGGGCAACCAGTCGTTGTTTTAAGCCTTCCGGCCAAGAAAAACCGGAAGGCGGTGCAAGAATTCTGCTGCGGGACCTATAGGTATGATCAAGCGTTGTCCTTGCGCATGCGGATCTCGGAAAAGACTTCGGCAGCACTTTTGCCTTCCATGCCGAGTGCAGCGGCGACAGAAGCTTCACCTGCACGCAGGAACGGATTCGTTGCTTTCTCTTTCGCCATGGTCGTCGGCAGCGTCGCGGCGCCTTTCTCGCGCAGCGCGGCCACTTCGTCTGCCCGCGCCTTCAGATCGGCGTTGTCCGGGTCGATTGTCAGGGCGAAGCGCGCGTTGGCCTGCGTGTACTCATGGCCGCAGTAGATGGTGGTGTCATCGGGCAGCTGGCGCATCAGTTTGGCAAGCGACGACCACATCATGTCCCTATCACCCTCGAACACACGGCCGCACCCGAGCGAAAACAGAGTGTCGCCGGTGTGGGCCACCTTGATGGAGGCGATGTACCAGGAGATCTGATCCAGCGTGTGGCCCGGGGTCGAGATCGCCTTGATCTCGTAAGGTCCGCACCGGACGTCGTCGCCGTCTTCCACGGTGCGATCGAACTCGGCAATCTTCAGGCGTGAACGCTCGGGACCGATGACGGTCGCGCCAGTTTTCCGCTTGAGTGTGCCGAGACCCTGGACATGGTCCCAATGGTGATGGGTGATCAGAATATGCGTCAACGACCAGCCGGTCTGCTCCAGCGCCTTTTCGTAGGCATCGGCGTCGGGCACGTCGACGGCAACGGTCGTTCCGGTGTCGGTGTCGTGAATCAGCACGCCGAAATTGTCGTCGAGACAGGTAAACTGGTGAATTTCGGTGGTGTCGCTCAAGGCCATGAAACGGCTCCCTGCTGAGATCTGTCGGTTGAGATGCAGACTGGCAAAGTCAGGCGCCAAGGGCAAGGCAAGAGATCTTGCGCTCTCCCGCCGTTCCATGTTCAATCGCCGCGACCCTTCTTGACCGAGCAAGGCTGAATGTATCTCGACGTCGTTCATTTGCGCGCTTTTTACGATTTGCCACTCGGCAGGCTGCTTCGCAGCCTGATCGGCGCCCCTATCCGCAAGATGTGGCCGGACCTTACCGGCCAGGCTCTGCTCGGTATCGGTTACGCGGGCCCGTTCATGCGACCCTACCTCGACACGGTCGACCGGGCGATCGCCGCCATGCCCGCTCCCCAAGGCGCGGTTCATTGGCCGCGCGAGCGGGATAGCGCCTGTGCGCTGGTGGAAGACCAGGACCTGCCGTTTCCCGATGCCTATTTCGACCGGGTGATGCTGGTACACGCTCTCGACCATTGTTCGGACCCTGCGGCCGTCCTCAGGGAAGCCTGGCGGGTGCTGGTGCCGGGCGGGCGACTGATTGCCGTCGTGCCGAACCGGCGCGGCCTGTGGGCGCAGTCGGAGCTTTCCCCCTTCGGCTATGGCCGGCCTTATTCGGGCAGCCAGCTCAAGGATCTTCTGAAGAGCTGCCAGTTCAACGTGACCGAGGACAAGGAAGCCCTCTTCATGCCGCCTTCGCGCGCCCGCACCATCCTGCGCGCGGCCCGCACCTGGGAAGGCATCGGCCGCCGCATCTGGCCCGCCTTTGGCGGTGTTCTGATCATGGAAGCGGAAAAGGTCGTCTTCCAGAGCCTGCCCGTGGACGGCAAGAAAAGCCGCTTCCGCGTGCTGCGGCCTGTCTTCATTCCCGAAGGCGTCGCGACCGGGCTGAAGCCTGTCAGGTCGGTGCATCGGCAGATGAAGGCGGACTAGGGCTGGTGGTTTGGTTGCAGGGTGCGGTGTGCATAGTTGGCTGAACCCTCACCCCTAACCCCTTCCCACAAGGGGAGCTATATACTTGACGTACTACAATGAAAAAAGCCACGATTCGGACCGTGACAGGCCAGTATGTGAAGAGATTGAGGTGACGCTCGAGATGATTGAGGCGGGGGTCACCTTGTTTTTTGGAAAGTGGTCAGAATGGCCGAGTAATTCGGTAGCGCTAGAGGAGATGGTTACAAACCTTTACCGCGCAATGGCCTCCGCTCGTGCGAGGTGTCTTCATAGAACTTCCAAAGAGCTAGGTTAAGCCGCTCTGCCAGCTCACAATCCTTATTGAGTGTCTGAATCGTGATTACTTCTTCGGCTGTGTTACGAAAATCGAAGCGGTACGAAGACATGCGAATCTCACCGGGAATGCCGGTCGTTTGATAGAGTCCATGGCAGTACAAGTTTCGGCGCTTTTGTAGGTTCTTAATTTCTGAAAGCACTTCATCAAAGAAGGCTTGTTTGCCTTCGTTTAGGTTCGCTGCAAGCCTCGCAGTGTCCACCATAGCCAGGCGTCTGCCGAAGTCAGTACTTACGCTCAATAAGTGCTCACTGGTAGAACGATCCATTCCAGTAAGCGTAGCCAGCATCGCTGGTAGATGCGATTCAATGCTAGTAAACAGCGCAAGGAACCGGCCAACAGCATTTGCGATTTCCGGCTCGTCATCCATCGGAGTTCGCGCGCGCCACTGCTTGTCAGATATCGTGTATTCAGATGGGCGTTTAGGTCGAGATTCGCTCATGTCAGACACCGATAAAAAACCAGATCAAGAAAAAGGCGACGAGATCCCAAAGCGGATGCTCAACGCGCCGCCAGATCCGAAAACTAAAGAAAAGGACGCTGACCGAAGCCAGCGCCCCCCTGTGTCAAAGGAAGGCTTGGATAATCGCAGCGATGCCGAATAGGCACAAAGCGACGTTGACCTTCACTTCTATTGTGACCGTATGTTGCTTACGCATTTCGCGTGCTCCGCACGGGCAGTCCGGACTAGCCCTTTGAGGAACTAGACGGAGTATTTGTATACCGCCCTTGCTGGCGGTTGCTCCTCCCTCACCATGGAGTTGGGTGGAGCGTTCGACGCGCAACCTTCGGATTATCCAGTATGAGTGGGTCCCGTTAGTATTGCGCCATCAGCCTGCTTTGACCAAAGCGGACAGCAACGGCGGGTCAAGCCGTAGGGTAAGCATACTGAGTCGCTCGTACAGAGTCTCAGTATGTTTACGTTTTCGCTCTGTACTTGTTGATAAACTTGCCGACTTCTGCTTAAGCGTGCGCGCTTACGTCAATCCATCGATAGGTAAGACGCTTGCCGCATGCGCCGTCAGGAAGCTTAACGGTGCGCTAATCGCGCGAAATATGTCTGGGTTCCGGATCTGCGTTCGGCTTCGCCTTCCTTGTCCGGAATGACGGCCGAAGGTTATTGAACCAGCTCACCGCTTCAGCAGAAACACGGCCTGTTCGGCGACGATGTTCCACACCCACCACGGGGCATTGACCGGGATCTTGTTGCCCCGGCCGCTGAGGGCGATGGCCTTCTCGACGTTCGCGTCCAGTTCCCGGCAAAGCTCGACGAAATCGCGCAGCGAGCAGAAGTGGATGTTCGGCGTGTCGTACCATTCGTAGGGCAGGTATTTGGTCACCGGCATGCGGCCGCGGAACAGGAGCTGGGCCCGGTTGCGCCAGTGGGCGAAGTTCGGGATCGAGATCACGACCTGATTGCCGATGCGCAGGAGCTCGCTGACGACCTTTTTCGGTTCGCGGGTGGCCTGCAGGGTCTGGCTCAGGATGACGACGTCGAACGCCCCGTCCGGATAGTCGGACAGGTCCTGGTCGGCATCGCCCTGAATCACCGACAGGCCGCGGGCTACGCAGCGGTTGACGCCTTCCTGGGACAGTTCGATGCCGCGTCCGTCCACCTGGCGTTCGCGCACCAGAAGGTCGAGCAGCTCACCGTCGGCCGACCCGATGTCGAGCACGCGGGCATTGTGCGGTACCAGCGAGGCGACAACCTTGTGGTCGCCGCGCACGTCTCCGCTCTTGGTCTGTCTTGGAGCCAGGTTCACGGGATCAGGCCTCCTCGCCCGGTGCGGGCAGGCCGCGGGCGTGTGCTGCGCCGGTGACGAAGCCGGAAATGGTCTGGAACATCTCCGGCACGTCCAGCAGGAACGAGTCGTGACCCCGGTCGCTTTCGATCTCGACGAAGGAGACATTGGCCGCCGCCGCATTGAGCGCCTTGACCACGCGCCGGCTTTCGGACGTGGGGAACAGCCAGTCGGATGTGAACGACATGACGCAGAAACGCGTTTTCGTTCCCTTGAAGGCGTTCGCCAGAGAGCCACCGAACTGATGCGCCAGGTCGAAATAGTCCATCGCCCGGGTGACATAGAGATAGGAATTGGCGTCGAACCGGTCGACGAACGTCATGCCCTGGTGGCGCAGGTAGCTCTCGATCTGGAAATCCGCGTCGAAACCGAAGGTGACATTGTCCCGGTCCTGCAGGTTGCGGCCGAATTTCTGGTGCAGGGATTCGTCCGACATATAGGTGACATGCGCCGCCATGCGGGCAACCGCCAGGCCCTTTGTCGGCCTTTGTCCTTCCTGCAGGTAACTGCCGGCGCACCAGTTCGGGTCGGCCATGATTGCCTGCCGGCCGACTTCGTGGAAGGCGATGTTCTGGGACGTGTGCCGCGCTGCCGCGGCAATCGGTACGGCCGAGAACACGCGCTCGGGATAGCTGGCCGCCCACTGCAGCACCTGCATGCCGCCCATGGAGCCGCCGATGACCGCAAACAGCGTGTCGATGCCAAGATGATCGACAAGGCGAGCCTGTGCCCGGACCATGTCGCGAATGGTGATGACAGGCAGTGCAAGACCGTAGGGCTGCCCTGTCTCCGGGTTGATGGAGGCCGGTCCTGTGGTGCCGAGGCAGCCGCCGAGAACGTTGGAACAGATAACGAAATAATGATTGGTGTCGACCGGCTTGCCGGGGCCGACCATCTGGCTCCACCAGCCGGGCTTGCCCGTCACGGGATTGGTGGAGGCCACATACTGGTCGCCCGTCAGGGCGTGGCACACGATGATGGCGTTGGACTTGTCCGCGTTGAGCTCGCCATAGGTTTCATACGCAATCTGCCAGGGGCCAAGCTTTACGCCGGCATCGAGCTCCAGCGGTTCTTCTGCGGGAAAGCGCGCAAGTTTGCTCGAGGGCGAAACCGCTTCGCTTGCCTTCAGATCCTCCGGGGTGGCTGGACGTGATGTGTCTGCGGACATGGCTCTAAAGAATTATCTGTTGTCCCGGGCGGGAATTTTCAGGCCGGTTGAGCGGGCCACGGTCCGCCACCGGGAAACGGCAGGCACCCGGCAGAACGGCCAGACTGGCGACCTAGCCGTGCCGGAACGCCTGAGTCAATGTTTTCTTTTGCCTTTGGGCAATCACATGCCTATGACTATGCGCCGCTGAACCCAAACGAAGGCCGGAGCCACCTCATGTCTCACTTGCCGGACAGCGGGCTGTCGCTGGACGACCTCAGGACACGGGTCGACGAGATCGATGCACGCATCCACACCGCCCTGATGGAACGCGCCCAGGCCGAAGCCGGTATCCAGGCTGCCGGCCGCGCCGCAGGAGCTGCACCCGCCCTGTTTCAACCCGAACGTGACGCCGACCTGATGCGCCAGATGGTGGAGCGCCACCAGGGCGACCTGCCGCTGGCAACCGTCGAACACATCTGGCGTGATCTCATCTGTGCCTGCACCAGCCTGCAGGCAGACACCGCCGTCCATCTGGACGGCAGCGCCGATCTGATCGAGATGCTCGACCTGGCGCGTTTCTACTTCGGTTTTTCCGTGGAGCTGGTGCCGGGAAGCGATGCGGCCGACGTGGTCGGCGCCGTGACGGCGTCAGCCGGTGACCTGGGCCTTGTGGCGCTGATCGACCGGGCGGAGCTGCCCTGGTGGCGTGGCCTCAGCGAATCCGGCGCACTGGTGCGGGCGCGGCTGCCCTTCGTCATTCTGGACGAGCGTCCCGCCGACCTGCCGGCGCTTGTGCTGGCCAAGGCCGACAGCATGATCGACAACGCCGATATTGCGGTTTATGACGCCCGCTGGTCGGATCTTCTGCCGGGCAACCTGATGGACGAAGGCATTGAAGTGCTCAGTTTCTTCCGGTCCGCCGCCGGTGTCGACGCGCTGCTTGCGATTTCCGGCGAGCTGACGGAAGAGGATGTGCGCGCCGCCTGCCTTGCCGCAGGCGCCGCCCCGGAAGTTTTGAGACGTGTCGGCGGCTATGCCGCACCGATCGACGGCAATGGCGATCCGGACGACACATTTGCTGCCGAGGACGAGGAGCCTCAGGGATGAACGAGATGACGACAGTGACTGAAGCCGGCAAGGCAACCGCAAACCGTCCGCAGCCGCGGCCGGGCGTTCTGGATATTGCGCCTTATGTTCCCGGCAAGTCCAAGGGCAGCCACGGCAAGACCGTTCACAAGCTTTCGTCCAACGAAACGCCGCTCGGCACCAGCGATGCTGCCCGCGCGGCCATTGAAGCCGTGGCGCGGAACCTGGAACTTTATCCGGACGGCTCCTCTGCCGAACTGCGTGCGGCCATCGGCGAAGTCTACGGCCTCAATCCGGACCGCATCATCTGCGGCGCCGGGTCCGACGAGGTTCTCAGCCTGATCGCCTACGGTTATCTCGGCCAGGGCGACGAGGCGATCTATTCCGAACACGGCTTCCTGGTCTACGACATTGCCATCCGCGCTGCCGGGGCAACGCCGGTGATTGCACCTGAAAAGGACCTGACGACGGATGTCGATGCGATCCTGGCAAGGGTCACCGACAAGACGCGCATGGTCTTCATCGCCAACCCGAACAATCCGACCGGCACCTATTTGCCGTTCGAGGAGGTCAAACGGCTGCATGAGGGCCTGCCGGCCAACGTCCTGCTGGTTCTGGATGCCGCCTATGCGGAATATGTCCGCCGCAACGACTATGAAAGCGGTCTCGAGCTGGCAGCGACGTCCGACAATGTCATCATGACGCGGACCTTCTCCAAGATTTACGGCCTCGCCAATCTGCGTCTCGGCTGGGGTTTCGGTCCGGCCCATGTGATCGATGCGCTCAACCGCATCCGGGGGCCGTTCAACGTCAACGGCATGGCGATTGCCGCCGGTATGGCTGCGGTTCGTGACCGTGATTTCGTCACGCGCTCGATCGAGCACAATGACACCTGGCTGCCCTGGGTGACGGCGGAGCTGGAAAAGCTCGGCCTGAAGGTGACGCCGAGCGTCGGCAACTTCGTGCTGGTTCACTTCCCCGACGAGGACGGCAAGCGCGCGGCGGATGCCGATGCCTATCTGCTGGAGCGCGGCTGCGTGCTGCGCATGGTCGGCAATTACGGGCTGCCGAACTCGATCCGCATGACCATCGGTTCGGAAGACGCCAACCGGGCCATCATTGGCCACCTGAAGGACTTTCTGGAACAGAAATAAGAACACATGACTGTTGCCCCCATTTTCGAGCGCATGGCCCTGATCGGCATCGGCCTGATCGGTTCCTCGCTCGCACAGGTCGCCCGTGAACGCGGCCTGGTCAAGGAAATCGCGATTTCCACCCGGTCTGCGGACACCCTGCAAAGGGCGGAGGAGCTGGGCCTGGGCGACAGTTATGCGCTCGACGCCGCCGTGGCGGTGGAGGGGGCCGACCTGGTGATCCTCTGCGCGCCGGTGGGGGCCAATGAGGCCATTGCCAAGTGGATTGCGCCTGCGCTGAAAAAAGGCGCGATCCTGACCGATGTCGGTTCCACCAAGGGCTCCGTCGTCGATCAGGTCAGCCCCCATGTGCCCGAGGGCGTGCATTTCATTCCGGGTCACCCGATCGCCGGGACCGAACAGTCCGGACCCGATGCCGGGTTTCCGACGCTGTTCGACCAGCGCTGGTGCATCCTGACACCGGCAGAGGACACGGATCCCGAGGCCCTCGAAAAACTCAGCGCCTTCTGGCGCGCCTGCGGCTCCGACGTCGACACGATGGACGCCAGACACCACGATCTGGTGCTGGCCATCGTTTCGCATCTGCCGCATCTGATTGCCTACAACATCGTCGGCACCGCGGACGACCTGGAGACGGTCACCAAGTCGGAAGTCATCAAGTATTCGGCGTCCGGTTTCCGCGATTTCACGCGTCTGGCGGCGTCCGATCCGACCATGTGGCGGGACGTCTGCCTGCACAACAAGGACGCGATCCTGGAAATGCTGGCGCGGTTTTCCGAAGATCTTTCGGCCCTTCAGCGGGCAATCCGCTGGGGCGATGGCCAGATGCTGTTCGACCTCTTCACCCGCACCCGGGGTATCCGCCGCTCGATCATCGAGGCCGGTCAGGAAACCGACGCCCCCGACTTCGGCCGTCATGCCAAGGACAAGGCCGGCGCACCGGCGGAGTGACCGCTTCCATCAGGAACCGGTCTTGCCAGAGAATTTCCCGGGCGTTGAGCCCCCATTGCATTCTAGCCCGTGAGGATCGCTCGACCCTCAAGGGCTTTTTTGTCTCGTCAGTTGGTCCGGTTGACGATGAAACGGGCAAGGGCGCTCAGGATCGCCGCACGGCTGCCGTAGGGCGCGAGAAGCGTTTCGGCTTCCACCACCAGCCGGCCAAGCTCGTTGCGCGTCCTGTCGGTGCCCCAGAGGCCTACAAGCGTCGCCTTGCCGGCCTCCGCATCCTTGCCGGTGGCCTTGCCCATTGTTTCCGCGCTGGCTTCCACGTCCAGAAGGTCGTCCGCGAGCTGGAAGGCAAGGCCGATTACCTCACCGAAGCGGGTCAGCCGGTCGACATCCGCTTCCGCTGCATCCGCCAGAATGGCGCCCGCCCGGCAGGCGTAGCGCAGCAGCGCACCGGTCTTCATGGATTGAAGCTGGCGGATCTCCGCCTCGGAGCGCTCGCGGTGTTCGGACTCCAGGTCGAGCATCTGCCCGCCCGCCATGCCGCCGATGCCCGACGCGCGGGCCAGTTCACGCGATAGCCGCAGGCGCACGGCTGCATCCGCATGCACAGCCTCGCCCGTGATCACGTCAAAGGCGAGCGTCAGCAAGGCATCGCCGGCCAGGATGGCGGTCGCCTCGTCATAGGCCTTGTGCACGGTTGGCTGGCCCCGGCGAAGATCGTCGTCGTCCATGGCTGGCAGGTCGTCATGGACCAGCGAATAACAATGGATCAGTTCCAGCGCGCAGGCAGCCTGCAGAACGCCGTCATCCGCCCGCCCGAACAGGTTGGCAGCCTCCATCACCAGAACCGGCCGCAGTCGCTTGCCGCCGTTGAGCGCGCCGTGGCGCATGGCGGCAAGCAGCCTTGGAGGGCGCACGGTTTCATCCGGCAGCGCCTGGGTGGCCAGAAGCGTTTCCAGCGTGGCCTCCACAAACTTGGCCTGGAATGTCAGATGCTGGTTTGGGTCAAGGGTCACGATTGGCTCCGGGACGGATCGGCAACATTTTCAAAGTCCGGGTTTCCCTGAAACCAATTCTCTGTATCGTCAAGGCTCGAATTTCAAAAAAATGCGGGAGCTACTTGCCCGATCTTTTCAAACTGACCCATTTGGAGATTTTTCCATGAAACTGCTGTCGAGCCTTCTGCGATCCTTCATCAAGCGCGGGCGCATGCGTGTGATCGACGTCGCGGGTGCCGTGCACGAATTCGGGTCGGGCGAGGACGGTCCGACAGTGACCATCCGGCTGCATGACAAAAAGCTTTACCGATCCCTTTTTCTCAATCCGGAGCTGGCCGCGGGCGAAGCTTATATGGACGGAACCCTGACGATGGAGGAAGGGTCGACCTGCTACGACTTCATGTTCCTGTTTTCCATCAACAGGGCGCCGCTTGGGGCCAATCCCGTACAGGGCCTGTTGCGGAAGGGCTGGAAGCTCTTGCGGCGCCGCCAGCAGCAGAACAGCGTCGAACGGGCAAAGTCGCAGGCGCGGCATCACTATGACCTTTCAACCGACCTCTATCGGCTGTTCATGGATGAGGGCCTCAACTACAGCTGTGCCTATTACACCTCGCCTGACGACACGCTGGAACAAGCCCAGGCGGCCAAGCTGGCCCATCTGGTCGCCAAGCTGGACCTGAAACCAGGGATGGAAGTTCTTGAAATCGGCGGCGGCTGGGGCTCACTCGCCATTCGCATGGCTCAGGCCGGTGCAAAGGTTACCTCGCTCAATGTCTCGCCAGAGCAAGTGAAGATCGCCGAAGAACGCGTGCGCGCTGCGGGTCTTGAGGACCAGGTGAAATTCGTTCTGAAGGATTACCGGGAATTCGAAGGGCAATTCGACCGGATCATCTCGGTCGGCATGATGGAACATGTCGGTATCGGCCACCTCGACGAGTATTTCGGACAGATCCGCAGATGCCTGACCGAAAAAGGCTATGCGGTCGTGCATTCCATCGGTCGCATGACGCCTCCGGGCACCACCGGGCCTTTTATTCGCAAGTATATTTTCCCCGGGGGTTACGTTCCTGCGCTGTCGGAAGTCTTTGCGTCTACCGAACGGCTTGGGTTATGGGTCTGCGATGCGGAAATCCTGCGGCTGCACTACTACTACACCATTCGCGACTGGCGCATTCGCTTCGAAGACAAGAGGGCGATTGCCGCTGATCTTTATGACGAAACTTTCTGCCGTATGTGGGAGTTTTATCTGTGTGCGGTCGAGCTGGGCTTCCTGCACGGATCCAACATGGTCTTCCAGCTCCTCCTGTCGAAGGAGAGGGATGCCGTGCCGATTGTCCGCGACTTCATTGTCGATAACGAACGGGAACTGAATGGTTAGGGTCAAACCTGCAACGGGTGGAAAGTCAGGCTCCGGGGGCGCGCCGGGGCGCCGCCGTGGCATGATCGGCCTTGTCCGCAAGCGCTTGTTGCAGCTGCTGCTGGTCCTTGTCCTGCTTCCGCCCGTTCTCACCGTCATCTATTCCGTCGTGCCGCCCATAAGCACGCTGATGATCGGGCGCTATGTCCAGTTTCTGTGGGTCGACCGTCAGTGGGTGCCGCTTGAGCAGATTTCGCCAAACCTCGTCCGGTCGGTGATCACTTCGGAAGACAGCGGCTTTTGCGAAAACGACGGCGTCGAGTGGGACGCGCTTCAGGATCAGGTCGAAGCACTGAGCGAAGGCGAGAAGCCTCGCGGCGCAAGCACCATCACGATGCAGACAGCCAAGAACCTGTTCCTGTGGGGCGAGCGGTCCTACATCCGCAAGGGGCTGGAACTGCCGCTGGCCCTGATGCTGGATGCGATGCTGACGAAGAAGCGGATCCTGGAAATCTACCTCAATATTGCCGAGTGGGGCGAGGGTATCTTCGGCGCCGAAGCGGCCGCGCAGGCCTGGTTCGGCAAGAGCGCCAAGGACCTGACACGGACCGAAGCTGCCAGATTGGCGACAGCCTTGCCAAATCCACGTGGCCGGAACCCCGCCAAACCAGGTTCCGGACACCGGAAACTGGCCGGCACGAACCTGGCCCGTGTGAAGGGCGCGGGGCCGATTTTCGGCTGTGTTCTGGGGAAATAGACGAAGGTGGATAGCGCTTCGCCACCGCCTGTTCTATCCAGACCAAGAATTTTTTCTCTATGGGGTGGCAAAACGTTGGCGTTGCCTGTATAACGCCGCGCATTCCAACACGCTGCGTGACGCCACGCCCCGGGCTAACCCGGTCCGGGCCGCGCGGTTATGGACCACGGAGAAAAACAAAATGGCCGTTCCAAAGAGAAAAACCTCGCGCTCCAAGCGCGGTTTTCGCCGTTCCGCGGACGCCCTCAAGCAGCCGACTTACGTCGAGGACAAGGATTCGGGCGAACTGCGCCGTCCGCATCACGTTGACCTGAAGACCGGCATGTACCGGGGCCGTCAGATCCTTTCCGCAAAAGACGACGCATAACACCCGTATTCTTCGTGAATGCAGGTAGCGTCCGGACCGGATCGCCGCATGGCAAATCAAGATTGAGGCTGGCCTTGTTTCGACGGGCCGGCCTTTTTCTTTTCAGCGCCTTGAATTGGCTATCAAGATCGTGTCAGCTCGCTCCGATTTCCGCCCGCTTCGGGTGTCCTTGAATTCGGGAGCCGTTCATGCGCCTTTTTTCAGCCGTTCCTTTCACGCTTTTCTCGCTGCTGATCTATAACGCCCTTGCTTTCACGGTGGGCGCGGGAGAGCCCGGCTTCTGGGCGCAGCCGATGATCACCATACAGATGGTTTCCGGCGCAACCTTCGAGCTTCTGGCGAGCGATCTGCTCATCACCGTCGGGCTGTTCTTCCTGTTCATCGAAATTCTGAAGGCGACCCGCATCGGCACGACGGCCCTGCTGGACCACATGTTCTCGGTGCTGGTGTTCGTCGCCTACCTGGTGGAGTTCCTGGTGCTGCAGCCCGCGGCGACGTCGCTGTTCTTCATCCTCATGGCGATCTCTCTGATCGACGTGATCGCCGGGTTCTCGATCTCCATCACCGGCGCACGGCGGGACGTTTCCTTCGGCCACGGGGACGTGCACTAAGACTGCTTGCCTGCCAACCGCCGCTATTCCGGACAAGGGTGACGCGGCCGAGCGCAGAACCGGCACGCGGAATTCCTTTGCGTTTTAGCGCGGTCCACATTTGAGGAGAATGGGTTTGCTTGGCTCGCGCCGATATCCGGTTTCCGGATCGGCGTGCGGCGCTTTGCTGCATTTGTCGGAATAACGGTGCAGTGCCATGACCGAAGGGGTCAGGCGTCCTTGCCGTCTTCGACGATCGCGTGTTTCTGGATCAGAGGCAGCTGGGTCAGGGTGAAGACAAGTGTGATCGGCATGATGCCGAAGACCTTGAAGCTGACCCAGAAATCGGTCGAGAAGCTGCGCCAGACGATCTCGTTGATTGCGGCAAGCACGAAGAAGAACACGCCCCAGCGGAATGTCAGCTTACGCCAGCCTTCGTCCGTCAGCCGGAAGGCGCTGTCGAAGACGTAGCCGAGCAGTGCCTTGCCGAACAGCAATCCGCCCAGCAGAACCGTGCCGAACAGGCAGTTGACGATGGTCGGCTTCAGCTTGATGAACAGTTCGTCGTGGAGCCACAGCGTCAGGGCGCCGAAAACCAGAACCACCGCGCCGGACACCAGCGGCATGATCGGCAGGCGCTTCGTCAGCCACAGTGACACGACCAGCGAGATGCTGATGGCCACCATGAAGGCGGCAGTTGCCAGGAAGATTGGCTTGCCGACCTGTTGCAGCACCGGAAAGGCCGCCGCGATCTGTTCGCCGCGGGCATTGAACAGGAAGAACACGCCGAGCGGTCCCAATTCCAGCGCCAGCTTCAGGAGCGGGGAAAGTTCCTTGCGGGTGGGGTCGTTCGGGGCGTGTTCGAATTCCATGTTTTTCCGTTATCCTGTTCAGGAAGTCTGCTTCCGGACATAGGTGATGGAGGGTGCCAGGGTCAAGGACCCCGGTCCGATTCGGAAAATAGAGCCGGAAAATTTCAGGGCCAGTAGAGAGGCACCGGGAAGCGTGAAGATGAAACGTTGGATGCTATGCCTCGCGGCCACCTTGCTGCTTACGGTCTCTGCCTTCGCGGCGATGCCTGTTCGTTGGGACCAGCTCAAGGATCCGGAGGCCGCAGCCTATGAGGACCCCTTTGCCGCGCTCAGCGGCACAGAGCTGCGGTCGCTGGGCACGGTGCTGCGGCTTCGCCAGCAGTTGGATGGGACGGCTGCGACTGACGCGGATCGTTCAACGCTGAAACGTCGTCTTCAGCAGGAAGAGGCCCAGCTTGCAGCGGCCGGCGTGCCGACGGACAAATTGCTGTCGCAACGCTTCGAGGTTGCGAAGAAACGGGCTGCTGCGTCGCTTGCCGGCAACAAGGCTCTGGCCGGGAGGGACATCGAGATTACCGGGTATGTGATCCCCGTGCAGGAACCCGGCAGCGATGAGGTGATCGCCGGCTACCTTGTTCCCGAACAGGGCATGTGCAGCCACATGCCGGCGCCCGATCCCAACCAGATGATCCGGTACCGGCTGTCGACAGGCTGGAGGGCGGAGTATGTCTATGAACCGGTCCGGTTAACCGGGCGCTTGTCGTTGAAAACGACCCGCCAGGAAATCACGCTTCTGGACGGTCAGGTCGACATGATCGCGGCGTTCGAGATGGAGGTCACAGGCGCTCAAAGCCTGGGTGAGGAGACCGCCCCGGACCCTATGAGCCGGATCTGGAAGTTCTTCAAGGGGCCGGTGCCTGAGAACTCCTGGAAGCGCCCATAAAAAAGGCGCTGCAACAGGCGCTTTTTGGAAAAGCCGCGTGATCGCTGAAATTCGTTTGTCTGAGGTGCCAGGCTAAAATACGCGATGGATAGGTAGAAACTAAAAAAGTCGGAAACCAGCTCGCCGGTGCAATTTTTGCGCAAATTCCGAGATGATTTTGCGCAGTAGATTGAAAACCGGAGCATTCATCAAGATCTGATCCATAGTAGAAACCGTTTCAACTCTTGCGGTGGTTCCTTTCGTTTCAGCTCTGGTGCCTTTGTGATGATTAAGATTTTTTCTTTTCTTGGGTTTCTCGGGATCGTAGGGTTTATTATCACATTTCCGATTTTCATGGTCAGGTTGAAAACTGCCATGAAGATAGCCCTCGCGATTTTTTCAGGACTGTTGCTTTGGTGGCGTTTTACCGGCCCCTCTGACCGGGAGGGTGTTTTGTTTGTCGTTGTCTTCGCCAGTATTGCAATAGGTATGAGCGTGTCGCTACGCTTGCTGTGCGTGCTGTTTCTCCATTTCGCAGACAAGAAACGTTGTTTTGAAGATGTTGAAACCGCATCGCCTTACTGGCTGGACTTAGTCGTGGGGTTTGGTGCGTCAGGCATTTTGACGCTGATCTTTTTTTGCAACCTGGCCTGGGCAACCAGTGACCTGTCCCACGCCATGCTACTGCATGTTAGCCTTGCTCTTTTCTGTATCTGGCTATTTGCCAAGACCACTGAGTCTTGGCTGAAACGACCAGCATCAAGGCTTTTTCTTCATCCATTCGGCATTGGAACCGCCACGGTCCTGCTGGCTCTCACGGCTTATAGCTGGTTCTGGTATCCGACCCTGGTACGCTCTGAAGCGTATGCTGCTGTCAATGGCAGCGACCACTGCATCTACTTTCCCACCACTCAAAAGATCGCGCAGGTCGGCGACCGTCTGACTCTCCTGACTTTGGCCAAACGCAGAAGAGGTGGCAATTTTTTCCTGGTTTCGCGAGAGAAGGCCTGGGCGTGGAGCTACTATGAACGTGGCTTTGTTCCCGATCAGAAGGCTAATCGCGGCTGGCTTCAGCGCGTCTGTTTCGGCCAGGATCAACGAGAGTAACGTTCTAAAAAACAGAAAAAAGAAAGGCGCCCGAGAGCGCCTTTCCGTAGTTCTGGTTTTACTGAAGCCTCAGCCGTTGGCGATGTACTGGCCGCCGTTGATGGTCATCACCGCGCCGGTCATGAAGGCGGCGGCGTCGGACGCCAGGTAGACCACCGTCTGGGCGATTTCTTCCGGATGGCCGAGGCGACCGACCGGGATGCCCGAGATGATCGACTGCAGCACTTTTTCCGGCATGGCGGCGACCATGTCGGTGTTGATGTAGCCCGGGCAGACGCAGTTGACGGTGATGCCCTTGAAGGCGTTTTCCTGCGCCAGTGCCTTGGTGAAGCCAATCACGCCGGCCTTGGCCGCGGAATAGTTCGCCTGGCCCATCTGGCCCTTCTGGCCATTGATGGAAGAGATGTTGATGATGCGGCCCGAAGACCGTTCCCGCATACCGTTGATCACCGGCTTGGTCATGGTGAACATGGAATCGAGGTTCGTCGACAGGACTTCGCGCCACTGTTCGAAGCTCATCTTGTGGAACATGCCGTCGCGGGTGATGCCCGCATTGTTGACCAGCACTTCCACCGGACCCAGTTCGCTTTCCACCTGGGCAATGCCTGCCGCGCAGGCGTCAGGATCGGAAACGTCCCACTTGAAAACGTGGATACCGGTCTCGGCCTTGAAGGCTTCGGCCTTTTCGGTGTTGCCGGCATATGTTGCCGCCACGGTGTAGCCTGCGTCTTTCAGACCCCGCGAAATTGCTTCGCCGATACCGCGCGTACCACCCGTGACCAATGCGACCTTGCTCATTCCCCTTCCTCCTGACTTCCAGTTCCGGGCCCTTTGGGCTCTCTGACATCAATTCAGTCTTGTTTGCTGTTCCCGATCATGGCCGGAGGCCCGGCCATGATCCTTCTTTGCCTTTGCGGCTTAGCGCTCCAGGCACATGGCGACACCCATGCCGCCGCCGATGCACAGTGTTGCAAGGCCTTTCTTGGCGTCGCGGCGGTTCATTTCGTGCAGCAGGGTGGTCAGGATGCGAGCCCCGGACGCGCCGATCGGGTGGCCGATGGCAATCGCGCCGCCGTTGACGTTGACGATGTCCGGGTTCCAGCCCATGTCCTTGTTGACCGCGCAAGCCTGAGCGGCGAAGGCTTCGTTGGCTTCCACGAGATCGAGGTCGGCAGCGGACCAACCGGCTTTTTCAAGCGCCTTGCGCGATGCCGGGATCGGGCCGGAGCCCATGATTGCCGGATCGACACCCGCGGTGGCCCAGGAGGCGATGCGGGCGAGCGGCTTCAGGCCGCGCTTTTCGGCTTCGGCGGCGCTCATCACCAGAATGGCGGCTGCACCGTCGTTGATGCCGGAGGCGTTGGCGGCGGTCACGGAACCGTCCTTGGTGAAGGCCGGGCGCAGCTTGGCGACGCTTTCCAGCGTGGCGCCGTGACGGATATATTCGTCATCGGCAACGACGCGCTCGCCCTTGCGTTCCTGCAGGGTTACCGCGGTGATCTCGTCCTTGAACTTGCCGGCCTTCTGGGCAGCTTCCGCCTTGTTCTGGGAAGCAACTGCGAACTCGTCCTGCTGGTCGCGGTTGATCTGCCACTTTTCGGCGACGTTCTCGGCAGTCTGGCCCATGTGGTAGCCGTTGAAGGCATCCCACAGGCCGTCCTTGATCATGGTGTCGATCATCTTGTAGTCGCCCATCTTGTAGCCGGCGCGCATATGGGCGCAGTGCGGCGACAGCGACATGTTCTCCTGGCCGCCTGCCATCATGATGGTGGCGTCGCCTGAAATGATCTGCTGCGCTGCAATGGCAACGGTGCGAAGACCGGAACCGCAGACCTGGTTGAGCGTCCAGGCCGTCGCACTATCGGCAATGCCTGCCTTGATGGCAGCCTGACGCGCCGGGTTCTGGCCCTGACCGGCCGTCAGAACCTGACCGAACACGACTTCGTCGATGTCGCCGCCTTCGACGCCGGCCTGTTCCATGGCCGCCTTCATGACAATGGCACCGAGGTCATGCGCCGGGGTGTTGGCAAAGGCGCCATTGAACGACCCCACGGGCGTGCGGGTCGCACTGACAATGACGATATCGGTGAAAGCGCTCATCATACTCTCCAGACTTGAGGCCAATTGACCGTAGTGGACTGGTGCCGCAGGGGCACCTGTCGATGCTTATTATGCATGGACTAGAAACTGCGCTGAGATTTGTGTCAACCGTAACACTCCGTATCGAAGGCCTGTTTTCGCATTTGCGGTATAATCCTTTCGTCAGCGCACATAAAAAGGCTGGCACGATCCGATACGATTGGCTTAGTCTCTTACACGGAGGAGATGACAGGCCTGCGAAAGCCTTGTCGTCAAATGGGAAACTAGCCACAAGGCTGATAGGCGGAATTCACGGATGGCCAAGACCAACGAGCCGACAATCATCAAGAAATACGCCAACCGGCGCCTGTACAACACGGGCACCAGCACCTACGTCACGCTTGAGGACCTGGCGGTGATGGTGAAGGGGGAGGAGGACTTTGTCGTCTATGACGCGAAGTCCGGTGAGGATATTACCCGGTCGGTCCTGACCCAGATTATTTTCGAACAGGAAGGCAAGGGGCAGAATCTTCTGCCGGTCACGTTCCTGCGCCAGCTGATCCGTTTTTACGGCGACAGCATGCAGGGCCTCGTGCCGAGCTTCCTGGAATATTCCATGACCTCGCTCACCAAGGAGCAGGAGAAGCTGCGTTCGCAAATGAGCGAAGCTTTCGGCGCAACGGCGTTCGAGGCCATTGAGGACCAGGTCAAGCGCAACACGGAGATGTTCGAGCGGGCCATGAAGATGTTCATGCCCTTTCCGGCCGCAGGGGGAGATCCGGCTGCGACTGCCAACCCGGCAAGCCAGGCCAAGCCTGCAAAGTCCGGCGGAAACGATCTCGACGACATGAAGCGCCAGCTGGAAGACATGCAGAAAAAGATCAACCAGCTCAGCGAAAAGTCCTGAGGCGTTTACGCGACCTGCAATGAGCCGTGATCCGGACCGCATGACCGTCGCCATCATTGCGCTTGGCGATGATCCCGTGTTGCTGAAAATCCTCGAGACGTGGTTTGTCGAGGAATGGGCCGACTGGTATGGCCCGGGGCAACCCGGCGATGCGCGGGAAGATTTGCAAAAGTGCCTTCTGCCAAATGCTCGCCTGCCGCGCTGTCTGGTCGCGCTGGACGGAGATGGCAGGCCGTTGGGAACGGTCTCCCTGCGCGATACCTCGCCGGGGTCGGACCTTTATCCCGGCGCCTGGCTGACCGCATTGCTTGTGCATCGCGATTGCCGGAAAGCAGGTATCGGCATCAAGCTGATCGCTGCCGCAGAACGGGAAGCCACCAGGATCGGATTTCCGGAAATTCTGACTGCAACAGCAACGGCCGGGACGCTCGTCCTCAGACGGGATTGGCAGCAGGTCAAAACACTTCAATCGGCTTCGGGGCCGTTGGATATCTATCGCAAAGCCCTGGGGCCGGTCTGAACGGGCGTCAGCCCGGACCGCCGTCAAAATAAAGCCTCATCCCGAAGAGCGAGCTCACTCGAGTCTCGAAGGATGGGCCGCTTGCTCTTGTGTTTGCAGCCCACCTTCGAGACGTGCCTATCGGCCCTCCTCAGGATGAGGTGAAGGGTAGGTGAGGCTTCTTGAAAGAAGGCAGATCCGGTCTTTCCCTCAGCCGCAGTCGGCAACCAGGTTTGCAGCGGCAATGCCGGCGACTGCGCAGGCTTCGTCATTGTCGGACGTGTCGCCGGTAATGCCGACAGCGCCAAGGGTTTCGCCTTCGTCGTTCTTCACCAGAACGCCGCCGGGCACCGGTACGATGGCCCCGCCGGAAACGCCGTTCAGAGCGTTGACGAAATGCGGACGGGACTCTGCATTGGCGTTCAGCCATCTGGTGCCGGTGCCGACAGCGAGTGCACCTATCGCTTTGCCCGTGGCGATCTGCGGACGCATGATCGAGGATCCGTCCTGCCGCTTGAGCAGGATGGCATGACCACCCGCATCGAGGACAGCAACGGTAAGCGGTTTCAGATTCAGCTCGGCTGCTTTTTCAAAAGCGGCAGAAATGATGGTCTCTGCCGTTGATAATGTCAGTTTGCGCATTTTCCCACTTCTCCTTAAGGTGCTGACCGCGATACCGATTTGCTAACAGAACATGGCATTGGCGAATAGGCGGCTTTCCCGAGAAGCTATTGCTGCGATTCGGAAAGAAAGACACTTCGGCCAGGAGGAATTCAGTGAAGCGTGATTTTCAGGCCCCGGGCCGGTCCCCGGTTTTTGCACGCGAAGCAGCGGCTGCGACCTCTCATCCGCTGGCAACGAGCGCGGCTCTGGAAGTGCTTCAGGCAGGTGGCAATGCGGTTGATGCCGCGATCGCGGCAGTTGCCGTTCAATGTGTTGTCGAACCGCATATGACCGGTATCGGCGGCGACTGTTTTGCCATTGTCATGGAGCCGGATGGACGCCTGACGGGTTTCAATGGCTCAGGTGCAGCCCCGCGGGCCGCGACACCGCAAAAGCTTGCAGAGCTTGGCGTCAAGGACATCACCGACACGTCGCCCCATGCCGTGACCGTACCCGGTGCCATTCGGGCCTGGGAAACGCTGCTGAAGGCGCATGGCACCAAGAGTTTCAAATCCCTGTTCAAACGGGCAATTCAATATGCCCGCGACGGATTTCCGGTTGCCCCGCGTGTCGCGCGTGACTGGGCCGGGGATGTCGACAAGCTGCGCGCCGACGAGGTTTCGGCCGCGCGCTACCTGATCAAGGGTGAAGCACCCAAAACCGGCACGGTTCTGAAATATCCGCGTCTGGCAGACACTCTCGCGGCAATTGCCGAGGGCGGGGCGGATGCCTTCTATTCTGGCCCGGTTGCCGACGACATCGTGAGCGCGCTGCAGTCGCGCGGCGGGCTGATGACCCAGGACGATCTGGCCGCCTGCCACACGACAGCGGTGTCACCGGTGTTGAGGGACTACAAGGGTCACACGGTGGCCGAATTGCCGCCAAACGGGCAGGGGATCGTTGCCCTGATCATGCTCGGTATTCTGGAACAGTTCGACCTGGAAAGCCTTGATCCGCTCGGTCCGGAACGTTTCCACCTGGAAATGGAAGCCGCGCGTCTGGCCTATGGCGTCCGGGAGCAGTTCATCACCGACCCGGGCTATATGGATGTCTGCCATACACGGTTGATCGGCGCGGATTATATCGACCAGCTTGCCCGGCAGGTGTCGCTGACCAAGCGGATGGACTCGGTCCCGGCAAGTGCGCTGGCTCCGCAGACGGATACGGTCTACCTGACGATCGTCGACAGGGACGGACTTGCGGTTTCCTTCATCAATTCCCTGTTCAGCGGGTTCGGCAGCGGCATTGTCGCTCCGGAAACCGGTGTGCTGCTGCATTGCCGTGGCAGTTCGTTCCGGGCCGAGCCGGGACATGCCAATTCCATCGACGGCGGCAAGCGGCCGATGCATACGATCATCCCGGCGATGGTGCTGAAAGAAGGGGCGCCGTTCCTGTCCTTCGGCGTGATGGGTGGCCACTACCAGGCCTGCGGCCATGCACACGTGCTGACCAACATCATCGACTATGGCATGGATGTTCAGGCCGCCATCGACTTCCCGCGCATGTTCTTCGACATCGCCAGCCACGAACTGCAGGCGGAACGACTGGTGCCACCGTCCACGCTCGACGGCCTTCGCGCGCTGGGCCATTCCGTCGTTCCGGCGTCCGGCCCGATCGGCGGGTCCCAGGCCATCATGATCGACAAGGCCCGGCACTTGCTGACCGCAGGCTCCGATCCACGCAAGGACGGGCATGCCGGAGGCTACTGACCCGGCTTCGACAGGCTACCTGACCGCGTCAATTTGAACCTTGTGATCGCCGCCTCACGGGTGTTTGGTGCGGTTGGACGCGCCGATAATCATATGAGGTTTTCAATATGCCCGGATTTTCGAGGCGGGAGATCCTGCTTGGCGGCGCCGGGGCGCTGACGGCGTTTGCGGCCGGTGGACTTGGTGCCAGGCAGGCACTGGCCGCTGAGCACAGCCTGACCCTTTCGAGGCTCAATCATTCCGTGCTGCCGGAAACGGTCACGGCTGACATGATGAGCTTCAGCCCCAGTGGTCCGCCGCCGGTGCTGCGGTTCCGCAAGGGACAGACCACCACGATCGACGTGAAGAACGCGCTCGATGAAGCGTCGGTGGTGCATTGGCACGGCCTCAGGATCGCCAACAACATGGATGGCGTACCCTATCTGACGCAATATCCGATCGAGGCGGGAAACGCGTTCCGCTACGAGTTCACGCCGCCTGACGCCGGCACCTTCTGGTACCACCCGCATTGCAACACGCTGGAACAGATCGCCCGGGGAATGACCGGGGTGATCGTGGTGGAAGACGAGGAAGATGCCGGCTTCGACAGCGACCTGCCACTGAATATTCGTGATTTCCGGCTTGGGGGCGACGGCCAGTTCATTGCCTTCTACAAGCCTCGCAATGCCGCGCGAGGCGGTACGCTCGGAACCGTTTCGACAGTCAACTGGCAACCACAGCCCGTTTATGAACTTGCCGCGGGCTCTCTCGTGCGTCTGCGTCTGGCTGTCACCGATCTCACAAGGGTCGGCAGATATACAGTTTCCGGTGCCGAGGCACTGGTGATCGCAATCGACAGCAACCCGTTGCCGCAGCCGGTGGCGATGGACGAAATCGTGCTTGCGCCCGGCCAGCGGGCTGATGTTGCCCTGCGTGTGCCGGACAGTGAAGACGAGGTTCCCACGCTTGTTCTGAAAAAGCCGAATGGCGACAAGGTGCTGGCGACGTTCCAGCCCAAGGGCGCGTCAGCCGGCAGGGACCTGCGAGAACTGAAGCCACTCAAGCCGAACCCTGTGCCACAGGCAGACCTTGCCAATGCCGAGGTTCTGGATTTCGTGTTCGGCTGGTCTCCGGGCGGGGATGCGCCGCAGGCCAGCATCTGTGGTTCGCTCGGCTATACCTTCTGGTCGATCAACCGGGTGGCCTGGGGCGGGGATGTGCCCGGGCCGTTCGATCCGCTGGCGACCATGCGGCACGGCAAGTCCTACATCCTGCGCTTCCGAAACGAATCACCGAACGATCATCCGATCCATCTGCACGGCATGTCGTTCCAGTTGCTGCGGTCGAACAAGCGCAAGCTGCCGCCGCTGGTGACGGATACCGCGCTGCTTCTGGAAGAAGAAACCATGGAAGTGGCCCTGGTTGCCGATAATCCGGGCGACTGGGCATTCCATTGTCATGTGATCGAACACCAGAAAACCGGCCTGGCCGGTTTCCTGCGTGTAGAAGCCTGAGCGTTTTCCGACAGGTCAGGCAGACAGGGAGATCGTGTAGGAGCGTTCGTCGCCGTCTTCGGCGGCGGATGCATATTGCGCGACATGCTGCCGGCGCTCCAGCCAGGTCTGCTCGTCAAACGAGTCTCCGGCCAGAAGCTGGGTGGCATATTCGGCATGGGCGCCGTAATAGGCGTCACGCTGAGAAGCCTGTGCGGCGAGATGTGCGGGGACGGCATCCAGAGCGCCAAACTGACCATTTGAGGTCGAACCGAAGCCGGTTCTTTCAGTCGGAGCGGTTACCGGCTTCTGCCGGATGCGCATGGGATGGATGGCCGATACGGGTCTTACTTGCATTTCAGTCTCCGGGGTGGGCCAGTCCGTGGCCAGTCTTTCGGAGGTCCGGGGAGTCCGGATCTGTTTTTCAATATAGGGTCTCTGACAACAGAAAAATGTGACGCGCGTCACACTTTGACGGGTGAAGGGTTTGCCCGCTGCTGTGTAGAGATAACGGTTGTCAGCAGAATTTGTTCCCGGTGCCGTCATTTGCCGCGGTGCTTCTGTCTCCAGCCTCTGCAGTCCGGCTGATACGTCCCCTCCAAGATCCTCACCTGAAGCATGTTCGGGCGAACCAAAAAAAGACCCGGAGCAATGCCCCGGGTTGAAGGTCTCCAGTGGTACTTCTGGAACTTTAAAACAGGTTGGCCTAGCGCTCGGTCTTGAGCAGTCGGCCGGCAGGGCGCTGGCGTGGCAGGGCAGCAGTTGCCCGATAGGAGTTCACGCCGGTGAGAGGCTCAGTTTGCCTGCGGAACCTTGTCTGGGGCTCTCCATCTCGCGTCGCGATCAGATGGGCGAGAAAAATAGAGTTCGGGCGGTAGCGTGCGCTGAACGCAATCTGCTCGCGCTCAAGCTCCGGTTCCACGGGAACGGGGAGATACGTGTCAAAGGTCGCCTGCCGCTCGGACTCCGTCTCTCCCACGGAGGGACGCTTCCGCCTCACATTGGCACGACCTGCAGAAGAAACCGGGTTAACTCGCACGATTTAACGCCTCATTGTTTCAGAATGGCACGCCCAAGGCTGCCTCACCTGAAACGTCGCAATCACCGTGCCACGTTAACCTCTTGTTAACTTTTTGTCCGCAGAAAACCGCCGATCCGCATTAACAATCGTTAATGCAGTGGCGCAAAACCGGACACTTTTCAGTGGGAAGCGGGGATAGCGGTGGTAACCGGAACCGGCCCGTTGCAGGCAGGGGCAAGTCCTGACGGCAAAGGGAATCAGGTTTGACCTGCGGGGGGAGGACTCAGGCTGAACGGTGTTCCGACAGTTCTGGCAGCCGAACCGCGAGTGGTAGAGCGAAGTCCTCGGCGGTCAGTTTTTCGCTCCTCAGAAGATGCTGCAGGCTCACGGCAACCGACATGGCATCGTCGAGAGCGTCGTGTTGCCGCCCGTCCGGTGTCTTCAGGTCAAAATACTCCGCCAGGCGTCCGCTCGTCATTTTGCCCATATCCTCAACGGGGGTGCCCGCATTCAAGATCAGGCCGATGGCGTTGCCGAAGCGGTGGGCGGGGATAGGTGGTGTCAGGCCTTCGATATAGGAACTGATCGCCAGAAGGGTGAGTTCGTCCTTGCCCCAGGACCAGAAATTCGCCCCCTCTGCGAAGGCTGCGAGCCTTTCCAATGCGTCGGAGTGGGCAATGCCTTCGCGGTCGATGTCCGCCTGGGTTATGCCGGTCAGTTCGGTGAAGAAAGGATCTACCGTCGGGTGCCTGCCGAACCTGTCCCTCGGTTTGATCAGGACATTGAAGGTATCGAGAATGTCATAACCGCTCCCGAGCGAGAGTTTCACCGCTCCAATCTGGGCGACATTCGGATCCGGATCCAGCGGGCCGCACCATTGCCGGCTCATGGCGCCGGGCGCGGTCAGATATTCGCAGTCGTAAATGATCACGTGATGCATGAAAAAGAGATCCGTCCGATCAAAAGAAGGAAAAAGCGAGGGCGGCCAGAAACAGAAGAACGGTTGAATAGAATGTCAGGGCAAAGCCGAAGGCCCTGGCGGCAGCGCCTTTTTCATAACCGTTCCAGAACAGAGCGCGTCCGCACCAGAACAGCAGAGCAGCAGCAGGCAAAGCGCCGAGATACCCGGCCGGGGCAAGTGCTGCGAATGCGATGTAGGCAAGGGCGGCCAGCGTGGTCTGTTCCAGCGTGTTCTGGAGCACGGCCTGCAACACCCTGGCCTTTTCGGTGCCAGAGGTCAGTCCGCTGCCGTCGATATCCTCCGGTGTGAAAAAGCGATGCCGCGCCAGAAGGCCTATCGACAAAAGCAGCCAGAAAGCGCCGGCCAGCAGACACTGGGCGGCGAGCGTAAGGCGGGCTTGCGGCGAGCCGTCCGGCAGCCAGTCCTGCGGATACTGAACGGCGCCGAAGCCGAGCCCGGTGGCCGCGACGATTACCGCCGCGATCATGCCCTTCATCACACCATGTTGTTTCACTGTCAGGGGCAACCTGCTGCCTCGCGTTTGCTGGCGGAACCGACACGGGAACAGGATCACACCGGGCTTCAAAAGAAAAGTGTTGGCAGGCCCAGGTGCAGGCAGACTGGCGCGACCGGGAGGCCGCGCCAGTGCAAGAGATCGTCTTTGAGCCCGTCAGTCCGGTGCCTTGCCGGTCCAGGCGCTGCGGTCGATGTCGAGATCCGCGAAGTTGTCAGGGTTCAGCACCGGTCGGGCGACACCTTCCCGAAGCTGGCTCTTGAAGTCGTCCAGGATCCGCTTGGCTGTCGGGAACAGCATCATCAGAGCGAGTAGGTTGACGACCGCCAGGACGCCCATCAGCGGATCGGAGAAGAAGAACACCGAGGTTGCATTCGGTGCCGTCGCCCCCAGGAACACGACGCCCATCACGGCGACCCTGAGAACGTGCAGGGCCATGGTGCTGGATGTCATCGAACTGAGGGCGTTTTCGCCGAGGTAGTAGTTGTAGATGATGGAGCTGAACGCGAAGAGCAGCACTGCGCCGGTCAGGAAATAGCTCGTCCAGCCACCGAGGTGGGAGGCAAGCGATTGCTGGGTCAGGACGACGCCGTCAACGCCTTCTGCACCCGGCGCATAGACATCGCCGAGCAGGATGATCAGCGCCGTACAGGTGCAGATGATCATCGTGTCGATGAAGACCGAAAAGGACTGGGTGATGCCCTGGCTGATCGGGTGGCGGACTTCCGCCGTGGCGGCAACGTTGGGAGCCGAGCCGAGGCCGGCCTCGTTGGAGAACAGCCCGCGGCGCAGGCCTTGCGCAAGGGCTGCGCCCATGCCGCCGCCGACCACTTCTTCCAGCCCGAAAGCGTTGAGAACGATGGAATAGATGACGCCGGGCACCTCGGTGATGTTGAGAAGGATGATCACCAGCGCCATGCCTATATAGCCGACGGCCATGATCGGCACGATGACATCCGCTGCCTTTGCAATTCGGTGGATGCCGCCAAAGACGATCAGGCCGGTCACCACGGTCAGGCCAATGCCCGTCCACAGCCGACCGATGCCGAGGCTTTCTTCCGCGGCGCCCGCCACGGTGTTGCCCTGGAAGGCGTTGAAGCCGAAGGCGAAGGAGGCCATGAGGCAGAGTGCATAAAGCACCGCAAGCCAGCGGTAATCGGCGCCAAGACCATGGATGATGGTGCGGGCAGGTCCGCCACGATAGGTGCCGTCACCCGTGGAGCGCTTGTAGAGCTGGGCGAGCGAACACTCGATCAGGCTGGTTGCCATGCCGACAAGGGCAACGGCCCACATCCAGAAGACCGCACCGGGTCCACCGAGCGTGATCGCCACGGCGACACCGGCGATGTTGCCGCCGCCAACCCGGCCGCCGACAGACAGAAGCAGGGCTTCGCGGGCAGAGATGGCGTTGGGATCACCCGACTGGTTCTTGGAAGACAATACGCGGAACATACGCAGGAAGAAGCGTAGCTGAACGAAACCGGTAACGACCGTGAAGAAGATGCCAATGACGACGAGAAACGGGATGAGTGCCCACCCCCAGGTCAGGTCGCCGATTAGGGCGAAGAACGCCTCGACAAGCTGCATGGATCCAACCCTCCTTGTTTTCCGCAAGGCTGACGAAGGGTCAGCCTCATCGGAACCGGAAGGGTAGGCTTCAATTTCCGGGGTTTGCAATAAAAAAGAGAGGTGCTTGAAAATGCAGCTTTGAATTGCCGGGTTGATAGGCAGCCACCAGGCAATAAAAAACGCGGCTCGAATGAACCGCGTTTTTCAAATCGGATCGGGAAGCCTGCCTTAAGCGGCCAGAGCGCCCTGAGCCTGATCAACCAGGGCCTTGAAGGCATCCGGCTGGTTGATGGCGAGGTCGGACAGAACCTTGCGGTCGACTTCGATGCCGGCCTTGTTCAGACCGTCGATGAAGCGGCCATAGGTCATGCCGTGCTGGCGGGTTGCCGCATTAATGCGCTGGATCCAGAGCGAACGGAAGTTGCGCTTCTTGGCCTTGCGGTCGCGATAAGCGTACTGGCCGGCTTTCTCGACGGCCTGCTTGGCAACGCGGATGGTATTCTTGCGGCGGCCGTAATAGCCTTTTGCTGCCTTGATTACTTTTTTGTGGCGAGCGTGGGCGGTAACGCCCCGTTTGACGCGTGACATTTAGGTGATCTCCTTCGGGGCTGGCTTTATGCGTAGGGCAGGAACTGCTTCACGATCTTTGCATCCTGGTCGCTCAGCGTGGTGGTGCCACGGGCGTTGCGGATGAACTTGTTCGTGCGCTTGATCATGCCATGACGCTTGCCGGCCTGCGCGGTCTTCACCTTGCCGGTCGCGGTCACTTTAAAGCGCTTCTTGGCGCCGGACTTCGTTTTCAGCTTGGGCATTTTGCATCCTTTCCTTGGTGCATCCGTTCAGAACGGATACTCTTTTGTTGGTGCATTCAGAGCCGACACGGCATGCCCTCGGTTGTCGAAAACGGTCTGCGCAAGAACACAGAAAACCAGTCCACGACGAGCCGGACGACTCTGGACCGGGCGCTTATATGGGAGCTTTCCTTGGAATGCAACCGGTTTGCGCGCCTTTTTTGGCGGTTTCGGCCAGATCTGCGGCACGGTCCTCCGCGGCAAAAGCAGTGGCCGCGGAGACCGGTGTGCGCCAGCAAGGCCGATCAGGCAGCCAGATCGCATTCCTGCCGGGCGGCCAGAAGGCTGGCAGAGACCTTTTCAGGATCGGCGACGGTGCCTTGCACGGCAATGAAGCGGATATCCTCAACGCCCAGGAACGACAACAGGAACTTGAGGTAAGGCTGCACGAAGTTGGCCGCGGCAAAGGGCTGGCCGTCAAGATAGCCTTCGGCCCCATAGGCGGAAATCACCACCGCGCGCCGGGTTTTTGCAAGTCCCTGAAAGCTGTTGCCGTCAAACGAAAATGTGTGCCCGACACGAACGATCTGGTCGATCCAGGCCTTGAGAGCCGCGGGAACTGCGAAATTGTAGATCGGCGCAGCAATCAGCAGGGTGTCGGCTTCCTGAAGTTCGGCGATCAATTTGTCGGAAAGGGCTGTCGCTTCTTTCAGGTCTTCGGTCATGGAGGCGGGCTCGGTATAGAAACCTTCGATGGTCTTCTGGCCGATGATCGGGATGGAGCCATCGGCAACATTTCGCGTGATGACGCGGCAGTCGGGATGTTTGCGGCGGTAGCTTGCCTCGAAATGATCGGCAATGGCGGTGGAGTGCGAGCCGGTCTGGCGGGAACTGGAATTGATGCGCAGAAGCAGTGTCATGCGGGTATCTCCTGGTTGGATGATGCCCGGAGGTTATTTCTGCGCGTGTGGAGGAAAAACACTGTGGCTTGCAGGATATTCGTGCTTATTCTGCATGAATGGATCTGCAAGCCCTCAAGACAATCCTGCTCGTCCGCGACCTTGGCAGCCTGGCAGCTGCCGCGCGGGCGCTGGATCTCGATGCCTCGAATGTGTCCCGGACGGTTTCTGCAATCGAGCGGGAGCTTGGTCAGAGGCTTTTCCAGCGCAGCACGCGCAAGCTGTCGCTGACGGAGGCGGGCGAAGCCTATCTCCAGCGGGTTGCGCCGCTTGTGGAGGAGATCGAGGCGGCGAACGAGGACATTGCCGCCAGAAGCCAGCAGCCACGGGGAACCTTGCGCATGACGGCGTCGGTTGCCTTCGTGCTGGAAGGAATCGTCCCGCTTCTGCCGGTGTTTCACGACCGGTACCCGGATATCTCGGTCGAGCTTTTTCCCTCCGACAGCAATCTCGATCTTCTGGCCGAAGGACTGGACCTTGCTATCCGCCTGGCTGCGGCGCCGAAAGGCGATCTCATTTCCACAAAGCTGCTGCAAACCCATTACCGGGTGGTGGCCTCGCAAGACTATCTTGAAAGGGAAGGGCATCCGGAAGCGCCGGGTGACCTGTCTGCCCGAAATTGCCTGTGTTTTGCATTGCCGGATTTTCGCAATGCCTGGCGCTTCAGGCTTGGGGATGACGCGCCCTTCGATGTGGAAGTGTCGGGCAGAACGACAATTTCAAGCGCGCTTGCGCTACGCGAAGCAGCCAGGCTTGGCCTTGGTCCGGCATTGCTGGCCGACTGGCTGATTGCGAGCGACCTGAAGGACGGCAGGCTGGTCGATCTCTTTCCCGACCACACGTGTGCTCCGGCGAACTTCGAAACCGCCGCATGGATCCTTTATCCGAGCAGGGCCTATCTGCCGCTCAAGGTGCGGGTGATGATCGATTTTCTGAAGACAGAGTTCGGACGTTCCGGGAATTGATTATGCGTCAGAGGATCTGTTCTTTTGAGATAATCTATCCAATTTATTGAAATGAAGAAGGTTTTTTACCTCAAAGAATATTTATGAATTCAAATATTCATGATTTTTGATCGTGTTCCTGAATTTATAAACTGATGTATACGATTAAGTTTATTCATTTCTGGCAATTTCACTTAGAAAGGCGCCATATTCAATCTTTACGTGTTATTTAGTGTAAAACTTTGTCCCATAATACATTTCTTTCTTGAGAATCATGTCGTGAATATGTTGTTTTGAGGCTACGGAACAATAATTCGGACAACCTTGGATATGAATCCCAACATATGCCACGATCGAAAGATTGTTTTTGTACACAATCCCAAGGTAGCTGGTACGAGCCTGAGAGATTGGCTTGGCTTTGACGAAGTCTGGAATCACGGATTCCCGACGACAAATACGCCTGTAGAATGCTGGAATGACTACAAGGTTATTGTTGCTATACGAGATCCGATCGACCGGGCCTTGTCCGGGTACAGGTTCATGACCCGGGAAAAATATGTCGGAAGCTTCCGCAGCCGGTATCCTGACCTGCCAACCTGGGACCCGCTGACCTTCTTCCGGAAAATGTTCAACGAACAGATCTTCGTGGTGCCGCCGCAGTTCAAGTACACGATGCACATGCATTCGAACAAGGCGCCGGACTATCTGATCCGGTTCGAGAACATGGATCTTTCCCAGCTCGCGCAGGATCTCGATATCCAGAAGCCGTTGCCACGGGAAAACGCGAACCCGCAAACTGAAGTGGTCGATATTGCGGAAGATCTCTATGTGGCCCTGATCGACCACTACAAGGTCGATTACCTGCTTTTTGGCTACAGGCCGGTGCCTTATCGCGACTTCATGCGCTCACAGGAAATAGCTGCGGCTGCCTGAAGATCTGCATTCATTTCCGTGACGAAATTCGCCCGGGCAGACGCATTGTCCACCCGGGCAAGGAATTGTCTCAGGCATTCACGTCGACGACGACACGGCCCTTGACCTGGCCTTTCAGGATGTCGGCGCCAAGCGCCGGCAGGTCTTCAAGGGTTGCCGGGTGGATCATCGCTTCCAGCTTGTCCATCGGCAGGTCTTTCGCCAGCCGTTCCCAGGCTTTCAGGCGGCCGTCATAAGGCTTCATGACGCTGTCGATGCCCAGCAGGTTGACGCCGCGCAGCAGGAACGGGATGACGGTTGCCGGCAGATTGGCGCCGCCTGCAAGGCCGACGGCTGCAACAGATGCGCCGTATTTCATCTGGCCGAGAACACGTGCAAGCATCGGACCGCCGACAGCATCGATACAGGCCGCCCAGGTTTCGCTTTCGAGGGGTCGCTTGACCGTTTCGGCAACGTCATCGCGTGGCACCACGCGGGCGGCGCCAAGAGACTTCAGGTAATCCCAGGTGCTCTCGCGTCCGGTGACGGCGGCAACCTCGTAGCCGAGATTGGCCAGAATGGCGGTTGCAACGGAGCCGACGCCGCCAGCGGCACCGGTGACCAGCACCGGCCCGTTTTCCGGCTTCAACCCGTGCTCCTCAAGCGCCATGACCGCAAGCATGGCCGTGAAGCCGGCTGTGCCGATCGCCATGGCGTTGCGCGTGGTCAGACCTTCCGGCAATGGGACGAGCCACTCGCCCTTTACCCGTGCCTTCTGGGCGTAGCCGCCCCACCACGCTTCGCCGACGCGCCAGCCGGTCAGTACCACCTTGTCGCCCGGTTTGTACCAGTCGTCGGAGCTTTCCTCGACGGTTCCGGCAAAGTCGATGCCGGGCACATGCGGATAGTTTCGAACCAGTCCCCCTCCCGGGCCAAGGCACAGGCCGTCCTTGTAGTTGAGCGTGGAGTATTCCACGGCAACGGTGACATCGGCTTCCGGCAACCGGCTCACGTCGATGTTCTCAATCGAGGCGTGGGTTTTGCCGTCTTCGTCCTTGTCGACAATCAGTGCCTTGAAGGTCATGAGCTGTTCCCTTTTCTCTTCGGTTTCAGGCGGCGGCTTCCGCCGCCGGGCCGGACCAGTCGATCTGGCAGATTTCAGCACTTCTGCCGTCAAAATCCCAGACCCTGCCGTAAGCGCGCACGCGGCCTTGCGTGGCGGTGGCGACCGTGATGTCCGAACCCATCCAGTATTCGGTGTTCTTGACGACGATATCCTCGTCCGGATTGGCGCCGCGCACAGGCTCCACCTCGCCCTTGATCGCCTTGCCGACGATCAGGCGGCGTTTCTTGCCTTCGTTGGTGTAGGAGACAGGAGCGCGTTCGGCGCCCAGAAACTCGCTGACCAGAACCCGGAACAGGCCGGTGGTGCCCTTGGCCTGGCCGGAGAAGATCTTGATCAATCCGTCATAGGCCGCTTCGCTGGCGCGCTCGTCGATATAGGCGGCGGCCTTCCAGTTGCCGCGGGCCATCAGGCCCGGAATTTCCAGGACGAGGCCGACATTGAGGCCGGAGAGGTCCTCGCCCTCATAGTGGCCTTCGTCAATGCGCACACCCGCCCAGGCCTGGCAGTAACCCTCTGTGGGTGGGTGCTTGCCGAGCGATACCACGCAGGGGCAGAAGACGGTGCAATTGCAGTTGAGGATCAGTTCTCCTCTGATGGCCCAGCCGGACATGATTTTCTCCCTATATGGTTATTGGTAATAACGGCAGAACCAGAACGACCAGTCCGGCCAGAATGAGGAAAACGCCGACCGGCACGGTAAGTTTCGCGCCGATGTCGGGAAGTTTTTCCAGTGTCATCAGCACCATGGCGCCCCCCATGAAGGCGAGATTCATGGTGCCGGCGACAAACGCGAGCAGCATCAAGGCCCAGCAGCAGCCAAGGCAGACGGCGCCAAGTCTGAGGCCAAGCATCAGCCCGCCCCGGGCCCCCGGCTGCCAATGACTGAAGAAAAAGGTCAACGGGTTCCGGCAAGAGCTGAGGCAGGTCTGCTTGAGGCGGCTGAACTGATAAGCCCCCGCCACCAGCAACAGGGCCGCGTTCAACGGGTTGGAAACGGATTTGCCGAATGGATCGAGCAGGCTTTGTTCCGCCAGCCAGACCTGAAGAGAACCGGCCAGAAGTGAAAATCCGAGCCAGACAGCAAGATACCCACCCACAAGCGCGGCCAGCGGCAAGATGCCTGCGGCGGCAGTCTGTGTCAGCTGCGCATAGGTGCGAAAAGCGGGAAAGGCTGTTGGTGCCATCATCGCCAGGGCCATCAGGGCCCACATGAGGACGGCGACCCCGAAGCCGGCATTGGCGGCTGTTGCCGAGCACAGGGACAGGAATGCCTCCAGCGGCTGCCCCATGGGTAGCCCGGTAAGCTGCCAGTCCGTGGTTTCCCTCAGGCCGCCTGCCTGCATGGAGAACAGGATGGCCCAGGCAGCCAGAATGGCGGCATAAAAGGTCAGCCAGAACGCTCTGTGGCCAGGCATGAGCCGCGCAACGGTGTCCACCCGATCCTCCCGATAAATTTTCGCCTAGGCTGCGGGGGCAGTCTCTAAAAGTCAAACATTTAATTGTCAGACATTTAAACAATTTGTTTGACCGTGTCGGGTCGTCTCTTTAGGTTTGCCGGGGTTCAGGCGAAAATTCGGAGGTTCTTTTGGCGATTGAATTCAACACGATTCAAAAAGAGGGCCTTTCGGTCCAGATCGCCAATGCCATCCGCAATGCCATTCTCGAAGGCCGCCTTGCCGGTGAGGAGCGCCTGCCGAGCGAAGCCGATCTGGCGGAGCGCTTCGGTGTGTCGCGGTCGACTGTTCGCGAGGCCTTGAAACGGCTAGCCGCCCAGAACCTTATCCGCAGCGAGCGGGGTTCTTCCGGTGGGGCTTTCGTCAATCGCATGACCTGGGCCGAAGCTCAGGACAACCTGATGACGACCACGCGGCTCCTGATCGGCATGAACGACATTCCGCTGGAAGACGCCATCGAGGCCCGCTTTGCGCTGGAAGCTGCCGCGCTGCCCCTGGCGGTGGAAAAACGCACCGACGACCAGCTGGCCGAACTTGCACGCGAAATTTCCCGGCAGAGAAACCGTGACACAAGCGACGAGGACTTTTGCGCGTCGGACGTCGCCTTTCATTCGGCCGTGGCGCGGGCAACTGACAACCCGATCCTGGTTTTCCAGTTGTCGGCCGCCTTCGAGGCGATGCAGCCACTCATGAACATGCTGGTCTACCGCCTGCGCGACCGCGAACGGATCGCCGATCTGCATCAGGCTTTGGCCGATGCGCTGGCCGCGCGCGACAGCACCGCTGCCGCACAACATCTTGATGCCTTGTCGGCCTATACGCGGGAACTGGCGGCGCAAAGGCGCAAGCCGCGCAGCGCATAACGCCCCTTTTCAGGGATCTCTGTCCTTGTCCATGCGAAGCTGGAAGGCGATTTCCCTCGCGCCCAAGCCTGAAAGCCTAGTTATGTCAGAGACTTGCCGAATAAGTAACTCTACGGCATTGTTCAATCTCATCCTAAAGTCTAATATATACGAAAGTCGAAGTTCGAATCGTGGCGAATTTGCCTCCCACGTCTGCCGAGACGGTCACCGGATGCGCCATCTGTTTGAAAAGGTCGGCTTTTGTACGCTCGGTCACCCCTGGCCGGGCGTACAGGTCTGAACAGAGCTTGCGCCTGCGCGGCAGGAGCGCTCTTCACCATAGGGAGCAGTTCCATGAAATTCTGGAGCATCGCCGTCGTCGCCATGATCCTCGCCGGTGTCGCCGCCACCAAGGCCGCCAACCCCAGCCATGCCCTGACCGACGGCTCCGTCGCCACCGGCATCCCGGTCACGACGCTGCACACGCCAGTCACGCCGTAAGGCAACCGACAAACGTCCGGCGCAGGCGCCCTTTGCCTGCGCGCTCAGACTTGTTTTTTGAAACCTGCTTCGGCTGCATCCCCTGTGCGCAGCTTTTTATCCGGCCTTGAGCGAGCGTTGTTCGGCCGTGTCACATTTGCCAGCCTGCAATCCCGCCATTGTCATGAAAAAGTCAGGCCATGCCTGCTTTCAGAATGGAACGATTGCCCTCAGGTAACCGCCATTGCTCCGGCTCACGCTTCCGAAACTACCGGTGTACGCGAGCTTGAAGGAAGTGCCGGAGGCCTTCTGCAGTTCGAGTGCGGCGGAAAGGTTCATGACCGTAGTATCGAGTTTGGTCGTGGTTACGAAACTAGGAACACCCGAAGGGGCTTCAGTGAAGCGTGAATGGATGCGGTAGTCATTGTTGGAAAAGAAGCTGACACCCGTCTTCATAGAGCCATTTATCCTGTAACCGGGGCTTTCATGTAACGTGCCCATGACACCAACAGCGGGTGTTGCTGTCAGAATCCAGTCGTTGCTCCCAGATATGGTGAGGTTGGCGGATCCGGCTCCCGTTTCCCGAACATCGCCGAAGCCTACCCGGGTCGCAGCGACGTCGACCATCGGCACGACGCGGAATGTACCGGTATCGAACGCATAGGACAGCCGGGAGACGATCCCGGCAAACGAGATGGTCTGATCACTGCTGGCGGTACCAAAGCCGAGACCGACCTGGCGATCGGTGTCGTATTGCGCCAGGCCGCCATAGCCACCCAGACTTGCCTCCAGCGCGCCCCAGGTCTTTTCAAACTTCGCGCCGATTGTGTAGCGCATGCCGTCGGATGTGCCTGAATTGTTGGTGGAAAGCTCGCTGGTTTCTACCGTGCCGGCGACACCGACCCGCATGCCGTCGCCGAGTGGCACCTCGAGGCCGCCGGAAAAGCCGTAACTCGTCTCTCCGCCGCCGATCGTTAACGTGGTTTGGCGGATATCGACCCTATGGCCCTGGACCCGGCCCCAAAGACAATAGTCGTCGGCGGCTGCAACAGCGACGCCATCGAGCCGGGAAGGGCATGACAACAGGGATTCACGGAAATTGTGAAGGCTGCCAATCGCCGCCCCGACCTGAACCAGATAATGTTCGCCGTGCAGCCGGTCCAAGGCTTTCTGGTAGGCCTCGATGCTCTCGATCTTCATCAGTTCCAACTGCAGGTCGTGCATGGCGCCGCCGCCGTCAGAGTAGATTGCGTTCATGTTGGCGCCAACATTGCGCTCGTTTTGGGTCCTGAGCTGCGATGTGCCGTCGGGAGCAACGGGTGTGAAGTCGATATACTGGTTGCCGATGGCCACGTCCGTCGCATTGGGAAAGACAAGCGTGTAGTCCACCACAACGGTGTCTCTGGCGGTCAACCCGTTGTTGGTGACACCGCCTGCCGCGGACAGGATGGTCAGGGTCTTGGTCGGGTCGACCAGGTTCAGCGGATTAACCTTCACATTGCCTGAGAGCGTCGCCGTTCCGGAAATGTTGATCCGGTCGACCTTCGAGGCTTCCGAGTTCATGTCTACGGAAAAGGTCCCGCTGCTGGTCTGGACGAAATTGCCGGTCAGTGCCGTTGTCTGGATCGCTCCGGTGCCGCCGGGTGAGAGGTCGCCCTCATTGGTCAGCGTGTTGCCGGCGCCAAGATTGACGGTCGAAGCACTCTTGAAGAGGCCACCTGATCTGTTGTCGAAGGAATTGGTGCCACCGCCCAGGTCGACGTCGCCGGTGACCGTTCCATAGTTGACAACAGTGTCGTCGCTGACAGGCGTATTCACCGTCGTGTTGATTGCTTTGTCGCCGCCGCTGAGAGCTCCGGTCCCGGTGATGGTGATCGTGTTGAGGCCGGCCACGCCCAGGCCGACGCCATTCCGTCCGCCATAGACCGAACCGGTAATGGTGATGTCGGCGCTTGTGCTTGCGCCGAGTACATAGATACCGTCGTTATTTGTTCCGAAGACGTCATGTGCAGTGACGGAGGTGGTTCCCGTGCCGTCGTTTTGGGCCCTGATGCCGTTGGTGGCTCCGGAGATTCGGCCGGTCGAGGTTACGGTCAGGTCCGTGCCGGTAAAACTGTTGAGGGCATAGATACCCTCGGTGGTGCCTCCGGTGGCGTTCACCGCGCTGATCGTTGCGGAACCGGTTCCCATGTTCCTGGCGGCAATACCGCTCCTGGTGCCGCTCACGGTACCCGAGCTGGTGATGGTAAGGCCCGTACCATGGGCCTCCGCATTGATGCCGTTGGCCGTGTTTTCTGCGTGATCACCGTCGAAACCTTCAACGTCATAGGTCGTGATCCTGAGCGCGCCGGTGCCGAAGTTTCTGGCATAGAGACCTGATGAGGCACCGGAAACCGCACCTGTTGCAGTGATCGTCAGGTCCCCAGCGGAATTGAAGTTCTTGGCCAGAATGCCGGAATTCTTCACCCCAGCAGCAGTGGTGACCGTGAGAGTTGTATTTCCGGTGCCGTCGTTGCGGGCGTAGACGCCTCTTTCCTCGCCAGTAACGGGACCATTCGCGGTGATCGTAATATCCGTCCCGCTGGTCGAATTTCGAACGTATATGCCGTCCTTTGCCCCGCCCGTCACCGTTGCGGTGGTCACTGTCACCACGCCGCTGCCTTCGTTCTTGGCGAATACTCCGTATCGTCCGCCCGACACTCCACCGGTGGCGGTGATCCACATGTTGGTGCCAGTGCTCTCAATCAGGCCATAGATGCCATCGTTTTTGCTGCCCCGGACATCTGCGGCGGTAATGGAGAGGCTGCCGCTCCCTCGGTTCGTCGCAGTAATACCGTTGTTTTCAGCAGTGACGGCTCCCGTGGCGGTGATGGACAGGTCCGTGCCAAACGCGTTGTCAGCGAAGATGCCATCGACTTCGCTGCCGCCGCTTGCCACAACATCGACAGTTTCGATTGTCAGGGATCCAGAACCGTAATTGCGAGCAACGACTCCTGCTCTTGTGTCGTGCCCTGAGCCGGTACCTGTGACGGTAACTGTGCCTGTCGCACGCACGCTGAGGTCTGTCCCTTCGTTCCATGCCAAAATGCCACTTCCCGACCCGCCGGTAACGTCGGCGGTTGTGACGGTCAGTCGGCCAGTGCCGTCGTTTCGTGCATTTATGCCGTTCTTTTTGCCGGAGACCGTACCGGTCGTCGTGATCGTCAAGTCGCGGCCAGCCGTTGTACGGTTGCGCGCATAAATGCCGTCTTTTGTCGCGCTGGTGACGCTGGCTGCGGTGACGGTGATCGACCCGCTCGACCCTGACTCGTTGAGAGCATTGATGCCGTAGCCTTTCACGGCACTGACGTCCCCGGTGACATTGATGGTCACCGCCCCCCTGATTGCGCCATCGTCACCTGTCGACCTGACATCGATGGCGTTTTCTTCGCCCTGGATGAGGCCTCCGGTCGTATTGATGAAGCTGAGGGCGCCGTTTCCGGTCACGGTGATGGCGTTACCGGTGCCGCCGGTTGTGTCGATGGAGGCACCTGAAGCCATGGTGACGTCGGCATTGTCTGCGTTGATGGTTTGCGTGGTCCTCAGCGTGCCCGAGCACAGATAGGTGCCACCGCCTAGTGCGCTGCAGGCGGCATAGGCCTGGCGCCCCGCATAGCCGAAGACGACAGGGACAGCGAGCGCCGAGGTCAGCATAAGCTGTCTTTGTACTGTGGACTTGGGGAAGGAACGCATGCAACGGGTCTTTCCGGTGACTGCCGACCTTTGCCGGTCAACAAATCGCGAGTAATCGAAACAGGACAAAACGAATTACTGCTATTCTTGCTCCCGGATTGGTTAATGCTTTGATTCGACATCTTCAAAAACAGATGCCTTCAGACAAAAACTGTGCTGCGAAAAGAGCATGATAGATGGTTAATGCTATGCCTGTGGCGAGCTCGGCCCGAATGGAAGCGGGATGCTGATGCCGACTGAAGACAGGAACCTGCCGGTCGGTATTCGCGAGACCCGGGCTGATGAACCAACAGGCGTCACCTATTCGATGTCAGGCGGCCTCGTTGGGCTTCTCGCCTCGCTCAAGATCTCGGTTGCCTTTTCGTCCTACCAATCCGGCAAGTTCTATCTGCTTGGCCGCAATCCGGAAGGTGGACTGATGGTCAACGAGCAGTTCTTCAGCAAAGCCATGGGAATTCATGTCAGCGGCGGAACCATTCACCTGGCCACGTTGTCGGAAATCGTGCGGCTGGAAAACGTGCTTGAACCGAACCAGCGGATCAACGACACATTCGATGCCTGCTTCGTGCCGCGCGCTGCTCATGTCACCGGTGCCCTCGATGCACATGATCTGGGCATCGACCGTGACGGACGCATCCTGTTCGTAAATACGAGGTTCAACTGTCTGTCGACAATATCCGAGCGACACAGCTTCAGGCCGGTCTGGACGCCGCCCTTCGTAAGCCGGATCGTCGACGAAGACCGCTGCCATCTGAACGGTATGGCGATGAGGGACGGGAGGCCGGTCTTTGTCACGGCGGTGAGCCGGTCCGACACGATTGACGGCTGGCGAGACCGGCGCGCCGACGGCGGCGTTGTGGTGGAGGTGGAAACCGGCCGGATCGTTTGCCAGGGGCTTTCCATGCCGCATTCCCCACGCTGGTACCGCGGCCGGTTGTGGCTCCTGAATTCAGGCACCGGTGAACTCGGGTCAATAGTCCCCGCTGACGGCGACAGCGAGGGACGGTTCGAACCGCTCACCTTCTGCCCCGGTTTCCTGCGCGGCCTATCCTTCCACGGTCGTTATGCGTTCGTGGGGCTCTCCAAACCACGTTACCAGCGTTTCGAGGGCCTGGCGCTCGATGAACGGCTGAGGGTTGCCGATTCAGAGCCCTGGTGCGGTGTTCAGGTCATCGACCTCGACACCGGCGCCTGTGTGGAATGGTTCCGTATCGACGGTGCCGTCGCCGAGCTCTATGACATCGACGTCCTCCCCGGTGTCACTTGCCCCATGTCACTTGGGTTCGGAAGCGAGGAATTGATGAACCTTGTTACCGTCGATGTCGAAGACAAGGAGAGGCCAGTCAGCCCTTAGCTGAACTTTCGCATCAGAGCGCGATCGGTTGGGGGATGCAGCACAAGCGTATCATGGCGCGGCAACCTCAAAAACTTATTCGCTAAATCAGGAAAACTGGTGACCCCGGCGCGATTCGAACGCGCGACCCTCAGATTAGGAATCTGATGCTCTATCCTGCTGAGCTACGGGGCCTTTATGCGGTCGATTAGCATGATTTGACGTCCGTGGCGACCCCTGGCTGCAACAGACTGTAGCTGCCGATGGGGATTGTTTGTCGAGGACGCCGGTGCGCGGCGAGGGGAATGTTGACGCGCCGTGGGCTGCTCCCGCGTTGTCCTGATTTTTACTGCCGTTTTACTGGCGTGTCTTGGACTTGCCTTATTCGCTGCTTAGCAGTTTGGATCATCGTGACCGCTTTCTCAGCCTTGCCCGATGCCATGCATGTTGTCGGGTGACGTGTGCCTTGCGCTGCCTGCCTGCAGGAAGCGTTCCGGAAAAGGGTCGCGTACCAAGGTGAAGGAAGCGGACGTGCCACAGCGGCGACAGAAAACGGGATGGAGAAAAGCCGGGCGGGTGACAACCCTGCGCACGGCTGCCGCACCGTTGCTTGCCGGCTGTGCTGCCGTTCTGCTGACCCAGGCCGTAGCCGCTGACGAGCGCGCGCCGGTGGAGCGCCCGGAAATACCCGAGGCTGCCGATGTTTGCGCCGGGGTGCGGGAACAAACCGTTCAGGTGACCTTCGACAGCAGTGAAGCCTTGTTCGTGTCCGCCGCCGGAGACCGCTTCCTTGCGAGCGATATCGAGATGCCGGTGCAGGCGTCAGGACAGGCGGGCGGCGAAGATGCCCGCCGGAACACCTTGCAAACCTATCTGGAAAGTCGGCCTGATCTGGAGCTGGCCGCAGTCGCGGCTGGACCGGAAAACCGCTGGGGGCTAACGCCCGGCTGGGTGTTCGTTTCGGATGATGGCCATTCCGCGCTTCTGCAGGAGCAACTTTTGAAGGCAGGCGTTGCCATTTTTGCTCCGGGCCATGCCGGAGCTGAGTGTGCAGACGCCTTGCGGGCCGCGGAAACGCAGGCAAGCCTGGCACGAGCGGGCCTTTGGGGCGAGACATCGCCGCGTCTTGTCTATTCCGCAGCCGCGCCAAAGTCTTTCAGCGACGCTTCCGGGCACTATGTTATTGCAAGAGGACGTATTGTTTCCCTTGGAAAAACGCGCAGCACCCGTTATCTGAACTTCGGAAAATACTGGAAAACAGATTTCACGGTCACGCTGAAGGCTTCAGCTGAGGACGACGTCAACACGGCCCTCGGGCGATCCGGCTGGACGCTGGATGCCCTGGAAGGGCAGGTTGTCGAAATACGCGGCTCCGTTCAGGAAAGGGACGGACCGTCTATGGTGCTCCGCCATCCGGAGCAACTGGTGGTACTGAATGACAAAAGGGCAGGACGTGACGGCCAAAGCAGCAACTGATTTCCGTCAGCCGGCATGTTTGCCCGCGCGGCGCGGCCTGCGCCGGACCTGGCTGCGCAACCTTGTTGCAGGCGGTTCCGCGCTTCTGGTGGCCTCCTGCCAGTTGCTGGGCGACGGGCCGACCGTCGGCACGGTAACGCCCGGTACACTGCGCCCCAACCTTGCGGCCGATATCGGCGAGCGGGAGCATCCGCGCGTGGTGGCCACCTATGGCGGGGTCTACAAGGACGCCGGCGCGGAGCGGGCTGTTGCGAGCGTTGTCGGCCGGCTGGTGGCGGCATCGGAAGACCCCTCGCAGAGCTACAAGATCACCATTTTGAATTCGCCGGCCATCAACGCCTTCGCCCTGCCGGGCGGCTATCTTTATGTCACGCGCGGCCTCTTGGCACTTGCCAACGACACGTCGGAAGTTGCCGCCGTGCTGGCGCACGAGATGGCGCATGTGACGGCGAACCACGCAATCAAGCGCCAGCAACGCGCTGAAGCCAAGCAGCTTGCCAACAAGATCCTGACCGACGTGGTGCAGGACAGCGAGGAAGCCCGCAAGGCGATCATCTCGTCGCAGCTTTCCTTTGCCCGCTTCAGCCAGGTGCAGGAGCTTGAAGCCGACGATATCGGTGTGAAGACCCTCGCAAGGGCCGGTTTCGACCCCTATGCCGCTGCACGGTTCCTGCGGTCCATGGCAGCCTTCGCCCGCTACCAGTCCGCCGACAAGTCGGGCTCGACCGCGCCAGACTTCCTGTCTTCCCACCCCTCCACGCCGGAGCGCTTGCAGATCGCCATCCGCGCGGCCCGTCAGATCGGTGCACCGGGCATCGGCGAACGTGACCGCACCCGCTATCTCAGCCAGATCGACGGCATGCTGTTCGGCGACGACCCGCTTGAAGGGTTCGTCCGTGGACGTTCCTTCCTGCACAAGGCGCTCGGCATCAGCTACACCGTGCCTTCCGGCTACATTCTGGAGAACACGCCCGAAGCGGTTCTGGCCAGCAATGGCGACGGCACGGCGATCCGGTTCGACGGGGCAGATGTCAGCAGCTATTCCGGCCTGCGTGATTACATGAACTCCGGCTGGATCAACGGCCTGCTGCCCGAAAGCGTCCGCGAAACGACGATCAACGGTCTGCCGGCGGTCACCGGGGCGGCCATCACCCAGGGCTGGTCCTTCCGCATTGCGGTGATCCGGATCGGCAAGACAGGCTATCGCTTCATCTTTGCCAGCCGCTCGCCCAATGAAACGTTCGACCGGGATTTCCACCAGACGGTGGAAAGCTTCCAGCAGCTGTCGCCGACCGAGCGTGCCCGCCTGCGCTCGCTCCGGATCAAGGTCGTCACCTCCAAGCCGGGCGACACACCGCGGAAACTGGCGATCGGCATGAGCGGTGTCGAGCCTTCACGGCGGCTGGAATTCTTCTCCATCCTGAACGATCTGAACGCCGATCAGGCGATCCCGACAGGCACGGCGATCAAGCTGATCGTCGACTGACGGTTTTTCTCCCGGTTCGGCTCCGGCATTTGTCTGGCTGAAAACTGACGGAGCTCAAAAAAAGGCGGACCGGAAGGTCCGCCCGTCAGAGTTACTTGGAGGAGATAGAGGTCAGGTGCTGTAGGCGGCCCTGTCCGGCTGTGCTGCCAACAGGGCGGATTTCAGTTTTTCCATGGCCCGGCTTTCAATCTGCCGCACGCGTTCCTTGGAAATGCCGAGTTTCACGCCAAGCGATTCCAGCGTGGCGCCCTCTTCCGACAGGCGTCTTTCACGCACGATTTTCAATTCGCGCTCGCTGAGAACCTCCAGGGCGGAGGACAGCCAGCGACGCCGGCGTTCGGCATCGATGTTGACGGTCACGATCTCGTCCGGCAACGGGGCATCGGACACAAGGAAGTCCTGACGGTCCGCGCTGGAGCCTTCGCTGTCGGTCACAGGAGCGTTCAGGGACGTATCAGGGCCGGACAGCCGCGCATTCATGAGGGCGACATCGGACTGCTTGACGCCGATTGCGTCGGCGATCTTCTGGTGAAGCTCGCTGTCGGTCAGAGGAGTCTGATTGCCGGAGAGCTTGGCACGCAGGCGCCGAAGGTTGAAGAACAGGGCCTTCTGGGAGGAAGAGGTGCCACCACGAACGATCGACCAGTTGCGCAGGATATAGTCCTGGATGGAAGCGCGGATCCACCACGTGGCATAGGTGGAAAAGCGCACTTCCCGTTCCGGTTCGAACCGGGCGGCAGCCTCCAGAAGGCCAACATGGCCCTCCTGGATCAGATCGCCAAGCGACAGCCCGAAGTTGCGGAAGCGTGAGGCAACGGCTATGACCAGGCGCATGTGCGAGAGCGACAATTTCTCAAGCGCTTTCTCATCCCGGTTATGTCGCCAGCGGATCGCAAGCTCCAGTTCCTCTTCGCGCGTGAGGTAGGGGGCTTTCATCGCGGCCCTTACCAGTTGACGTTTCTCGCTCTGGGACATGATCGACGCTCCGATATGTTATCGGGGGAAATACGTACCGAAGCGTAGGTTAGATCACTTATCGCTACCGTTGGGGCAGTTTTTGTGCACTTTCGCGTGAACAGCGCGCGAGGTGGCGGTGCCAAAACGAATAAGGGCCCGGATTTCTCCAGGCCCTCGTCGATTTTCGCGTTCGGAAAATCCGCTTGGATCAAGCGGCTTCTTCCTTGTCCTCGTCGTCTTCCGCTGCAGCTTCCTCAGCGGCTTTGATGCGGCTCGGAGATTTTGCCAGGTTCTGTTCGATCTGCTTGACCGCTTCGGTTTCGGAACATTTGTTCACTGCCGCGATTTCGCGGGCCATACGGTCGAGCGCAGCTTCGTAGAGCTGGCGTTCAGAGTAGGACTGTTCCGGCTGGTTTTCAGAGCGGAATAGATCGCGAACCACTTCAGAGATCGCGATCAGGTCGCCGGAGTTGATCTTGGCTTCATATTCCTGAGCGCGGCGGCTCCACATCGTCCGCTTAACGCGCGGGCGGCCACGAACGGTCTCGAGAGCCTTCTTGACGGCCGCAGGGTCGCCAAGCTTGCGCATGCCGACGGAGGCAATCTTTGCCACCGGGACACGAAGGGTCATCTTGTCCTGTTCAAAAACGATAACGAGCAACTCCAAAGAGTGACCTGCAACGTTCTGCTCTTCAATGGCGGTAATCTGGCCGACGCCATGCGCCGGATAAACAATGTACTCGCCCGTCTTGAAACCTTGGCGCTGCGCGGTCTTTTTGGTGTTCGTTGCCATACTCGTATTCTCTCCTGCGCAGTTGGCGGTCCGGGTTCGGACCGATGACGGACCGCGGTGCGGTCCCCTGTTCTTGTGCGACACGAACCCCGCAGAGCGATCCGTAATGGAACGCCTGTTGATATGCGGCGTGTCAGGGCTGGTCAGTCGACGTTTTCCACTTTAGAACCTTGATCAGTCATATGAGCTGCCGGGAGCTTGATCTGTCCGGTTGTTGATACCCGGGACAGTTTTCAAAGACTCCGTTTTGGGGGTTGTTCTCGTGGTTGGCGACTATCTTCCATGTGTACCACACTTTTGTGGAAAATTAAAGTACTGAGCTTTGATGGTGCCAAAACACCACAAGGGCCCCGCCCGGTCGCCACGGGCAGGTACCTGAAAAAGATGGAAGAATCGCCGTTTTAAGCAGTTCTTGTTTGTCTTGCGGCAGTCTGCCGCACAAGCAGTTTTCGCGAATCAGGACGCAGGATTCGGCGAAAAATACTTTTCGAACTTGTTTTCCTTGCCGTCAAACTCTTCAGCGTCCGGCAACGGTTCTTTTTTCTCAGTGATGTTCGGCCACTTTTCAGAGTATTCGGCATTGACCTCGATCCATTTCTCGAGGCCGGGCTCCGTGTCAGGCAAAATCGCCTCCGCCGGGCATTCCGGCTCGCAGACGCCGCAGTCGATACATTCGTCCGGATTGATGACGAGGAAATTCTCACCCTCGTAGAAACAGTCCACCGGGCAGACTTCAACACAGTCGGTGTATTTGCATTTGATGCAATTGTCCGTGACGACGTAGGTCATCGCTATCCTCATTCGGCGCCGGGCAGCCTGCAGCCGATTTGCGCAAGGCCCTGGCGGTCAGTTTCGTGCCGCTCTCGCAAAGAAGGCGCACGTATAACGTCTGGTGCAGATGTTGGGTATCGTTTTTGTCAAACGGGCGCAAGCGCTCTGGATGACGCAGTCCGGGCCTGAAAGAGAAAGTTTTTCTGTTTTCCGGGCTTTGGCAGGAAACAGCGTCAATCGCCGCCGCGGAACGCGTCGATTTTCCGCCGCTCGCGCTTGGTCGGGCGACCGGCACCAGCCTCGCGCTGTGCAGGCGCAGGTGGCGGCGGGGCATCCTTCGGCGGGGGCGGCGGCGACAGATCCTCGTAAAGCTTGCGGGCTTCTTCATAAGGACCGCGCCTGGTGCCGAGAGCAAGGATCTTGAGGACGAGGATACGGCGATCCAGGCCGATGGTCAGAACGTCGCCGGTTCGGACAGTCTTGCTGGCGGAATCGATCTTGTCCTTGTTCACCCGGACATGACCGGATGTCGCCAGCTTCTGGGCAAGAGAGCGGGATTTGGTGACCCTGGCGTACCAGAGCCACTTGTCGATGCGCAGGCTGCCGGCGGCAGCATTGTTTTCAGGCGCAGGAATTACTTCTTGTCCTTGCTGTCCATATTCGCCTTCAAGGCCATCAGGGCCGCGAAGGGCGAGTTCGGATCGATCGGCTTGTCCCTTGGGGCCTTGTCGCGGCGGTTGCCACCGTCAAAGCCCTTCTGGCCGCCATGACCACCACGGCCGCGGCCTTCGCCTTTCGGTCCGCCCTTGCCGTGACGCTTCTCGCCCTGACCACCTTTGGCACCCTGACCTTGGCCCTGGCCCCGGCGGTTGTCGCCGCCACGGCGCTGGTCCTGACGGCCGCGTGGACGGCGGTCGTGCCGGCCCGGACGCCAGATCTCGATGGTCACCGTTTCCAGTTCGGCTTCACCCGCAGTGGCCTCAGCAGCGGTTTCGCCTTCCGTCTGTGCATCCGGCGTTGCTTCCACAGCGGCGGTTTCAGCGGGTTCAACGGCTTCGCCTTCGGCAGATGCAGCAGCTTCGGCGGGGGCTTCCGCCGGTTCGGACACCGCTTCAGATTCGGCCGTGGCCGGTTCAGAGGCGGCTTCGGCGGCCACGGCTTCGGTCGTTTCTTCCGTAGCGGTTGCTTCGGCGGGAGTGTCCGCTTCGGTCGCAGCAGTTTCCGCCACTGGCGCCTCTGCCGGTGCTTCCGTTGCCGGCTTGGCCGCAACAGGGCGCTGCACTTCCTTGGTCTCGGACCGGTAGCCGAGGGATTTCAGCACGGCGGAGAAGTCCTCGCCGGCACAGCCGAGCAGCGATGTCATGGCAACGGTAACGGTGAAGCCGCCTCCGGTTGCGACCGCGCCTTCCGGCGGGCTGACTTCCGCATCAAGCGGCTTCCAGGCGATCAGCGGACGGATCAGGTCAGCCAGGCGTTCCAGAATGTCGACGCGAACGGCACGCGGGCCACAGACGCGGAAACCGACAACCTTGTAAAGCGCCTTGTCGATGGTTTCATCAACCGGGATGGACGTGCGGCCGGATGCAGACAGCTGTGGCAGCTCGGCCATGCCGTTCATGTCCAGCGAACCGTGCTTCAAGGCCCAGAGCTGTGCCAGCAGCTGGCTCGGCGCAGGCTTCAGCAGGGCGGGCACGAACACGGTGTAGGCACCAAAGCGGATGCCGTGCTTGCGCAGGCTGGCGCGCATGTCCTGGTCGAGCTGGCGGATTTCGTCGGCAGCTTCCTGGCGTTCCAGGATTCCGAGGCCTTCAACGATGCGGAACGCGATGCCGCGGGCAAGACCTTCCAGGCCTTCGCCGGCCTTCAGGTCGACAAGCGGTTTCAGCAGGGTATCGATCTGTGCCTTGACCCACAGATCAAGCCGCGCCTGTACATTGTCGCGTGCCGGGCCGGTCAGATGTTCATCGGCCAGCAGCAGCACGACGGGCGTCAGTACCTCTTCTCCGGAGACGAGCTTGGCCACGGGTTCCCCGCGCCAGCGGATCACGGCTTCGGACGTCAGCACGAAATCGGAGTTCTCGGACTTGCCGAGCTTGTCCGCACGGGATTCGATTTCGGTGGTCAGGGCCTTTTGGGCTGCGGCACGCACGGTCTTGCCGTCCGGTCCTTCAGCTGCCGCGTCAGGGGCAAACCGGAAGCCAAGCAGATTCCCGATGTGCTGACCTTCCACGAGCACATCGCCGCTCGATGTAATTTCCGCTTCCAGCATTGCGTTCTCTCTCAAACGTCGCATCAATACACTTGTACGCCGATCCACGAACCGCTGCGTCAGCCGCTCGTGAAGGGCGTCAGATAGTTTGTCTTCTATGTCGCGCGTCTCGCCCTGCCAGTGGGCCGGATCGGCCAGCCAGTCGGGACGGTTGGCGACATAGGTCCAGGTCCGGATATGTGCAATCCGGTTTGCGAGAGTGTCGATATCACCATCTGTGCGGTCTGCGAAGGCCAATTGACGCGAGAACCAGTCATCGGCAATCGCATTGTCCTGCATCAGGTGGGTGTAAATGGTGTTGAGCAACTCTGCGTGGTTCGCCGGGGCGATCTTACGATAGTCGGGGACCTGACACACGTCCCATAACAATTCGACCGCATTTCCGCCCTTTGCCATGCCGGATATTGCGGGATCGCGCAATAAATGTTCAAGAGCGGTGATGTCGTCGCCAATGGGTGCCCTTGCGAGACCCTCTTCACGCGGCACCATGTCGAGGCTTGAGCGCAAGGCGTTTGCCGACGAAAAATCCAGCGCACTGTTGCGCCATTGCAGCACTTTCAGGCTGTCGAAGTGGTGGCTTTCGATCTGTTCGACCAGGTCGTCGTCCAGCGGATCGACCCGTCCGGTCACCCCGAAGGTGCCATCCTTGGTGTGGCGGCCGGCCCGTCCAGCGATCTGACCCATCTCCGAGGCGGTCAGCTGGCGGTACTGATAGCCGTCGTATTTGCGGTTGCCGGCAAAGGCGATGTGATGGACGTCGAGGTTCAGCCCCATGCCGATGGCATCGGTCGCCACCAGATGGTCGACATCGCCGTTCTGGAACAGTTCCACTTGTGCATTGCGCGTGCGCGGACTCAGCGAGCCGAGCACCACGGCCGCCCCGCCGCGTTGGCGACGGATGAGCTCTGCAATGGAATAGACTTCGTCTGACGAGAAGGCGACGATGGCCGAACGGGCCGGCAGGCGCGAGACCTTCTTGGAGCCCGCATATTCCAGCACGGACATGCGCGGCCGCGTGACCACATTGATGCCCGGCAGCAGTTTTTCCAGCAGCGGGCGTGCGGTCGCCGCACCCAGCAGGAGCGTTTCGGATTGACCGCGGACATTCAGGATGCGGTCGGTGAAGACATGACCGCGATCGAGGTTGCCCGCCAGCTGCACTTCGTCGATAGCGACGAAATCCGTCTTCAGGTCCAGCGGCATGGCCTCAACCGTCGAGACCCAGAACCGCGGGTTCTTCGGGACGATCTTTTCTTCGCCGGTGACCAGCGCCACCGCTTCCGGACCCGCGCGGTCGGCAACACGGTTATAGACTTCACGCGCGAGCAGGCGCAGCGGCAGCCCTATCAGCCCGGAAGGCTGGGCCAGCATGCGTTCAATGGCGAGGTGGGTCTTGCCGGTATTGGTCGGTCCGAGCACGGCCGTCACAGTGCGGGACCGGGCAGACGGCGGCAGCGGCAGGGTCTGGGGACGGGGCATGGGGAGGCTTGTGATCGGCTTTCTTCGGATCGGCGCAAACGGATGGCGCCTATATCTGGTGTCGCGTGTCTAGCACAGCCGGGGCGGGCATGTCCTTATTCTTTTGGCCAGCCGGTCAGGTTTTTGACGGTTGAAATATGTTGTGGAGAACGACTCTGGAACAAACCGAAACCGAATCGGCGACTCCGGACGATTCAGGATTTGTTCCCTACGACATGTGGTTTGCGAGGTGGGTAGAGCCACAAAATCCTGAATCTGGTCAAGAGGTTGAGTCGTTTTGCGCGGATGTCGCTGATTTGCTTCGAATCTCTGTCAATGATTAATTTTCCATAAACGCGTATCATCGCCGGAGGAGAATGCCGTTTACCCGGGGACACAGGGTGAACGAATCTTGGACGAATCGCTGATTCATAAAGGTTGCGGATTTGTTCTCACAAGATCTAGTGGGTTTCCGGTAGAGCGGTGTCCATGCAGTTGGGCCGTCCGGAGGGTGATTTTGTCTTGCCGACAGGAATGTGTCCCGAAATGGTCAGCAGCCACGCAAGCCGGTTTTTGCGGTTTCGGCGCCTGTCCCGATCTGAAAATTGCTGCGCTGCACCTTTTTAAAAAAGTCCGGGAGGATCTGGGGTTCAATCGAATTAGTGTTCGTTTTCCTACAGTTACGGGCGCAGACGCAAAATTATTTTCCAAGTTAAAAAAAGGACATAGCTTCTGCCCCTTTTCAAGCGCCTCCGACCAAAGTAGAAATCTTGCCGAAACTGGCTTTTCGTTTTGCGTAAAATTAGGGGGAGAAGGCGTTTGGCGATAACAAAAATTCTCGTTGCTAACCGATCTGAAATCGCGATCCGGGTGTTCCGTGCCGCCAACGAGCTGGGCATGAAGACCGTTGCGATCTATGCCGAGCAGGACAAACTGGCATTGCACCGGTTCAAGTCCGACGAAGCGTATCAGGTCGGCAAGGGGCTCGGGCCGATCGAGGCGTACCTCTCCATCGACGAGATTATCCGCGTTGCCAAACTCTCCGGTGCAGACGCCATTCACCCCGGTTACGGCCTTCTGTCCGAAAGCCCGGAATTCGTGGATGCCTGCGAACAAGCCGGCATCACCTTCATCGGACCGAAGTCCGAAACCATGCGCCGCCTGGGCAACAAGGTGGCCGCGCGCAATCTGGCCATCGAGGCGGGTGTGCCGGTGATGCCGGCAACGGACCCGCTGCCGGACGACATGGACGAAATCAAGCGCCAGGCCGCCGAGATCGGCTACCCGGTCATGCTGAAGGCCTCCTGGGGCGGTGGTGGCCGCGGCATGCGCGTCATTCCGGACGAAGCGACCCTGGCCAAGGAAGTTCTGGCGGCCAAGCGCGAAGCCATGGCGGCATTCGGCAAGGACGAGATCTATCTGGAGAAACTGGTCCAGCGGGCGCGCCACGTCGAAGTTCAGATCCTGGGCGACGGCGAGAACGTGGTTCATCTGTACGAGCGCGACTGTTCCATCCAGCGCCGCCACCAGAAGGTGGTCGAGCGCGCTCCGGCGCCGTATCTTTCGGCCGAAAAGCGGGCCGAGCTCTGTGAATATGGTCTGAAGATCGGCCGGGCCGTGAATTACCGCGGTGCCGGCACGGTCGAGTTCCTGATGGATGCCGACACCGGTGCCATCTACTTCATTGAAGTGAACCCGCGCGTTCAGGTGGAACACACGGTGACGGAAGAGGTCACCGGCATCGACATCGTCCAGGCACAGATCAAGATCTGCGAAGGCGAGAAGATCGGCACGCCGGAAAGCGGCGTTCCCTCCCAGGACAAGATCCGTCTCAACGGCCATGCCCTGCAGTGCCGCATCACGACGGAAGATCCGGAGCAGAACTTCATTCCGGATTACGGGCGCATCACCGCCTATCGCGGGGCGACGGGCTTCGGCATCCGTCTGGACGGCGGCACGGCTTATTCCGGTGCGGTCATCACCCGTTTCTACGATCCGCTTCTTGAAAAGGTCACGGCCTGGGCCCCGACGGCGGAAGACGCCCGCAAGCGCATGGACCGCGCCCTGCGCGAATTCCGTATCCGCGGTGTGGCGACAAACCTGGTGTTCCTGGAGAACATCATCAGCCACGCGGACTTCAAGGCCAACAACTACACGACCCGTTTCATCGACGAGACGCCGGCCCTGTTCGAGCAGACCAAGCGTCAGGACCGCGCAACCAAGCTCCTGACCTATATCGCCGACGTTTCGGTGAACGGTCATCCGGAAACCAAGAGCCGTGCCCGTCCGCCGAAGGATGTGGCCGCGCCCGTCATCCCGAACTTCGGCGATGCCAAGCCCTCCGGCACACGCCAGTTGCTGGACGAATTGGGTCCGAAGGGTTTTGCCGACTGGATGAAGGACCAGAAGCGGACGCTGGTGACCGACACGACCATGCGCGATGCGCACCAGTCGTTGCTGGCAACCCGCATGCGGACCCACGATATCGTCAACATCGCGGATGCCTATGCAGCCGGTCTGCCGAGCCTGTTCTCGCTGGAATGCTGGGGTGGCGCGACCTTCGACGTTGCCATGCGCTTCCTGACCGAAAGCCCGTGGGAACGCCTGCACAAGATCCGCGAAAAGGCGCCGAATATCCTGTTGCAGATGCTGCTGCGCGGCTCCAACGGTGTCGGTTACACCAACTATCCGGACAATGTGGTCAAGTATTTCGTGGCGGAAGCCGCTGAAAACGGCATTGACCTCTTCCGGGTGTTCGACTGCCTCAACTGGGTGGAGAACATGCGTGTGTCCATGGACGCGGTCCAGGAAGCAGGCAAGCTGTGCGAAGGGGTGCTCTGCTATACCGGCGACATGCTGGACAGTGCCCGGCCGAAATACGACCTGAAATACTATGTCGGCCTTGCCAAGGAACTGGAAGCAGCCGGCGCACACATCCTGGGTCTCAAGGACATGGCCGGCTTGTTGAAGCCGGAAGCAGCCAAGGTCCTGATCCGGACGCTGAAACAGGAAGTCGGCCTGCCGATCCATTTCCACACGCACGACACGTCCGGCATCGCCGCGGCCACTGTTCTGGCAGCGGTCGAAGCGGGCGCCGACGCGGTGGATGCAGCCATGGACGCGCTGTCCGGCCTGACCTCCCAGCCGTGCCTTGGCTCCATCGTGGAAGCCCTGCGCGGTTCCGACCGTGATACCGGCCTCGATGCCAAGACGATCCGCCAGATCTCGTTCTACTGGGAAGCGGTGCGGACCCAATATCGTGCCTTCGAAAGCGACCTGCGCTTCGGGGCATCGGAAGTCTACCTGCACGAAATGCCGGGCGGGCAGTTCACCAACCTCAAGGAACAGGCCCGTTCGCTTGGCCTGGAAACCCGCTGGCACGAAGTGGCGCAGGCCTATGCCGACGTCAACATGATGTTTGGTGACATCGTCAAGGTGACCCCGTCTTCCAAGGTCGTCGGCGACATGGCGCTGATGATGGTCAGCCAGGGGCTGAGCGTGGCGGAGGTCGAGGATCCGGCGAAAGACGTCGCGTTCCCGGACAGCGTCGTCAAGATGCTGCACGGTGACCTCGGCCAGTCTCCGGGCGGATGGCCGGAAGCGCTTCAGAAGAAGGTTCTGAAGGGCGAAACCCCGATCACCGTGCGGCCGGGGTCGCTCCTGAAGGATGCCGATCTGGATGCGGAGCGAAAGACTGTTTCCGACAAGACCGGCCACGGCATCAGCAACACCGAGCTTGCCTCCTATCTCATGTACCCGAAGGTGTTCACCGACTTCGACAAGGCCCAGCAGCAATATGGTCCGACGTCCGTCCTGCCGACTCCGGTCTATTTCTACGGCCTGGAACCGGGTGACGAGATCTCCGTCGATCTGGAAGCCGGCAAGACGCTGGTGATCCGCTGCCAGGCGATTGGCGAGACCGACGAGAAGGGCGAGAAGAAGGTCTTCTTCGAGCTCAACGGTCAGCCGCGCAATGTCAAGGTTCCGGACCGCGCCCATGGCGCCACCGGAGCTGCCGCAATGCGCAAGGCCGAGGACGGCAACGCGGCGCATGTCGGAGCACCGATGCCGGGCGTCATTTCCACGGTGGCGATCACCGCCGGTCAGGATGTCACCGCCGGTGATGTGCTGGTCTCGATCGAAGCCATGAAAATGGAAACCGCGCTCCACGCCGAACGCGACGGCAAGGTCAAGGAAGTCCTGGTCTCACCGGGTTCGCAGATCGACGCCAAGGACCTTCTGGTGGTCTTCGAAAGCTAAGATGCTGGCTACAGCATCAACCAAAGGCCGTCCGGATCCATTCCGGGCGGCCTTTTTGTGTCCACCTCGCCCGTCATTCCGGACCAGCGCGGCGGAGCCGCGTGCAGATCCGGAAGCCAGATATCATTCGCGCTGCAAGCGCGTCTTTCTTCCAGCTTGAGGGTTCGCTGTGCTCACGCAGATGCGCTGGATTCCGGATCTGCGTGCAGCTTCGCTGCACTTGTCCGGAATGACGGTGGACGAGAGGCGGATTGTCTTCCTGGTCAGCCCCGTTCCCGAGCCATCTCCAGCAGCTTGCGGACAGTGTTGAGGTTTCTGGCGGTGCCGGGTTTCAGGGCCGGGAACTTCAATTTGGAGGGACCAGAGCCGTCAGGGTAACGGACGACGATTTCACGTCCAAGGACGACGGCCTCTTCGCCATCGGGTGCTACCATCGCCTCGAGGGCATCGGAGGGAGCAGCCTCCGGCAGAAAGTTCACCAGTACGCGGTTTGGCGGGGCGTCCGGAAACGGCATTTGCGCGCAAAGAGTTTCGAGTTCCGGGATGGTCCGAAGCATGACGCCCGGCGTCTTGCCGAAATAAGCCGTGAGGACTTCGGTGAGCCGGCACAGAACGTCCTCGGCTTCCAGATCTGACGTGAAGACAAGATTTCCGCTCTGTATATAGGTTGCAACAGCTTCAAGGCCGATGTCCTCAGCCATGGACCGAAGATCTGCCATCGGCAGCTTTCCGGTTCCGCCGACATTCACGGCGCGGAGCAGGGCGACAAAGACAGTCATCGTGGTGTCCCGGTGGTTTCTGTTTCGCCGCATAGACAGCCTTATTCGCAAGCGTTGCGCAATCGGCGTCATTAAAAGATTGGGTGCTTGCGACACTCATTTCAAAAGCCGTTCGGGATTATTTGGGGCGACTTTTGTTACTCTTCGTCTGTCACCGGAGGTGAGACGCGCAGGGGAGTCCGGTGACAATTGTTGCAGAATGCGAGGCGCCTGAGCCCCAGCCACTGTCGTTCCGGATCTGCGCACGGCTTCGCCTTGCTTGTCCGGAATGACGGTGGAGGCAGTTCAGGGTCAGGTTAAAGCAATGTCTTGCCGGGGTATCGGGTCTGAAACGCCGGTTATTCCGCTGCCTTCAACATGCCGTGGCAAACCGGGGCGGCGGCCGTGCCGATCCAGAGGTCCAGAAAACGGTCGAGCCATTTCCGAACAGCGGGATCGTAAACGAAGCGTCCGGCAAAATGGTCGCGGCGTTGCTGGGCGCCGGGCAACTCCATGCGCGGGGCGCCCTTGGTCGTCCAGCGGACCATCATCTGGTGGGTCAGTTCCGGGTGAAACTGGATGCCGTAGGCGCAAGACCCGACGCGGATCGCCTGGTTCGGATAAGTCGGTCCGGAGGCCAGCAGATCGGCGCCGCGGGGCAGGTCGAACCCTTCCCGATGCCATTGATAGACCTTTTTCGGCCAGTCCATCAGGGATTTGCCTGCCTCGGTCGGCTGCAGCGGATAATAGCCGATCTCAACCAGGCTCTCATGATGGCCCGTGACTGTGCCGCCCATATGCTTGACCATCATCTGCGCACCAAGGCAGATGCCGAGAAAGGGTTTTTCCTCGGCAAGCGGAACACCGATCCAGTCGATTTCCTTTTGAATGAAGGCATCGGGATCGTTGGCGCTCATCGGGCCGCCGAAAATGACGGCGCCGGCATGGTTTTCCATGGTGTCGGGGAGAAGGTCGCCGAACCGAGGCTTGCGGATGTCCAGCGCGAAGCCGCGCTTTACAAGCTCAAGGCCCACTCGTCCGGGCGAGGAATGCTCCTGATGCAGGACAATCAGGACTTTCGGTCGGTTCTTCACGGGATCGGACTGAAAAAGCATGGACTTAATATGAGGGAGGTCGGCACGAAAATCGAGTCCCGTTGCCACTTCATCCTGCATAAATACGCGTCCCGGCTGATTATCGCGTGGGCGATCAGTCCAGTTCGTCGGTCTCCGGGGCAGTCTGGGCAACCTTGTGGCGCAGGGTCATGCGATCACGTGTGGAGACACCGAGAAGCTCGGCAACCCGCCAGATTGTGTTGTCCTCGAACTCGTGCACGTGGCCGTCGGCATAGACGATTTCCCACATCATCTCGACGATCGCGAGGCGCTCTTCCTCGTCGGTTGTGCGCTTCAGCACCGATGTGAAGCCGTACAGATCGACCGCTTCCTCGTCGCGCTGCTTGGCGGCGGCGATCAGTTCGGTCGTTTCCTTGTCCGTCAGGTCATAGTGCTTGCGCAGGATTTCCCGCAGCTTCGAGCTTTCGCTTTCCTCGATCACACCGTCGATATCGATCAGGTGAAACAAGAGAGCCGCCGCAGCCAGGCGCTTGTCGTCTTCGGCGAAGGTCTTTTCTCCGCTGTCACCAAAGGTCAGCTCCCGAACAAAACTTTTCAGCGCATTGAGCATGTCTGTCGTTCCTGTTGCCTGGCCCCCCAAACAGGCCGGCTTTTATTGCTATACCATTCCCTCTTTACCATCAAAGGGTTGATGTCGGCTTTAAGACTTTGAGATGGGAATCAAATCCGGCATTTATAAGTCAACTTTTTGGAACTGTTCTAAAGTATTGATTTTTTTGGAATTATAACTTGACTTCCTGCCTCATGAAATGGTTTCCCTCTCCCTGCGGCGCGTGTTTCCGCGCCACAAAATCATTCAGGTTTCGCCCAGAGACGGTCCACGCGCACTGCGGGCGACACATATTACGGGATGGATCAATGAATACTTTCAAGCTTGGCCTTCTGGCCGCTTCTGCCCTTTTCGTCACACCGGCCCTGGCTGCAGCACCTTCCGACGTTCTGTCGACCTACGGCGACATCGCCCAGGCGAAATATGCGGACTCGCTCGCAACGGCCAAGACGCTCAAGTCCGCGATAGACAAGCTCGTAGCTGAGCCGACCGAAGCAAACCTGGAAGCCGCGCGCACCGCCTGGAAGGAAGCACGCGACCCTTACCAGCAGACAGAGGCGTACCGTTTCGGCAACGCCATTGTCGACGATTGGGAAGGCAAGGTGAATGCCTGGCCGCTCGACGAAGGCCTGATCGACTATGTCGACGCGTCCTACGGTGATGAATCGGAAGAAAACGATCTCTACGTCGCCAACGTGATTGCAAATCCGACACTCAAGGTCGGTGGTGAAACCATCGATGCCACCGAAATCACGCCAACCCTGCTTGCAGACTCCCTTCAGGAAGCCGGCGAAGTGGAAACGAACGTTGCGACCGGTTACCACGCCATCGAATTCCTGCTGTGGGGTCAGGACCTCAACGGCACCGAAGCTGGTGCCGGCAACCGCCCTGCCACCGACTTTGATCCGGCCAACTGCACCGGTGGCAATTGCGAGCGCCGCATTCAGTATCTGCAGGCCGCAACCGATCTTCTGATTTCGGATCTTGAAGAAATGGCCAATGCCTGGGCTCCTGACGGGGCTGCGCGCGAAGAGCTGGCCGGCAAGGGCGAGGCCGGTGGTCTTGCTACCATCCTGACCGGCATGGGATCTCTTTCCTATGGCGAACTGGCCGGTGAGCGCATCAAGCTTGGCCTTATGCTGCATGATCCGGAAGAAGAGCATGACTGCTTCTCCGACAACACCCACATGTCGCACTACAACGACGTGGTCGGCATCCGGAACGTCTATTTCGGGTCGTACAAGAGCCCGGTCGGCAACGATGTTTCCGGTGCTTCCCTCGCCGATCTGGTGGCGGAAAAGGATCCGGCGCTGGCGGAAGAAATGAAGACGAAGCTCGACGCCACGCTGGCGGCTTTCGAAGCCATGAAGGCCCGGGCCGAAGGTGGTGAAGCCTATGACCAGATGATCGGCGAAGGCAATGACGAGGGCAACGCCGTCGTGCAGGCTGCTGTCGATGCGCTGGTTGACCAGACGGCTTCCATCGAGCGGGTCGTCAAGGTGCTTGAACTCGACGATATCGCGTTTGAAGGTTCCGACAGCCTGGACAACCCGGGCGCCGTTTTCGAATAATCGAACAGATCGTCAGGCGGCATCGGCCGCCTGACGGCTTGTCCGCGAATTGGGGCTCGCGGATTACAGTCAGGATGCGAATATGAGACTGGTCCCCAGACCGGGCGCCATGACGGGCGTCTTTTTGTGTTTCTGCCTCGCGGCAGGAACCGCTCTTTCAGATGATACGCTGTCTCACCGGGATGATCTGTCGGCCAAGGACAGGGTCAAGGCCGCGAAGGTTCTGCAGCCGCCGGCCGATTTCGAAGCCGCTGAAGCCTTTGAAATCATGCAGGGCGGGGCCGGGACGTCCCGAAAGCGGATCAACCGGGATGCCTATTCCCACTCCAATGCCAATCTGACTTTTGAAGAACAGGCCACCTTCAAGGTGGGCAACGGGCTTTTCAAGAAACTCTGGGCGTCTTCTCCCTCGTCGACACAGGCATCGGATGGCCTGGGGCCGCTCTATAACGCGCGCTCCTGTCAGGGGTGTCACTTGAAGGATGGCCGGGGCCGACCGCCGCGGGCGGGTGAAGACGCGGATTCCATGTTCCTTCGCCTGTCCATCCCGCCTCAGTCCGAGGCGCAGCGCCAGGCACTTGCCGACAAGGATATCCTGCTGGTGCCAGAGCCGACCTACGGCGGTCAGTTCCAGACCTTTGCGGTGCCGGGCCTGCCCGGTGAAGGACGCTTCGATATCGAGGTGGAGGAGGTCGAGGTTCCACTGGCCGGTGGAGAAAAGGCTGTGTTGCAGAAGCCCGTCTACAGGATCCGGGATCTTGGATATGGCGACATGCACCCCGACACCATGATTTCGGCCCGCGCGGCCCCGCCCATGATCGGCCTCGGTCTGGTGCAGGCCATCCATCCCGGCGACATTGAAGCGCTTGCGGACCCCGACGACATCGACAGTGATGGAATTTCCGGCAAGGTCAGCCGGGTTCGTGACCCCGCGACGGGTGCGTTAACGCTTGGCCGTTTCGGCTGGAAGGCTTCCAAACCCTCGATCCGTGCGCAGTCCGCGGCAGCGTTTGCCGGTGATATCGGCATTTCGACGCCCGAGATGCCGGACAATTACGGCGACTGCACCAAGGCGCAGACAGCTTGCCGCGCCTTGCCTCATGGCGAACAGGCAAACCTCGGTGTCTCGGAAGCTCCGGACCCGGTCATGGATCTCGTCACTTTCTATTCGGAAAACCTGGCGGTGCCGATGCGCCGCGACGTGGATGATCCCGAGGTGCTGAAAGGCAAGCAGGTTTTCTACCAGTCAGGCTGTCCGGCCTGCCACCAACCGAAATTCGTGACCAGTCGAAAGGCGGAAAATCCGGCGCACAGGTTCCAGTTGATCTGGCCTTATTCGGATTTCCTGTTACATGACATGGGCGAAGGCCTCGCCGACAATCGCCCGGTGGGTGACGTCAGTGGACAGGAGTGGCGTACGCCGCCGCTATGGGGCATCGGCCTGACCGAGACTGTCAACAATCACACCCGGTTCCTGCACGACGGCCGCGCACGCAATCTGCTGGAAGCGGTCCTGTGGCACGACGGCGAAGCCCGACAGGCGCGCGACGCTGTGGTTGCGCTTCCGCCCGCCGACCGACAATCGCTTATACGTTTTCTGGAGTCCCTTTGATGCGCTGTTTGCTATTTGCCGCTCTCGTTTCCGGAGCCGTTATCGCCCAGCCCGCGTTCGCCACGGACTACGAGCCGAAACTCGACAATCTGATCGAGGCCTATATCCAACCGGCAACCGGTGCGTTTGCCGAAACCTCTGCAAATCTCCCGGACGCTGTTCGAGCGGTCTGCGCAAATGCGGACGAAGCATCGCTCGAGGGGTTCAGGACGGCCTTTTCAGACACTGTGCGGGATTTCTCCCATGTGCATTTCTTGCGGTTTGGCCCGTTGATCGACAATGATCGCCTCAGTCGGCTGGCCTTCCTGCCCGACCCGCGTGGCATCACGCAACGCCAGATCCGCAAGCTTCTCGCTTCTGAAGAGAAGGACGCCTTGTCTGCGGCGACGCTCAAGGACAAGAGCGTCGCGGTTCAGGGACTGACAGCACTGGAATTGCTTGCTTTCGACAAGGACAGTGCGGTTCGGCTTGGGCAGGCAGACGACGGCAAGGACTTCAGCTGCGGTTATGCTCTGGCGATTTCGGAAAACCTTGCGGCCATGGCCAGCGAAATCGCTACCGGCTGGCAGGATCCCGACGGATACAGCGAGGTGCTCTTGACAGCCGAAGGCGGCAACGAGCGGTTCCATACGTCGAAGGAAGCGCTGGAAAGCGTGTTCAACGCGCTGGTCACGGGGCTGATCATCGCGCGGGATCAGGATGTGCTTCCGGCATTGGGAACCGGCAAGGACAAGGCCAGGGCGACGCGCTTTCCGTTCTCGCGCTCCGGCAACAGCGTGGTCTATCTCAACGGCGAGCTGCTCGGCCTTCAGAAGGCCATTGCTTCCCTGGACCTGAAGGACCTGACGCCGGACGATTTCACCTGGATTTACGACACGCTCGACTTCGAGTTTGGCAATGCTGTCACTCTTCTGGGGACCCTAGATCCGCCCTTGCGCCAGTCCTTCGAAGAAGGCGATGCCTACGACAAGATGGTTGTCCTGGCGATCACGCTGAAATCGCTTCGCGACACGATTGCCCTTGAACTTGCAGGTGCCCTGGAACTTGCTGGAGGTTTCAATGCGCTCGATGGTGACTAAGCCTCTGTCCCGGCGTGGTTTTCTGGCGGCACTCGGCGGCCTTGCCGCCTTGCCGGCATTTTCCGGCTCGACGCTGGCGGCAAGCCTTCTGAACCGGGAAGCTTCCGACGGCGTGCCGCTGTTCGTGAGCGCCTACAAGCTTGAAAACGGCGATTATGGGGTCGGTGTTGTCGACGACCTTGGACAGGTTCTGGCCAGGATCGGTCTGCCGGGACGGGGCCACGGCGTCGCGGTTTCTCCCGACAGGACCAGGTTTGTGGCCTTTGCCCGCCGGCCCGGCACATTCGCGGTCGTGGTTCGGCCATATCAGGATGTGGAGCCGGAGGTTCTCACGGCGGAACCGGGCCGCCATTACTATGGACATGGCTGTTTTTCCGCTGATGGCAGACTGCTCTATGCGGTCGAAAACGACTATGCCGCAGCCCGTGGCGTGATTGGCGTTTACGACATGAGTGGCCGTCAGGTTCAGCGGATCGGCGAGATCGAGACCCATGGCATCGGTCCGCACGACCTCCTGCTCGCGCCGGACGGGCGCACGCTTGTCGTTGCCAATGGCGGCATCATGACCCATCCGGACAAGGGGCGTGAAAAGCTCAATCTCGACACCATGGCGCCGACTGTAGTGTTCCTGGACCGGGAAACCGGTGATCTTCATGCCAGCCACGCTCTGGACGCTTCCCTGCACCAGCTGTCGCTCCGGCATATGGCGCTGGACGGACAAGGGCGGGCTTGGGTCGGCGGTCAGTTCGAGGGGCCGGAAACAGACCTACCGCCTCTGGTTGGCGTGTTTTCGCGGGACGAAGCACCCATCCTGACGGAAATTCCGACAGGTATCGCGTCAGGCCTTCAGAACTACATCGGCTCGGTGACCGCAAACGCAAGCGGTGAGGTCATTGCAACGTCCGCTCCAAGGGGTGGGCAGACGTTGTTCTGGAAGGCCGATACCGGCGCATTCCTGGGGGCTGAGGCCATTGCCGACGGATGCGGCGTTGCGCCGATCGATCAGGGCAGCTTTCTGATATCTGACGGCAACGGGGCATTGTCTCTTGTTGAGGATCCTGCCCAACCGGCGGAAATTCTGGCTCGCCCACCGGGCATTTCCTGGGACAATCACATGTTTGCCCTGTCCTGAGACAGAGCATCGGACGGCCGGATCCTGCACTATTCAGGCTGTTTTCAGCCTGAATAGTGCCAACCTGGGGCAAATTCGGCAGACTTCCTGCTTTTGTCAAAATCGGCTGGCACAGTGATCGGGATCGTATGCCGGTCCCAAGGGCGGTATGCGGAGTTGTAGACCGATGTGCCGGTATTTGATCGTTCTGTCTCCTTTCCTGCGAAAGCGGTTGCTTCTGCTTGGGGACGTTCCGGCCCGATTGGTCTACATTGGGGACCGATTCGCGACGGGGAGACACTAAATGCGTCGGCTTTTGATCGGACTGGGCAGTCTGCTGTTCATGCTGGTAACCATCATTCTGGTGGTGCCGCTGTTCCTGCCCAAGGACGAAATCAAGCGTCAGGTAGTTGAGCAGGTGGACAAGCGCTTTGGCTGGCGCGTGCGCCTGGACGGACCTGTGTCCTTGTCGCTGTTTCCCGGATTTTCGCTGGTCGCGGAAGATATCGGCCTTGCCGGCGAGGCCGGTGCCGACGGGATCGAGTTCGCCAAGGCCGAGCGTGTCGAATTTGGGCTCGCCTGGGGTGGTCTGGTTTCCGGTAATATCCAGGTGACCGGAATTGCCCTGGACAAGCCGGATATCTATCTGGAAATCGGCCCGAACGGCACCACGAGCTGGGAGCCCCGCCGCGACATCAGCGACATTGGCGACTTGATCGAGGCTGAAACCGGCGACGCTGAAACCGATGCGGTGGCGGAAGCCACGCCTGCGCCTGCGTCTGAAGCAGGGCCGGCAGAAACAGCCGCAGCTCCCGAGGGCTATCTCAAGAGCATTGGTGTCGACAGCCTGCAGATCACCGGCGGCACGGTGACCTACAAGGCGCCGGATGCTGCCGAGCCGGTTCGTATCTCCAACCTTGATCTCAGCCTGCAGGCGCCCAGCCTGTCGGGTGAGGTGGATCTGACATCCAGCTTCACGTTCCGCGAAATGCCGGTCGCCGTCGCAGGATCCCTGACCAACCCGCTCGCTCTCATGGGTGGGGAGCAGGTTCCGGTAGACCTGAAAATTTCCAGCGGTGAAAACAGCGTCTCGGTCACCGGTCAATCCGGCCTGGATCCGATGCGCGCCGAATTGGCCCTATCTGCAGCCGGTCCTTCCCTGAAAGCGCTTGCAGCGCTGGCCGGGCAGGACCTTGCCGCCGATCCGGGTGCTTTTGCCGTGTCGGCCAAGGTTGCAGGCACCGAGGCCATGCTGTCGCTGGCTGATCTCGACATCACGCTTGGCCAACTGTCTCTTGGCGGTGCGGCGGACGCGGATCTGTCGGGGAGCGTTCCTGAAGTCTCCGGCCGGCTGGTGCTGAAAGACGGTTCGATTGCCGATCTCCTGCAGCTGGCGGGCAGGGATTTGCCTGCAAGCGGCAAACTCAGCCTCGACCTCGCCTTTGCAACCGTGGGGCAGACAGGGGAGGAACTGCTTGCCGGTCTTGATATCACGGGGTCCGTACGTATCGCCGAGGGCGAGATTGGCGGACTTGGGCTTGCTTCGGCGGTCGGCGGCGATCCGGAAGCGGACCGCCTGACGAACCTTGCCATGGATATCGATCTGCAGGGACTGGAAAACCCGATATCGCTCAGCGGTGCCTTGTCCTGGCGCGGCGAAGCGTTCAGCCTGACCGGCGAAGGCGACACCGCTCGCCTGCTGGCGGGGGGAGCTGCGCCGGTTTCCGTGAGCGTGAAAGGCAATCGCGTGAGCGCCGGCTTCAATGGTCGGGCTTCGCGCGACGGTGCGCTTGATGGTGCGGTCAGCGTCGATACTGCCGACCTGCGCGGGCTCATGGCGTGGCTCGGCAAACCGCTTGGCAGCGGTGGCGGTCTGAAGCGCTTCAAGGCTTCGGGTATCTTCGGCGTCGCAGGCGAGACGATTTCATTCGAGGAAACACGGTTCACGCTGGACGATACGTCGGGTGAAGCCAACGGACGGATCGTCCTTGGTGGCAAACCAAGCGTTACGGCGCGGCTGGATCTGCGGGAACTTGTGCTCGACCCGTATCTCGGTGGCGCATCGTCTTCGGGTGCAGGCAGCGGCGGTGGCGGCGGTTCTGGCGGTTCTGGCCAGGCGTCCGGAAATTCCTCGGCTGGCGGCGGCAAACGCGGTGGGGCAGGTGGCTGGAGTACAGAGCCGATAGATTTCTCCGGTCTCAACGCGATCGACGCGGACTTCAAGCTGACCACCAGCGAAATCCGCTGGGACAAGATCAAGATCGACCAGAGCGCCCTGTCGACCACCATCAAGAACGGTGTGCTGACTGCGAACCTGGAAAAGCTGGCACTATACGGCGGCTCCGGCACCGGTACGGTTACGCTCAACGGGGCGTCCGCAACACCTCAAGTTGCCGCGAAATTTGCTCTCGCCAACCTCAATGCCTATCCGTTGCTGCGCGATGCAGCCGATTTCAGCTGGATCGAAGGCAAGGCCAACATCAACCTGGATGTTACCTCCAAAGGCGGCAGCGAACAGGCATTGGTGCAGGCCCTGAACGGGACAGCCAACTACACGTTCGCCGACGGTGCGATCAAGGGTATCAACGTGCCGCAGATGGTGCGTGGCCTGTCGGTGGAGACGTTGCTCGGATGGCAGGCCAATCCGTCGGCCAAGACCGATTTCAGCTCGCTCGGGTCAACGTTCCAGATCCAGAACGGCATTGCCAAGACCGACGATCTGTCCCTGATCGGGCCGCTGGTTCGCATGACCGGCAAGGGCACGACGGACATGCCGGCGCAGCGACTTTCCTGGCGTGTGGAGCCGAAGATCGTGCCGACGCTGGAAGGTCAGGCCCCGCAGCCTCGGCGGAAGGGCGAAGACAAGAAGCTGGCCGGCCTAGGTGTGCCCATCGTGATCGAAGGTCCGTGGAACGATCCGCGGATCTATCCGGACATCAAGGGTATTCTGGAAAACCCGGAGGCAGCCTACAAGCAACTGCAGCAGACCGGCGGTGAGCTGATCTCCATTCTTCAGGGAAAGAAGGAACCATCCCAGGAGCTGGTTGACCAGGCCAACAAGGTCATCAACCAGGCGACCGGCGGCAAGACCCAGATCGACGTTCAGAAGGTTCTGGACGGCGAGGTCGATGACGAGGAAGTTCTGAAAGCGGTAGAAGAAGGCTTCGGCCTGCCTTCCGGCCTTTTGGGCAACGTTTTCGGGAACAAGAAGAAAAACAAGAACTGACGACACATTGGCGCAAAGGTGCTGCGTTTGGGGGCCGCACCTTTGCTTTTGCCGTGGGACTGAGCGGGCGGGTTTCGTTCGGGTGTGCGAGTGGCCTGGCAGCGGACTTGTTGTCCGGTCAGAACTGCCGCGCCCGATGGGCCAGTTCGACACCAGGGCTGACCCGCATCAGCCGCATTTCTCCAAAGCTGCGGATCTCGCGTTTGCCAAGGTCTTCCAGGTGAAATTCGTCCACCAGGAATTCCTTCATGGCATCCGGCGCAACGACGCACATGGGATTGGCGAATTCCTGCAGTCGTGCGGCAAGGTTCACTGCCGAGCCGAAGACGTCATAAACGTACTTCTGGATTCCGACGACGGAACCGACTGCCGATCCCGTACCCAGTCCGACACGCGCCCGCCACTTGTGTTGATGGCTCTGGTTCCGACGCTCCAGGTAACGAATGAAGCGCACGGCGCAGTTGGCAACAGCGCGCATGTGATCCGGCGAGGGCTCGGGCATGCCTGAAACGGCAAGATAGGCATCGCCGATGGTCTTGATGCGCTCACAGCCGAATTGCTCGGCGATACGGTCGAATGCGGTAAAGATGTCGTTCAGTTCTCCAAGCGTCACCGTCGGGTCGTGCTCTGCGGAGAATTTCGTGAAGTCCACGAAGTCGAGCATGACCACGGAAACGCTCTCGTAAAGCTGCGGCGTGACGACACCGAAGGTCTTGAACTCCTCGTAGACCGAACGCGGCATCAGGTTGAGCAGCAAACGCTCGACACGTTCCTTCTCGCGTTCCAGTTCGCGCGTATTCCGCTCTACCATGGAGGAGTAACTGTCGATCATCGACTCCAGTTCGCGGATCCGCGTGATGTTCTGGCACTCAACGACGAGGAAGTCCTGCTCTTCAGCTGGCGAAACGGTCAAGGCGATGACCAGGGTCCGGCGCTTCAGCTTGACGGAGACTTCTCCGGAAAAGCGTCCCTGCTCCTTGATTGCTTCACGAAGCTGTTCGATGTCGATATCCGGCAGCAGATCGGCAAGCGTGGTGACGGCTTCCGGCTTGCCGAACCAATCGGAAAACGGAGCGTTCTGGAACAGGAACTGGAGGTCCTTGCTGTTGACGACGGCAATGCCAACCCCGATCGCGCGCAAGAGCTGCTGGTTGATGGCGGTGATGCTCATGTCGCACCGGTCGAAAGAATGGCGGAACGTCGCGCTTCGATTGCCGACATCACGGACTTGATGTCTGCAGGGTCGAACTTGTGTTCCACCAGCGTCTCGCGCAGGAGACGTGCAACTTCGTCAAAGTCCTCGTTTTTCAGGTCAAGGGTGGCATGGGTTCGTCTCAGCCGCTCTTCCGAATAGCTGACCGGCCCGCCCAACAGATAGGAGATAAACTTGGTCTGATGATCGATCAGGCGGGTCATGTCGACGTCGTCGAAAAAGTCACCGATCTCGTCGGAATCGAGAACCTTGTCGTAAAAGGTCATTACGATGCGGCTCACCGACCCGAAGCCGCCGTACTTTTCAAACAATGTCGCAGGCATGCCGCAGAACTCGATTTTCAGAATGAGATCAAGAATAAGAGAGTAGTCGACTATTCTGGCAATGCAAAGATTTTGTGTCGACTATTCCTTTGCGTCATTCGTCAGCTTCCTCTGGGAAGCACGACGTATTTCTGTCGCCGGTTGCCTGTCAGATCGTAATTTCGTGCCTTGGATGTTTGCGAAAACCCGCTGCAGACAGCATCCGGTCGGTCGCCCGGCCGGATGTGCCGATGTTCTTCGGGGGGCTGTTCCTTGTGAGCCGCCTATTTGGACAGGTCCTGAGCAAGCATGAGCGCGTTGCCATCGGGATCGTAGAAGGTTGCGGTGCTGACCATGCCTTCGATGGTCTCCGTCGCTCCGTCGAATTTGACACCGGCCTCTTCCAGCGCACTGCGGGCACCTGCGATATCGGCCACGCCGAAGACGGGAACCGTGTTTCCGGGCGTGGGTTCGGATTGTTCGCCCAGTCCCAGGGTCACGCCTTCGGTTCGGGTTGCCAGCTCGCTCCAGCCAGCGTCGTCCATATGATAGAGCAACTCGAATCCGAGTTTTTCCGCATACCAGTCGGCACTTGCATGCCTGTCGCGAACGGAGAGGGCGAGAGTGATCGTATTATCCAGAGAAACGAGAGGCATGAGACTTTCCTATGTATCAAAAGTATAGTAGCTATAAAATATGAATATGCAGCTTCTTGTCAACCTCACATCCAAAGCCTGGTCGCTGAAAATTCTGGCTCAGTTGCATGCAGGTGTTTCCGGTCGGCAAGCCCCGTTGATCGCGGCGACAGGGGCGAGTCGCAGTTCTTTTGCAGCAAGCCTTGAACATCTGTTCCAGCTTGGGCTGCTCGAGCGAAACCCCGGCCATGGCCATCCCCTGCGGCCCGAGTTTCGGCTGACGGACAAAGGCAAGGTTGTTGCTGCCATGGCGAGCCGGATCGAGGAGATCGTTCCGAACGAGGATGCCTTTTCGGTACTGCGACGCAGCTGGACGGTGCCTATCCTGGCAGTAACCGGGGCGCCAAGCCGGTTTTCGGCGATCAAGGCAGGCCTCGGACCGGTGACGGACCGGGCCCTGTCGAAGTCCCTTGGTGTTCTGGAAGAGCAGGAGTGGCTGAGGCGGGACATCGACCTGTCACAGCGCACACCTTTCCCGATCTATCACGCCGTGAATGCGGGTTTGAAAATCAATCAGGCGATCGCTGCGGGCGCCCGTTGACCCGGATGTGAACCAAAGTTCTACCCTGTGGTTGTATTGTCTGGCCTCGAAATGAAGTTTTCCCGGCCGAAGTCCACCGAACAAGTCTTTGTCCAAGAACAATAATTTCTAAATCAATGAATCTGGGCGTGTAATGACGCATCATGACTCTTCTGGTTCATTGCAGTTTCCGGGTGTAGCGCTACGCTTGAGTGGTCGAGGCGAATCTTGCGAGGCAAGCATGTCCCGGTCAGACGAAGAGAAATGCGGTCGCCTGATGCGCACCGCTTGCAGGAATGTCATCGGATTCTGGCAGCTTTTGCAGGAACCGGATGTTCACAGGCTCGATCATGTCAAACGCCTGCAGTATCGGGCCTACATGATCGGTTCCGCCCTCCATCTGGCAGACCTTGTGGTCAGGCACGAACACGCCCTGATCCATCTCCGCCGGGCGGTCGGGGAGCCCGAACTGGGCGAAGAAGCAAAACAGTTCCGCACCATGGTTCACGCGTTCGACGGTGATCATCAGGACGCACTGGATGCCAGGGCCCTGATTTTCAGTCAGGCCGTTCAGAGCGCGTTTGCGGATTAGAGACGGGTACGGTTGAGGTCAAAGGCCGAGTGCGGCGACCATCCTGTCGACCGCATCCTCCACCGTGCCGGTGTTTTCAATGCGGATCAGATTGGCGACGTTTTCCGGTTCAAGGTCGGCACGGCGCAACCGTTCCTCTATTTCCTGTCTGCTTTCGCGGCCACGTGCGGCGAGGCGTTCGGCAAGGACTTCGACCGGCGCGGTGATCAGCAGAACGCTGGCGTTTCGGTACTTGTCCTCTGCGTGCTTCAACACCTTGCGCGAGCCATTGGCAATCACGGTTGCGCCCGCTTCGATAGCCCGGTCGTAGCTTTGCGGGATGACGTAGCCGAGCCCGTGGGCCTCCCAGCACAGGGCAACCTTTCCGGCAGCTCTCAGCTGATCGAATTCGGCGCGCGAAAGCGCGTCGTGATCCTCGGCCTCGACATCGGCCTGCCGGGTGATCGCTCTCCGGGCGAAGCTGACGTCCGTCCGGCCCGCCAGACGGGCCTTGAGCGCGGCCATCAATGTGTCCTTGCCGGCCCCGCTCGGCCCAACCACGAGCACCATGCGGCCGGGGCCGAGTTTTTCTGTCATGTCGGACGCAGCCTCAGGCAACCCGTTTGCCCTCGCGCCAGACACCGCGCACGATCGGGATGTCACCAACCATTTTCACTTGGATGAGATCGGCCCTGAGGCCGGGTTCCAGGGTGCCGCGGTCTTGCAGGCCAATGGCCTTCGCGGGCGTCGCCGTGACCATGGCGACTGCCTGTGGCAGGGCAATCGCCTCGACCTCCGCAGCCAGCTGGAACGCAGCCTGCAGCAGCGAAATCGGCACATAGTCCGAGGAGAGCACATCCAGAACGCCCGCTTCGGCAAGCGCCTTCGCCGAGATATTGCCGGAATGGGATCCACCGCGCACGACGTTCGGCGCCCCCATCAGAACAGCCATACCGGCTTCGTGCGAAGCCTTGGCGGCTTCCAGTGTGGTTGGAAACTCGGCGATTTTCGTCTGCAGTGAAATCGCCTCTTCCACATGGGCGGTGGTGGCGTCGTCGTGGCTGGCGATGGCGATGCCGCGCGATTGGGCGATGGCCGAGAGATGCTTGCGGTTTTCAGGGGCAAGACTGCTGGCGCGCGCCTGGCGCTTGCGGATGAAGTCGTCCATCTGGGCGTCGGTGAAGCCCTTCTTGCCCTGATAGTAGATCTTGTAGGCATCCATCGACACGAACTGGCGCTGGCCGGGGGTGTGGTCCATCAGCGAGATCAGGCGGATGCTGTCGTCGTCCTCGAACACCTTGAAGGCGCTGAGCACGTCGGGTGCAGACACTTCGCAGCGCAGGTGGATGAAATGGTCTGCGCGCAGGCGGTTTTCCCGCTGGCCGGTTTCAATGGCATCCGCAAGCGCGCGCATATCCGAATAACCAAGGTCCGCGTCTTCATCCATGCCGACGCGCAGCGCATCGAACACGGTGGTGATGCCGGAACATGCGATCTGGGCGTCGTGGGCCTGCACGGCGGAAACCGGGCTCCAGCGTACCTTGGGACGTGGCGCATAGTGGGTTTCCAGGTGGTCGGTATGCAGTTCGACCAGGCCTGGCAGCAGGTAGTCGCCTTCGCAATCATGCCCGTCGACCTCGGTCGGTGACCCGATGCCGGAAATCAGACCGGCATCATCGACCGTTAGGGAACCGTCGAACACTTCGCCTGCGAGAACCAGACTGGCATTCTTGAAGACTTTGGGATGCTTGCTCATGCAGATTCCTCTTGGGAAAGACGCTCGGCCTGGCTGAGCGCGTCGGCGGGAGCGACGCTGCCGGTCAGCTGAAAGACGGTATGGACCTGGAAAGGCGCGCCGCGTTCGGCTTCGGTGTAGAGCGCAACGTGGCGGCACAGCCGCTTCTTGCCGATGACATCCGCAAAGTGGTCCTGGGCGGCATTTGCCATCCGCTCCATGTCGCTGTTGTCTTCCAGTTTGTTGGAAAGGGTCAGGTGGAAGCGGAATTCATCGAAGATATAGGGATAGCCCCACCTGACGAGATAGGTGTCATGCCTTTCCGACAGTCCGCTCTTGCGGCGGCGCTCGAGATCCGCCTCGGACAGTGGTGCGCGGAACGGCTCGAAGCGACGCACGCACAGGCCGGCGAAGGCGCGCAGGGCCGGCTCTTCTGCCTCAGGGGTCAGCGCCAGAAAGCGGCCGAGCCTGTTCACGCCGAGCGCTTCTATCTCATAAGGGGCGATTTCTGCCGCAAAGGCTGCGCAGGCGTCCAGCAGTGCTGCCTCGGTCTGATCGGCTGGGAGAGAAAACGGGGCTTTCAACGTCCCGTGAAATCCATAGCGCCGGGGGTCGGTCGTCAACTCCTGGAAGCGTGCCGATGTCATGCCGGGCAGCTCCGGCTGCGGTAGTGCCGTGCCGGAAAAGGGATCGCGCCCGAGCCAGGAATTTCCGAGCTGCATCAGGCGGTCGTCGGCATCGGCGGCGAAATAGAGGGCGTAGCGCATGAAGAAAATCGCGATTTTGAAATGTGGTTTGGCCGGGATGTGGCAGGGCCACATCCTTCAACTTTCTGAGGGAGTGACCTAAAGGCGGGCGGTGACTTTTCTGTGACAGTTTCCGCCCGTCTGCAAGCCTTTCCTCATCTCGTGGCTCAGGCGGCTGCCTCCGCGCTGAAACCGGTCACGTCGATGATGCGGTCGGCGATCTGCTCCCGGACGTCCTGGTCGTGAAGAATGCCCACCATGGCAACGCCCTGGATTTTCTTTTCTTCCACCAGACGGACGACCACGGCCCGGTTGGCAGCGTCGAGAGAGGCGGTTGGCTCGTCCAGCAGCAGGATCGGATAATGGGCAATGAACCCCCTTGCGATGTTCACGCGCTGCTGCTCGCCGCCGGAGAACGTGGCGGGTGGCAGAGTCCACAGGCGCTCGGGCACATTCAGCCGCGACAGCAGGAAGCGGGCCTTGTCGACGCCCTCCTCCTCGCTGGTGCCCTGGGCGATAAGCGGCTCGGCGACGACGTCTTCGGCCGAAACACGCGGGATGGTGCGCAGGAACTGGCTGACATAGCCGATCGTGTCTTCACGCAGGCGCAGGACCTTGCGCGGCTCGGCCCCGGCAATGTTGACGATTTCATCGCCAACCGTCACCAGGATCTGACCCTCGTCACAGCGGTAGTTGCCGTAGATCATCTTGAGGATCGAACTCTTGCCGGCACCGGAGGGGCCGCCAAGGACGACACATTCGCCGGAATTCACCGAGAATTCGACCTTCTCGACCACGGGAATGACGGTTCCGCCCTGCAGGTGCATGGTGAAGGACTTGCCGACGTTGTTGAGATAGAGGCGTACGGGCATTTCGGTCCTCATACCTGGAGAATGGAAGAAACAAGCAGCTGGGTATAGGGCTCGCGCGGATCGTCGAGAACCTGGTCCGTCAGGCCGCTTTCGATGACGTTGCCGTGGCGCATCACCATGATCCGGTGCGACAGCAGCCGGGCGACCGCAAGGTCGTGGGTGACGATGACCACGGAAAGTCCGAGATCGGCGACCAGTCGGCGCAAGAGGTCGAGAAGACGTGCCTGCACGGAAACGTCCAGACCGCCTGTCGGCTCGTCCATGAAGACCAGCCTTGGTCTCGTGACGAGGTTGCGGGCGATCTGCAGGCGCTGGCGCATGCCGCCGGAGAACGAGCGCGGATCGTCATCGATCCGGTCGCTGTCAATTTCCACCCGGCCCAGCCAGTCGTCGGCGGTGGAGCGGATGTTGCCGTAGTGGCGCTCGCCAACTGCCATCAGCCTTTCGCCGACGTTGGCACCAGCGGAAACGTTCATGCGCAGCCCGTCCGCAGCATTCTGGTGTACGAACCCCCAGTCGGTGCGCATCAGCAGGCGGCGCTCGGCCTCGGTCAGCTGATAGAGGTTGCGCATGGTGCCGTCGCGCATGCGGTATTCGATGGCTCCCGCCGTCGGCGCGAGCCGTGTCGACAGGCAGTTGAGCAATGTGGTCTTGCCGGAGCCGCTTTCGCCGACGATGGCAAGCACCTCACCGGGCCAGAGATCGAAGGAGACATCGGCGCAGCCGATGCGGTCGCCATAATAGCGGGTGACGTTATGAACCTGCAGCAGCGGGTCCGCGGAGGGAAAGGCGTTCATCGGGCGGTCTCCTCTGCCTGGGTGGCACCGAACTGGTGTGCCGCCGGATCGGCCGCCATCGGGCCGAGGTGGCCGTCCGCGCGCCGTTCCTCGCAATAGTCGCTGTCGGAGCAGACGAACATGCGCCCGCCCTTGTCATCCAGGATCACCTCGTCGAGATAGACATTCTCCGCGCCGCACAGGCCGCAGGGCTTGTCGAATTTCTGCACCTCGAAAGGATAGTCTTCGAAGTCGAGGCTCTTCACCTTGGTGTAGGGCGGAATGGCGTAGATGCGTTTCTCACGCCCGGCACCGTAAAGCTGAAGCGCCGCCATCTGGTCGATCTTCGGGTTGTCGAACTTCGGCGTCGGCGACGGATCCATCACGTAGCGGTCGTTGACCTTCACCGGATAGGCGTAGGTAGTGGCGATATGGCCGTTCTTGGCGATGTCCTCGTAAAGCTTCACATGCATGAGGCCGTAATCCTCGAGCGCATGCATCTTCCGGGTCTCGGTTTCGCGTGGCTCCAGGAAGCGCAGCGGCTCGGGAATCGGCACCTGGAAGACAATGATCTGGTCTTCGCGCAGGGCCTTTTCCGGAATCCGGTGGCGGGTCTGGATGACGCTTGCCTCCGACGTCTCGTAGGTGGTGCGCACGCCGGCGGTCTTTTCAAAGAAACCGCGCAGGGAAACCGCATTGGTGGTGTCGTCGGAGCCCTGGTCGATCATCTTCAGGCAATCGTCCTTGCCCAGAATTGCCGCCGTGACCTGCACCCCGCCGGTGCCCCAGCCATAGGGCATCGGCATTTCGCGCGAGGCGAAAGGCACCTGGTAACCCGGTATCGCGATGCCCTTCAGGATTGCCCGGCGGATCATGCGCTTGGTCTGCTCGTCCAGATAGGCGAAGTTGTATTCGCCCTGTTCGAAAATCTGAGCCGTGTCGTTCATTGCGCAGCACTCCGTTCCCTGAGTATCCGGCGATAGTGGTCGAGGCGCATGTCCAGCGTTCCGGTGTGCAGCTCGAACAGGTGATTGTCGTTGTCGTAGAAATAGATGGACCTGCCTTCACCTTCGACGCGGGCGCGCGGTGGTTTGACTTCCAGGCCAAGGCGCTCGACGGCTGCCAGCTTCGTGTCGAAGTCTTCCTCTTCGATCTTGAAAGCCACGTGATTGTAGGTGCGTTCGTTCAGGGCATCGCCCTGCATGATCGCGATCCAGACGTCACCGACCAGAAAGAACTTTTCCTGGGAGAGGGAAAAGGTGGCCTCTTCACTGGAGTAGACTTCCCGGGCTCCAAGTACCGTCGTCAGCAGGTTCGTCATCCTGTCGAGATCACTGACGATGAACGTCATATGACTAAGTCCGCTGCTCATTCCGCCGCCTCCTGGGCGGTGTTGCCCTCTTCTTCTTCCTGGCGTCGTTTTTCGAACCATTCGCCGCGCATCCGGCGCACCAGATCGAGTTCGGCCTGGAAATCGACGTAATGCGGCAGCTTCAGGTGTTCGACGAAACCGGTCGCCTGGATGTTGTCTGAATGGGACAGGACGAATTCGACATCCTGAGCCGGGGCGGACTGTTCCTCGCCCAGTTCCTGCCAGCGCATGGAACGGTCGACCATGGCCATGGACATGGCCTTTCTCTCCACCTGCCCGAACACGAGGCCGTAACCCCGGGTGAAGGTCGGGGCGGTCTTGGCCGAACCCTTGAACTGGTTGACCATCTGGCACTCGGTTACCTTGATGGCGCCGAGCGTCACGGCAAAGCCGAGTTCCTCTGCAAAGAACTCCACCTCCACTTCGCCGTAGCGGATTTCGCCGGCGAAGGGGTGTGTGCGGCCATAGCCGCGCTGGGTGGAATAGGCCAATGCCAGCAGGAAGCCTTCGTCGCCACGGGCAAGGTTCTGCAGGCGCAGGTCCCTGTCGGCCGGGAAGGATAGGGGCTCGCGGGTCAGGTCGCCGACGGGCGCGTCCTCGTCGGTTACCGGGTCCGGCTCCATCAGGCCTTCGTCGCCAAGCAGGTCGGTGACGCGCGGCATGCTGCCTTCTTCAGCGGCAGCTGTTTCGACAGGCTTTTCGAGACCGTCCTCTTCGGCGGCCAACGCGAAATCCAGAAGGCGGTGGCTGTAGTCGAAGGTCGGGCCCAGCACCTGGCCACCCGGCAGGTCCTTGTAGGTGGCTGAAACGCGCCGTTCCACCAGCATCTTCGCGGTGTCAATCGGCTGGCTGTAGCCGAACCGTGGCAGGGTCGTGCGGTAGGCACGCATCAGAAACGCGGCTTCGATCAGGTCTCCGCGCGCCTGCTTGATGGCAAGTGCGGCCAGCATCTCGTCGTAGAGCGAGCCTTCGCCCATGACACGGGCGACAGCATGGGACAGCTGCTGGGCGATCTGCTCCAGCGTCAGCGAGGGAACGGAGGTGTCGCCCCGGCGGCGCTTGGCCATGAGCTTGTGGGCGTTGCGGATGGCCTTTTCACCACCCTTTACGGCTACATACATGGATCAGACCTCCGCTTTGAGGATGCGGGTGGAACGGGGCAGGGCAGACAGCGCTTCCTGTCCGGCAAAAACCAGATCGATACCCCGTGGAAACTGGCGGTTGTTTGCGATCACCTGGTCCCAGAACACCGGTGGAACCGGACCGGTGCCAAAGGAAACGGTGTCCTTGATGCCCGGGCCGCTAAAGGAGACGGCCGGATGGGACCCGAAGTCCTGACCGGTCAGGATCACCGTTGTCGACCGGTCCGGATATTCGGCCGATCCCTGGTTGAAACTTGCCAACGGGATCATGCTCACCGGTGCGCTGACCAGCGCAAAGGCCGCTTCCACCGGTTCGGTGACGATCGGGCAGCCGGTGTGGAAGCGCAGAAAGGTCTTCACGGCGTCCGACGTCATCAGAGGCTTGTCGAGCCAGATCGGCGTGTCGTAGTCGAACAGGGTCAGGGCAATGGCGGCGGCCACCTGCGTCAGCGGTGCGGGCGGCTTCAGATTGCCGGCGGAAATCGCCTGCCGCGTACCCGGCCGGGCCATGGCATTCATGATCGCGCGAAAGCAGCCCTGCGCATCGTGAACCGGGTCCTGAAATCCTGCGGCCAGCGGGGCGGCGGCGGTCTGTTGTGCTGCGGTCATCAGTTGTCTCCCCGCACCATGGTGAAGAAGTTGACCTTGGTGGCCTCGGTTTCCTCGCGAACGGTTTCCTGCGTGCCTGCCTGGGCTTCGGCCAGCGGCGCGATGATGTCCGTCTCGATGCGCTCCTGCATTGCAGGGCGTTGCCACAGGGCGTCGATCACGGCGGACTGCAGCGCTTTCTGCTTGTTGCGGCCAAGGCTGTAGGCATTGCCGGTTTCACCGGTTTCCAGGCGAACAACGCAGCGGGTGACGGTGACCTCGCCCAGGTTGAACGGACTGCCGGTGCCGCCCATGCGGCCGCGCACCATCACCAGTCCGGTTTCGGGCTGGCGCACCAGCTCGTAGCTTTGCGGCGGAAGTGCGCTGAATTTTTCCGCGACGGCCTCGGCGGAGGCTGCGGCCAGCGTCGCGATCACCTTCTGGCGGGCGCTCACGGCTGCGCCGGGTTGGGTGTCTGGGGAGGCGGAAGAGGTAGTGTCTGTCATGAAGCGCGCCTTTTGGGTTGGGCGGTTCTTCGGAAAGCGTTTGAAAACGCCCTTGTCCTAGACCTGATTTGTCTATTTGTCTAGACAAATAATCCGGTTGACTCTTTGGTACCGAAATTTGATGACGGGCTCATGACGACGAACAGCACTCTCGACCGCAGCGCCGGAATTGCGGTGTGGCGCCAGATCATGGAAACGCTGAAGGCGGAAATCGTGAGCGGGGCCTTTGAAAAAGGCAGCCGCCTGCCTCCGGAATCCGAGCTTGCAAGCCGGTTCGGCGTAAACCGCCACACGGTCCGCCGGGCGATCGCCGCGCTGACGTCGGATGGTATTCTGCGGGCCGACCAGGGCCGTGGCACCTTTGTTGCCTCAGCCCCGCTCAGCTATCCCATCGGGCCACGCACGCGCTTTTCGGAAATCGTTTCCGGCCAACTTCGGGCACCGTCCGGACGGTTGATCGGCTCGGCTGTCGAGGAAGCCGACGCCCTTCTGGCGCATCAGCTTGGCGTGCCGCTCGGAACGCTGCTCATTCGCGTGGAAACCCTGCGCGTTGCCGACGGTGTACCGATGATCGCGGCCACAAGCTGGTTCGAACAGTCCCGCGTGCCCAATTTCGTCGCTGATTATGCCGACACCGGATCAATCACGGCGGCTTTGCAACGCGCCGGCATTTCCGACTACCGCCGCAAGGAAACGCGCATTACGGCCGAGCTGGTGGAAAACCGCGATGCCCAGCAGCTTGGTCTGGCGCTGGGCCAGCCGGTGATGGTGATGGAAAGCGTCAACCTGGACATGACCGGCAAGCCCCTGCAATACACCCGCGCCCGCGTGGCGGCCGACCGCATGCAGCTGGTGGTCAGCGGCGAGGTTTAGACGCTCGCTTTGATGCAAGGTCCGTTCGCCTTTTTCGCTCGGTGAGCCATGCCCGCAGGATCAGCCAATCCGCCGCCAGGCGCCGGGTGACATGCCCGCCATCTTCTTGAATGCGCGGGAAAACGCCGCTTCCGACCGGTAGCCCACGCTCCAGGCGATTTCCGCAATTGATGATCTGCTGTCCCGCAATTGGCGCGCGGCTAGCTGCAGGCGCCACGACGTCACATATTGCATCGGTCCCTGACCCATTTTTCCGGCAAACCGTTCGGTCAGCACCGTACGGGAGGTGTTGATCTGCCGGGCAAGGCGTTCCAGCGTCCAGTCCGATGCCGGGTCGGCGTGTATGGCGGTAATCGCGGCACCGGCGACCGGGTCGGTGAGGGCGCCGAGCCAGCCTTCGCTCGCCGGGGCCTGCGACAGCACATGGCGACGAAGCGTTTCGATGAAGATCAGTTCGCACAGGTGCAGGCGTACGCTGCGGCTGCCGGGCTGGTCTGACTGTATTTCTGCCCGGGCTATGTCGATCAGCCTTTGCAGACTGTCATCAGCCTTTTCGGATGGCGAGACAAGAAGCCGGCGTTCGAGCCTTGCAAGCAGCGGGTTGAAGGGTCTTGCGTCGCAGGCGAGGAACCCGCACAGGAACAAGGCCCGCGGGTCTCCGCCACCGCCTTCCGGAACGATGCTCGGCAAGCGTCCGGCGGCAAGGTTTTCGAAAAAGTCGACGACCTCGTCCGCACTGAACTCGGGAGGCGTTCCAGCTGCGCTTTCCATCCGGTACCCATCACCCTGCGGGAAGACGAGAACGTCACCCCGGTTGAACCGGATGGGCGCCTCGCCCGGTATCGAGGCCAGGCCTGAGCCTTCCAGGACGACATGATAGGACAGCACGTGCTGCCCGGGATCTGCAAGGATCGCGCGGTAGGCATTTGTGTGGGGAATATCGACACACCAGGGGTCGCTGGCATCCACCAGGAACATCAGCGCACCGGTCAGGCGCACGAGGTTCAGAACGTCGGCGAGTGGATCCTGTGCCGGTCCAGACCCGGCAGGGGTTGCCGTTCCCCGCGCGGATGCGGGGGCAGAACTTGCGGACGGTGGAGCATGGAGCCGGGACATGTCCGAGTTTAGCATTTCCAGCCGCAGGTAAGAAATCAACGGAAGGACACTTCGCCATGGCTGCATTCGTGTTTTTCGACGTCAGGGAAATCCACGATCCGGAACTCCTGGGTGCCTATCGCGCCAAGGTCTTTGAGACCGTGGAACACTTTGGCGGGCGCTACCGTGTTCTCGGCGACATGGATAGCGTTTTGGAAGGTGACTGGACGCCCAATATCCCGGTGCTGATCGAGTTTCCCGACAGCCAGACTGCCCGAGCCTGGTATGAGTCCGATCTTTATGCCCCGCTTAAGAAAGACAGGATTGCCGCAGCCCGTTGTGACGGCGTTCTGTTAGGCGGATTCGAGCATGGTCCGGGCACTTGAGGAAACAAGCGCCCGTGACGGGTGCGTGGCCGACGCTTGATCAGGATTCCGGCAAATTGGCCGGGTCGAAGTCGCACATCTCGGCGGCCTTGGCGAGGCTCTCGCTGAAGCCGGCCGGCGAGAAGCGGCCGTAGAGCCAGGTTTCGCCCAGGCTTTCGCGCTCGACGGAAATGTCGATCGTCGTCTGCGCATCTGCCACCGCGGCGGCCATGTCCTTCACGAAGCCGGAGGTCATCGAGATCTGGTAAGGGTCCTGCATGCCGACGGGAAACATCTCTCCTCCCAGCCAGGAATCTTCTCCGTCGATGGTAATTTCAACCAGGTCGGTCTCGGCCCAGGGGTCCTCTTCGTTTTCGGTGTAGGGCGCATATTCGTATGTGAAATCGGCGTTGTAGCCTTTGACGTCGAAGCTGAACTGCAACGAGCCGGAGGTGTCGCGCGCCGGGGCGTTGTTATAGACAATGCAAGTGCTGCCGATCCTGGCGGTTTCCCAATCGCCGCTGCTGAACGGCGCGGCAGCCGCACCTGTTGCCGGCAGCAAGGCCAGCACCGAGACAAAAGCTCTGAAATTCATTCCAAAATACCTCGAATGCATATTGATATGCGGACACCGGCCCCTCGCGCGGCGGGAAGCTCTGCGCACGCTCGAACCTTTGCCGTCTCCGGCAACGCGGCGCATGCACATTGCTGACTAGAAGCGAATTTGCTTAAGGACAAGTTCAGTAAACTGCATGTCCGGCTTCCGAGCACGCGGGAGGCGGTAAAAGGTTTGCTGTCTCTTGCGGGCGGGGGGAAAGGCTCCTCTGGTATTGCCTGCCTGCCCTTTCGAGGCGATGTGTCGGAACGCCTGTTGACCCGCAAATCCAGTCGGCCCAAGCTTGTGGTTGCCAACATTTCTCCCGGGTGAGGTACCTTTGTGACAGCCCCACACCGCCTTGCGTGCGACACGATCGTATTTGCGTCCACCCAGAGAACGGGCAGCACGGCGCTGGCAACGACGCTGAGTGCGTCGAAGGTGACCCGGCAAAGCTACGAGTGGTTCGGGCAGGGGCATTTCGACAAGAAGATCAGGCAGTTCCTGCCGGAGTTTCACGATCTGCCCGCAACAGCAGAAGAGCTGAAGCGCTATGTGCGGGCGATCCGGCATTTTGACGCCGGTTCGGGTCTGCCAGTCTCGCTGATGCTGCACAATTATCAGTTCGACCTGCTGCGGGAACTCGGCGTGAGGAAACTGGAGGAGCTCTTTGGCGACTGCCTCTACGTCTACAATTATCGGGGCGACATCTACTATCAGGCCGTATCGCTTCACATTGCCATCCAGACCCAGCAATGGGTTTCCGCGCAGGAGCGTATCGCCGAGCCCAGCTACGATTTTGAAAGCATCGACAGGCTTGTGAACTGGATTTCGCAGGACTGCGAAAGCTGGCTGGCCTATTTCAGACAGAACGGCATCGTGCCGTTCCATGCCGCCTATGAGCGCTTCGCCCAGGATCCCCGCGCGGCAACACAGCTCCTGCTGGACTGGCTGGGCATGCCCGGCCAGGCTATCGAAACGACTTCACTGCAACGCCAGGCGAGCGGCCTGAACACGGACTTCTATCATCGATATCTTGCCGAATGCGGCACCCGCAGAGCTTTGCAGGATCCTTGAGCGAACTTGCGTGGGCGTTGTTTTGGCGGTCGACTTGCCCCTCGCACCGCCCTTTTGCAGGTTGTCTGGCGATGCTTCAGTCAACAGCCACTTGCCTGAAGTGTGATGCCCCTCAGGCGCTTGCGCTGTGTTTCGGGCGGATGCTCCAGGAGATCCCAAGCACACTCAGGAGCAGGAAGACCGGGAGGATCGCCAGCGGGCTTGCCGCGGCGACGAGGGCCGTCCCGGCCGCGCAGGCAATGGATGCGGCGGCCTCCGCAAGCGTGGAGGCCTTGGAAGCGACCTGACGGCGCCTGAAGGTTGTGCGCTTGGCCTGTGCCCGGAACCAGAGTTGAACAAGCACTGCGCTTGCTGCCGCGGTCATGGCGCCGGCGGCGGTGATGACAGCGCCCCAGAGCGATATGAACGCCAGACCCAGGGAGATCGGCAGCACGATTGCTGCAATAATCGTCAGCACCGACAGCACTTTCGCCCACAGGCGTGTGAACGCAGAGATGGGGGCTGTCGCAATCAGGTCGGGTGCGTCCTCACCGGAGATCGTCAGCCAGGCGAGGCCGCCGGCAAGCTGTCCAACCGCCATGACGACAACCGGGGCGACGATCACGGAAATCTCGGTTTTCTCGCCAAAGCTGACCCAGAGCATGACAGCCGGCGGGATGAGATAGAGAACCTGCATCAACGTCTGGGATATCAGCCAGGGATCGCGGGCGATGAGCTTGAGTTCCTTCAGGACGAGCGCGCCGAGCGGCGAATAACTGCGAAAGGTCCGCTCGGAAACGCGGCCGCGCGGGGTCTTTTCCGTAACGCCAAGTGCGAGCACGACAATGCTGCGGAACTGGACCGCGCCGCGCCAGGCCCCGACCGCAAAAAACGCGACGGAAACCGCCAGGAACAGGAACACGGCATTGGTCTGTCCGGCCACCGTGTGGGCGAGGAACCACCACGGCGAGCCCTCACCCGGCGCATGGCTTGCCAGAAAGGCAGGGTCGAACAGCGTGAACCGCGACATCGACCCGAAGGACAGGATCGCCACCACCTGCATCCCGATGAGGAAGGCCGCGCCAACGACTGCTGCCAGAATTTGCGCGTAGAAGCGCGTGCGCTGCGCGCCAACCGTTCGGAACAGCGCGAGCGTGATCAAAACGCCTGCCCCGGTCGCGTTCAGCGATACCGCCAGAAGAACCACATATCCCGCCAGCCAGTGCTCCCCGCCAAGCACCACCGCAACGTTGAGGAACGGTGAGATGACCAGCGCCGACATGGCCCAGCTCGTCAAGGCCATCATGACGATGCGCACGAGAAACAGGTCACGGGAGGGGGCGGGGGAAGACAGGATCAGGTCCAGGTCATCTCGGGCGTAGAACGCACGGGTTACCGACTCCATCGCCTGTGACAGCATCATGGTGAAGCTGAGCAGCACCGTGACCGAAAGCGCTGCCTGTGCTGTCTGGTCGAGAACAAACCCGGTGGCAAAGCGGGGGGAAAGCACCGCGTAGGCGATCAGGTGCATGACCGCGTAGAAGATGCTCATGCCGATCAGGGCGCGCCGCAGGCTTGTGCTGCGCCAGCCTGAAAACATCCAGGCCCAGTCGCGCCATGCCAGCCGCAATTCATGGCGGGAGAAGCGCAAAAGGGCGGAAGGGGCCGCCAACGCTCTCATGCCACCTTCTCATCAAGGAGTTCGGCCGTGTTCGCATGTGCGCCGGCATCGCCGCCCACGATTTCCAGGAAAATGTCCTCCAGGGAATGGCCGCCGGCACTTGCCCGTTGGCGCAGCTCTTCCAGCGTTCCTTCGGCAACAAGCTGTCCACGGGCGATAATGCCGATCCGGTCGGCCATGCGCTCCGCCACCTCCAGGATATGGGTCGTCATGATGATCGACACGCCCTGCGCGACAAGCCCGGTCAGCACCTTCTTCACCTGGCGGGCAGAGCCTGCATCAAGGCCGGTGAGCGGTTCGTCGAGGATGATCAGGCGCGGTTCGTGGATCAGGGCACCGGCAAGCGCCACCTTCTGGCGCATGCCTTTCGAGAACCCGCCGCAGCGCTCATTGGCATGGGGGGCAAGTCCGAAGGCGTCCAGAAGGCTGTCGGCCTTGAACCTTGCAAGGTCCGGCTGCATGCTCCAGAGGCCTGCCACGAACTCGAGATATTCAAGCGGCGTCAGCTTGTCGTAGACCATGGGTTCGTCCGGAACCCAGGCCAGAACCTGCTTGGCGGCAATCGGATCCGCAAACGCATCGATGTCGCAGACCCTGACCGCCCCCGCATCGGCCTGAAGCAGGCCGGCGACCATGCGCAGCGTGGTGGTTTTGCCGGCACCATTGGGGCCCAGCAAGGCGTAGAATTCGCCTTTGCGCACCTTCAACGAGAGATCGTTGACCGCAGGTTCGCTGAAACGCTTGTGAAGATTGAGAATTTCGAGAGCGGCGTTAATGGAAGACGGCATCACTTTCTCGTCTCTGGAAGGTTTTCTCCAGTTTACCGATGGGACCTTTCGTTAATGTAAAATCCGGTCATTTCTCCAGGGCAGAAGTATCAGGGGCGAAAAAGAGAGTTGGAAGACCGGTTCGCCTAGTTCGGGATGGAGCCCGTGATGAGCCTTTCCACTTCGGCCCGTTGGTCCGCCGTGTAGATGGCGCCCGGCGTCACCTTGAAGCCAGGGCTGAGGTTCAGACGCGCGACAAACGCCTCGACCGCGACGTCGGCTACCTCCCGGGCGGGTTCCGCTCCGCTTGGCAGACCGTCCGCGACGGGGGCTTTGGAGGAAAGGGTGGTTGCGGCCAGGGCATGCAGAACTTCGGGGGCATCAATCAGGGGCAAGGCCTTCAGCATGAAGACGAGGCTGTCCGGCTCTGCCTCGGGGATTTGCCTCAGGAGGCTGGTTCGCGCTTCATCGTCCCCCAAGGCCGAAAGCGCCAGCCGGGCTGCCAGGGCTGCGGGGGCCGTGGGCTCCTGTGGTTGTGCCTTGACCAGGCGTGTGCCGGAAAGGTGAGCTTCAAGCGCCTCTTCCGCTCCGGGTGCCAGTGCCCCCAGTAGCAACACGCCGCCTTCCGCGTCCGGCGCTTCCAGCGCGGCTGTTACTTCGGTCTGAAGCTGCTCGGCCACCGGGCCCGACGGTGGGCCATTGGCCAGCACGACTTTCAGCGCTGCGGCGCTGGCGCGCGCGCGCAGGTCCGGGTCGGCATCACCGATGTAGGGCAAGACGGGCGCCAGGGCGTCTGCACCACCGACGGCTGCCAGCAGATCCACCAGGGCCGACTTTTCCCCGGTGGTCTTCGCCGCGGCGAGGCGCGCGGCCAGGGGAGCGACGGCGGCCGGACCTGCCTCCACCACAGCCTCCGGCGAGCCTCCGGCCAGCGCGGTATCGATCTCTGCCTCAAGGTTCATGTCGTCTGCCATAGTGCTTCCTGCAAGCCAGGTGACCAGAAACGCCCCTGCGATGCATCCGGCCAGGTTGCGGTGTCGAACCATTATGTGCCCGACGGATTGATGATGTTGGCCTGGGCGCGCGAAATCAGCTGCCCCGTCCGCACCGCGCCACTGGCGATCAGGTGTGTTGCGGTTCCGCTGTGCGGGCCGATGCCGCGCAGGTGAATGGTCTCGTGTGCCAGGGTTTCGGCATGGGTCGAGCCGGTGATCGTATCTTGCATCAGGCAGTTCTTCTCGGCGGCCAGGGTTCCGGCCCGGGTGTTGTTGACCGCAGGCGTCGCATCCTGCTCATACTGCCACACGAAGAAGACATTGAAATCCGCGGCAGCATCGGCAAAGGCCGTGACATCGTCCCATTCATGTTCGGCGGCCGCAACGCCCGCCAGGTGGCTGGAAAACCGTACCGTGGCGCCCAGGTTCTGTGGAACCGTTATCGTGCGTGCGCTCTTTCTGTACATCCGCACGTTGGCCTGGGTGTCCAGCAGCCGGTTGACGCCCCGTATCAGGGCGTTGAGGTCGCCCATGTTGCGGTTGGTCTTGTGGCCGGCGTTGTCCTTCACATAGTGAAACGCCGTGTTGATCTTGACCTCGGTCTTGACCGAGATTTCCAGAATGTCGCTGTTGGGAACAGGCCCCGCAAACCCGGCATTCGGCACAAAGCGGACAAACCCCTTGCCGGCCTTGAGGCCCTTGAGCGTCAGATGGTGTTCGGCGCCGACACGGCGATAGGTGACCCTGGCAATGTCGTTGGGGGTCAATTCGGGAATAAGGGCACCTGCTCCCCGCACCACAATCGTTCGCTCCCACCCCCTCGGCACCATTTGCCACTTGGGCGAGGCCGTGGCGTCAAATCCGAACATGGCGATACGAGGTGCGAAGGTAATTGGCATACGTCAGGTTCCAGATCGACTGTCGCGCCTTGAATGCCTTCAGCAGGCACATCTTTCTAATGCTTTGAAACGCACAAGAAATGGCGCGTCACAGGGCTTTGTATGACAAGTAACTGCTCTGGATAGTGAGCCGATGTGTGCGGCAATGCAAGAATTAACGTAAGGGAAGATGGGGAAACTTTATGAGTTGGTTCCAGTAAAACGGTAAGCCTCGGGACGCTTTGCCGACTGGTAGATTTTGGGGGAGGGAGCGGACGGTCGGCTTACGTGTCTCGAAAGGGTTTAGCTGACATTCGTTGCATCTGCGAAGACGATTGTTCTCAAGATGCCGGTAGTGCGGACGTTTGAGACACTCAAGGCAGCCGCTAAGACGTCCACATTCCAAAGTTAGCCATTTTGCGAAAAACGCTAAATCTAATGAACGTACCGGGTACCCGGTCATTGATGTCATCGAAGAGTTTTCTCAGCGGGTCGTTCGTCGACATAAACGCATCGCTCTTTTTGTTAACGTACAAAGCAATCGGAAATATAAATCAACTCTTTATTGCTGATTGAAAGCGCCAGACACGGAATGATTGTTCGCGACGCAGAATTGAAGTATTCTGTTGTACTTAAACGGTGGGTAGGCCGCCCAGTCGAGAAGGACAGTTTCGATGTCTTCCGTTTCAAAACTTCAAAAAAAGATATATGAAATGACCAAAGGGCTTTTTGCTACGTGGCTTCCTGACGATCACTTGGACGTTGGTGACTACGGCAATCTCGAGAAGGGTAGATTTCTTCGAGATGGCAACTTGAAGAAAAAAAGTGTTCTGTTTGAAGAACAGATTATCAGCTCTGACAAACGTGTTTTTCGCTATAGCGATGGCGCAAAAATCAAGTCAGCGGCAGCGGCTCACGGATCAGCGGCGGCCGGATTCGGCGACGCCGCAGGCGAAATTGAGTTTTCGAAAGAAGGCGGATTTATTTACCACTTCCACGATGCAACACAAATTCGGATCGAGAGCCGTGACGACTTTTTCAGGTCTTTGCTCGAGGCGATTATCTCTGGTCAGATCATGTGGCAGGATGGGTATGTGGTTATTGACGAACTGCGAGATTGCGCGCGTTACTGGATAATGGTCTCAGAAATGAGTTCAGGGTTAGTGAAATTAAAAGCGTCATCGAAAGTCACTGAAGATGCCAACCTCGCGAATCTTGGCGGAAATGTTTCGACGTCGGTCGAGTTTGGGAGCATCCTTGACTATTCCAATGGCGAACGCGGAAGGCCATTGTACCATGCGGTGAAACCTGTGTTCGGGGGGGCCACTGGCGGCGAGGGCTTCCAAGCGATGCTTAAGTATTTTTGGAGCTTTTTCGAAAACCGACACCCCAAACCAAACGAGATCGACATTACCAAGTATCAGAGTTCCGACGATACATATCTTATCCGCCCAACATCTAGCAACGCTACCGAGGAAATCTTTACAGTCCGATTTGAGTCGGCAACAATCGAAGACTTGCTCAGCGGCTCTGCTCAGGCATCGGTGTCGGAAGATATAGATAACCTTCACGTCGACACGGTTAATTTACAGCAATTTGGGGCGCAGAAGTATGAGGCGGGCCACTGACCAGTCGAGGTGACGTTTCGTTAAGCTTTCGACGAAATTGGCCCCGCCAGGTTTCACTAGGTTCATCAACTTGCCTGACTTCAGAAGAAGCATTTGGTGAGGATGCAATGAAATCGCCCCCGTCGGCTATGCCTTCTAATGGAGCAGGCGGGGTCAACACTCTTGCCAATTACCGGATCGAGGAAAAGCAACGGCTCCAATTACAGGACACGATATTCTACGGCGCAACATTATAGATCGATGATTGGCTCCAAGCGGACTTGCGGCAGCACAGCAGCCCACGCGTAGTCGCCTTCAGGCGTGACGTCACTCCCAGCCCATTGCGTTCGTTCGTGTTTTTTACAGAGTATGACTGTTCACAGCCAAATTCGCCTCTTGAGCACACCCGCTCCCAGTTTCCTTAAGTTCTTAATGAATGAGATGTGCTGCGCATGGCTTTGACTTGAAAGACATGCAGCATTTTAATTAACCGTTCCCAGCGCGATGCTAGGGCAGGAGATGGAAGTGCCTTAGAGTAATAAGGTTTCGAAAATGGTTCTGGAAGATCATATCAAGAGGAAAAGGCGGCTCATTCCACCGGTGCGCGCGGCGATGGGTGACAACTTTTCACCTTTCTCGTGGTCGCTTCAAATCGTCCCTGAATTATTCTGGATAACGTTACTTATCAATGAGCTAGGCCCGGTGAGAGGCGTTGAAGTCGCAAGGCAGGTGGGAAAAGCTGCCGCACAGGTCAGCAAAAAGGACCCTAAACCACTCTTTGCCACAGTGACCTCGTTTTCAGAGTTGTCAGAAGTTGAGCATCAAGAGCTCTTGGATGTCATTGACGAAGCGATATTGGCAGATTTTCGGGCTGTTCTAGGCAGGCTGTCCGTCATTTGGCCCGACAGCCCTTTATCTTTCGCTGAACTTCAATCCGAAGATGATCTGCAAGCAGTCACAGATCATCTGGGCCCCACTCTTGCGGAAATGTATAACCGTCACAGTCGCGCCGCAACGCTTGCAATTTCGACTGCCGTATATCTTGCCTTCGATCAAGATAAGATTAGGGTAGCTAAAGAGGTTTTCGATAAGAACGCGACCGTTTTCAGTGATATTGAAGACTATCCAGCAACCGAAGCATCAAAAAAAGCGGGCTCTTTCTTTCGTGCCATGGCTCCAATGCTTCTACTTGCAAAGGAAGAAGATGCTGACATACCTGACTGGGTCGATGCTTTTTGGAACGGCTTATCAGCGATAGGTAGGTGCGCTGGCGACTATCAAGACATTCCTGAACTCCCCGATGTCTCTAAGGGAATCGAAGGCTTCATCACAGCATTTGCGCACTTCGTACACGATGACTTCAGGGCTCGTGAAAGCGCTTGGGAGATTGACCTTGGCAAGCCGCAAGAAAGACAAGTCATTCTCGCCCTCTTGGCAAGGCAGGCAACACTTGCCATTGAGATAGTCTCTAATCCTGGCATCTGGAACTCGAATACTGCACCGATAATGCTAAGGGCGATGGCGGATGTGCATATTACGCTCGTCTGGCTAATACAGAACCCTCGTGAACGCGTGCCTTTATATGTCCAAGACGGACTCGGTACCATCAAGCTGGAGATAGCGCATCGCAAAGAGGAACTTGAAAAAGCCGGTTTAAAGGACACAGAACAACAGAAACCATACATTGAGCAATTGGAAATTTGGCTTGAATCCCAGCAGGCAGAATTTCTTACTGAGGTTAATCTTGGAAGTTGGTCGGGAAAGAATGCCCGTGTGATGGCAAAAGAGGCAGGCTGCATAGATTTTTACAACTATGTGTTCCAGCCCTTTAGTTCGGCAGTCCACTCGTACTGGTCTCATGTAGGTAGAATTAATATAGAATACTGCCAGAACCCTGCGCACAATTTTCATCTACTTCCAGTTATTCCCTCGTTTGAGCCAGACATACACTGGTGTCGAATGGCGGGGAAATACTTTGCAAAGACGCTTAGCTCTTTAGATGAGTTTATCGGTAAGCCAGAGCTGCCCGTTAAGTCGTATAGTGTAATCCATGACGCGTTGTCGGAACCTGACAGCGAGAGCTAAGATAAGACTTAATCATAATCGCCTAGCTGACGTTGGTGCAAAATGCAGCGAATTCCCGCTCTCCGCCTCCAATAGACCTTCGCGCAAGGCGCAACGATCGGCAGCTTTGCAGACCGGCTCAAACTCCACCGTTCGTCCGAAATGACGACGCAAGACAGCCTTTCCCGCGTCCTACCGCCCCAGAAACCGGAACGGTTCTGCTTCCTGGAAGTGCGCGTTGGCCATGCCGGAGTAGATGTTGGTCTGGTTGGGGCCGAGGTCTAGTTTCATGACCTTGCCGGTTTCCGGTGAAAAGTCGGCCTGGCTGAAGTCGATCCAGAAGATGTTCGGGGTCACCACGGATTCGAAGAAGTAGAGCTTGCGCTTCTGGTCGGCGACGGTGCGCCAGCGGGTGGAGGAGATGTTCGGCTGGTCGGGCGTGGTGATGCCGAGCGGCACGGAGACATTGCGGATGACGCCGAAGACGCTGGCAATCGTCTCGACCGGGCTTTCGGTTCTCGGGATGGCGTCGACATAGAACGATGCGCGGGCAAAGCGGTCCGCCGCACGGTTGGTGCCCGGCAGCATGACGGTGCCGCCGATTTCCTTCCAGTACTGGTTCAGGGCCAGCTGCTCTTCGAAGGTCGGCGAGTTGGTCATCACCTGATAGGCGCGGCTGTGGTGGATCACCTGCTTGCCGTCGATATATTCCACGATGGCGCTGTCGCCGCTTGCATCCGACAGGGACAGGTGCAGGGTGGCGAGGCGTTCTTCGCCTGGAACATTGTCGCTGAAGAGCGTGAAGGGTTCGGCCTCCAGCGCGCGGACGGCCTCTTCAACGGTCGCGAAATTGTCGAGCACATATTGCGCCCAGGCGGCGATCGTCAGGCCGGGTTTGGAGCTGTCGTATTCTGGATACTCGGATTCCACCAGCCACAGCACATTGGCGACAAGCCCGGCTTCGTTCATGCCGTCGGTCGTTGAAATGTCGTAGCCGGAGGCAATGACACTGCCGTATTTCGAGGTCCATTCCAAGGAGTTTTCACCGGCCTCGCCGTTGCGCTTCATGCCGCGCGGGAACAGCCAGAGGTTCGTGCTGACATCGGTTTTCCAGTCCATCGAGCGGGCGGTGATCACCTGCTCGCTGGCACCGAGATAGACCACCCGGGTGCAGGCATCCGCAAGGCGTGGCGCCAGCAGGCCGGACGAGGCGATGGCCAATGCGCAGGCTGCCGTTACCGTGGTCTTGCCGATCTTCATGCGCCGTCTCCTTGCGGTTTGCCGATGGGGTGCCGAGTCGTCCCCGGCACAACTGGTGATATAGGGACGGCCAGGTGTGACGCTGTCAAGACAGGCCGGCGATTGTGTGCCGGTTCGAGCGGCAAACGGAAATGGCCCGCAATGTTGCCACTGCGGGCCCCGGACACGGAACTTGGGCGAGTTGGGTGAAACCCGTCCGGTCAAAGCGTCCGGAACAGGTTGACCGTGAAAAAGGCAAGCCCGGCCGTGACCGCGATCGCACCAACCGCGATGACGGGTTCCATCGCCGTATGGCCAAGCGCATAGGCGGCCAGTGCCGCCATCATCACCGGCAGACCAAGCGCATGAAGCCAGAAGTGCAGGCGGGCAAACCTGTTGTCCGCCATGGCCGGGATTACCGTGTAGAGGAGCCCGGTCAGGGCCAGGGTTGCCCAGCCGAGAAGGTTGGTGTGCACATGAACCGGCGAGAGCGCGTGGTCATGGCTTGCCGCCATGACGATGCCGAGCACCAGTCCGATCAGCATCCAGAGAGCGGCAAGCCGGAACAGCCAGGCGGCCAGGGTTGGGATGCGGGTGGTCAAGTCTTTCGTCCTTTCAAGGAAGGCTGTGCCTTTGGGCACAAGCGGGGTGAAGAAACCGGTGCGGACCGGCGGTAGAACGTGAGGGAGGAAGAAAGCCCGGGCAGGGCTTTCCTGAGGTGTCGAGGCTGGCGCGGTGCCGTCAGACCTGCCAGGCGAGGCGCAACCGCTCGCGGATATCGCCGAGCCTTTCTGCCGGCTCGTTGGCGAAGACGAAACGCAGGTAGCGTCCGGCGATGTCCTCGCTGCCCCAGCCGGTCATCGGTGTTGCCGCGATCCGCCCCTTTTCGAACAGCAGCCGGGAGGCTTCCACCGGGGAATAACCAAGTTCGGCGGTGTCGATCAGCAGAGACCAGCCGCCATCCGGGCGCACGACGGGCAGGTTTGACAGTGCCTGAAGGATGATGTCCCGGCGGGCTTTCCAGGTTGCCGTTGCAGCGGCGATGCCGTCGTCTTTCGCGGTGATGGCGGCCGCAGCGCCCGGCATTGCGATGCCGACCTGGCAGACGACGTTGGTGAGGCTGACAAGGCCGATGTCCGCCATGATCGGGGCGGGGCCGACCGTCCAGCCGACCCGCCAGCCGATCATCCGGTATTCCTTGGAAACGCAGCCCACCGTTATCGTGCGCTCCGCCATGCCATCCAGGCTGGCCGGGTGGATCACCGGCTTGCCGGTGTAGAGAATCCGCTCCATGGCGGCGTCGTGCAGCAGGAACGCGCCGGTGTGCATCACGACTTCCGCAATGGCGTTCCATTCTTCCGCCGTGTGCACGATGCCAGTCGGCATGGACGGGCTCATGGTCAAAACGGCCCGGGTTCTGTCGCTGGCTGCGCGGCGCAGTTCTTCCAGATCAAGACGCCAGCCGCCATCGACCACCCTTAGCGGAACCAGCTTCGGAACGCCGCCGGCAAGGCGGATGCGGTTGAGCAGGCCCGCATAGGCGGGATCGGTGATGATGACCTCGTCGCCCGGCTCCAGGATTGCCAGCAGGGCATTGAGGATGCCGGACAGGCCGCCCGCCGAAATGACGCATTGGGTATTCCAGTCGTAAAGCTGGCCGGTGGTGGCCGATATCCGGTTGGTTGCGGCCCTGCGGATGTCATTCGTGCCCAGGAACGGCAGATAGCTGTTGGCGTCATCCCGGCCGATGGCAGCCAGCGTTGCTTCCAGCGCCTCCTCCGGCGGGCGAAGGTCCGTATCCAGGTTCTCCAGCCGAAGCATGTCGGAATTTCCGACGTCATCGGCGGCCTGTCCCATCTTGTCCACGCCAATTCCCGGAATGTCCTTCAATCGCGAGACGGTCATCTGCAATATCCTTTTTTGTATCCAAATTTAAAAACTGGATACATATTTGCCGGATTGCAGTCAAGTCGCTGATTGTCTACGAAGGCGGAAGGACCCAGCCGGACGGACAGATGACAGAGCGGACAAGCGCAAAAAGAACCGGAGATCAGGCCATTCGGGTGGCCGATGCCCTGCGGGAAAAGATCGTCTCGGGCGAGCTGAAACCGGGCGAGGCGCTGCGCCAGGAACGGCTGGCGGTGTTGTTCGAGACCAGCCGGATGCCTGTTCGCGATGCGCTGCGCCTGCTGGAGGCCGAAGGACTGGTGCAGATGCCGCCGAACAAGGGCGCCATCGTTGCCCCGCTTGATCCGGAGGAATTCAGGGAAGTTTACGAAATGCGGGCGGCGCTGGAGACACTGGCCTTGCGCCTTGCCATTCCGGAGCTGACCAACAGCCAGATCGACCGGGCCGCAGCCATTCAGGACAAGGCCGAGGCGTCGGACCTGGAAAACTTCGGAGCCTTGAACAAGGCGTTTCATTTCGCGCTGTATGAGCCCTGCGCAAGGCCGCGGCTGCTGGCACAGATTGCCGCGCTCAATGAGGCCGGCGACCGGTACTTGAGGCTTGCGGCGGCGCAGCTCGACTACACCCGGCGCTCTCATCAGGAACACCGGGCCCTGCTTGAAGCCTGCCGCCGCCGGGACGGCGCGGAAGCCTGCGACATCCTGAGGCGACATATCGAGGCTGCCGGAGAGGCGCTGGTCGAGCGCCTGTCTGCAAGACTGCCCGCGCCGTGAAGGTGATCAGATGCGGCAGGTGTCGTCTGTCTCCCGCTGGCGAGGAAATGAATGTCTCGAAAAATCTACCGGATTGAAGCGGCAGTTGAGGCCGATGCGGAAAGGCTTGCCGACATTCGCGTCGAGGCAATGCGGCCGAGCCTCGAAGCCGTCGGGCGGTTTGACCCTCTCCGGGCCAGGGACCGATTCCTGGGCAGCTTTGTTGCCACAGACACAAGGATCATCCTGGTGGAAGAAGACATTGCCGGCTTTTTTGTCGTGCGCAGGCACGCCGACCATTTCTATCTTGATCATCTCTATGTCAGTCCGGCCTTTCAGGGGCTTGGGCTTGGCCGAGATAGCGTCGAGGGCCTGAAGGCTGAGGCAGAAGCGGCGGGACTGCCGATCCGGCTGATGGCCCTCAACGGCAGTCCCGCCAATGATTTTTACCTCGCCTGCGGGTTCCGGTTCGTCTCGCAGGACGCATTGGACACCGTCTACGCCTGGATGCCCGGCACTTGAAGCCTGCCGGCCTGGAATCCGGCCGAATGGACCGGATATTGCCCGGCCCGGTGTTGTGATGTCAGTTCGTCGCCGGGCTGCGCAGCTTGTCCGCCACGAATTCTCCGAATGCCTGCGTTGCAGCCGAGGGATTTGGCGACGCGTAGGCCAGCGTGACGCCGATGCCGGGAAGCGGCGGCAGGCCGGCCTCCACGATGTGGAGATCATGCGGCACCGCGGAGCGGGTCACCACACTGATGGCCTGGCCGGACCGGGCAATCGCCAGCAGGCCCGCGAGGCCATTGCTGGCAAAGGCGATGCGATAGGGTTTGCCTGCCTGGTCCATGGCGCTGCGGGCGGCGCGATGGTCCAATGTGTCCGGCGCCGAAAGCGCAAGCGGCACAACATCCTTTCGCAGGACCTCCGGATCGGGGCGATTGGCCACCCAGACAAAGCTTTCCGGCCTCAGGATGCGGGCGGACGCGTCTTCGCCGGGAACGGAAATCAGGGCAAGATCGATCCGCCTGCGCTGTAGCTGAAGGTGCAATTCCGTTGTTGGAGCACAGACCACCTCGATCTCGACATCGCCATGCCGCGCGCCAAACCCTTTCAGAAGATCGGGAAAGAAGGCGGTCAGATAGTCTTCCGGGCAGCCGAAACTGATCAGACCATGCAGGCCTGCCCCCGGCAGGGTGGCAAGTGCTTCGTCGTGGACGGCAAGAATGCGTTCCGCCTGGACCAGAAACCTGTCACCTGCTGCCGTCAGTTCCACACCCCCGCGTGTGCGGCGCAGGATCTGCTGGCCGACAATCGCCTCCAGCCGGTTCATCTGCATGCTGACGGCGGATTGTGTCCGCCCGACCTGCCGCGCTGCGGTGCTGATCGAGCCGCTGCGGGCGACTTCCATGAAACTGCGCAGCAAGGCGATTTCCAGAACAGGCATGAGATATCAATCCAATTGAATATCATAATCTAAACTATGAATTTTATTGAATGCAAGGCTTCTCCTAAACTTGCTGCAGTCAATTCAGCCGGCCGGATCAGGAGACGCCTCATGGCATTGGAAAGCGCCAGCAACAGCACGGATACCGGGTTCTGGTCCGACGTGTCGGATCACGTCCTGCGGTATGGTCCTGTGTTCGAACAACGTGTCATCGAACGTGCCGAAGGCAGTTATGTCTATGACAGCTCAGGCGCACCAATCCTCGATTTCACGTCCGGTCAGATGAGTTCCATCCTGGGGCATTCCCATCCGGATATCGTGCGCACCGTGCGCGAGCAGATCGGCCAGCTCGACCACCTGTTCAGCGGCATGCTGTCCCGCCCGGTCGTCGACCTGTCGAAGCGCCTCGGATCTCTTGTGCCCGGACTGGAAAAGGTGCTGCTCCTGTCCACCGGGGCGGAATCCAACGAGGCCGCCATCCGTCTGGCAAAGCTGGTTACCGGCAAGCACGAGATCGTGGCCTTTACCAAGAGCTGGCACGGCATGACCGGGGCAGCTGCTTCCGCCACCTACAGTCACAACCGGCGGGGCTACGGGCCGGTCAATCCGGGGTCGTTTGCAATCCCCGCCCCCAATGCCTACCGGCCGCGGTTTACGGATTCGAACGGCAATCTGGACTGGAGGACCGAGCTGGATGATGCCTTTGCGCTGGTCGACAGCCAGTCCACCGGCAATCTTGCTGCCTTCATTGCCGAGCCGATCCTGTCGTCAGGCGGCATCATCGAATTGCCGGAGGGCTATCTCGCGGCACTGCGCCAGAAGTGCGACGAGCGCGGGATGCTGCTGATCCTGGACGAGGCCCAGACCGGTATCGGCCGGACGGGACATATGTTTGCCTTCCAGCGGGATGGCGTGACACCGGACATCCTGACCTTGTCCAAGACCCTGGGGGCCGGATTGCCGCTTTCCGCCGTGCTGACGAGCCGTGCCATCGAGGAAGAAGCGCACCGGAAAGGGTTCGTGTTTCTGACCACCCACGTGTCCGATCCTCTGCCCGCTGCTGTCGGACTGGCGGTGATGGATGTGGTGGAACGGGATGGACTGATCGGCCGTGCGGTGTCGGCAGGCCAGCGCCTGCAAGCCGGGCTGGAAGGCTTGAAGCAGCGTTTTGAGAGTGTTGGCGATGTGCGCGGTCGTGGGCTGCTGCTCGGGCTGGAGATCGTGACCGATCGGGCCAGCCGCCAGCCGGATCTCGCGATGGCAGACCGGATCGGCGCCGAGGCAATGGCACGCGGGCTCAGCATGAACATCGTCAAACTGCCAGCCATGGGCGCGGTCTTCCGCATCGCCCCGCCATTGACGATCTCGGATGACGAGATCGATCAGGGGCTGGACATCATGGCGTCGGCGATTGAAGCAGCTCGGGCCTGATATGGCCCCTTAGGGTATGAGGCGATACAGGGGAGCGTCAGCGCTCCCTTGTAGTCTGGCTCCTGCCGGTGAAATTGCTGCGCGGGATCCGCTCAATAAAGCGTTTTCCGGTAGGTCTCCTCCAGCGCAGCATCCAGCTTCTGCATTTCCTTTTCATCCGGCGCGCCGGTCGTCTGGTCCAGAATGATCTTGGAAAGCGACGGCATTTCGCTGCGGTCCTGCTGGTGTTCGGGATCCCAGAGGTGTGAGCGCCGGAACGCCTTGGCGCAGTGCAGGAAGACTTCGCTCACCTTCACGACAATGGCGAGCTTGGGCGCACGGTCCTTCACGCTCATGGTTTGAAGAAGATCCGGATCGGTTACAAGCGTTGCCATGCCGTTGACGCGCAAGGTCTCGTCAAACCCGGGAATCAGGAACAGAAGCCCGACATTCGGGTTGGCGACAATATTGGCCAGACTGTCGAGGCGGTTGTTTCCCGGACGGTCCGGAATGGCAAGCGTTTGCGGGTCGAGAACCTTGACGAAGCCGACCGGATCGCCACGCGGGCTGACATCCGCCTTGCCGTCCTTGTTCTGCGTGCCGAGGCACAGAAACGGCGAGCGGGCAATGAAGTCCCGAGCATGTTTGTCCAGTGCGCTCAGGCACTTTTTTGCTGCCAGCGGCGATAGCTCGGAATAGTGGCTCCGGAGCGTTTCCTCATCCGAAATGACGAACTCCGGGTTGATCTTGTAGGCTTCCAGCACGCTATCCCTCGACCCTGATCCCTGTATGACCCTGCTTTGGCGGTCCTCGCCCGGCGGCTGATCCAGCGTTCGACTTGCCGAACACTGGGCCAATCTGCGTGGAAGGTAGCATAAACTGAGGTGCGTACATCAGAAATTGATGGGCCACACATCGTAAGGTGGTAAGGGGCGAGTTGGGCATCACGTGCCCAACCCGTTTTTGCCGTCTGACCCGTGCGATGAAGCGTTTGCAGGGTCTGGTGCTAGTTCAGTCTGACTGCCTCGATCCTGCCTTCCAGCATATGCGGCAGGTAAAGGACGTCATCGTGGGTGGAAATATCGGCAAGGCCGGCGGGTTCGCTCATGATCTCGTTCGGTGTACCGTCAGAACCAATCTCGAAGACCTTGCCGTTGATCCAGTCGTTGAGGACGAGCTTGCCGTTCAGCCGTGCGATGCCATCGATGTTGCCGATATCCCGCGCCACGACGCTGATAGCTTTGGAGGCAGGATCAATGGCAAGCAGGCTGCCGGGTGCTTCAGTGGTGAAATCGTTCTTGAGGCCCTTGCCCCAGGCGCCGACAAGCAGGCGGCCGTTGTCCCAGTAAAGGCCATTGGGGTGATTGAGCTCAGGGCTTTCCAGCCATTTTTCAAAAGTGCCATCCGCGTAGCGCCAGATGGTGTTCGTCATCATGTCGGAAACGAAGATTTCGTCGCCGCTGGTGGTCACATCGTTCAGGAAAACCGAGCCTTCTGCAGGCAATGACTGCAGCAATTTGCCGGTCTGGGCGTCGACAACCCGCAGACTGGTGAGATCGGCCGCGAAGACCTTGCCGTTCATCAGCGCCAGTCCCTTGGGAGCGTCCATTCCGGTTGCCCATTTGGCATCTATGATTTTCCCGTCCGTGGACAGAAGCGCCAGATGGCCGTTGCCGTCGACCGCATTCGGCGCGCCTTCCATGACACTGACGATGAGCCGGTTGGCCGCAGTGTCAAAGGCTACGGATTCAGGCATGTCGAAGCCGTCCGTTGACCAGAGTGAACCGGCTGATGAGGGGAGCGTTGAAAGGCCGAGCAGCAGCGCGGCGGCCAGGGGTTTGAAGGTCTGCATGGGAAGTCCTTTCGCAAAGTTGAACTGGACCTCTCCTGCAGAAGACGAACTTTTCTTGCAATTGATGATGATTTGGTATCAAAAAACGATACTCAAACTGTCGAATTCGGGATCAGGAATATGCGCGGTGATACCTTCAAGATCTTGCAGGGCGTGCTGAAGGCTCGTGGCATGACCTATGCGGATCTCGCAAGCCGGATGGAAATATCGGAGCCAACGGTCAAGCGGATCTTCGCGGGGCACGATTGCAAGCTAAGCCGGTTGCTGGAGATCTGCGAAATTCTGGAGGTGCCGCTGGCGGACGTATTGCATCGGGCAGAGCGGAATTCGGAAGAGGCAAGCGTCCTGCCGGTGGCAACGGAAGCGCGGCTCGCTGCGGATCCGTCGCTGTTCTATCTCTTCATCCTGCTGCGTGAGCCGATCCCGCAACAGGAAATCGAGCGCCGTTTTGATCTCTCGGGAGAGGACATGTTCCGACTGGGCCGGGTGCTGGAGGCGCTGGGGCTGGCCGAAGTGCATCCAGGCAACCGCATCAAGATCACGCGCAAGGAGCCCTTCAGGTTCCGTCCGGACGGGCCGTTGATCCCGCTGCTGAAGGAAATCAACATGCGCTTTCTGGGGCAGGTGATAGCCAATCCGGGTGGCAACCAGTCCCTGTTCTTCACGCTCTCCCGCCGCATGCTGCCGGACACGGGGGCGTTCATCCTGCGTGAGATCGAAACTCTGAAGGAGACCATCGCCGAGCTGGCCCGTCAGGACCAGCTGGTCTCGCGCGAGGAAGACCTGACCACCTTCAAGCTGACCGGAGCCTTCGCCCCTGTTTCCTTTCCGGACATTCTGATGATCGAACCGGGCCGGTGATAAGCGTCAGGTCCAGAATTTCGGCGTTTCCCGGGTTGCTTCCCAATATCCCTTGGCGTGCTGCCACATGGCCTGGCATTGGGCCTCGTGCCAGCCGATGACAAAACCGATGGCCTGGTTGGTTGCCAGGGCATTTGCCCCGCTGACCTTGCATTTCACCGGCAGTTGTTCGGCCATGGCGACATCGTTGAGATAGCCGAAGATATCCTGCAGCTTCTTCATCCGCTTCAGGAAGGGCTTCACGGTGTCTTTCGGATAGAGGCAGCCGAAGAATTCGATGCCGTAGCGCATCTTCTTCATCGCCTTGCGCATTTCGTGGCGTTCGGGAACGGTAAGTTCTTCCAGTCGCTTGCCGTATTTCAGAACCTTCTTCCACTGCTTGGCAAGAGCTTCGCCGGCGTGAGTCTCCACAGGTTGGGCCAGAAGCTGCGTCTGGCCGAAGTTTTCCGGGTCCAGCCAGCCGCGCCCCTCGGTGTAGGCTGCAAGGTCGAGCAGGAAACCGTTGACCTCTTCCGATTTGAGATGATCCGTCAGCGTGGTGCGGGTGCTTTCATCCCGGAAGGCATTGAGATTTTCCAGAAGAGCGTCAAAGGACAGGGTTGCGGGCGCCCTGTCGACCAGGGGCATAACGATCTCGTCGACCAGGACGTCGAGATCCCGCAGGGAACCGGCTTCGGTGGCAATGACCTTCGCGGTCCTGTCGAGCGGTGCCATGGTCGCCGGGTTCAGGATTGGCCGGAACAGGCGAAACGCACTGCGCAGGCGGCGCAGGCCCACCCGTAGCTGATGCGGGCCTTCCGGATCGTTCGACGACAGGACTGCAAGCCGGTTTTCGGAAATCTGGGTCAGGCAAGAACGCAGCACGTCGCGAAAGGCGTGCTCGGTGGTGATGCCGCTGTCGAAGGAAACATTCTCGGCAAAATAGGGTGCCCGTTCCGCAGGCGCGGTGCCCTCGGCAAAACGGTATCCGCGCTCTGCCTTGCTATAGGGCGAAAAGCGGAAGGGGATGTCCTTCAAAAGAGCCTTGGCGGCCTCGAAAAGGGCAAGGCTGGGACCGGACTTCAGTTCCATTTCGAGTTCTGTCAGCGGCTGGCTGCCGCTGCCGGCCAGAATATTGCCGTTGTCGAAGGCGAGTTCGATGAAGGTGCCGTCACTGTCCCGGGTCAGATTGCGCACGGTGCGCTTCATCACCGTTTCAAAGCACTCCGACAGGGGGGCATCGCCGATGATTTCCAGAAGACGGTCGTGGACGGCGGGGTCTTCGATGACGGAAAAGTCGAGCGCACGGCCCTTGACCGGATGTTCGGCTTCCACCGGCGAGGACAGGCCGCCCATGACGCCCGTGCCGAGCTTGACGGTCTGAACCCAGCTGTTGCCGGACTTGCGCACGCGAAGGGAAATCCTGGCCTTGCGAAGCGCCTGGTCCGGCGTGTCGAAATAGATCGACTGCAACGTCTTGTTCACGGCGCGGCTGGCAGTGAATCCGTCTATGGAACCGGCGCGTTTCAAAGCGTCCTGTGCCGTCGTTTCCAGCTCGAGCTTAAGCTCGATTTCACGTCCTGATTTGCTCATGCTGAATTTCTAGCCAAGCCATTTCTGCTTGTCCAGAAAAAGCGCACAATTTGCGCCTTTGTTTGCAGGCTAACAAATTCGCCCGCCGAAAGGCGCAAGGCGCCTTTCTTTCAAGACCTCATTCGGCAACGCGAGCCCGACATTTTAGCCGAAAAGTTTCTTCCCGACGCCTTTCAATCTCTCAAGGATGCGGGACTGATAATGCAGATACCAGGGAACCGGCTTCTGATTGAACGCGAGCTTGCGGATGTAGGTCGGCACTTCCCAAACGGCGGAGGTGCCTGCCGGGAAGAACAGGGTCACGCCGGGCTTGCCTTCATAGACATGGCCGGCCTCGTCGGTGATCCGGACACCGCCTTCCAGAAACATGACCGACTCATCCCAGCCGTAGTGCCAGCGGAACTTGCCGGCGGTGCAGGACCAGTGGCAGGCATCGCCCCAGCCGAACTTGTGTCTGGCCAGCACGGCGCACATGGCTTTCGGGTCGCCTTCAAGCACCCATTCGGGCCGGATCGGCGCTGGCATCAACTGTGATTTGTCAACGAAGGACTGTGTGAAGGCCTGCCCGTGCCGAGCGGCTTCGTTCACAGCAGAAGTTTTCGTGCGTTTCGCCTCTTGAAGGCCGCCAGCCAGTGTCATCCGTTTCTCCCAAACTTGTCTGACTGTCCACTTGCGCGAGCAGCAGTTGCAAACAGCTTAAATATGCGCCGGATTTCACCCTCTGAGGCTGTGTGGCAGGCGAATTCGCAGCCCAGGGTTAAGGGAGCGTAAAGGGAGAAGCTCAAATTCGATCAAATGCAGCACCCGCCGCACTTGCTGGCGGAAAGCCGCGGCGCGCTGGAACCGCTTGCATCGGACAAGGCCCCATGATAGGCACCCAATCCGATACCGGATTGCCCCCCTGGCGGAACTGGTAGACGCGCCGGATTCAAAATCCGGTTCCTTCGGGAGTGCCGGTTCGATTCCGGCGGGGGGCACCATCTCCAGCGGTTCGAATTGCTGCGGGAATGCGAAGGAGTGGTTCGAGGCTTGCCTCCCACCCGCACTGGTTACCAGCTACTTCAGCGTCACCGTGTCGAAGGCCAGGGAAGCGCTGGTCTGGTAGATGTCTTCCACTTTCTTGATGCGGCCCTGACGCGGGTGGCCGATTGCAATGCCGACGATGCCTCTCTGGCTGTCGGGCTTTGCCAGCGCGACCAGCCGCACGAGGAGCTGGTCGCCTTCCTTGTTGATGAAGTTGCCGACGATTTCGGATGCAGGCAGATCGCCCAGTGTAATCTGGCGGCGGATATTCAGGCGTGTATCGTCTGTGGTGCCGAGCTGTTTCAAGAGCTCGATGGCAACATAGTCGCCCACCTCGAGGCGCTTTTGCGGATCATCGGTCTTCATGGTGTAGGTGACGATCTGCAGGGACGAATAGATGCGCTTGGTTTCGTCGTCGGTGGTGAAGTAGATCTTGATCGGACCGCCGCCGGCCGGTTTCGCCTGGGCCAGAATTTGCTGTGCCTCGCGCCGGGGTGCGGCAAGGCTGAACGGTACGGGGACCTCGACATCGTGTTTTGCGCCGAACGCCGCATCCACCGTGTAGATCGTCGACAGGGTTACGCCCTGTGCTTCAAAAGGTGTCAGCTTGACCGATCCTTCCAGCTCGACCTGCTGGGCAACTGCCGCAGCTGGCGCGCTCATCGCGAGAACCAATGCCAGTCTGGCGATGCTTGAGGCCGTTCCGTTCATGTCCCCCTCCCAACGTCGTGTGAAACCTGGCGAGGTTTCAATGCTACCAGATACGGGCGAAAAGTCTGCCTTGTGTCTTGATGCCCGTTTTTGAGGTGGCTTCACATCAGGCTGGGATCGTTTGTGCCGGTGGCTACGCGACAACGTGCTGCTGGCGGTGCGCATTTCCCTAGGTGACTTTTTGCAGCGCAGCGGCTAAGGGAAGCGCCATGATCAGACGCCTCTACGACTGGACCTTGTCCCTTGCCGCCGGACCGCGTGCGCCTGCCGCACTCGGCACCGTATCCTTTGTCGAAAGCTCGGTGTTTCCGATCCCGCCGGACATCCTGCTGATCCCGATGGTGATTGCCCGGCGCGAGAAAGCCTGGTGGTACGCGCTGCTGTGCACGCTGACGTCGGTCGCCGGCGGTATCCTGGGATATCTGATCGGCCTCTTCCTGTTCGAACAGGTGGCGGTGCCGATCCTGACCTTCTACGGCAAGATGGGGTTCGTCGACGAGTTCAAGGACATTTATCATCAGTACGGCTGGTGGTTCGTCTTTATCGCCGGGCTGACGCCGTTTCCCTACAAGGTGATCACCATTGCCTCCGGTGCGCTGGGGCTCAGCCTGCCGGTGTTCATTGCCGCGAGCATCGTTTCTCGGGGGATCCGGTTCTTTGTCGTCGCCGGATTGCTCTATCTGTTCGGCCCGCCGATCCGCGATTTCATCGAAAAGCGGCTTGGTCTCATGTTCACCATATTTGTGGTGCTGCTGGTCGGCGGATTTGTTGTGCTTAGGTATATCTGACAATAAGAGGGTGAGATGACAGCCGACCGGATTTCGCGCAATCTGACGGGGCTCTTGCTGGTGGGCGGTCTGGCGGCAATTGCGACCGCCTGGGGCTTTCAGCTGATAGGCGGCTATGTGCCCTGCAAGCTGTGCCTCGAGCAACGCATTCCCTATTACGTCGGCCTTCCCTTGGCGTTGCTAGCGCTTTTCCTGATGCAGGCCAGGCGGACCGGGTTGGCGTTGGCTCTGCTTCTGGTCGTTGCGGTCGTGTTTGCCTATGGTTCTGGCCTCGGTATCTATCAGTCCGGCGCCGAGTGGCAGTTCTGGGACGGCCCGAGCGATTGCGGTGGCGGTACCTCGACACCAACGTCTGCAGCCAACATGCTGCAAGCGTTGAAATCGACGCGCGTCGTCAGCTGCACCGAGGCCAGCTGGCGCATGTTCGGCCTGTCCTTTGCCGGCTGGAACGCGGTTGCGTCCGTCGGGCTTGCCCTTCTGGCGCTTTTGGCCGCTTTCGGGTTGAAACGCCGTGGCAACACGGCCAGTGTAGGTGCATGAGCGAGAACAAGCACCCGAAGGAAAAACTGCGCGATGAAGCGCTCCGCACACTCGAACGGGTGAATGCGGAGAGCGAGACCGTTGCCGGGTCAACCTTCGTCCGCATGGCCGACCGGGCAAAGGATCACCTGAGCGCCGCCGACAAGGACGAAGACGACCGGATCGAGGTTTGGGGCAGCCGGATCGGCCGAGGTCTCGGGCTTGTGTTCGCAATCGGACTGGCGATTTATCTACTGGTCACCTACGTACTGCCCAACACCTGAATGAACCGATCCGTCAAAGGAACCGATATGGCATCCGTCCGGCCGGTCAGCCACAGCAGCTGGACCGAACGCAAAGCACCTGACCTGGAAGACTTCGAGGCGATGGCGAGCGAGATCCTCTCCGGGCTTCCGGATGATCTTCTGCTGCGCTGTGGTCATCTGCAGATCAGCCTTGCGGACTATGCGCCCGACGACGTTCTGGATGAACTTCGCATCGAGGATCCGCACGACCTTCTGGGCCTGTTCGAAGGCCAGGGGCTGAGCGAAGGCGAAGAGACCGTGATGACCGGCCAGATGCCCAACCGCATCTGGCTCTTCCGCCGGCCGATCCTCGACTACTGGGCCGCGATGGACGAGACGCTGGGCGATGTGGTTGCCCATGTGCTGATCCACGAGATCGGGCATCATTTCGGCCTGTCCGACCAGGATATGGAGCGCATCGAGGCGGCAGCGGAACGCTAATTCTGACCCTTGCAATGAAAAAGGCCTCCCGCGTCTTGCGACACTCGGGAGGCCTTTTTGATTTCGTCCGTTCGGAAGCGCTTATTCAGCGGCTTCCTTCTGGGCGCGTGCGATCGATTCGACGATCAGCCGCTTTGCGGATTCGACACCTTCAACACCGGTGATCTTCACCCACTTGCCCGGCTCCAGATCCTTGTAGTGTTCAAAGAAATGCTTCACCTGGGCAACGGTGATTTCCGGAAGGTCGGTCACGTCGTTGATGTTGTCGTAGCGCTTGCTGAGCTTGTGGGACGGAACCGCGAGGATCTTTTCGTCCTGGCCGGATTCGTCTTCCATCAGCAGTACGCCGATCGGACGGCAGCTCATGATGGCGCCCGGAACGATCGGGCGCTGGTTGACCACGATCACGTCGATCGGGTCGCCATCGCCGCACAGGGTGTGGGGAACGAAGCCGTAGTTGCCCGGGTACCGCATCGGAGTGTACAGGAAGCGGTCGACGTACATCGCACCGGCTTCTTTATCCATCTCGTATTTGATCGGCTCGCCGCCAACGGAGACCTCGATAATGACGTTGATGTCTTCCGGCGGATTCTTGCCAATCGGCACAGCGTCGATACGCATTTAGGAAACTCCTGTTATTCGTTGCTGCGTCTATCGCAATCCCGCCGAAGAAGTTCAAGTCCTTTATTTTTGCATTGCACCTAATTGATTAACATGCGTCTATTCGCGCGGCAGGCTCTGGAGGAGATAGATTTATGAAACGGCTTACTGTTTCCCTTTTGATGCTCGGCGGATTGCTTGTGTCTCTGCAGGCTGCAGGGGCAGCGTCGGTCGACAGTGCCTATACCAAGATCCTGCTGGACAGCTGCCCGCTGATCGAGGCCGGGGACGAGGAAGAAGGCACCTTCGGCGGTGCCTGGCAGTGCCCCGGCTACAAGGGAGAGGGTGTCTATGTTGCCGAGGGCGACCTGCGCATGTTCGTCTCCTTCGGTCCCGACGCCGCCAACGAGCCTGCGGCAGGCCAGACCCTGCCCAATTTCAACACGGTCAACGAAACACTGGAATGGCGCCTCAGGGGCGGTGTTCCGTTTGCGACCATCCTGCGCTGGTTTCCGAGCCTCGACGAGGGGTCCAAGACCGGCAGCGTGCTGATCGTGACCCAATTGCAGCCCGGTGGCGGCACCTGCCAGATTGCCCGGATCGATGCCCAGGCCAACAAGAACGCCAACGATTTGGCGCGCCAGGCCGCTGATACCATGGCCGGTTCTTTCGACTGCACGCAGCCGCCGCAGATCATCGGCAATCCCGGAATTCTCTATTAGGCAAGCGCCCTGTGGCTCAGGTGCTGATTTGCGGCCAGGCGTAGATGCTGAGCTCCAGCCTGCGGCCGCCGATCCTGTACCAGGATTTTGCCGCAAGCTTGCCACCGACGGCCTTGTAGAATGAGCGCGCGGGCTCGTTGGCGCTCAGGACCTGCACGGCGACACCAGGCATGCTCTTCGCCGACAGCGTTTCCCGAACATTCTGGAAAAGGGCCCTGCCGAAACCGAGGCCCTGATATTCCGGCTTCAGGTAAAGCTCGTAGATTTCGCCATCCATGCCGGTGTCCCTCAGTCGGCACGGCCCATAGGTCGCGTAACCGGCGGGAATTTCGGCAATGCTGAGGATCTTGATGTCGACACCCCTGGCAAGGGCACCGCGCCACCAGCTGCTGCCTCGGCGCGAAATCATCTTCTGAAGATCGACACCGTGCAAGACTCCGCGATAGGCGCCCAGCCAGGCTTCGCTATGGATGCCGGCGAGTGCCTCACAATCGGCGGTCCGGGCCGCGCGCAGATCTATCAGGTCGGTTGTCATGCTTTTAGAAAGATACAACAAGCAATCCGACGGAAAAGAGGCAATCGCGTCGTAGAAACGCCAATTATGCCGATTTCATTGCGTTCGGCATCCGGGAGTTGATCGGCCGGAGGGGCAACACGGTAATAGTGCCGAGACCTCTCCGGTCGAACCTTGTCAAAAGGCCTCAGGCATTGGCGCCCTGCCGCAGCCGGGCGAGAATTTCCTCGGCCAGATCCTGCCGCACCTTGCCAAGCGATTTCAGCTCGTTGGCCACCAGGTCGATTTCCTCGCCGGTCGCGCCCACCATCAGGGCAACGTTCTGGGCGTGCAGGGCCATGTGGCCTTTCTGGATGCCGGTGGTGGCAAGCGCGCGCAATGCGCCGAAATTCTGCGCCAGGCCGACGGCAACGATGATCCGGGCCAGTTCGTCTGCCGTGGTCACGCCGAGTATTTTCAGATTGGCCTGCGCGGTGGGGTGGATCTTGGTGGCACCACCGACCAGTCCGACAGCCATCGGCAGTTCCAGAATGCCCACAAGATTGCCGTCGCCGTCCTTTTCCCAGCGGGACATCGAGCGGTAGCGGCCGTCTTTCGACGCGAAGGCATGGGCACCTGCCTCCACGGCTCTGGTATCGTTGCCGGTTGCCAGAACCACCGCGCTGATGCCGTTCATGATGCCCTTGTTATGAGTGGCTGCCCGATAAGGGTCGGCATCGGCAAAGTGATAGGCCGACAACATGTCGTCCCGAACCTTTTCGCCTCCGATTTCCTCCAGCGGCCAGACAGCCCGCACGCGTGCCACGCGGCGGTCGGCGAGGTTGGTCAGGATCCGCAGGAGACTGCGGGCGCCGGTCCATTCCTCCAGCTTGGGTGCAAGGGCCTCGGCCATACTGTTGACGGCGTTGGCGCCCATCGCGTCGCGCGTGTCGACGATGATGTGAACGATGGTCATCGGTCCTTCGGCAGTGTCGATGACCCTTATGTCGAGGTCACGGAAGCCGCCGCCGAGCTTCACCAGAAGCGGATCGATCTCTTCGCAGATGGTGCGGATGTCGTCGATGCGTTCAAAAACCTGCAGGCGGACGTTTTCAGGGTCGCTGGCGCCCAGAAGCTGGATCTGGGCTGCCATCAGCGGGCCGCTTGTGGAGGTCTTGAAGCCACCGGTCGGCCGGCAGCGCTTGGCCGAGTTGCACACGGCGGCGATTACGGAGGATTCCTCGCTGGCCATCGGCACCAGAATGTCCCGTCCGTCCACGGTCATGTTGGTCGCGATACCGACAGGAATGGACATGGAAGAAATGGCGTTTTCGACAAGGCGGTCGGCCAGTTCGATGTTTCCGGATGCCGCTTCCACAAGGTCGGAGACGGACTTGTTGTCGAGATTCGCCTGGCGCTGGACCGCCTGGAGCCGGCCGGCCGGGTCCAGCTTGTGAAAACCTTCAATACGGGACGAAGTGACGTCACTCATCGGGGGAAACCTGTCTGTCAATTGATCATGGATTGCGGCAGCCACAACACCAGCTCCGGAAACAGGGCGCAGATGAAGATACCGATGGCTTGCAGCAGGATGAAGGGAACGATGGCACGGTAGACCGTGCCCATGCCGATGCCGGCGGGCAGGACGCCCTTCATGTAGAAGAGCGTGTAGCCGAAGGGCGGGGAGATGTAGGCCATCTGCGCCGAAACGAGGAACAGGATGCCGAACCAGAGCCGGTCGAACTCGAGGAAGTCGATCACCGGCAGGAAGACGGGCACGCACAAGAGGATGATGCCCATTTCGTCCAGGAACATGCCGAGGAAGAACAGAATGCCCAGCATGATGGCGAGAACGATCCAGCGGTTGGCATCGAGATCCTGAATGAACGACAGGAGGAAGTCCGCGCCGCCGGTGCCGGTGAAGATTGCCACGAAGGCCCGCGCACCGATGGTGATCCAGAGGATCATGGCGGTCACCTTGACCACGTCGAGGGCAACGCCGGATATGAGCTCCCAGCCGAAGCGGCGCTCGATGAGCGACGACAGGAGCGCCAGGAAGACGCCGACGGCTGCTGCTTCCGTGGGTGTTGCGATACCCATGTAGATCGTGCCCAGGACGCCGACGATGATCAGCAGCGGCAGGATGAGGGATTTCAGCGAGGCAATGCGCTCTTCCCAGGTGGCCGGGGCGTCGTTGTCCGGACGCGGGGCGATGGACGGGTTGAGCGCGGACCGCAGAACGATATAGCCGATATAGAGCGAGGCGAGCAGCAGGCCCGGCACCACGCCGGCGATGAACATCTGGCCGATAGAGGCCTGTGCGGTCACGGCATAGACGATGGTGATCACCGAGGGCGGGATCAGGATGCCGAGCGTTCCGCCGGCACAGATCGTCCCGATCGCGAGCTCCGGACTATATTTGCGCTTCAGCATGGAGGGCAGGGCCAGCATGCCCATGGCGGCAACCGCGGCACCGACGATGCCCGTCATGGCGGCGATGATCGTGCAGATGGCGATGGTGCCCACCGCAAGGCCACCCGGTAACCGCCGCGACCAGAGCTCCATGGCCCGGTAAAGGCTTTCGATGACGCCGGAACGCTGAAGAATACTGGCCATCATCACATAAAGCGGGATCGCGAGGAGCGATTCCGACGTCATGGTGGAGTAGAGGTTGAGGACGGTAACGGAGAGGGCGGCGGGGCCCCACAGCGTTAGCGTGAAAACGAGCGCAAGTGCGCCAAGCGTGAAGGCAAGCGGCAGGCCGGTGAGCAGCAGGCCCACCAGGCTGGCGAACATGATGGCAAGAACGAATTCGGAGCTCATGCGCTTGCTCCCGTCTGTTCCTGCGCCGGGCGCGTTGCGTTGTAGGCTTCAACAAGGGCCTGCAAAAACAGCAGCGCAAAGGACAGCGGCACGACGAATTTCAGCCACCAGACGGGTGGGTTCCAGGCGGAAAAGCTGGTTTCGCCGAGGGAGTAGGCGTTGATTGCAAGCGGCCAGCTGACCCAGGCAAAAACGCCTGCAAACACAGCAATGACGGCATAGGAGAACACGTCGAGAACCACTTTTGGCAATCCCGTCAGTTTTTCGCTGAAGATGTCGACGGCGACGTGGCCCTTCAGGTGCAGAAGGTAAGGTCCGGCCAGCATGAAATGCGGGCCGAAGATCAACGTGCTGGCTTCCATGGCCCACACCGTCGGCGCATCGAACAGGTATCTTGCGACCACTTCGAAAAGCAGGATCGGCACCACCGCGAAGATGAGCGCCGCCGCAAGGAGGAAGAACAACCGGTTGATGCCGGTGACGATGGAACTGACGGAATTCATGAAGCTGAGCATTTGCCAATCGAAAGGACGACCGGACGGTAGACGGCAGGGAGGTGCCGTCTACCGTCCGGTGGGAGGAAGGGTCAGATCAGCCCGAGGGCTGTCATGAACTCAATCTGGCTCGCGAGCACGCGATTCGCCAGATCGTCTTCCTTGGTAGCCTTTTTCCAGGACTCGACAGCCTTGGACCGGTTGGCCGCGACATCGGCCGGGTCGAGCTGGATGATCTCGACGCCTTGTTCGCCGTATTTCTTCAGGACATCGACATTCTGCACCATGATGTGCTGGCGCAGCGATCCGGAGATCTCCCGAGCCGCAACGGCAAGCGCCGCCTTGTAGTCGTCCGGCAGCGCGTCATAGGCGCCCTGGTTGGCGACATAGCTGGTGGCGGTGGTCGGCTGGTGCACGCCCGGCAGGATGATGAACTTGGCGACTTCGCCAAGGCCTGCTTCGTAGTTGGCGGTGAGATCGCCGCGGTCGGCAAAATCGATCAGGCCTTTTTCAAGCGCCGTATAGACTTCCGCCGTCGGCAGCGGGGTCACGGAAACGCCCTGGTCGGCCATGACCGCGGAAGCGAGCCCGACAAAGCGGCCCTTCTTGCCGGCCATGTCGGCGATGGTTTCCATCTTGACGGTCGAGTGGATCGGCTCTTCGCCATAGACGGTGGGGGCAATGTAGAAGAGACCGGCCCTTGCATAGGCTTCGCGGGCGAGATCCAGACCACCCTTTTCGTAGAACCAGGCTTCATACTGGTCGGACTCGGGGAAGCCGAACGGGATGGTGGACGTGAAGGCAAATGCCGGGATCTTGCCGGCTTCGTAGCCGTCGAAGGTCTTCATCAGCTGGAAGGCGCCGGCGCGAACGGCATCGAATGCCTGGTTGGCAGGCACGAGCTGGCCGGCGGAGAACAGCGTGATCTTGAAGTTGCCGTCGGTCAGTTCGCTGACGCGCTCGACAAACTTCTTCTCGAATTCGAAAGGTGTGGTGCCGGCGTCCCAGAGAGCCTGCATGCGCCACTCAACCGCATCCTGTGCCTTGGCCGCAATCGGTGCTGCGAGGGCGGTGCCGCTAACGGCTGCACCTGCAAGAAGGCTGCGTCTACTTACTTTGGTCATTTTTCCCTCCCAAGGAAATTGCCATTTGCTGGCGTAATGGGCAAACTGTCATAAAATTGATTGGGACAATCAAGGGACAGTTGTTGGATTTATGGGCAGCACTGTCCCAGTGAATTTTGAGGGACAATGAGGGTTACGGGTAGCGGTCGGAAACTGTCTCGCGTCGATCAGATCGTCGAGAAAGTCGCGCTGATGCTGGAGGCAGGGGCATACAAGACGTTTGAGCGGTTGCCTTCCATTCGTCAGGCCGCGCGGGAGAACGGCGTTTCGAAAAACACGATGGCGGAAGCTTACGACCGGCTGGTCGCCCGAGGGCTACTGGAAGCGCGGGCCGGCTCCGGATACTACATGTCACAGGTCGGACCGGCTTCCAAGACCCCGCCAGCGCCACATGTCACGGCTGCGGTTGACGGCATGTCGTTGCTGCGGGAGCAGCTGGAACAGCATTATGAAGTGCGTCCGGGAGATGGGCGCCCGCCGCCGTCGTGGATGGAGGGGGCGGAGCTGCGCCGCCATTTCGCCAACGCCAAGACGCCTTTTCCCGAAGCGATCGAATTCGGCTACGGCAGTTCGTGGGGATATGGTCCGTTAAGGGACCGGCTGCGGATGCAGTTGCTGGAGCGGTCGATCCCGGCCGATCCGCAAGGGCTTCTTTTGACCCATGGCGTCAACCATGGCCTGGATCTGATCATCCGGCATCTGACGGAGCCTGGCGATACGGTTTTTGTCGATGAGCCGGGCTATTATCCGCTCTTTTCCAAGCTGACCTTCGCCAAGGTGCAGATTGTCGGTATCCGGCGGGACAGGGACGGTCCGGACCTGGAAGACCTGACCGCCAAACTCGCTCTTTACCGGCCGAAGATGTTTGTCACCCAGTCCCATGGCCACAATCCGACCGGCGGTTCCCTGTCACCTTCGCGGTCATTCGGGTTGATGCAGCTTGCCGAGCGCTGGGGGTTTCTCCTGGTAGAGAACGATGCGCTTGCCGACATTCTTCCGGCCACGCTGCCAAGGCTGGCGGCGCTGGACCAGCTGGAGCGGGTGCTTTATCTCGGTACTTTTTCCAAGACACTGTCGGCCAGTCTCAGATGCGGTTACGTGGCTGGAAATCCGGACATCATCCGCCAGCTTGCCGATATCAAGATGCTGACGGTGGTCAATTCATCCGACCACGTCGAACGCTTCGTGTTCAATCTGATGCAGGCCGGCCATTATCTGAGACATCTGCGGCGTCTCAGGAGCCGGGTGGAAGACGCCTACAAGGCATCCTTCGGGACACTGGAGGCGATCGGGTTGTCTGTGCGGGAGTGCTCCATACCCGGGTTCTATCTCTGGGTGGAGTTTCCCGATGATGTGGATGAAAGGGAACTGTGCGCCGCAGCCAGCAAGCAAAGCATCTTCATTGCACCGGGCGCCGTCTTCTATCCGAACCGGGAGACCCGGCAGAAGCCGGCAATGCGGGTCAACGTCGCCTATGGAACCGATGCGCGGTTCCTGTCGTTCCTCAGGGATTTTCTGAAGTAGTTTGAAAGCAGAAGAACAGGCAGGGCCACAAATGAAAAGGGCCGGCATAATGCCGGCCCTTCAGTTGCCCTGATGTTTGACTCACTAAATCTGGTTGGCCAGTAAAAACCCCGGGGGGCTGGGGGGCTAATGCATTCCGCGGCTTCTACGGGCCATACCCATCAGGGTATGATCCTAATATGGGTGTCTAAAATGGCTGGCCAAGGGCTGGAATGCGGCAAAATCAAGGAAATTTATGCATTCTTTCTTGGCAAAGTGCCGTTGCGTTCGTTTTTGCACTTCTTCCCGTAAAACTTATTGGCAAAATTACTCTGGTTTCGGACCTCTGTCTGTCAATATGACGTTGCGGGCTTGCCAGAATGGCTAAAGAAGACGCATCATGACAGCCAGGTGACAGGCGTCTCCCGACGATTCTCTTGTCGGTTACCTGTTAGCAGCGAAACCGCGAACGGAATGGAGGCGGAATGAGCGAAGCCGACGACAGCGCGTTTCAGCGTGGTGCGGGTGCAAGCCCGTCGCCACAACATCAACCGGCTCCCCCTCCCAAACCCATTGTTGCATTCAACAGGCGCGAACTCGATGTCATTCTGAGGCTCTATGGGCGCATGGTCGCCGACGGCGAGTGGCGGGACTATGCCATCGACCTCCTGAAGGACCGGGCAATCTTCTCCGTGTTTCGCAGATCTTCCGAAATGCCGCTTTACAGGATCGAGAAGGACCCGAAGCTTGCCCGCCGCCAGGGCGCTTATTCGGTCGTGGCGACCGGGGGCATGATCCTGAAGCGTGGCCACGATCTGGCGCAGGTGTTGAGGGTTCTGGAGAAGAAAAAACATCTTCGGGTGGTCGACGCCTGACCAGGCATCCGGTCAGTCAGCTGATGGCCGGATGAGGTTCATTTCCCCTGCGTTGATCCGGTCACAGGCATGTTCCTTGATGGTGGCGTCAATGACCGGCTGATGCTGGTCGGTTACCCACTGGCCGCGGACCAGACGATTGGTTCGACCAAGCCTGGCAGCGCAGTGTTCTGCCGCTTCATTCCATTGATTTGCGCAAGGCTTGCGTTGACGCCCATTGACGCAAGTGTCGGCGTGCGATGTGTCGGACAGTCGTGCGGTCACAAAAAAGCCCGGCACAAGGCCGGGCTTTTCCGTTTGTTCAGTTTGGCTGCGCTTAGTCGCGGTTGCCGAACAGCTGCAGCAGCATGATGAACAGGTTGATGAAGTCGAGGTACAGACGCAGCGCGCCCATGACGGACTTCTTCGTAGCGACTTCACCGCTGTCGCCTTCGTAGTACATTTCCTTGATCTGCTGGGTGTCGTAGGCGGTCAGGCCGGCGAACACCAGAACACCGATCACGGAGATGGCGAACTGCAGGGCGGAAGATGCCATGAAGATGTTGACCAGCGACGCGATCACGATACCGATCAGGCCGATGAACAGGAACGAGCCCCAGCCGGACAGGTCCTTCTTCGTGGTGTAGCCGAACAGGCTCAGCGCGCCGAAGGTACCGGCGGTGATGAAGAAGACCTGAGCGATCGAACCCGGGGTGTAGACCAGGAAGATCGAGGACAGGGAGATACCCATTACGGATGCGTAGACCAGGAAAAGGGTCCGCGCTGCGCCGGCACTCATGGACTGAATGCGGAAGGACAGCCAGAACACCATTCCGAGCGGTGCGAGCATGACAACCCATTTCAGCGGGCTGCCGTAGATGGCAACACCCAGCTGGGTGAGCATGCGGCCGTTGCCAAGGCTGGCGACAGCAGAGTTCGGATCGGTGGTCGTTGCAAGCATGACCGTTGCCAGCGCAAGAAAGCCGGTCAGCGCAAGGCCGATGGTCATGTAGTTATAGACGCCCAGCATGTAGGAGCGCAGGCCCTGATCGATGCCGGCCTCGGCGCGTGCGCCGGCGACGGTATACGCGCCTTGAGATTGACGGTCATAGGTCGACATGGTCGTAAAAATCCCCTTCTAGATAGACGTGCGCATGCAATCGCGCATGCAACACAACTCCCTCAACATATGGGAAAAGCCTATCCCGAGCACAAGTCGAATTCGATGAAAAATTCGTAATCTTTGCGCTCAGGACGTATTATTTGAACCTATCCTTAAAAACAGGCTCAGATTCAGTCGTATTATTTCATGGCTTTCAGTCGGGATTCGATCTGCCGGTCGCAGGTGCCGCCGGGGTTGCGAACGATTTCTTCCGACGCGAAATCGAGGATTTCCTTTTCCGGATCCTGCATCTGCTCGACAGTCACACCGGGCTTGAACCACTGCAGAACCGCATAGTCGCCGCCGGCATCGGTGAGGAAAGCGATCGGCTTGCCATTTTCTGTAATGCCCATGCGGCCGACGCGGACTTCCGCAATCGATACCTTGCGCGCTTCTCCGTCGATGGTCAGCCGGTTTTTCGACACGTTCAGTTTCTTCAGCTTGGAGCCTTCAGTGCCGACCCAGTTACCGTAGAAGCGCTTGCCTTTTTTCTCGACGGAAAGGCAGGAGTTCTCGAAATTCGGGATGGAGAGACGGACGGCGGAAACCTCGATCGGATCCTCGCCCTTGGGCGCCAGCGTGTATTTCATTGCGTTGTCGCCGGTGCGGTACACCCGGATGCCGACCGGCGTATAGCCGGAATCATTCATCGAACGGGTGAAGAAATCGAACTGGTTGGCGTCGTTGGTGCCGGCCCGGCGATAGAGCCAGCGCTTCGGCAAACCGTTTTCGAAGACCAGCCAGTCACTGACGACGAGGCCGCGCGGGCCTTCCGGCGTGTTCAACTGCCAGACCCCGGTATGAAACGGGCTTTCCGCCGACGCGGCAGGGGCGAAAGCCATAGCGGCAACTGCGGACAGGGCTGCAGCCCCGGCAATGGTCTTCAAACGAATTTTCGGGAGAAACTTGAACATGGAATGGCCCCTTCTTAACAAACTGCCCGGAGCTGAACCGGATAGCCAAGATCAATTCAGTATGCAAGTTGTGTGGAGCTGAAGTTTGTCGCGATTTGGTTGTATTTCAGGATTTTTTCCTGAACGAAGTTTGCCAAGAGCTGTGGGCGCCGGATCGAAATAGATCAGCGCCTGCCAAGAATTCGTTCGATCTTGTTTTCGGAAGTCTACCGGTTCACCGGAAATAGCCTTGCTGATCAAAGGAGGCACGACCGAAGCCGGCAAACGTCCTTTGATCAGCTATTTCCTGTGCGCACGTTGGCCGCTACAGCAGCTGACCGCATTTTGCGCTAGAGATTTCGCAGGACAGGTGCGGGCTTTTCACCCAGCACTCGCCATGTGCCGATGAGGCCGAAACCCACCGTCAGCATCAGCGCGATGAGCGCGGCACCTGCTGCGGTCACCGGCATCATCACGAACGACCCATCCATGATCTGCGTTATCACGTACCAGGCGGCGACCCCTCCGGCCAGCAGGGCGAACACCGCCGTTGCAAGGCCCAGAATGGCGTATTCGAGTGCATAGGCGAAGATCAGGCGAGCCCGCGTCGCACCAATGGTTTTCAGAATGACCGCATCGTAGATCCGGCTGCGATGACCGGCGGCAAGTGCACCTGCCAGAACCAGAACGCTGGCGATCAGCGTGATCGAGCTTGCGCCGCGGATGGCCCAGGCAAGCTGTGCCACCAGATCGTTGACCTGAGAGATCGCGTCCTTCACCCGGATTGCCGTCACTGTCGGAAAGGCGTTCGAGACAGTCTTCAACAAGGCAAGTTCCGTCTCTTCCGGCACATCGTCGTCCCAGCCAAGGGTCATCAGATGGGCATGCGGGGCACCGGCAAAAGTGTTCGGAGAAAACACCATTACGAAATTGATCGCGAGGGACTGCCATTCCACCGTACGCGTGTTGGCAATTTCCGCCGTGATTTCCCTGCCGAGCACATTGACCGTGATCCGGTCTCCGATCTTGAGGCCGAGATCGGTGGCGGCCTCTTCATCGAAGGACACCAGCGGAATGCCTGTGTAGTCCTCCGGCCACCAGGAGCCTTCTTCCAGCTTCGAGTTCTTGGGCAGACTTGCGTCATAGGTAATGCCGCGGTCACCCCGCAGCACCCAGCCGGAGCCTTCCTGGGCGGGGACGAACTTGTCGGCTGCAATACCGTTCAGCGAGACAATGCGTCCGCGCAGCATCGGGACGCTTTGCAGGTTGGCGTCGGATGCTTCAGCATTCAGCAAGGCCTCGAAGGCATCGCGTTCATGGCTCTGGATATCGATGAAGAAGAAGCTCGGAGCCTTGTCGGCAATGGTTGCGGTCAGCTCGCGCCGCAGGTTTCCGTCGATGAGGGCAAGCGCGACCAGCAGCGACAGGCCAAGTCCCAGCGACAATACGACTGACGGGGTCAGCGCTCCGGGGCGGTGAATGTTTGCAATCGCCAGCCTGAGCTCGGTCGAGCGGACACTGGGCAGGCGCCTGGCTATGGCCATGATCGCGCGTGCGACCAGCACCAGCAATACGAACGCACCGGCGGACGCGGCGATGTAGGTGCCGGCCATGCGCTGGTCGTGGGCAAGCAGAATGGCGATGGCGGCAAGGGCAAGCACTGTTGCCGCGGTAGCAAACAGATAGCGTTTGCGCGGCAGCTTGGCGCCACCGGTCACGATATCCCGGAAAAGGGCCGTCGGCGGTACGTCATGAGCCCGCCCCAACGGCCAGATTGCAAAGGCGAGAGCGGTCAGGAGGCCGTAGACGAGGCCAAGGGCAAGCTCGGTCGGATAGATGCTGGCCGCGAGCTTGACCGGTAGAACCGGCGCCAGTGCGGCAGCGGCGGCAAAGGGGATCAGGGCACCCAGCACAAGGCCGACGACGATGCCGAGCAGCGCAAGCACCAGCATCTGAACCAGATAGATCTTGAAGACGAAGCCGCCCGTCGAGCCCAGGCACTTGAAGCTGGCGATAACCTCGCGCTTGGTTTCCAGATAGGCGCGGATGGCATTGGCCACGCCAACACCCCCAACCACCAGCGCGGTGAGGCCGACCAGTGTCAGGAATTGTGCGAAGCGATCAATGCTGCGTTGAAGGCCTGGGGACGCATTGGCGCGGGAGCGGATACGCCATCCCGCGTCCGGCTGGGCGGATTTGGCCTCTTCGACGATCCCTTCCATTGCTTCCAGGTTGGGAGCCGGCGCCATTCGAACGCGGTAATGCCAGCGCACTAGGCTGCCGGGCTGGATCAGGCCGGTTTCAGGCAGGGCGGCATCGGAAATCAGAAGGCGTGGACCGAATTCCATGCCCCCGGCCAGTTTGTCCGGTTCGTTGGCAATGGTGTCGGCAATTCGGATAGTTGCTCGTCCGAGGGACAGCGTATCGCCAACATTCGCACCAAGCCGCGCGAGAAGAGAAGGGTCCACAACGGCGCCCCAAGTCCCGTCTTTCCGGGCCAGGGCCGTTTCCAGGGCCTCTCCGGAGGCAAGTTCAAATGTACCGTAAAGGGGATAGGGACCGTCGACGGCTTTCAGCTCTACCAATGCCTGATCGCCGGTCTCAGGTCTTCTTGCCATTGCCCGTGTGGTCGCAACGCGGGATAGGTCACCAAGGCCGCTCAGATAGGCAAGTTGATCGGCGTCGGCCTGCCGGTGGATCAGGGAAAAATCGAGATCACCGCCCAGGATGGACTGACCTTCGCGCGAAATCCCTTCTGTAAGAGCCCGTGAGACAGACGTGACGCCTGCGATTGCCGCTACGCCGAGCGCGATACAGGCAATGAAAATGTAAAAGCCCTTGAGGCCGCCGCGCAGTTCACGAAAGGCGAACCGGGCAGCAAGGCGCATCGTCTGGTGGTTTGCCGGTGTGCTGCCCGGGACAAACGCGTTCATGCAGACACCTCGCGGCGGGCGCGGTCAGACGTTTCTTCTTCGATTTCTCCGGAGCGAACGCGGATCATGCGGTCGCAGCGGGCGGCAAGGCTCGGGTCGTGGGTGACCAGAACCAGCGTCGTGCCCCGGTTCTTCTGGGCGGTGAACATCAGGTCGACAATCTGTGCGCCGGTGCTTTCATCTAGGTTGCCAGTCGGTTCGTCTGCGATCAGGATCGCGGGTTCGACGACCAGCGCTCTTGCCACGGCGACACGCTGCTGTTCGCCGCCGGACAGTTGCGCCGGGTAGTGGTGCATGCGGTGTCCGAGCCCGACGGCATCCAGCTCCGCCTTGGCCTTGTCGAAGGCGGCGGTATCCCCAGCAAGTTCCAGCGGCACGGCCACGTTTTCCAGCGCGGTCATGTTGGGAACAAGGTGAAACGACTGGAAAATGATGCCGACATTGCGGCCGCGAAACCGGGCCAGCTGGTCTTCGGACAGCGGGCCGAGTTCGGATCCGGCCACGTTGACCGAGCCTTCATCGGCGCGTTCCAGCCCCGCCATGACCATCAGCAATGTCGATTTTCCGGACCCTGACGGGCCGACAAGGCCGACGGAGACCCCCTTCTCGATCTGAAGGTCGATCCCCTTCAGGATATGCACCCGCCCGGCGCCTTCGCCGAGGGTCAGGTGGACGTCTTTCAGGGCGATCGCGGGCGAATTTGTCATTCTCTGGCCTTTACAATGGACGTGTGATCGTCTTCCTGACAGTCACAAGCCCTCGACAATTGGACGCTCTGCGACCATATGGGCCTGTTGAAGAGCGTCTTCCAGTCCCAAAAGAGTGTTCACGTGAACCGGTTTATTGCCTGCCTGACGATAATCATCCTGTCTTTCCTGCCAATGGCCGCCCAGTCGGCCGATCTGAAACTGGTGGTGCTGGGGGACAGTCTGTCCGCCGGCTATCAGCTGTCAGCAGGAGAGGGCTTCACGGATCAGCTCCAGAAAGCGCTTGATGCGAAGGGGCAATCGGTCGAGGTCGTCAATGCCGGCGTGTCTGGCGACACGTCAAGCGGCGGGCTGTCGCGGCTGGACTGGTCGGTGGGACCGGACACCAATGCCGTCATCGTGGAGCTAGGAGCAAACGACGCGTTGCGAGGGATCTCTCCAGAGCTGACGCGCAAGAATATCGATGAAATCGTCCGACGCCTGACGGAACGCGGGGTTGCCGTGCTTGTCGCGGGCATGCTGGCTCCGCGCAATCTTGGGCCGGAATATGCCGAGGCATTCGATCCGATCTACTCCGATGTTGCCAAGGCGCACGATGCGTTGTTTTATCCCTTCTTCCTCGAGGGTGCCGCCCTCAATCCCGATCTCAACCTTTCCGACGGTATGCATCCCAACGCCAAAGGGGTGGAAGTCATCGTCGAAAACATTCTGCCGAAAGTGGAAGAGCTTTTGGCCAAAGCCCGATCCTAGGGGCTTTGCTCTGGACCTGGGGTGGAAGCCTATCCGGCTTCCGGGACGCCCCGTTTTCAAAATTTGAAGGATAGTCTTATGGAAAAGCGCCGTCTTGGCCGCACGGATATACAGGTCAGCGCCCTTTGCCTCGGTACCATGACCTTCGGGGAGCAGAACTCCGAGGCGGAAGGTCACGCCCAGATGGACCACGCCGTTGAAAAAGGCATCAATTTCTTTGACGCGGCAGAGCTCTATCCGATCCCGCCGAAGAAAGAGACCCAGGGCCGCACCGAACGCATCATCGGTACCTGGTTCAAGAAAACCGGCATGCGGGACAAGATCGTCATGGCCACCAAGGTGGTCGGGCGGACCGACATGGACTGGTTCCGTGAAAACGGTGCGAAGGCGAAACTGGTTCGCGAAGAGATCGAATTTGCGGTCGACCGCAGCCTGAAGAACCTGGAAACAGACTATATCGACCTCTACCAGATCCACTGGCCGGACCGGAACGTCGGCGGCTTCGGTTCAAACCCGACGCGCTGGGCGGATGTCGAACCGGCTGCGGACGAAAACAGCATCCAGTCGACGCTGGAAATCCTTGGGGATCTGGTCAAGGCCGGCAAAATCCGTCACGTCGGTGTCTCCAACGAAAGTGCCTGGGGCACGATGCGCTACGTCGCCGCGTCCGAGATGTATGACGTGCCGCGGGTGGTCTCGATCCAGAACGCCTATTCCCTGGTCAACCGGACCTTCGAAACCGGCCTTGCGGAAGTTGCCCGCCGGGAAGATGTCGGTCTTCTGGGATATTCGGCACTGGCCCAGGGATATCTGACGGGCAAATACCGCAATGGCGCCCTTCCGGCAGGTGCCCGCAAGACGCTGTTCAACCGCCTGCAGCGCTATGAGCACCCGCGCGCCATCGAGGCGGTCGATGCCTATCTGGACCTGGCGCAGGAGGCGGGACTTGATCCGTCGCAGATGGCACTTGCCTTTGCCATGTCGCGGTCTTTCATGACATCGGTCATCCTGGGTGCGACGACCATTGAGCAGCTGGATACCGACATCGGAGCTGCGGACGTTACGCTGAGTGCCGATGTTCTGGAGAAAATCGATGCGCTGCATCAGGAATTCGGCAATCCGGCGCCGTAACGGGTGTAACTTCCTGATCGATAAATCTTTTTAGAGAATCATCTGCAGATCGGAGGCCGGGCTGGTTATGAACCAGCCCGGTTTTCATTTGAGTGCGGCGCCGAATTTTTGAACGCGCTCAAAAACTTAGCTTTTTGTCTTGCGATTTTCATGAAGTTGATTCCTCATGGGATTCATCAGCGACAGCGGAGGGAACACCCATGCCGCGCCTATTTACAGGCCTTGAGATTCCGTCCCAGACGGCACTCATGCTTTCGATGCTCCGGGGAGGCCTTCGGGGCGCCCGCTGGATTGATCCGGAGAACTACCACATCACCTTGCGCTTCATTGGCGACATCGACGACCGTACGGCCGACGAGATCGCCGCCGCGCTTGATCGTGTCCGCAGGGATCCGGTGGAAATCCGCCTCAACGGACTTGGTTCTTTCGGCAACGGCAAGCCGCATGCGGTCTGGGCCCGGGTTGAGCCGACCGCTCAACTTGCCGAATTGCAGGCGGAGCAGGAACGCATCATCCAGCGTCTGCATCTGCCGGCCGAGCGGCGCAAGTATGTTCCGCATGTCACCCTTGCCCGTTGCAGGACCTCGACCAACGAGGACGTGGCCAAGTGGCTGAGCGAGCGCGGCAACTTTCAGGCGCAGCCCTTCATTGCCGGACGTTTTGTGCTGTTCTCGGCGAAATCAAGTGTCGGTGGCGGCCCCTATCTGGTGGAAGAGGCCTATCCGCTGGCCGCGTGACGCCCGCATTCTGATGGCGTGCAGCGAGACCACAGGATTTGCGTATCGGCAGAATGAACCCAAGCCTTTGCCGGTTTGGGGTCATTTTTGGCTGAAACCCTGAAAAAGATTGCACCGACCCGACGCGAAAAAATGACGCACACTGGCGTCCGCGCTCCTTTCGTGATGGTCAAAAGTGACAGGAGGGGGCCGAGAAACTGTGCGGTTTTTGGGCAGGCCGGAATTCCAGGGCAGTGAAAAAGGCTGTTTTGCCTAAATAATAAGTTGATTGAATTCTCTGAATGATTGAGTGCGTAGAAGTATAAACCTCTGGTTTAGAAGATTAGTCGGCTCAGTATTCAAGTTGCGTAAAGGAAAATTAATGGCTTGAGCGTTTTCTGGGCACACTGTGCAAGGCTCGACAAGAGCTGCCCCAAAAAAACGAGACCATTATGAAGTTCTTTGCAGATCTGCCCATCGCGGTGCGTGTCGGAGCGCTGTCCGCAATCGCCGTGGTTGCCATTGGCGTATTGCTTGGCACGGCGCTTTACAGCCAGCAAATCGTGTCGCACGAAATCGACAATCTGGCTGAATATTCGCAAATGGACTTCAAAGTGTCGCAGGTTCAGGCTCATGCGCAGAACATGCAGCGCAGCCAGAAGGACTTTCTTTTGAACAAGGACATGGCCTTTGTCGAGGAATACAAAGCCGAGTTCGAGAAAGCCCAGAGCAACCTGAACGATGTCGATACGAAGCCGCAATCGGCTTCCATCAAGGATAACATCGCCAAGCTTCGCGATGTTCTTGACCAGCACAAGGCAAAGTTCGACGCTTTGACCAGTGAGCTTACCCGAATGGGGCTTGATGAAAGCACCGGGCTGCAGGGGTCTCTGCGCACTGCCGTGCATGACGTGGAAAGCAAGCTGGATGCCGCCAATCTGGATGCCTTGACCGTCAAGATGCTGATGATGCGCCGTCATGAAAAAGATTTCATGCTGCGCGGTGACGAGAAATATATCGGCAGGATCAGCGAACGGCGGGCTGAATTCGCAGATCTGCTGCCGAAAAGCGGGTTGCCCGACGCCGAACAGGCTGAAATCGGCAAGCTGCTGGATACCTATCAGGCCTCCTTCCAGGCTTATGCCGAATTGTCCCTGAAGATTGCTGCCGATCTGGCCGAGATCGAGGCAATCTACGCCCAGGTCGCTCCGGAATGGGCGGTGATGTCTGAAGCTGCCTATGCGGGCAAGCTGGCCGCCGGGGAAACGCTGGACACTGCCCAGGCCTTCTCCAAAACAACATTCCTGACCGTCTCCGCCATCGCGCTGGTGCTGTCCATCGGGCTTGGCTGGCTGATCGGCCGCAGCATTACCAGGCCCGTGAAAACGCTCACCGGAACCATGGGAACGCTCGCTGGCGGATCCATCGACATCGACGTCCAGTACACCGACCGCAAGAGCGAGATCGGCAGCATGGCCCGCGCCGTGGAAGTTTTCCGCGCCAATGCCGTCCGGACCCGCGAACTGGAAGCGGAACAGAAGGAACAGGCAGCAAGAACCGCCGCCGAACAAAAGCGGATGATGATGGAGCTTGCCGATAGTTTCGAAAGCTCCGTTGGTGAAATCGTCCAGGCGGTATCGTCCTCGTCGTCCCAGCTGGAATCGAGCGCAAGTTCCATGAGCGCCACCGCCGAGCAGACCCAGCATCAATCCTCGAACGTTGCCGCGGCAGCCGAGCAGGCATCCGCCAACGTTCAGACCGTTGCCTCCGCAGCCGAAGAGCTGTCGTCGACGGTTTCTGAAATTTCCCGACAGGTCGCGCAGTCTTCAAATGTTGCTGCCACGGCAACGGCGGAAGCCAAGAAGACCAACGACCAGGTGCAGGGACTTGCCGAAGCCGCTTCGCGGATCGGTGAAGTGGTGAAGCTCATTTCCGATATCGCCGAGCAGACCAATCTTCTGGCACTCAATGCCACCATTGAAGCGGCCCGTGCGGGTGAGGCCGGCAAGGGATTTGCCGTCGTTGCGTCGGAAGTGAAGGAACTGGCCAGCCAGACGACCAAGGCGACCGAGGAAATCTCCCAGCAGATTTCCGGTGTCCAGTCGGCGACTCGTGACGCGGTCTCTGCCATCGACGGCATCACCAAGACGATCTTCGAGATCAATGAGATTGCCGGCGGGATCGCGGCGGCTGTCGAAGAGCAGGGCGCGGCAACCACCGAGATCGCGCGCAATGTGCACGAAGCTTCCACCGGTACACGCGATGTGACCCGCAACATCAGCAGCGTCAGCGAAGCAGCCACCCAGTCGGGGCATGCGGCGGAAGAGCTGCAGGCGGCGTCCGGCACGCTTGCGAGCAATGCCCGGGCGCTTCAGGCGGAGGTCGACGGCTTCCTGGCACGCGTACGCGCCGGCTGAGATCAGGTGCCCAGCAGGCCGGCATAAACACCGAGCGTGCGGGCGCACATGGTTTCGACCGAGAAATTCTGGCGGACATGGGCGAGAGCCCGGTCCGCCATTTTGTTTTTCTCGTCCACGTCCTGGCCCAACACACGGACAATGGCATCCGCCAGAGCCTGAGGGTCGCCCGGTGCCACCCGCCAGCCGGTGCGTTCGCTTTCGGCCGCATCGGGCGGGGAGAGGACGGTTTCAGGTACCGCCCCGAGGTTGGAGACGATTACAGGCACCCTTGCGGCCTGTGCTTCAACTGCCGCCCGGCCGAAGGCTTCCGGTTCGACAGAAGCAACAATCGCAATATCGGCCAATGCCATCGCAGCGGGAACGTCGGCGCAGTGACCGACGATCCGGACCTTGTCCTGCAGGCCGTTGTCGGCAATCAGCTTCTTCAACTCCGCCAGATATCCGTCACGCCCCTGGGCATCGCCCGCCAGAATGGCGATCGGGTCGGAAGGTAGCCTGTCTTGCAGAAGCGCCATCGCCTCGATCACGACGCGCTGTCCCTTCCAGGCAGTCAGCCGGGCCATGTTGAGGAGTATCGGCCGTCCCATCGGGATGCCCCACTGGTCCTTCAATGCCTGCAGCCGCAGAGCGCTGACATTGTCGGGTAGCAGGCCTTTCAGATCTGATCCGCGCTGGATGACGGTGATCTTGCCTTTTGCGAACGGGTGCCGGTCTTCGATCAGCCCGCATATGAAATGCGAATTGGCAATCACCGCATCCCCCCGTGCCATGACCGAATTGTACCAGCTCTTCAGTGCATTCGACTGGTTATAGGTGCCGTGGTAGGTGGTCACGAAAGGGGTTCTGGTGCGCCGTGCGGCCCAAAGGCACGACCATGCCGGGGCCCGGCTGCGAGCGTGAAGCAGGCTGACCTTGCGTGTGGTCACGATGTCCGCCAGCCTGGCTGCATTCTTCCAGAGGGTTGCCGGGTTCTTCGACTTGACGGGCAGCACAATGTGCTCCGCGCCAAGGGCTTCCAGTTCCGGCACCATCTGGCCGCCCTGGCTTGCAACGAGAGCCTTTCCACCGGCTTCCACCACCGCTTTGGCAACGTCCAGCGTCGTGCGCTCGGCGCCACCGGAGTTGAGATCCGGGATCACTTGCAAAATCGTGGTCTCAGAAGGCAGATGAACCAAATCGGATCTCCGGTGAACTGGTCAAGGCGGGGCGTCTGTGCCAAATGGCATAAACAGAAAACATCTATCAGAACGAGAGCCTTAATATGGGTGATTCCGAACCGCAATTCATCCAGATCGGAAAAAACGACGCGAAACGCCGGATTGCCGTGCGGAATGCGCCGGGTTCCGGGGCAAGTTCGTTACCCGGCATCTTGTGGTTGTCCGGGTTCAAGTCGGACATGTCCGGGACAAAAGCCGAGGCATTGGCCGAGGAGGGGGCACGAAACGGGCAGGGTGTGGTGCGGTTCGACTATTCCGGCCATGGCCTGTCGGAGGGTGATTTCGAAGATGCCTGTGTTTCCGACTGGCTGGAGGAAGCGCTTGCCGTTTTCGATGCTTGTTGCCCGGGCGAAACCGTGTTGGTCGGCTCCTCCATGGGCGGGTGGCTCGCCTTGTTGCTGGCGCTCGCCCGCAAGGACACTGGCCGTATCAAGGGGCTGGTTCTGATTGCTCCCGCGGTTGATTTTACCGAAGAGCTGATGTGGAAGCAGCGCTTCAGCGATGAGATCCGTGCCGCTATTCTTGCCGATGGCCGCTGGGAGCAGCCTTCAGCCTATAGCGATGCGCCCTATGTGATCACGCGCAAGCTGATCGAAGATGGCCGCAATCACCTACTTTTCGGGACGCCGCTTCATCTCGGTGCTCCCGTTACGATCCTGCAGGGCGCGCAGGACCCGGATGTGCCGGAAAGTCATGCACGCCGCCTGGTTGAGGCCTTGCCGCTGGACGATGTCACTTTTTCGCTGGTGCCGGATGGCGATCATCGTCTGTCCCGGCCGGAGGACATCGATCTTCTGTTGCGGGCCGTTGCGGACATGTCGGCCCGATAGGGGCCGCACCCTAGACCGGCAGGGCTTCCCGGCCCTGTTTTTTCACCTTGTACCAAGCCCAGAAGAGACGGGCGGCGACAGCACGGTGCGGTGCCCAGGCCTCGGCGATGACGTCGAGCTCTTTTGGTGCCGGACGTTCTGCCAAGCCGAGGGACTCCTGAACCGCGACTTGCAAGGCCAGGTCACCGCTCGGGAAGACATCAGGATGTCCCGCGCAGAACAGCAGGAAGATATCCGCGGTCCAGCGGCCGATGCCCTTTATCTCGCATAATGCGCGGTGGGCTTCATCCGCCGGCGCCTGTGCCAGATGAGCAAGGTCGAGACCATTGCCGCAAGCTTCCGTCAGCGCGCGCAAGGTCCGGATTTTCGGTCGGGACAGGCCGGCGCCTGCCAGTTCCTCGTCGGTGAAGGTTGCCAGGTTTTCTGCCGTCAGCGGCGCAATCAGCATCTGAAGGCGTGCGAAGATGGCAGCCGCGCTGGCAACCGACACCTGCTGTCCGGTGACAATCTGTGCAAGACCTTCAAAATCGGCCTCGCGTCGGCGCAAGGGGATCGGACCTGCTGTTCCTGCAATTTCCTGCAGGCGCGGGTCGAGACGGATCAGCGCCTTGAGACCGGCTTCGATGTCTTCTTCGGTGGCAATCGGGGTCATGTCGGCGGGGCTTGTCCGGATATGTCTTGAACTGCCGGGCGATACTGTCTCTTGCGCGGCGGCTGGGGAATGATAGGTAGGACTTCACTCATCAGCCCGCTCCGCGTCAACAGCCTTTGCCGATCTCATGACCCAGCCCGTATTCCGCTTTGCTCCTTCACCCAATGGGCACTTGCATCTGGGGCATGCGCTTTCGGCTCTCCTGAATGCGCGTGCAGCTGTTGCGCTCAGTGGCCGGTTTCTCGTGCGGGTGGAAGACATCGACCAAACCCGGTGCACGCCCGACCTGGAACGGGAGATGTTCGAGGATCTCGCCTGGTTGGGCGTGCCGCTCGATGAGCCCGTGTTGCGCCAATCGGAAAATTTTCCGCAATACCGGGCAGCCCTGGAAAAGTTGCAGGACATGGGCCTGGTTTATCCCGCCTATCTGACCCGTGCTGAAATCAAGGCGTTCGTTTCTGCCAAGGAAGCTAATGGAAAAAGCTGGCCGCGGGATCCTGACGGTGCGCCGCTTTATCCTGGCGATGCTGCGGTTCTTTCGGCGGAAGAGCTCAAGAGCCGGGCGGCCAGCGATGCGCCGTTCTCATTGCGTCTCGACATGCAGCGCGCCCTCGCGGAGATCGGAAGGGCGCTGTCGTGGCAGGAAACGGGGGCGGAAGGCGAAAGCCTGTTTGCCGAACCTGTCGCGGTGCCTGTCGAGGCGGCTGCGTGGGGTGATGTGATCCTTGCCCGCAAGGACACGCCGACGAGCTATCATCTGTCGGTGGTGGTCGATGATGCCAGGCAGGGCATCACCGATGTGCTGCGCGGACAGGACCTTTATCACGCAACCAGCGTGCACAGGGTCCTGCAGGAACTGCTCGGCCTGCCGTCACCAGTCTACCGGCATCATAGGCTCGTCCTGGGGGCGGACGGGCGCAAGCTCTCGAAATCCAGCAAGGACACCAGTCTCCGGTCGTTGCGTGAGGCCGGCATGACCCATGCCGAATTGCGCAAGAGGATCGGGCTCTAGCGCGTTCAGGGATTAGCGCAGGCTCATGCCGAACCAATGATCCAGGAACCAGATCCACAAGCTGGCTGTAACGATGGCGCAGAGCGTGGTCATGGTAATCGCATTTGCGGACATAGAATGGCCAGTGCCGTAGCGGTTGGCGAAAATATAGGCGTTCACACCTGTCGGGCAGCTGGCCGTCAAGGTCGCAACGGCTGTCCACAGAGGCGGCAGATGGAACACGAAAGCCCCGAAACTAAAAACGACGATCGGCATAAGCAGCATCTTGATGATGCTGAGGATCAGTCCTGGCACGATATTGCCGCGCATGCCGTATTGCACGAGGCTCATGCCCAGTGACAGCAGTGACAGAGGCAATGCCGTGGCAGCGATGCGGCTGATAACGTCGAGACCGATCTCCGGCAGTTCCAGGCCTGTCTGCCGCCAGACAAAGGCGGCGACGATGGTGACGACGAGGGGGTTCTTCACCAGGCTTTTTCCGGCTCCCATCAACAGTTGGGAAATGGGAGGTGAGGCCGTGCCGTTGTCGATCGCAGCTGCCCGCTCCATCATCACCGCCATCAGCACTGTCATCGTGGCCAGGTGGATCGAGATGATCAGCAGCAGCGGGGCCAGGCCTTCGTCGCCGTATACCGAGGCGACCAGCGGCAGGCCGACCAGAATCGTGTTGGCGAAGGCGGCGGATATCCCGCCGATCGCGCTTGCCCGGGCATCGCGGCCGAAACCCTTGCGAATGATCAGCGATCCGAGCAGCCAGGCAAAGCCGACGCCGATAAAGTAGGTTGCCCAGAGCGCCAGCGGAACACCCGCGCTGAGGTCAGCGCCGATCAGCGATCGGAAGATCAGCACCGGGATCGCCACGATATAGACGAACTGCCCGAGTGCTTCGCTGATGCTCTGGTTCAGAATGCGGGTTTTGGCGAGACAGTAGCCAATGCCGATCAGCAGGAAAACCGGGGCGACGATCGTAAGTGTTTGAGCAAGCATCTATGCGGCAGCCCAAAGGCTGTTTCCGGTTGATTTGGGACTGGGTGCAGGTGGATGCCGGTCTGGATGGACAGCGGCCACACGGCAAGGTAAGCAGAATTTCGACCAACTTGGCTTTTTGGCGCGTGTCTGGCAAGCCCGGTTGAGACCCATTCAGGCGAAGGATCTCCGGCCGCATGGCAAATCATGACGAGGACAGCGTCAAACTTGCGCTTCTGGCCCACGATCTCAGAACGCCGCTTGCCGCCATGCGCCTGACGGCGGAGCTGATCGGCACCGGTCCGCTGAACGGGACACAGAAGGATCAACTGTCGATCCTCATTCGCTCCATCGATGCACTTACGCAGATGACGGGCGAGCTTGTCACGGCTGCCGAACCGGGATCGCAAGCGGAAACAAGACCCAGTCGGATCGCAGATGTCGTTTCGGAAATCGCCGACCTCTTCCAGGTCGCGGCCGAAGCAAAAAACCTGACCTTGACGCTGAAAACAGACGACGAGGCCCGCGAGGCGGTGACATCAAGTGGTGGGACACTGCGCCGTGTGATCACGACATTGCTGGACAATGCCGTCAAATACACTGCTGAGGGCGGGGTCACGGTCGAGGTTCGCGCAGCCGGCCTCAAATCGGAGGATGCATCCGGTCAGGGCAATCCTTCCTCCATCCTGATTTCCGTTGCAGACAGCGGCCCCGGCATCGAGCCTGAAGAAGGTGCACGGCTGTTCCGGCCCTTCGTCCGGGGCCGGCACGGCCGGGAAACCGCGCCTGGAACGGGTCTTGGTCTTTGGGGGACGGCGCAGTTCGTCCGGGACATGAATGGCCGGTTGACACTGGCGCGTTCCGAGACCGGCGGCAGCCGGTTCAATGTGGAAATTCCGCTCGGTGAGGGCGACGACGGCCTGTTGCAGGCCGAGGCAGACCAGCATGGAACGTCGGAAACATCCGAAGATGCGTCTGTCACCGGGCCCTTGTCGGCGCATGTGCTTATTGTTGATGACAACGAGACCAATTGCCGTCTGCTGGCAGCGCTGCTGGAATCCTTCGGCATTTCGTCGGAGGCCGCCAGATCGGGCGAGCAGGCTGTCGGCCTCGTTCAAAAGAGCGACTTCGATGCCGCTTTGCTCGATCTGCACATGCCCGGCATGAGCGGTGTCGAAACGGCCGAGGCTCTCGGCTCTCTGCGACCGGACCTGCCGCTGATCGCCGTGACGGCGGCTCTGGAGTCTGTTGGCGACACGCGTTTGCGGGATGCGGGGTTCCGGGAAATCCTGACAAAACCCCTGTCACCTGCCGCCCTTTTCGAGGCGATGAAACTGGCGAGCGGACGCAAAGCGGGCTGAGGGCCACACCTTACGGCCTCTATGCTGTCAGGGCTGTTTCATCTCGGCGCAGGGTCAGAACCTCGACGCCATCGGCGGTAACGGCGACCGTATGTTCGAACTGCGCTGACAGCTTGCCGTCTTTGGTCACAACCTTCCAGCCGTCCTCTTCGGTTGAAACTCGGCTGGTGCCCTGGTTGATCATCGGCTCGACGGTGAAGACCATGCCTTCGCGCAATCTCATGCCCGTACCGCGCCGTCCGAAATTCAGTACGTTGGGCTCCTCGTGCATTTCACGGCCGATGCCGTGCCCGCAATAGTCGCGCACCACCGAGTAGCCGTTCTTCTTGGCGTGTTTTTCGATTGCATGGCCGATATCGCCCAGATAGGCGCCCGGCTTTACCTGCTCGATCCCTTTCCACATCGCTTTCTGGGCAACACGCACCAGCCGCCTTGCGGCCGCACTGGCGTTTCCGACGACATAGGTCTTGCTGGAATCGGCAATGAAGCCGTCCTTTTCGAGCGTGATATCCAGATTGATGATGTCGCCGTCGCGGATGATCTCGTTCCGGTCCGGAATGCCGTGGCAGACGACCTGGTTGATTGAGCAATTCAGCACAAATTCAAAGCCGTATTGCCCCTTGCTGGCCGGACGGGCGGCAAGGTCCTCGGTTATGAAACGCTCCACCATGTCGTTGACAGCGAGTGTCGACATTCCGGCAAGGTCAACACCATCGAGCATCTCGAAGACGGAGGCGAGCAACCTGCCCGAGTTGCGCATGAGTTCCAGTTCTTCCGGGGTCTTGACCATGTCAGGCAACCGCCGCATCTGCCGAGGGAGCCTGCGCTGCTTCGAGCTGCATCTTGATGATGTCGCTGAAGGACAGGGTCGGGTTTGCCTCGGCGAGCATGCCGATCTTCATCCAGAATTCGGCCTGCGCATTGATGGAGCGGCACATGACGGTGCTGGCTCGGCGGATTTCCTCGTGCAGACCCTCGTCGATCTTGACGATGCCCATGACTGTCTCCCGAAATGGCTGGTTATATGAAACGTATATGTTTCGTATATAGCCTTCGATCTCGGGTCCCGCAAGCCGGGTTTTGAGTTGGGATGTCGGATGAATGCGAGGCGGTCTTCAGGCGTCTGTTTCAACCAGGTTTCCGGCTGCCTCGAGGGCCTGTTCCAGCCGATCGTCGCCCCAGTAGAGGTCTCCGCCTGGAATGACGAAACTCGGTGCGCCGAAGATGCCGAGTTTCTCGGCTTCGGTAACGGCTGCGCGCAGACTTATCTTGTTTTCCCGGCTGTGGGCGGTCGACAGGGCCGTCCGGGCCGGAGCGCCGATTTCCAGCAGCAGTTCGGCCATCAGGCTTTCGTCGGCGATGTTCAGCCCCTGTCCGAATTCAGCGATGAAGACCGCACGGGTAAAGGCCCCTATCCAGGGCTGGTTCTGTGCTGCGTGTGCGATCCTGGCGGCCAGCAGTGCGTCCTGGGGAAAGGGAGACGGCAAGGTGAACGGCAGGCCGTATTGTCTGCAAAGCCGTTCCATGTCGCGCCACATGTAGTGGCCCTTGGCGGGATAAAGGTTGAAGGGAGAGGTTGGCCAGCCCTGCTTCTTGAAGATCGGACCGAGCAAAAATGGCCGCCAGGCGATCTCAACGCCATAGTCGCTTGCAAGCGTTTCGATCCGCATGGCCGAGAGATAGCTGTAGGTGGATGCAAACTCGTACCAGAATTCCACCACCGGTTTCCGGTCCTGCCGCAATGACACTATATTCGTGCCGGTAGGTGCCGCAGGCGGCTGACTGTTTTTCACATTCCGCATCTCCGCAAAATCTGAACCGGCCGGTTTCAGGAAGGGATTGGATCGGGCAATTGGATGCGTTAAAGAGCAGCCATGACGCAAACCCAGCCCCAGCAGCATAATCCCAAGACCGGACTGAGCAAACTATCCATCTGGTGCATTAACCATTCGATGGTGTGCGTTGGGCTCTATATCTGCCTTGTGTCCCTGTTCTTTCTGGCCTTTCCCGGCGTCGATCTCTGGGCGAGCGGGCTTTTCCATTTTGGCGATGAGGGCTTCAAGGCCGAGAACGTCGCGTTCTTGCGCGATGTCCGTCACTTGGGACCGTTTCTTGTCCGGGTGATCGCCATCGTCTGCGTGGCGGTTCTGCTCATCAAGCTGCTGGTGCCCGGCCGTCAGCCGCTGATGCCACTGCGTCAGCCGGTGTTCCTGCTGTCGACGCTGATCCTTGGACCGGGGGTTCTGGTCAATCTGATCCTGAAAGACAACTGGGGCCGCCCGCGGCCCCGCAATGTTGAGATCTTCAGTGGGGATCTGCCGTACCAGCCGGTCTGGAAAATCTCGAACTATTGCGACAGCAACTGTTCGTTCGTGTCCGGGGAAGGGTCGGCTGCCATGTGGCTGGTGGCGGCAGTTACCTTGCTGGTGCCCGCAACCTGGCGCAAGGGCGCTCTCGTCTTTCTGATCCCGCTCGGCCTGATCCTGTCAGCCAACCGGGTGGCTTTCGGCGGGCACTTCCTGTCCGACACGCTGTTGTCCTGGGGCGTGACGCTGCTCCTGATCCTGGCGATCCACCATCTGCTTTATCGCAAGACCCCTCCGCTGGTGAGCGATCGCCAGCTTGACGAGTGGTTCACCGTGAAGGGGCGGCGCTTGCAGCGGGTGTTGCAACGGCTGGCGGTTCGGGTCCGACGGGCACTTCGCGGCATCGGTCGCGTTTTTGCCGAACGCTGACAAACACCCTACTTCTTGCGTGGTCTTGTGCGTTTCAGGATGCGGGCAAAGCGCAAGGGCGAGCGGTCTTCCACCCAGGTAATGGCATCGTTGAGCGGCGGCGTCTTGCGTCTGCGGCTGCGCAGCATGCGTGCCGCACTCCGGTTCGTGCCGACAATGACAATCATGCCGAGCGCAAGCAGGGGGACGCCGGTCGGGATCGGCAGCCAGACCGTTACCAGCCCGGCCAGGATCAGCGCGGCCGCAAGAGACCACCACAGAATTTTCATTTTGGTGCCAAGGAAGTCGTGCAGATCAGACACCCATACACCGGTGTCTGAGACGGATTTATGAACCCGTGCCCGGCAATCCCCGGCTTGTCGTGTGGTCAAGCAGCGTGCCTGACTTTGTCAGGCGCTCGTCATCAGGTCCTGAAAGAGACGTTGACCACCAGTCCGCACGAGCTGGTACACCTGTTCAAAGCCGTCCGGGCCGCCGTAGTAGGGATCGGGAACATCCTGCGGCGGTCTGTTCAAAAGCAATCGTAGCCGGGGGCTGCTCGCTCCGCCCATGCGCTTGAGGGCCGCGAGATTGTCCCTGTCCATGGCGACGATGGTGTCGAAGCGGCGGAAATCATCTGCCCGCACCTGCCGTGCCCGTTGGGCGGAGATATCGACCTCATGCCGCGAGGCTATCTCGATGGAGCGTGGGTCCGGTGGATTGCCGATGTGCCAGGCACCGGTTCCCGCGCTATCGACCACGAAACTGTCTGCCAGTCCTGCCTCCTGCACGATGTCCCGGAAGACGCCTTCCGCAAGTGGCGACCGGCAGATGTTGCCAAGGCAAACGAAGAGGACGGCGTGGGGCAAGCGGGTTATCCTTGAAACAGGCGCCAAGTGGATGCTGGCAGCCCGCCATTGGGCTGACACAGAACTGGATTAGGTGCACGGCAGGCAGACGGCTCGTTTTCGAGCCGGGCCGTTACGCAAAACAGGAGGACCAGATGGTTGAACGACTGAAGCCGGAAGACCGCGCCGCCGGATTGAACGATCTGCCGGGCTGGCACATGTGCGAAGACCGGGAGGCGATATCGAAATCCTTCAAGTTTCACAACTTCCGCGAAGCCTTTGCCTTCATGACCCAGATCGCGCTGGTGGCGGAAAAGATGAACCACCATCCCGAATGGTTCAATGTCTATCGCAGTGTCGATATCACCCTGTCGACCCATGATGTTGGCGGTCTCAGCAAACTGGACCTGCAGCTTGCGGCGGACATCGACAAGATTGCCGGCAAGATGCAGTGACACTTCAAGCCGGGTGCTGATCGTTTGCTGATCTAGCCGCCCTTGGTCAGCACGAACCGGTGGCCGCCCTCTATGCGCTCTGCTTCCAGCAGGGTATGGCCCTGCTCGTTGCAGAAATGGGGAATGTCGATTTCCGCCATCGGGTCCGTGGTCAAAACCGTCAGTTGCTCGCCGCTGGATAACCGGGTGAGGGCCTTGCGGGTCTTGAGCACGGGCAGCGGGCATTTCAGGCCCTTCAGATCGAGTGTCGTTCCGGTCGTCAACAAAGTCTCCGTTTCAGGGGCGCCGGTGGTGGGTCGAATTTTCTTCCCTTTGTTGGCCATTCATACAAGATTAGGAAGTCAAAACTAGCCTGATTTGCCGGTGTCATCGGGGTGCAGGGATGAAAACCGTCCCAGGCGGCAAGCCAGGTGGGTCCGGTTCCGGAATGACGGCTGTCGCAAAGGCGCACCCGCAATCCGCCGGCAGGGTCTAACTACAAGAAACAGCTTCTTCAAAGGTGCGGGACGATTGCATGGTGCAGGAATGAAAGCAGGACTCCGGAGCGCAATCATGCTTGCGGCCGCGGCCCTTTCGCTTGTTGCCGGCCCGGCAAAGGCAGACCCCGCCGAAATCCAGATCGTCACCCAGAGTTTCGCACCGCTGCAATGGGACAACGCGGGCAAGCCGGACGGTTATGTCACTGCCTATATGCTCGAAGTTGCCAGGCGGGTCGGGGAAACAATCCCGCTGAAGATCGGCGCTTACGAATTCCTGCCTTGGAAGCGGGCAATGCTCCTGGCCGAAACCATGCCGAATGTGCTTTTTTTCTCGCTGTCGCGAACGCCGGAGCGAGAAGATAAATTCATCTGGCTGGGCGAGGTCTCGCCCTATGGGCAGAATTTCTACCAGCTCTCGACCAGACCGAGGATCGAAGCCGACACGGTCGAGGACCTGCGTGATCAGAAGGTGCGGATCGGTGTTCAGGACGGCTCCAATCTTCTGTCCCACCTCAAGCAGCTCGGGTTCGAGAAAACCGGGAACCTGGTGCCGATCACCGATTTTCACCAAGGTATCGAGATGCTTTACCTGGAGCGGATCGATGTGCTGCCGCTGACCGGGTTCCTGGCAGAGGCGAGCGCCTGCAAGCAGGGATATGACGGCGGCCTCCTGCAGCCGGTGGTCTTTGTCGAAGCACTTGCCAACCCGCTGTGGGCCGTGTTCAGCCAAGGAACGGATCCCGCGCTGGTCGAGGCGTTCAGGCAGGAAATGACCGCCCTGAAGGACAGTGGCTTTCTGGACGCCCAGACGCGGCAACACCAGGTCAACTGGCAGACATTGGCCTGCGGCGCGTTGACAGCGGGCAAGTGAAGCTGGCAGGAACGGATCGCACCCCTTCCACTCCTTCATCTCCGGAAATTGCCGCCATGACAGACCAGCCGATCACCTCCCTCGACGTTCTCGATTTCTGGTGGAACGCCGGGCCGGCGAAATGGTTCGCAAAGGACGACAAGTTCGACAAGTTGTGCCGGGACAGGTTCCTGGCCGCTATCGAGGATGCGGCTGAGGGCAAGCTCGATGGCTGGGCGGATACGGCCGATGGTGCGCTCGCGCTCCTGATCCTGCTTGACCAGTTCCCGCGCAATGTCTTCCGCGGCAGCCCCAAGGCTTTCCGGGCGGACCCGAAGGCCGTAGAGGTCGCCGAAAAAGCGCTTGATCGTGGTTTTGACAGGGCGTTTCCCAAAGAGGCGCGCGGCTTTTTCTACCTGCCGTTCGAGCACGCAGAGGACATGGCGCACCAGGAAAGGTCTGTTGACCTGTGCCGCGTCCTTGGTGACACGGAACTTTATCACTACGCGCTGATCCACCTCGACGTCATCCGCCGCTTCGGCCGCTTTCCGCATCGCAATGCCGTTCTCGGCCGGCAATCGACACCGGAAGAAATCGCCTATCTGGAAAGCGGCGGCTTCTCAGCCTGAGGATCTGCCCGGGAGCTGCTTCTGCGGTTGAGGCATTGACCGAGTTGCCCTGTCTTCAGGACGGCCTTCGGAGGCCGTCCCGACGCAGCATGCAGTCTGCTTACTGATTGGAAGCGCCGCTCAAGCCGTCATACATTGCATGCATCAGATGATGCGCTGCTTCCGGATTGCCGAAGACCGGAAATTGCGGGGAGAGGTCGCCCCGACGGCTGTCTTTCTGTGCGTCATAGACCAGATTGCCGCCTTTCACTGTCCCTTCGATCTTTATCCCGGCCAGCTTCTCCGGATCGATCGCCGTCGGGTCTTCGGACAGCAGAACGAAATCGGCCAGCTTGCCGACTTCGATCGACCCCTTGTCGTTTTCCTCGAATTGTTGCCACGCGGGCCAGATGGTCATGGCTTTCAAGGCGGTCATGACGTCTACCCGCTGGCTCGGGCCAAGGATGTCGCCCGACCGGGTGCGCCGTGTGACCGTCGCTGAGAGAATACGCATGCTGTCCGGGAAGGCGACGGGAGCATCGTGATGGGAGCCGAACTTCATGCCGCGTTCGCGCACCCAGCCAGTTGGCGAAATATTGTCCGCGTTCACCGGGCCAACCGTGTGGTCTCGGTGCCAATCGCCCCAGTAGAAGGTGTGCATGGGGAACAGGGACATGAAGACGCCAAGCCGCTTGTAGCTGTCCACCTGGTCTTCACGCAGAAACTGGCCGTGGATGAGCACCGGCCGGTTGCCGGGGTCTCCATATTTTTTCTGGGCTGCGCCAATGGCGGCAATCAGCATGTCGGAGGCGCCTTCGCCATTGGCATGCGTGATGATCTGGATGCCGTTTTCGTAGCACCAGTTCACGGCGTCCTGAACCTTTTCCATCGTCACCGACGCATAACCGGCATAACCGGGAGGATAATCGCCGACGGGATCGTAGTAAGGCCGGTCTCGCAAGGCGGTAAAGCCTTGTGGCGAGCCATCGATTGTCAGCTTGCATCCGCCCACGCGCACTTTGCCTTCGTAGTCGCGCGAAACATGCTGGGCAATGTATTCCTTCGCTTCGAGCACGTCGGGATAGGCGATAACGTCCACCGGAAGGCCCTTGTCCGCGTCCACCGCCTTCAAGGCTTCGACCACCGCCCCGGAAGAGCGGCCATCCTGTGCGGTCGTATATCCGTAGCGCATCCAGAGGTCTGCTCCGGCTTCTGCGAAAGCAGACAGTCCTTCCGGCCCCAGAGTTCCGAGCAGCGGGATGAGCACATTGAAAAAGGCATATTCTTCAAGAACGCCATTGGGAGTTCCATCCGAAGAGCGCTGAATGACACCGCCTTCCGGATTTTCGGTCGAGGCGGTGATCCCCGCGAGTTCGAGCGCCTTGGAATTGGCAACACCGAGGTGGCCTGACTGATGCACGATCACGATCGGGACTTCCGTCGAGACCGCGTCGAGGTCCTCACGCGTTGGATGGCGGAGTTCGGCCAGCTGTGCGTTGTCGTAGCCGAAGCCGATGATCATCTTCACCTTGTCGACTGTCGCAGAATTCTTTTCCGCCCAGGCTTTCAGCGTTGCCTGCAAGCTGGCGATATCCGTGACTTCCCCGTCCGGCGGCGCAAGCAAGTTCGCCGAAAGGGCCTGAATTCCGCCCATGACCACGTGTCCGTGGCTATCTACGAACCCCGGTAGCATCGTCCGGCCGTTCAAATCGAACGCCTCCGTCGTTTCGCCCTTAAAGGTCGAAATATCGGCCAACGTTCCTGCCGCCAGTATTCGCCCGTCTTTCACCGCGACGGCTTCAACCTTCGACTGGCCGTCATTGATGGTCAGGATGGGGCCGCCGGAATAGATGGTGTCGGCCACGTCCTGCGCGTTCGCAAGACCCGGCAAGAACGAAAGGGCGATGGCCGCTAGCTTGGTACTGTGTCTCATTTCAGCCTCTGCCGGTTGGTCCGTTGGGATGGGGTCATTGAAAATGGCAAAGCAACTAATGGCTGCATCTGCCGGAGTTACGTCTGAAAAGTATACTCCAGGATCCCGAACAAGCTCGAACTTATTCGATGTGGCGGCTCTTTCTCTGGAGGGGTGGAGCACAGGCGTGCAGCGCCAATCCTCCATCTGGAACTTGAGATACGGATTGTGCCTCCGCACTGAGACGGTAGCTGCTTTCGCGGCGGGCTGCCGCCGCGGTGGCGAAGCACGGCCATTTGCACTGCCGTAACTTTGTTGACCGGTTCAGGTGCCGCATTTTTATGCGAGGAGCGATTGCCGGTCTTTTGTGCACAATTTTTAACCCTCAAAGTATGCGATGTGCAAAAAATAGGCAGAAAAACTGCCTGAAAAGCCGCCATCCCATTTATGCCACAAAGTTGGCTCTGGCGTTTTTTGCACTGCAAAACCGCGGGATTCCGCGAAAGACTCTCCGAAAAAGCCAAGTTGGCACGGTCCTTGATTAGTAAGAGCCGACACCGGCCCGGGGCCACGACACGTGGTGAAGCCGAAGACCTGAGAAGATCCTTCCAGAGGGGGACAGAACCAGGCGCAGTTTCCGGGGTGGTAGGCCGAGCTTCTTCGACGGGAAGGGGCGCTAAGAAGGGGAATGGAACGAGCAATGAAAATAGTGATGGCCATCATCAAGCCGTTCAAGCTCGACGAAGTGCGCGATGCCTTGACCAGCATCGGCATCCAGGGGCTGACGGTGACTGAAGTGAAGGGCTATGGCCGCCAGAAGGGGCACACCGAAATCTATCGCGGCACCGAGTATGCCGTCAGCTTCCTGCCGAAGCTGAAGATTGAAGTCGCTGTGGATGCCGCCTCCGTCGACAAGGTCGTCGAAGTGATTTCCGGCGCTGCCAAGACCGGCCAGATCGGGGATGGGAAGATCTTCGTTCATTCGATCGATCAGGTCGTGCGCATCCGTACCGGCGAAACCGACGCCGAAGCTCTGTGATTTAGGTAAGGAAACGTATCATGAAAAAACTAGTCGCTAAGGGCGCGACGGCGCTGGCTCTGCTGAGCCTTACGGCTCTGCCGGTGCTTGCGCAGGATACCGAGGCTGCCGCTGCAGCTCCAGCCGCAGTCTCTCCCGAGGTTGCCTATATCTTCAATACGCTGCTGTTCCTCATCGGTGGTTTCCTGGTCATGTGGATGGCCGCCGGCTTCGCAATGCTTGAAGCAGGTCTCGTCCGCTCCAAGAACGTTTCGATGCAGTGCCTGAAGAACATCACGCTCTACGCCATCGCTGGCCTGATGTTCTGGATCACCGGCTACAACCTGATGTACACCGGCGTTGACGGCGGTTTCATGGGGTCCTTCGGTCCTTACGCGTTTGACGCCGTCGGCGGCGACGCACTCGACACCGGTTACTCCACGGCGTCCGACTGGTTCTTCCAGATGGTCTTCTGTGCGACCACCGCGTCGATCGTGTCCGGCACGCTCGCCGAGCGCATCAAGCTGTGGCCTTTCCTGGCATTCACCGTTGTCCTGACGGGCATCATCTACCCGATCACCGGTTCCTGGGAATGGGGCGGCGGCTGGCTCAACGGCGAAGCCGTGAAGGCTATCGGCGGCGCTGAGTTCTCCGACTTTGCCGGTTCCACTCTCGTTCACTCCGTCGGTGGCTGGGCTGCGCTTGCCGGTGCGGTTATCCTCGGTGCCCGTAAAGGCAAGTATGGTGCGGATGGCTCCGTGCACCCGTTCCCGGGTTCCTCCATGCCGCTCGCAACCCTCGGCACGTTCATCCTGTGGCTGGGTTGGTTCGGCTTCAACGGTGCGTCCCAGCTCGCTATGGGTTCCATCGGTGACGTCTCCGACATCTCCCGCATCTTCGCCAACACCAACATGGCTGCTGCTGCCGGTGTCGTCGTCGCGGTTGTTCTCACCCAGATCCTCTACAAGAAGGTCGACGTGACCATGGCTCTGAACGGCGCTCTGGCAGGTCTGGTTGCCATCACCGCAGAACCGCTTGCACCGAGCGTGTGGGTTTCCGTCTTCGTCGGCGGTGTCGGTGGTGTGATCGTGGTCTTCGCGGTTCCGATGCTCGACAAGCTGAAAATCGACGACGTCGTTGGCGCCATCCCGGTTCACCTGCTGGCAGGTATCTGGGGCACGCTCATCGTACCGCTGTCCAACTCCGACGCTTCCTACGTCACCCAGCTGATCGGTATCGTTTCCATCGGTGCGTTCACCCTGGTCGTAAGCTCGGTGATCTGGTTCGTCCTCAAGGCCACCATGGGTATCCGGGTGTCCGAGGAAGAAGAGGCCCTTGGTCTCGACAAGGTCGAAATCGGTGTGGAAGCCTATCCGGAATTCGGAACCGGCTCCGGCCGCCTCTGAGGCGGCGCCGACAAAAATCTCCCAGGCGGTCTATTGGCTCAGACCGCAAACTTGGAAAGCCCGGGGGCAACCCCGGGCTCTTTTTTTGGTTGGTTGCCTGAGTTTCTGTTTTTGCCTAAAAAAAATTGCGAATGATTACAAAATAATCGATCCACACGTTCCCTTTGGTGGGGTCACCAAAGGTTTCGATTAAAAAATCGGCTGATTTCCGGGTCTTTTTTGAGCTTTTGCCCGTTTGGCATGCAGTTTGAATGCTGTGCGCACCGAAACGCAAAAACAAACGGCAAATTGCCTATCTGGGGGTCAAAATGAATGAAACCGGGGTCGGGGCGGACGTCTTTTTCGTCCTTGTGGGAGCTATTCTCGTTTTCGCCATGCACGGCGGCTTCGCTTTTCTTGAAGTCGGCACCGTCCGTCAAAAGAACCAGGTCAACGCGCTGGTAAAAATCCTTGTCGACTTTGCCCTGTCGACAGTGGCGTATTTCTTCGTCGGATATGCGGTTGCCTACGGCACCACGTTCCTGGTGAACGCGGCGACCTTGTCAGGTGGTGGTGAAGGCTTCGAACTTCAGGGCCTGAGTCTGGTGAAGTTCTTCTTCCTCACAACATTTGCCGCCGCAATTCCGGCGATCATCTCCGGCGGTATCGCGGAACGCATGAAGTTCTGGCCGCAATGCCTGGCCACCGTTGCGCTGGTCGGTATCGTCTATCCGTTGTTCGAGGGTCTGGTCTGGAACGGCAATTTCGGTTTCCAGGGCTGGCTGGAAGCGACCTTCGGCGCGCCGTTCCATGACTTTGCAGGCTCTGTGGTGGTGCATGCGGTCGGCGGCTGGATCGCGCTCGGCGCCGTTCTGCTGCTGGGTGCCCGGATGGGCCGTTACGACCGCAACGGCCGTCCCATCGGTATTCCGCCCTCATCGCTGCCCTGGCTCGCCATGGGATCCTGGATGCTTTGTGTCGGCTGGTTCGGTTTCAACGTGATGACGGCTGCCTCTCTTGAGAGCATTTCCGGTCTTGTGGCGATCAACTCGTTGATGGCCATGGTTGGCGGCATTCTTGTGGCGCTGGTCGTCGGCCGGAATGATCCTGGCTTCGTGCACAACGGTGCGCTGGCCGGTCTCGTTGCCGTCTGTGCCGGTTCGGACGTCATGCACCCGATCGGCAGCCTGATCGTCGGGGGTGTCGCCGGCGGCGTCTTCGTAATCGGTTTCGAGATCTGCCAGAACAAGCTGAAAATCGACGACGTTCTGGGTGTCTGGCCGCTGCATGGCATCTGCGGAGCGTGGGGTGGTATCGCCGCCGGTTTCTTCGGGCTCGAGGCCCTGGGCGGCCTTGGCGGTGTGTCTCCTGTTTCGCAGGTTATCGGTACGGTTCTGGGGGCGGTCTACGCCCTTGGGGCGGGTCTTGCCGTCTACGGTATCCTGAAAACGACGATGGGTCTGAGGCTGTCTCAGGAAGACGAGCACCGCGGAGCGGATCTTTCGATCCACAAGATCAGTGCAAATCCGGAACACGATCTCGGGCGCTAGAATGGCCTGCCGCGCGCCGGGTAACGGCGCGCGGATCTCTCAGGAGCATTCGGGTTCTGTCAGATTTTTGGATCGACCCAAAACAGCCTCAGGCTGCTGTGCTTTCACTGATCAGCAGAGCGGCCAGGTTGTCATGGCTGTCGACGACCCGATGTGCACCGGCAGCAAGCAGCTGTTCCGCGTGGCCATCGTGACAATGACCGCCGCCGACAAAACCCCAAACCGTCATGCCGGCGGCAAGGCCCGCCTTCACGCCGTTGACACTGTCTTCCACGACGAGCGCGGCTTTCGGGTCCACACCCAGCTTATCCGCCGCGAACAAAAACAGATCGGGCGCGGGTTTGCCGTTGGTTACCTGCTCGCCTGAATAGATATGCGGCTCGAAATAAGGGAAGAGCCCCGTGTGCTGAAGCTTGTGGGTCAGCCGGTGCAGGCGGGAGGAGGAGGCGACGGCACGTGGGCCGTCATGGGCTGCCAGCAGCTGTTTGATGCCTTTGATTTCCGCCAGTTCGCGGTCGATCCGCGCCTGGGTGGCAGCGTCCAGATCCGGTCCGAATGTTGCTGGCAGCGGTCCCTTGCCAAGGGTCTGGTAATCCGCGTCGAGCGCCGCCCAGAAGTCTGTGCTGCCCAGGCCCTGGAACCGGTCCATATACTCATGAAGCTCGTACTTCAGGCCGATCCGGGCCAGATGTTCGCGTTCGACATCGACATAGATGATTTCCGAATCCACCAGAACGCCGTCACAGTCGAACAGGATCGCTTCAAATGCCATGGATGAGGTGCCTTTCGGGTCGTTCTGGAAAAATTGGGGCAGGGACCGCCGGTTTCAATGCCGGATGTCGTCAGTGTGAGCCGTCGAACAGGCCTTTAACGACTTGTCGTTGAAACAATATGACAAGCAGGGCCGGAGGCACGAACGCGAGTACCGCCAGCATCAGCCCTCGCAGGCTGGAATTGCCGAAAAACTGCATGCCGCGCACCAAGGTGTAGGTGCTTTCCTCCGAGGTGACCATTACCGGCCACAGATACTGGTTCCAGCCGTTGACAAACATGACCAGGAACAGCGCGGCCGCTGTCGGCGCCGACAGGGGAACCAGAATGTCCTTGAAGAACTTCAGCGGACCAGCGCCGTCGATCCTGGCCGATTCCAGCAGCGCATCCGGAACCGTCATGAGGAACTGGCGGAAGAACAGCGTCCCAAGGCCGGAGGCGACCAGCGGCAGGATGAGGCCTGCACGCGTGTTGACGAGGCCAAGTTCGACGGTCACGGCATAGGTCGGCAGGAACCGGGATTCCAGAGGCAACAACAGGGTCAGCAGAAGCACGGCGAAGATGGCGCTGGCAAAGCGAACCCGAAAATAGATCAGTGCATAGGCTGTCATTAGGGACAGAACGACCTTCAGGGTCGCAAATCCAGCGCCCAGCAGGAAGGAATTCCACATCATCGACAATGCTGTGACGTCACCGGAAAAGCCCGCGCCGGTCTGCAGAAAGTGTCCGTAGTTTTCCAGCGTGCCACTGCCCAGATCGAGCCTTGGCCGGACCCTTCCGCCCTCATGGGTGGTTGCGGCGAAGATCGAATAGACAGGCAGCGTCATCACAAGCGCGCCGCCGATCAGGATCAGATGATCAAGAAGCTGGGCCTGCCAGCGCCGCCAGTTGGGCATATGAGACTGGTTCCTCAAATCGTTCCGAAGTAACCGGGGCGTGCTGCGGGGACGGAGCGGGGAAATCTCGACGTTGCCGGGGCAGGCGCCAAGACAGTTCCGCAGTGAGCAAATGCCCGGTTCAGACCCGTCGGTGAGACGGCGGCGAGGATCGCCGGGTGCAGAGTATTATGGATTGTGACGGGCGAGGGCAAGACGCAATTCGGTCTGCCTGCAGGTGCCGCCGGCGGGAGACAGGCTGGTTGGCCGGGCCGGAAAATACCTTGTCCGATGACGTAGCGTTCCGAGAGTGCTGCCATTTTAAGGGGGCGTTCTGGAAGTAGATTTTACCCCGATCCTGTCCCTTGAGTGACAGGGAGCAGTTCTTCAGGCAATATTTCGCGGTATTACGAGACTTTCTTCATCCTGAAAGCCATGTTGCACATTTGGTGCCGGGGGGCGCGATATGACACGGATACTCCTTTATAATGGTGAGCTTGATTTTTTGACGCGGGGATATATGGCCGCGCATTCCGGTTACAGCTATTCCTCGACCGATGAAATTCTGGGTCATCTGGTTCAAAACGCGCCATCGGGTGGCTTCGGCGTGGTCGAGCTGGTCTTTCACAGCGGCGTTCCCGGTCAGGTGACCCTTCTGGATGCAGACTGCGTAGGCGGATTCACGGCGGCCAGTCCGGTCGGGATGGTGTCTCACAGTTCCGGAATGGAGAACTTTTGGAGAACGCTGGGCCAATATATCCGCCCTGGCGGCGTCCTTTCCCTCAATGCCTGTTCGATCGCGGAGGGGCGCGCCGGCGGGCACCTGCTTCGGCATCTCTGCCGCGCCATCGGTGGTGGCAAGCGAGTTTGCGGTGGGCTGGGCGACCAGACCTCCGGTGTCTTCGAGTATAACAACGCCTCGCTCATGCGCGGTTATCCCTACTATTTTTAAGACCAGAGGGTTCGGGCCACCGCCTATAGCACCACAATGCCGGAATGCTTGGCCTTGTGTTCCGGTTCGACGTGAATGGTGATCCGGGCTCCGGGGACATCTTCGACAATGGCAATCTCGATCCGGTCGCAGATCTCATGTGCCTTGTCGACGGACATTTCGCCCGGCACCACCAGGTGAAAATCGATGAAGGTGGATTTGCCGGCAATGCGAGTGCGCAGGTCGTGTGCCTCCAGGGCGCCTTCGCCATGTTCGGAAATCAGAACACGGATCTTGTCCAATGTGTCGTGCGAGGCGGCTTCGTCCATCAGTCCGCCGACGGATTCCTTGACGAGGCCCCAGCCGGACCAGAGAACGGTGAGGCCGACAAGAACCGCAAGCGCGGGATCCATGACTTTCCAGCCGGTGAGCATCACCAGCACAACACCGCCCAGAACCCCGACGGAGCTGACCACATCGGTCATCAGATGCTTGCCGTCCGCAACAAGGGCAGGTGATCTTGCGTGTTTGCCATATCTCATCAGGTACCGCGCCCAGGCGCCGTTGATGACGGCGGCAAGCAGGTTCATGCCGATACCGGCTGGCGAATATTCCGGACTGTCGCCACTGATGAAGCCGAGCCAAGCCGCGCGGAAAATCGACAGGGCGGCAAGCACGATCATCACACCGACGAGAACCGCCGCGAAATACTCAACCTTGTCGTGGCCGTAGGGGTGGTTGCTGTCGGCGGGTTTGGCGGCGAACCAGACGGCTGCAAGCGTAGCGATAGCGGACGCGATATTGACCGTCGTTTCCAACGCGTCTGAATAAAGCGCTATGGAGCCGGTCAACAGGTAGGCGCCGATCTTGAGACCGAGAACGACCACGCCGAAAACGATGCTCAAAAAGGCTATCTGAAGCCTGCGCTTCAACTTCATGCGTTCCCCCAGGACCGATTTGCTTCACCAGACGCCGGCAAAGCAGAGAACCTGACCGGCCACTGCGTTTCGCAAATTGCCCTTGCTTTGGGCGTTTACGATCCCGAGGCGGGTCGAACGGGGCAAGGGGTAGCAGTTTTCTCGGGGGTTACAACCCGGCTTTGAGGCCGGTGGGCTCGTTTTTCAGAGGGAATTGATATTTGGCCACACCACTGCGGCGGTTTACAGACCGCCGCTCTTGTTCATGGTTGCCGCGCCGATGATCCGGCCGGGGCCGTCGGGATTTTCAAGCTGCACGACAACTGCGCAGCGGGCGTCGCCTTTCAGCATCAGTTTGGACTTCGGCATGCGGAATGTCTCCTGGCCGCCGGACCACATCCCCATCGGCTGCAGATTGCGCACCACGTTGACGTAACGCACCTTGCGGCCCGCGTTTTCGCCACGGCCGATATCCACGAGGGCTTCATCCTGCATGCGCAGGAAATAGACGGTCGCCATGTTGAAGCCTTTGGGCAGGGAGCCTTTCACCGTTGCCTGTACGACCATGTCGGTAATCTTCAGGTCGATTGTCGCGGTAAAGGGGTCGGTACGTGCCAGCGCGGCCCTTACATCGCCTTCGCGGCTGCCGACGACGTGTTCCTCGCCGTTGATCACCATTTGCGGGGTGTAGACCGACCGGTCGCCGCGCCGCGCGGCATAGGCCCGCTGACGCTGCGAGTTGACGGGACTTGCGAGCGTGTCCTTCCAGCCGAGATAATCCCAGTAGTCGACGGGCATCACCATGGTCAGGACGTTGTTATCTTCCTGCACCAGCTTTTCCGCCAGCCGATCGGCCGGCGGGCACGAGGAGCAGCCTTGGCTGGTAAACAGTTCGATGACTTTTTCGGGTTGCGCCTGCGCGCCGTTGATTGGCGCGGCCAGGGCAACTATTCCGCCGGTTACAATAAGCGCGGTGCGGAGGGCCTTGCCGGCCTTCCGGGAAAACGATCCCACCATTTGGCTCAATTCCTTGTTCGATTGCCCCTAAAATATGCAATGGAGCACTCAACCGAAAGTCACGAGCGGGTGACTTTCGTCTTAGACGGCCTCATTCGCGCGTTTGTGACAAGGCCTCACCATTTGGCGTGCCAGGCGTCTTGTGGAAAATACAGGCCGAAACGGGCGTTAGCGTTCTGGCCTGTCTGGCTTTCCTGACCTGCGATGGTGGATTGTCTCGGGGGGAGAATCATGTGTTCTGGTGTCTCGCGCCAGCCTGTCGCCTCCTTCGCTTCAGGGCGCTGGCCGATCGTTGCCCGTGGTTCTGGCTGTTGAAACTGGAGACAAGTGCCCCTGTCTGGCGAACGTACCAAAGGTCAAGAGATCCATGACTTTGCGGTTCTGACGAGTGCCGCCCTGCCGTGGATGACCGGACCGTCCTTCATCTCGCTGTGGCACGCCTGCGGGTTGGCAACGCTTGGCTATCGGGTTGTCTATGTTCTTCCCTGGCTGGATGAGGTTTCACAGCAACGGCTGTGGGGCGAGACCCGTTTCGTCGATTTTGACGAGCAGGTCGACTGGCTCCGGACGGAACTTGAAGCCTTCGGACCCTACAAATTTCCGGAATGCCGGCCTTATCGGGCAAGGTTTGTGGCAGGCATGGGGTCGATCGTGCCGATGGAAGACGTCTACCGCGCCGCGCCGCCGGCCCGGTGCCTGATCGCGAGCGAGCCGGAGCATCTGTGCTGGTATCCGGTAACGACCGGGCGCAGAGGCATCCGGGCGGACAAGACGATCGGCCTCAGCATGACGGATTATGAAACCTACATCCGCATGTCCGGGCTGCCGTTTCCAAACAGCCTCGCCCGGCTGGTGTCCTTTCTTCACGGCCGTGCCCTGCGCCTGCGCATCGATCTGCCCCTCAGCCTGTCGCCCGCCCTCACCCTGCCGGGCATCACGATGCCTGTGGAACGGGTGACCGGTGTCATGCCCGGTTACGCGCAGGTGCCTCTCGTTACGCAGGAAACCGAAGGGATCTATTTTCTCGGAGCTTTCCTCTGGGAAAAAGGCCTGGACGACCTTGCCCGCATCGCTGCCCGTGCCAAAAGGCCCATCGATGTCATTGGCGGGGGGCGCGATGAAGCAGAGTTTCGCGCCTTCGCACGAGAGGAAGGCGCGGATTTGCGGTTCTTCGGACCGAATCGGCGGTTCTGGTCCGATATCGGACGATACCGGGTCATGGTGAACCCTTCGCGCAGCGAAATCCTGTGCACGGCAACCGCCGATGCGCTGGTTGCCGGCCGGCATGTTATCCTGCCGGACTGTCCGGGTAACCTTCCCTACAAGGCCTATCCCAACGCCCATTTCTACACTGAGTTGGAAGGGGCTCTCGAGGCGCTGGAGTATGCGTTGACGACTGTGCCGGAGCCGCCCATTGCCGCGCGCGAAGACTTCGACTGGATGAGCGCATGCCGCCGGCTGGCCCATCTTGCCGGGCTGGAAAGCGAAGATTGATCTTCCTGGCTCGTGTTATCGCCGGGACATCGGAACGCACAGGCGTATCGGCTGCTCGCAAACCGAGATCTGCGCAGGCGCATGCGCGACGATATCGCCGTCGGCCTGTATCGGGTCGCCCAGGGGACCCAGGATTTCGACTGTTCTGGCCGGCTGTTGGGCAACGAGACCATGCCGCAGGAGCAGGCCTGCCGGTATCAGCAGAAAACGTCCGAAGACAGACAGAGCGCTGCCTGGAGGAAATATCGTTGCGCAAAAAGACGGGTTGGCGAGGTCGCAATTCGGTGCGAGGACAAATGTCCCGCCATACCGTTTGCCACGGCTGACGATCAGCGTCGCTGCCTTTTCGGGCTCACCGTCCAGTTGGACGTCCACCGGCGGGCAGGACCATCGCCGCAGTGTCCGGAAAACTTCGATCAGATAGGCGGCCTTGCCGAAACGGGTCTTGGTGGCGCGGCTGAGATCCGAAACCACCTGGGCGTCCAGCCCGATGCCGGCCATCATCATGAAGCGGTGCCCGTTGACCTGGCCCGGCCGGATCTTAAGGATGCGCGCTTCCATAAGGCAGTTCGCAATCCGGTGTGGATCCGTGCCGACGCCGAGCTCATGTGCCAGCACATTCGCCGTGCCGAGCGGTATGAGCCCCAGGGGCGGCGTGTGCGGGCCGGCTCCCTGGATTGCATCGTTGATCGTGCCATCGCCACCGGCGATTGCCAGGATATCGGCGTCGTCTGATGTGGTTTCCCGAACGAAACCGGCGGCATCGCCCGCCTTCGTCGTGATCAGGATTTCGCATGTGTGACCGCGTGCCTCGAGCAGCGCCAATACCGCCTTGAAACGCTTCTCGCGCTTGCGGCCTGTGCGGGGATTGTAGACGACCCTGATTTTCAGGCTGCGCTCTTGAGGGCGGCTGCCGCCCGTCGCGGGGCCCTGGTCGTCCTCAGGCATCGCTCAGGCTCTGGACACGTGCCGGGCGTGCGGCAATTCACCGGCCGGCTGCAAGGAGCCTGCTGCCGGAACACGGGAAGCGGCGATGCGGTCCATGATCTCAAGAATGTCGGCGGGCGATGTGTTGGCGGCAACCGGTTGCCGCGCCTGGCCGCGCTCGATGGCGGACATGGCCGCCTTGAAGCTCTCGCTGAAATCGGAGGACGTCGAAAAGGCCAGTCCGGCTCCCGTCTTCGTCACGTGGCGCAGGACCGCAGCTTCCTGCGGCAGCGCTAGGCTCTTGTCGAGCAGCATGGATACGCCAAGTGCCATGGCTTCGCTGGTGCTGCCCGGACCCGGCTTGCCGATGAAGAGATCGCTGGCGGAAAGATATTGGGCGACCCTGTCGGTAAACCCGAGAACCTGGACCGGAAAAGGCAGGTCCATGGCGCGCAGCTGATCGGCAAGCGCTTCGTTCCGGCCGCAAAGAAACACCACCTGGGCGTTATGCGGAATGTCGCGCATCGCGGTTGCCAGTTCGATCATGCGCATGCTGCCCTGGGCACCATAGAGCACGGTCACGACAGGTCTGGAAGGATCGAGGTTCAGCGCTTCCCGGCTGGAGCGTTGGGTGGGGTCGGTGAATTCCGGCCGGATCAGCAAGCCGCCCATCGCATGGATCTTGCCGGAAAGCTTTGGCAGTTTTTCGGCATTTCGCAGGGCGTCCTGCGTGCCGCAAATTGCGTGGTAGTCGGCCCGATTGGGAAACCAGACACCCTTCGCCAGTTCCGCCCAGTCCGTGATCATGACGGCGCCTTCCGGCAGCGGGCCTTCCGTTATGCCAGCGCGGTAGCGTTTCAGCGCCTCCAGCATCACCCGGTTGCCGAGCGGCATGACCGACAGCACGATGTCCGGGCGAATGTCCTCGAAATGCCGGGAAAGAATACTGATGGCCGGCGGTTCGCAGAAGACGTAGTTCAGGCGCAAGGCTGCATAAAACAGCCAGCAGGTGAGGCCGGTACGTCCCTGACGTAAGATGACCTCGTTGTAGATATTCTCCCCTGTGCGTGATCCGAAGCGGCTGAAGAGGTCGAGATGCGGGATCAGCGAGGTATAGGGATTTATCAGGCTGACCCGGTATCTGCCGGACCCTTCGAGGCATGCTTTCAGGGCGAAGGCGCTGGCCCTGTGGCCACCGCCTGCGTCCGTATAGATCACTGCCACATGGACGGGTTCCGTCATGCACCACCTTCTGAAGATGTACCGGCCGGGGAAGTGCCGGACTTCGGCAGGACCAGATGCTCCCGGGTCATCGGGACATCGTTTTTCAGGCCCCTGGTCATCAGCAGATGGTACAGCCGGTTGTCGCCCCAGCTGAAGGAGGAACTTGCGACTTCCAGATACAGCCGGAAGCTTCTGACGAAGGTGTCGTCATACATTTCGCGGATAAGGTCGATATTGGCGTCGAAATTGGCGAGCCAGTATTTGACCGTCGGCGGATAGTGCAGCCGGATATTCTCAAGGTCGATCATGTAGAGATCATTGTTGCCGGCAGCCTCGACCATGGTCGTCAGCGGCGATGCCTGAGTTCCCGGGAAGATGTATTTGTCGATCCAGGGGTCGATCGGCCGGGGGATTTCGTTGCCGATCGTGTGGACGAAGGCAAGGCCCTGTGGCTTGAGAATGTGTGCGATCCGTTCGAAGACCGGTGCGATCTGGGCATTGCCCATGTGTTCGACCATGCCGATCGAGGCAACCTTGTCGTAAAGGCCGTCCGCTTCGCGAGCGTCCTGCAGGCGGATCTCGATCTTGTCGGAGAGGCCGCGCTCGGCGATCTTCTGAATTGCATAGTCGCGCTGTTCTGCCGAAATGGTGAAGCCTACGCCCGTGATGCCGTAGTTTTCGGCGGCATACATCAGGAAGCCGCCCCAGCCGCAACCGAGATCGGCAACATGTTCGCCCGGCTTCAGGCACAGCTTGCGGCAAACCAGTTCCAGCTTGTTGTTCTGTGCTTCATCCAGCGTGTTGTCGGGCGAGGTGAAATAGGCACAGGTGTAGATCATGCCCTTTCCGAGCAGGATCTCGTAAAAATCGTTGCCGATGTCGTAGCTGAAGGAAATGTTCTCGCGCGAGCGGGCAATGGTGTTGCGTGCGCGCAAGAAGTGGAAGGCCAGTTTGATCCGCAGCATCAACGACATGGGCCGTTCCGCGAAATCGATGGCAAAGCCCAGGTAGAAGAGCTTCTTGATGTCGCCTTCCACCTCGATATCGCCCAGCATGTAGCTCTCGCCAAAGCCCATGAAGGCATCCGAAAGCACCCTGGAGAGAGCCCGCTCGTTCTTGAAATGCAGAATGAACTCTGGCTCGGTCCCGATGGAGAAGCCGGTTCCGTCCCAGTAGCGGACCTCGAACTGCGCATCGGGAGAGGCCGCAGACATGGCTTCTGCGAGCTGGCGAATAACGTCTTTCATCGGCGGGCTTTCTAAATCAATGAAGAGAATTTGCAGGACGGCGTTTGGGGCCGCTGATCGCGGTCCAGAGCGAAATGATGCTGTCCCGGTACTCGGGAATGGTGCGCTTCAGCTCCTCGTGGAGTGCGGGCAGATTGTGATAGGGCACCCCGGGATACATGTGATGCGCCGTATGAAAGCGGAAGCCGACCGGCTGCACGATCAGGGCCAGCGGAGACTCGATCGTGAAGCTGTCGATCATCTGGTCTTCCCGTCCGGAGGTTTCGGCAAGGCGTTCCAGTTCATGTTCCAGCGGAATACGCGCGGTCAAAAGCGCCCAGCCCAGAACCAGGACGGCATAATAGAAAGGCAGCGCCGCGGGGAAGAAGATGATTGCCGCAATGAAGAGCGCGAGCGTAACCCGGGCGTGCCGGGTCACTTCGGCCTGCTGTTCCGGTGTCAGGGCGGAGCTGAGCGAAAAGCCGAGCTTCTCCGTCGCCCAGCGATCGAGCGCAGCTTCGACCCGGAACGCACCGAGCGCGGCGGTCACCGTCATCAGAAGGTTGGTAAAGGGCACCACAAAGGGGATCACGAGCAGAACCATGGCCATGGCAAACGCATTGCCGCGCACGAGCGGGTATTGCGGATCCTCGGGCGTTCCGAAAATGCCGAGCCGATGATGGGCCAGATGCGGCAGTTGAAACCGCAGCGGCGGAACCATCACGATGAGCGCCACGGTCCAGGTGTAGAGCGCCCGGAAACCGCGCAGCTTGTCGTCCTTGATGTGTACGATTTCGTGGCAGAAAAGTCCTGCGCGGTGCAGGCCGAATGTCGCCAGCAACCAGGGCAGGATAACCATCGGCCAGGAGGCGTTCAGACCCCACGCAAACCCGACGACAAAAAGCGCCAGATAAAAGCAGAAATCGCGATAGTAGATGGCTGGTCGCGGTATGAAATAGTCACGGGCAATCATGTCGTTCCAACCTTCAGCGATAGGGTCGAGCAAGCAGCACTAGCTTAGGCTTGCGTCTCAGATCAAGCCTGTATTGAAGGCCGCGACACCCATCATGTAGTGAATCAGGATCACACCGGCGATGTTCTGATGCCTGATGTAGATCCAGCCGAAGATAAATCCGGTGCCGATTGTCATCAGCACGGCCGGAATGCCGAAATGAAGGTGGAACATTCCGAACAGCACCGAGGCGAGAAGGACCGACCGCCATTTGCCCTGGTCTCCCAGGAAACGCTGGAAGGAAGACTGCAGAAAGCCCCTGGCGATGATTTCCTGCAAGGCGCTGTGAAGAAAGTAGCTCAGTGTTCCCAGCAGGTTGAAGGGCAGTGGTTTGCCGGGCAGCGCGTCGAAATATTTGAGCACTGCCGCCAGTCCCCAGGCAAAGATGCAGAGCCCGACCGAAATGATCGCGCCCTCGATCAGGGATTTCTTCAGGCCGACGGTTGTCAGTCCGAGCGCCGAAATCGAAATGCCCATGTGCCGGATGACAAAGAGGCTTGGCACCATCAGGATGGCGAGATACTGCCAGGCGAAGACTTCGGTATAGACGTCCACGTTGACGATCGTCCGCGCCAGGACGTTGTTCACCAGCGTGCCGATGGACATCATGATCAGCGAATAGACGAAAAACTTGCCGAACTGCTGCTGTTCGTTCCGGAGGTCCAGTTCACGCTGCAGGGCTGCGACATGCTCTTGTGTGGAGGCGCGCATGCGCCGTGTCACGAAGGATGCCAGAGCCCCCTTGAATTCTGCAAGTCTGGCTTCGCCATCGGCCAGTTCGAGGATCCGCTCCGGCTCGATTTCAAGCACGGCACCGGCTGTTTCAGCACGCACGGTTGCCGAGCGTGGTTCACCGTCGAGAAGCGCCATTTCGCCGAAAGGCTGTCCCGGCCCAATTTCCGCAACACGGTGGTCCGAGGCCGTGCCGTCACCCTTGCGATAGATGCCGAAGGTGCCTTCGAGAACGATGTAGAGCCCGTCGCTTGTCTCGCCCTCGACGATGACGTCCTGATGCGCTGGGACCGGCACCCTGCGCGAGGCCGCCCGCACCGCATCGGCGACCCGCTCCGGCATGAATTCCGTCATCCGATGAAAGATCGTTTCAAGATCTTCCGTTTCCTGGACCTTTTCTTCAACGGGGATGGAAGCCGTGCGCATGGGGTTACCCTACCTCGTGGTCCTGAACCAGCGGCCGCCGAAATACAGAAGCACGACGATCGGCATCAGCAGGACGTGATAGCTTCCATAGAGGCCAAGACCCCAGAACCCCGGGCTCTGCATCGGGATCATCGCTGATACACCCAGCGTGAGAAGAATGCCGGTGATCATCGGCAGCGTTCCCTTGTTCTGGCGGAATCGGACAACGCTCAGCACCAGCAGGAATATCAGGCCGACGGAATAATAGAGGATCACGGACAGAAAATCGTCGGAAGTCAGGATCATGAAGACCGGCCAGAGTGCACCCAGGACGCCGGCAGCCACAAATCCCTGGCGCAGCGGCGAGGTCAGATACTGAAAGCTGGCCGCGATGATCATGCTGAGACTGCCCAGAACGATGACGACGCGCGTTGCGATCACAAGCGGACGGTGCGCTTCGTGACCGATTGTTTCGAAGAACCCGTGGTCAATGGCACCCAGCATCGAGGCAAGCCCGATCAATGCAAGTGTCAGGCTCCAGATCCAGGCAGGTGAGAAGGTCTGAATGCCCGGACGCAGGCTCAGGCCGGCGAGAAAAAACAGCTCGCAGGCAAGGATCACATCAGTCAGGGCTGAAAGGACGAGTTCGGAAAGCAACAAGAATACTCATGGTTGGCGCCAATCTGACCGGTGGCGGCTGGTGGTGTCCGGCCTGAAATTGGCCGGTTCGCCGCAATAATCCGCCGTCAGCATTGAGATTATGTTAAGCGGCTCGCCGCAGCGAGACGCGGAATTCGACGCGTCAGGATGTTGCCTCGTTCGGTGTTTGTGCGGACCGCTTTCCCTTGACCCATGATTTCAGCGCCCGCTCCGCCGGCATCTCATAAATGCGGTAGAGGAAGATCGAAAACGCTGCCGTGATGCACAGCGATACCGGAAAGAAAACGATATCCGCCGGGATGGACGGCCTGAGGAAGATGTTCATCAGGTGAAGCGACGGCTGGTGCACAAGATAGAAGGCGAAAGAGGCATTGCCGAGAAGCACGAGCGGGCGGGTTGCAAACACCCGTGTGAGTGCGGCGCCTTCCGTCAGATGTGCATAGAAGAACAGTGTGATGACCGGCAGGTAGAACAGGGAATAGCGGAAGGGATCCGGGACATCCGGTGCCAGCCACATCGCCAGGAACAGAAGAAGATAGCTGAGTGGCTGCACTGCGCCGGGCAGCCGGACGCCGCGACGCCAGACCTCATGCAGAACCATGCCGACCAGAAACTCCAGAATGCGGAAGCCGGGAAAGACATAGAACAGCCAATGCGAGAACGGGTATTTGCCGAAGAAGATCACATCGCCCAGGAATACCTGAACCAGCAGGGCGGAAACGAACACCACCACACCGAGCCCCAGGGTCACCGCCACTAGCTTTCGCGGTGAAAACGCGACCAGGCCGAAGAAGCACACATAGAAGAACATTTCATCCGACAGCGACCAGGACGGTGCGTTGAGAGAGAAATAGATCGAGGAAACCGGAATCCAGCTCTGCAGGTAGGTCAGGTTCAGAACCGTCTTGATGACGCTGAATTCTTCCGAGTAGATCGCCTCGACCTGCATGATCGAGAAATAAAGAAACGGCAATCCTGTGAGGAAATGCAGTGGTGTCAGACGGGCAATGCGCAGCAGGAAGTAGTCGCGAAAGGACATCGTGCCGGCAAGGATCCTCGTCTTGTAGGACTGCGTCAGCACGAAGCCGGACAGGATGAAGAAGAAAGAGACGCCGACATAACCCTGTTCGGCGATTGTCTTGACGAAGTCGCCACTGGTATCCCAGCGGAAATGAACGCCAAACACCAGCAAGGCTGCGAAGAAGCGCAGTCCGGTCAGTTGTTCCAGTCGAACCTTTGCCGCGCTGTCGGTCACGTTCATGCGCAAATCATCCCCTCGATTGACCCAGGGACACTAATGCCCGCAGGCTTCCGGGAAATCTATGCCAGCGTCGATTTTAATATGGGTAAATGAACTGATGCGGCGGGTCCAATTCAGTCAGTCGCCGATTTTCTGCAGGTTCCAGCGCTAACGGCACATCAAGGTGCGCTGTGCTGCTTCACCCATTCCCACGTTTCTCCGATGCCGCGCCGCAAGGGAACGGCAGGCTGCCAGCCGAATGTCGCTCGTGCCCTGGCAATATCCAGCACGACCCGTGGCACATCGAAGTTGCGGCCCGGCTTGTAGACCGGTTCCAGGGTGCGCCCTGTGGTCTGGCCGATGATGTCGACGATCTGCGAGATGGACGTGCCTTCGCCACTTCCGGCGTTGAAGCTGCCGGACGCGCCGGAGATCAGGGCGAGATGGCACAGGTCGGCAATGTCTTCGACGTGAACGAAGTCGCGCACGACGCTGCCGTCCCCCCAGATTTCGATGGGGGCGTCCTCCGCCACCTTGCGCAGATAGGTTCCGATCACGCCCAGAAGGCCGACCTGTGCCTGGCGCGGTCCATAGATGTTCGCCGGACGTAGGGCGACGAACTCGAGCCCGTGGAGCTGTTGTTCCATGCGCAGGTACTGTTCGATCGCCAGCTTGACGATGCCGTAGGATGAGATCGGGTTCAGCGGATGATCTTCCGGCACCGGATCCTTTGTCGGGATGCCATAGACTGTGCCACCGGAGGAAAAGAATACGAGTTTCCTCGTTCCGCTCGCCCGCATGGCTTCCAGAAGGCGAACCGCGGGAACGAGGTTGCCGGAGATGTCGGCGGCCGGATCGAGGTTCGAGGTCGAAGGAACGGTCGTGCTGGCCAGATGCACCACCGCATCCACACCGGACAGGGTGTCGGCGAGCCGGTGATGATCGGACAGGCTGTGGAAGACGTAGTCGACACCGGGAAGAGGCGGCCGGTAAAGTTCCGGCCGGGTGTCCATGACCCGCACCGACAGGCCTTGCTGAAGGCACTTGTCCACGACATGAGACCCGATGAACCCGCAGCCACCGATCACAAGTACTTTCAAGATGGCCTTCTCCGGAATCGGCTGAAAAAGATGATCCGGACTTTAGAACGGCCCCGTGGCGATTTGTAAATGGGGCTTGGCCGGTTCGCCGTTGTCACGGCAGATAATCAGCGGGGACAAAGGCCTGCGCAGGTGACAGGCCGGCACCACAAGGTTGGCAAGATCAGGATTTGTTGCCGTCCATGATCTTCTGCAGTTCCGGCAGGAAGACGTCGTAATAGGTTTCGGGGCTCAGAGGACCGATGAACTTGTACCGGATCGTGCCTTCGCCATCGACGACGAAGGTTTCCGGCACGCCGTAGACACCCCATTCGATCGCAGTGCGGCCACCGGTATCAGCGCCGACGCGCTGATAGGGATTGCCGAGACTGCCCAGGAAGCGACGCGCGTTTTCCGGCTTGTCCTTGTAGTTGATACCGAGAAGCTGGATGCCCTCGACCTTTGCCAGCTCTTCCAGAAGCGGGTGCTCCTGGCGGCAGGGCACGCACCAGGATGCAAACACATTGACGACGGAAACCTTGCCGATGAGATCCTGACGGGAAAACCCGGCAACGGCGGTGTCACCATCGGTGAGGCCTTCAACCGGCGGCAGGTCGAATTCCGGCGCCGGCTTGTTGATCAGCGCAGAGGGAATTTTCTGCGGATCGCCGCCGAGGGTCAGCTGAAACAGGAACAGGGCGGCGAGCGCTGCGAACACCACCAAGGGCAGCAGCACCAGAACCGGGAAACCGCGTTTGGCAGTCTGCTGCCCGTGTCGGCCGGCACCGGTATCGTGGGACGTCATGAGCTTGCTTTTCCTTCACCGGCCGGCCGGGCGCGGGAAATGCCCCGGGCTGCCAGGTCCTTGAGGGCTTTTTCCTGTTGGGCCTTGTCGATGCGCACCCAGGCGATCAGTCCGATGACCGTGAAGAGGCAAAGGCCGTAGGACGCCCAGATGAAGCCAGCGTGTGGGCCTAGATCCATGAGAATTACTCCGCAGGCTGAGCCGTGGCTGCCGCTGTGCCCGGTTGGGCAGCGCTGGCTGCGCGCAGGCGCAGGGCACGCACGCGGCGGCGCAGGATCTCGTTACGCATTGCCATCAGATGCAACACGAAGAACAGCAGCGTAAAGGCGATCGCCATGACCAGCAGCGGCCAGAGAATGTCCGGATGAATGGTTGGGCCGTCCATGCGCATGACGCTTGCCGGCTGGTGAAGCGTATTCCACCAGTCGACTGAAAACTTGATGATCGGCAGGTTCAGCGCGCCGACGAGCGTCAGCACGGCTGCCGCCTTGCCGGCCTTGATCGGATCTTCCATCGTGCGCCACAGCGTCATCAGGCCGAGATACATGATCAGGAGGACCAGGACCGACGTCAGTCGCGCGTCCCAGACCCAGTAGGTGCCCCACATGGGCTTGCCCCAGAGCGACCCGGTCACGAGTGCCATGAAGGTGAAGGCCGCGCCGATGGGGGCCGCGCTCTTGGCGGAAACATCCGCCAGCGGGTGTTTCCACACAAGGGTGCCAAGTGAGGACAGCGCCATTACGGAATAGCACATCATGCTGAGCCAGGCGGCCGGCACGTGGATATACATGATCCGCACGGTGTCGCCCTGCTGATAGTCTTCAGGCGCAACGAAGAAGCTCATGTAGAGCCCGGCGGCGAACGCAATGACGCACAAGCCGATAAGCCAGGGCAGAACCACCTGGACCAGCCTCAAAAATCGCGTCGGATTTGCATAATCCCAAATTGCCATGGAACCGTTCTAATCTAGAGCGTTGTCCGCTTCAATGGACGAGTATGCCGCAGGGTGCATTGCGCGGTGTCAATTTGCCGTCAATCTCCTGCAAACCGAAGCGCCGCGGCAGCGGCAAGCGGGCCGATCACCGCCGCAATCAGCGACAGCGAACACAGGATCAGGAACGGCGTCAGAAACGGCACAGGATCATGAATAGCGGCATCCGCGGCACTGACGCCGAAAATCAGCACGGGAATGGCTAGCGGTATCACCAGCACGGCCAGCAGCAGTCCACCGCGGCGCAACGAGACAGTGAGGGCCGCACCGATGGCGCCGATCAGCGTCAGGGCCGGTGTGCCGACCAGCAGCGTGAGCGTGACGGCTCCCGTGGCGACGGGGTCGAGATTGAGAAAGATGCCGAGCAGGGGGGCGGCGATCACCAGCGGCAGGCCCGTTGCGACCCAGTGCGCCAGGCACTTGATCAGCACAAGCAGTTCCAGCGACCGTCCGGCCATCAGCATCAGGTCCAGCGTTCCGTCCTCCCGATCTGCCTGAAACAGCCTGTCCAGTCCGAGGAGCGTCGCCAGCAGCGCACCGATCCACAAGATGGCAGGACCGATGCGGGAAAGCAGGTTCAGATCCGGACCGACGCCGAAGGGAATGACAGTGACAACGGCCAGAAAGAACAGCACACCGACAAGCGCGCTGCCGCCGACGCGCACAGACAGCCGAAGATCCCGCCGAAACAGCACAACAGCCCAGGAACTCATGCGGGCAGATCCTCCTCGTGCAGCGAAACGGGATCAGCGGTGCGCAGATGCAGGATCTTGGTTCTGGCAAGGGCCAGATCGGTGTGGGTCGCGGTAATGATCATGCCGCCGGCGGACAGATGTCCGTTCATCAGGTCCAGAAGCTGGCCTTCCGATGCCTTGTCCAGCGCCGACGTCGGCTCATCCATTAACCAGATCGGCCGGGGCGTGACCAGAAGCCGGGCAAGGGCCAGGCGCCTCGTCTGACCGGCGGAGAGAAATCCTGCCGGCAGGTCTGTCGTGTGGCCTATGCCGAGGAGATCAAGCGCTTCCTCGGGAGACATTGCCGTTGCGCCAAAGACAGATGCCGAAACCGGTGAGGTGAAGCCTTGCCAGAACGTCAGGTTTTCCAGCACCGAAAGGGCTGCCTTGACCGCGTTCTGATGACCGAAATAATGGGCGTGTTCAGCCGGCGACCGGTCGGCTTCTCCCTGTTCCAGCCGAAGCGTGCCGCCAGCCAGCGCGACAAGACCTGCCAGCGTCCGCAGCAGCGACGACTTGCCGATGCCGTTCGCGCCCGTCACGACCAGTGCCGTGCCGGAGGGAAGATCAAAGGACAGGTCCTGAAACACCCGGCGTCCGCCGCGATCGATGGTCAGGTTTTCGGCAATCAGTCTCAGGGGAATGCTCCGGCGGCAGGTTGGGTTGAACCTTGTTAGTTGGCCGCACTGTTATGATGCAAGGAAAATTCCCCGCCTTGTCTTTGCTCAAAGACAAAACACCCGGGGCTTGCCCCGGGTGCTCTGGTGTCCGGACCCGCTTGCCGGACAATTTCAAAAAGCAGCGCGGTTTGCCCGCGTTGCTGGGCGATCAGTCGAACACAGATGCGATCTGGTCGACGCTGACGCCTTCCTTGATTTCACGCAGGCGCGCATAAATCAGTGCGACAAGGATACTCAGGAAACCTGCGCCGACTGTGGAAATGGCAGCGAACAGGATGATGCCGATGACCATGCCGATGCTGCCGGCCGAGGCCACGAGGCCGACGACGAACAGAGCGACGATGTTGATGATGGTCGCACAGATGATGGCCAGTACCAGCGCACCCAGGATCGGCCAGCGGTATTCCTTGGTGAGATACTTGCTGCGGCCAAGACCACCGAAGCCGGCGCGTTCAATCACCACGGCCGGTGCCATGACGGCGAATACCGCATAGACCCAAAGGCCCGGAACGACCAGCAGGACCAGGCCGATACCAACCAGGATCGAGACGACGATCGAGAGGATCGCCAGCGGCACGACAGCGCTCAGGGCCGGACCGAAGTAACGGCCAAGCTGTACCGGGCGCGACAGCTTCGCGTCATAGGCAAGCTGCACCAGAAGTGCGGTGGTGATGGAATAGACCACCATGCTGACGAGGATCGACAGCACGTTGGCAACAGCGCTGCCGGGGCCGGTGAACTCCTGCGGCTGGATGCCGAGTGCGGCTCCGAAGCCGACCAGCAGGCCGGAAATCAGGAAGCCGATCAGGTTCGGCACGAAGCCGACGATGACGACCTGAATGAAATGCTTGAGGAGGATCGAGAAGCTCTCGCCGATGATGGAGCCAACGCCAAGGGAGGCCGTGGGCTGGCTTAGGGTCGTGTCGGTCATTCAATTGCTCCGTAAAACTTCCAATAGTTTTTTCAAAAGTGGTTATCTAATTCCAGCCCACATGCCAACGAACGCTGCCCGCCAAACGGGAGGAGCGACGATCATCCGCCTGAAGCCGTGGACTGTCCGAAAACCGGTAGATCCCGATCGCATGAGCATCTTGCCCGCCCTCTGCCGAAGACAGTTACTCTTGCGATTTTTCACCATAAATCCTTCTGCAGCAGGTCACAAGCGGGGCCTTGCGCGGAAGTTCAACCCTCCTGACACTCAGTCGAAGACATCGGCGACCTGGTCAACGCTGATACCTTCCTTGATTTCGCGCAGTCGCGCGTAAACCAACGTGGCAAGGATTGCCAACGGTCCGCTTGCCAGCGCGTTGGTTGCGGCAAAGACGGGCAGGGCCCAGACGTAACTTCCCTCACGGGCGAGAAGCTCCACTGGAAAGGCGCCGGCAATCGTGACGGCCAGCGAGCAAAGCCAGACCGGCAGCAGTGCGCCTGCAATCTGCCAACGATAGGTTTTCGTCAGCGCCCAGCTGCGGCTCATGCCGCTGAAGCCAACCCGTTCAATGACGACAGCGGGGGCCAAAACCGAGAAGACCGAACATCCCCACAGGGCGACAAAAGGAAGAACCGCAAGTGCCGTAATGGAAATCAGGGTCGTATTCACAAAGATCGCAATGAAGACCAGCGGCAGCGCAATGCACACGAAGATGACGACCAACAGCCCGTTTTGCAGGCAGATCGGTGCGCTGGCCTTGAGGGCCGGCAGCAAATAGCGGGCAATCGAGACCGGGCGGTTCAACCGGGCGTCATAGGTCAGCTGGGCGAGAAAGGCCGCAGTCACGGCAAAAACGATCACATCGACAAAGGCCGTCGCAAGGTCGACGAGGCCGGCCAGGTCGCTGGTGTCGTCCGTTTTCAGATTGAGCGCGGCATCGACGCCGACAAGCGATCCAGCCAGCAGAGCGCCCAGGAGGCTGACTACAAAACCGATCGCAAGCACCGGCAAAAGATTCCGGATCGTGATGGAAAAACTGGTTCCTATCAGCGCGCCGATCCCAAGTGACTGCCGGACATGGCGCCCCTGCGACCCCTCGGACTGGCCAACCCGATCAAGGAAATAGGCTCTGAGGCTATGATTGTCCTGTTTCTGCAATCTGGCTGATCCACTTGATGACTGGAGCCGGAGAGGGCGAAAGGTCTATTTTTCCTCGCCGGATTGGGCGTAGTGCTTGTTTTCCCGCTTGTCGCCGAACAGCTGGCGTTGCTCGAGATGTTCCCGCTGGGCGTTGTAGAACGCCTGCAGGAACGGCAAACGATCCACCGGAGGAACCGGAGCGGCATAGCCGATCTTCTTGCGGATCTTTTCCACGATGGCTTCCAGGGTGGCGTTCCGCTGGTGGGCAGCTTCGGCTCCGGACGGTGTATTCTGGCCACGCAGCAGCGTTTCCAGTGTCTGCAGTTCGAAGGCGCCGTAGTGGTCGAGCTGATGGGACAGGAAGACGAATTTCTTGCGTGCTGTCCCGGTCGCGACCGTCTCGCTGGCCAGATCCTTCAAAAGCACCGGCACCGGCAGGTGGATGACATGGGTGCCTGCCATCATGTCGCCAAGCCGGCGCCGGTAGCGGTTGAACAGGGGGATCATCAGCGACATGGCAACCCAGGCAAAAGCGGCAAGCGAGGCAAGCGGCGTTGCCGAATCCAGCGTCAGCAGAAGCGTCCCGGGCAGGAAGATCTCTGCCTCCTTCATCAGGTTTCGCAGGACAAGCGCGCGGGCGGTCAGCGGTCCGCCGTCATGGGAAACCACCTTGATCTTCATCAGCCGTTTGCCGAGGGTCTGACCGTTCCAGGCCAGTTCGGCCAGCACATAGTAAGGAACCCGGATCAGGAAGAACAGCAGGGCGGCGATGGCCATCAGTGTCTGCGGTGTCGTCAGGTTGATCAAAGCGAGCAGGATCACCAGGCAGGTCGCGGCAATCGCGGTCAGGATGATATCGATGAGCTGGGCAGAAAAGCGCACCCCAACACCCGCGATGGGCAGCGTCAGTGCAACGCCCTCCGGCGGCACAAGCGTTGACGCCGGTGGCCGGTCGGTCTTGGTTCGTTTCCAGAAACGCACTCTCATCGCCGGCTCCGGCCTCCCAGCAGGAACCAGGACAGCCAGAGCGCACCGATCCCCCAGCCGATGATCAGCCGGGCGTCAAGGCTCTGCACCAGTTGCCGGCCGAAGCCTTCCAGAAGTGCGGCCGCCACCAGCATGATGGCTGCGACAATCGCCAGTTTCACAGCATCGCGACCGGCTTCGCGCAAGGCAACGCTGCGCGATCTGTCACCCGGAAAAAGCACCGCGGCCCCCAGTTGCAAGCCGCCGCCGCAGGCAATGCAGATGGCCGAGATTTCGGTGACGCCATGGATCGACAGCCAGCCGACGAGATCGAGGCCCAGACCCCGGTCGACGTGAAGGGCGAGGAAGGCACCGAGCGACAGGCCGTTATAGAATGTCAGCAAGACGGCAGGGGCGCAGGCGAAGACACCAAGACCGAAAACAAAGATCGCGATGCGGGTGTTGTGGGAAAACAGATAGGTCGCGAAGGCACCGAGCCCGCTTGCCTGGTCGGTGCCGTAGATGACCGAGCGCAGGGATTCCGTGGTCGCGTCCGGCCCACGGTTGCCGGCAAGTTCGGCCGGCATCATCACGTAGAACCAGTCGTTGTTCTCGAAATAGAGCAGATAACCCGTGAGGGCCCCTAGCGCCATGCACAGGAACCCGATCAGAATGTAGAACCAGGACCGGCGCATCGCCCGTGGCGCGCCTTCCCTCAGGAAGTGCTCCAGCAGGCCTCCAAGCCGTTCCTGCGGGGCGTAGACGCACAGATATGCACGGGCCGTAAGCGCTTCCAGATAGCCGAGCAGGGCCTTGTCGAGCGAGATTTCGCGGGCAATCGCGAGCGAGGTCGTCGCCTGCCGGTAAAGAGAGGCAAGATCTCGGGTCTCTGCGAATTCCATATGCTGAAGGCCCTGGCCTTCGGCCTTGCGAACCAGGGTTTCCAGCCTTTGCCAGTCGGCTTCCCGTTCCTTCCGGAACCGGGCGGAGCGCATCAGATCCTGTGTGTCCATCAGATCAGCTCCCGGGCCTTGATTTCAAGATAGGCGGAAATCAGCCGCGCGGTCACGGCATTCGGTTTGGCGTCGACGATGGTGACGCCCATTCGGGACAGTTTTTCGAACACCAGGCGGCGTTCATTGAGTGCCTGGTTGGCGGCAACAAGCGTGGCCGCGCCATCGAGATCTCCCGGTGGCGTTTCCACCAGCTTCTCAAGGTCGGGATCGCGGATTGCGACGAAGATCAGCAGGTGCCGCTTGGCCAGGATGCCGATGTTCTCCACCAGCAATTCGGCCGATGTGGTGTCGACGAAATCAGTGAAGATGATCAGCAGACTGCGTTTGGGCGTCCGGGCGTTCAACTCGGTGAGCGCGAGGGTGTGGTTGGTTTCGCGGCTGACATAGGAAAGCTCCGCCGTCCAGCTGCGCAGCCGTGCAAACGCCGTCCTGCCCGGAGCGGGGGCGGAGAAGGTGCGCGGTTTGACGTCGTAGGAATAATAGCCGACCAGATCACCGCCAATGGCAGCCGCCCAGGCGGTCGCCAGCGCTGCGGTCACGGCGTGGTCGATCTTCGGCAGGCCGCCGATCTCCTCGCGCATCAGATAGCCGTTGTCGAGTGCGACAATGACATGGTGATTGCGCTCGGCGCGCAATTCCTTGGCGACCAGAGATCGCCGTCGGGCCGACCGCTTCCAGTCGATCGTCTTGATGTCCATGCCCTGGACGAAATCCCGCAGTTGCTGGAATTCCGATCCTTCACCGACAGCGCGGTTTTCCTTCACGCCGTAAAGCGTCGACAGAACGGTGGTGGTGATCTGCCCGGACTGGACCATGCGGATGTTCGGGACCACGCGGATTTCTGCGCCGACGGCCAGTTTCGGCACGAACTCCAGCAGTTTGAGGCGCGAGTGCCAGGATAGCCAGAGATGGTCCACGCGCCAGACGCCGCGCCGGATCGCCCGGCAGGCAACCTCCGCCCGCGAGCTGCCGTCCACTGCCGGGGCAAACGCGAACTCCGCGTCGCCGCCGAGGCCTTCCGGCCAGTCCAGTTTCGCTCGCAGGGCCAAGGGCGCCTGGGCAAGTTCCAGTTGAAGCTTTGCCGTCTCACCGACAAATACCTCCGCCGGAGCCTCGAACGTCAGGTTCTGCGGTCGCCGGAGTGACATGGCCATGTCGATGACGACCAGAAGCACGAGCACGATCCAGGGAACCGCGCCGATTTCACGCGCAGCGCCCCCGGTGACAACCGTGATCACCGAGATGGCCAGAGCCAATGCGCCAAAGGCGAGCAGTCGTTTGGACGGCCGGATCAGCGGGGAGCCTCGATCTGGTTGAGGATGTTTTCCAGGACCTGCGCCGGGCTGCGGCCTTCGATTTCCGCCGCCGGGCCGAGAACGATCCTGTGGCGGAGGGCCGGCACGAACAGACGTTTGACGTCGTCGGGAATGGCGTAATCGCGTCCATTGAGCGCCGCCGTTGCCCGTGCCGCACTTGCCAGCGCGTCGGCCGCGCGGGTCGAGGCACCGAAGGCGATTTCGGAACTTTGGCGGGTCGCGCGGATCAGGCGCAGGATATAAGCGAGGATGTCATCCTTCAGGATGATGCTATCGACCAGCGCCCTTGTTTCCTCAAGGGTGGCGGAATCGAGTACCTTGGACAGCGTGGCGGTTTCCATGCCGGCTTCCAGCGGCTTGTCCGCGTGCTGGCGAAGGATCGCCATCTCGATGTCTTCGGGCGGGAAGTCGATCACCAGCTTGAACAGGAACCGGTCGAGCTGGGCTTCCGGCAGGGGATAGGTGCCCTGCTGCTCGATGGGGTTCTGGGTTGCCACGACAATGAATTCCCGTCCGAGGGAATGATCCGTGCCGTCGATGCTGACCATGCGTTCGCTCATGGCCTGCAGCAGGGCGGCCTGGGTCTTGGGTGGGGCGCGGTTGATTTCGTCGGCCAGCAGCACCTGCGAGAACACGGGGCCCTTGGTCAGCACGAAGGCGTTGGTGCGGAAATCGAAGATCGAGGTGCCGAGCACGTCGCCGGGCATCAGGTCCGGCGTGAACTGGATACGGCCGAAATCGAGTGCCAGAGCCGCCGAGAAACTGCGGGCAAGCAGCGTCTTGGCGGTGCCGGGAGGGCCTTCCAGCAGCACGTGGCCGCGGGCAAACAAGGCGATCAGCAACAGGTCGATGATGTCGTCCTGACCGAGTACGGTTCGGCCGATCTCCGTCCGCAAGGCATCGGTCCGTTCGCGCAGCGCTTCAAGCGTCATGGGTTATTTGCTCCAATACCTGTTCCAATTGGTCGATTTGCTGGATGGCTTCCGTGGCCGGAAGCCGGGCAGGCAGTTTTCGTATGTCGGCCAGGATCGCGCGCAGGCGCGGTGCAAGGGCCGGATGCCGGCGTTCGGTGTAGGTCAGGAAGGCGTCTTCCCCGGCATAGTGGCGCGCATGGGCCGGACCGAACAGGGCAGAGGCCGTCGCCGAAATACGGGCGGTCGCATATTCGCGAATGAGAGCGCCATCCTGCCCGGAAAGCCGCATCAGCCTTGCGCGCGCCTGGACCGCCAGATCCTTGCCGGCGCCAGGTCCCGCTTCTTCGTCGCGGATGGGGCCGTAGCGGATGAAGCTGCGCCAGAGCGCCAGCCCCAGCAACAGTGCTGTGCCGAGCCACAGGGTCAGGAAGGGCGGTCCGAAGAAACGGAGCAGATCTTCCCAGGTGCGCTCGCGCTTGGGTTCGCTCACGGGATCGCGCAGCCAAGAGGAGCGGCTGTAGTCGATGACGATATTCCGGGTGCCGGCCTTTTCGGTCAGAACATCAAGGGCAATGCCGGCATTGTCGCCCAATCGCAGGCCGTGGTTGTTGATCAGGTCCGGATCGGATAGCACCAGAATGCGCTCCTGCTCACCGTCACCGGCATTGGCGAGCGGGCAATCGGCCAGCAGCATTGCGCCGGTGTCACCGACGATCGGGCGGCAGGCCTCGTTGGCGAAGGTCTGGGCGGCGTAGATCTCCGCCCGCAAGGGCTCGCCTTGCTGTGACTGGTACCGGAAGTCGGAGAAGGGCCGAGTTGCGGCGGTAATTTTCGTGCCGCTGGTGCCGGTCACCTTGTTGACGATTGTCTGCAGCCGGTCCGCCTCAACCTTCAGGAAAGGGTGGGCAAGGCCTGTCAGGCGCATGCCACTGCGCCATTTCGGCAGCACAAGCAGCGTTGGAACACGCTCGGCCTTTTCCAGGACGACCGCGGTCGCCAGATCGTACTCGTCCTGCTGCAGCAGCAGTTCTTCCTTGGTGCGAGGGCTGCTGCGTTCGCTGTCCGGCAGCGTATCGTAAAGCGGTACCACCAGCAGGCCGACCGCTGTCTGGTCCATCAGCCAGCCGCCGGCAAAATTCTGCGCACTGGCCCCATTTGTCGCCAGCCAGACCTGCAGGCCGTCCAGCCCGGCGGGCGAGCGGCGCAAGACCTGCTGGCGCTGGGACAGGATGTACCAGCCGGCTATCAGAACCGCGACGCAGATCAGGGCGATAACGGCGGTTTCCAGGCTCGGGCCCTTCGGCCGCGTATTTGCAGCGCTCTCGCTCATGCCGCCTCCGGACCCAGCAGGTAGCGGCAGTTTGCAACATGGTCGTTGAACTCGTCTTCGCTGACGTTTCTGCCGCCGAATTGCACTCGTTCGGCCATAGTCACAAGCTTGCGCAGCAGTTCCCTCGCCTGGCTTTCGGGCAACTGGCGCAAGGCGTCGCGTGCCGTCCAGCTGCGCTGCATCAGGATGCCGTTGGCTGCAATGGCGGTGGCCAGCACCTTTTGCGTCAGCAGGACAAGGGCTCTCTGCCGATCTTCCATGCGCAGGATCTCGTCAAGCGGAGCGAGTTTTTCCGCCCAGATCGGGGCCTGTCCGCGGATCCGGGGGCGGGTGCTGTCGGGGTTGCCGGCCTCCCGGCCTAGCGACACCGTGAACCGTCCACCGAAGCGCAGGAAGAAATAGGCAACGGCAACAAGGATGCCGCCTACGATCAGGCCCGGAATCCAGCGGTTGTCGATGGTCGGGTCTGCCTGATCCGCCGCAGGTTTCGGCGGCTCCTGGGTGGTGTCCAGTTTGGGTGGTGGTGCGGAGGGGTCGAAATAGGCCACGTCCGTATCGATCCCGCGCAGACGGATTGCACGCAGGTACTCCGTGCCCGAGTCGCCGATTTCAAGCGGTTCCTGAACGGCTTCTTGTGCATATGAGGGGAGCAAAGTCCCTGAAAGGATCAATAAAAAACAGACGATCAAAAATCGGCGCATGACGGGTTTATTAGCGGCTCGTTCTGAGCTTCGCAACCGACAGCTGCTGCCAGGGTTCCGTTAGGATCTCGCTCCCCGTTTTTACCCAGGGCATTCACTGCCCGATCCGCTCCAGATGCTCGCCGAAATAGAGCATGTTCCCGTCCGGGTCCCTTGCGCCGAATTCGCGCATGTCCCAGGGCCGGTCGGTGATCGCCTCGGCGATATCGGCGCCCGCTTCTGTCACCGAGGTGTAATAGCCGTCGATCCCGGCCACGAAGCAATAGGCCGTCGCCGGATGCCGTCCGGCCCCGGCCGACAGATGCAATTCGACATGGTCCCGGCACAAAATGGCATAGCGGACGGGCTCGGCCTCCGTATCCGCCCATTCGAACCGGCTCTCGAACAGGAGCCTGTTCCGGTAATAGGCGACAGCCGCCTTCAGGTCGGAAACCGGAAAGACCGGAGCGATATGGGAGAGATGCGGTGGTTTGGTATCTGGCATGAGGAAACCTCCGGAACTGCCTGAGGTTGAGCCTGACGGACTTTTCCACCAGTGGCAAATAACAAAAGCGCCCTGCAGCGTAGCTGCATGGCCCGATCCGGAATCCAGTGAATCAGCGTGAGCGAAAGCGAGCGCAAACTCAAACAAGCATCCGACACTTAAAAAAGACGCGCCTGCGGCGCGAAGCATGCGCTGGGATCCGGATCAGCGCGCAGCTTCACTGCACTTGTCCGGAATGACTCGCTGGGGGGTATCCAAAAAAAACGGGCCCCTAAGGGCCCGCTTCGATCTCACCTGACTTGAAAAGCCAGCCCTCAGCTCGTCACGAGGTTCCTGAGCACATAGTGCAGGATGCCGCCGGCCTTGATGTATTCCAGCTCGTCCAGCGTATCGACGCGGCACAGGCACTCGATGGTCTTGGTGGTGCCGTCCTCATAGGTGACTTCGACGTCCATCATCTGGCGCGGCTGGATGTCGGCGATGCCCTTGATGGTCACGCGTTCCTTGCCGGTGATGTTGTGCGACTGCCAGCTCTCGCCTTCCTTGAAGGTGAGCGGGATGACGCCCATGCCGACCAGGTTGGAGCGGTGGATGCGCTCGAAGGACTGGGCGATGACCGCACGCACGCCAAGGAGGTTGGTGCCCTTCGCGGCCCAGTCACGGGACGAGCCCGTGCCGTATTCCTTGCCGGCGAAGATGACCAGCGGAACACCTGCTTCCTTGTATTCCATGCAGGCGTCGTAGATCCATTCCTTCTTGCCGTCCTTCATGGTGACGCCGCCTTCGACACCCGGAACCATCTGGTTCTTGATGCGGATGTTGGCGAAGGTGCCGCGCATCATGACTTCATGGTTGCCGCGGCGCGAGCCGTAGGAGTTGAAGTCCTTCTGGGCGACCTGATGCTCGGACAGGTATTTGCCGGCCGGGCTGTCCAGCTTGATCGAGCCGGCCGGTGAAATGTGGTCGGTGGTGATCGAATCCAGGAACAGGCCCATGACCGCCGCATTCTCGATGTCCTGAAGCGGCTTCGGCTCCATGGTCATGCCTTCGAAGTAGGGCGGGTTCTGGACGTAGGTCGAGGACACCGGCCAGGAGTAGGTCAGGCCGCCTTCCACCTTGATGCCCTGCCAGTGCTCGTCGCCCTTGAAGACGTCGGAATAGCGGGTGCGGAACATCTCCTCGTTGATCGAGGCGCGGATGAGGTCGGTGATCTCTTCCGTGGTTGGCCAGATGTCCTTCAGGTAGACCGGGTTGCCGTCCTGATCCTCGCCGAGGGGATCCTCGGTGATGTTGATGTTCAGGTTGCCCGCAAGGGCATAGGCGACCACCAGCGGCGGCGAGGCCAGGTAGTTGGCGCGCACGTCCGGATTGACGCGACCTTCGAAGTTGCGGTTGCCGGACAGCACCGAGCAGGCAATCAGGTCGTTGTCGTTGACCGCCTTGGAGATCGCCGGGTCCAGCGGACCGGAGTTGCCGATACAGGTGGTGCAGCCGTAACCGGCCAGCGTGAAGCCGAGCGCGTCGAGATCGTCCTGAACGCCAGCCTTTTCAAGATAGTCGGTCACGACCTGGGACCCGGGCGCCAGGGAGGTTTTCACCCATGGCTTGACCTTCAGGCCCTTCTTCAGCGCGTTGCGGGCCACGAGGCCGGCGCCGATCAGAACGGACGGATTGGAGGTGTTGGTGCAGGACGTGATGGCGGCGATCACAACGTCACCGTTGCCGATGTCGTAGTCCTTGCCTTCAACGGCAACGCGCTTGGACAGCTCGCCTGCCTTCTTGAACTCGTCCGTCATGGTCTTGGCGAAACCGGCTGCGGCATCGGCAAGATTGATACGGTCCTGCGGGCGCTTCGGTCCGGAAATCGACGGAACGACGGTGGAAATGTCGAGTTCCAGCGTGTCGGTGAAAACCGGCTCCTCGCCGCCGGAGCGGTACATGCCCTGCGCCTTGGAGTATTCGGCAACCAGGGCGACGCGGTCCTTGTCGCGGCCGGTGGCTTCCAGGTACTTCAGGGTTTCCTTGTCGACCGGGAAGAAGCCGCAGGTCGCGCCGTATTCCGGCGCCATGTTGGCGATGGTGGCCGCATCTTCCAGCGACAGGTTGTCGAGGCCGGGGCCATAGAATTCGACGAATTTGCCGACGACACCCTTCTGGCGCAGCATTTCCACGACGCGCAGCACGAGGTCGGTCGCGGTGATGCCTTCGTTCAGCTTGCCGGTCAGCTTGAAGCCGACAACTTCCGGGATCAGCATGGAGATCGGCTGGCCGAGCATGGCGGCTTCCGCCTCGATGCCGCCGACGCCCCAGCCCAGAACCGCCAGGCCGTTGACCATGGTTGTGTGGCTGTCGGTGCCGACCAGCGTGTCGGGATAGGCGACGGTTTCACCGTCCTCGTCCCTGGTCCAGACGGTCTGGGCCAGGTACTCCAGGTTCACCTGGTGGCAGATGCCGGTTCCCGGGGGGACGGCACGGAAATTGTTGAAGGCGGACTGGCCCCAGCGCAGGAACTCGTAGCGCTCGCGGTTGCGCTCATATTCCAGTTCGACGTTCTGCCTGAAGGCGTCCTTGGTGCCGAAATAGTCGATCATCACCGAGTGGTCGATGACAAGGTCGACCGGAACCAGCGGGTTGACCTTCTCCGGGTCGCCGCCGAGCTTCACGGCAGCATCGCGCATGGCAGCAAGGTCGACCACGGCCGGAACACCGGTGAAGTCCTGCATCAGCACGCGGGCCGGGCGATAGGAGATCTCGTGATCGGACTTGCGGGTCTTCAGCCATTCGGCGCAGGCAAGGATATCTGCCTTGGTCACCGTGCGGCCGTCTTCGAAGCGCAGCAGGTTCTCAAGCACCACCTTCAGCGAGAACGGCAGCCTGGAAACACCTTCGAGGCCGTTCTTCTCCGCTTCGGGAATGGAAAAATAGGTGTAGGTCTTGCCGCCGGCGGTCAGTGTTTTCTTACACTTGAAGCTGTCGAGGGACTGGGTCACGACGTGCGATCTCCTTTATTGTCCAAAAGGCCCGGGCCGCGTGTGCGCCGGTGCCTGGCATACTCTCTCAAGGCTCCGGAAACGGAGCTGCAGCGCTCTGTCATCCGGCATCCTTCCGCGCGGGTACGATGAGAGCCTCTCCCTCAGTCGCCGCCGCAAATTGATGCGCCGCACCTATAGCAATCTTTGGCTACGACCACCAGACACGACGCCGTCGCCGTTGTCGAGACTTCGGTTGAAGTTTCAGCCTCTTGAAACGGCATCGTCCGGAAATCGAAGCCAGAAAACACCTTCGGAAATTCGAAAATGCGATCTTGGGTGCATGCAGATGCGCCAATCGGTATATAGACATCATTTATTGGATGGGAAGATATTGCATACCATTGTATACTGAATTAAAACGCCGCTCAGCTAGCCTGTCCCGGCCCGCCAGACCTCTCGGCGATCCGGAAGCCAGGCTTCAAACAACACCAGGACGCCGGGATCATCATGAGCTTGTATGAAGACTACCTGAAAGAGATCGAAACGCGCAAAGGCCAGGGTCTGCATCCCAAGCCCATCGAAGACGCCGCTCTCGTTGAAGAGATCGTCGCGCAGATCAAGGATACCGGCAATCAGCACCGGCAAGAGTCGCTCAAGTTCTTCATCTACAACACGCTGCCGGGCACCACGAGCGCTGCCGGTGCGAAGGCGAAGTTCCTGAAGGAAATCATCCTCGGCACGTCAGTTGTTGATGAGATCACCCCGGCGTTTGCCTTCGAACTCCTGTCCCACATGAAGGGCGGCCCTTCCGTCGAGGTTCTGCTGGACCTGGCTCTTGGCGACGATGCCCAGATCGCCAGGGATGCGGCTGAAGTCCTGAAGACGCAGGTTTTCCTCTACGATGCCGATACGGACCGGCTGAAGGCCGCCTATGAGGCCGGCAACGAAATCGCCAAGGACGTTCTGGAAAGCTACGCTCAGGCCGAGTTCTTCACCAAACTTCCGGACATCGACGAGGAAATAAAGGTCGTCACCTATGTCGCCGCCGAAGGTGACATTTCCACCGACCTTCTGTCCCCCGGCAACCAGGCGCATTCGCGTTCCGACCGCGAGCTGCACGGCAAGTGCATGATCTCCGAAGCGGCCCAGAAGGAAATCGAGGCGCTCAAGCTGCAGCATCCGGGCAAGCGCGTCATGCTGATTGCTGAAAAGGGCACCATGGGTGTGGGTTCGTCCCGCATGTCCGGCGTCAACAACGTCGCCCTGTGGACCGGCAAGCAAGCCAGCCCCTATGTTCCGTTCGTGAACATTGCCCCGGTCGTTGCCGGCACCAACGGCATTTCACCGATCTTCCTGACCACCGTCGGCGTGACCGGCGGCATCGGCATTGACCTGAAGAACTGGGTCAAGAAGCTGGACGAAAACGGCAAGCCGATCCTGAACAATGACGACAGCCCGGTTCTGGAACAGAAGTATTCCGTCGAGACCGGCACGGTGCTGACCATCAACACCAAGACCAAGAAGCTCTACAACGATGCCGGTGACGAAGAACTGGCCGATGTCGCTTCCGCGCTGACACCGCAGAAGGTCGAGTTCATGAAGGCTGGTGGTTCCTACGCCATCGTCTTCGGCAAGAAGCTGCAGAGCTTTGCCGCAGAAACCCTCGGCATCGAGATGCCGCCGGTGTTCGCACCCAACAAGGAAGTGTCGCAGGAAGGCCAGGGCCTGACGGCGGTCGAGAAGATCTTCAACCGGAACGCTGTCGGCGTTGCGGAAGGCAAGGTGCTGCATGCCGGTTCCGACGTTCGTGTGAAGGTCAACATCGTCGGCTCGCAGGACACGACCGGCCTGATGACTTCCCAGGAACTGGAAGCCATGGCGGCAACGGTGATCGCACCGACCGTCGACGGCGCCTACCAGTCCGGCTGTCACACCGCTTCGGTCTGGGATCTGAAGGCACAGGCCAACATTCCGAAGCTGATGAGCTTCATGAACAAGTTCGGCCTCATCACCGCACGCGATCCCAAGGACGTCTATCACCCGCTGACGGACGTGATCCACAAGGTGCTGAACGACATTACCGTCGACGATTGGGCAATCATCATCGGCGGCGACAGCCACACCCGTATGTCCAAGGGCGTTGCCTTCGGCGCGGATTCGGGCACGGTTGCGCTGGCGCTGGCCACGGGCGAAGCAACCATGCCGATCCCGGAATCGGTGAAAGTGACCTTCAAGGGCACCATGAAGGATCACATGGACTTCCGTGACGTCGTTCATGCCACCCAGGCACAGATGCTGAAGCAGTTCGGCGACAACGTCTTCCAGGGCCGCATCATCGAAGTGCACATCGGTACGCTGCTCGCCGACCAGGCGTTCACCTTCACCGACTGGACCGCGGAAATGAAGGCCAAGGCCTCCATCTGCATCTCCAACGACGACACCCTGATCGAATCCCTGGAAATCGCCAAGAGCCGTATCCAGATCATGATCGACAAGGGTATGGACAACGCCAACAAGGTTCTGCAGGGCCTGATCGACAAGGCAGACAAGCGCATTGCCGAAATCCGCTCCGGCGAGAAGCCGGCCCTGACGCCGGACGACAGCGCGAAGTATTTCGCGGAAGTCGTGGTGGATCTGGACCTGATCGACGAACCGATGATCGCCGACCCGGACGTGAACAACGCGGATGTCTCCAAGCGTTACACCCACGACACGATCCGCCCGGTTTCCTATTATCGCGGCGAGAAGAAGGTCGATCTGGGTTTCGTCGGTTCGTGCATGGTGCACAAGGGCGACATGAAGATCGTCGCCCAGATGCTCAAGAACCTCGAAAAGACCAACGAGAAAGTCGAGTTCAAGGCACCGCTCGTGGTGGCTGCGCCGACCTACAACATCATCGACGAGCTGAAGGAAGAAGGCGACTGGAGCATTCTGCAGAAATACTCCGGTTTCGAATTCGACGATAACTCGCCGAAGAACACCGCCCGCACCGAATACGAGAACATTCTCTACCTTGAGCGTCCGGGCTGTAACCTTTGCATGGGCAACCAGGAAAAGGCCGCCAAGGGCGACACGGTTCTGGCAACCTCCACGCGTCTCTTCAAGGGTCGCGTCGTGGAAGATTCTTCCGACAAGAAGGGCGAATCCCTGCTGGCCTCGACGCCGGTCGTGGTTCTTTCGGCCATCCTCGGCCGGACGCCGAGCCTCGACGAGTACAAGGCGGCTGTCGAAGGGATCGATCTGACCAAGTTCGCTCCGCCGAACCAGAAGCCGCTCGACGCACGGTCGGTTCATTTCTAAGAGCAAGCTGCGTTCATTCAGAACACAGACGCAATCTCGGGCCGCCCGATCGATGCCGATCGGGCGGCCCTGCTGCATTTGAGGGTCAGGATGGGACGTTGAAGCCAACGAGGTGATTGTTTGGCGGCAGGAAAAAGTGTTCCATGGGAATGGCCGGTGATTTCGGCCGATTTCTTAAATTCATTTCCATGGGGGCTTTCATGAAATACCGCGTGCCCGCAGTTCTTTTTCTTCTTGCCGGCTCTATGCAGAGCGCACTGGCTGACCCGTGTCAGGATCGTTTTACGGAACTCTATCTGCAACTCGATCAGACGACGCCGACCAAGACCCAGGTGACCACCGCCTTCAAGGGCGCGCCGCCGACCACCAATGACTTTTTCTACCTGTCGCAGGATCACTATCTGACCGTGCCAACCTCACCGGAAGGCCCGTGGGTGCTTGGCTACGGCAACGTGCTCTATCAATCCGCTGACCAGGGGGCGACCTGGGAAAAGATCCGCGAGATGGACACCGGCCAGAACGCGGATCAGGCACGTGCCGACAAGGAAACGAACGCAGCCACCATCCGCAACGCGGCCTGCAGCGAGGAAGAGCTGGAGGGTGAGGCCGTGGAGGTGGTGGCCGCGGATATCACCGTCAGCCAAGGCATGGTCACGGAAAACCGCTACACCTACTATGTCCGCCGCAGTGACAATTTCATCGTCAAGGCGATCTACGACAGCAAGGCCCCGTCTTTCGAGATGGTGACCACCCAGGTGATCGAAAAAGCCCCCGGTCTGAACCTGCCGGTGCCGGAGTAAGGCAGCCAGCCAGGCGGAAGGATCGTGGGGCGGACGGCGGGTGTGCCGATTGCGCGGTCTCTTGCGCGGAACAACAGGTGTTTCTGGTAAGCGGATGGCAAGCGAGGCTCGCCCCACCCTCAGATGTCATCCCGGGCTTGACCCGGGATCCAATCCCCATCAGGGCGAGCTCGGAAATCTCTATTGCGTTCAGGCAGTCGCTTTGAGCCTTGGGCAAGTCTTGAGGCTCTGGAAATGAGTGGGCCCCGGGTCAAGCCCGGAGTGACACTTCCGGGTGGGGTGCGGCCTGGCGTTGATCGATGGTTCCGATTTCCTGCCCAAACCTTGGGATCGCCATATCCGCGCAGGCAGCCCAGTTTGCCTTAGCCGCGTCCGCGATAGGGGGCAACGCCCTGGTCGGGGATCCAGACGCCGTCCGGAGCGGGGCCGGTCTGGTAGAAGACGTCGATGGGGATGCCGCCGCGCGGATACCAGTAGCCGCCGATGCGAAGCCACTCCGGATCGAGCAGGTCGACCAGGCGCTTGCCGATGGAAACCGTGCAGTCCTCGTGGAAGGCGCCGTGATTGCGGAAGGAGCCGAGGAACAGTTTCAGCGACTTGCTCTCGACCAGGAAATCACGCGGCACATAGTCGATCACCAGATGAGCGAAGTCCGGCGCGCCGGTGATCGGGCACAGCGAGGTGAATTCCGGGGCGACGAAGCGGACCATGTAGCCCGTGCCAGCCTGCGGGTTCGGCACTTTTTCCAGAACCGCCTTGTCGGGATCGTCGGGAAGTTCGGTGGAAGACCCGAGCTGGGTCAGGTTCTCGTAGATGCTCTTGTCGGACATGACTGTCTCCTGATTTTGAGCCCGTTCCGGGGACACGCTTTTGCGCTGTCGGTGGGTGGGATTCGTGTTCCTGAATGAACTCGCAAAGACCCAAAATTGGGCTTTCGCTTCCCTGTGCCCTGATCCTGAGGAGGACCGTCAGGTCCGTCTCGAAGGATGGGTCGCTTGTTCTGTGCGTGCCGCCCCTCCTTCAAGACGCCGCTGGAGCGGCTCCTCAGGATGAGGGAGCAGTTTTGAAAAGCTTCCTCTCCGTCGTCATCCCGGACGAAGATCCGGGATCGGGGAGGCGAAGGCCTGTCGATTCTGCTCGCGACACCGTTGGCTTCCCGGTCCCGGCTCGCGCTACGCTTGGCCGGGTTGACGCCGGAAAGGCCGGTTCCTAAACCCCGCGCAAATTGCCCCAGATCATCGTGTGAAGCTGCGGCAGGACGGTGGCTGCATACCATCTGTCGGAGGTAACCCGGTCCACAAGCCAGCGCATGCGCTCCATGATGCCGGCCATGTCGATGGTGGCATCGGTGTCGGCTGCCGCCGGCGGGGTGTGGTTGCCCGGCTGCAGGAAGCAGCTGAGGTGCGGATAACGGTCTGAGACGTCCCGTGCGAAGGCATAGTCCGCCTCGTCGAAGACGACGACCTTCAGGACGGTCTGGGTCTCCGGCCCTGCGGCCTCGACGCATTCCGCAAGACGCTGCCAGTCGGTGGTCATGCCCGAGGACGGCGGTTTCGGGCTCAGCGTCAGGACGTCGAGATCGGCAAACCAGTCCCTGGCGAGGCTGCCCTGCGTTTCCAGCGCGAAACGGTAGCCCTCTTTCCGGCCGAGCTCGATCAGGCCTCCAAGCGGCTGGATCGCCGGATTGCCACCGGAAAGCGACACTGTCAGCGGATTGCCGCCGGACAGGATCTCCACCTGCATCAGGATGGCCTCAGGCGTCATCGGGCACCATTCGTCCCGATGGGCGCTGTCGACCGCATGCAGCGTGTCGCACCAGGAGCAGCGGTAATCGCAGCCGCCGGTGCGCACGAACAAGGTGGGTTGGCCAATCAGGGCGCCTTCGCCCTGAATGGTGGGGCCAAATATTTCGCTGACCCGGATCTGTTCGATACTCATGCCGCACGCGCCCCCGGATAGACGAGGGGACGGAATTCAGCGCAGGTCTTCGGCGTTTCCTTCACGCGAACGGCCGAGGTTTCCGGCCAGCGCTGGCGGCACCAGTTGTAGAAATAGCGCGCCATGGTCTCGGCGGTCACGCAATCATTGCCGAGCACGTCATTCAGGTGCCGGTGGTCGAGCGTGTCGTCGATGAAGCGCTTGAATTCGGAAAGTTCGCGGTAATCGCGCACGAAGCCGATGCCGTTCAGCTCTTCCGACATCAGCTCCACCTCGACCACATAGTTGTGGCCATGCAGGCGGGCGCAGGGGTGGTCTTCTCCCAGGCCAAGGATCTGGTGGCTGGCGGAGAAGTGGAATTCCTTGGTGATCCTAAACATTGCACGCCTCCTTCCAGAACGCTTCGTCTGCGTAGACCGTCGGGTCGATGCCACCGGCCAGGTGAAAGGCTTCGCGCCGTTCTACGCAGGTGCCGCAGCGCCCGCAGTGAACCTCGCCGCCCTTGTAGCAGGACCATGTCTTGCGATAGTCGACGCCAAGCCTCAGTCCCTCGGCGGCGATGTCCGCCTTGGAGGTGTGGACGTAAGGCGTGAAGAGGCTGATCTCGCCCATGCCTTCCAGCGCATGGCGCTGCATGGTCTCGAAGCTTTCGGTGAAGGCCGGACGGCAGTCCGGATAGATGAAGTGGTCGCCGCCGTGGACGGCGGTCGCGACCGCTTCGGCACCGCGCGCGCTGGCAATGCCGAAGGCAATGGAAAGCATGATCGCGTTGCGGTTCGGCACAACGGTGATCTTCATGGTTTCCTCGGCATAATGCCCGTCCGGCACGTCCAGATCGTCGGTCAGCGCCGAGCCGGTCAGCTGGCGGCCGATATTGGAAATGTCGATCAGGATATGCTCGGTGTTCAGCTCATCGGCACAGGCCTTCGCGTAGTCCAGCTCCTTCTTGTGGCGCTGGCCATAGTCGAAAGAAACGAGGCCGATCAGCTCGTGTTCCCGCGCAACCTTGTGCGCAAGGGTGACGGAATCCATTCCGCCGGAACAGATGACAAGTGTTTTCAACGATGTGGTCCCTTGTTTTCGCTGGCACCGGGTAGGCTGCGACCGGTGGTTCCCTTTTGGGGAACGGCGCGCGTTTTAGCAGGTTTTCGCGAAAAGGGAAGGGTGGGGCGTGCCTTGAAGGATTTTCAGGAAAAGCAGGAAAATCGACAACGCGGGCGCTTTAGGCCCAGATCGCCATCCTCAGGCCGCGCTCATCGCGGCGGAAGTCCTTCGGAAACGGTTCCGCTTCTCCCCGAAAGATCCGCTCGGCAATCAGGCTGTTGGCGGCGGCATCCAGAAGGTCGTCGCGTCCGCAGCCGCGCGGGGGGGTCTGGTCAAGAAACTCTCCGGGCAACCCCTTGGAGACGAGAAGGTCCCGCCGCTGGTCGAGGCCTGCCGGGTTGGCGCGGCTCTTGACCTTCTTGGCCAGGCTCATTTCCGCTCCGCCGTTGAGGCGCCAGAAGGCAAGTTCCGGGTGCACCTCGTGGACGCATGTCTCCAGCTCCGGTGTCATCAGGGCGTCGATTTCCCGCATTTTCGGGAAAAGGAAGAAACACTGCTTGGAGACTTTTTTCGGCGGGTTGGACGTGGCGAGTGCCGTGTTGCAGGCCTTCAGGTAATCGTCTTCATAAACGGCTGGGCGGGCGGGTACGGTAAACACGGAGGATTGGCGCATGCCAAGGTGTTTGCGAGCAGCCTTTTCCGGGCCGCGACCGCCAGGGCCGATGCGGTCCGGCATGCCGATGGGCATGTCGACAGCGACAATCGCAAGATGCGGGGTGTGTCCGACAATATCCGCGAAGGTCGGAAAGACGATCAGATCCAGATCGGCGGGGTCTTCCAGATTGCGGATGACCGCAACCCAGCCGGCCTTGCAGCCGTCGACGCCGGCAACCCTTGTGCCTGCCCCGTCAGGCACGGGCCTTTGCTTCCAGAACCCGGCGCGAGGTGACGAGAGCCATGGCCTTCACCACGGAGTTCTGTTCCTCGGCGAACAGCAATTCGTCCGCGCCCTTGCGCACGCTGCGGGCAACCAGTTCAAAAACGGAGGCCGACGCACGTTTCAGGGCTTCCTCGTCGTTTTGACCGGCCAGAAGGTTGGACAGGAACAGGCCTGCGATCAGGTCTCCGGTACCGTGCGGTGGATTGGCGATGGAAGCATGTTCGGCGGCAACGGCGCCGCGCGGGCCTGCCAGAAGGTTGGCAATGGCATTGCGGCGCAGGGCTGGCGAGGAGGTCACCATCACGCGCTCGTTGCCGAGAACCCGGGCGGCGGCGAGAGCCTGCATTTCGCTGTCGATCTCGCGGCCCGTCAGCCAGCCGAGTTCAAAGGCGTTGGGCGTGACGACATCGGCCAGGGGCACCAGCTGGTCTCGGATTGCCTCGGCCGTTGCCGTGGGCACATAAAGGTTGCCGCTGCCGTCGTGCTGGTCGCCCATAACCGGATCGCACAGGTATGGCGCATCCGGAGTGTGGGTCTTGACCGCCTTCACAAGTGACGCGATGGCGGCCGCCTGTTCCGGATTGCCGAGATAGCCGGAAATCACCGCGCCGACTTCTGCCAGTTTCGGGGATGCGGCAAGATCCTCAACAATGGCTGTGAAGTCTGCTGCAGGGGCAACGATGCGAGTGCCCTTGCCCTGTCCGGGATGCCAGGGCAACAGGATGGTCGGCAGAAACCAGACATCGTGGCCGATCCGTTCCAGCGCGAAGGTCAGACCGCGTCCGCTGATACCGCCACGGACCACCTGGGAGGTGATCACCAGAACCGGCTTTTTCTGTGGCTCGGGGGCGCCCGGCTGCATCATGGGATGGTGTTCCTTCCGGGGTCAGGCAGCGTCGGAAGACGACTTGCTGCCGGTGCCGTAGCGCTTTTCGATATAGTCCAGAACCATCTGCTTGAACTCGTCGGCAATGCCGGGACCACGCAGGGTCATGACCTTCTCGCCATCGATGAAGACAGGGGCTGACGGTGTTTCTCCGGTTCCCGGCAGGGAAATGCCGATGTCGGCATGCTTGGATTCGCCCGGGCCATTGACGATGCAGCCCATCACGGCCACGTTGAGGCTTTCGACACCCGGATATTGTTCACGCCACTTGGGCATGGACACGCGGATGTGGTCCTGAATGTCCTGGGCCAGTTCCTGGAAGACGGTGGACGTTGTGCGGCCACAGCCCGGGCAGGCGGCCACCACCGGCACGAAGGCGCGGAAGCCCATCACCTGCAAAAGCTCCTGCGCCACCTGCACCTCGCGGGTGCGGTCGCCGCCGGGTTCCGGCGTCAGCGACACGCGGATGGTGTCGCCGATGCCCTGCTGCAAAAGGATACCCATGGAAGCGGCGGACGATACGATGCCCTTGGTGCCCATGCCGGCTTCGGTGAGGCCGAGATGCAGGGCATAGTCGCAGCGACGGGCGAGATCGGCATAAACGGCGATCAGGTCCTGCACCTGGCTGACCTTGGCCGAGAGGATGATCTTGTCGCGGCCCATGCCGAGGCCTTCGGCGCGCTCGGCGGACAGAAGTCCGGACTGGATAATCGCTTCGCGCATGACAGCCGCTGCTGAAACCGGATTTGCACTTTCGGCATTCTCGTCCATCAGCTTCGTCAGAAGCTCCTGGTCGAGTGAGCCCCAGTTGACGCCGATCCGGACCGCCTTGTCGTGCTTCTGTGCGATGTCGATGATCTGCGAGAACTGTGTGTCGCGCTTGGCCTTGAAGCCGACGTTGCCCGGGTTGATGCGGTACTTGTCGAGCGCTGCGGCGCAATCGGGATAGTCGGTCAGCAGCTTGTGGCCGATGTAGTGGAAGTCGCCGACGAGCGGCACATCAATGCCGATCCGCTCCAGCCGCTCCTTGATCCGTGGCACCTGGGCCGCAGCTTCTGCACGGTCCACCGTGATGCGCACGATTTCAGACCCGGCACGAGCGAGCGCGGCCACCTGCGCGACGGTTGCATCGGCATCCGCCGTGTCTGTATTGGTCATGGATTGGACCACGATGGGTGCATCGCCGCCAACCATCACATTGCCGACCTTCACACCGACGGAGGAGCGGCGGGGCAGGGCTTTCGCGAAATCATCGATCATCACAGGAACCAACGGGTTTTGAGCGTTTGCCCCTCATATGAGGGAACTGGGGCCGACTTTCCAGCGCATGATTAGGGCGTGCGGCAAAAAAGGGCAATGGCAGAGCCTCGGCAAAGGCAGGTCGATCTTCAGGCTCGCGGACGTTGCCACATGGTTTTCAGCCCGCTATGAGCTTGCATGGGCCGGCCCTAACCGTCGGCCGTCTTGTTGTGGAGGGTGCTGCATGTTGAAACGGTTGCTGTCGGACTCTGTTTCCATTGTCTTTGGCAATCTGGAAACCGTGTTCAAGGTTTGTGGTGGCTGGTTTCTCCTGCAGTTTGTGCTGTCTCTCTTCATTCTGGCAAATGGCGCGCAGATCGATGAGGCGACCGCGCCTGAAGATATTTCCGGAACGACGGTCCTGCTGCTGGTAACGACCATGGTGATTGCCCTGCTGTCGTCCGCTTCCATTTCGGTCGCCTGGCACCGGTTCGGTCTGTTGAACGAGCGGCCCGGACCGCTGCACTTTCGCGTCGGCGCTGTCGAGTTCCGTTTCATCGGGCAAATGCTTTTGTTGTCGCTGGCCGCGGTCGTTGTCGTGCTGCCTGCAGGGCTGGTGATTGGTGTGCTGTCGAGCCTGTTCAACAGCACCGCCATGACGGTGGTTTTGTGGATCGTCGCGTTATTCATTCTCGCCCCGTTCCTGTTCCGCCTGAATCTCAGCCTGCCGGCCGTTGCCGTTGAGCGACCGCTCGGCTTCAGTCAGATGCTTCAGTTCGGAAAAGGCCTCGGCATGCCGATGTTCCTGGCTGCGCTCATCCTGATCCTGCCTTTTGTCGCCGTTGGCGAGGGGCTGCAGTATCTTCTTGGTCTTTTGTCCGGAGGCCTTCCGGCGGCCCTCATCCAGATGAAGATCCTGGTGCTGAACGTGCTGGTGCAGATCATCGTTACCGTGCTGGGAATCTCGATCCTGACGGCAGGGTACCGGATCGCGATGGAACGGCCGGAGGGGGCTGGTGCGCCGGCCTGAATCGCGTATCCTGCGGCCGTTGCAAGCAACCGGAGCAGACCATGTTTTTCACCGTTCTGGAACGTTCGCTGTCGTTGGCGCAGCACAATTTCGGGACGCTTCTGAAAACCGGCTGGGCCTATATCCTGCTTCTGGTTGCCCTGAATTTCGCCATCGGCGGGTCGCTGATGCCGGAAAGCGGCTTCAAGACCGTTTCCTACATGACCGAGCCGGTGGCCGCTGCCGATGAAGGCGCGCTCAGGGCGCTGGCCGCCATTGCCAACCTGCTGGTCGGCTTTTCCATCGCCATTGCCTATGTCCGGCGCATCCTGATCGACGCGCGGGATTTTCCGGTTACCTTCGGGGCGCGCAACATACGCGTCATTCTCAACCAGATCGTCCTCAGCCTGATCGGCGCCCTGTCACTGATACCGCTGGTGATTGTTTCCCTGCTGCTGGCCGCGGTCACGGCGGGCATCGGACTGCTGCTCCTGTTTCTGGCACCGTTCGTTGCACTGATGGTGGTGCAACGCTTTTCCGTCGTGCTGCCGGCATCGGCGGTGGATGATCCGCTGACGCTCAAGGAAAGCTGGCGGGCAACGTCCGGGCTTGGCTGGGCCATGGCCTTTGCGGCGCTGGTGATGAGCCTGCTTGCAGGTTTCCTGGTCGGCATCTGGGCGGTTGTTCTTGGCGTCTCCGATGGATTGATGCCTGCCAGCGTCTTGTGGCAGCAGATCCGTTCGGCGGTCTTTCCGATGGGCACCATGCTGATCCTGGTCTGGGCGTTTGCCAGCCTGCACGCGACCTTCTACGGCCTGATCCGCGAACGCTTTGCCGCGCAACTCGGGCTTCGACAGGAAGATCTTTCCAAAGTGGAGGAAACGCGGGATGCCGCCAGGGCCCGTGCACGCAAGGCGCTTGAAGGGGCGCAGCGCATGAACCGGCGTTGATGAAGGCAACATGGATCAAATTTCATCATTCCGATGTTGCAGTGCGGCGATAACTGGTCGAATGTGTGCCTGAAATTTTCTGTTCTGACGCCTTGTTGCCTTCCGTGGAAGGCAGAATGAGGCCAAGCCTTTCAACGATCCGTTTCCGGATGGCCGGACACTCCCGGCCGATGATCCGCCGATCAAGGGAGATCCCAAATGCTTGCCAACAAAACCGCCGTCATCACCGGATCCACTTCGGGCATCGGGCTCGGATGCGCCCGCGCCTTCGCGGAAAAAGGCGCCAATGTCGTGATCAACGGGTTGGGTGATGCCGATGAGATCGAAAAGACCCGGGCCGCCATCGAGGCGGATTTCGGGGTGCGCTGCACCTATTCGCCGGCGAACATGCTGAAGGGCGACGAGATCGCCGGCATGATCGCCGATGCGGAAAAGGAATTCGGCGGTGTCGATATCCTGGTCAACAATGCCGGCATCCAGTTCGTGTCGCCGGTCGACGAATTCCCGGTCGACAAGTGGGATGCCATCATCGCCATCAACCTGACGTCCGCCTTCCATGCGATCCGTGCCGCGCTGCCCGGCATGAAGTCCAAGGGCTGGGGACGGATCATCAACACGGCTTCCGCCCACGCGCTGGTCGCCTCGCCCTACAAGTCCGCCTATGTGGCCGCCAAGCACGGCATTGCGGGGCTCACCAAGACCGTGGCGCTGGAAGTCGCCCAGCAGGGCATCACCGTCAACGCCATCTGCCCAGGCTATGTCTGGACACCGCTGGTGGAAGCGCAGATCCCCGACACAATGAAGGCGCGCAACATGACCGAAGAGCAGGTCAAGAACGACGTCATGCTGGCCGCGCAGCCGACGAAGCAGTTCGTGACCATCGAACAGGTGGCGGGCTATGCGGTTTTCCTGTGCTCCGATACGGCATCATCGATCACCGGCTCGATCCTGCCCATCGATGGCGGCTGGACCGCACACTGATCCACGCTGCTCGCGGTGCGGGCTGATGCCCGCCCGCGACCATCGCCGAACCACCGGAACAAGGGAGCCGTCATGGCCGCGCCTAAGAAGATCAACCTTGCCCTTCAAGGTGGCGGCGCACACGGCGCCTTCACCTGGGGCGTTCTGGACTGGTTCCTGGAAGACAAGCGGCTGAAGATCGACGCCATCAGCGGCACGTCGGCCGGTGCCATGAATGCGGTGGTGCTTGCCGGCGGCATGCAGGACGGCGGCGAAGACGGTGCGAGAGAGCGCCTTGAAGCTTTCTGGTACGAGGTCAGCCGACAGGCCAAATACAGCCCGATCCAGCGTTCTCCGCTGGACGTGTTCCTGGGGGAGTGGAGCCTTGATCATTCCCCCAGCTATCTGTTTTTCGATGTGCTGACGCGGTTTGCGTCGCCTTACGAATTCAATCCGCTCAACGCCAATCCGCTGCGCGATGTTCTGGAAAAAACCGTCGATTTCGACCGTGTTCACCAATGCGAACACATGAAGATCTTCGTTTCGGCAACCAACGTCTTCACCGGCAAGATCCGGGTGTTCAGCGAAAAGGAAGTCACGCTGGATGCGGTGATGGCATCTGCGTGTCTGCCGCAGGTGTTCCAGGCGGTGGAAATCGAGGGCGAGCCCTATTGGGATGGCGGCTACATGGGCAATCCGCCGCTTTATCCGCTGTTCTACGACACCGACACGCCGGATGTGATGCTCATCCAGATCAACCCGATCGAACGGCGCAAGGTGCCGAAGACCGCGCGGGAGATCGTCAACCGGCTCAACGAGATTACCTTCAATTCCACGCTTCTTCGCGAACTCCGGGCCATCGACTTCGTCACGCGCCTGATCGAGGAAGGCAAGCTGTCGAGCGAGGAATACATGAAGGTCAACATGCACAGGATCTCCGCCGGGGAGCTGAAGCCGTTGCAAGCCTCATCGAAACTCAACGCCGAATGGGCGTTTCTCACCGATCTCAAGGACCTTGGGCGCAAGACCGCGCAGGAATGGCTCGAGCGGCACTATGACGACATCGGCAAGCGCTCGACCATCGACGTCAAGGAAGAGATTTCCTGACGGACGGACAGCTCAATTTCTTAACCTTTTGTTAGCCGTGTTTGCAGGTGGCGTTGCAATTTGCAATGCAGCAGATGTGAAGAAAGTCTAAACGGAATCAGCATCTTGTGTCAGGCGATTTTAGTTGAACCAGATCTGGTTTGAATGGCTTTGAAAACAAATTGGCAAGGCTTTTGCGTTTTGATTGGCACGCTGATTGTCAGGTAGTGCGTCGTCAGCGCTTAGATGGACGGAAGGAGTGGGCACTCGCGACCCCGCCTGCTTCTTCCCTCCCTCCCTTGCTTCCCGGCGATGATGCCCGCCCTGCGGCAAAGGATCGCCACGATGTGAAGCGGATCTGCCTCATTTTCTCACTTTTTCAATCTTCTGATCGGATACAGTCCTTCAACCGCCACAAGTGCGACCTATCTTTAGGTGGAGATTGGCAAAGGGATTCGCGATGAAAAACAGGGTGACCCGAGTTCTTGCAGGCTGCGTTGGCGCCATGGCCCTGCTGGTGGCAGCCGGTGGAGCACAGGCTGGCAGTGACCAAGAGCGCATGGCCGAGATCAAGGAAAAGGGCGGTTGCCCCGGTTGCGATCTTCGGCTGGCGGAACTTCGTGGTCTGGTTCTTGAAAACGGTGATTTCGGCCGTGCCAATCTGCGGGAAGTCGACCTCAAGGAAGCCTTGTTGAAAGACGCGAACTTCAAGGGCTCCGATTTCCGGCGAACGGAAGCCGAGCGGGCGGATTTCTCCGGCAGCGATTTTTCCGGTGCGAACATGCGCTCCGTCGATCTTGAAAAAGCCAATCTGAACAAATCGAATTTCCAGGATGCGGACCTTCGGGACGCGGACCTGAACACGGTTGAGGCAAATGGAGCCGTTTTCGACGGCGCGGACATGCGCAATGTCCTGTTGACCCGGTCGATTGCAGACGCGGCTTCCTTCAAGGGTGCCAAGATGGATGATGCCAACCTTGAGCGCGTGGACCTGAATGGCGCCAACTTCCAGGATGCCCGCATGCGCCAGGCCAAGCTCGACAGGGTCAAGGCTCATAACGCCAATTTTTCCGGGGCGGATTTCACAGGCGTGCGGCTGGTCAGTTCGGACCTGACGGGCGCAAATCTGAAGGGTGTTGATTTCGATGGCGCTCTTCTGCGCCGTACCCGTCTCGCCGGTGCGGATCTGTCGGGTGCCTATAATCTCGACCCCAGCCGCATCCTCGGTGCCTGCGGCGACGAGAACACCAAGCTGCCGAACGGCATCAAGCTCGTCCCCTGCGCCTACTAGGTGCGTCCGAGCGGTTCTCCGTCCATATCCGACTTGCCACTTCGCAAAGTGAGCGTTTCGGCTTTGCCGAAACGCGTGCACGGGTTGCGCAATGATCACGCCTGCAGGACAGGTCAAGCCGGCTTGATCTGAACAACTTCCATGCGTTCCCGGGATGTATGTCCCGAACAGGCTGATTTTTCGGCGTGTCGGTCGACTGGAAACAAAAAATGCTGCCACACGTGGTGCGGCAGCATCTTGAACATTGCGGAAACGGGCTTCCTAGAACAGGTCGAAGGCGAAACGGTAGGTGACGCCGGCACCGATGCTGAACTGGTTTTCGCTGCCGTTCTTGGCGATCGGGCTGTCCGCTGCGTCGCCAACCAGACGGTCATAGCCACCTTGCAGGTGCAGGCGGACGTCGTCGTTGAAATCGTAGCTGGCGCGGGCCGCCAGGCCGACACTCTTGAAGCCGGCGCTCGGGTTGAACTTCGTCAGGCGACCACCGCTGTTGGCTGCTTCGGTCGAGCTCACGCCGAAATAGGTGTCCATGTATTCGTCAGAAGCAAAGCCCGCACGCGGACCGAAGCTGACTTCCCACTTTTCAGCGGGATAGACGATGCCGTCGAGGCCGAGCTGACCAACCTGGCCCGTGTGCCCGTTGATGCCCTGACGCAGTTCGGCGAAAGCGCGGAAATGCTCGGTGCGGAAACCACCGCCGAGACCGAGTTCAAGCGCCCAGTCGATGGTGTTGGTGCCGGTCAGATCGGTGCTGTCGCTGGCCTTGCGCTCGCCGATGAAGTTGAACGACGGGTAGAAGAACACACCAGACTTGCGGCGGCCATCGACAACCTGGCCCAGGCCGGGGAAGTAGAAGCGGCCGACCGAAACGATCGGGAAGGGGTAGACCAGATAGGAGTCTGCAGCCTCGTAACGCGGCTGGACAATGGCGCCGACACCGAGGTCAACCACGAACTGGCGGTTCGCATCCTGCTCAGACAGGTCTCCACTCTGCGCCAGAGCGGCTCCAGACACAGCGCTTAGAGCAAGCGCCAGCGCGGCGCGCGTCATCAACTTGAACATTCAACCCCATCCGACAAGGAATTCCGTTGGCAGGAAGATAGCACGAGAAGGGCTTACACAAACCCTAAGCTGAGAGGGTTTTGCCGGACTGTTGCATTTCCGCACCGCCCTGTTGCTGGTGCGAAGCTTAAGCACAATCAAATGTCGGTGACGCTGCCGTCTTGCAGCAGGGCTGTCAGGAAGCTACATGAGGGCAAGACCAGATTTCGAACGGCAACGGACCGGACCATGACCGCACTCTTCAACGTGATACTGCTCGCCCTGGAACTCTACACGTATGTGATCATCGCCAGCGCGATCTTCTCCTGGCTCTATGCCTTCAACATCGTCAATTCGAGCAATCAGATCATCAATTCCATTGGCCGGGTTCTCTACAATCTGACGGAGCCCGCGCTCCGGCCGATCCGGCGGTTCCTGCCCGATCTCGGCGGTGTCGACATTTCTCCGGTGATCCTGCTGCTGGCGATCATCTTTGTCCGCCAGCTGATCATCCTGAACATCCTGCCGATGTTCCGAGGCTACTGAGGCCCTCGCCATGCAGAGCCCGGGCCGGTGTGCCGGGGCTTCAAACGATTGCTCCGGCTTCCTCGTCCCAAATGCTTCAAGCGCATTTGCATCGGAATGGCGGATCGCAACAGGATATTAAAAAGCCCGGGTCAATCGCCCGGCCTCTAAGCCTAAGTGTGGTTGCAAGCAAAACGGCTCCAGCGTTTGGCGAAGCAGACATTCGCGCCAGGTAGGCTCGCAGGCGCTTCCCGGCCCAATGGGGCGTTCGATCAGTCTGTGGCGAAGGTCTGCTTGGAGCCCAACGCGGTCTTTGTGATTTTGCGCTGCGCGCGCACGCAGCGAAGAAATCGCTGCAAACGCTCTCTAAATGCTTCGGCTTTGCGGTAGTAAAAACTGCCATTCATAGACGGTGCAAAAACCGACGTTTGTGAGACTGCCTTTAGTTTCCGTCTCCCCCAAGAGATCACATAGACTACCCTCTGGCTCCCATGCTACTAAACCTCATGCACAAATCGGTCCGACATCAAACCATACTGCCCGGAATAGATGCAGTCTCGATCAAGTCAGACCGTACCTTTCCGCGCCATTCACATGACGAGTTTGGGTTTGGATACGTTGTTGCGGGTGGCCAGGAGAGTTGGAGCGGGCGGGGGCTCGTTGAGGCAAGAGCGGGCGATACGATCACAGTCAATCCTGCCGAACTGCACGACGGTATCGGGCAAAAAGGGCAACCTCGGCACTGGCGCATGCTGTACCTTTCTCCCGCAGCGCTTTCGGAATTCAGCGAAGCTGCAGCGCAGAACGCTGAGTTCTCGCGCCCAGTCAACAAATCCAGACGGGCTGTAAGGCTGACCATTAATGCCATCAACGAAGTGACGCTCGACCAGCCCGACCGAGACCACGCCGAGCAGTTGGTGATGCTAGCTTTGGCGGCGCAGCTTGATCGGAGGATTAATGGCGACGTCCGAAAGGCACCATCTTACTCGAAGGATGTTGCAATTGCGCTCGACATGATCCGACAGAATTGGGATGCGCCCTTGTCGCTCGCTGACTTTGCTGCGGCCACGGGCACCAGTAAGTTTGGCCTACTTCGAAGGTTTTCGCGCGAACTCGGGGCAACCCCCCATGCATATCTCACGCAACATCGCATAAAGCGGGCGAAAGACATGATCGTTACGGGGTCTTCGCTCGCCGATACGGCGGTCGCTTGCGGATTTGCGGATCAGAGCCATCTGACACGCACTTTTTCCCGCCAGTTTGGCCTGACACCAGGATGCTTTGTCCAGCCAGCCACCCACTGATCCGCAATATTGTTCAATACCCAAGAACTCCGGATGCCTACTGTCCTCCCAAAAAAGGGGACACTATGCGATTTTTGTATTCTCGACACATGCAGCACACGTTTCCCGAGCGGGTGACGGGCATCATCGAAGTGGAGGGTATCCAACCGAGTGTCGCAGTTGCGCCCTATGTTGCAGAGCTGACCGCGCGGGCGCTTGCACGTCTGGAAAGAGAGACCGAAGGCAACTTGCCCGAAATACAAGCATGGCGGCGGGCCTATTCCACCATGGGATTGAAACCGACGCAGTACCGATGTGCGGCAGAGGCTCTGTTGAGGCGGTTGCGCAAGGAAGGGTCGCTCCCGCAGCTGCATCCGCTGATTGACCTTTGCAATGCTGCATCTGTTGCCTACGCTGTACCCGTCGCAGTGTTCGATCTCAATCACGTTGCTGGTGATCTTGAGGTCAGACAGGCCCAAGGAGACGAAACGTACATCGCGTTCTCCGGCGACACAGAAACGCCCGACCCTGATGAAGTCATCTTCGCTGACGAAGACAGCTACGCCCACGCACGCAGATGGGCGAACCGACAAAGCCGGAAGTCCGCCGTGTCTGCGGAAACGACCCGTGCCCTGATCATCACTGAGGCGCTGCATGAGGGCGGCGCAGAGGATGTTGCGAAGCTTATGGATAAGCTTTCAGGAATGATCGTGGGCACCTTCGGGATCGCAGGCCGAACCGAACTGCTTCTGACGCCGGATGCAATCTACCATTCGGAGAACGCGGGGACCTATAGCCGTGTGGGTTGAATTCCTGATCACGTCGCTGATCGTCGTCATCGCGCCGGGCACCGGGGTGATCTATACTGTCGGTGTGGGTTTGGTTCGAGGTGCGGGTGCGAGTTTCGCGGCCGCGGCAGGCTGCACTTGCGGGATCATACCGCATATGACCGGGGCCATTGCCGGACTTGCTGCACTTTTGCATACCAGCGCAGTTTTATTCCAAACCTTCAAATGGGCGGGCATTCTTTATCTGCTCTATCTGGCCTGGTCGATACTGAAGGACGACGGCCCGATTCAATTCAAAGCAGAAGGGAACACCGGCCCGCTGCGCAACGTCGCCGCAGCGGGCTTCCTAATCAACATTCTGAACCCAAAGCTATCGATCTTCTTTTTGGCGTTCTTGCCGCAATTCGTTCCTACTGACACCACTTCGCCATTGGCACAGATGTTTGTCTTGAGCGGGATATTCATGGCGATGACCTTTGCCGTCTTCATCTGCTACGGAGCGTTCGCCTCCCGCGTCCGGCTATATGTCCAGCGGACACCATCCGTCATTGCATGGCTGAAGCGGGGTTTTTCAGCTGCATTCCTGTTGCTGGCCATGCGGCTGGCCATTCAAAGTAACTAACTTGAGGTTTGAAGATGAGAAAGACACCAGAACAATGCGACACGATGGCAGAGCTTCGCATCGAAATCGATACCATCGATAGTAAGCTGATCTTACTTCTCGCAGAACGGTGCCAGTACGTCGACCGAGCTACAGTACTCAAAGTCTTGGAGCGCTTACCGCCAAGGACAGAAGACAGAATTTCTGAGGTCTTGGAGGCAGTTCGTCGGCGAGCATCTCAAGCTGGATTGGATGAAACGCTCGCGTCACAGATTTGGTCAATGCTGATTGACTGGGGCGTCGCATATGAAGCCAAACGCATGAGTATCGATGAGCACACGGTCCCTACCAACCGCTAAGAACGTGGGGGGGGCGCTCTTCCGTCATGCAGCGCCATCGCGTGTGACGATTGTTGCACAAAGCAGGGTTTTTTCATAAGCAGCAACGACCGGTTTGACGCTGAGGCCGGATAAAAGGTGAAATGCGTGCTGCGCTTGCGATAGCATTCTGCGTCAGCGAAGGCTGAAAAAACAAGGTCGGGTTTGTCCGCTCAGTTGCCATTCAAGGCTCTATGGCGTGGTTTTATTAGTCCACGATTCCCTGCGTACTGAAACCACCCCATACGGCAAATGGGTGACCAAGAACGGCGGCGCAGTCTGCGCGGTACTGCAGACCGATATGAAAGTCGACGACAGCGATGGCGGTTATGGCATTCACCGCAGTTCCCTTGACCGCAGGATGCTCTAGCTTTTCGGCTTGGGGTATCGCTTGACACCCTTCGGGAACCCGGCGTTCACGCCGGGAATTTTCAGCGTGCTGGTGTCCCACCCGTTGGCTTTCAGCGCGCCCGGCAGCCAGAACCCAACCGAGTTTGACAGCAGCTGGTCACCGTTGATCAGCGAATACTTGAGCCGCATCATGAAGGCATCGATGTCATCCGCCGAGGTCAACGGGTAATCTCCGGGGATTTGCTTCGATAACACCGTTTCAATGTCGTCGACGTTGTAGAACGCATTCCGCGCGATCTGGGTGCGATTGTAGACACCCAGCCAAGCGGTCTGCGAATAAAAACCGTAAGTCGCGGCATTGAGATCACTGGTAAACACTTCAAGCGGGCACTGTGTGATCACCGAAACATTGGTGCAGGGGGCCACCGCATAGGGCATGATCAGGATGTTCTCTGCCCCGATCTTGCCGTCGCTCAAGACAGGCAGGGCCGCCGCAAGCTGGTTGGTCGACAAGGTCAGTCCCGCCCCATAATTGGTGCCGATGGGCATGTGCACCACAACACGGGCGTCAGCCCAGTTGATTGTGTCGGTGTTGTTGGCGATCATCATTTGCAACTCCTGGACACTGTTGAGTGCCGCCAGCATGAAGGTGCCGATCATCACGTTGTTGAACGGCACTTCATAGCGCTTGTCACCGCCATTGTAGAAATCTTCCGCGACCGACTTGGCGTCAAAATTCTTCACCTTCCCGGCACGGACACGTTGGACATAATCCAGCGCCATCCACATCCCATAGGTCATCATGGCGTTGATCTCGTCCGGGCGTTCCTTCCAGGAGGGCGCCTCCAGCTTGCTGATCCAGTCAGGGTTAAGCTTCAGCTGCGATGCAGCATGGGCGATGCGGGCCTCCAGGTCCGACAACAGCTTTTCAAAGAGCGGAGAGTTGTCCGCCTTCAGAGCCGCAAGATAGGCCAGGGCGGGGCCAATGTGCGACAGCGCCGTCGCCTGCACGAAACCTGTGGCCGGGTCGTTGCGGGTGAGCACATGCTCCAGCAACTTGCCAGCGGAGGCCTGTTTGCCGTCATAAACAAATACACCGTAGCCATTCACGATGACCAAGGGACCATCGGAGGCAATAGGGCCTGACCCGCCGTTCTTGGCCACCACTTGCGCCAACGCCCAGCCGATGCTGGGGTTGTCTGCACTGCCTTGGCTGCGAGGGAAGATGTTGAAAAGGCAGGTGAACGTCGAATCCACGCTTGGCGGGGCGGCACAAGGATCGGTGCTTTGCGCCCTGAGCGGCAGGGCCAGGCCAAGGATCAAAACGAGAGCGAGCACGGGAACCGAATACAGACGCATATCAAAACCCCTTTGGCTGACTATGCGCGCAATCATACACACTCAAGATTGAGTTGGCATGGGAAGACCACACAAAGTTGTCTCCGAAGTATGGTAAACCCAGTCGTTCCCTTATGTTGACTTCACATCAGGCTTACTTGCGTTCTGACCCCAGGTCCGCTTTGTCCAGTTCTGCTGCCGTTCTTACACGTCGCGACGAAAGTCCGGTTCCCGTGCAACGAACGGCGGTTTTCAGGGCCGGGGAAGTCGCAGTTTGTTACTTGTTTCAGATTTTCAAAGCATGTCCGAACCCTGAAAGCCCTGCTGGTCCAAGGGGTTCGGCTTAAGCTTTTCGTCTAAGCCCACTTTTGGGTTAGGGGCTGGGGTCAATCACCCGGGCTTTTTGCTGGCCGGTGGCTTCAGCCTTCCAGCTTGCGCGCCTCATCGGGCAGCATGATCGGGATGCCGTTGCGGATCGGGTAGGCAAGCTTGGCGGTGCGCGAAATCAGTTCCTTGGCGTCCGCGTCATATTCCAGCGTGGTCTTGGTCACGGGGCAGACCAGCAGTTCCAGCAGCTTGCGGTCAACCGGGCGTTCGGTCGGTTCTGTCATCTGGGAGTGTCTTTCAGGTTGGAGCGCCACGTTTGGAGCACTCACTGCAAGGTGGTGCCGCCGTCATTCTGCGAGCGGGCAATGTCCATTTCGGTGATGGCAATCAGGGTTTCGGCACGGGTCTTCAGGTCGCGGGCTTCCAGAAGGGCCTGCTTTTCCTGCGGGCCGTAGGGGCACATCATGCACAGGGCGTTGACCAGCACCTCGGTTTCGGCTTCCGACACGCTTTGCCAGTCAGCTTCCAGGTTGTTGGCGTCCAGATAGTCGCGCAAGGTTCTCAGAAGGCTCGTCCGGTCGACTTCCTCCTCGCCCTGTCCGCACTTGAGGTCATGTGCAAAGGCGGAGAAATCGCACTCGATCTGGCGGAACCTGCTGTAGTCCTCAAGCTCGCGCCCAACGGCAAACCTGGTGATGCCCTGCAGCGTGATCAGGTATCGCCCGTCGCCGGTTTCCTGAAAGCTGGTGAGCCTTCCGACGCAGCCGACGCTGGCAAGAGCCGGATTGTCCGGATCGTCCGAATGACGGTCGGGTGAAGGCTGCACCATGCCGATCAGGCGGTTGCCGGCCAATGCGGCATCCACCATGTCGATATAGCGCTGCTCGAAGATGTTCAGCGGCAGCTGTGTGCGAGGCAACAGCAACGCACCGGCAAGCGGAAACACGGGCAGGACCGGCGGCAGATCCGCAATGGTCTCGTAAATGGCATTTCCCGCCTGCATTCCAATGCCTTCTTTGTTTTCGTTATCGCAGCATGACTGCCAGCTTCGTGCTGTTTCCTAAATGTGTGTCAGTTGCGGCGGTCGTCAAGAAAACAGCACGGAGGAAAGCTTGCGACGGCCGTAGGCGCTGGCCGGATCCTTGAAGCCCCAGGCTTCGAAGAATTGCAGCAGCTGCTTGCGCGCGCCGTCCTCGTTCCACTCGCGGTCGCGGCGAACGATCTCGATCAGTTCGTCGACTGCGCCTTCCTTGTTGCCCTTGCCGTTGAGGCCAAGAGCCAGGTCGAAGCGGGCCTGCAGATCAAGCGGATCCTTGGCAATGCGATCCTGAAGCTCGGCAAGGTCGCCAAGGGATGCTGCCTGTTCGGCCAGCTCCACCGCGGCCTTGGCGGCCACATAGGCTTCGTCGGAGTGTTTTTCTTCCGGAACCAGTTCCAATGCCTGCTTGGCCCGTTCCAGATCGTCAGCACCGATATAGCACTGTGCCAGGCCGGCAATCGCGGTCACGTTGTCCGGTTCCATCTGCATCACGGCGCCGAAAAGCTGGGCAGCCTGACCATAATCCTTGGCCAGCAGTAGCTCTGCGCCCTGCTCCAGGAAGGTGTCGGTCTGGCTGACCGGTGCAGGGCCGGCAACGCGCTCGATAAATGCCTGGATCTGGCTTTCAGGCTGTGCGCCCATGAAACCGTCCACCGGCTGGCCATCCTTGAAGGCCACCACGGCCGGGATCGACTGGATACCCATCTGGCCGGCAATTTCCGGATGGTCGTCAATGTTCATCTTGGCCAGCTTTACGCGGCCGCCAGCGGCTTTCACCGCAGCTTCGATGATCGGTGTGAGCTGCTTGCACGGACCGCACCAGGGTGCCCAGAAATCAACCAGAACCGGTTGCTGGCGGGAAGCTTCCATGACATCGGCCATGAAGGTCTGCGTCGTGACGTCAAAAATGAGGTCGCCTGCAGGGGCGTCGCCACCACCGTTGCCGCCGCCCATGCCGCCACCGCCCATTTGGCCGCCATAACCGCCACCCATGCTGGCGCCAAAGCCGCCGCCGACCTGGCCGCCGATGCTGTAATTGCCGTTGCTCATGTGCCGCCTCGAATTTTCCTGCCGGTGCCTGGGGCCTGCCGGCTCAAAGTGAATGCCGTTGAAGGGTTGATTTGGCCCATAACATGGAGCCACTGCGCGCGAAATACAAACGCCTTCGCCTGCCGAAAGTGGGTGACCGTTACAGGCCCGCTGCCTTGGCCTCTTCGCTGACCGCCAGAACCTGCGCCGTGTGGCCGCAAGCAGAGGCGAATTTCAGAAGGTCGGTAGCGGAGATCGCCGTCGTCGCGTTGTTCTTCAACGGGTGATAATTCAGCACCTCATGTTGCATCATGGCTGCGTCGAACACGGGCGTGACCCTTTGGGCTTCGCGGTCGTTGATCAGCGAGAAGGGGGTCACCGAACCCGGTTCCACGCCCAGCACCTCCATCAGAAGATCGGCATTGCCGAAAGATACGCGCCCTTGAGCGCCGATGATCTGGTGCACTTTCTTCAGGTCGATTTCCGCGTCGTGCAGGGCAACGATCAGAAACAGCCGTCCCTTCTTGTCCTTCACGAACAGGTTCTTGGTGTGGCCACCGGGAATGCGGTCATGCAGGTCGCCGGACTCGGCAACTGTAAAGACGGGCTCGTGATCCACCGTCGTGACAGGGATCCCGAGTTCCTCGAAATAGGCCAGTAGGTCGTCGCGTGTCGCCGGCATGGGTTTTCCTGAGAATTTTGAGAGCTTTTGCGCTGTCTAACGCGATTTGGCTGCCGGCCACAAGAGGTGAAGGGTAGAAAAAGCGGCAGAAATCTGCGATTTTCCGGCTTTGATTTCACAGGAAATCCACAAATCGACGGCTAAAAAAATTTCTTCAATTTCGGTGTTGCAATCCGTCTCAGCATAGTTCATATACTGCGCCACCGACGCCGAGGCGGTCACCGCCACGGACCAGGGACGCTATGCGGGCGTAGCTCAGGGGTAGAGCACAACCTTGCCAAGGTTGGGGTCGTGGGTTCGAATCCCATCGCCCGCTCCAATTCGACCGAAGGGTCCTGAAAACCAGCATTCGAAAGAATGCTGGTTTTTTTGTTTTTGCTCCGGGATTGGCGGCTTGCCGGGCGCTATCGGCAGTATTTCAAGGTTCGTCTAAACATTGATACAAACGCGGCTCCCAACCTGAACGAAGTTGCAGGGGCCAGAGAGTAATGTCAGCAAGCATTATGCGGAGAAGCCGGATACCGGTTGTCTCCGTCTTTTGCTTTGCCTCAAGTACCCAACTTGGCTGCAGTGGAACCATTCGGTTCCGCTGCAGTTCCAGTGCCTGCCAGCGCTTGGCGTCTCGTGCCGATCCATCCAGATCCTGCCTGGCACACCCGAAGCTTTTCGGGCCCAAAGAGACACGACCGGAACCGGCTGTCCGGCACGTCTGGTCGCGTTTCAAAAAAATGATCGCACCGCGGTCAATAGTTCCGCGCCTTCTGCCGGGCCGTGTTACCGTGCCCGCGTGCCGCTTGCAGTCGGGGGGAGGGCATTGAACGCATTGAAGGAACATCCGGTTTTCGGTTTTGCCGACTGGTGCCTGCGTGGCATCGGGCAGGTCGTGTTTCAAAACAATCCGGCCTCGGGTCTGATCATCCTGGGCGCGCTTTTCTTCAATTCGCCGATCTATGGCGCCATTGCCGTTTTCGGAGTGGTCATCTCCACCGCGACGGCGGTGTTGCTGCAGGCGGACAAGGGGCTGATCCGTGACGGGCTGTTCGGCTTTAACGGAGCGCTTGTCGCGCTGGCGTTGATTGCGTTTACAAGCGAGGATTTTCACTACGGGGCTGTTCCGTCCGTTTATCTGACGGTCTATATCGCGTTCGGTTCCGCCATGACGGCCATGGTCTTCACCAGTCTTGCAAACCTGCTTGGCCCGCATAGGGTCGCGCCGCTGACAATGCCGTTCGTGCTGGTCGGCTGGCTGTTCCTGTTTGCCGTCCTGAAGTTCCACAGCATCGATGCCGGCCCGCTCGCCAAGCCCGTCTCGCCCACCCAGTATGATGGCACGGTCCAGTACACGCTGGCGACCTGGTACAAGGGCATCGGTAATGCCATCGGCCAGATCTTCTTTCAGGACAACTGGATCAGCGGATATCTGATCGTGCTCGGCATTGCGGTGAATTCGCGCATCAGCGCGATCATGGCGCTGCTCGGGGCCAATGTGGCAGCCTTTGTTGCCGTTGTTTACGGTGCGCCGGAAGGGGCGATCAGTGACGGTCTCTTCGGCTATAACGCGGCCCTGACGGCGATCGCGCTCGGGGGCTTCTTCCTGGTGCTGACGCCAGCCTCTGCCCTCTACACGCTGTTTGGCGTTGTTGTGTCGACCTGGCTCTGGGCGTCCGTCGCGATCTTTCTGGAGCCCATCGGCATGCCGGTGCTCACCTCGACCTTCGTGATCGTGACCTGGCTGATGCTGATCGGCGTCAACGGATTTGCGGCCCTTGTTCCAGTTGCTCCGGCTGACGCCGTTACGCCAGAGGCCAACCGCAGGCGTTATTTTAAGGGGTTGCGGGAAGGCTGAACCGGCAGACAGGTCAGGCTCCATGCAGGCCGAGAGGGCTGGGCTTGGATAGGTTGATACCTCCGACCAGCCTGTCGTCCTTCTCTAGCCCCTCCAGTTTCTTGATGCTGCCTATTTGGGGCTCTCCGATCCCGAAAATTCGCGTCGCTGCGTCCGGGATGACGATCGAGAGGGAGGCGTGTGAGCGGGGCTTTATTGAGTGGCTCCGCTCACATTTCTCATGACGTCAGCCTCAGACTTTCAGAAAACAGCCGTTCTCCGTGTGGGAGCGTTCGGCAAGGTCGAGGGCGACCTGAAGCCGTGCGCCGTGGTCGAAATCCGGGTCGGCCGGAGCCCCGGTCAGAATAGCGGCGGCAAACCGCTGGTAGACTGTCGGAACAGCGCCAACCTCGATGTCAGTCCAGGTCGCAGAAGAAAGATCTTCGCCCTGGCAGATGCGCAGGCCTTCGATGCCCTTTTCGAAAAGCACTTCCAGGCCGCCCTTGTCGCCATAAAGGCGCAGGCGCAGGTCGTTCAGATGGCCGGAGGCAAACCTGGTGGCGCTGATCGTGCCGAGCGCGCCGTTTTCAAGCTCGGCCTGCAGGGTGGCGCTGTCGTTGGCGTCGAGCGTGTATTCGCCGATCCTGCCGCCCTCTGCCTTGTCGAAGGTCTTCAGCCGGCAGGAAAGTTCGCTCACCGGGCTGCCGGCGGCGAAGATGACGAAGTCGAGGATATGGATGCCGACATCGCCGAGAACGCCCTTGGAACCGTGCGCGCTCGACAGGCGCCAGAGCCACTGGCTCTCGGTCTTCCAGTCTCCCCACGCCGGCTGCGTCAGCCAGCTTTGCAGGTAGGAAGCCTCGAAGTGACGAAGCGCACCGATGGCGCCACCCGCAACCAGCTCGGCGGCCTTCTGCAGCACGGCAACATTGCGATAGCTCAGGTTGACCATGCCGATCAGCTTCTTCGCGCGGGCGAGATCCGCCATCTCCCGGGCGTCGGCAGCGTTGGTCGCCAGCGGCTTTTCACACAGGACGTGCTTGCCCGCGGTCATCAGGGCCATCGTGGTCGGATGGTGCGCCGCGTCCGGCGTCACGTTGGCCGCAGCGTCAAATTCGCCCCAGGCAATTGCCTCTTCCAGCGTTGCGAAGCGGTTCGGAATGGCAAAGGTGTCGCAGAACTGGGTGAGCACGTCCGGGCGCTGGTCGACGCCGCCGACGATTTCAACGCCGTCGATCCTTGAAAAGGCATCCGCGTGGGTACGCGCCATATTGCCGGTGCCGACTATCAGGATCCGGAGAGGGTGTGCAGCAGAGGTCACGGGGATCTTCCTCAGCGTTTGAGGGCAGGACGGACCGGCGAAAGTCTGCCGGTCCGGAAGGGAAAGTGGATCAGCGGAAACCTTCTTCGCCGTCGGCGTGCAGCTTCGGGCCGCGTTCCTCGATCTTTTCGGGAGCCGCTTCCACCGGCACATTGGGTGCAATGTTCGGATCGGCGATCCGGGCCATCGGGTTGAACGCCCATTTGACGCCGTTCTTCAGAACCGTCTGCACATGGGTGTTGTGATAGGTCGGATAGGTTTCGTGCCCCGGGCGGAAGTAGAAGACGTTGCCCGCGCCGCGCTTGTAGGTGAGGCCCGAGCGGAAAACCTCGCCGCCCTGGAACCAGCTGATGAAGACCGTCTCCAGCGGTTCCGGCACACCGAAAGGCTCACCGTACATTTCTTCCATCTCCAGCTCGAAGCTGTCGGGAAGACCGTTAGTGATCGGATGGTTGCGGCTGGTCACCCACAGGCGCTCGCGCTCCCCGGCCTCGCGCCAGGTGAGATTGCACGGGCTGCCCATCAGGCGTTTGAACGGCTTGGCGAAATGGGCCGAATGCAGAAACACCATGCCCATGCCGGACCAGACGGCGTCGCAGACGCGTTCCACCACTTCGTCGGAAACGTCGCCATGGGCAGCGTGACCCCACCACAACAGCACATCCGTTTCGGCAAGGCGTTCCTTCGTCAAGCCGTGTTCGGGTTCCTGCAAGGTGGCGGAGGTGGCGGTGATTTCGGGATCGGTGTTCAGCGTATCGGCAATGCACTGGTGCATGCCGTCCGGATAGACACCCGCGACGATCTTGTTGTGCTGTTCATGGACGTTTTCGCCCCAGACCACGGCTCTGATCGGCATTTCAGCCTCTCCCGTTCTTCAGATGTTGGCAGAATTGTTGGCGAGCTAAGGATAGAAAGCGCTTTCTTTTGAAAAGTTCCTCCAAAGCGCTTTGGATAGCGCTAGCACCGAGGTTTTGTGCTGTCAATCGGAGGGGCTGTAATATTCGATCACAGTTCTCGCCGGTTGCTCCGCCGCCGGTACGCTCAATGTCGTCGACAGATGCTCACCGGTCAGGGCGGGCCTCAAGGGCGGACACTACCAAGGCAAAGAAGGAGCCGATCGGAACGAGAAGCCTGGGGCTGTGACCCACCGCCGCATTTCCAGTCAGGTCAGGTCATGAAAACATACCATATGTTATGGTTTGTTTTGGAGGAGTGGTGAAATGAATGGTCTATTGCTTGCAGCCGCGGGTCTTTCGGCTGCAGTCTGCCTGCTGCATACATTCGCAGGGGGGGCGGACGATCGCCGTACCGTTGCTGAAAGCGTCGGATCTCCACCCGGTGCCGAAATATGTCGCCTATTACTGCTGGCATATCGTGACAATCGTTCTGGCAATGATTGCCGTCATGTTTGCTATCGCTGGTGTGCGGTCTGAAAGCCTCGATCTCGGCTTGGTGGCGACCGTGTTGACAGCTTCTTTTTGTCTGCTGGGCCTTGCGGTGCCACCGCTGAAGAAGCAGAAATACAGCCAGATGCCGCAGGGCTGGCTGTTTCTGCCGATTGTCCTGCTGGGTGGTCTTGGTATTCTGGGCGGAGTGAGTTGACCTGAGGAAGCGTTTCGGAAAATCGGACTGGCTTGATCTCGGTCTGACGCAGCTTGCAAAGGATGGACCGGCGGGACTGACCATCGAGGCTCTCTGCACCGCAGCAGACCGCACGCGTGGCTCGTTCTATCACCATTTTCAGGATCACGGGGCTTTCGTCGAAGCCCTGATGCTTGCCTGGAAACAGCGGCACACGCTCGACATTGCAGAACAGACACTGGCCGAAAAAGGGGATCTGCGGGCGCGGAAGCTGTCGGATCTCGCCAATCGTCTGGACCACCGACTGGAGCAGGCCGTGCGCCAATTCGCGCAATCAGACCTTCGGGCGCAGGAGATCGTCCGGGACGTCGATGATTTGCGAACCGGGTTTGTCGCGCGGCTCTACGAAGCTGGAGGGATGGAGCCTGCGCTTGCAGCAGATGTTGCTAAAATCGAATACGCGGCTTTTGTCGGCAGCCAGATTGTCTGGCCGGATATGCCGGCAGATGAGCGTGTTGCCCTCGTTCGGCGCTTTGCGCAGCTGGTTGCAATGGCGACAGAAACAGGGTCGAGAAAGTAATCCTCGACCGGAGAGCCATAAAAAAATCCGGGCGCTCCTAGCGCGCCCGGGGTAATGTGGAGGCTGTTGGTGCCTCAGTAGCCGGCGGAAAGCGCGCCGGGGCGCCGCGGGTCGGAAGCCCCCGCCAGAACACCGTCAACGAGCATGATCGACTGGGTCGACCCCATGGCGTTCTTGACTTCCACCTTGTGCCCACGGGCTTCCAGCAAGCGGATCGTGTCCGGAGAAAGACCTTCCTCGATGCGGATTTCATCCGGCAGCCACTGATTGTGGATGCGCGGAGCAGCCGTCGCTTCTGCGATGTTCATGCCGTGATCGACGACGTTGAGGATGATCTGCAGCGTGGTGGTGATGATACGGCTGCCGCCTGGCGAACCGGTGGCAAGGAACAGCTTGCCGTCCTTGAACACCAACGTCGGGCTCATGGACGAAAGTGGCCGCTTGCCGCCCTCAACCGCGTTGGCCGTTCCGCCAATGAGGCCATAGGCGTTGGGTACGCCGGGCTTTGCGGAAAAGTCGTCCAGTTCATTGTTGAGCAAGACACCCGTGCCGTCGGCGGTCAGGCCGACGCCGTAGGAGAAGTTCAGCGTGTAGGTGTTGGAGACCGCATTGCCGTCCTTGTCGACAACGGAATAATGCGTGGTCTGGTTGCTTTCATAGGGGAAAGGATCGCCGGGCTTAACCTCTTCGGAAGGCGTTGCCATGTCCATCTTGATGGATTTCACCAGTTCAGCGGCATAAGCCGGATCGGTCAAACCCTTTACCGGAACATCGACAAAATCCGGGTCGCCCAGATACTTGGAGCGGTCCGCGTAGGCGCGCCGCATGGTTTCGGCCATCACGTGGATGCTGTCTGCAGAGTTCGGACCATATTCGGCAAGCGGATAGCCCTGCAGCATGTTGAGGATCTGTACGATGTGCACGCCGCCGGAAGACGGTGGCGGCATCGATGCGATTTCATAGCCGTGGTAGCTGCCCACGACTGGGTCCCGCCAGACCGGTTTGTATCCGGCCAGGTCTTCCGTGGTCATGCCGCCTCCGGAGGCAGTTACCTTCTGTGCGATCTTTTCGGCAACTTCACCGGTGTAGAACCCGGCTGCCCCCTTGTCGGCGATCAGTTTCAGCGTTGCGGCAAGATCCGTCTGCTTGAGTGTCTCGCCCGGTACGAACGGCAGGCCGCCGGTCTTGTAGAAGATCGCGGCGGTGGTCGGGTCCTGAAGAAGGCGTTTTGCGGATGCGGTCAGCGATGCCGCGAGATCCGGTGTCACTTCGATGCCGTTTTCCGCAAGGCCAATGGCAGGTGCGACCAGCTCTGCCCAGGTCAGCTTGCCGCTGCCGTGTTTTTCAAAGGCCTCGGCAAAGCCGGCGACCGTGCCCGGCACACCGACAGCAAGACCGGAAAAGCGGGATTTCTGGTTATCGGGTTCGCCGTCTTCTCCCAGGAACATATCCTTGAAGGCTGCGGCAGGTGCCATTTCCCGATAGTCGAGCGCCTTGGTGTCGCCGCTGTCCGCCAGGTGAATCATCATGAAACCACCGCCCCCCAGGTTGCCGGCGCGTGGCAGCGTGACGGCAAGCGCGAAGCCGGTGGCAATGGCGGCATCGACTGCGTTGCCGCCTTTCTTCAGGATGTCGACACCGACGCGGCTTGCGACGGCTTCCTGGCTGGCAACCATGCCGTTCTGCGCCGTTTCAGGCTGGAAGCGGTCTTTCAGCGAGTAGATCGGCGAATCCTGCGCGGCGAGAGGTGCCGCGATGCCGACAACAAGAGCGGTCGCCAGGGAAACCGCGGCAAAGCTGGATTTGAAAAGATGTTTCATGTGTCTCTCCGGTCGCCTGGATGGCGGGAGTTGGCAAGTGGAGGGCAGGACGCGCAACGGGCGTGGCGCTCTGTCCGACAACTTTAAGTCGTTCTTGATTCAGCGCAAGGCTAGATGATCAGATAGGCTGCAGTCTTGAAGGGACAAGCTGCACGTGGGCCAGAACGCGACTGGTTGAAGGAGGATTCATGAGCAAGGCAATTGCCGTTTCGAAACCGCGTCTCCATTCGGGTGTGCGATCATTCCTGGGTGGGGTCACCCTGATGGCTGTCGCCGCCCTCTTCGGTACGAGTGCAGCCGAGGCGGGCGATGCTGCTGCCGGCAAAGCGCTGGCGCTGCAATGGTGCTCCGCCTGCCACCTCGTGTCTGAAGACCAGGATCGCGCCTCCAGCGCGTCGCTGCCAAGCTTTTACGACATTGCGAAGGATCCCGGCTGGACGGAAGAAAAACTTGCGACCTTCCTTGCCGATCCCCATCCGCAAATGCCGAACATGACCCTCGGCAACATCGAAATCGCCAATCTCGCCAGCTACATCGAAACCCTGGCACCCTGAGGTTCTTCGCTACACCAGACCTCGTTGCAAGGGGTGGGGCACGAAGCCCGTCCTTCGAGACTGCGCCACGTGCCTCGTCAGGACGTGGTCTAGGGGCACCGCAAGATTTGCCACTGGTCCCTTAAAACTCGAACTCGGCCAGCATCGCGGCGTGGAAGGATCCGGCATAGGCGTCTTCATCCGCGTCGAAGACTTCATCCGGAAGACCGACATTGAACACCTTGAAGTCAACCGTTCGGTGGGCGACGGATGCGCTGGCCAGAATGTGGTCCAGCGCCTGTCCCTTGCCCTTGTGAATGACGGTCTGGCGCTTTTCCGGCGGCAATGAAGCGTCAAGCTGGTAGAGGCGGCGCGCGGCAAGTTGCGGCGAACAGGTGTCGTCCGGGTCGGCGCGCAGCAGCCTCAAGGTTCCGGTTTCCCCGGTCGCGTTGAAATCTCCCGCCAGGACGATCTGGCTATCCTCGCTTGCATCGAAAAGGTCTTCCACCGCAAGGCGCAGTTCGAGTGCCTGGGCGGTCTGTTTCAACACTGATAGCTGATACCCTTCCGCCCATGCGGAAACGGATGTCCACGTCCGGTCCTCTGCCTTGCCGCCGCGTATCATCGCGGCGATAGGCGCCCGCAAATGAACGCAGAAGACGTGCAGGGGGCGGCCGGTGCCGATGTCGATTTCCACCTGCAGAACGGGCCGGTCGAACAGGATCGTCTGCGGGCTGCGATAGGCCGGTACAGCGGTTTTGGGCTGCCAGTGAGGCGGGTGGGCATGTGCCTGGTAAAGACTTAGGCACCTGGTTATCGGAAAGCGAGAGAGAACCACCAGGTTATGGCGGTCGCCGGGACCCTTTCCCGAAGGTCGTTCGCTGGTTGCCCGGTGAAATTTCTCGTACGGCGTTCCCTCCAGAAGAAGTTCCAGCGCCTGGAACTGCCGTGCTGAGACACCTTTCCGTTTCTGCGCGTTGACTTCCTGCAGACAAAGGATGTCGGCCTCAAGCTCCAGAATCTTTGGCCGAAGCGCGTCCAGCCGGGGTGTCAGTGCGTCCGGATCATGCCGGTCCGCACCAAAGGATTCCATGTTGAAAGTGGCAAGTCTCATTCAGCAGGCCCGAAGCTGGAAAGCGTACCTGAAACCATAGCCGCGCATCGGGCCAAGTGGTAGAGAGCGCAGATGCAGGAATGAGCCGACCATAGACGGGGAGAGGCAAATGAGCGAAGAGGGATGCCCCTGTGGCAGCGGCAAGGGGTTCGATCTGTGCTGTGAACCTTATCTTGCCGGAAAGGCCCTGCCCGAAACCGCAGAGGCCTTGATGCGCTCGCGTTACAGTGCTTACGTCCGGCAACTCATTCCGTATCTGAAGGAAACGCTCTGGCCGAAGTATCAGCCGAGTTTCGATGCGCAAGGCACCGCGCGCTGGGCGGCGGAAAGCCACTGGACGGGCCTCAGTGTGTTGGCCACCGACAAGGGCGGGCCTGCCGACAGGGACGGCACCGTTCTTTTCGAGGCAAAATACCTGTCCGGCGGCAAGCTTCACGTGCACCGCGAACTGAGCCGTTTTCGCAAGAAAAGCGGTCGCTGGTATTATGTGGAAGCCGTGCCGGAATAGGTCGGCTGGCTGTCTTCATTTTTGACTTTGAAAAAATCGTCCGGTCCCTGCGATTGGCGGCGGGAGCAGGGACCGGACCAATTTGCAGATAGAAGGGGAGGCAGCCCTCAACATCCGCAACAAGGAGATCGGGAAAGCCCGCGGCAGGGTCAGCCGAGGGTGGTCGACAGGGTCGAATCGAATCTCGTTCTCGATTTGTTCTCATTAGCATGATTCCCGGTGCCGGTGTCAAGCAGGGAAGCTGTCTTCATGGATGTCCGAACGCTGAGAACGGAATTGGCAGGATAGAAGGTAAAATCAACGTCTTGACCAACTTTCCATCGTCCTCACACATCTGTGAAACGTTGCTGGCTGCGTTTGACTGATCGCCATAGAATATTAAGTCACTCATGTCACAAATACGGAAGAGTACTCATAAGGGACCCCTACGTGCGTTTTTCCGCCAACTCCTGGACCAAGCGTTTGCAAGGCATCGCCTCGCCTCTGGGATTGGGGAAAGGTGCTGATCAGATCCTGGAGTTCCTGAAGGGAAGTGGAAGCGAACGGCACGCGGCGGGCCGGATGGCGGTATCGACCTTTGCGGTGCGGATCGCCGGTGCAGCGCTCGCCTATCTGTCGCAAATCGTGCTCGCACGCCTGTTGGGGGCGCATGACTATGGCCTTTATTCGGTTGCCTGGACTTTCGTGATCGTTCTGGGTGTCATGGCCTGCGGCGGCTTTTCCACCTCTGCCAGCAGGTTCATCCCGCAGTATCTGCAGAACCGGGACATGGCGCGCCTGCGCGGGTTCTTGCGCACAAGCCGGCAAATGGCGTTTTTTCTCGGGGGCGCTGCGGCGGTCATAGGCATCGGCTGTCTCGCCCTGTTTCGCCCGCTTATTGATACGTCCTATTTCCAGCCCTTGTCGGTCGTCCTGCTGGCGCTGCCCTTCTTTGCCTTCGGACTGGTGCAGGACGGTATCGCGCGCAGCTACGACTGGTCGTCGCTGGCAATGCTGCCAACCTATATCTGGCGGCCGCTGGCGATCCTGTTCCTGCTCGTCGGTGCCGTTCTGGCCGGGTTTCGGCCCGATGCGCTGACAGCTGCCGTCGTGGCCGTCGTGGCAACCGCGCTGGTCGCGCTTTACCAGTTTGTGCATCTTCGCAGGCGGCTGGTCCCACGCGTTCCGAAGGGGCCATACAAGTTCGAGTTCAGATCCTGGCTGGCAGTGTCCATGCCGATGCTGATGGTCGACGGTTTTCTGCAGCTGATCACCAGTGCTGACGTGATCATGGTGAGTTTCTTTCAGGATCCGGACGAGGTTGCGGTCTATTTCGCTGCATCCAGAACCCTGGCGCTGGTGCATTTTGTCTATTTCGCCGTAAGGGCCGCCTCGGCGCATCGCTTCTCCAGCTACACCCACAATAAGGATCTTTCAGGGCTTGCCGGTTACATGCGGCAGGCAACTCTCTGGACCTTCTGGCCGTCTGTGGCCGCGGGCGTTGGGTTGCTTCTGATCGCGCCGCTTCTGCTTGCTCTTTTCGGCAGCGACTTTGAAAGCGGCTACGAACTGATCGCCCTCCTGATGATCGGCGTGCTTGCGCGCGCATCCGTCGGTCCGGCCGACGCGCTTCTGACGATGACAGGGCACCAGAACACCTGCGCCGGCATTTATGCCGGGACGTTTGTTCTCAATGTCGTCCTCAATCTTGTTCTGATCCCGCTGCTCGGCCTTGCCGGAGCGGCCATTGCCACAAGTCTTGCGATCCTTTTTGAGGCCACTGCCCTTGCGGTTGTGGCAAAACGGAAGCTCAATATCACGACGTTCGTTTTGCCCTTGCTTTTCGCCAGGAACCGTCCGGTTGACCAATGATACGCTCTCTTCCGTGCAGCTCGAGGTCTTGTCCCTCGATCCGTTGAGCGCCGCCATACCGCTTGAGGACTGGCAGACGCTCTGTGCGGCTGCCCTCAGTCCGAACCCTTTCTTTGGTCCGGATTTCCTTCGTCCGTTTCTGGAAAAGATGAGCAAACAGGCGGTACGACTTGTGGTGGTCCGGGAGCGGCCGGGTGGCCGCTGGCTGGTGGCGGCCCCCGTCGGCCGACGTCGTTTTGGATTGGCCGTTGCGGCCAACACCACCTGGGCAAGCGAATACGCGCCGCTCGGAACACCGCTGATCCACCCGGACGCAAGTGCCGAGGCAATCGCCGCATTCATCAATGCCGCCAGAGAGCCCGGGAATGCGCTCGCCATCCCCTATCTGCCGCTTCATTCCCAGTCGGCAACGCGCTTGAGGGCGGTGGGCGCGGGAAAGAAGTCGGTTCTGGCGAAGTCCTTCCGGGCGAGCCACGGCGCCGGAGCGACAGGCAAGTCACAACTTGCCGAGGCTGACAGCGGCAAGAGGCGCAAGGAAATGCGCCGGCTGATGCGCCGGCTGGGTGACCACGGCAAGACCAGCTTCCGCAGTCTGTCCGGATCTGATGCCATTGCCGGGTTCGAAGCCTTTCTGGAGCTCGAGGCCTCCGGCTGGAAGGGCCGGTCCGGAACCGCGCTGGGCAGTCAGTCCGGGACGGCGGACTTCGCCCGCACGGCCGTCGCTAATCTGGCAAGTCGCAACGGGGTCCGGATCGACCAGCTCTGGTCGGGACAGACACTGGTTGCCGCCCTGGTGCTGTTTCAGCAGTCCGGCAAGGTGTATTCTTGGAAGATCGCCTTTGACGAGGAGTATGCCCGCTATTCTCCCGGTGCCCAGATCGCGCTGCAGGCCTTGAAGATCAATCTGGCCATTCCTGGCTTCAGGGGAGCGGATTCCCTGGCCATTCCCGGGCATTCGATGATCGAGCCCTTGTGGCGAGGCCGGCTGGAAACCGGCACGATGCTTTTTGCCGATGGCCTGAAGCGGTCGTTGTGCAAGACGGACCTGAAGCTTGAACAAGCCCTGCGCCGAGCCGCACGGACGCTGAGAAAGCGCCTGCGCGCCTGAAACAGGCGAAGCTAGCCTTCGACGCTCTCCAGGTCCCGCAATTTCCTGCGAATGATCTTGCCGGTGGTGGTCATGGGCAACGAGGTGACGAATTCGATTTCCCGCGGATATTCATGCGCCGAAAGACGTTCGCGGACGAAAGTGCGGATATCGTTTTCCAGAGCCGCGCTTTTTTCCGTGCCCGGCTTCAGGACGATGAAGGCCTTGACGATTTCCGTGCGTAGCGGATCCGGTTTGCCGACAGCCGCGGCAAGCGCGATCGACGGATGCTTCAGCAGGCAATCCTCGATCTCGCCGGGGCCGATCCGGTAGCTTGCCGAGGTGATGATGTCGTCGTCGCGGCCAACGAAATGGACATAGCCGTCCTCGTCCAACAGGCCCTGGTCGCCGGTGATCATCCAGTCTCCGATGAACTTCTCCCGCGTCGCCTCCGGCTTGTTCCAGTATTCCAGGAACATTACCGGGTCCGGCCGGCGGATGGCGATCTGGCCGAGGGTTTCTGCCGGCAGCTCATTGCCTTCATCATCGATGATCGCAACCTGATGGCCAGGCGTTGCCTTGCCAATGGCGCCAGAGCGGCTGACGCCAAGTGCGGCCGCAGAACCGAGCACCGCGTTACATTCCGTCTGGCCATAGAATTCATTGACGTTGAAGCCGAATTCCGCAGCGAACCAGTCATAGGTTTCCCTGCCGAGGGATTCTCCGGCAGAGCCGACGCTGCGCCAGGAGAGGTCAAAGCGCTCGGCCGGACGCTCCACAGCGCGCAGCATCTTCAAAGCCGTCGGCGGAATGAAGGCATTGCGGATCTTCTGTCTTTCAAGAAGATGGAAGGCGAATTCCGGGTCGAACTTGCGAGACGCGTAGCAGACCACCGGCACGCCGAGAGACAGAGCCGGAAACAGCGCATTCAGCAAGCCGCCTGCCCAGGCCCAGTCTGCGGGCGTCCAGAGCAAGTCGCCTTCACGGCCGAGGAAATTCTGCGAAAGCTCGATGCCGGGCATATGGCCGAGCAGCACCCGGTGGCCATGCAACACGCCCTTGGGCTGCCCCGTGGTGCCGGATGTGTAGATCATCAAAGCCGGATCGTCGGGTGTGGTCGCAAGGGTCCGGTAGGTGTCGGACGCCTTGTCCAGCAGATCGTCAAACCCGAACACGCCGGTTTCCGGTCCGTCGACCGAGATCACCAGATCAAGGCCGGGCAGGTCAGCCCGGATTTCCGCAAGCTTTGCCAGGCCGGCCGTGTCTGTCACCAGAACGCGGGCGCCGGAATCTGAGAGCCGGTAGCGCAGCGCCTCCAGCCCGAACAGGGCTGCCAGAGGCACTGCAATTGCGCCGGTCTTGTAGGCCGCCAGATGTGCGATGGCGGTTTGTGGGATCTGCGGCAGAAGCAGGGCAACCCGGTCGCCGCGGTTGAGCCCGAGGCCTTCAAGGGCGTTGGCAAGGCGATTGGCCGCCCGGTTCAGCGCAAGATGGCTCCAGTCCCGGCAGGAACCGTTCTCGAGAACCTGACGGATCGCGAGGCGCTCCGGGTCTGTTGCAGCCCATTCATCGCTGACGGCTGCGGCCATGTTGTAGGTTGCGGGCCGAGGCCAGCGGAATGTCTCTCTCAGCGCGTCGTAGTTGCCAGTAGGCTGCAGCATTTCAGAGCGTCCGGTGCTTCAATTTTGAGCAGCGGAGTGTAGGGCGGTCATTGCTGCAGCGCAATAGAGCCGAAATCCATCCTTTGAAAGCAGCGATGAAATCCTTAACCGGACTTCTGAAACACGCCGGCAAGTGTGGCTGGAATAAAATCTTATACTGTCATTATTCCTTATAAATTATCGATTGTCCGAGTGGGTCAGCCATGCGCGATGGTCCTGAAATCGTTAACGCCCGCCTGCGTGAAACAGGGGCATAACGCCACCATTCCGGTTGGCCTTTGACTGCGATTTTGTGGTGAGAAAATCAGCATCCGGTAGCAACGTATTCACTAATAAATGCGAGATTTCCTTAACTTATGAGGATCAAAATCCCGCCAGGATAAAAAATAGTCCGGCTGGGGACCTGTAGATCCATGAAGATGTTTGGGCAGTCCGCGCTCGCTCGTGTCGGCGCGCTTTCCGTGAAACTGAAAATCCTTTCTCTAAGCCTTCTGACCGCAATCGGCATGTTGACGATCGGCGGGGTGTTCTGGTGGAGCCAGAACGAGGTGGCCGGAGCCTTCAACAAGCTTGATCAAAGCGCGGGACTGGCGCGCAGCGTTGCTGATCTTTCAGATATTGCGAACGGCATGCGCAACATCGGCAAGGGCTACCTGGCGCGGCCGGAGGAAAAGGATCACGAACTTTTCGAGGCCAAGCTCAGTGAGGCGCATGGGGTTCTGGATGACATCTCCGCCAAGCCAGTTGCCGCAGCCTTCAATGCAGAGATCGCAGACGTTCGCGACACGCTTGACGGGGCGTCGGGTGCCTTTTCGTCGCTCAATACCGTTCAGCGGGAAATCGGCTTCAATTCCGAAACAGGCCTTCGAGCAACTCTCAGCGAAAACGCCGACGAGGTGCTGAAGCGCCTGAAGAAGGAAATGCGCTTCGGTGGCGGTCCGGACTTCGAGAAGATGGTCACCACCATGCTCGATGTTCAGTTGTCGGAAAAGAAATTCATTCTCGACCGCAACGACGTTGCCCTCGGCAACTTCGAGGTGGCATTCGGTCGGTATGAGCGCCTGTTGAAGAAGGCTTATCTGCCGAACGAGATCAAGGAAGACGTCGGCACCAAGATGGCGATCTACCGGGAAGCGTTCGACGCCTACACGGCGGCTGTCGCCGAAAAGGACAAATCGATCGAACTTCTGGAAACGCTGTTCGATCTGGTGCCGCCACGCCTGGAAGCGCTCAACAATGCCGCGCGCGAGGCCGAACTGGCAGCCGAGCAGGATCTTGAAACCGTCCGGGCCTACTCGACCCTCGCCGTCGTCAGCGTGATCGCCGCTTTCCTGGTGTCCGGCGTCCTGGCTGGAATGCTCATCGGCCGGTCCATCGCCAATCCGTTGTCGCGTCTCCAGAACGCCATGGAAGAACTGGCGTCCGGGCATGTAGACGTCAATCTGCCTGCCGCCAAAGGCAGTGTCGAAATCGCCGCCATGGCGCGCACCGTTTCCGTTTTCCAGGATAACGCTGTCGAACGGCAGCGCCTCGCGGCCGCATCGGAAGAAGAAAACGCGCAGCGCGACGCCCGTGTGGCCCGTCTTGAATCACTGATCGCCAATTTCGAGGCAACGGTCGGGCAGGCTCTGGAAAGTCTCGACCGGTCTACCTCTGACCTGACGCAGACCTCTGCCGCCGTTGAAGCCGCAGCGGACGATGTTGCCCAGCAGGCTGACCGGGCCGGCAACGCCGTGCGCGTGGCGGCTGAAAACGTCAACTCGGCCGCATCTGCCAGCGAGGAACTGGCAGCATCTATCAACGAGATCTCCAACCAGGCGTCAAATTCCACGACGGTGGCCAAGAAGGCGGTTGCCAGCGCGGAAGGCACGTCCCAGACCATGGGGCAACTGTCCCGCGCGGCCGACCGGATCGGCGAAGTCATGGGGCTGATCCGCGATATCGCCAATCAGACCAACCTCCTGGCGCTCAACGCTACCATCGAGGCTGCCCGGGCAGGCGAGGCCGGCAAGGGTTTTGCGGTCGTGGCCGCCGAAGTGAAGCAGCTTGCGGACCAGACCTCGCGTGCGACGGAAGATATCGCCAGCCAGGTGGAAGCAATACAGATGTCGTCCAGCCATGCGCTTGAAGCGATCGATGAGGTGACCGGTATCATCTCCGAAATGGAAGGCCTGGCCTCGGCCGTGGCATCGGCCGTCATCCAGCAGGATGCCGCGGTTCAGTCCATCGCCAAGAACGTGGTCGATGCCTCGACCCGCTCGCATGAAGGGGCCGAATGCATGACCGCGGTTGGTTCTGCCACCGAACACGCCCGGGCAACCGGCGGCGAGGTCGAGCAGCTGGCAACGTCGCTGTCCGAACAGGCAGCCCTTATCCGAAGCGAGATCTCCAACTTCCTTTCCGGTGTTCGCGCGGCCTGACGCGCGATAACACGACGAACAAGGCCAGCCTTCCCTCAGGAAGGCTGGTTTTTTGTCTTTCGCGAGGTTGTAGCTGCGGAAAGAATTACTTCTTCGCGAGGGGATGTGCACTTTCCACCAGTTCGCGCAGGCGCTCGTCCAGGACGTGGGTGTAGATCTGCGTCGTGGAAATGTCGGCATGGCCCAGCAACTGCTGCACCACTCTGAGGTCGGCACCGTTCTGCAACAGGTGGGAAGCGAATGCGTGGCGCAGCACGTGCGGGGAAATCTTGCCGGCATCGAGACCGGCGGCGACGGCAAGCTCCTTCAGGTCTCGTGCAAAATGCTGGCGCGTCAGGTGTCCGCTGTCGCCATGGGAGGGAAACAGCCACGGGCTTTTTTCGTACGCCCCTTCGGCAGCACGCAGACCGACGTAGTCCTTCATGGCAGCCTGGGCAGCGCGGGACAGCGGCACCAGTCGCTCCTTGCCGCCCTTGCCCCTGATTTCGATCAGGCGGGCGTCCCGGAGCGCAGCGGTAACCGGCAGGGCAACCAGTTCCGAAACGCGCAGGCCGGTCGCATAAAGCACTTCGATAAGTGTGTACATGCGCTGCGTACGCAAGCGCGCCGCCGCGCTTTTCTGGGGCTTTTCGGTTTCCGCCCTGGCGGTTTCGATCAACCTGTCGACGTCTTCCATCGACAGCACCTTGGGCAGGCTCGCGCGCTTTTTCGGGGCGGACAGTGTGCGGGTCGGGTCGTCTTCCCGGGAGCCTTCCGCGTAAAGGAACTTGTAGAACTGCTTCAGCGCGGACAAGCGTCTTGCCTGCGAGGTCTCGGCAAATCCGCGCCGGTTGAGATCGCCCAGGTAAGCCGAAATGTCTTCGGATTGCGCTGATGCAAGCATCTTTCGGCCGAGGAAGCCTGAAAAATCCTCCAGGTCACGGCGGTATCCGGCCAGCGTGTTTTCTGCCGCGCCGCGTTCGGCGGCCAGCATTTCGAGGAAGTTTTCAAGATCGAAACCGGTTGCCATTGCGTATGCCTTCGCAAAGGACCTGAAACTTGTCCCGTTGATGACCCGCCATTTGAAAGCGTGCGCTAGCGGCCGAAGCCGTCTTTCTTCACCCTAACCTCGATTTCCCGTTCACGCGGATCGACAAGGTTGGCCAGGGAGTAGATCGCGCCATAACCGAGCGCGCCGAGCAGCAGCAGCACGAGCAACAGGCGGGTCAGGGTCGGCACGTCGGCTGTCTCCAGGTCAGGGCGTCGGTCCGCTCACGGGCAAGCGAATCGGATAGGCGATTGTTTCAACAAGGCGGGGGCGCATGCAAGGCAAAGCAGCAGTCTGGCAGGCGGAGTTCCCCCGTGTCTTTTTTGACGAATATGCTAAAACGCCGCCATGACAGAACACGACAAGGCGCGGTCTTCCGAAGGAGGATCCGCGGAGACAGACGTAAAACCCGTTGATCTGGCCCGCCTGGTAGCTGCCCTGGGGCATCGGTCCATCGTTCTGGTGGGAATCATGGGCTGTGGCAAGTCGACCGTCGGCAAGCGGCTGGCGCACCGGCTGGGCCTTGAATTTGTCGACGCCGATACCGAAATCGAGCGCGCGGCCAACATGAGCGTGGCGGAAATTTTCGCCGAACACGGCGAGCCTTATTTTCGCAGCGGTGAAGAACGGGTGATCGCCCGTCTTCTGCGTGAAGGACCGCAGGTGCTGGCAACGGGCGGCGGCGCTTTCATGAGCGAGGCAACTCGGGCGGAAATCGCCGAGCTTGGACTGTCCATCTGGCTGAAAGTCGATTTCGACACGGTGATGGCACGGGTCCGGCGCAGGTCCACGCGTCCACTGCTGCAGAACCCCGATCCCGAGGGAACGATGCGCAAGCTGATGGCTGACCGCGAGCCCGTCTATGCCAAGGCGGCCCTGACGGTCACCTCCAAGGACGTTCCGCATGAGGCGGTGGTCGATCAGATCGTCGCTACCCTTGCGGATCACCTGTTCGAACGCGAGGCCACCAGCGCCGCGCAAACATCAATGACCTGAATTTAGAAGCGTGACGGCATGGTAGACACGGTAGTGGCAAAAGCATTGTTGGGCCGGGACGAGAAAATCGTCCGGGTCGATCTTGGCGCGCGCAGTTACGACATCAAGATCGGTCGGGGGCTGCTTGAAGGAGCGGGAGCGGAAATCGCCGCCGTTATGCCCGGTGCGCGTCTTGCGGTCGTTGCCGATGAAACCGTTGCGGGCCTTCATCTGAAGGCTTTTTCGCAGAGCCTCAAGGCCGCCGGTCTGGAGCACACCACCATCACGGTGCCGGCAGGCGAAAGCACCAAATGCTTCCGTGAATTCGAGCGCCTGTGCGACGAGGTTCTGGCCGCCCGGCTGGAGCGCGGCGATGCGGTCGTCGCCCTTGGCGGCGGTGTCGTCGGTGACCTGACGGGCTTTGTCGCCTCGGCCGTGCGCCGTGGCATGGCCTTCATTCAGGTGCCGACCACGCTTCTTGCCCAGGTCGACAGTTCCGTCGGCGGCAAGACCGGCATCAATTCACGTCATGGCAAGAACCTGATCGGCGCTTTCCACCAGCCCGCCCTGGTGCTGGCCGATACCGCCATTCTGGATACGCTGCCGCTGCGCGACTTCCGCGCCGGTTATGCGGAAGTCGCCAAATACGGGCTCCTGGGTGATGCGGATTTCTTCGCCTGGCTGGAGACCAACTGGCAGGCGGTTTTTGCAGGTGGCGCGGAACGGGACGAGGCCGTCGCAAGGTCCTGTCAGGCAAAGGCGGATGTGGTTGCTGCCGACGAGCTGGAATCCGGCCGCAGGGCGCTCCTCAATCTGGGTCACACGTTCGGCCACGCGCTTGAATCGGCGGTCGCCTACGAGACCGAGCGTCTGGTCCATGGCGAAGGCGTTTCCATCGGCATGATGCTGGCACATGAATTCTCTCAGCGTCTCGGCCTGATCGGCGAGGACACCGTCGAACGTGTCCACAAGCATCTGAGCGATGTCGGCCTGCCAGTGCGGGTGCAGGTCATCCCCGGTCAGCTGCCGCCGGCTGAAACGCTCATGGATATCATCGCGCAGGACAAGAAGGTCAGCCGGGGGGCGCTGACCTTCATTCTGACGCGCGGTATCGGCGAAGCCTTTGTTGAAAAAGGCGTCGATCCCGCACTGGTCTCTGACTTCCTGAAGGAGAAACTCGAGGCATGACGGAAACGGCTCTCTGGCTGGCGATTGTCGCCATCTTCGTTCTCCTGTTCCTGTCCGGCTTCTTTTCCGGTTCGGAAACGGCGCTCACCGCCGCATCGCGCGCGCGCATGCACCAGATGGAAAAAACCGGCGACTGGCGCGCCCGGGTGGTCAGCCTGCTGATCGCCAACCGGGAACGTCTGATAGGCGCGCTGCTCCTGGGTAACAACCTGGTTAACATTCTGGCGTCTGCGCTGGCAACCAGTGTGTTCCTGTCCCTGTTCGGCGACGCTGGCGTTGCGCTTGCCACCCTGGTGATGACCGCCCTCGTTCTGGTTTTTGCCGAAGTGCTGCCGAAGACCTGGGCCATTTCGAATCCGGAGCGGTTTGCGCTCGCGGTGGCGCCGATCGTGCGCTTCGTGGTGGCCGTGTTCGGTCCGATCGTGGTCGGGGTGGAGTGGATTGTCCGCAACATCCTGAAGCTGGTTGGCGTCAATATCGGCGACGACACCTCGATCCTGTCGCCGCATGAGGAACTGCGCGGCGCCGTCGATCTGCAGCATATCGAAGGTGGCCTGGAAAAGGGTGAGCGCGACCGCCTCGGCGGTTTGCTCGACCTGGCGGAACTGGAAGTCTCGGACGTGATGGTTCACCGCACCAACATGGTGGCGCTGAATGCGGACGATGCGCCGGACAAGCTGGTGAACGCCGCATTGGCATCGCCCTATACCCGCCTGCCGCTCTGGCGCGGGGAGAGCGACAATTTCGTCGGCGTGCTGCATGCCAAGGATCTGCTGCGTGCGTTGCAGGCGGCCGGTGGCGATGCTGCGAAGATCAACGTTCTGGATATCGCTGCCCCGGCCTGGTTCGTTCCCGACACGACCTCGCTTCAGGATCAGCTCAATGCATTCCTGCGGCACAAGTCCCATTTCGCGCTCGTGGTTGACGAGTATGGCGAGGTGATGGGCCTGGTCACGCTGGAAGACATTCTGGAAGAAATCGTCGGCGAGATCGCGGATGAGCACGACGTGGAGCTGGAAGGCCTGCGGCCGCAAGCCGATGGCTCGGTGATTGTCGACGGCTCGGTGCCGATTCGCGACCTCAACCGCGCTGCCGACTGGAGCCTGCCGGACGACGAAGCGACCACGATCGCCGGTCTGGTCATTCACGAAGCGCGGATGATTCCTGACGAGCGCCAGATCTTCACCTTCCACGGTTTCCGCTTCACGGTGCTGCGGCGGGAGAAGAACCGCATCACGCGGCTGCGCATCATGCCGCTAGGCCAGATTCCGGGCGTCAAGATGCCGGCCGGAGCTGCCCAGGCCGTTGCGGGCGCGGCTGCGAAAGCAGGCACCTGAGCCAAGAATCCACTCGGCTTCAATGCCGGGTGGAGTTACCCAGGCTGATTTGTGGCTGGTCTGAAGATCAGTAAAAAGGCGAGCCTGTCAGCCGCCCGAAACACGGGCCGCGCGGGGATCCGGTTCGCTGTCAGCGCGGATTTCCAGCGCCAGGGCGTGCACACCGCCGGCAATTTCGTCTGCAAGCAGGTCGTTGATCGCCCGGTGCCTCGCCACGCGGTTCATGCCTTCGAAAGCGGCTGCGGCGATCTGTACCCGGAAGTGGGTTTCGCCGCCCTCGCGCCAGCCACCGTGGCCCCTGTGCTTTTCCGACTCGTCGATGACGTTCAGAAAAGACGGCGAGAAGGCTGCGGAGAGTTTGTCGGTGATCGTCTGCTTTGTGCTCATGTGTCTCACTTGGCGTAGCTGTTTTCGAAGTTCAAGTCTTTCGTGGTCCGGCACTGCCTGATACAGTGCCGGGCTCTTCGACTTTCGAAATCCGGTGCGGGGAAATTAACTTTGGATACCGGGACAATGCAACGGCCTGCGGCTTGCCCGTCGGCCCTCACACTTCAATATTTCGGCGCATGAAACTGGACTCAAAACTCTTCGACAGCATCCGTGTGAAACCGGACAAGGAACGGGTGGAACAGGACCGCCATCCTTCGTGCGACCATCCGGGTTGCAAGCGGCCAGGCACGCACCGGGCGCCGAAAGGGCGTGACCGGGAGGGGCAGTATTTCAATTTCTGCGTTGACCATGTGCGCGAATACAACAAGTCCTACAACTATTTTACAGGTATGGGCGACGACGACGTGCGCACCTATCAGAAGGACAGTCTGACGGGGCACCGGCCGACCTGGAAAATGGGCGTAAACCGGCAGGCAGCCGAGGGGCCGGACGGGTTCGACGCCCGCTCCAGCATGCGCTCCAATGCGCAGCGGCGCACCGAGCAAGTTCGGCGCCCGCGCGAAAGAAAGCTACTAACGCTTGAAAAACGTTCCCTGGATGTGCTCAATCTGCCTTACACAGCCCGTGGCGCCGAAATCAAAGCGCGCTATAAGGAGCTTGTTAAATTGAACCATCCGGATGCCAATGGCGGTGACAGGTCTTCCGAAGACCGCCTGCGGGAAATCATTCAGGCGTATAACGTTCTGAAAAAAGCCGGTTTCCTTTAGAGCCTGCAGGGTCCTGCCGGCTTTTCCCAAACGACCCTTCCCGAACTTCCGGGACTGCGGAGGACTGATGACTGAGACGACGACTGCGGCCATGGCCATGCCGGACACTGAAATTTCCGTAGAAGAGGTTTTCGGTTTCAAGTCCGACCTCAAGGTACCTGCATTTTCCGCGCCGTCAGAACATGTGCCCGAGCGTGACGAAGACTACCTGTTCGACCGCGCGACCACGTTGGCGATCCTGGCGGGTTTTGCTCATAACCGGCGCGTGATGGTGACCGGGTATCACGGTACCGGTAAATCGACCCACATCGAGCAGGTGGCGTCGCGTCTCAATTGGCCGTGTATCCGCGTCAACCTGGACAGCCATATTTCCCGTATCGATCTGGTCGGCAAGGACGCGATCGTGATCAAGGACGGCAAGCAGGTTACCGAGTTTCGCGACGGGATCCTGCCCTGGGCCTATCAGCACAATGTCGCGTTGGTCTTCGACGAATACGACGCCGGCCGTCCGGACGTAATGTTCGTGATCCAGCGTATTCTGGAATCTTCCGGCCGCCTGACGCTGCTCGACCAGAGCCGGGTCATCCGTCCGCATGCCGCCTTCCGGCTGTTCGCCACCGCCAACACGGTCGGTCTCGGCGATACTTCCGGTCTTTATCACGGCACGCAGCAGATCAACCAGGCGCAGATGGACCGTTGGTCGATCGTCACCACGCTGAACTACCTGCCGCATGACAACGAGGTGGATATCGTTCTGTCGAAGGCCAAGCACTTCCAGTCGGACGAAGGCCGCAACACCGTTTCCAAGATGGTGCGCCTGGCGGACATGACCCGGAACGCCTTCATCAACGGCGACCTGTCCACGGTCATGAGCCCGCGCACGGTCATTACCTGGGCGGAAAATGCCCAGATTTTCGGCGATGTCGGCTTTTCCTTCCGTCTGACCTTCCTCAACAAGTGCGACGACATGGAACAGTCCCTGGTGGCAGAGTTCTATCAGCGCTGCTTCGGTGAAGATCTGCCGGAATCCTCCGTCAACGTAGTCATGAGCTGAGGTCCCGATGGCACCGCGGCCGGGTCACAATTCCCTTCCGGGCAACAAGCCCGCACCGAGCACCGAGCCATTCAAGCAATCGGTGTCCGGTACCATGCGGGCGATTTCCGGAGAGCCGGAACTGGAAGTCATCTTTTCCGGTGACCGGCCCGGTCTCAGCGGCATGTCCGCGCGCTTGCCCGAACCTTCGCGCAAAATCAACGCGCGCGAGATCGCGATCACCCGTGGCCTGTCGGACAGCATCGCCCTGCGCATTGCCTGCCACGACAAGGCTGTTCATTCCAAGAATATGCCGCAAGGCCCGGACGCACGGGCGATCTTCGAAGCGGTCGAACAGGCCCGCTGCGAAGCCGTTGGCGCACGCCGGATGCAAGGGGTTGCCGACAACCTGTCGGTGATGCTTGACGACCGGTTCCGCAAATCCGGTGCGCCGGATATCTCCAGCCGGGAAGAAGCACCGCTGCAGGATGCCCTGTCCCTGCTGGTGCGTGAACGGCTGACCGGCGCAAAGCCGCCGGAAAGCGCGACAAAGCTCGTCGACATGTGGCGTGGCTGGATCGAGGACAAGGCCGGTGCCGACCTCGACAGGCTGGAAGCCGAAGTCGAGGACCAGAATTCCTTCGCGGCCCGTCTTCGCGACGTCCTGAAATCGCTCGACATGGGTGATGAGCTTGGCGATCACGACCAGGACATGGACCCGGAAGAAAACGAGGACCAGGGCAACAACGACGAAGCTGAATCGGGCGACGACAGCGAAGAAGATTCCGGCGAACAGGAAGCCTCTCCGCAGGAGATGGAACTTTCCGGCGAAGAGCAGGAAAGCGGCGATACGGAAGCCGCCGAAGCCGATATGGAAGACTTCGCCGATCAGGACATGTCGGAGGATACCGAGGAGCCGGGCGAAAGCGACCGGCCCGATACGCCGTTCTCCAACCGGCCGGAATCCGACTACCGCGTGTTCACCACCCAGTTTGACGAGACGATTACCGCTGAAGAACTTTGCGACATGGCGGAGCTCGATCGTCTGCGCGGGTTCCTGGACAAGCAGTTGACCCACCTGCAAGGGGCCGTGGCGCGCCTTGCCAACCGGTTGCAGCGCAAGCTGATGGCGCAGCAGAACCGGGCCTGGGACTTCGACCTTGAAGAAGGGCTTCTGGACACCGCCAGGCTGACCCGTGCCGTAACCGATCCGATGGCCCCGCTTGCCTTCAAGCAGGAGCGGGACACCAATTTCCGCGACACGGTCGTGACGCTGCTTCTGGACAACTCGGGATCCATGCGCGGACGTCCGATCACCGTTGCCGCCACTTGTGCCGACATTCTGGCGCGCACGCTGGAGCGCTGCGGCGTGAAGGTCGAGATCCTCGGCTTCACCACCAAGGCCTGGAAAGGCGGCCAGTCGCGGGAGAGCTGGATCGGTGCGGGCAAGCCGCCGACACCTGGCCGGCTCAACGACCTGCGCCACATCATCTACAAGTCCGCGGATGCGCCCTGGCGCCGGGCCAGGCGCAATCTCGGCCTGATGATGCGCGAGGGCCTTTTGAAGGAAAACATCGACGGCGAAGCCCTGCTGTGGGCTCATGACCGGCTGATGGCACGGCCCGAACAACGTCGCATCCTGATGATGATTTCCGACGGCGCGCCGGTGGACGACACCACGCTTTCGGTCAACCCGGGCAACTATCTGGAGCGCCACCTGCGCTACGTCATCGAGGAAATCGAGACCCGGTCGCCGGTCGAGCTGATCGCCATCGGTATCGGACACGACGTCACGCGCTACTACCGACGGGCCGTCACCATTGTCGATGCCGAAGAACTGGCGGGTGCCATGACCGACCAGCTTGCCAACCTTTTCGACGACGAGGTGGACACCTCCTTCAACACGCGTGGCCGCCGTCGCCGCGCGGGTCATCGTTAGTCGGCAGGATCTGGAAAACATGGGAGCAGAAAGGCGTCTTTCGGCAGGCAGCTTCGCGCTGGCTGCCGCCTTTCTCTCCACTTTCTGGTTTGCTGCGCCCGCCGCTGCCGGGGCGCCGGAGCTGCTTTCGGACGCACAGCCGGTCAAGGCCCGTACCCGGTCCATCGACACATTCCGCATAGGGCTTGCCGATACGACCTTCGGCAAGCTGACTTTTCTTGGCGGTCTGGAGCTGATAGCCGCGGACCGCAAGGTCGGCGGGCTATCCGGTCTGATCAGTCTGGACGGGGGAAGCGCGTTTCTGGCGGTCACCGACAACGGGCATTGGGTCAGTGGCCGAATCGTGCAGACAGCGGATGGCAAGCCGACGGAGATCGAAGACTTGCGGTTCGCGCCGCTTTTGGGTGCCGATGGCAAAACGCTCGATGCACGTTGGGGTCATGATACCGAGGCACTGACGCTGTCGGGCTCCGGTCTTTATGTCACTGCTGAAACCCGCAACGCCATCTACCGGTATCCGTGGCCGATTTCGACCGGCAAGGAAAGGATGATCGGTGAAGTCGCGCTGCCGCAGGATATTCGTGATCTGCCGCGTAACACCGGTCTGGAAGCTCTGGCGGCCGGGCCGGAGGACGGCCCGTTGGCCGGCAAGCTCGTGGCTGTCGCGGAATCAGCGCCAAGCGACCTGCATGATCTGTCTGGCTTCATCATTGGTCCGGACGGCACGGAACGCTTCACCATCCGCCGGTACGAGCGCTTCGATGCGACGGATGCGGCGTTTCTGCCCGGCGGCGACATGGTTCTGGTGGAGCGCCGCTTCAGTCTGCGTGATCTGATCGGCCTGCGGCTGCGGCGGTTCAAAGGAGCCGACATTGCTGCCGGGGCCGTTCTGGAAGGCGAGTTGCTGCTGGAGGCCGACTTCAACTCCCAGATCGACAACATGGAAGCTCTGGGTATTCACACCAATGAAAACGGTGAAACAATCCTGACGCTTGTCTCCGACAACAACCGTTCGATCCTGCAAAGGACCTTGTTCCTGAGGTTTCGGCTGGAAGATTGAGGCGCGGGAGCACTTCTGCCCGGCAAGTCGATCCCCGGACGACCAACCCCGCCTTTTTCGTACCTGGTGCCTAGGCGGCAGTTCCCTTCGGCATGGCCTGAAACAGGCCGAGCACCAAGCGGTAAGGGGCGAGCAGGGCGACGGCAACCAGCATCTTGACCAGGAAGTCTCCCACCGCCAGCGACACCCACAGCAGCGCCTGGGTGTCGTCGCTGATGCCCAGGAAGGGCACCGGGAAGGCGAGCGAGCTGTCGTCCATCCCGAACAGGCCATCGATGAAGGCAAAGCTGGCGGAAAAGGCGATGCCGAAGAACAGGAGCGTGTCGATTACCGAGCCGATGAAGGAAGAGGTGATCGGCGCTTTCCACCAGGCCAGCTTTCGCATGCGGTCGAATATCGTCACGTCCAGCAATTGCGCGACCAGGAACGCGGTTCCGGAGGCGATGGCAATGCGGGGCGTCGCCAGCCAGATCGACAGGACCACGGCAATCAGGAAGCCGGCAATCACAACCTTGCGTGCGGCGGTCGGGCCGAAACGGCGGTTGGTGAGATCGGTCACCAGGAAGGCGACCGGGTAGGTGAACGCACCCCAGGTGAGCGTATCGGCAAGATTGACACCGCCGATGAAATGCTCGACCGGGAACTGGACCAGAAAGTTGGATGCAACGACAACGGCCGCCATCGCCAAAATGGCGACTACGTGATGGCTCGCGGAGAAGGTCCGGGTTTCGGTCATGTGTTCACCTCATAACGACAGACGCCCAACCGATATCGATTGGGCGTCCTGAAAAGGTTCTTTGCAAGTATGCGAGCTGCCTGCTGCCGGAGCGAGCCGTGCAGGCGCTTCAGGCCTTAAGCGGCAGCGGCTTCAGCCTGCTTGCGCTTGATGTCGACCTTGATCTTGCGAGCAGCATCGGACAGGTCCGCGTCGCTTGCCTTCATCAGGTATGCGTCCAGACCACCGCGGTGTTCGACGGAGCGCAGTGCGTGTGCGCAGACCTTCAGCTTGAAGGTTTCGCCGAGCGTGTCGCTGATGAGGGACACGTTGCACAGGTTCGGCAGGAACCGGCGGCGGGACTTGTTGTTAGCGTGGGAGACGTTGTTGCCCGTCATCACATCTTTGCCGGAGAGTTCGCAACGGCGTGCCATGATATCACCTTTTGTTTTCGTGGCTGGGCCGTTACTTTGAACCCAGCAAGTCCAACCGGAACCGGCGCGGACCTGAGGCCCGGCGACATCGTCTCCGGCATTTCTCGGAAAAAGTTGCCCCGCTATAATGGGAGTGAAGGCCAACGTCAAGACATCTCCGCCGCTTTGCGGAGATTCACTGCTTTTATTTGCAGGACGCCCGGCTGTTAACCAGTGAGTTACCATAATTTAGAATGATTGGGGTCGTTCATCGAGCGGGATTTATGGTATCTTTCCGTCGCGGAACACTCATGGCGCGGGGGCGCAATTCGCTGCCAGACGGCAGTCCGGAGGTTTTGAAGTGTTTGGTTTGATGTCTCTCGGGCGGCTGGTCGCCCTGCCAATGCTTGCTGCGGCGCTGCTGACGACACCGGCGGAAGCCAAGAAAAACAGCGTCGGCGGCCTTTACAATATTTCGATTGCCGGCTTCAAGGTCGGGCGCGGAACGCTGTCGCTCGTCATGCAGGGCAATGCCTATTCGGCCAAGGTCAGCCTGGAGCCGGCAGGTATCGGCACGCTGTTCACCACCGGCAAGGGTGGGGCGGAAGCATCCGGCTGGATGGTCGGATCGCGGGTCGTACCGTCGAAATACAGGATGGCGTCGCACGCCTCCAATCTCGATTTCTACGTCAACCTGAGCCAGGGCTCCGGGTCCATCCGCTCAATGGAAGTTGCGCCGCAGTTCAAGCCCAATCCGGAGCGGATCAAGGTGACGGACCGGCATACGCGCAATGCGATCGATCCGCTGAGCGCCGCTCTGATGCCGGTGGGTCGTGCCAAGGACAGTCTCGGGCCGAAGGCCTGTTCGCGTCGTCTGCCGGTGTTCGACGGCTGGACACGGTTCGATATCAAGCTGAGCTATTCCGGCACGAAGGAAGTCTCGGGCCACGGCTATGACGGCCAGGTCGTCGTTTGCAAGGCCCGCTGGGTACCTGTCGCCGGGCACCGCCCGTCCAAGGATTCGGTCAAATACATGGCCCAGGCCAACATGGAAGTGTGGGTTGCGCCGATGGGCCGTGACAACGTGCTCGTCCCCTACCGGATTTCCATCGATACAAAGAACGGCCGCTTGATCGTGGAAGCAGACAAGCTCAAGATCGACGGTGCTGGCAGCGATCAGGCATCCGTCGACTGATCACCGACCCTTCTTCGGCCCTTTCCGGCAAAAAAACCGGGAAGGGTTTCCCAGGCGCGAGAGGCTTTCAATCCCTGTTTGCCGGCACACCGAGACTTGCGCCCACTTGCGTCTCTTGATACAGCCCTCCAACTATGCGTTCAGGCACGCTTGCGTTGCCTGGAGCATCTTGCGTTGTTCAGACGCGGCAAAGATGCTTGAACGTCTTTGAAATGATCGACATTCGGGTGGCTGGTCGCTTTCGGCTGGTAATCCTTCGATCTTGTGACAGAATTTCCGGAGCGGCCGCCGGACGTAAGGCGGTGCCGGCTTGTTTCAGGTAACCGAGTAAATGCACAGCTATTTGGAATTCGAAAAGCCCGTTGCAGACATTGAAGGCAAGATCCAGGAGCTGCGCGCTCTGGCCGGGGAAGATGGCGAAGCCGTCAATGTCGACAGTGAAATCGACCGGCTGAAAACGAAATCCTCGCAAACGCTGCAGGACCTCTACGCCAAACTGACGCCCTGGCAGAAAACGCTCGTTGCCCGCCATCCCGATCGCCCGCATGCCGTTGCCTATATCGCCGGTCTGATCGAGGATTTCACGCCGCTTGCCGGTGACAGGAAGTTTGCCGAAGATGCAGCGCTGATCGCCGGTATCGGTCGTTTTCGCGGTCAGTCGGTGGCTGTTCTGGCTCAGGAAAAAGGCCACGACACCGAAACGCGTCTGAAGCACAACTTCGGCATGGTCCGTCCGGAAGGTTACCGCAAGGCAGTCCGGGTCATGGAAATGGCCGAACGTTTCGGCCTGCCGCTGATCACCTTTGTCGACACCTCCGGCGCCTATCCGGGACGCGGGGCTGAAGAGCGCGGCCAGTCCGAAGCCATCGCCCGCTCGACGGATGTCGGCCTCGGCCTTGGAACGCCGTCCGTTTCCGTCGTCATTGGCGAAGGCGGCTCCGGTGGCGCGATCGCGATCGCGACCGCCAACAAGGTTCTGATGATGGAACACGCGATCTATTCGGTGATTTCACCGGAAGGCGCCGCCTCCATCCTGTGGCGCGACAGCGCCAAGGCGCAGGACGCTGCGACAGCACTGAAGATCACCGCACAGGATCTCAAGCAGCTCGGTGTCATCGATGACATCATCAAGGAGCCTGTCGGCGGTGCGCACCGTGCACGCGAAATCGTTATCGACAACGCGGGCAAGGCGATCGAATCTGCGCTGAAAGAGCTGGCAGGCCTGTCGCCGGATGAAATACGCAAGCAGCGGCGCGAAAAATTCATCTCTATCGGCAGAACCCTGAGCTAGATCTTCCTGCTCGACCTGGTGTCTTCCGGTTGCCGGCTTCGGCGATATCGCCACGCTGGTAACCGCGCTGTGCACCAAACTGCTGTATTTCGGAAAAAACGATGCAAGGCCGCCGTAAAAGCGGCCTTTTTGCCATCCTGTGGCCAGAATTTGCCGTCATTCAGGCGAAGTTGGGACGCACAAGATGACGCTTGGGCAAGTTTTTGTTCCTATCACCATAATTTTGGTCGCAGGCACAATCCGGTTTCAGTAACTTATCGTCAACCATCATTCCCTAGCCTTTGCGCGGGGGCGAGGACGCAGGAAGTGCGGCAAGGCAGTTCGTTCGCCTTTGTCGGTTTCCGCTTAGTTTGGGACAGTATCATGGTCTTTCGGCGCCTTATGAACACGCCAGCCGGCCTTCTTCTTGGCAACAGCGGCCTGAGTGGCCGCAAGGCAGCCCGTCTTGGTGCGGCGCTGATGCTTGCCGGTGTGCTGGCGGCTTGCCAGGCAGACGAATTCACTGCAGGCCCCAACAAGGCGCAGCAGCCTGTCAGCGCGTCGATCAAGCGCAAGATGAACGATCTCAACATGAGCTCGACCTCGCCTATCATGATCCGGATCTTCAAGGAAGAAAGTGCTCTGGAAGTCTGGAAACAGACCCGCACGGGCAAATACCAGCTTCTGGACGAGTTCGAGATCTGCAAATGGTCCGGCAAGCTCGGCCCGAAGTTCAAGGAAGGCGACCGTCAGGCCCCGGAAGGCTTCTACGAGATCACGCCTGCCCTGATGAACCCGAATTCCAGTTATCACCTGGCTTTCAACCTCGGTTACCCGAATTCCTATGACCGCTCCCACGGCCGCACCGGCTCGCATCTGATGGTGCATGGCGCCTGTTCGTCCCGTGGCTGCTACGCGATGACGGACGAGCAGGTCCAGGACATCTACGCGCTTGCCCGCGACAGCTTCAAGGGTGGTCAGCGCTCCTTCCAGGTTCAGGCCTTTCCCTTCCGCATGACGCCGGAAAACATGGCTCGCCACCGCGACAGCGAGCACATGGAATTCTGGAAAATGCTGAAGACCGGCTACGACCATTTCGAGATCACGCAGACACCGCCGCAGATTTCCGTCTGCGAGAAGAAATACGTGTTCGATGCCACCACGCTGGTGGAAGGCGTACCCTTCCGGGCCAGCGCCAAATGCCCCGACTATCAGGTGAGCCCGAGCATCGCCACGGCAGTTGCCTCCAAGCAGCGCCGCGACAACGAGAAGTACCAGCAGCTTGCTGCCCGCTTCGATGCTCGTGACGAGCGCCAGAAGCGCTGGGAAGAGCGCTCCAACCGGCTTGCCGAAGCGCTCGGCGGTGGTGAGGACGACACCAACCCGGCTGTTGCCACGGCCGAGACGGCTGCGCCTGACGCACAGCCCGCAGCCGAAACGGCGACGGCTGCAGTTCCTGCAGAAGCGGCTCCGGCAGCACAGCGGCGGCCGGGCTCAGCGGTCGAGACCGCCTTTGCCCCGCAGGACCAGTCGGGCGGCAGCTCTGTCGGAAGCTTCTTCAAGCGCTGGGTACCCTTCGGTCCGAAAGCTTCGGAAGAAGGCGCTGGTGTTGGCCCGATCGAAACCGAAGTGGTTCCGGATACCAAGCCGAACTGATCGGGCCCTGTCCCGGGGCCAACCTCAGACCCGGTCTCGGCACCATGGAGATCCCGCACCCCGGATGATGTCCACATCCAGAGGACAGCAAAGTCCTCAGGATGTGGAGGGAATGCGACCCGCACTGCGTGACGGTGGATTGAGCAGATCTTGCGTGATGTGGGAAGCTCGCGGCGCAAGCCCGCAGGCACAGCCTGCCTCAACGGACGTTATTTGATCGCGGTGATGGCGGCCCATTGGGTCGGTTTGCGGTCATAACCACTTCCCAACCAGGTTTCTGTTTCCAGGATGCTCCAGGTTGCCGCTTCTCGCCAGATCGCAGTCAGTTCGTCCTGAGGCAGAAGATTGTAGTAGCGACCAAACGCGTCTGTGCCTTCGTTGGTGCCAACCTTGAAACTGGCCCAAACGACCCCGTTGTCGTGCAGCGCCCGATGAATTCTCTCAACCACATCGCCGAGGTCGGCTCTTGGAGCGTGGGTTAGTGCGGCGCAGGAATAGACGCCGTCATAAAGTTCAACCGCATCAAGCTCGTTAAACAACATGGTCTGAACCGGCTGACCTAACCGTTGCGCAGCTATCGCAGCGAGTTCGGACGAGCCATCCGTCGCATCCAGAACGAAGCCGGACTTGAGTATGGCCTCGGCGTCCACACCGCCTCCGGTTCCCAGTTCCAGAATTCTGCCCTTTGCTTTGCATCGCTCCAGGAAGGCAGGCAATCTGGGATTAGGCGTCTCCTTGTCGGCAACATATTCCTTGGCAGTGGTGTTGTAAAAATTCACTGTTTCGCTGGTCATTGATGACGCTCGCCCCTCCCCATCAGGTTCGATTTCAAATTCGCATAACTTGAAGTTGTGGTGGCTGTTTGCGGCGCAAAGTTGACCTGAAAGGGCTGTCGTTGAAGAAGGAACCTATCGTGCCGGGATTTGAGCGGAGCATTCCTGGCGGGAGCGCTTGCTCTGGTAGAGAAGGTGGGCAGATCTCGGGATCCTCGACACCTGTCAGGACGGCAGCAGGCCCTTTGCTTCAAGCGTCATTCTTGTGGCTTCGTTGAGATCATATTTGCCGAGATCTTCGGGAAGGACCCATGCGAAGTCCTCGAACTCTTCGTTGATGGAAACGCTGCGGTTCGCCGCCTTGCAGTCAAATATGAGATAAATCATGTAAATCTGCTCGGAAGTGCCGTTCGGGTAGGTCTTTGTCCGGACATCGTCGCGAAACGTCCAGGGTTGGACGTTCTCAATCGTCAGGTCGGATCCCAGTTCTTCCGAGATTTCTCGAAGCAGCCCTTCTGTCATCCGCTCACCCTGTTCCAGACCGCCCCCCGAAAGTGCCCATTGTCCGGGAAAGACACCCCGGTCGCTTGGCATCTTGCACAGAAGGTACGCGCCTTCGTTTTCGATCAAAGGGCAAACAATAATTCTCTGACGCATGTCTTTCTCGATCTAACTGATTTTACAAGGAAACTTTCGGTTACGATCCGCGGCAACGGCGGCATTCGTCGCAACAAGGGGGGCAGTCTCCCGAACCCTTGAAAGGTTCAGGGGGGCGATGGACGGCTTGTTTGCGATGGAGTGTCGATCGGTGTTTTGAAAGACAAAAGCTACCGCGTCGATCACGTGCTTGTCTTTTACTACAGCGGCGGTAATCCCCTTGAAACGCCTTCCTGCAGCACGGCCGGGTCGTAGGCCTTTCGCGAGAAAACCTCGCGCACCAGAGGTTCGAAGCTTTCCAGCGTGTCCATTTCATAATCGGGATCGAAGGAGGACTGGTCCCAGCGTTCGCAGAAGTCGGCGCAGGCCTGGAAGTGCATGTGATCCTTGAACTGATCCCGGGCGTTTTCGTCCCAGCCATAGTGACGGCCGTAATAGAGCATCTGGAAGATGCCATGATGTTCCACCACCCAGGCAACCTCGTCCCGCACGAAGGGGCGGATGACCTCGGCAGAGAATCGGTCGTGGTTCTGCGGGGCCAGCCCGTCGCCGATATCATGCAGAAGCGCGCCGACGATCCAGTCGATGTCCGCCCCTTCCCGACGCGCCCTTGTGGCCGCCTGCAGGCCATGCTGCATGCGGGTGATCTTGTAGCCGGACAGCGTGTCCTCGTTCTGGCGCTTCAGTTCAGACAGGATCCGTTCCGGTGTCAGGGCGTGATAGGGCCGCTCCGCTTCCGCCAGCAGATCGTAGTCTTCCTTGGTGCCATCTTTCATCTGGGTGAAGGACACTGTTTTCATGGCGCACACTCCTGTTTTGCGGGAGTGTGCGCCAGGACTTCCGATAAAGTCCAGACAGGAAACACCCTGCTTCTGTGAAGGCCCTCTGCCTAGTTTGACACTGGCGCCGGAAGGTGCGGCAGAACCGCTTCGACAGCCAGGCCGAGCGACAGCAGATGCCGGTCGGAATAGGCGGGGCCGTCAAGCTCCAGGCCGACGGGCAGGCCGTCCGATGTCAGCCCCGCGGGCAAGGACAGGCCCGGAATTCCGGCGACGGAACCCGGATCGGTGTTGCGGATGAACGTGGGGAAGGTCGGTACGTCTTCTCCGTTCAGCGACACGGTTTCATCGGAACCGGTGATGGGCTGTGCCGGCAGCGGGGTTGTCGGGAAAACCAGTGCGTCCAGCTTGTTGGCTGCAAAGACTTCAGCATATCCGGCCTGGATCAATGGCCGCATGTCGTCCATTGCCTCCCGGTAAACAGCATCCGGAATCGCCTGGTTGCCCAGCACCAGATTGTCGAAGACGAATTTGACGTCGGGGCTGGCGACTTCATCGGCTATGTCCTGCAGCCCGAGCCCGGTTTCATGCATCTCCAGAAAGGCGGCAAGATCCCGTTTCACTTCCCACAGGGCGATCGGGAAACCGGCTTTTCCGGCAAGTTCAAGCTCCGTGCTGATATCGACGGGAACAAGGGTCACGCCGGCGGCCTGCAGCTTGTCCAAGGCTTCCTTGAAGAGACGATCCGTTTCCGGTGAGAGGTTGTCCGTCAGCAAGCCTGGAACACCCAGGCGGACGGTACCGAGGTCTGCAGGGTCGAGTGTCGCACTGCTACCCGTGATCACCGCATCGAGGAGGACCAGGTCGGAAACCGTTCTTGCAATCGGACCGGGCGTGTCGCGTGTCGCGGAAATCGGCACGATACCTTCTGCCGGGTAGCGGCCTGTGGTCGGGCGCAGACCGGAAACACCGTTGAGTGCCGAGGGAATACGCACCGAGCCACCCGTGTCGGTTCCAAGGCCGGCCGGTGCCAGCCTGGCGCCGATCGCAGCGCCGGTGCCGCCACTCGAGCCGCCGGCAAAGCGGTCCGGATCATAGGCGTTGGCAACCGCGCCGAAGGCGGCGTTGTTCGAGGTGATGCCGAAAGCAAGTTCGTGAAGATTGGTCTTGCCGAGCAGGATCGCGCCCGCATCGCGCAGTTTCTTCAAGACAGGCGCGTCTTCTGCGGGCACCCATCCTTTCAGGGCAGGCGTCCCACCGGTGGTCGGCAAGCCAGCGGAGGCAATGTTGTCCTTCACGACAATCGGCACGCCGTGCAGCGGTCCGAGGGGTTCACCTGCCTTCACGCTTTCATCGGCGGCTGCAGCGGCTGCAAGCGCGCCTTCGCTGTCGAACGTTATGTAGACATTGCCCGGGTCATCGCCGGTTCTGGCGATGAGGGCGTTGACGAGGTCCGTGGCTGTCAGCGTCTGTCCGGTTATGGCGCTCGCCGTTTCCACCGCACTAATGGTGGTGATGTCGTCGGCGGCAAACGCCGGACCGGCAAAGAGGGCTGCGATCGCAGTCAGTCCTGCTGTGAGATGCACTTTCATGTTTGTTCCCCTTCTTGTGCATGAGGGAAACAGCAAACGCCTGTGCCTTTTCCGGCGCATCCTCGAAAATGAGGAGGCGCTTCGTTTATTGGAGAGAAAGTCGCGTGTTGACGCTGGCGAGCAGTTCCGCCCGGCTGGTCACCCCCGATTTTTGAAACACCGCCTTGAGGTGGGTGCGAACGGTCGTGACGGAGATTTCAAGTTCCGCCGCAATCTCGCGGTCGCGCTTGCCTGCACTCACCAGGCAAAGCACGTCCTGTTCCCGGCTGGTGAGCCCGTGGTGGCCCGCCCAGGCCGTCAAGCGCAATCGGGGGTCGGCATCGCGTTGTTTGCGTTCGTGTGCCTGCATGTTCGCAAGGGCATGTCCGAAGGACGTGCCGATTGCATTCAGTATTTCCAGATCGCGCTGCTGGAAGGTTTCCTTGCCGGCGCCGCGCCAGATGCGCAGGTCGCCCAGATGGCCGGTCGCCGCATAGGCATGGAAGTTCATGCCCTGATGCAGGCCGTCCCGTGCCAGAAAGTCATTGTAGAATTCGGTGCGCAGGAAGTCTTCCCGGGAAATGACCTGGTCGAGGTGGGTGGCGCGCCGGCACATGCGGAACCTGGGTGTGATCGGATCGCAGTGCTGGAAATGGTGCTGGTAGGCGGCGAGATTGCTTTCGTCCATGTTCAGGAACACGCCGTCCGTGTCGCCGTCGGTCCTTGTCCAGACGTAGGAGGCAAAGTAGTCCGCCTCCAGAAGGTCCAGCAAGCGGGTGCCAAGCTGCAGCCTGAGTTGCCGTGCGTCCTGAATGGCGATCATGTCCTGCATGATCGCGAAAATCAGATTTGTTTCCCGGCCCGAAAGCGTTGTCAGCATGCCAGACCTCCTCTTGCGTCATGGTAGCGAGGAAGAGGAGATCCGTCATCCAAAAGGATCGGGCCGGGCGTCATGCCTATTTCGGCATCAGGGCCCAGTAGTCGAAATCGAGAACCACTTCGGGCAGGTAGTTGTCCTCATGGTCCTGTCCGGGGAAGTCATGGCAGGTCCGGTTCTTGGTGGCGACAAGCCGCAGACGCAGCGCGCCGACGTCCGAGCGGCCGTCGATGTCCGCCTTGTCCAGAACTTCCGACCAGGCATAAACCGTGTCGCCGGCTGCCAGCGGGCCGACGTGGCGGCCGCCGTTGATACCGGCAATATGAAACGCGTTGGCCAGCCCGTTGAACGACAGCGCACGGGCAATGGAGATCACGTGGCCGCCATAGACCAGGCGGTGGCCGAAACGGTTGTGAGCTTCCGTGTGCTGGTTGAAATGCACTTTGGCGGTGTTCTGGTAAAGACGGGTTGCCAGCTGATGCTCGGCTTCCTCCACCGTCATGCCGTCGACATGGTCGATCTTCTCGCCAATCTCGTAATCGTCGAAACGGTACTCGGATCCGGCCAGGTCATTGTCCCAATTGGCGGTGTCGAGCAATGGCACAGCGGTGCCGAGAGACTGCGGATCGAGCGCTGAGGGAAGTTCCGGCACCACCGGTTCCGGCGCCGGATTGGCGGCAACACGCTTGTTGACCATCACCCAGCGGACATAATCCAGCACCTCGGTGCCGTTTTCGGTGTAGCCGGTCGAGCGCACATAGACGACGCCGGTCTTGCCGTTGGAGTTCTCCTTCTTGCCGATCACCTCGGAGACGGTGGAAATGGTATCTCCCGGGAAAACCGGTGCCAGGAACCGGCCGCCCGCATAACCCAGATTGGCGACGGCATTCAGCGAGATGTCCGGCACTGTCTTGCCGAAGACGATGTGAAAGGTCAGCAGGTCGTCGACCGGGGCGTGGGAATAGCCCAGGGATTTTGCGAAAGCGTCTGACGACTGAACCGCAAAGCGAGAGCCGTAAAGCGCTGTGTAAAGCGCCTGGTCACCGCTGGTGACGGTGCGCGGCGTTGCGTGGCGGATGACCTGTCCCACCTTGAAGTCTTCGAAGAAATTGCCGCGATTGGTCTTGCTCACCTGTGCCTCCCGGTTCTGATTTGTCGGAGAGGATTAAGCCCGCTGCGGTGCACACAAGCAAGTCAGACGTTTTGCCGATGACCTTGTGAAAGCAAGTCGAGGCTTTGGCATCCTGTGGCAACCCGGGAGCGGTTGCCGGTTGGCAGGGGTCGCTCGGCTATTTGCCGGCCGGGTCGGGCAGCGCACCGCAAAAGCCGCCGCTCGGGGCGGTGCCGGACCCCAGAGCCAGAAGTTTCGGAGCCTTGTAGGGATTGGGCGGTGTCGCAGATGCATCGAGAGCAATCATTGCGGCAAGTCCGGCAAGGGCTACGGAAGCTGTTACCAGCCGGGTCATGATCTTGCCTCCAGCTTCAGGAGCGGGCGCAGTTTCACGCCGTAGATCGATCCGGCAAAGGCGGCCGCGAACCAGACCCAGCCGTGCAGGCTGCCGGTCGAGATGCCGGAAAAGAACGCACCGACGTTGCAGCCGAAGGCAAGGCGTGAGGAATAGCCCAGCAGAAAGCCCGCGACCATTGCCGCGAGCCAGGCCTGTGCCGGCAGCGACTGGATTTTCTGTGACAGGCCGCCGGTGCGCCAGCTGGCGACCAGAAAGGCACCCAGGATGATGCCGATATTGGTGAGGGATGTGTAATCCGTCAGCAGGCTATGGGTCAGGCGCTCGACGGAGGCAGGTGCACTCCAGAAAGCTGATCCGGAAAGATCCGCCCCTGCTGCAGATGCCGCCTTTGCAGCCCAAAGGCCAAGGCCATAGACAACGCCCCAGGGTTGGCCGGCCACGATCAGGTTCAGGATGGCAAGGGCGGCCAGCAGCACGGCTGCAACTATCAGCCGGCGAGGCAGGCGCCGGTTTTCGGGAGCTGCCAGTTTCCAGAGCACTGCGGCGATTGCCGAAAGTCCGAGGAGGGTAATCGCTGCGCCTTGCCAGCCGGACAGGGTCAGAACGGGCAATGCCCCAAGATCTGTCCACCAGATCAGGTGATAGGCCCCGGCAAAGCTGCCGATGGCAAAGAAGGGCAGGGCGACAAGGGAAACCGCGTTGCCGGACCCGGCATTGACCAGGGTGCCGGACCCGCATCCGAGCACGACCTGCATGGCAGCGCCGAAGACGAAGGCTCCCGCGATCATGGCAAAGCCGATCGGGCCCTGTGCGCCGCTCAGCTCGCCCTGGTTTGCGGCAAGCAGGGGAAAGGCCACCAGTGAGACAAGGGCGATCGACAGAAGCTGCGCCCAAAGGCCGCCCGGGTCCCGGCGCAGGATCATCGCACGCCAGGGGCCGGCAAAACCGAAGCGCAGGCCTTCCAGCACGATGCCGAAGCCAAGGCCGACGGCAAGCAACAGGCCATACCGGCCACCAACCAGAAGGGCGGTGGCCAGAACGGCTGCAAGGGCGGCCAAAACAAGACCGCCGCGGCGCCAGTTTGGCGTCGCAGCGGCGGTATGAATGTCTGCGGCTGTGGTCACGTCAGTTCAGTATCTGGTTTATCAGGTTCTGTACGAGACCCGGTGTGTTGGCCATCTCGTTTCCGGACTGGGAATATTCGACCATGGAGCCCGCGTAAAGCTTTGCGTTTTCCACTCCGGCGACTTCGGACACCGCAAACCAGTGAGCTGCGGCCCAGTGGCCGGTGTTGCAGAAGGAAACCGTATCCTTGCCGTCTTGGACACCAAGCGATGCTTTCAGCGCGGCAGGATCGATGGCGGTGGACATTGCCGGCGAGCCTTCCTTGAAGAACGCTGTGTAGGTGTGGTTGATGGCGGTCGGCAGGGTTCCCGGACGCGAGGCAGCTTCATGCGCCTTTTTGCCGTTGAAGAAATCCGCCGGGCGAGCATCTACCAGAAGCGCATTCGACTCGCCTGCAGCGACGGCGGAAACGTCTGCCGTGGTGGCCAGCCAGGTGTCGTCAAAGGTCAGTTCCAGCTCGCTCGGAAAGGCGGATTCGGCCGTGGCGTTGACCGGAAGGCCAGCGGCTTTCCAGGACTCAAGGCCACCGTTCAGGATCGACAGGTCGGTGAAGCCGGTGGATTTCAAGGTCCAGTAGACACGCGCAGCAGAACCGAAGTCCGTATCGGTCTTGCCTTCGGACAGGATGACGATCGGCGTATCCTGTTCCAGGCCGAGTTCTTCCAGTTCGGCTTCCAGCTTTTCGACATCCACAAGGCCACCGGGGTTTTCCGCCGGTCCGCGGAACATGCGATAGGGTGCAAACAGCGCGCCGTCTGCATGGCCTTTCTCGTATCCCTCGTTGCGGATGTCCAGAAGCACCGGCTCCACGGTGTCCAGCGACGCGGACAGCTCGGCAGCCTCCACCAGTGGGCCGAAGCTTGCGGCGGTGGCGGATGTGGCGAGGCTTGCGGTCATCGCCAGTGCGAGAGCGAAATGTTTCATTGGTTCAGCCTTCCTTGTGCGCGGTTGACCTGAGGCCAGGCGCTTCAATTCTCAGGCGGAATTTTAAGGGGTTCCCGGTCGGGAGGCGTGGGATGGCGTTTCAATTTCCGTCACCGGACTGACAATTTAAACCAAGGCGGACATGCGCCGTGGCAATTGGTTGCGGCAAAGGCTTGCGGGCTGTCTCAAGTCTTCTGGTCTGCCGGCGAAACAAGTGGGCCCTGAAAACCGGAGAAGGGAAACCAAAACCTCATTTTGAGGAAGCGCGAAGCGCTGTCTCGAAGAATGGGCGGCAGTTTTTGGAGCAGTACCCATCCTTCGAGACGCCGCTGACGCGGCTCCTCAGGATGAGGTGCAATGGATACTGGCCCTCAGTAAAAAGCCCGGGACATTGCCCGGGCTTTTCTGGTTCGTTCAATCGGGCTTATGCCGATTCCTTGTTCGCCGCACGTTCCGCGCGCTTGCGCTCATGCGGGTCGAGGACGGCCTTGCGCAGGCGGATGGAGTCCGGCGTGACTTCCACCAGTTCGTCGTCTGCGATGTAGGAAAGCGCTGCTTCCAGGGTCAGCTTCTTCGGCGTGGTCAGCTTGACAGCGTCGTCCTTGCCGGCGGAGCGGATGTTGGTGAGCTGCTTGCCCTTCAGCACGTTCACTTCCAGGTCGTTGCCGCGGGTGTGTTCGCCGATGATCATGCCCGGATAAACCTTGGTGCCCGGATCGATCATCATCGGGCCGCGGTCTTCCAGGTTGAACAGGGCATAGGCAACTGCCTCGCCGGTGCCGTTGGACAGCAGTACGCCGGTGTGACGGCCCTGGATCGGACCCCGGTGCGGCTCATAGCCATGGAACAGACGGTTGAAGATCGCCGTGCCGCGGGTGTCGGACAGCAGTTCGGACTGGTAACCGATGAGGCCGCGGGTCGGAGCGTGGAACACCAGACGGGTGCGGCCACCGCCGGACGGCTTCATTTCCAGAAGGTCGGCCTTGCGTTCCTGCAGCTTCTGAACCACGACGCCGGAATGTTCTTCATCAACGTCGATGATGACTTCCTCGATCGGCTCCAGGCGGTTGCCGGCATCGTCATACTGATAGACGACGCGCGGACGACCAACGCCAAGTTCGAAGCCTTCACGGCGCATGTTCTCGATCAGGATCGCCAGAAGAAGTTCGCCGCGGCCGGAGACGACAAATGCGTCCGGCTCGTCGGTGTCTTCCACCTTCAGGGCGACGTTGCCTTCTGCTTCCTTCTTCAGGCGGTCGCGAATGACGCGGGACTGAACCTTGGAGCCCTCGGTGCCGGCCAGCGGGCTGTCGTTGACACGGAAGGTCATGGACAGCGTCGGCGGATCGATCGGCTGAGCCTGCAGGGATTCATTGACCGACGGGGCGCATAGCGTGTCGGCAACGGTTGCCTTGGTCAGGCCCGCGATGGCGACGATGTCGCCCGCTTCACCCTTTTCGATCGGCTGACGTTCCAGGCCACGGAAAGCAAGGATCTTGGAGATACGGCCGTTTTCAACCACGCTGCCGTCACGGGAGAGCGCCTTGATCGGCATGTTCGGCAGAGCGGTGCCCGACACGATACGGCCGGTCAGGATGCGGCCCAGGAACGGGTCGGATTCGATGGTGGTTGCCAGGATGCGGAAATCGCCCGGCTGGGCTTCCGGCGGTGACACCTTGTCGAGGACCATGTCGAAGAGCGGATCCATGCTGTCCTGCGGGCCGTTCGGCTCCAGAGCCATCCATTCCTGCTTGGCCGAACCGTAGAGCACCGGGAAGTCGAGCTGGTCTTCATTGGCGTCGAGGGCTGCGAACAGGTCGAAGACCTCGTCCAGCACTTCATCGGCACGCTGTTCCGGCTTGTCGATCTTGTTGATGGCGACGATCGGCTTCAGGCCGAGCTTGAGGGCCTTGCCGAGCACGAACTTGGTCTGCGGCATCGGGCCTTCAGCAGCGTCCACCAGAAGGATCACGCCGTCGACCATATGAAGGATACGCTCGACTTCGCCGCCGAAGTCGGCGTGGCCCGGTGTATCCACGATGTTGATGCGGGTGTCTTTCCAGACCAGCGAGGTGACCTTGGCCAGAATGGTGATGCCGCGCTCACGCTCGATATCGTTGGAGTCCATCATCCGTTCTTCGGTGCGCTGGTTGTCGCGGAAGGCACCGGATTGCTTCAGAAGAACGTCGATGAGTGTGGTTTTGCCATGGTCAACGTGCGCGATGATGGCAATATTACGAAGGTTCATGAGTGGCTCCAAAAGACAGAACGGGCCCTTGGGGACCCGCAGCTTGTCTGGAAGTTGATTATGCTATGGATCGGCATCCGCGCCGAATTTGGCGCCTTTATACGTGGCGCGAGGGAATTGTGCAACGCAATGTCACATCTACGCATTGACAGTGCTTCCTGAAGCGCCGTATTCGTAAGGTAACCTTACTAAAATGGGGTGGCGATGGGAGTTCCAACTCCGAATGTCGGTGTCACCATGCTGGTCGTTGATCTGGCACGGTTGCTGCGGCGAAACTTCGAGGCGGAGTTATCCAAGGTCGACACTGGTCTGACTGCCGGAGAAGCGCGTACGCTGTTTTATGTCTGGCGACTTCCGGGTCAAAGGCAGGCTGTTCTGGCAGATGCGATGTATGTCGAGCCTATGACCCTGGTCGGGTACCTCGACACGCTCGAAAAGGCCGGATTGATCCGCCGCTGCCAGGACCCGAACGACCGCCGGGCCAAGATAATCGAGCTGACGCCGTCGGCCGATCCATTGCTTGAGAAAATTGGGACTGCCCTGCAAGAGGTGCGCTCCAGGGCGCTTGAGGACATTCCCGCCGACCAACGGCAGATACTGGAATCGCTTCTGCAGACCATGAAGGACAGCCTGCTGCAGGAGGTTTCCAAAGGGAAACAGAAATGACCGCCGACAGCTCAATCATGAGCGCAAGACGTACATCGCTTCTCGGGGCCGGGCTTGTCGCTATCGGCCCCATTTCGATGGCGCTTTATACCCCGGCCATGCCGGCCCTGGTCGAAGCCTTCGGGACCACCGATTCAGCGGTCAAGCTAACCCTGACGGCGTATTTCGCCGGTTTTGCCGTCACGCAGCTGGTTTGCGGCCCTCTGACGGACGCCTTTGGACGCAAGCCGGTCACGATCGCCTTCCTGGTCCTCTATCTCGTCTCAAGCGTGCTGGCGACTTTCGCGCCGACTGTCGAGTTCATGGTCTTTGCCCGAGCCCTTCAAGGTGTGGGGGCCGCGGTCGGCATCGCGGTGTCGCGCGCCATCGTCCGCGACCAGTTTACCGGCCAGGCCTCTGCCAGGATCATGAATACGATCGCGATGATGCTGGCCCTTGGCCCGGCGATCTCACCCACCATCGGCGGGATCGTGCTGGAACTGTTCGGCTGGCAGGAAGTGTTCTGGTGCATGGTGATCTACGGTGCGTTGCTGATGGTTGCGGTGCTCGTGTTTCAGATTGAAACCAACCCGCAGCCGGGCAAGCATCACCTCAATCCGCGGCAACTTGCGATCAACTACGGCACCTTGCTGAAGGACCCGAGGTTTCTGGCACCAAGCCTTCTCATCGGTTTCGGGCTAGGAAACCTTTATGCCCTGGCGACCGTCCTGCCTTTCATCCTGATCTATGAAGTCGGTCTGACGCCGTCCGCCTTCGGGCTGACCATGATCATCCAGTCGGGCTCCTTCATTTCCGGAACCATCCTGACCGGGCGTCTGCTTCGCTTTTTCGACGCCCGCAAGCTGGTGCCCTACGGGCTTAGCCTCTGGGTCGTTGCGTCAACGCTGATGTGCTATGTCACGCTCACCCATGAACCGACGATCCTGACGGTGATGGGGCCGGTGGCGCTGTTCACATTCGCGCTGGCGCTGGTTCTGCCGGCAAGCTTTACTGAATCCATGGCGCCATTCCCGCATATCGCCGGTTCGGCAAGTTCCATGCTCGGCTTTCTGCAGTTCGGCGGCGGCATTGTCGCCAGCCTCGCAATCGCCGCGCTCGGAGAGCCGATCCTCGGTCTCGCTTTCATTCTGCCGGGTATGCCCATCGCCGGCATCATTCTGTTCCTGATCCTGCGCAGCCAGATCCGTCAGCCGGCGGCGGCGGAGTAGGCGCTCATTATCCGCCTCTCCGTCGTCATCCAGGCCAACCGCAGCGCGAGCCGGGACCGGGGAGGCACAGCGCCGAATGATAAGTCTCCATCGGAAACACCTCGGCTCTCCGGTCCCGGATCTCCGCTTCGCTGCGTCCGGGATGACGAAGGTAGGTTTTTTAAAACAAACGGGCCGGTTTCCCGGCCCGCTCTTTTTTCTGGAAACTCTGATCAGGCCTTGCGAACCGGGTCCAGCGTGACGGTGTGCAGTTCGACGTCGTCACGGTCCATCAGGCGGACGGTGAGCTGTTCGCTCTGACCGTCGATGTCGACCAGGCCGAAGAACTGCAGACCCATGGAGGGGGGCAGGTTGGCGCCCTGTTCGGCGGTCGGGGCCTTGATGTACTTAAGCTCCGGGCCGAAGGTCATGTCGAGATCGTTCGGGCCGAAGGTGCCGGCATGGATCGGGCCGGAGACGAATTCCCAGAACGGCTTGAAGTCCTGGAACTGGGCCTTGTCCGGATTGTAGTAATGCGCGGCGGTGTAGTGCACATCGGCGGTCAGCCAGACGATGTTGTCGATGTCTGCCGTCTTGATGAAGCGCAGCAGATCGGCGAATTCCAGTTCTCGGCCCTTCGGAGCGCCGTGATCGCCGTTGGCAACCGCTTCGGCGCCAGCCTGGTCTTTCCAGTTGTCCCAGACGATCAGGCCGATCGGCATGTCGCAGGCGACGACCTTCCAGGTGGCGTTGGAATTCAGAAGTTCACGCTTCAGCCAGGCAAGCTGCTCGGCGCCGAGGATGCGCGAAGCCGGTGTCATGGTGTCTTCCATCGAAGCGCCGTTCGGCCCGCGATAGGAGCGCAGGTCCAGGAAAAATACGTCCAGCAGCGGACCATAGGCGATCTTGCGGTAGACGCGGCCCGGCTCGGCTGGGGTGTAGCGGATAGGAGCCAGCTCGTGGAAAGCCCGGCCGGCGCGAGCGGCCAGAAGGTGGATGTTCTTCTCGCTGTAGCGATCGTCGGACAGGAGATCCTTGGAGGACGACCAGTTGTTGACGACTTCATGATCGTCCCACTGGAAGAAGGTCGGGACTTCCGCGTTGAACGCCTTGAGGTTCTCGTCCATGAGGTTGTATTTCCACTGGCCGCGATATTCGTCCAGCGTTTCGGCAACCTTGGATTTTTCTTCCGTGACGATGTTCTTCCAGACGGTGCCGTCCTTCAGCTCGACGGTTTCCTTCATCGGGCCATCGGCATAAATCGTGTCGCCGGAGTGGATGAAGAAGTCCGGCTGATGTTTTGCCATGGTGGCGTAGGTCTTCATGCCGCCGCGGTCGGTATCGATCCCCCAGCCCTGACCGGCGGTATCGCCCGACCAGGCGAAACGAATGTTGCGGCGGGACGCCGGGGCGGTGCGGAAGCGGCCGGTCATCGGCTCGGATACGGCATTGACGTCGTTCAGGTCGGCAAAGGCGACGCGGTAGAAGACATCCTGATCGGACGGCAGGTTCTCAAGTAGTCGCTTGACGGCAAAATCCGAGTCGGGAAGCGCATTGATCGGGGCAAGGCGCCGCGGCGTTTCGAACGTGCCGGTGGTGTCGACTTCCACCAGCATTTGCGCCGGGCGGTCCGAGCGGGCCCAGATCATGCCGGAATTGGCATCAACGTCGCCGGATTGAAGGCCGTGCGTGATCTGCGGGCGCGAGGCCGCACGCGACAGGCCCGGCATGGCCAGCGGTGAGGCCAGTACCAGACCGGTAGCAACCGATGATTTCAGAAAATTGCGTCGAGAAACGTTTGAAGACATTTTCAAGCTCCGTGGCTGGGGACCGCAGGGGCGAGTCCCTTGGCAAAAACATCAGGTGCTGAAGCTCCGTGACAGACGGATGTCTGTTCCAAGACCGTTTCCCGAATTTTTGATGACGGCGTGTGCGGATTGCCGGAAAACCGCCGCGGAACGATTGAACCTCCAAATTGCTTCCAAATCGTGATCGTCCACAGCCTTGGAGCGGGGTCAAGCAGGGCGAAGTCGCATTGGTGCCGCTTGACCGTCGGTGTCAGACGGGCCAAACACGTGCCTGACCGTCAAAAGGACGCAATGATGCCGACCCCGACAGCCTACGAGCCGCCGCGTTTCGACGCCGGACACCAACGCCCCCACGTGATGGGGATCCTGAACGTGACCCCGGATTCCTTTTCCGATGGCGGGCGCCACGCCAATGCGGATGCCGCCTTGCGGCGTGCACAGGAAATGATTCTGGAAGGGGCCGATATTCTTGATGTCGGCGGCGAAAGCACGCGGCCGGGCTCCGAACCGGTGCCGCTGGACCTGGAATGGTCGCGGCTCGATCCGATCCTTGATCAGGTGATCGACATGGGGACGCCCGTATCGATCGATACCTACAAGGCGGAGATCGCGCGCCGCGCGTGTGCGGCAGGGGCGGTCATCGTCAATGATGTGTGGGGTCTGCAAAAGGATCCGGCCATGGCTGACGTCGTTGCCGAGGCCGGTGTGCATGTGGTTATGATGCATAACCGTCTTGCCGCCGATGCCGGACTGGACATTCTTTCGGACATCGACCGGTTCTTCGAAATCTCGATGGAACTGGCGGAAAAGGCAGGGATCGCCAGGGAAAAGCAGATCCTTGATCCGGGCTTTGGCTTCGGCAAGACCATCAACCAGAATTTCATCGTCCTGAACCGTTTCGAAACGCTGAAGAAACACGGCCTTCCGCTGGTGGCCGGTGCGTCGCGCAAGCGCATGATCGGTGCCGTGCTGGAAGCGGAAACGGAAGACCGGCTGTTCGGATCCGTTGCCGTTCACATGACGGCCATGCTGAAAGGGGCTGCGATTGTGCGGGCGCATGACGTAAGTCCACATGCCGATTGCGTGCGTATGATCGAGGCAACCCGCCTGGAACGGAACCCTGTCGAATGAATGCCGAAAATGCGATGGCTGACGCCCCGACCCGTTGTGCGCTCGGGCTCGGATCCAACCTTGGTGACCCGAAGGCCAATCTGGATGAGGCCATCCGCCGGCTGGAGGAAACGCCCGGCGTCACGCTGGTGTCCCGGTCCTCCGATTACCGGACGCCGCCCTGGGGGCCGGTGCCGCAGGACGATTTCCGCAATTGCTGCGTGGTGATCGATACCACCATGAGCCCGCAGGCGCTGCTGAAGCGCTGTCTTGAAATCGAGACCGAACTCGGACGTGTGCGCGACGTGCGCTGGGGCCCAAGGACGCTGGACATCGATGTTCTGATCTACGGTCTGCAAAAGGTCGCCGAAAACGACCTCGAAATCCCGCACCCGCGTATGGGCGACCGGGCCTTCGTTCTGATCCCGCTCGCCGAAATCTGGCCCGACGCCCCATTGGGCGACGGCCGCACCGCGATGGAAGCATTGGAAACCTGCCCGGACCAGGATGGCGTGGTGAAGCTCGACGGGTGAAGTTTTGAACCGAGTGGCGATAGCGCCGGGGCGGTGAAACCGACGGATGGAACGTTAATTTAAACATTCTTGGACAGGATCCGGCTGGAGATTATCCAGGTCCCGTATTCATGCCAGTTGTTCAAAGTCTGAAAAATGCTCTTGAGAAGCGGCATCTCCTGTCGGCGGATACGCTCACGTTTGCCTTTGGGGCTATCCTGATCCCGAATGCCGTCTTCATTTTTCTCAGCTTGTTCTACTGCCCTTTCCGGACGTTCTTCGTTCTCCTGTTGTCCTTGATCTGTCTGCTGGGTCTCTACCTGCATCGGTCTGTCTTCTTTGTTCTGCTTCTTGCGGTGATGACCGTTGACGTTCTTGTCCTGATTTCCAACTTTTTCCAGATGCCGTTGCCAATGCTGGTCGACTCCCTGCGTTACGCTGGCAATCTCAGCCTGATGAATTCTGCAGTCTACCTTGCGGCCGTCATTGTTCTGTTGGTGTCCTTTGCCCTGACGTACAAAGTCGTGGTGCGCACCCGTCAGAACCGCCAGACAGTGAACCTGGCGCCTTTTTTCGTGGTGCTGGCGATCTACGCCGGTATCGACTGGTGGGCGAATTCCCTGCCTCAGGAATATGCGTTGGCAGCCACGAGCGTTGAGGAAAGCTATGTGCCAACCGACGATGCGGCCAGTCTCTACAGCGGCCTGGAAGATCATCTGGACAATGCACAAAAGCGCAATGTGCTTGTGGTGATGGTGGAAGGCCTGGGCGCGTTTGCCTCGCAGGAACTGCGAGACCTGATCTGGCAGCCTCTGTTGGAACGCGATGTTGCCGATCACTATGTCGTTGAACAAGGCGACGCGGTGTATTTCGGGTCGACGACTTCCGGCGAGGTTCGCGAGCTTTGCAATCTCAAGGCGGATTATCGGGATTTTCGCGATCGGGAGAGTGGTGAGTGTCTGCCGCTGAAAGCCGTCCAGGCGGGATACCGCACAGCCGCGTTTCATGCCTTTACGGGCAACTTCTTCGAACGGTTCGATTGGTATCCGAAGATCGGCTTCCAGGACCTCTTCTTCATGGAAAACAAACTTGGGTTTGGCGCCGACCGAACCCTGCCCCTGTGCGGGATCGCTTTCCAGGGATATTGCGATGAAGACGCTGCCGAAGCCGTTGGGAAATTTCTGTTGGAAGCTGACGGTGACCGCAAGTTTGCCTATTGGCTTACGCTGAATTCCCACAAGCCGGTCAACCCCGGCGAAGTACCGCCTAGATTTTCCTGTGACGATGGCGGCGGTGTTTTTGGAGATGTCGAACTTTGCCGGATGGCGGAGCAGTGGGTGAATGTCTCACATCTGGTCAAGGCGATAGCGCTTGATGAAAGTCTCGCGGAAACCGAAATTGTGCTTGTCGGCGATCACCATCCGCCTCTTTTTTCGCGGAGTGCGCGCAACAAGTTTGCTCCAGGAAGAGTTGCCTGGCTTCACCTTAGGCCCAAAAGAGACGAGCAACAGACACTTGCGGCAAAGTTGTCAGCTACCCAGAACTAGTATGGCTGTTCTGGGAGCAAGATCTGACTTGGGTGGTAATCTGTTACAGTTTGGCTGGTCGTTTCAACGCGTTGCCAGTCCAACAAAACTCTCCATGTGAAACCCGGCTGTTGCCTGGCTTTGTCGGTGCTCCTGGCCAAAGGGGCAGGCCCGTCTTGCCAGGCAGCCGGACCAGCAATCGAGGTTGCGGCTGGTCGCCAGATGGTTTCGGCAGTCGGTGACCTTGTAGCCTTCGTGCACCGTGACGGCACCGACCGGGCAAACCGTGAGGCAAGGTGCATCGGTGCAGGTCGGGCAGGGGCCGTCCATCGTGTCCGGCGTCGGTCCGTCAAAGGGTTCCGCACTCAGAAATGCTGCGCGGAAGCCAGCCCAGGGTCCGAAGGTCCGGTGGGCGAGAACGCCGAGGGGGCTTTGGGAGAAGCCGCCGCATTTCATCGCCCATTGCTGGAACGGGTGATAGGGCGGGCCTTCGAAGGGAAACACCGGTTCGTAGCCGGATGCCTCGGCAAGGTCCAAAAGGCTGCGCCGCGTGTAGCGGTCGAGAGGATCCGGGTGGCCGTTTTTGTATTCCGGACTCGCCGTCAGGTGCGGCCAGATCGACGGACCTGTGCTGCCGATCAGGAGAAGGCTTCGGGCCTGCTTGCCGCCGGCAAGAGGTGGAACGGCAACGGCGCCATCAGGAGCAAAGCCGCCGAGCAACAAAAAACCGGCGGCAGCAAGGTCCTGTTCGAGCTTTGCTGCCGCCGGTCTTGTCATGTCAGAGATCTCAGCCGATCCGGTCGCGCTTGGCGAGGGTGCGCAGGCGCAGGGCGTTCAGTTTGATGAAGCCGGCGGCGTCCTTCTGGTCGTAAGCACCCTGGTCGTCCTCGAAGGTGACCAGCTCTTCGGAATAGAGCGAATAGGGCGAGGACCGGCCGACGAGGATGACGTTGCCCTTGTAGAGCTTCAGCCTGACGGAGCCGGTGACATGCTCCTGGCTCTTGTCGATCAGGGCCTGCAGCATCTCGCGCTCCGGCGAGAACCAGAACCCGTTGTAGATCAGCTCGGCATAACGCGGCATCAGTTCGTCCTTCAGGTGCGAGGCACCGCGGTCGAGCGTGATGGATTCCATGGCGCGGTGCGCCGTCAGGAGGATGGTGCCGCCCGGCGTTTCGTAGATGCCGCGGCTCTTCATGCCGACGAAGCGGTTCTCGACCATGTCGAGACGGCCGATGCCATTGTCGCGGCCATAGTCGTTGAGTTTGGCAAAGAGCGTTGCCGGCGACATCTTCTCGCCGTTGAGGGAGACGGCGTCGCCCTTTTCGAAGCCGATTTCGATATAGGTGACTTCGTCCGGTGCCTCGGTCGGGTCAACCGTACGCTGGAACACGTAGTTCGGTGCTTCCTCGGCCGGGTCTTCCAGCACTTTGCCTTCCGATGAGGAGTGCAGCATGTTGGCGTCGACGGAGAACGGAGCTTCGCCGCGCTTGTCCTTCGGAACCGGGATCTGGTGCTGTTCGGCGAACTCCAGAAGGTCGGTCCGGGACTTGAACGTCCAGTCGCGCCACGGCGCGATCACCTTGATGTCCGGGTTGAGCGCGTAGGCGGACAGTTCGAAACGCACCTGGTCGTTGCCCTTGCCGGTTGCGCCGTGGGCAATCGCGTCAGCGCCGGTTTCCTCGGCAATCTCGATCAGGCGCTTGGAAATCAGCGGCCGGGCGATGGAAGTGCCGAGCAGGTAGACGCCTTCATAGACAGCGTTGGCGCGGAACATCGGGAAGACGAAATCGCGGATGAACTCCTCGCGCAGATCGTCGATGTAGATTTCCTTGATGCCGAGCATTTCGGCTTTCTTGCGCGCCGGCTCCAGTTCCTCGCCCTGGCCGAGATCGGCGGTGAAGGTCACCACTTCGCAGCCCAGTTCGGTCTGCAGCCATTTCAGGATGATGGAGGTGTCGAGGCCGCCGGAATAGGCCAGCACGACTTTTTTGATGTCACCATGCGCCATTTTGGGAAAAATCCAGTTCGATGTTCCTGGCGGTTTCCCGCCGATGAAAATTTGCGGCAATTTAGCCGGTTCTATGCATGGCGCAAGTCCCGCGATGCACTCATTTCGTCGCGTTTCGATCTACACGGGTCGATCTGCCATGTCGGGAAATTTTGGCGGGCGCCTGTTACTGCGCCGCCACTGTTTGCGCGGTTGCCCTGGCGCCGTATCGGGCCAGGAACATGTCGACGCTTTCCTCGATGATCCGTTCCATCTCGGGGCGGGTCGTCACGCGGCCGCTGTGGATGTTCGGGTAGAAGGATCGGGCCTTGATCAGGCCGAGAAATTGCGTGGCCGCCAGGGATGGGTCGTCGGCCGTGAGCTTGCCTTCACGCGTGGCGCGATCCATGAACTCGGTAAAGACGGAGATCTTGGTCATGCGGCTGTCCATATCGGCTGCAAGGGCCGGGTCGCGGATCGTTTCGCTCATGACCATGCGAGCAAGGCTCATGAAGCACGGGTTGATCATAAGCTCGCCTTCGGCCCAGCCGAGACGCACCAGGGCATCGCGAATGGGCGCCGCCGGGTCGTAGGCGACTTCAAGCGCCGAGTTGATCTGATCGGCAAGGCACTGGTTGATCTCCTTGAAAAGCACGTCCTTGCTTTCAAAGTGATTGTAGACCGTGCGCTTGGAAACCTGGGCTCGCTCGGAAATCCGGTCCATGCTGGCTCCGGCATAACCCTTTTCCTGAAACTCCGCGATTGCAGCCTCGACGATCTGCTTCTTTTTCTGATCCGATACGGACATTACCTACTCATATATACCCCGTTGCATTATCTGTCAGACGACAGGACCCCCGCCTCTTTAATCCCAAAAATCGCGCCCTATGTAAACTCTGGCGTTTACAGATGTGCAGTTACGAACTAAACTGCACGGTGTAGTTTACATCCTTTAGCCAGAATTGGCCAGCCAAAGGAGACGCCTCCTCATGTCAGTGACATTAAAAATCAACGGGGAAACGCGTACGCTCGACGCGGATCCCGAGAGCCCCCTGCTGTGGGCTCTGCGCGACGAGCTGGGAATGACGGGGACAAAGTTCGGTTGCGGCATCGCTTCCTGCGGTGCCTGCACGGTTCACATGGACGGTATTCCGGTCCGGTCCTGCCAGACGTTCGTCGGCGACCTTGAAGGTGCTGAAATCACAACGATCGAAGGTATCGACGGCAAGGCGGCTGCTGCTGTCCAGGCCGCCTGGAACGAGCTGGACGTGCCACAGTGCGGGTATTGCCAGTCAGGCCAGATCATGGCCGCGACTGCCTTGCTTGCCGAAACGCCCAAGCCGACCGACGAGGACATCGACGCAGCCATGGACGGCAATGTCTGCCGCTGCGCCACCTATGCCCGGATCCGCAAGGCCATCCACCTTGCTTCAGACAAGATGGAGGCCTGAGCCATGCTGCATCTCCTGAAACAACCGCTGGCAGCCGCAATGCCGACACGGCGCACCTTCCTGAAGATGTCCGCCGGTACCGTTGGTGGCCTGGTGCTTGCCATGAACCTGCCGCGTTCGACTGCCTCGGCCGCCGAAGGCGAGTTCATCCAGCCGTTCGTTCACATCCGTCCGGACAACACGGTCGTGGTGCTGTCCAAGCACTTCGACATGGGACAGGGCACGGCCAGTGGTCTGTGCAGTCTGGTTGCCGACGAGCTCGACGCTTCCTGGGAGCAGGTCAGTGTCGAATTCGCACCGTCCAATCCGCAGGTCTATGCCAACTCGCTGTTCGGCGTGCAGGGCACCGGCGGGTCCACGGCCATGGCGAACTCGTTCATGCAGTACCGTCAGGCCGGTGCCGCGGCAAAAGCGATGATCGTTGCCGCCGCGGCAAAGGAATGGGGTGTGCCGGCGGGTGAAATCACCGTGTCGGGTGGCGTCGTTGCTCATGGTGTAGACAAGTCCGCGACCCTGGGTGAGCTTGCCGGTCTTGCCGCCAACGAGGACGTTCCGGCAGAGCCGACGCTGAAGACACCGGACCAGTGGGTCTACATCGGCAAGTCCTTCCCGCGTCTCGACGTCAAGAACAAGACCGTCGGTGCGCCCAGGACCTACACGATGGACTTCCAGCGTGATGACCTGCTGGTTGCCGTTGTTGCCCGCTCTCCCCGTTTTGGCGGCAAGGTGAAGTCGTTTGACGCCACCGAAGCCAAGAAGGTGCCGGGCGTCGTCAACGTGCTGCAGATCCCGAACGGGGTTGCGGTGATTGCAAAGTCCACCTGGCCGGCAATCAACGGCCGGTCCCTGCTCGAAATCGAGTGGGACGATGCCGAGGCGGAAACCCGGTCAAGCGATGCGATGATCGCCGAACTGAAGGATATGACCACCAAGCCGGGTGTGAAGGTTCGCGAAGACGGTGATGTCGATGCGGCGCTGGAAGCTTCGGCCAAGGTCATCGAAGCCGACTATGACTTCCCGTTCCTGGCCCATGGCGCCATGGAACCGCTGGACATCGCCATGATGTTCGACGGTGAAACCGCGGAATTCTGGTTCGCTTCCCAGATCCCGACCATCGATCACAACGTGGCGGCCACCGTTCTCGGCATTCCGTTCGAGAACGTCAAGATCAACACCCTTTGGGCAGGCGGGTCCTTCGGGCGCCGCGCCCAGGCCGATGCGCATCCGGTCGTGGAAATCACCACGCTGGCCAAGGCGATGCAGGCCGCCGGCATGGCGCCGGCTCCGGTGAAGATCGTCTGGACCCGTGAGGACGACATGGCCGGTGGTTACTACCGTCCGATGTCGGCTCACCGGCTGCGGGTCGGGCTTGATGACCAGGGCAACGTGACGGCGTTCAAGTACAACATCGCCGCCAAGTCCATCGTCAAGGGCACGCCTTTCGAAGCCATGCTGATGAAGGACGGTGTCGACCACAACATGACCGAAGGCGCGCATGACACCACTTATGCGTTTCCGCTGATGAACATGGACCAGTCCTTCCAGGAAACGAAGGTGCCGGTTCTGTGGTGGCGCTCGGTCGGTCACACCCACACGGCCTACGTCATGGAAACCATGATCGATCGTCTGGCCAAGGAAGCCGGCAAGGATCCGGTTGCCTATCGCCTCGAGATGATCAAGGACGATCCGCGCAAGGTGGGCGTGTTGAAGCTGGCGGCTGAAAAGGCGGGCTGGGACACGCCCTTGCCTGAAGGGCGCCACCGCGGTGTCGCCGTGCACAAGTCCTTCGGTTCCTTTGTGGCGGAAGTGGCGGAAATCTCCTTCCGCGACGACGGCACTGTGAAGGTGGAAAAGGTGACGGCAGCGGTCGACTGCGGCACGCCGATCAACCCGGACAATATCCGGGCACAGGTCGAAGGCGGCATCGGCTACGGCCTTGGTGCGATCCTGCGGAACCAGGTGACGCTTGCGGATGGGGTTGTCGAGGAAACCAACTTCGACACCTACGAGCCGATCCGGATGTCCGACATGCCGGCAATCGAGGTGCATATCGTTCCCTCGAACGAAGCACCGACCGGTATCGGTGAGCCCGGTACTCCGCCAATCGGTCCGGCTGTCGCCAACGCGATTGCCGCTGCCAAGGGCGAGTGGTCAACCAGCCTGCCGCTGGCAAAGTCCGGTCTCGTCTGAGCCTCGCCGAAGAATACAAAAAGGCCGCCTCCGGGCGGCCTTTTTCCAGATTGGTTTGACGTTTTCTGATCAGATAAAAACGGTGGCTCCAGTGAGCCGCCGTTTTTCGTTCAGCAGATGATGTTGCCTCAGGAGGCTGCCAGGGCCTCACGGTCCTTTTTTCGCATGCGCTCGGAAGCGGATTTCAGCTGTCCGCAGGCGGCGAAGATGTCGCGGCCGCGTGGTGTGCGGATCGGAGAGGCATAGCCGGCCCGGTTGACGATGTCGGCAAATTCCTCGATCCGCTCCCAGTCGGAGCATTCGTAATCGGTACCCGGCCACGGGTTGAAGGGAATCAGGTTGATCTTGGCCGGAATGCCCTTCAGCAGGCGGACCAGTTCAAGCGCGTCCTGATTGCTGTCGTTGACGCCCTTCAGCATCACATATTCGAAGGTGATGCGCTTGGCGTTGGACAGGCCCGGATATTGCCGGCAAGCGTCCAGCAGTTCCTTGATGTTCCATTTCTTGTTGATCGGCACCAGCACATCGCGCAGCTCGTCACGAACCGCGTGAAGCGAAATGGCCAGCATGCAGCCGATTTCTTCACCGGTGCGGAAGATTTCCGGCACGACACCGGAGGTCGACAGGGTGATGCGGCGCTTGGAGAGCGACAGGCCGTCACCATCGGACGCGATCAGCAGCGCCTTCTTGACGTTATCGAAATTGTAGAGAGGCTCACCCATGCCCATCATGACGATGTTGGTCACCAGACGGCCTTCGGACGGCACGATGGCGCCCTGCGGGGTGTCCGCATGCGGGAAATCGCCCAGCCGGTCGCGCGCAATCAGGATCTGCGACAGAATTTCTTCGGCCGTCAGATTGCGGACCATCTTCTGGGTGCCCGTGTGGCAGAAAGTGCAGGTGAGGGTGCAGCCGACCTGGGAAGAAACGCAGAGCGTGCCGCGGCCTTCTTCAGGAATATAGACGGTTTCAACCTCGACCGGGCGGCCGGCGCCGCGCGCGGGAAAGCGGAACAGCCACTTGCGGGTACCGTCGACGGAGATCTGCTCGGAAACAATTTCCGGACGGGCGATCGTGAAGGCTTCGTCCAGCTTCTGGCGCAAGTCCTTGGCGATATTCGTCATCTGCGCAAAGTCGGACACGCCGCGCACATAAAGCCAGTGCCAGAGCTGGGAGGCACGCATGCGCCATTGCTTCTGCGGCACGCCGATGGTGCCGAGCGCTTCACCCAGTTCCTCGCGCGACAGGCCGATCAGCGTCGGCTTGTCTTCGCCGGGCAGGACGGCTTCGGCTGAAACGGTGTGCGCGTTCGGATTGTCCCGCGCGATGTCGAGCGTAATTGCCATGTCGTGATCCGTAATCTCTTCCGGCAGGGTCTTCAGGCGTCTTGGAACAAGACTACGCGGTCGCCGGGCACCTGACTTGCAGGTCTGATTTCAAGCGCTCCCAAAACCACAAAAAGCGCCGAAAATCAAGTTTGCTGACGTGCAGGGGAGCTATGCAGAGCTGTTTTTACGCAACGACAACGACCCGGATAGGCCGTTTGGCCCGTCCAGGGTGACGTCGAGACTGAAAGGAAACCACCGGCCGACTTCGGCTTTTCGCCCTGCGGATGCAGGGGAAAGCCGGAGAAGCTGCTGCCTGAACGCGTTAGCGGCAGGCAGCGTTGGAGTCGTCGATCGCGGCTGTGACGCCGGACAGCGAGAACTTGTAGGTGGTACGGGTGCCGCGGCTGGATTCGCCGGTCACCGTCATTTCCCGGCCTGCCCTCATGGCAGAAACGAGTTGCGCTTCGGTTGCAGCATTTTCGACCCAGGCACCGTCATTGTTGGTGAAGAGCGTGAAGCCCTTGCCGTCAATGTCTACGCTGACCGAGGATTTGTCCTTGAAAGGATAACCGACCAGCAGGCTCGGCTCGGACGAGACGCCTTCCGCCGGGCGGGTGGTCACGAAAAAGAATACGTCCCCGTGATTTCGATCTCCCGGAAGCAACGTCGTCGGTTTGGTAAGCGCGTAGCAAACCTTGCCGCCGCCACTGGTCAGCGCATAGGCCGCCCAGTCCTTGTGCTGCTTCAGAAGTGTCGGGGTTTGTGCGAAAGCCGCTGCACTCGAAACGGCAAGACCTGCTATGGCCAGAACCAGCGATTTTGCTTTCATCATCTCCACACCGTTGGATTTGAGTTTCCGTCAAATTTAGTTCAACTGCCGTCTGACATATAAACCTTGCTTTAATGATAACTTAAAGCGGGTTACGAAAGGGTTGAAGCCCGACAATTGTATTTTCTGTTTTTCGGTGCGTGCACCAACCTAATCGCTTTGCGGTTAAACGCGGCAACAGTGTGGCAGACCTGCTTGACCCCCCTTTCGAATTATGCCGAACCTGATAAAGAAGATGGATCGGCAGGGGGATTGATTGTCTTTGACGCAGGTGCAGTATTTTTCCGATCTCATTGTCAAAGTGGCGGAAGACCGGGACAAGGCGGCTTTCATCGAGCTGTTCGATCACTTTGCGCCGCGCCTGAAGGGCTACCTGATGAAGCAGGGCACCGATGAGGCCCTTGCCGAAGAAGTCGCCCAGGACGTCATGATGACGCTGTGGCGCAAGGCCGATCTGTTTGATCCGAAAAAATCCAACGCCAGCACCTGGCTGTTCCGGGTTGCCCGTAACCGGCGTATCGACAGGATCCGCCGCCAGAAGTCTGCCGCGCTCGATCCCGAAGATCCGTCCCTGCACCCGACGCCTCTGCCGGACATTGCCGAAGAGATGGATGCGAAGCTGCGGGAAAAACGCGTGCGTGCTGCTTTGTCGCAGTTGCCTGAAGAGCAGCGGAACGTGGTTCGGCTGGCTTTTTTCGCAGGACAGTCGCACAGCGAGATCGCTGAACACACGGGCTTGCCGCTTGGCACGGTCAAATCCCGTATCCGGCTTGCCTTCGGACGGTTGCGCCAGCTTCTGGAAACCGACACGTCCGTGGATGTGGACTAATTGGGGCCCCGGGCAAGAGACACCCAAAATTCTGGTGGCCTGAAGTTCAGGCACAACTCATTCAGGTTCCCGGCACTTTCCGGCCCGTGCGCATTACCGGACCGCCGCTCACATGTTTCGGACGTTCGATCCTGGGAGCGCCGGCCGTGGTTGAGCGGTCCGCGTAGCGACCCAGCGCCCTGTGACGGTCGTACATGACGATCGCACCGGCCATGGCGACATTGATGCAGAACTTTGTCGGGATCTTCACCACGTGGTCGCAGCGCGCCAGCATCTGCGGTGAAAGCGAGCCTCTTTCAGGACCAAGAACGTAGGCTGCCTGAAGGGGATGTCCGAAGCTCGGCAGCTCGATCGATTCGTCCGTGAGTTCGATGCCCACAAGCTGGCAGCCTCTGGGCAAATCCATCGTGTCTACGCTGTCCCAGGTGAAGACAGGCAGGTGGCCGGGGCTCTTGGAGGTGTCGGAGGGGGGCGCCTTGCGCAGCTTCTGGTCGGCATCCACCGTGAAGAAGAAGTTGGCGCCGAAGGCATGGGCAGAGCGCATCAAGGTGCCCAGGTTCATCCGTTTCGAGAGGCCTTCGGCCCCGATTGCAAAATATCCGCGCATCAGTTTGTCCGTTTTCGATTTGGCTGCCTCATAGCCGACTTTCGCCATGGCCGAAAGTTTTCAGCTTATCCGGAAAGCCAATTCCCGCCTCGAACAGGGCTTGCTAACGTCTCACCCGGCGCAGCGCGAGCGACGCTTTACCCGTAGAATGTCATGAGGATGCCGTGAAAGCCTGTTTCTGCAAAAGCTTCGGTCCGCCTTCCAGCCTGGTTGTCGAGGAGATTGCCGATCCGGTTGCCGGGCCGGGGGAGGTCGTGGTGCGGGTGAAGGCCTGTGCGCTCAATTTCTTCGATACGCTGATCATCAGGGGCAAGTACCAGTACAAGCCGGAAATGCCGTTTTCGCCGAGTGCCGAATTCGCCGGTGTGGTCGATCAGGTGGGCTCCGGCGTCGAAGGGGTTTCGCCCGGCGACAGGGTCATGGGCTACATGCGCTGGGGTGCTGCGCGGGAAAAAGTGGTGGTCGCAGCAGGCGATCTTGTCTCGCTGCCGGACGATATTCCCTTTGAAGTCGCGGCAGGTTTGACCGTGACCTACGGCACCACGCTGCATGCCTATCGCGACCGGGCCGGGTTGAAGCCCGGCGAGACTGTTGCCGTTCTGGGCGCATCGGGCGGTGTCGGCCAGGCTGCAGTGGAAATTGCCGCGATCATGGGAGCAAAGGTGATTGCCTGCGCCTCATCTGAGGAAAAACTCGCTTTTGCCCGCTCGCTCGGCGCTGACATGACGGTCGATTATTCGGTTGAGCCGCTCAAGGAAACCCTGAAGGAGCTGACCGGTGGAAAGGGCGTTGATGTTGTCTACGACCCGGTTGGCGGAGAACTGTCGGAACAGGCCATCCGGGCAACCGCCTGGGAGGGGCGGTTCCTGGTGATCGGGTTTGCCGCGGGCGAAATTCCGAAAATTCCGCTGAATATCGTGATGCTGAAAGGCTGCGACATTCGCGGTGTCTTCTGGGGCGCCGCACTCGACCGGGATCCGGAAGGCCATCGCCGCAACATGAAGGAACTTTTGTCCTGGGTGTCTGAAGGCAAGCTGAAGCCGCACATCCACGGCGTTTACAAGTTGGAAGAAACGGCAACCGCGCTTGAGGAAATCGCTGCGCGCCGGGTGCAGGGCAAGGTGATTGTGACGCCTTGAGGCCTGCGGAAGTATGCGCGGCGCGGCCTTCCGGGGGTGTGGCCCATCCTTCGAGACAGCGCTTTGCGCTTCCTCAGGATGAGGTCGTCCCTGTTGCACCTTTCCGAGCTGTCCAAATTACAGCCTCATCCTGAGGAGGACCGCAAGGTCCGTCTCGAAGGATGGGCCGCTTGTTCGAATTGACCTCAGATCGCAAATTCCGCGATCACCGGCGCGTGGTCCGACGGCTTTTCCCAGCCGCGTGCGTCGCGCAGGACCGTGGTGCCCTTCACATACGGGGCGAGCGGCTGAGACACCCAGACGTGGTCAAGACGGCGGCCCTTGTCGGCGGCAGACCAGTCTTTGGCGCGGTAGCTCCACCAGGTGTAAAGCTTTTCATCCAGCGGGGTGAACTGGCGCATGGCGTCCAGCCAGCCGCCTGCCTCGCGGACCTGCTCGAACAGTTCCGTTTCGACCGGGGTATGTGAGACCACCTTCAGGAGCTTCTTGTGGGACCAGACGTCGTGCTCGTAAGGCGCGACGTTGAGGTCGCCGACCAGAATGGCGGGTTTCGAGGTTTCCTCGCCTTTCAGCCAACCCAGCATCTCTGCCATGAAGTCGAGCTTGTGGCCGAATTTCGGGTTGATCGTGCGATCCGGCTCGTCACCACCTGCCGGCACATAGAAATTGTGCAGCCGGATGCTGGAGCCGTTGAACGGCACGTCCGCCGCCACGTGACGGCTGTCCCCCACCTGGCAGAAATCGCGTTTCTCGATGTTGCTCAGCGGCAGCTTGGAAAGCGTTGCGACGCCGTGGTAGCCCTTCTGGCCGTGGATGGCCATGTGTTCGTATCCCGCCTTGCGGAAGGCGTTTTCCGGGAAATTGGCGTCCGGGCACTTGGTTTCCTGCAGGCAGATCACGTCCGGTGCGACTTCCTCGATCAACTGTTCCACAATCGGCATGCGCAGGCGCACGGAATTGATGTTCCAGGTGACGAGTTTGATCCGGTCTGTCATGGGAAATTTGCCAAGGCTTGTTGCGGGAATAGCCAAGTCATACGGATTCGGCCACCGAGTGCAAACGAATTCAGGTCTCGGGATCGTCTTCCCCGGCCTTGCCGGTTTCGCCGACCCGTTTCAGGGCGAGCTGAGTGGCCGCGGGGCCGAGCAGTTCGAAGACGATGGTTGATCCGATGGCGACGGTCAGAATTTCGTCCCGGAACTGCGGCAGCACTTCGGCAGCAACCAGGGCCATGCCAAGCGCGACGCCCGCCTGGGGCAGAAGCGAGAGGCCGAAGAGATAGCTTCGGTCGGTTCCGGCCCCGCCGCTGAGCTTGCCGCCCAGCCAGCCTCCAGCCAGACGCCCGGCGAGCCGCAGCAGAACATATGCCGCGCCAAGGAGGCCAAGCTTCAAAAGCAGGTCCGGCTGCAGCGCTGCACCGGCCAGCACGAAAAAGAAGATCATGAACGGCCATTCGATATGTTCGATTTCATAGAACGGCCGGGTATGGTGACGCCCGGTGTTGACCACCATGGCCCCGCAGGCAATGCCGGCAAGCAGGAACGAGAGGTCGAGCCAGATGGCCAGACCCGCCGTCAGGAACACGATGCCAAGCGCCTCGGCAAGGGTCGGGTCGCCGGGTTGGAGGCGGCCTGACAGGTAGCCCGCCGGGAGGCCGACAATCGCGCCAAGCAGGAGCGATCCGGCAATTTCCCAAACCGCATGCAGCAGGGCGCCCGAACCATCGCCGCCCATGAGCGCCTGTGCTCCCATGAGACAGAACGCAAAGACCAGAATGCCCCAGATATCGTCCAGCGCAACTATGCCGGACAGGATGGTTGTGAAGGGCCCCTTGGCGCGGTACTGGCGGATGACATCGCTGGTGGCTGCCGGGTCGGTGGCGGTGGCCAGGGCTGCCAGAATCAGTGCCAGTTCCAGCGGAAAGCCAAGCAGGGCGAGACCTGCAAAAACGACGATCGCGGTTGACACGACCGCTGAAGCCGAAACGACCGTTACGGCCTTGCCGCTGTTTTGCAGATGGACCCTGGAGAGTTTGCCGCCCAGAACGAAGGCGACCATCGACAGGGCCAGAACGGCGAGGGTTTCGTAAAGCTGGGTCAGGTTTTCAGGCAGAAGATCCAGAAAGGCGGGGCCCGCGGCCAGTCCGCACAGGATCAGCAGCGTCACGCGGGGCATCTGCGTCCTGTGGCCGATTTCGTCGGCCAGCATGCCGAGCAGCAGCAGGGCGCCAATGGCGATCAGGGTGGTCGCGATTTCCATGCTCATACATTGAGGGAAAGAGACCAGACGTCTTTGATCCGCCGCAATCCCGCCCTATTCGATTGCCCGCACGATAACAGATACGTGTTTATGCGGAGAAATCGTGATTTCGTCTACGCTCCGTTAGGAAATCCCGCGCATTTTGTGCGGTGAGTGAAAGCCTTTCTTAACCCTGCCGAGGACGCTGTGCTGGCAATCGTAAAATCGTTTTGTTCCATTTTCGGGTTCATCTTTTTAAGCTCGTGCGCGGCTTACGACTTTCCGGATCCAACGCCAGAAGACTACGCGGTACACGGCATCGACGTGTCCCGATGGCAGGGCGATATCGATTGGGCGGCCGCAAAACAGGGCGGTGTGGCCTTTGCCTGGATCAAGGCGACCGAAGGCGGCGACCACGTCGACCCGCGCTTTGTCGAGAACTGGGTGGCAGCGCGCCAGGCGGGCATGCCGCGCGGGGCCTACCACTTCTATTATTTCTGCCGTCCGGTTGAAGAGCAGATTTCGTGGGTGAAGGAAATCGTTCCCGTCGACCCGCAAGCCCTGCCGCTTGTTCTCGACATGGAATGGAATGCGCATTCCAAGACCTGCCGGGAACGGCCGGAACGACCGCAGATCCTGCGGGACATGAAGATCTTCCTCGACGAAATGGAAAAGCACTACGGCAAGCGCCCGGTGATCTATTCCTCGGTCGATTTTCACCGAGACAGGCTGGTCGGTGCGCTCAAGAACGAGCAATTCTGGCTGCGCTCGGTCGCCAGCTTCCCGAACAACATCTATGAGCAGCGCGACGACTGGGTGTTCTGGCAGTATACGGCCGAGGGCCGGGTGCCGGGCGTCAAAGGCGACGTCGACCGGAATGCGTTCTTCGGTACCAAGTCGCAGTACCGCGACTGGCTGAACGGCAAGCTGAGGCGCTGACCGTTCCCTGAGCCAATACCGCTAGCGCACCTTGATCTGGTGCGTGACGTCCTTGCCGTTGCTGACTGTGACCTGGGTGAAGCCGATCATCTTGCAAAGATCGAGGAAGTTCAGGTCCTGCGGCTGGTTTGACCGCGCGAAGAGTTCCGTCGTGCGGGCCATCGAGGTCAGCGAGGCAAGCAGGGCTCGCAGCCGAAACAGCGTGTCATAGCGCCCGTCGCCGGTTGCCACCACAATCAGTTTTTCCAGTTCGGTGCCCTTGGCGAAGAGGTGATATCCGGGCGGATACCCCAGTTTTGCGTTCTGGGATGCAAGGCCGCTGACGAAGGCTGCCCGCGACCGCTTGCCCGTGTCAGGTGCAAGGTCCAGTTCTGAGACATAAACCTCCTGGGTCTGCACCTCCGGGTAATAATAGCCCGCATGTGCATCGAAGGCCGACACCGGTGCAATGGATGCAGCAGACCAGAGCGCCGCCAGCGCCATGGCAGACGCAACAGATTGAATTCGTTTCACTTCACAAAGCCCCCCGGCTGTTCGTGCGCCTATCAAGCCCGAAATGCAGGCCGAACGCAAATCGGACGCAAGCTGGGCGCAAGCTGGGGCGGGCAGCATTTGGCGTGAGAAGGAATAGAGACGCCTGCAGCGCTATACTTTTGCCATGATGCTAGCCGCTTCTTGAAAGCGTCAGGGCGCAGAACTTTGGAGTTTTGAACATGTTGATCCGCTTTTCGCTGGCATTTGCCGCGATCGTGATGATGGTGCTGCCAGCAAGCGCACAATCACGGCCGGCCATTGCCTTCACGACGGCCAATCTCAACATGCGCGCCGGACCGGGAACCAATTATCCCGTGATGGCCACCGTGCCGCGCGGGGGCGGGGTAACCATTTTCGGGTGTACGGCCGACTTCGGCTGGTGCGATGCCGCCTTCACCAATGTGAAGGGATGGGTTTCCGGCCAATATCTCAGCTATGGCGGTGAAGGCATCTATTATGGCCGGCCAATCCCCAGCGCGGGCATCAACCTGGGTGTGCAGCGCTACTACCGGGATTACCCGATCTATGCGGAGGCGCCTGCGCCTGCCTATCGCGGCGGGCCGGTCTACAAGGGCGATCCTCCCTATGATCCGCCGCCGGTTGAACCGGGCCCAGTCTATGCACCGGAACCGCTTTACGAAGCACCGCCTGTCGTGGTCGCGCCGCCGCAGCCGATCATTATCCGGCCCTATTGGGATTCATTTCCCGGCTATCCGCAAAGGTATTTCGAACCGCGTATCTATTGACGCGGGCTGTTACCGGGCCGGTTTCGGTCCGGCCATGACCAGCGACCAGAATACCTTGTGCTTGGCATTGGGCGCGTAAGCCGTCGCGATGCCAAGCCGCGTGGCGTCTTTCGTCAGCAACACCTGGTTATGCTTCGGGCTTTCCCGCCAGCCTGAAAAAGCTTCGGCAAAGGTTCTGTATCCGGCGCTGACGTTTTCGGCGGCAGCCGTCTTCGGCTCGCCGATGGAGGCCATGCGGGTTGCCAGCTGCTGGTTCGGGGCGAGCGATGCCTGAACGTTTCCGGCCGCGGCCATTGCGTCGGCCTGCGATTTGGCAATGGATGTCAGCTGCGGATCGGCAATCACGGGCGAAAGTCCGTTGTTGATCCGGTATTGCGAGATCATCTGAGCGGCCGTTGCAGCATCCACCACACCGTCGACACGCGCCATGTCCTCGTAGAAGGGAGGCGTCTGCATGCGGTCGCCCATGCAGGCGGCAACCGAGAGCAGCAGCGCTCCGGCGAGGGCGAGTTTCAGGGATCGATGGACCATCGGATTGTCAGCCACGCTGTTGAAGCTCCCGCTCAGGATCAATGAGATTTAGTGAGGCACATGATTCGCCTCACTTTGGAAGGTGATGGGACGACAGTTGAGCAGAATTGCGGCGCAAGGCTCCTGAAACCGGTGCACAAGCCGTTCAGCTGGGGTGTGCGCGCATTGGGTTGGAAAAAATGGAGCAGGTTTCTTGAATGGCAATTTTCAAGTTACATATAAAGTAACATGATGGTGTCGAGCGTCTTGGTATGGATCGGAGCACCAGGCCACGCATTGCTTGAGGACCTTTTCCATGTCCCTGTTTTCCGGAGCCGCATCAACCGCCGGATATGCGGAAAGAACGGCGAGGCTCGTTCCCGGGCTTGCAGACATGCACAAAATGACCGGCCTGCTGCTGGCGGAGCGGGCGCCATCGGACGGGACAATCCTGGTGCTTGGTGCCGGTGGCGGCGTTGAACTGAAAGCCTTTGCCCGCATGCACCCGGACTGGCGTTTCCTTGGTGTCGACCCGTCCGCCGACATGCTGGAAAAGGCGCATGAGCATCTTGGTCCCCTCGGGGCAAGAGTGAGCCTGCTGGAGGGATACATCCATGATGCCCCCGAGAGACAATTTGATGGCGCTGCCTGCCTGCTGACGCTTCATTTTCTGGATCGGGAGGAGAGGTTGAAGACGCTTTCCGGACTGCGGCAACGGTTGAAGCCTGGAGCAGCCTTCGTTTCGGTTCATCACAGCTTTCCGACCGACCCTGCGAGCAAGGACAGGTGGCTGGCAAGATATGCCGCGTTTTCCACCCTATCCGGTACTTCCCGTTCGCTTACCGAAAACGGCATGGCTGCGATGAAGGAGCGATTGCCGGTGCTGACGCCCGAGCAGGATGCGGATCTGTTGAGGCAGGCCGGATTTGTCGACGTCGAGACCTTCTACACGGCCTTCACCTTCAGAGGCTGGGTCGCCACCGCCGGGTAATCAAAAAGAAAAGACCAGCCCGTGAGACACGGACTGGTCAGGCTGCATGAGGCTAACGGGGCTTGAGGCCCCCAGCCTTTCAGGGAGCTTGTTGAGCCCGCCGCCTGCAGGTGGTTGCCCTGAAGGCGACGTGCCGGATCAGCGGGTGGAGGCTTCCAGAACGTCCTCATAGGTCCGAAGGCCGGTGGTCGGCGCGCAGACCAGGACGGACATGTTGCCCGGTGCGTGCTGGTTCTTCCACATCTTGGTATGGGCCTTCGGGATCTGATCCCAGGGGAAGACCTCGGACATGTAAGGGTCGATGCGCCGTTCGATCATCAGCTTGTTGGCGGCCGAGGCCTGCTTCAGATGGGCGAAGTGTGACCCTTGAAGGCGCTTCTGGTGCATCCACATGTAGCGGACGTCGAAGGTGCAGTTGAAGCCTGACGTGCCCGCGCAAATGACGACCATGCCGCCCTTTTTGCAGACCAGGGTGGAGACCGGGAAGGTTGCCTCGCCCGGGTGTTCGAAGACGATATCGACGTTGTTGCCCTTGCCGGTAATGTCCCAGATCGCCTTGCCGAACTTGCGCGCTTCCGCGAACCATTCCGCATATTCGGGCGAGCCGACCGTCGGCAATTGACCCCAGCACTTGAAGTCCTTGCGGTTGATCACGCCCTTGGCACCGAGATCCAGCACGAACTGGCGCTTGTCCTCGTCAGAGATGACGCCGATGGCATTGGCGCCTGCTGCCGTAATCAACTGGATGGCGTAGGAGCCCAGGCCACCCGAGGCGCCCCAGACAAGCACGTTCTGACCCGGCTTCAGCTCATGCGGGTGATGGCCGAACAGCATGCGATAGGCGGTCGCGAGCGTCAGCGTGTAGCAGGCGCTTTCTTCCCAGGTCAGGTGGCGCGGCCGGGGCATAAGCTGCTGGGCCTGCACGCGGGTGAACTGCGAGAACGACCCGTCCGGTGTCTCGTAGCCCCAGATCCGCTGGGAGGTGGAGAACATCGGGTCGCCGCCGTTGCACTCCTCGTCGTCGCCGTCGTCCTGGTTACAATGAACCACGACCTCGTCGCCCACTTTCCAGCGCTTGACCTTGTCACCAACGGCCCAGACGATGCCCGAGGCATCGGAGCCGGCAATGTGATAGGCGGCGCCGTGACCGTCGAACGGGCTGATCGGCTGGCCGAGGCCTGCCCAGATGCCGTTGTAGTTGACGCCGGCGGCCATCACCAGAACCAGAACCTCGTGGCTGTCGAGTTCCCAGGTCGGCACGACTTCCAGTTTCATGGCGTCTTCCGGCGGCCCGTGGCGTTCCCGGCGGATGGTCCAGGCATACATGTTTTTGGGAACGTGTCCGAGCGGCGGGATCTCTCCGATTTCATAAAGATCTTTCACCGGCGCGCCCTCTCGCGTTTGGTTGTCATTGGCTTCCGCGGTCGCTGTCATTCTCCCCTCCCAGGGCTTCTTTTGGGCCTCAGAATTTCGCATTTGCACAAGTCGTAATCGGGCAAATACCCAATTTTGCGCAACTATTGTTCAAAAACGATCACCGTTCTATACGACTATTGCTTAACTTGCGTTTTGATGCCAACCATATTTTGCATTGCACATTGGGGTTTCGCAGTCGCGTAAACTCCGGCACACTGCTGACTGTTCGGGAGAAACAGGCTGACGCGGTGCTGCCAAATCAAGAAAAAACAGGCAGCAGAACGCCTTAGGAGGATGAGTGGCATGAGTGCATCGGGTGAGAGCCGGCCGGAGAAAGATCGTCCGTGGATTTTCCGGACCTACGCGGGCCACTCGACGGCGGCCGAATCGAACAAGCTCTACCGTGGCAATCTTGCCAAGGGTCAGACCGGCCTGTCCGTTGCGTTCGATCTGCCGACTCAGACTGGCTACGATCCCGATGACGCCCTGGCGCGCGGCGAAGTGGGCAAGGTCGGTGTTCCGGTGGCTCATCTCGGTGACATGCGCACCCTGTTCCAGGACATACCGCTGGAGCGGATGAACACATCCATGACGATCAATGCGACCGCACCCTGGCTGCTGTCGCTCTATATAGCGGCTGCCGATGAACAGGGCGCCGACCGCAAACTGCTGTCGGGCACGACCCAGAACGACATCATCAAGGAATATCTGTCCCGGGGCACCTATGTGTTTCCGCCGGCGCCATCGCTCAGGCTGACGACCGATGTCATCGCCTGGACCTATTCCAACATGCCCAAATGGAACCCGATGAACGTCTGCTCCTATCATTTGCAGGAAGCAGGCGCGACACCGGTTCAGGAGTTGTCCTTCGCGCTGGCAACGGCAGTGGCCATTCTGGATTCCATCAAGGCGAGCGGTGCCATTCCCGAGGAAGATTTCCCGAAGGCTGTCGGCCGGATTTCCTTCTTCGTCAATGCGGGCATGCGGTTCATTACCGAGATGTGCAAGATGCGCGCCTTCACCGAATTGTGGGACGAGATCTGCCTGGAGCGCTATGGCGTTGAGGACGAGCGCTATCGCCGCTTCCGCTATGGGGTTCAGGTGAACAGCCTCGGGCTGACCGAGCCGCAGCCGGAAAACAACGTCTACCGTATCCTCATCGAGATGCTGGCGGTGGTCTTGTCCAAGAATGCGCGCGCCCGCGCTGTGCAACTGCCGGCATGGAACGAAGCGCTGGGCCTGCCGCGACCGTTCGACCAGCAGTGGTCGCTGCGGATGCAGCAGATCGTCGCCTATGAGACCGACCTTCTGGACTATGCGGACATTTTTGACGGCTCCGCCGAAATTACCCGCAAGGTGGAAGAGTTGAAGGCGCAAGCCCGCGAGGAACTTGCCCGGATCGATGCCATGGGTGGTGCTGTCGCTGCGGTCGACAGCAGCTACATGAAGCGCCAGCTTGTGGAAGCCAATTCCGCACGCCTTGCCGCGATCGAAGGCGGCGACCAGGTGGTGGTCGGCGTCAACCGCTGGACAGACAGCGAGCCTTCACCTCTGGCCGCCGGGGAAGACGGCGGCATTCTCACCGTTTCCGAGCATGTCGAGGAAGAAGCGGTCGAGAAGGTCAAGGCCTGGCGCGATGCACGCGATCAAGCTGCGGTCGAAACCGCGCTGGCGGACCTGAAAGCCGCTGCCCAGGAAGGCCGCAACATCATGGAGCCCTCGATTGCCGCGGCCAAGGCCGGAGCGACCACAGGCGAATGGGGCCGGACACTGCGCGAGGTCTTTGGCGAGTACCGTGCACCGACCGGTGTCGGCCAGGCCGTGCGGGACAATGCCGGCACCTTGGCAGACATCCGCTCGGACGTGGAGGCGGTATCAAAGAAACTCGGTCGCCGACTGAAGTTCCTGGTCGGCAAACCGGGTCTCGACGGACATTCGAACGGTGCGGAACAGATTGCCGTCAGGGCGCGCGACTGCGGTATGGAGGTGGTCTATGAGGGAATCCGGCTGACGCCGGCGCAGATCGTCAACGCTGCGGTGGAAGAAGACGTTCACGTGATCGGTCTGTCGATCCTGTCCGGCTCGCACCTGGCCCTGGTGCGTGACGTCATGGATCGGCTGCGGGCAGCCGGCGCGGACGATATCCCGGTCGTGGTTGGCGGGATTATCCCTGACGAAGACGCCGCACAGCTCAAGGCGCAAGGCATTGCGGCGGTCTATACGCCCAAGGATTTCCAGCTCACCGATATCATGGCCGATGTGGTGAAGATTGTCGGCAACCGTGCAGAACAGGCTGCTTGAACCGGCCTTCGTCGAAAGTGACAATAATGCCGATTGAAGTATTTATTGGCGAAAATTATTCGCTCTTCTAGTCTCGGATAAACTTTCATTTGCAACTGGCGCAGTCGTGGCTGCGTCGGTTTCGCTGGCGGGTTCAAGATTTATTTATACTTGGCCATTAGTAGTTTCCCTTAGCGCGGGTCTAAGCAGGAAACGATCCGATGATACGTAAGCCAATTTCCAGAATAACTTCAGTCCTCATCGGATTGCGGGACGGGACCAGTCTGCGCCAGCAGATTGCCCTTCTGGCGGCTTCGCTTTGCATCTTTTCGATCGCGGTCGCCGCATTCGGTGCGGCGCTGATTGCACGCGGCGAAGCCATCCGGGAAAACCGGTGGGACCTGACCTTGATTGCACGCAGCATGGCGCAACGGCTGGACCAGACGATGTTCGACCGTTACCGCGAAGTGCGCAACGTTGCAGACATGGAACTGCTGAAGCCTGTCTGGACCCGCAATCCCGACATCATTCGTGAAACGCTTGACCAGCTGCAGCGCAGCCTGCCGCAATATGCCTGGATCGGATTTGCATCTGTCGACGGCACGGTCGTGGCGGCAACCAAGGGCATGCTGGAGGGCGCATCCGTTGCCGAGCGGCCCTGGTTCATCAGTGGCCTGAAAGGGCCCGCGGTCGAGGATGTGCATCTTGCCAAGCTGCTTGACCACCTGTTGCGGACAAGCCCCGACGAAGCGCCGTTTCGTTTTGTCGACGTGGCAATGCCGGTAAAAGACGAAAACGGAAAACTGGCGGGCGTACTCGGTGCGCACATGAGCTGGAGCTGGGCGGAAGAAACCCGGCGCGATGTTCTGGAAAACAATCTCGGCAAGGAAGGGCTCGATCTCTTCGTGCTTGCGCGCGACGGCTCGGTGCTCGTCGGGGAAGACGCCGAGGGCACAAACCTCTCCCGGGAAAATGCTGCCTACGATCCCGGCAATCCCGACATGGTGGTCGCGGAGGTCGAAACCTCGGGCCTTGGCGATTATCCGGGGCTGGGCTGGAAAGTTGCCGTGCAGCAGCCGGTCAGCGTCGTGTCGGCTCGGGTGTCGGCTCTGGTTCGCAATATCTTTCTGATCGGATTTGCCGTTGCCTGTCTTTCCGCGCTGCTGGCATGGCTTGCGTCTCGCACCATCTCGCAGCCGCTTCTCGGCCTGGTCTCAGCACTGGACAGGATCGGGCGTGACGAAAAGGAAACGACAGTTCCGCGCCTGCACGGGTTCCGGGAGCTTTCGCAGGTGTCTGCTTCCGTCAGATCGCTGCTTCGCCGGCTCGGTACCGTGGAAGAAAGCGCCAGGACAGCCCGGGACATGCTGGCGGTTCTGAAGGACGAATACAGCCGCAACATACGGTCCAGTGAGGAACGGAACCGGCAACTGGGAGCCGACATCCGCTCCTTGAGAACGCTGGCTGAACACGATTCCCTGTCGGGCCTCCTGAACCGGCGTGCGTTCCAGCCATTTGCGGAAGATGCCTTTGCGACCTTCCAGCGTCACGACCGGCTGTTCAGCGTGCTGATGATCGATGCGGACCACTTCAAGACCGTCAATGACCAATTCGGGCACCGGGCCGGTGACGACGTCATCCGGGCCATCGGTGATGCCATCGTTGAAGAAATCCGTTCGACCGACAAGGCTGCCCGGTTCGGCGGGGAAGAATTCGTTCTCCTGCTGAGGGAAAATGACGCAAACGGTGCCTGGGTTCTGGCTGAGCGCATCAGGTTGAGAATTGCAGCCCTCACCGTGGATGCCGGCGTTGGCAATATCTCCGTCACGGTCAGCATTGGTCTGGCGGAAGTCACGGCTGATGATCGTGATGTCGAAGACACGATCGCCCGGGCGGATCAGGCGCTTTACATCGCCAAATCGTCAGGCCGCAACCGGGTCTGTGTCGACTATCCGACCCCTCGGTCCCAGTCGGCCTGAGGCAGTTGCCTTTGACAATACCGAGGGTTAACTTAACGTAAAGTTTTGTTAACCCTTTGTTGAAACAATTGGTGGGTTCCGCCAGAAGGCGGCAATTCTCTGAGGGCCAGGAGGCCGGAATGGCGACGATCGAAAGGCCGCAATCGGCCCAGGTCGTGGCGCATGCGACAGAGTACCCCGCGGACCGTGACGGTGACGGCACCGGTTACGACCGCAGAAAGAAGCGTGACACCGCAGAGCGCCATGAAAATGAAACCGGGATGTCCGAGGACACTCCGGCAGTTCTTGTTGACGATCACCACACCGTAAATCATGTGCTGGATGGCGTTGCCGCCTATCGGGCTGTCGCGTTGCAGGTCATGGAACCGGGCATCGATCACGGGCCGGTACACCCCTTGCGGGGACCTGTGGACAGGATGCCCGCGGACAACGTCCGTCATGCCTATGAGGATCACGAGGACGGTGAGCCGCCCCATGAGGTGAATGTCGCGACCTGACGGACGAAGTCGTCCAAAAGGTTGAAGTCACTTGGCTCGTTACGTATTAACCCGTATCTATGGCCGGCAGGGGAGATCCCCTATCGTTCGTGCACAGGTGCGCGTCCTTCGGGATGCAGTACCAGGTGCCGCCATTCCGGTTGGCAGGCCTGCCCATATCTGGCGCAGGTGGCTGATCCCGGGTGACAAGAGCTGGAGACTTGAGTTTGACTTTCCCCGCACATCTTCTCGAAGGCTACGGCCGTTACCTCAACAAGGGGTTCGTCAGATACAAGGAAACCCATGAACGCCTGGCGGTCTATGGTCAGACGCCGGATGTGATGGTGATTTCCTGCTGCGACAGCCGGGTTACGCCGGAAGGCATCTTCAATGTCGGTCCGGGCGAATTGTTCGTGGTGCGCAACGTTGCCAACCTGGTGCCGCCTTACGAGGATACGGAAGGCCAGCACGGCACCAGCGCTGCCATCGAATTCGCGGTCAACGGGCTCAAGGTCAAGCACATTGTGATCATGGGACATGGCCAGTGCGGCGGCGTGAAGGCGTTCCGGGAAAACGCGAATGCGCCGATGGCGACAGGTCAGTTCATTGGTCGGTGGATCAAGCTGCTGGAGCCGGCGGCAATCGCGATGGCCTGCATGCCGGTGGACAAGGCTGACGATCCTCAGCTTGCCATGGAATATGCCGGTATCCGCCAGTCGCTGAAGAACCTGATGACCTTCCCGTTCATCGAGGCGGCCGTTTCGGCGGGTTCGCTCAGCCTGCACGGGTCCTGGTTCGACATCGGGTCCGGCGAATTGCGGGTCATGGACGCCGAAACACAGAGATTCTCCACGACAGCCCCTGAGGCTCTCGCCACGGCGGGATAAGCGCTGCAAGGAAAGGGACGTCATGCTCGTCGATCCGGTGCTCTATCGCCGAATGGCCAAATACAACAGCTGGATGACTGAAAAGGTCTATGCGGCAGCGGATCTCATGAGCGATGAAGACCGCAAGGCCGACCGGGGTGCCTTCTTCCGGTCCGTGCATTCCACGCTTAACCACATCCTGTTTGCCGACAGGGCCTGGATGAGCCGCTTTACCGGCCGCAAATACGAAATCAAGGGCATGGGCGTTGATCTCTTCGAGAATTTCGATGAGTTGAAAGCCGCCCATTTCGACATGTGCCTGCAGATCTCCGACTTTGCCGAGTGGCTGACCATCGACTGGCTGGCGGAGGATCTGGAATGGACAAGCGGCCAGGATGGTATTCCCCGGTCCCGGCCGCGCTGGATGCTTGTCACCCACATGTTCAATCACCAGACCCATCATCGCGGCCAGGTGTCGACACTGCTGACACAGGCCGGGCATGATATCGGCGTCACCGATCTGCCGTTCATGCCCGATCTGGTGTGACGGGGAAGCCTGTTCAGACTTCCGTCTTCATTCCATAGTTCTTCACCGCGCCAAGCACCGCGTCGATCTCGGATTTCGAGAGAATGTGCGGCGAGCCGATCGTCCGGCTGAGGATATAGGCCTTGGCCAGGACTTCCAGTTCCTCAAGACGCCAGAGGCCCTTTTCAAGGGTCTCGCCGACAACCACGGCACCGTGGTTGGCCATCAGGCAGCCTTGCCGGTCTTTCATGACGTCTGTCACTTCCCGCGCAAGTTCGTCGCTGCCGAAAAGGGCGTAGCCTGCCAGGGGAACCGTGTCACCACCGAAGAGCGCGATCATGTAATGGCAGGAGGGGATCTCCATCCGGTTGATCGCCAGCGCGGTGCAGTGGACCGGGTGGGCGTGCACGACTGCGTGCATGTCCGGCTTTGCCCGCAGCAGCGCAAGGTGGAACTGCCATTCGGTTGAAGGTGGCAGGGGCCCTTCGAAAGCGCTGTCGCCGTCCAGCGGGATGGAGGCCAGCATCTCCGGGGTCATGCGGTCATAGGGCACGCCGGAGGGCGTGATGATCATCCGGTCGCCTGCGCGCGCGGAAATATTGCCCGATGTGCCCTGGTTGATACCGCGGCTGTTCATCTCCTTGCAGGAATCGATGATGGCCTGGCGAAGTTCGGGAGTGTCCTGATAAGGCGTCTTAAGCATTGTTTTCCGTCAGATTGAGCATTTCCGTCGCCGTTTCCGAGCAGGTGGCGATGTGGGTGGCGTAGCCGCCGCGCAGGGCGGCCAGCATCGGTCTGGCACGGTCCGGGCCGGAGCCGACCAGCAGGCCCATGTCCTTGCCGCGCATCTGGTCCAGCGTCACGGCAATCATCCGGTCCTCGATTTCCCGGTTGAGACCGTTGCCGTCGTGGTCGATCAGGCGGCCGCAGATCACGCCGATGGCACCGCGTTCCGCGCATGGGTCAACGTCGGCGGGGTCAAGCAGGCCGGTATGGACAACGTGGCTGTCTGCGGTGCAGGTGCCGCAGGCGAAGATGGTCTTGTTGCAGTCCGCCACCGCATCAAGCTGCATGCGGATCACCGGCTCCCGCTTCAGTTCTTCCACCAGCGCCCGGTTGGACAAGAGCAGCGGCACATGAAGGTTGACGCAGTGCGCGCCATAGCGGCGGGCGAGCGTTGCCGAGCAGGTTTCCGCGGCAAAGCCGAGAGCTGCCGGACGCGAGCCGACCAGCTGAACCACAGTAAGGTCCGGCACAGTTACCCGCGGCGCGGCCTCCGCCACCCGGTAGACCGTTTCGCCCCAGGCAACGCCAAGCCGGTCGCCCGGTTCCAGCAGGCCTGGCAGCCAGTCGGCGACCACCCGGGTGACCCGGTCAAGGGACTGATCGGCCCCGGCGGGCGATGTCGGAACGACGATGGCGTCCTGCAGACCGAACCGGTCGACGAGACGGCGCGCCAGATCGTGGTCGCGGAAGATGTCCGTGTCCAGCGTGATGCGGACATAGTCGCGCTTTCGCGCTTCGGACAGATAGTTGACGACCGTCGCCCGCGAAATGCCGAGGCGTTCGGCGATCTCGTTCTGGTTCATGCCTTCCTGGTAGTAGCACCAGGTGACCTCGATGATGGCATCGTCCTGGCTGCGCGCCCTGGTGGCCGCAGAGGGTGCCGCGGCCTTGGTGCCGGTTGGCCGGGAACTGGTCGGGCCAGGGCTCATGCGCTCTTGGCGATCCTGCTGAGATCCGGGAAGAGAGCGGCAAGGCCTTCGGCGCTGGCCTCGCAGATACCGCGTTCGGTAATCAGGCCGGTGACGAGGTGGTTCGGCGTGACATCGAAGGCAGGATTGCCGCCGGGCGTGCCGACCGGTGTCACCTGCACGACGCCGATCTTGCCGTCGTCCGTCAGGCCCTGGATGTGCGTGACTTCGCGTTCCTGGCGTTCCTCGATCGGTATTTCGGCAACGCCGTCATCTACCGTCCAGTCGATGGTCGGTGAAGGCAGGGCAACGTAGAACGGCACGTTGTTGGCCTTGGCGGCGAGTGCCTTCAGATAGGTGCCGATCTTGTTGCAGACGTCGCCGCGGCGTGTGGTGCGGTCGGTTCCGACGATGACCATGTCGACAAGGCCGTGCTGCATCAGGTGGCCGCCGGCATTGTCGGTGATGTAGGTGTGGGGAATGCCGTGGCTGCCCAGTTCCCAGGAGGTGAGGGCGCCCTGGTTGCGCGGGCGGGTTTCATCCACCCAGACATGGATCGGAATGCCGGCGTCATGGGCCTGGTACATCGGGCTCGTCGCCGTGCCCCAGTCCACGGTCGCAATCCAGCCGGCGTTGCAATGGGTCAGGATGCGGACAGGCTCTCCGTCCTTCTTGCCGGCTGCGATCTTGCGGATGATCTCAAGACCATTCTGGCCGATGCTGTGGTTGATGCCGACATCCTCGTCGGAAATCTCGTGCGCGAGCTTCAGCGCTGCGGCGGGACGGTCGGCTTCCGGCAGCGGGAGCAGGTGCGCACGGCAGCGGTTAAGCGCCCAACGCAGGTTGATGGCCGTCGGCCGGGTCTTGTCGAGAAACTCCCAGGCCGTGTCCAGATGCGCATTGGACGGGTCGATCTTTGCGGCCAGTGCCATGCCGTAGGCAGCGGTTGCACCAATGAGCGGCGCGCCGCGCACGCGCATCTCAACGATGGCGTCGGCGAAGTCCTGAAGTGTGTCGACCTGCTGGATGCGGAATTCGTGCGGCAGCCAGCGCTGATCGATGATCTGCAGGGCAGCCTTGTCGTCATCCCACCAGAGCGAGCGGTAATGAGTGCCGTTGACCTTCATGGGATGTCCTTCTTGTTGAATTGGCGCGCAAGCTTCACGAGCGCATCGGTCGAGCCGTAACTTTCTGGCGACAGGATGAGGTCGGCCCCCATCAGCAGGTTGCGCGTTTCCAGACGGCGCTTCAGCTGCTTGTCCTCGATTTCCTCGAAGTCGGCATTGTGGGCGAGCGACAGGGTGCGGCGGTGCATCTCGATACCGCAATAGCCCATGGCCTCGTTGCGGATTTCCTGCAGGAGGCCCGCACATGCGAAGTCCGATGCCTGCCCCTGATCCTCGAATAGGGAAGCCGGGTAAAGCATGCCGGTGCGCTCGGTGTTCCAGAGGCGGGTGAACTCGGCCTCGAAGGATGAGAAGGTTTCGGCGATGACCGACAGGACCCATTCCTGGAAATCGTCGAGTGTTTCCGCGCTGCGATGGGCCGGCTGGCTGAAATAGGCCATCAGGAAGTTGGCAGTCAGCATGCCGATGTCGAAGCCGAGCGGGCCGTATTGCACGAATTCGGGATCGATGACGCGGCTGTCGCTGTCCGTGGACATGATCGAGCCGCTGTGCAGGTCGCCGTGCACCATGGTTTCGGTGTTGGATGCAAATTTCATCAGGAACCGCTGCACCTTTGCCTTCAGTTCGGCATTGGCGCGCAGGTCTGCCACAACGGGGTCGAGACCTTCCGTGTGGTGGTTCATTTCAGCAGCAAAATAAGGATCGGTGAAAACCAGCGCTTCGGTGATTGCTGGGATTTCCACGTTGCCGGCGAACAGGCTGACATCGGCCTTCTTGTCCGCGCTCTTCATGGACAGTTCCGAGCCGCGAAACGCGGTGCGGGCGCAGAAGGTGCCAAGGAAAGCACCAAGTCCTGCAACCTTTTCACCATCGATCAGCTTGCGCCGCAGGATCTTGTGCGGCGAGAGGAATTCCATGACGATCAGCGCCTGGTCCTCATCGAAGTGGTAGACCTCCGGTACCGCGCCCGGATCACGGGCGGCCTGTCGCACAAGCGCATGGTTCTCGTAAAGCGCGCGATAAAGCGGCAGCGGCCAGCTGTCGCCCACCAGGCGCACATAGGGCAGTGCCTGCTTGACGATGATCGTTCCTTTGGGGCCCTCGACAATGAAGACGAGGTTCAGGTTGCCGTCGCCAACTTCGCGAACGGTCCAGTCAGACGGGTCTGCTCCGATCCTGTCCGCAACGGCGGAAATGCCGGAAAGTCTTTCGCCGAGCGTTTCCGGCGTGAGGGGCCGATAGAGGTCTGGCGTGTCCATCTTGGGTCTTGTTCCTCCCTATTTTGCCCCGATAATGGTCAAGATTATTCAAAAGTCAACACAGTTGACAAATGCCTATTTAGCGTGTTGTAACGATGAGAAGCGGGGGAGGAACTCGCAAAAATATCGGGAGGAAAGGTGCCAGACGTCACCTGTAAATTGAGCGGCTTGGAAAAGTCCTTCGGGCGCAACCACGTGCTTCGGGGGATCGATCTGGAGCTGCGCGCCGGCGAAGTCACGGCGCTGATGGGAGCCAACGGTGCCGGCAAGTCGACGCTGGTGAAGGTCCTGTGCGGCTATCATTTTGCCGATGCCGGCGAGATCGAGCTGGCCGGTGCCCCCTTCAAGCCGCTTGATGCGGCTGATGCCATCTCAAAGGGTGTCGTGACCGTTCACCAGTCCATTGATGACGGTGTCATTCCGGATCTCGATGTTGCCACCAACCTGACGCTGGACCTTCTGACCGAACCGGGCGCCGATTTCTTCGTCAACGACAGGAAACTTCGCCGGCAGGCCCGCAAGGTTGCCGAAAGCATGGGGCTGACGATGGACGTGCGCACCCGTGTTGCGGATCTGGAGGTAGCCGACCGCCAGATGATCGCGATCGCACGTGCCATGGCCCGCGCGCCGAAGTTGCTCATTCTGGACGAGCCGACCTCATCACTGTCCGCTTCCGAAGCCGACCGCCTGTTCGCGCTGATTGACCGGCTGCGTGCGGAAGGTGTCGCCATTCTCTATATTTCCCACCGTATGTCGGACATCCGCCGCGTGGCCGACCGGATCGTTTCCATGCGCGACGGGGCGATTTCCGGCCTGTTCGAGACAGAGCCTCTGGATTATGTCGGCGCGGTCAACGCCATGCTTGGCCACCAGATGACCGAGGTCGATATCGATCCGGTTGCCGGCGGCGATCCGATCCTGGAAGTCGATGGTGTGCGCCTACACGAAAATGGCCCGCAGATCGATCTGACTGCTCGCGAAGGCGAAGTGGTTGCCCTGACGGGTCTGCTCGGCAGCGGCACCACGGAACTGGCGGAAGTGCTGTTTGGCCTTGCGAAACCGGCCGGCGGCACCTTGCGCCTGGACGGCAAGGCCTACACTCCGAAGAGTGCGGAAGACGCCGTCGCCAAGGGTGTGTTCATGTCGCCCAAGGACCGCAGCGTGAACGCCGTGGTGCCGGACTTCGACATCGCCAACAACATGACACTGCCTTTCCTGGGGGCATTCAGCCGGTTCTCTTTCCTGAGCGAACGCGGTCAACGCCGGGCTGCTGACGACATGATCGGCAAGATCGGGATCGTCTGTCAGGGCAACGGCGACGGCATCAACACCCTGTCGGGTGGCAACCAGCAGAAGGTCATGATCGGCCGCTGGCTGTTGCAGGCAAGCCGCGTGCTGTTGCTGGACGAACCTTTCCAGGGTGTCGACATCGGCGCCCGGCGGGACATCGGCCACTACATCCGGCAGACCGCAAAAGGGCGCACGACGCTCGTCTTCGTGGCGGAAATCGACGAGGCCCTGGAAATCGCCGACCGCATCGTCGTCATGCACGAGGCCGCCATCGTCGGCGAATACATCAACAAGAACGTCGACCTGAACCGTCTGGTCGCGGATGTCTCCGGGCCCGCAGGCGGGCAGGGGCAGAGCGAGCCAGCAACGCAGGCAATGGCAGGATGAATACCGGAACAATGAACAAGAACCCGCTCGAACTTGCCATCCGCTACGGCTTCCTCGTCCTACTCGGCGGACTGGCCCTTTTCTTCAGCCTCTATGCCAGCGGCTTTGCCAGCCCGCGTTCGGCAGTCTTCATCCTGCAGTCGGTGGCCATTACCGGCATTCTCGCGCTCGGTGTCACCTGTACGCTTGTGGTGGGCGGGTTCGACCTGTCGATCGGCTCGGTCGCAACCTCGGCGCTGATGCTGTCCGCCTATTCCATGGTGGTGCTGGAGCAATCCGCCTTTGTCGCGGTTGCACTCTGCCTGGTGATGGGTGCGGTCGTCGGGCTGATCAACGGATTCCTGATCGTGAAGATGCGGGTGCCGGACCTTTTGGCGACGCTCGGCATGATGTTCCTTCTCATCGGTTTGCAGCGCATTCCGACCCAGGGCAATTCGATTGCGACCGGGATGAGCCTGGGCGAGGGCGTCGTTGCGGAGGGAACGTTCTCCGCGGCCTTCCTTTGGCTCGGCCGGCATCGGTTCGACCTGTTCCTGGACCGGTTGCTGCCGGTGCCGGTGGTGGTGTTCCTTTTGATCGCGCTGCTGATCTGGCTGTTCCTGGGGTACACCCGCCATGGCCGCCTGATGTATGCCATCGGCTCCAACGAACGGGCTGCCGAACTGGTCGGCACAAACGTGCAGCGCTACAAGATCGTGGCCTACATGATTTCCGGCATGCTGGCATCGGTTGGCGGCATTCTGCTGGCTGCCCGCCTTGGCCGCGGTGACATCGCCTCCGGCAACAACCTTCTGCTCGACAGCGTGGCCGCAGCCCTCATCGGCTTCGCGGTACTGGGCGCTGCCCGCCCGAACGCCTTCGGCACGGCGGCAGGGGCACTGTTTGTCGGCATTCTTCTTCAGGGGCTGACGATGATGAACGCTCCTTACTACATGCAGGATTTCGTCAAGGGCGCCGTGTTGGTCGCCGCCCTTGTCTTCACATTCTACCTGTCCTCGCGACGTGGGGGCCGGAGAACAGCGTGACGCCCTGAATGGCGCCGTTTCCATTGGGAGGAAAACAAATGCTGAGACGTGAATTCATGAAGCTGGCGGTTGCCGCCGGGATCGGGCTTTCCGGCGGAGCGGCTTTTGCAGCCGACATGCCGGCGCCGTTCGACAAACCGGAAGAGGTCAAGATCGCGCTGGTGCGTTATCTGTCCACCGGTGACTTCTTCCAGTCCTATCTTTCAGGTGTTGAAAAGCAGTCAGCTGCTCTTGGCGTTGATCTGCGTGTTCTCGACAGCCGTCAGGATGCCGCCCTTCAGGCCGACATGGTCGACCAGGCCATCGCGCTTGGTGTCGACGGCATCATCATCCAGCACGGCCTGACCGAATCCATGAAGGCCGCCGCACAGCGCGCCGTCGATGCGGGCATCAAGGTTGTCGCCTTCGACGTCAACGTTGAAAACGATGCGATCCCGCAGATCGAACAGTCCGACTACCTGCTCGGCAAGCTGGCCCTGGAACAGGCGATCAAGGACAATGGCGACAGCTTTACCGCCGGTTATGTCTATGTGCCGGGCATCGCGCCGCTGGACCGCCGCGACGTCGCCTGGAAGGAAGTCAAGGAAGCCAATCCGGGGATCACGGAAGCGGCCATGTTCGGCACGCTTGATAACCCGATTGCCAACTCCGTTGCCAACCAGGCCCGTTCGGTGCTGCAGGCCAACCCGAACATCAATGTCGTCTTTGCCCCTTACGATGAATTTGCCAAAGGCGTGAAGATCGCGGTCGATGAAGCCGGTCTCAACCAGGACATCGCCATTTATTCCGCGGACGTTTCCACGGCCGATATCTCCGCCATGCGCGAGCCGGATTCTGCGTGGGCGGCAACGGTCGCGACCAACCCGGCGGTTGTCGGTGAAGTCAGTGTGCGCACGCTGGCGCTGATGCTGGCAGGTGAAGACCCGGGCAAGCAGGTTGTCGTGCCGCCGACCCTGATCACCCAGGACTTCCTGAACGAGCAGGACGTCAAGAACATGGAAGAGCTGGGCCAGAAGATGCCGCAGTTCCAGCATGCCGATGTTTCTGTTGCCGAATGGATCCCGCTTCCGGCGCGCTAAGGCCAGGTTCAATAACCCGTCAAAAGAAAACCCGGTGCCTTGGCACCGGGTTTTTTTGTCTGGCAGGGACTGGGCGTGATGTCAGATCGCGCGTCCCGTGTTCACATCAGGGATTGCGAGGCCTGCTTAACGTTCTTGGTCGCGGCGTCTATCTGGGCAGTTGCCGAGGAGATCGACTGCATGTTGGAGGTGATCCGTTCCACGCCCTGGGCGGCCGAATGCATGTTGGAGGATATGTCATTCGTAACCGCCGACTGCTCCTCGACCGAGGATGCGATGCTGGCGGCGATGTCTCCGACATTCTTGATGACAGCAAGGATCGATTCGATTGCGGCGACTGCCTGACCGGTCGTCTCCTGCATGGAGCCGATCTGGTTGGAGATCTCTTCGGTTGCCTTGCTTGTCTGCGCGGCGAGGCTCTTCACTTCGGAGGCAACAACGGCAAAGCCCTTGCCGGCTTCCCCAGCTCTTGCGGCCTCGATGGTCGCGTTCAGGGCCAGGAGATTGGTCTGGTCGGCGATGCCGTCGATTAGTTCGATTACCGAACCGATCGTCTTTGCATCCTCAGACAGCCCGCTCATGATGTCACTTGACCGCTCGGCCTCGCTCGCAGCGCTTTGCGAAACTTCAAGCGCGGTCTGGACCTGGCGGCTGATTTCCTGAATCGAGGCAACAAGTTCTTCTGCCGCCGCCGCGACAGTCTGCACGCTGGAATAGGTCTGTTCGGACGCTGATGCGGAAGTTGTTGCCTGTTCCGTGGTGTTGGAAATGGCCGTGGCGATTTCGGAAAGATCCTGGTCGATGCCCTGTTGAACGGTCGCGCGGCGACGTCTTTCGACAACCTGTGGCGTGCGGTCAGTCGCGAACTTCACGACCTTGAAGGGACGACCGGCGGAATCGAATATCGGATTGTAGGTTGCCTGGATCCAGACTTCGCGCCCACCATTGCCGATGCGCTTGAACTCACCCGCCTGAAATTTGCCTTCGGCGAGATTCTTCCAGAACTGCCGGTACTCCGTGCTCGCTGCATGGTCCTTTTCGACGAACATGCTGTGTTTACGGCCCTTGATTTCATCAAGGGAGTAACCCATCGCGGACAGGAAATTTTCGTTTGCGTCGAGGATCGTGCCGTCGAGGTCGAAATGGATCACGGCCTGCGACCGGTTCATCGCTTCAACCTGACCTTCAAAATCGGCGCTCTTTTGCTTGCGCTCGGTGATGTCCGAGGCGATCTTGACTACCTTGACCACCTTGCCGGCGGTGTTGAGGATCGGGTTGTACGAAGCCTGGATCCAGACTTCTCGGCCACCTTTGCCGTAGCGCAGATATTCGGCGGTCTGAAATTCGCCTTGCGCCAGCTTTTTCCAGAAGGCCTTGTATTCTGCCGATGCCGCGTAGGCGGGGTCGACAAACATGCTGTGAGGTTTTCCCTGAACTTCATTGAGGGCGTAGCCCATCGCTTTCAGGAAGTTGGGATTGGCGGTCAGGATCGTACCTTCGGGTGTAAACTCGATGATGGCCTGCGAACGGTTGAGCGCGTCAAAGGCGGCTTTCCACATGTTCGACCCTGAAAACAGCACCTTGTTTACTCCCGGTTTTTGCCTCTGTAGGGGGAGATATTGTCGTAGGGGAAACTGAAGAAAGAGTTTCAATGACCCTTTCTAGTCGGACGATATAGCTATTTTTGACAACACAAATAGGTGATCGCGCAATCCTGGGGCGGTGTCGAATTTAGCGCTGCAGCCTTGGGGTGTTTTTCCAGGTTTCAGGCCCTGGCCTGCCGCCGGACACGGCCGAATTCCGAGCTCAGCACCTGGGTTCTAAATTTTCGCAACAGGTCCATGTCAAGCTTGCCCTTCATCTCGAACATGATCGCAAAGGCCTGGCGCGGACTGAGGCTGTCCTTGTAGGCTCGTTTTTCGGTGAGGGCGGAATAGATGTCGCTGATCGTCAGAAGCCTGACCCTTTGCGAGATCTGATTGCCCTTGAGGCCATCCGGATACCCGGTTCCGTCCAGAAACTCATGGTGACACAGCGCCATCTCGACAACCTGCTTTGGAACTTCCTGGCGCGTTGCCAGCATCTCCCGGCTAAAGAGCGGATGTTTGTTGACAAGCTCACGTTCTTCCAGGGTCAGCCTGCCAGGCTTGTCTAGGATGGAAAGCGGGATCTTGACCTTGCCCAGGTCGTGGACAAGTGCGCCCAGGCCGAGAATTGTCTGCTCCGCTTCGGAATGGCCGAGTGCACGCGAAAACGAAACCGTGTGTCCGGCTACCATCATCGTGTGGCAGAAGGTGTGGCTGTGGTGGCATTGAACCGCACTCAACCAACTGTCGAGGCCTTCCGTCATGATGGCCGAGGTTATGTCCTGGGCGTTGGTAGCCAGGAATTGCATGGGCAGGGGTGCGCCGGAGAGGGCTGCCGCCGACATCAGGTTCAAGCCCATGCTGGTGGTTTCAACCGATTTGACGATCTTCTCCGAATACCGGCTGGGCAGCGTCGGTTTGGAATAGTCGCCCACCACTTCGCGTATTTTTTCGAACAGTGTCGCGAATTTTTCCTCGCGATCTATCAGATTGTAGAAGCCAAGCTCGCGCGCCTGCAGCACGCTCTGTCTGCTTTTTGTGTCAACGATGCCGAGCGCCGGCACGGATTGGCCGCTTCTCGAAAAATCCCGAAGGATTTCGATGTGGTCAGTGCCAAGGTCCAGAAAGTCGACAAGAAGCAGCGAGCGGGGCTTGATGTCCCTCAGGTTGGCGCGGGAGAAGGCAATTCGTTTTGTCGGGTAGAGGGTCGCGATTCTGGCGAAACGCGATGGAAAATTTCCGAAATCAACTGCCGCAACTAAAATTTGAACCATGATCAATTGGCATCTGAAACAATTTTGGTTGAAATCAAGGATTGTAGAAAAAACCTAAAAAAGGTTTAGTAAATCTGCCAAGTAAAAATACGCAGGATGCTGAGTAATTTTTGCTTCGGACACTTCCCTTTAACCGCCTGTGTGAATTGGCCTGCCTGTAAACGTTAAAGGCACTTGGTGAATAATCGTGTGCAGTGCAGCAAATTTTTGGCTACGCGAAAAGTGCTGCGTAACGGTTGCAGGGCTGAAAGTCTCGCCTTTTCAGGTGCTCGACGTTTCCTGCGCTCACCAACGTGCGGGGCGAGCTGGCCTGTGCGGTCTCTGGATGAACGTGGTTGGAGGCTGATTGCCGCGACGCAGGGCTCTGATGTCGGGAGAGTTCTGAGCGAAAACAGGATGCCGAAAACGAAAAGGCGCGGACGATGTCCGCGCCTTCCTGACAAGATAAATTGTCGATGGTTGGTTGCCTCAGGCGGCTGCCACACCGTTCAGGAATGTTTCCACTTCCTGTTTCAGCTCTTCCGTGCGCGAAGACAGCATTTCCGATGCGTCCAGAACCGATTGGGAAGCCTGTGACGTCTGATTGACCGCACTGGAAAGGTCGGACATGCAGGACGACACGAAGGTGGTGCCTTCGGCAGCATTCTGGGCGTTCTGCGAAATCTCGCCGGTGGCCGAGCCCTGCTGGCTCACGGCTGCCGCGATGGTGCTGGTGTAGGAATTCACCTCTTCCATGATCTTGGTGATTTCCGCGATCGCACCGACCGAGTCCTTGGTCGCATCCTGAATGGCGGTGATCTGGGCGCTGATTTCCTCGGTCGCCTTGGAGGTCTGGGTGGCCAGTTCCTTCACTTCCGCTGCGACGACCGCGAAGCCCTTGCCGGCTTCCCCGGCGCGTGCCGCTTCGATGGTGGCATTGAGGGCCAGCAGGTTTGTCTGCTCGGCAATCGCCTGGATAAGGGTTACCACTTCGCCGATCTTGGAGGCGGAGGCTGCAAGGCCTTCCACCTTTTCGTTGGTCATGCGGGTGCCTTCGGTTGCCCGGCCAACAACTTCCGTCGTCTGGGCCACCTGGCGGGAAATTTCGCTGATGGACGCAGAGAGTTCTTCCGCGGCACTGGCCACGGTCTGAACACTCGACGTTGCTTCATCGGCAGAGTTCAGGGTTTCCGTCGCGCTTGAGGCGCTCTGGCCGGACAGGTCGGAGAGGTGTCCCGCGGTGCCTTCCAGGCCATGAACGGTTTCGTTGACCGAGTTGAGCACGTTGGAGACATTGGTCCGGAAGGTTTCGATCAGACCCTGAACACGGTTCTGGCGGTCGATCGCAGCGGCTTCGGACGTACGCTGGTGCTCGGTCAGTTCGATCCGCTCGACGGCCCTGTCACGCAGGGTGCTGACGGCCTGGGCAAGCGTGCCGATCTGGTCGGAGCGTTCCTTGAAGGGGACTTCGTCTGCGAGATTGTCCTGCGCAATCTGGTCCGTGATTTCCGCAAGGCGTGTAATCGGACGCAGCTGGCGGCGAATTGCGAGGATCAGGAGGACCACCGAAACGGCGACGACCGGCAGCACCAGCATCGCGTAGCGGCTGGTCAGTTCCCATGCGTTGGCTTCGACTGCAGCCTTTTCCACGCCGGCATAAAGGATGCCGAGAATATCGCCCTTGGATGAGAAGATCGGCTGGTAAACAGTGAAGTAGTCCTTGCCGAGAATGGTGGCCTGCCCGTGGAAGGTCTTGCCCTGGGTAACGACAGGATAAACCGCGCCGTTCTGGCCGAGCTGGGTTCCGACGGCACGCTTGCCGTCACCCTTGATGATGTTGGTGGTCTTGCGCCAGAAATCCTTCGTTTCCGGATCCCATGCAAAAACAGTCGCGGTTTCACCTGTCATGCGCCCAACGGCGTCGATCATGTCATGGTTTTCGAACACCGGCATTTCGGCCAGTTCGATCCGCTTGACGTTGTTGTTCGCGTCCCAGCTGACCTTTGCACCGTCGATGCGGTCCTGAAACAGCGTCGCTGCCACGCGAAGGTTGATATCCTGTTTGACGAGGGCACGGTCCTCAGCCTGGCCAAGGGCTACCTGATACAGGATAAAGCCCACAACAATCATCGATATTCCAAGCACGCTGGCAGAAATAATTGCGAGCGTTGAAGTCACGCTTAATCGGGACAAGAACTTCTTCATCATTTCCCCCAAGGTCATAATTGGGATCATCTTTGTCGATTTGCGTAAATTAAGAATGAAAGAAAATTCGCGTCAAAATAGCAGTGATAATCACAGTTTAGTGAGCGTTTCATAGTTCCGTGAAAGGGCTGCAGTTTATGTTGTTTTTGTGTATTTTCTCCGCATGATCCATCACTGTACTGATGGAGTTTCTGCCTTGTCGCTTTCCTGAAGCTGAACTGAAATAAGCAGAAACCCTCGGTCAGTTAAAAGAATGCTGGAGGAAACATGACGCGCCTGGCCGCTATTTGCCTTTTCCTGCTTTGCATTTCGGGGACGTCCGTCCTGGCGCGAAGCGTTACCGATTCCGCGGGTCGTACGGTCGAGATCCCGGATACGGTGACCCGGGTGTTTGCTGCCGGGCCTCCGGCGTCCATTCTCGTCTACGCGCTCAAACCGGAAGCGCTGCTCGGCTGGCCGAGAGCGCTGCGGGACTACGAGAAGCCATTTATCGCCGAAGCCTTTCGGGACCTGCCCGAGACCGGCCGCCTGACCGGGCGCGGCGGGGAGGCAAACCTGGAGCGGGTTCTTGCCCTGAAACCCGATCTGATCATCGATTTCGGGTCCGTCCGCGATACCTATATCGATCTTGCCGACCGTGTGCAGGAACAGACAGGGATTCCCTATCTCCTGGTCAACGGCCGGTTCGATGAAACCGCCGGCGCGTTGCGTCTTGTGGGCGAGGCGCTTGGCGTTCCGGAGCGTGGAGATCTTCTGGCCGCAGATGTCGAGGCAACCTTCACCGCGCTGACGTCGGCACTTGGTGCCGTGCCCGAGGGGGACAGGCCGCGTGTCTACCTCGCCCGTGGGGCGGATGGACTTGAAACAGGCCTGAAAGGCTCGATCAACACCGAAATCATCGAAAAGGCCGGTGGACGCAACGTTGCCGATGTGCCTGGGCAATACGGACTGGTGCAGGCAAGTCCCGAGCAGATTATCGTTGCCAACCCGGACACAATCGTGACGTGGGATCGTAGCTTCTATGAAGCTGTCTGGCAGGATCCCCTGTGGCAAGGCATTGCCGCGGTGCGTGAAGGCCGGGTTTTCCTGTCGCCAACGGCCCCTTTCGGCTGGATCGACAGGCCGCCGTCCGTCAATCGGATGATGGGTCTGAAATGGCTTGCAGGCCTATTCTATCCCGAACTCTGGGATGGGGAGCTGCGTCAGGAAACCGCCAACTTCTATAAGTTGTGGTATCATGTGGACCTGACTGAAGCAGAGCTCGACACTCTGCTGGAATGGGCAAAGGGGCGGGCTCCCTGACCGGCAAATCTACTTCTTTCGCGCGTTCCGGCTTGTTCGTATGGCTCGGCCTCGCGCTTGTTCTTGGCAGTTTCGCGGCTCTTCTGATCGGTCCGTTTCCGCTTACGCCGTCCGAGGCCGTCGGTGTGCTGGCGCGCGTCGTATCCGGCGCACAGCCTTCGGGAACGCAGGACACGGTGCTGCTGTCGATCCGTCTGCCAAGGGTGGTTGCCGCGCTGCTGGTCGGGGCTTCGCTTGCCGCCGCCGGTGCATGTTACCAGACCCTTTTCCGCAATCCGCTGGTGTCTCCGGATATTCTCGGTGTTTCTGCCGGCGCGGGGCTCGGGGCCGTGCTCGGCATCTTCCTGTCGCTTCCTGTCGCGGCAATCCAGCTGATGGGTTTTGCCGGCGGTCTTGCCGCTGTTGCTTTCGTCGGTTTTGTTGCCGCGACGGTGCGCGGTGGAGACAGCACGCTTGTCCTTGTGCTTGCAGGCGTCGTCGTCGGCGCTCTGGCGGGGGCGGCGACATCCTTGCTCAAAGTGCTGGCAGATCCTTATGACCAGCTTCCGGCGATCACTTTCTGGCTGCTGGGCAGTCTGGCAGGCGTTAAGGCCGGCGATATCCTGCCGGCGGTACCTGCAGTTCTGTTCGGCCTTGTCCCGCTGTTCCTGTTGCGTTGGCGGATCAACGTCCTGTCTCTGGGGGATGAAGAAGCGAAGGCGCTTGGTGTGGAGGCCGGTCGGCTGCGGCTTGTCGTCATTTTCTGCGCGACCTTGATCACCGCAAGCGTCGTCGCCATTGCCGGTGTCGTTGGCTGGGTGGGGCTGGTGATACCGCATATCGCCCGGATGATCGTTGGCCCTGGTTTCGGGCGCCTGTTGCCGGCAGCAGCCTTGCTTGGTGCGGGATACCTTCTTGCAGTCGACACGCTGGCACGCACGCTCTCGGGAACCGAAGTCCCGCTCGGTATTCTGACCGCCGTTGTCGGTGCGCCATTTTTCCTGTGGCTGCTTGCCAGGGGGAGGCGGGCATGGGCGTGAAGCTCAGGGCTGAAAACCTGTCCATCGGCTATCCGGGCCACGATGTCGGGAGCGAGTTGAACCTGACCGCTTCCTCTGGCGACGTCTATTGCCTGCTTGGGCCCAACGGGTCTGGCAAGACCACTCTTTTCAAGACGCTTCTAGGGCTGCTGCCGGCGCGTGGCGGCACGGTGCTGGTGGAAGGACGGCCGCTGAAGTCGCTGTCCCGTGCGGATATCGCGACGCGGATCGCCTACGTTCCACAGGCACACGCCGCGCCCTTTGCTTTTCCGGTTCTGGAAGTCGTGTTGATGGGCCGAACCGCAAAACTGCGTGCCTTTCAGCAGCCCGGCCCGCGTGACAGGGACGTCGCGTTGGCGGCGCTGGAAAGGCTCGGTATCGGGGAACTCGCCGGCGCAGACTATACGCGGCTTTCCGGTGGACAGAGGCAACTGGTGCTGATCGCCAGGGCACTTGCGCAGGAAGCACGTGTCCTCGTGATGGATGAGCCGACAGCCAGTCTCGATTTCGGGAATCAGGCGCTGGTGCTTTCCGAAGTTGCGGGTCTTGCGGCGGACGGCCTGACCGTTGTCCTGTCGACCCACGACCCTGATCACGCCTTTGCAATCGGAACCAGGGTGGCTTTGCTACACGATGGTCGCATCAAGACGGATGGCCCCCCAAGGGAAGTGCTGACAAGCGCCGCTCTTTGCAAAGTCTATGGTGTCGATGTGCGGATCGAACAGCTCGCCGATGGCCGCACCGTCTGCCTGCCGTCACTTGCGCGCAGGCGGGAAGCGGAGCAGGTCTGAATTGTGCCTTGACTCATTCATAACTCCAAGGTTATCAATTCGATCAATAACCGTGGAGTTATGAATTTGAGTGAGCCAACACCTGACCTTCTGTTTCGGACGCTGGCCGACCCGACCCGGCGGGCGTTGTTCGAGCGGCTTTGCCGCGAAGGCGAGCTGACAGTGCGGGTGTTGACCGATCAGGCCGGTGTCTCCCAGCCCGCAGTTTCCAAACATCTTGGCGTCCTGAAGGAGGCCGGGCTTGTCACGGACCGCCAGGAGGGCAGGCAGTCGCACTATAGCGCCAGGCCCGGAGCGCTCGCACCGCTGGTCGACTGGACTCAGCGCATGAACGTGTTCTGGGAACGCCGGTTCGATGATCTGGAAGACCTTTTGAGAAGAATGGACCAATGAGTTTCTCGGACGAAGATACCCTTGCTGTTGTCGTGGAACGGGAAATTCCCTTTCCCGCGGAAAAGATCTGGCGCGCGTTGACCCAGCCCCACCTGATCGAGGAATGGCTCATGAAAAATGCCTTCAAACCGGTTGTCGGCCACCGCTTCGACCTGAGTGCCGACTGGGGAATGGTCGATTGCGAAGTCCAGTCGATCGAGCCGCATAAAGCGCTGGCCTACAGCTGGAACACCAAGGATCTTCGAAGCACCGTGACCTGGACATTGACCCCGACGGAAAACGGCACCCTTCTGCGTATGGAGCAAATCGGCTTCACGCAGGAACAACTGCCCTACTATCGCGGTGCAAGCGCCGCCTGGCCCCGCTTCATGGAGGCGCTGGAAAGCGTTGTTGCACGGCTGGACGATGCCAGCAAAGACGCCTGATAACCGCAAGGAAGACGACCATGGACAATCAAGTGTCCCCCGCGCAGCAGATCGACGCCAGGATTGCAGAACTTGACGACTGGCGTGGACGCACACTGGCGCGGATGCGCGCCCTCATTCACGAAGCGGTTCCCGAAGTCGAGGAAGCCTGGAAATGGCGCGGTGTTCCCGTCTGGGAAAAGGACGGCATCATCTGTACCGGCGAGACTTACAAGAAAGCCGTGAAGCTGACGTTCGCAAAAGGCGCGTCACTTGATGATCCGGCTGGTCTCTTCAATTCCAGCCTGGACGGCAACACGCGCCGGGCAATCGACCTGTTCGAGGATGCAGACATCGATGAAGCGGCGCTGAAAGCCCTCGTTTGTGCAGCCGCCGAGCAGAATGCCGCTGCCTCGGCCGCCAGGAAAACGCGCAGGAAATCAGCCCAGGTCTGACAGTCCGCCGCGCGGCGACCTGAGCGCCCCACCCCAACTCTCAAGAACCCTTTGCTGACGGACCTTTCCGGCAGACGGGATCTTGCGTCGTGATCACCAGGAGCAAATCATGAATTGGAACAAGATCATCCGTCAGCTGCACCGCTGGCTGTCCATAGCCTTTACGCTGGCCGTGGTTGTCAATCTGGCTGCCATGGGGCAGTCCGAACCGGCACTCTGGGTCGGTTTACTTGCGTTGGTGCCATTGATCTTCTTGCTGGTATCGGGACTTTACCTTTTTGCCCTGCCTTATGCCGAAAGGTGGCGTCGGCAGGCACGATAACGGGCAGTCGATTGGAGGATAGCCCGAATTCGGCTTCCAGGCGCCGTTGGCCGTCAGGCCAACGGCATTGGTGTCCCCTATCCCGGAAACTTTATCGTGAAATAGGGGGCAGGGGCGTTTTCCCCCGGCGCAATCATCCCTGGAACGGGATTGTCATCCGGTGTCAGGGACTGCAGGTAGCTCGCAAGAGCTTCGGCGTCCTGTGTGGTCAGTCCGGCGTAGGCAGGCCAGGGCATAACGGGAATGAGCAACCGTCCGTCTGGTCGAACGCCGGTCGTCAGGGCCGTTACGATTTCTTCCGTACTCCAGGATCCCGCACCGCCATTGGCGGGCGTGAGGTTCGGGCCCCAGACAATACCTGCCTGCGGAATTTCAAAGCCGACATTGCCGCCGATGAGCCCGGCTTCGGGCATCGGCGCGCCGTTCGGTCCGCGCGGACTGTGACAATCGGCGCAAGCCATGATCCGGGCAAGATAGGCTCCACGTGCAGCCTTGTTCTCATCCGCGGACACGGATCCTGAAAAGGCCGCGAGCACGGCAAATGCCAGAATGGTTCTCTGGAAGACAAAGCAGATCATTGCCGCCTCCTAAGCCGCGGCCTGACCTGGAAGCATTTCCAGGCCGTAGTCGGGAGCAAGTTCCATGAAACGTTCTGCTCCTTGCGTGCCGGCTTCGGCAGCACGTGCGAACATCGTTTCGAACCCGCCGGGCGTAACGGTCACATCGAGCCAGCCCTCGACATCGCCGACATTGCGAAACGCATGCGGGACACCACGCGGCAGGACGACGACATCACCTGGATGGACGTCGAAGACTTCATCGGCGCACCAGATGCGGAAATGACCTTCGCGGACATTGAACATCTCGTCTTCCTTGTGATGGATGTGCAGGGGGACACCTTCTCCGGGCGGAACGATTTCCTCAAAAAATCCAAGCCGTCCGCCGGTATCGACACTCCGCACCCTTAAGCGGCGGAAGCCGAGTATTTCGTTTTCGCAAGCGTCCCGGTGCGCCGCGATTGCGGCTGCATTAAAATTTGCTGTCATAATGGGTCTCCTCAAGCCGCAAACTGCGGCGAGGGCAAAAAATACGACTTTCCCGAAATTGCGGAAGTGGCGATACTCCGGACAGTTTGTCCGGTTTCACAGGACGTTCGCATGGCACTCTTTGATGCAATCGAGATCTTCGCCAGGGTGGTTGAAGCCGGAAACATTACCCGGGCCGCCGAGCAGCTCGGCTTGTCCAAATCCCGTGTCAGCGAATGTGTCATTGCCCTGGAAAAACGACTGGGGGTACGCCTTCTCGACCGGACCACCCGTCACGTTTCTCCAACCGAAGCCGGTGTGATCTTCTACCAGCGCTGTACCCGTGCACTGGAAGAGGCACACGCAGGCGTAACTGAAGTGATGGCGTATCAGGAAACCCCAGTTGGCCATATGCGGATCGGTGCGCCTGAAGCTTTTGCTGACCGGTTTATCATTCCGGCACTCGGGTCTTTTCTTGCAGAGAATCCGCAAGTGACAGCAGAAATCGTCGAAGACATGCGCATGGTCAACCTCGTTGAGCAGCGTCTCGACCTGTCGATAAGGATCGTGCGTGAACCGGAGCCTGCGACGATTGTCCGTAAACTCGGCATGTCGGAGATCCTCGTCTGTGCCGCACCGGACTACATCGCAAGGCATGGGGTGCCGCAACATCCCGTCGACATTCCGGACCACAAGTGCATCGGGTTCGCTGCGCTCTACTGGGCACGGGAATGGCCGTTCTTGTCGCCTCAGAAACACACCGTTTCACTGTCTCCCGTGATGATTTGCAGCAGCACGGCATCGCTACGGGCAGCGGTCGTGTCGGGTATCGGCCTGGCGGCACTCCCCCGTTGGGCGGTTGCCACTGAGCTGAATGAGGGGGGCCTCGTCAGGGTGATGCCGGACTGGACGCTACCTGAAAGCGGCATCTATGCCGTCTATCCTTCAAACCGACTGGTGACGGCGAAGGTGCGCCGCTTTGTCGATCACCTGGCGCCGATCCTGCGCAAAAGTCTAAGCGACATGCCGGACATGGACGTAGCGCAAGATGGATATCCCGCAGATGGCGTAAATGTGATTTCGGATGGTTCGCGCCCCGACGAACAGGCCGCCAGTTTGCGTTGATCTGCGCTCATTACCGTTCGGTTTTGGCGGCCGAAAGGCGCTGCTTGGCCGTAAATCGATGCTGACAACCGTTCCTGTCATCGAGGTGTTTGTTGCAAAAATACACCCAGTAGTAGTAATTCAGGCGAGGTTGAGAAACGGGTTTAAGTAAATTTTTCGAAAAAAGTACCGATATATTCCCCAGATGGGGAATAGGAGATATGCCGTAGGGGCATAAGATCTTCCTGGCTGCGTCGGGGCGGTATGGCTGTTTAAGCTGGAACGTCTTGTTTGGTGTCAGCTGTGTTTTTGCCGGTTGCTTACTCGAGGGGCGGTCGGTCCTCGAAATTCGTTTCGGGTGTTTTTTAAACTATCGATACTGGCGTTAGGGAGCCGGGTGAGGTCGGAACTACCCGCTTGCAGCCCGCTGCAAAGTACCGGTTCGAATCCGGCTCCCATATTCCTCTCACACTTGTAGATCCATTGTTCCGATCTGCCAACTTCCTTTTGCCTAGCTGGCAAAGAGCAGCGCACTGCCTGCCACAACGCCTGCCGCGCCTACCCAGGCGCCGAGTGCCGGTGCTTCCCCGGTTCGCCACCACATCATCGGTAGCATGAGGACGGGTGTCGTTGCCGACAGGGTTGCGATGATACCGACTTCTCCGCCGGACAGCGCGAACAGGATCAGCGTCATCCCGAGACCCATGCCGAGCAAGCCGGAAATGGCGATCAGGCCGACGACCGGAAGCGTAAAATTTCCTGCCGGCTTGACCCAGCTGACCGGAAGGCGTGTCAGGAGCAGCAGGCCCACAGCAGCAACGCCGACGCGTATGCTGGAAGCTGCGACTGGGTCAGCGCCGGTTTCCATGATCGGACGGGCAATGAGGGAGCCGACTGACTGGGACAGTGCCGCGGCAAGGCCGAGAAGCACGCCAATCCACACCGGACCCTTGATGTTTTCCCATTTGTGAAGCTGGGACTTGCGCTTGCCGAAACGGATGGCCAGCAGGACCCCCAGAAAGGTAAGGCCGATACCGACCATCTGCGTGGGGCTGAGGTCTTCGTTCAAGAGCAGCCAGCCGAGGATCGCCGACATGGGGGCATTCAGAGAGAACAGCATTGCAGTCCGGCGTGGACCCATGCGGTTCAACGTCAGGAAAAGCGCGGTGTCGCCAAGAAAGATGCCGACGAAACCGGACAGGACTAGAGGCAGCATCTGGGCGTCGCCGATGGAGCTCCACCCCGTGGTCAGGAACACCCAGGCGCACAGCATCAATGCCACAAGCACCATGCGGGTACAGTTGAAGGCAATCGCGCCGAGATGCTGAGCGGGGCCGGTGGACAGCAGGCCTGTCAGCGCCCACAGGGCAGCCGCGCCGAGGGCTGCGGCTTCATAGAGAAACATCGGGTCAGGTCCGTAACAGATCGTCCTCCGGACCGGGCACTTTGCCGGTCCAGGCGGCTTCGAAGAAGGCGACTTCCAGTTTGCTCATCTGGCGGAAAAGGCCCGCAACGCGGGCCTGCTCGGGTTCCGGCAGAGTGGGGCCGATCCGGTCCATTTCCGCCCGGATCCAGGTCACGAAGGCCTCGAAGCCAGGCACGGCGTGCAGGTCAATCCACTCGGCGAGATAAAACGCGTCTGGGCGCGGTTTTCCCGCTTCGCGCTGGCCCCAGGTGAGATAACACCATTCCGCGCAGAGAAGGCATGCAAGGCCTTCGGCGTAACTGCCTTGTCCGGACGATTTCAGCAGGAGCTGCGAGAAAGCGCGGGTCACAGGGCCCTGTGCTGCGGTCTCGTAAACTTGCGGTTCCACACCGAGCGCCTCGAACGAGCGCAGGAAATAGTCGTTTTCCTCCGAGGTCAGCAGAGCCAGGAAACCGGAGAGCCGCGACTTGGCGGGCATTCCGGGGGCTTTGGCGACGAGATATCCCAGAGTGGAAGCGAGATCCGTGACGAAGGTGTAATCCTCGATCAGATAACGCGCATAGGCTTCCTCCGGCATGGTGCCATCGCCGATCGCAACGGTGAAGGGGTGGCTGCACGCATCGCTCCAGTAGGGCTCGGCGCAAGCTGCCAGCCAGTCGGTGAAGCGTCCGCCGGGAGCGCTTTCAAGGAAGTCGGTGAACGACCCGTCAAATTCAGAGGGCATGGGAGAAAACTCGTTGGCGACCTTTGCGAACGCCGGGAATAGGGGATGACAGAGGTGATGCTGTTTTCGCAGCCTGTCAACATCAAAACCTGTCGGTCGCCGGCAATGTTCGGGTTTGTGGCGCTGAGCTGGGTGTTGTCGCTTCATCCCTCGACATAGCGCGTCGAGCTTCCCTGCAAAGAGGAAATCCGGGGCCTGGATCGATGGCTCGGGGGGCTGCTTGGTACGTGTCGGGAACGCGGTTCCCGCTTCAGGACCTTCGCAGTGCCGTCGACCGGATAGCAGCCGGCAGGCCACAAGAAAACGGGCGCCAGAGGCGCCCGTTTGAACTGTCGATCAGGCTGCTGCCTTTTTCGGCGTGATCAGGCCGCGGTTGACGAGAACCTCGGCGATCTGGACGGCGTTGAGCGCCGCGCCCTTGCGCAGGTTGTCGGAAACGACCCAGATGTTGAGGCCGTTTTCAACGGTCGCGTCCTCGCGGATGCGGGAGATGTAGGTCGCATCTTCGCCGGCACTTTCGTATGGCGTGATGTAGCCGCCATCTTCCTGCTTGTCGATGACGAGGCATCCCGGAGCTTCGCGCAGGATGTTGCGGGCTTCTTCAGCGGTGATCTCGTTTTCGAACTCGATGTTGACGCTTTCCGAATGGCCGATGAACACCGGTACGCGAACGGCGGTGCAGGTCACCTTGATGGCCGGATCGAGCATCTTCTTGGTTTCCGCCAACACCTTCCATTCTTCCTTGGTGTAGCCGTCTTCCATGAAGCTGTCGATGTGCGGGATCACGTTGAAGGCGATGCGCTTGGTGAACTTGCTCGGCTCGATCGGATCGTTCACGAAAACCGCACGGGTCTGGTTGAACAGCTCTTCCATCGCTTCCTTGCCGCCGCCGGAAACCGACTGGTAGGTGGAAACGACGACGCGCTTGATCTTTGCGTGATCATGCAGCGGCTTCAGCGCCACGACCAACTGGGCGGTGGAGCAGTTCGGATTGGCAATGATGTTCTTTTTCGTGAAACCGGCAACGGCATCGGCATTCACTTCCGGCACGATCAGCGGCACATCGGCGTCGTAGCGCCATGCGGAAGAGTTATCGATGACAATGCAGCCCTTGGCAGCGATCTTCGGCGACCATTCCTTGGAAACGGTGCCACCGGCGGACATCAGGCAGATGTCGGTGTCGGAGAAATCGTAGTTCTCCATGGCCTGAACCTTCAGCGTCTTGTCGCCGAAGGAGACTTCGGTGCCCTGGGAACGGCGGGAAGCGAGGGCGACGACTTCGTCTGCCGGAAAGCCGCGCTCAGCGAGAATGTCCAGCATCTCGCGTCCGACATTGCCGGTAGCGCCTGCAATTGCGATCTTGAAACCCATCTTTGACTAGTCCTTGTCCGTCTCCCCGCTTCGCCAGCCGCCCGGTTCTGGATGGGCGTGGCCGGCTCCCGGCGCCTCCCATCCCCGGGGAGGCGGGATGAGCGGCACCGTCAAGCGGTGGTCTTGGTGGTCTTGGTAGTGCGTTTAAGAGCGGTTGCGGCAGCCGTCCGGGGCTCGCCGCGCATGAAGGTAGCGCTGGCAAGGGCCTGGGACATCATATCCAGAATGTCGGCTTTCAGCCGGGTCATCGGGGCTCGCAATCGTCAAAACTTGAGACGGCGGTGTTTTTGCCCGGAAATCCCCGCGAGTCAACAAGGAATAGACAGGTGTTGCCAGCTAAGTGAACGAATTGATGCCGTTCGGGAACAGTCGAATAGCTGAAGCCTCGGCAATTTCACCGAAAGAAGACCTTCGCCAGCCTTGTGTACTCGCGTGGATGTGTTCGTTTTTTGCAGGTCAGGTGGCAAAGAGCCGTCCCGGTCCACGGTCCGCCGTCGTCAGGTCCGCCAGATGCATCATGTGCCATGCGAGCGCCAGGTTGGAGCTGATGACGGGTTTGGAAAGACGTTTCTCGCAGGCTTCAATGACAGGCAGTGTGCGCAAGTTGGTGCAGGAGGCAAAGACGGCTTCTATCTCCGGATCCTTGCCAACCTCGCAGATTGCCTCTTCCACGGACCGCAGGCTGATCCTTGCGACCACGGCTTCTTCCGCTTGCCCGAAAGAACCGACACTCAAGGGCGTTATGCCGTTTTCTTCCAGGAGACGGCAGAGTGCGTCGGAGACTTCCTCCACATAGGGCGAGACGATGGCTATCCGTGAGACACCTAGGTGTGCAAGGGCTGCAACGACTGCGCGGGCGGGGTCGGTCACGCGTGCGCCAGGATGAGTTGCCTGGATCGCACCGGCGACCTGATCCGATCCGATCACCGTTGCGCCGGACGTACAGGCATAGGCAATGACGTCGAGTGGGCGCGTTCCAGGCAAGAGGGCCGCGGTGTCCGTCAGCCGGGCCTTCATCTGCATGAGTTTTTCGGAGGTGACTTCGGAAGCGCTCTCGATTCTGGCGTGAAGCAGCGAGACGCCTTCCTGATCAAAGAGGGGCCGAAACTCGCGCTCGATGGTTTCGTCAACCGACAGCAAGATCAGGCCGAAAGCCGCTTTGGTTGCCGATCCCCTGTCGCAGTCGAAGGAAAGTTTCATGCCGCGGTTCCAGGTGTTCTAGCGGGTGATAACAGGAATGTCCGGCCCTGCCGGCACGGTCAGGAATTCGGGCGATCCGTCTAAAATGACGATGTTTTCCTCGTGAACCATCATCCTGCCGGGGCCGAGAGCAAGGCTCGGCTCCAGTGTCAGCACCATGTTTTCTCGAAGTGGGGTCTCGTCGAAGCCGGTCAGGCTGGGCGCTTCGGTAAGCTGCATGCCAAGCCCGTGGCCGAGCCGGCCGACGTCACCTTCGCCCTGGTCCAGCACCTTGGCCATGGCCTGGAACAGATCGGCACAGGTGCGGCCCGGGCGGGCAATTTCGGCGGCTGCCTCAACGGCCCGGACAAGTGTTTCATGGGCGGATCTGACGGCATCGCTGGCCTGGCCGATCGCAAAGTTGCGGTCAAAGTCGCAGAAATAGCCGTTTTTGGTTGCGCCCGTATCCAGCATCAGGACGTCCCCTTCCTGTAGGGGGCGGGCGGAGGGGGGAGAAATGACATCGCCGTAGCCGTCCTGTCCGGCTCCGCCGACCAGATAAGGCACATCGTCCGCACCTTGCTTCAGAAGTTCGATCCGGAAGGACCGGAAAACCTCGTTGAGCGGTTGGCCGGAGTGGAAAAGCTCCGGTGCCCTGGCAAATGCTTCCGAACCGATACCGCAAATCTCGCGCAGGAGAGCAATTTCACGTTCAGATTTCACCATCCTGAGGCTCTGAATCAGACCGGTTCCGTCCAGATATTCAGCGTCGTTTGTGAGATCTCGAAGGCGCTGAAAGTCGCGAAGCGGCATGCGAAGCACGCTTTCCCGCCCCATCGGCATGGCGATTTTCGTGAAGCCCTTGAGGGTGTCCGCGAGCAGGGTGATGCCGTCATCGACGGGGTGCGGGGCGGAAAATACCCGGATATCGTCAATCCAGGTACTTGCCATCAGGTGCGCGCCGATCTGCGGAATGACCGCAATCGGCTTGCCGTTTGCCGGCACCACGAGGAACCAGGGCCGCGTGGGGCTCTGCCAGAACAGGGTCCGGAACCCGGTGAAATAGCGCATTTCGGCTTCGGTCGTGAAAAACAGCGCGTCGATGCCCTGGGAATGCATGGCTTTTTGGGCTGCTTGCGTGCGCGCGGCAAATTCGTCTTCAGGAAAATCCTGTTCAGACATCTTCCGGTCCTTCGGAAAGATAGCAGAGCACCCGGGCTTCCGGTCCGAGGCCGAGGGTTGATGCCCCGCGACCTGCATGTCGAACGGCTGTGATGCCGCCCGCACCGGATGGCGTCGTCGCAATGCCGTTGTTGCCCAGCCAGTCGACCGTTTCCGCCGCCTCGCTATCGGAAACGGTCACGAAGAAATCGGCTTCCCTGGCCAGGTACTTCAGCGCCAGATGCGAGGGTTCCTTGCAGTCTAACCGGCCCATGTTCGACACCGGGCCGGGCGCCGTGACGGGTTTTCCGGCTTCGATGCTGGCCATGAGGGCGGGTGCATATTCTGGCTCTACCACGACGATGGTTACATCACGGCCCCAGGTCAGGCGGGCGCCGACGGCACAGGCGGCGGCAAGTCCGCCGACACCCGCCTGCAGGAAGACATGCGTGGGCGGTGCCTTGATCTGTCGGGCAATTTCCGCGGCCATCACAAGATAGCCCTCCATGACGTCGTGTCCGGCGGCGGTCATGCCCGGCCAGGTGCTGTCCGGCAGCAAGGTCCAGCCTTCGGCGTCGGCGCGTCTCTGGGCTTCCGCCATGCTGTCTTCGTAAGTGGCTCCGGCCCGGACAACATCAGCGCCCCGGGCCTTGAGGCGGGCTTCAAAGGCAGCCGGCACGGTTTCGGCCACGAAGACGACGGCCCTGGCCCCAAATAGCGGAGCGCCTGCCGCAAGGGACATGCCGTGGTTCCCCGCACTCGCACAGACAAAGGTTCTGCCGGTCAGCGCGGAAGCGTGCGACTGGGCAAGTCCGCCCCGAACGCGGCTGTCCGCCAGTTTGGCAATCGCATAGGCCGCGCCAAGTGCCTTGAAGCTGCCAAGACCCATGCGTTGCCGTTCGTCCTTGAGGGCAAGGTTGCCGATAGCAAGACCGGCCGCGAGGTCATTCGCAATCAGCAGCGGGGTTTCATCCGCACGCGGGCATTTCCGAAAAAGGTTCTCTGCTCCGGCGACGTCCTGCGACACGGATCCATCCGCAAGCCCGCTTTGCTCGGGAAGGCCTTTGCCGAGGAAAGGATTTTTCAGTGTTTTCATTATCTGCCCCGCGCGGTTTCCCAGGCAGGTCAGCAGCTCTGAAGGCCGGTTGCAAGCGACTTTCGGAAAATGACGGATAGGAACCAAAGCAGGCCGTCTGGGCAGCGTTTCGTTCCGTCAGATGCGGCAGTCCGCCGAAGAGCTCGTGTAACGTTTCTCCGGCGGGCTGGTTTCAAGGTTGTCGCGTCAGGCGACTGCCTGGCCTTCGCGCGACGTGCGCAGGGTCAGCAGTGCGATGACCAGGGCGATGAGCGCACAGGCGGCAACCGCGCCAACCAATGGCAAAGCTGTCCGGTCGAAGAACGGGCTGCAGACGAGGATCATCACGCCACCGGCAACCATCTGGAAGGTGCCACCGAGGGAGGATGCCATGCCGGCATGTTCGCCATGTTCTTCCAGCGCCATGACCATCACCGGAGCAATGACCTGGCCGAGGCAGGTGTTGCCGATGAAGAAGAGCGCCATCAGAACCGGCAGGTCGTCGATGCCGCTCCACACAAGAATGACCAGCAGGACGTTGGCTGCCGCAAATCCGCTGACGGCCCTCAATGCCACTCTGCCCATGCCGAAGCGCTCACCAAGCGAGGCGGCAAACTGGGAAGACGCAAAGAAGCCGATCGCGTTCAGCGCGAAAACAAGGCTGAAGGCTGTCGGCGTCAACTGGTACTGGGTCATGTAGACCAGCGGTGCGGCAGCGATGAAGACGAAGAAACTCGCCAGCGAGAAGCCACCGATCAGCGTCAGACCCATGAACCTGCTGTCACGCATCAGGTAGATGGCGCTGCGCAGCATTGCTGTCGGGTCGATCTTGCCCCGGCGCTCGGCCGGTAGCGTTTCGGGCAGCAAGAAGGCCATTTGCAGCATGGCGAGAAGGGAAATCACGCCCAGGGCCACAAAGATCAGGCGCCAACTGCCGAACTGGATGATCAGGCTGCCGGCGAGCGGTGCAAGCATCGGCGAAACACTGAAGACCAGCATCACCAGAGCCATCAGCCTGGTCGCCTTTGGTCCGGTGTGGAGGTCGCGGACCACGGCCCGCACGATGACCATCGGCGCGCCGGCACCAAGCGCCTGCACGAAACGGCCGAATGTCAAGGCTGAAACGTCCACCGCGGTCGCGCACATGACCGATCCGATGAGGAAGACGATCAGGCCCAGGAAGGCGGGCAGCTTGCGTCCAAACCGGTCGGCCAGCGGACCGTAGATCAACTGCGCTAACCCGAAAGCGATGAAATAGACCGTGAAGGTCATATGAACCGCAGCGTCGTCCGTCTGCAATGCCTGCACGATTTCCGGCATGGCGGGCAGATAGAGGTCGATGGCAAATGGACCGACAGCAGCGAGAAGCCCCAGCACAATGGCGGAGCGGACAAAACCGATCTGCATTGGAAAATCCGATGAAAAATGCGCCGGAGGCACAAATGCGGGAAAGTCTGGAAGATGGAGGTGGCGGAGATCACCGCCCGGCCTTGATATGATGTAAGTGCTCGAAATGCAAATTCAAGGCTTGCTGGATGATGTCATGAAAGCTTCATGCAACTGTCACCGATATTGTAATCAGGGCCACTAGCTTGCGCGCACCATCAACCCGATATTTTGTGGGAGCGAGTGCAATGGCGGACCTTCGTGGGCGCTTTTTAAAAGGTGTCAGCCTTTCAGTCCTGTTCGGCCTTGGCGCCGTGTCGGCAGCACAGGCAGAGTATTTCGAGCGTATCAACACATTCCCGGTCTACAAGACCCTGCCGGAAGGCGTGGATCAGGCCACCGAAACCGTTGCCGAAATCATCTACGCCACGAAGGACGGCCGCACGCTCGTCTTCACCGACAGCCCGGGCGAAGCCATTGTTTTCGTCAATGCGGCCAACCCGCTGAACCTGCAGCCGATGGGCCGCACCGCGCTTGGTGGTGAGCCGACTTCGGTCGCCGTCGGCGAAACATTCGCCTATGCCGGCGTCAACACGTCCGAAGACTACGTCAATGCGTCCGGCCATCTGGCCGTGATCGCTCTCGACGGTCTTGGGATCACCGCGAAGTGCGACGCCAAGGGTCAGCCGGACAGCGTTGCCATCTCTCCGGACGGCAAGTTTGTTGCAATCGCCATCGAGAACGAGCGCGACGAAGATCTGAACGACGGCGTGATCCCGCAGATGCCGGCCGGCCATCTGGCGATCTTCGATCTGGACGAAACCGGCACGCCGACCAACTGCGACGCGGTTCGCATTGTCGACCTGACGGGTCTTGCCGAAATTGCGCCGACCGATCCGGAGCCGGAGTTCGTTTCGATCAACTCCCAGAACCAGGTTGTCGTCACGCTGCAGGAAAACAACCATATCGCCTTGGTCGATCTGGCCTCCGGTGAAGTTGTCAGCCATTTCTCCGCCGGTACGGCTTCGGCTGAAAACATTCCGGTGTCCAAGGCGCGCATGAGTGATGCGTCCGGTTCGACCGAAAACGTCAAGCGTGAGCCGGATGCGGTTGCCTGGATCGACGACGAGCGTTTCGTGACCGCCAACGAAGGTGACTACGAAGGCGGTTCGCGCGGCTTCACCATCTGGAACACCAAGGGCGAGGTCCTGTTCGACAGCGGCAACCAGATGGAACACCTTGGCATGGCCAACGGCCACTATCCGGCCAAGCGCGCGTCCAAGAAGGGCACCGAACCGGAAGGTGTGACGGTTGGTGAATTCGGCGGTGAAAAGCTGATCTTCGTCAATTCCGAACGCGGCAACTTCGTCGCTGTCTACAAGGACACCGGTGCCGAGCCGGAATTCGTCCAGTTCCTGCCGACCCATGTCGGTCCGGAAGGCTCACTTGCGATCCCGAGCCGTGACCTGTTTGTGGTTGCCAACGAGGTCGACAGTGCGGAAGACAACGTTCGCGCGCAGGTCTCCCTCTACAAGTTTGGTGCGGACGCTCCGTCCTACCCGATGGTCGTGTCCGAAACCGACCCGGAAAAAGGCGCGCCGATCGGCTGGGGCGCATTGTCCGCACTGGCTGCAGACCCGGAAGACGGCAACAAGCTCTACGCCGTCAGCGACAGCTTCTATGACGACGCCCGCATCTACACGCTGGACATCTCTTCCAAACCGGCAAAAATCGTTGCCTATGCAACCGTTCAGGGTGGCAAGCAGGCAAAACTGGACCTGGAAGGCATCTCTGTTTCCAAGGATGGCGGCTTCTGGCTGGCTTCCGAGGGCAATCCGGACAAGGAACTGCAGCACCTGCTGCTGAAGGTCGGCACCGACGGTCAGGTTCAGGAAGAAATCACGCTTCCGGAAGAGCTGAACGCCCAGTCCGCACGTTTCTCCTTTGAAGGCGTCGCCGAGTTCGAAATGGACGGCAAGACGCTGGTGGCCGTCGCCGTTCAGCGTGAATGGAAAGACGACCCGAAGGGCATGGTGAAGCTGGCCATCTACAACCCGGCCGACAAGTCCTGGGGCTTCGTTCACTATCCGCTCGACAAGCCGAAGAGCGCAGCCGGCGGCTGGGTCGGCCTGTCGGAAATCGTCTCCATGGGCGACGGCAAGTTCGCCATTCTGGAGCGCGACAACAAGGGTGGCGAAGACGCAGCCATCAAGCAGATCACCACGATCTCCCTGGAAGGTGTGACCCCGGCCGCCTACGGATCTGAGCTCCCGGTGGTCCAGAAGCGCTACGCCATGGATCTCCTGCCGGCTCTGGCTGAAGGCAAGGGCTGGGTTCTCGACAAGCCGGAAGGCCTGACGATCACCGCCGATGGCCGTCTGATCCTGGTCACCGACAATGACGGTGTCGACGATGCACCGGGTGAAACCCGGTTGATCGACCTCGGCCCGGCAAGCCGCCTGAACTAAGGCACTTCAGACAAAGGTCCTCCCAAGACCTGAGCGAAGGTCCGGCCGCTTTATGCAGCCGGGCCTTTCCTTTTCTGCATTGCCATTTTCAAGCCGTGAAACTTCGTCTTTGCCAGTGCCACAGGGCAGCAAGACTGTGCAGTCCGATGAGTGCTGCAAGCAAAAGCGCCGCGGCATGGTGCAGGCCTGCCGGTGGCAATCCGGCGAAAGCCGCAAGTCCCGGCAATGTGCCATTCGCAATCTTTTCCAGGCTACGGGATAGGACGATCATGCCGATACCGCTGACCAGGAGCAGCAGCGGTACGAGGCGCAAGGCAGCGTGGACGCCCTTGCCGATAGCTTGCTGCAACCCGGAATGAACGGCGAACACCGGCTGAGGGGCCCCCTTTGCCAGCCAAAAGATCGTGCGGACAAGAGCGAGCAGGCCCGCAGACAAGCCAAGTCCCAGATGGGTCCTCAGAAGGTTTGGCGAAAACGGTTCATTGTTCGTCAGGGCATAGCCGGTAGCCAGGGCGCTGATGGTAAGAGCGGCAATCGTCCAGTGCAGCAGCCTGTTTCCGGTTACGGGCAAGGCCGCCATCACTCATCCTCCCGAATGACGTTGTAGAGCGCAGCATGAAAGCTGATGCCCTTGAATTCCGCGACGATGCCGCTTTTGCCGAGTTTCTGGATGGCGGCCTGATAGGCATCGGGACTTTCCCAAAGCGCGATGTTGACCAGCTGGAACTTCGCCTGCGGAGACAGGGACTGGTGCAGGCGCGTGGTGATGTAGCCGGGCTGCTCTTTCAGGAAGTCGCGCGCCTGTTCCCAGCTGCGAACTGCATCGGCAAGACGGTCTTCGGGAACTTCGAAGGAATTGATCAGCGTTACCGGGGCGTTGGTGTTGATTTCACTCGCCATGGCGGAGACTCCCAGGTTGGCGGTCAGGAAGGAAAGTGCTGCCAGATGAATGGCACGGCGTGTCCAGAGTGATGTCATTTCGAACTCCTAATTATATAGCAAGCTATGTTTATTTATATAGGGTGCTATCTATCGTATATGCAAGGGATGACCTTCGAAAAAGATTCCTCCGCCGGGTATCTGGCAAACCACATGGCACGGCTGTTTGCCGCCGGTCTCCATCGCCGCATCCGGCCGCTAGGCCTTTCGCCGGGCCAATTTCCGGCACTGGTCGCTCTTTGGGCAAAGGAAGGACGCACGCAAAAGGAACTCGTGCAATTGCTTGATATCGAACAGGCAACGCTGGCAAACACCCTGGCCCGGATGGAACGGGACGGCTTGATCACCCGCCGGGCGAGTGAAGAAGACGGCCGGGTTCAGGAAATATTCCTGACCGACAAGGCCAAGGTTTTGGAAAAGGAAGCCATCGCGTCTGCGATTGCCCAGAACGGAGAGGCGCTGGAGGGGTTTTCGGAACAGGAAAAGGCGCAGTTCCTGGATTTCATGCACAGAGCCATTTCAGCCATGCAGAAAGCCCAGACCGGCAGTTCCCGATGAGTGCCAGCTTGATGGGCCTGTTCGGCGTCTCCTTTCTGGCTGCCACCCTGCTGCCCGCCCAGTCTGAACTTGGCCTTTCCGGCCTGATTGCACTTGGAACGGAACCCGTCGTTCTGCTGGTTGCGGCGGCAAGCCTTGGCAACACGCTCGGATCAATGGTCAACTGGGGTCTCGGCAGGTCAGCAACCGCCTGGTCGACCGCTTCCTGGTTTCCGGTCAAGCCTGACAAGCTCGCCAAGGCAACGGGCTGGTATCACCGCTACGGACGATGGAGCCTGCTGCTCAGCTGGGCGCCGATTATCGGCGATCCCCTGACATTGGCAGCAGGTGTGCTCAAGGAACCCTTCTGGAGCTTCACCCTGCTGGTCGCGATTGCAAAGACAGCTCGCTATGTCGCAGTCGCGTTGATCACGTTGCAGGTTATCTGAGACTGCGGGCCAGCCGGGGGAATGCGAAACCCTCGCTGCGCGGGACGCTTAACCTTCAAAACGCTCGATCAGATCCCACTTGTTGCCGAAGGGGTCCTGGAAGACGGCAACCTTGCCGTAGGCCTCGTGGCGTGGTGTCTCCAGAAAGGTGACGCCGGCCGTGAGCATCGCCTGATGATCGCGATCAAAGTTGTCGGTGTGCAGGAACAGGAACACACGGCCGCCGGTCTGGTTGCCGATGGCGGCGTGCTGATCGTCACCTTCGGCTTGCGCCAGCAGGAGACGTGTCTCGGAGCTGCCCTTGGGCGCAACCAGTACCCAGCGTTTGCCGCCGCCAAGGTGAGTGTCTTCGACCAGGTTGAAGCCAAGCTTGCCGACATAAAAGTCGATACCCTGGTCATACTCGGGCACGATGAGGGCAATCGCTCCAATCATCTGTTTCATGGCAGGCCGTTTCCTACTGCGCGCGCCGATAGACGGATACGTTCGTGTAGCTTGCAACGTCGACCAGGTGGACGGTTTGCGTCACGGTCAGCGTTCTGCCGTCGTCAGACAGTTCCCGGTCGGCTTTCATGATCGTCAGCCCTCCACGGCGGGCTTCCGAAATGAGGTTGCGATCTCCCTGGAACACGAGACGCATGGCGTCGACCAGTCCGCTTTTGCCAAGACGCACTTCCGGGCCGTCCGGCATTGCCTCGAAAGTGTCGTTGGTGACTTCGCCGTCGGAGGCCACCTGGTTCATCGTGAAGACGGCGACGCCGAAGTTCTCATCGATCTTGAGCGTGGCGCTACGTGGCGGTTCGCCTTGTTCGAAGTCGCTTTCCTCCGTGTCGAGGATCCAGGTGCCGAGAAAGGGGGCGAGTTTGTCTTCGATCATGGGACCAGCGGTATCTTGAAAAGGGAAAGCCGCCACCGGGATAACCGGTGACGGCTCTGCTTGCAATTGGCGATTGCCTGTCAGGCGCTCAAGGCGTCCAGTTCGGCAATGATGGCGTCGCCCATTTCCACGGTGGAAACGGTGGCCTGGCCAGGCCCTGCGATATCTTTCGTCCGCAGGCCCTTGTCGAGAGCGTTGGCGATGGCCTTGTCCAGTTTGTCGGCGGCTGCAACTTCCTCGAAGGAGTAACGCAGCGCCATGCCGAAGCTGGCAATCATGGCGATCGGGTTGGCCGCGCCCGTGCCGGCAATGTCCGGAGCGGAGCCGTGGACGGGCTCATAAAGCGCCTTGCGCTTGCCGGTAACGCCATCCGGTGCGCCGAGCGATGCGGACGGGAGCATGCCGAGCGAACCGGTCAGCATGGCGGCAACGTCGGACAGCATGTCGCCGAAGAGGTTATCCGTCACGATGACGTCGAACTGCTTGGGCCAGCGCACAAGCTGCATGCCGCCGGCGTCAGCCAGCATGTGCTCCAGCTGAACATCCTCGTAGCCGTTCTTGTGCGTCTGGGTAACGACTTCGTTCCACAGTACACCGGACTTCATCACGTTCCGCTTTTCCATGGACGTGACCTTGTTGCCGCGCGTGCGCGCAAGCTCAAAGGCGACGCCGGAAATGCGCTCGATCTCGTAGGTGTCGTAAACTTGCGTGTCGATACCGCGTTTCTGGCCGTTGCCGAGGTCGATGATTTCCTTCGGTTCGCCGAAGTAGACGCCGCCGGTCAGCTCGCGCACGATCAGGATGTCGAGACCTTCGATCACGTCCTTCTTCAGCGACGATGCATCGGCAAGCGCCGGGTAGCAGATGGCCGGGCGCAGGTTGGCGAACAGCTGCATGTCCTTGCGCAAACGCAAAAGGCCGGCTTCCGGGCGAACTTCGTAAGGAACGTCGTCCCACTTGGGCCCGCCGACGGCGCCGAAGATGACCGCGTCGGCAGCCATGGCCTTGGCCATGTCTTCTTCGGAGATCGACTGGCCATGCGCGTCATAGGCGGAACCACCCACCAGGCCTTCGTCGGTTTCAAAGGACATGCCGCCCTTTTCATTGAACCAGGCAATGACCTTTTTCACTTCCTGCATGATTTCCGGGCCAATGCCGTCACCCGGCAGAAGCAGAAGGTTTTGTGAAGCCATGGATGTTCCATCCCGCATTTTGAGAAATCTGATGGCGATGGGTTAGCGCGTCGGCCGTTGTCTTTCAAGATGAAGCCAGTTGCGAAGAACTCAAGCAAGCCGTGGGGAAAGGTCAAGAACGGCTGAAAGGCCCGGAGAGCAGCGGGATTGAAGCCGGTTTCAGGGCGGCTCCGGCAAGGATCAGCCGAGCCAGCCCCGCACTGCCTGGAACAGGAGGTTCAGCGCCAGCGCGGTCATCACCCATTTGAAGCCGGTCTTGAAGCTCTTCTCGTCCATTCGGCCGAGCAGGCGGCTGCCAGCGAGTGTGCCGAGAAAGCCGCTGGCGATCATCAGGACAATCAGTCCCAGCCAGGGCGCAAAGGCAAAGCCGAGCGCGCCGAACGCAATGATCTTGAAGATGTGCATGATCAGCGCGGTGATTGCCTGGTTGGCGACGAACCCGTGGCGCGGCAGGCCGAGGGTCGACAAAACGGCACCGCCGATGGGGCCGGCCGCACCGAAGAACATGGACAGGAACGTGGAGGCAAAACCCGCTGCTGCCATGACCCGTTTCGGCGCCTTGCCGAAATGCGGTGCCTTGCCCCAGACGACCCACAGCACAAACAGGCCGATGCCCGCCTTCAGAACCGCCGGCGGCAATTCCACCGCGATGGCGCCGCCCACGGCTGCGCCAATTGCCGCCCCGACTGCGAACCACAGCGCAATCAGCCAGTCGACATGTTTCAGTTGCACCAGCGCACGCCCGGCGTTCGATCCGAGCTGAACGACACCGTGGACCGGCACCAGGGCACTGGCCGGCATGACGGTTGCCATGATCGCGATCAGCGCGACCCCGCCGCCAAGGCCGACGGCCGCTGTCAGGGCCGAGGTGAAGAAACTCGTGACGATCAGTGTCAGCGATGCAGCAAGGTGCAGCTGATCGGGAAAGAAGAAGCCGGCGATGTCCGACATGTCACGACCATCTCTTGTTGGCGTAGTTGACCGCTTCGCGGACATCCAGTGCGCGGGTGGAATTGCCGCTGCGCAGATAGAAGACCGAGGCCTTGTTTTCTTCCAGATAGACGGCGCGGGGTGCCGGGCTGACGATGACCATCGCCACGTCCTTGCCGTCCACCCTGGAAAAGACCGTGTGGATGTAAGGACAGAGATCTCCGCCGAGTGTTTTGGAAACGATGTCGTTGACGGTGCGCTCGAACGAATCGAGGTCCGGGCTTTTCAGCGTTGCCAGGTCCTTGTCGAGACCAAGCGGTGTGCCGTTGTCGTCAACACCGATCAGAAGATGGCCGCCATCGGCATTGAAGAAGCCGGCAAGGGTCTTGGCGATGACCTTTTCCAGGGACCGGTTGGTCCGGTTTTCCTTCAGGTCCCAGCGCAGCGACGACTTGAACTCCACGCGCCGGTTTTCGCCCTGTTTCAGAAGATCGGGAATGAGCGCGGTCTGCTCTTCGCGCAGCGACCGGTAGGCTTCGGACGTTCGCATGTAGTTGCGGGTGAAGATACCGAAGGCGAGGCCGACAACTGCGCCGAGACCGGTATAGGCAACCGCAACATCCAGATGCCGGGGAAGCAGCACCAGCCACAGGCGCGCCGTCAGAAATTCAAGGAGGTTCGGAGCCGTTTCCGAAAAACGGGCCAGTTCCCACCAGACCACCACAAGGTTCAGCGGGTGGATCACCAGGACACCGACAATGGCCCCGACCACGACATAGGCTGCCAGAAAGGGAAGCTTGAAGGGGGAAAGAGCCATATTTGAAAATCCAAATGAAAACGCCGGTCGGAACCGGCGTCACTCTTAATCCAAAACCTTCCCGCCGTCATCCCGGCCCGTCATCCTGGGTCGGCATCGTGCGAACCGGGATGGCGATGAAGGATTTCACAGGCGGTCAGGCCGCTGCGGGCAGGGCCGTTTCGACCAGTTTCACCCAGTAGGAACAGCCGACAGGGATCAGGTCGTCGTTGAAGTCATAGGCCGGATGGTGCAGGCCCGCGCTGTCGCCGTTGCCGGCGAAGATGAACGCGCCCGGGCGTTCTTCCAGCATGTAGGAGAAATCCTCACCGCCCATCATCGGCTCGATCTCGCGATTGACCTTGCCGACCCCGGCAATGCCTTCGGCGACGGCTGCCGCGAAATCCGTCTGCTCGTCGTGGTTCGCCGTGACCGGATACCCGCGCGTGAACTGCAGAACTGCCTTTGCGCCGAACGCATCGCCAACAGAGGTGACGATGGATTCCATCCGTGCCTGGGCGAGATCCCGCATTTCCGGGCTCAGCGTGCGCACGGTGCCGCGCAGCAGCACTTCCTGCGGAATGACGTTGAAGGCGTTGCCACCCTGGAAAACGGTCACCGACACAACAACTGAATCGAGTGGATTGGCATTGCGGCTGGCGATGGTTTGCAGCGCGGACACCAGTTGCGAGCCGATCACGATCGGGTCGATGGTCTCATGCGGCTTGGCGGCATGGCCGCCCCGGCCGGTGATGGTGATGCGGAATTCGTCGGTCGCGGCCATGATCGGGCCCTTGCGGATGGCGAATTCGCCCACCGGCATGCCCGGGAAGTTGTGCATGCCGTAGACTTCCTCGATCGGCCAGCGGGTCAGAAGACCATCATCGATCATCGCCTTCGCGCCTGCGCCACCTTCTTCGGCCGGCTGGAAGATGACGACGACCGTGCCGTCGAAGTTGCGGGTCTCCGCGAGATATTTTGCAGCGCCCAGCAACATGGCGGTGTGGCCGTCATGGCCGCAGGCGTGCATCTTGCCCGGGATCTTGGAGGCATAGTCCTTGCCGGTGATTTCCTCGATCGGCAGCGCGTCCATGTCGGCACGCAGGCCGATGGTCTTGCCGGCACCACCGTTGCGGCCCTTGATCACGCCAACGACGCCCGTCTTGCCGACGCCCGTTGCGATTTCATCGACACCGAAGCTCTGCAGCAGCTCGGACACCTTCTCGGCAGTCCGCACCGTTTCGTAGAGAATTTCGGGATTTTCGTGAATGTCGCGGCGCCAGGCGGTGATCTCGTCGGCCAGATCCGCGAGGCGATTAACGATGGGCATGAAGGACTCCTAGAAACACATCGGAACAGGAAAGCGCTTTAAGCTTGAACGGCTAACCTATCGCAAGCTGCAAAAAGAGGAAGTGGGATTGCGGAAAAAGTTATGTGCAAGGCGATGGTCTGCAAGACTGATCCGCCACCAGGTCATTCTCCGGATGATTTTTCCTGCAAACGGAAAACGCGCGTGCGTTTGATCTCGTTGTCTTCCAGCGCACCGACCACCGGAACGCTGTAGGCCGCCAGTTCAATCATGCGTGACGAGGGCAGATAGGACCGGCCAGGATCACCGACATAGACCTCGATGTTGTTCACCAGCAACCTGTCGAGAAATGCCAGCACCTTGTCGGCCATGGGCTTGTCGTAGAAAACGTCACCACAGAAGACAAGGTCCGCTTGCGGCGGTTCTCCGGTGGTGATGTCCGCGGTCTCGGTGGTGATCTCCACCTCGTTGAGCGCAGCGTTGAGGCGTGTTGCGGTCAGGGCGTAGGGGTCGATGTCGACCGCGTGGCAGGACGCAGCGCCGGCCTTCATGGCGGCTATGCCGACCAGACCGGAGCCGCAGGCAAAGTCGACAACGCGTTTTCCCGCGACCAGTTCCGGCGTGTCGAGCACGTAGCGGGCAAGTCCCTGGCCGCCAGCCCAGGCAAAGGCCCAGAATGGCGGCGGCAGGCCTAGCTCGCCCAGTTCGTCTTCGGTCTTTTGCCACAGATCCATGGCCTCATCGGCCACATGCAGAAGGATTTCCTCCGCATGCGGCACAGGTTTGACCATGGTCTCCTTCCGGATGAAGGCTGCCGGATCCTTGATAAGGGCCATTCAGGGCGGATCTCTCAGGAGAGGAAGTTAGGCAGGCTCTTTCAGGCCACCCATTTCACAGACGATTTTCCATTCCTCTTCCGTGACCGGCTGAACCGACAGGCGCATGGAGGTGACCAGCGACATCTTGGCAAGGCGCGGTTCGGCCTTGACGTCGGCCAGGGTCACCGGCTTGGGCATGTCACGGACGGCCTTGAAGTCCACGCATTCCCAGCGGGGATCATCGATAGTGGTGTCCGGATGGATGTCACTGCAGACTTCAACGATGCCGACGACTTCCTTGCCGATGTTGGAATGGTAGAAGAACGCCTTGTCGCCGATTTCCATGGCCCGCATGTTGTTGCGTGCCTGGTAGTTCCGGATACCGTCCCACTGCTCACCCTTGTCGCCACGGGCCTTCTGCTGTTCCCAGGACCATTTGTCGGGTTCGGACTTGATCAGCCAGTACTGCACTCAGTTTGCCTCCGGGTTCTTGATTGCCCAGTTCCAGGGGCGGATCTCGACGCTTTCGAACAAACCGGCGCGGGCGTAGGGATCTTCCTGGGAGATCGCCAGGATCTCGTCGCGGTTGGAGGCTTCGATCACAACCAGCGAGCCGGTCATGTTGCCGTCGTCGTCAAGAAACGGGCCGGCTGCCTTGAGGCTGTCGCCGAGGCCTTTCAGGAAGTCGAGATGGGCGGCGCGGTTGTCGAGGCGCGTCTGCAGGGCACCGGGCTTGTCGGTGCAGATCAGGGCATAGAGCATGAAGAATTCCCCGGGTTGGTCGAATCTGCGTCGAACCTAGGGCCGGGGCGGGGGAAACTCAATGGGGGAAAGAAAGGAGAGGTGCATCACACCCTGTGCAAGCGGCCCATCCTTCGAGACGCCTGGCGTTGCCCGGCTCCTCAGGATGAGGGAGCTGTTCTCCCCTTCGTGGCAGGGCAACTGACTTTGGACTAAAGACAGGCAGCAAGCACAAGTGTCACCCCGGGCGAGCAACGCGAGACCCGGGGGCTACTCGTTTCCAGAGAGCCGGAATGGGTTGTGCCTCTTCAGGGCACCTTGTCTGCTTCGGCAAGCGGCGCGGCGAGTGGGCCCCGGATCTGCGCTTCGCTTGTCCGGGGTGACGCCGTGGGGATGAGGATATCGCTCATATGCCAATCCCCTATCACAAGCGGAAAGAGAGCCAGGCGCCGGCTTGTGCCTATGTCGAAGGCCGGTTTCGTCGAGACGGGGTCAAAGCCCTGCCGTTTCCGATTTCAGCGGGCGTGCCATCAGGGTGTTGAGGGCGTCGTCGATGGTCAGGTCCTCGTCGATCATCCTGGCGACGGTCTCGCAGATCGGTACTTCGACATCGTATTTGCGGGCCAGCTTGACTGCGACGCGGGCGGAATAGGCGCCTTCCGCGAGCTTGCCACCTGCCGAAATCAGCTCGGAAGCCATGAAGCCTTCGCCGAGCCGCAGCCCGAAGGAAAAGTTGCGCGACTGGCTGGACGAACAGGTGAGCACAAGGTCTCCCAGACCGGAAAGGCCTGTCAGGGTTTCACCCTGTGCGCCCATGGCGGTGCCGAGGCGAGACAGTTCGGCAAAGCCGCGTGCGGTCAGGGCCGCCTGGGCACTGGCGCCGAGCTTGCGGCCGACCACGGCCCCGCAGGCGATCGCGAGCACATTTTTGAGGGCGCCGCCGATCTGTGCACCGAGAATGTCGATCGAGGCATAGGGCCGGAAACAGGGCGATTGCATCGCTTCGCACAGGCTGAGCGCGGTCTTGGCCGAATTGGCGGCAACGGTGACGGCAGTCGGCAGGCCCTTGGCGACGTCGTCGGCAAAGCTCGGGCCGGACAGGACGCCCGGTTCGACGCCGGGCAGTTCCTCGCTCATGACCTTGGACAAGAGCTTGCCGGAGGATTGTTCGATGCCCTTGGCGCACAGCACGACGGGACCGCGTACCTTGCCGGTCTGTTTCAGGGCAGCCAGCATCGCACGTGTTGTCTGGGCGGGTGTCACCAGCAAGATGGCATCGGCGTCGGCAACCTCTTCCAGCGAAGATGTCGCTTCCAGTTCCTCGTCAAAGGTGATTCCCGGCAGATACCTCGGGTTCTGCCGACGGGACCTGATATCGGAGACCGTACCGGGATCACGCGCCCAAAGGCGCACTTCCCGTCCGGCACGGGCTGCGGTCAGGGCCAGGGCCGTGCCCCAGGCGCCACCGCCAACGACGCCGATAGACCTAATGGCGCCCATTGCTCTGCCTTTCCACGCGCGTCCGTAATGTTTCAAGTTGCGCTCCAAACCCTTCAAAAAAGCGGGCCTCGGTCGGCGCATCCATGGTGAACAGGTCAATCCAGAACAGACGGAACCTTATCGGGGGACCGCCTGCGTTCGGTGACATTTCGAAATGTTCCCATTCTGTCGCGGGCTTTTCACGAATTCGGCCGTGAAAATGCCGCCGGCGATGCAAGCCGTCGAGACAACGGGGAACATCTTTGAAGATATGGTCCTGGTCGGCGAACGATTCGAGCGCGATATCCAACGAAAGTCCGGTCTCCTCGGCAAATTCTCTCCTGGCAGCCTGCAGATAGCTTTCGCCGGGGTCGACCGTGCCTCCGGGAACCTGAAGGCCGGCGTTCGGGAAATCGGGTTCCACAAACACGAGAAGCTCTGTTCCACAGGTCAGGTAGACATAGGCCTTTTGGTAGATCAGCACGGGCAGGTCCTTGAAAGAACTGTTGTTTATGCCGCGTTGGCGAGGCGTGTCACACGTTTGCGCAGGGCATCGAGGGGCGCGCCGAAGGCTGCGAAGAAGTTTTCCTCGTCGCTTGCCCGTTCGCCAAACAGGTCAACCCAGAAGAAACGGTAGCGAATCGGATCGCCGCCGCTGCTGGGATGCATTTCGTAATGTTCCCACTCGCTCTTCGGCCGGGCACCAAGGCGGACATGGTAGTTGCGGCGGATGTGTCGGCCAAGCAGCGGACGGTTGGGTGCGGGCCGGTACTGTCCGACGGGAGGGATCGTTTCGAACGGGATATCCTGACTGGAAAATTGATCAAAGGCCACGTCCAGTTCGAGGCCGGTTTCCTCGGCAAATTCCCGCATGGCGCCATGCAGAAAGCTTTCGCCCGGATCGATGGTGCCACCCGGAACCTGCAGGCCCAGATGAGGCGTGTCCGGTTCGTCGAAGACCAGAAGGTCCGTGCCGCAGGTCAGGTAGACATAGGCCTTGTGGTAGACGCGCATTTCTCAGAACAGTCCTTGTTGGAAGGCTGAAGTTTCCTAACAGGGTCTTTGATCGCGCAAAAGGGTCGGTGGGAAATTGAGTGATGATTTACAGGTCCACACCCTAGACCTTGGCTCCCTTTTTACCCGCGCCGAGCACACCGGCATTGGCTGAATCCAGCGGCCAGCGAGGCCTGGGTGACAGGCTCATGTCGTCCACGGGGCCAAGTCGAAGCCGCTCGATACCGGCCCAGGCGATCATTGCTGCATTGTCGGTGCAAAGGCGCATGGGCGGCGCGATGAAACGGGCATCTGCCTCTTCTGCCGCAGCCAGAAGACTGTTGCGGATTTCCTGGTTCGCCGCGACACCGCCAGCCACAACGATTGCCGGTTTGACACCCGGGTGGCGTGTCCGGAAGAGATCGAGTGCGGAGCGGGTGCGGGCTGCCAAAACGTCGGACACAGATCGCTGAAACGCCGCGCAGAGGTCGGCAATCGTCTGTTCATCGACAGGTTCAAGCTTTTTCGCCTGGGTGCGAAGGGCCGTCTTCAGTCCGGCGAAGGACATGTCGAGGCCCGGGCGATCCAGAAGCGGACGCGGCAGGCGGAAGCGGGTGACGTCGCCCTTGGCAGCCATTTTTTCTACATGCGGGCCGCCGGGATAGGGCAGGCCCAGCAGTTTGGCTGTCTTGTCGAAAGCTTCGCCAATTGCATCGTCGATGGTCGTGCCGAGACGTTCATAGTCCCCGACGCCGCGCACCAGCAGGAACTGGCTGTGGCCGCCGGAGACGAGCAGCAAGAGGAACGGGAACTCGAGATCGTCGGTTAGGCGCGCGGTCAGGGCGTGGCCTTCCAGGTGATTTACGCCGACGATCGGCTTTCCCGCTGCCATGGCGATGGCCTTGGCGGTCATGAAGCCGACGATGACGCCACCGATGAGGCCGGGACCGGCAGTTGCGGCAATCGCGTCGATATCGTCCCAGCCGCAACCGGCCTCGTTCATGGCTTCGGCAACGATGCGGTCGAGGATCTCGATGTGGGCACGGGCGGCAATTTCCGGCACCACGCCACCGAATTCTGTATGCTCGTCGATCTGCGAACGGATCGTATTGGAGAGGATCTTCTTGTGCGCAGGGCCGCACACCACCGCTGCTGCGGTTTCGTCGCAGCTGGTTTCAATGCCCAGGACCGTCAGATTGGTCGCATTGTCATCTGTTTTGACTGAGGTCATTGGTCTAAGTGCGGTTGCCTGTGTTAGGACATCCGAAAAGACATAAATCGGTGCCCGTCATTTCTGCCGGGCGTAGCATCTGGACGGTAAACCTTGCAATCAAATCCTTTGCGTATCGGAACAAGGGGCAGCGCGCTGGCGCTGGCACAGGCCCACGAAACCCGCGACAGGCTGATGGCGGCCCATGATCTGGCCGAAGACGCGTTCGAGATCGTGGTCATCAAGACCTCCGGCGACAGGATCCAGGACAGGCCGCTGTCGGAAGTCGGTGGCAAGGGGCTGTTCACGAAGGAAATCGAGGAAGCGCTTCTGGACGGGCGGATCGATCTTGCCGTTCATTCGTCCAAGGACATGCCGACGGTCCTGCCGGATGGTCTGGCTTTGACGGCCTTCCTGCCGCGGGAAGATGTGCGCGATGCGTTCCTGTCGCCCAAGGCAAAGACCCTGACCGATCTGCCGCAGGGCGCCGTCGTCGGGTCCAGTTCGCTGCGGCGCCAGGCGATGATCAAGCGGCTGCGCCCGGATATCGAAGTGGTGATGTACCGCGGCAACCTGCAGACACGCCTGCGCAAGCTGGCAGAGGGCGAGGTGGACGCAACACTTCTGGCGGCTGCCGGTCTGCGCCGGTTGGGCCTGGAAGCGGAAATCACCAGCCTTCTGGAAACCGACCAGTTTCTGCCGGCTGTCGGCCAAGGTGCGATCTGCATCGAAAGCCGGGCGGACGACAAGGCTACCCTTGAAATGCTGGCGGCAATTCACGACGCGGCAACGCAGATCCGCCTTGATGCGGAGCGCGCCTTCCTAGCTGTTCTGGACGGGTCTTGCCGCACGCCCATCGGCGGTCTGGCAACACTCGAAGGCGATACGATGCACTTCCGAGGGATTGTGCTGAAGCCGGACGGATCGGCCGCGCATGAGGCATCGGGCAGTGGGCCTGCGGCAGAGGCCGCGCGGATCGGCCGGTCTGTCGGGGAAGATCTGAAAACCCGGATGGGACCGGACTTTCTGGCAGGAGCCTGACCCGGTCATGCGCTTTCTGGTGACACGCCCCCAGCCGGATTGCCGGCGGACCGCTGAAAAACTGCGGGCGTTGGGGCATGTTGCCGATGAAGCTCCCGTTCTGAAAACCGTTGAAGTGCGGTCGGCAAAAATCGGGCCGGAGGGCGTGTCGGCGCTGGCGTTTTCCAGCCGGCGGTCGGTCGCCGTCCTGTTAGCGCAGGGCCGGATCGATGCCTTGCGGAGCTTGCCGGTTTTCACGGTGGGCGACGCGACCGCACTCGCCTGCCGGGAAGCGGGCTTTTCAAACATACTTTCGGCCAGCGGGGATATCGCTGCGCTGGCTCAGCTGATTCTCGATAGTCGGAGCGGATTGTCTTCAGGGGCCGTCCTTTATCCTGCTGCCGAGGATCGGGCGGGGGATCTGGAGGGACTTCTCGCCGCAGGGGGCATTTCCTGTCGCACCGTCGTGCTTTACCGCATGGAGCCGGCGGAAAGCCTGCCTTCTGCCGTGGTTGACGGCCTTCGCCAGAATGCCTTTGATGGTGTCTTCATTTATTCCAAACGCACGGCTGAAGCTTTTCTGGCGCTGGTTCGCAGGCACGGTCTCGACCATATTTTTTCCAGGTTGCCTGTTTATGCCCTTTCGCGGCAGTCGGCCGAGCCCCTATTTGAGGTAAGCCAGGTGCGTATTGCAGCTGCGCCGAACGAAAGCGCCTTGATGGATCTGGCTTTAACACAGTGTTAACCAGATCCGGGGGAGTCGTTCTTTTGCAGCGCGCAAAAGTCTTTGCTGCGGCGGTACCGCTTCGCAAAGAGGTGTGTATAGTGAAGGTCTTGGGACCGGCAGGGTTCAGGAGGAGATGAGATGACGACGGACAAGAAATCCCCGGGCGGGACATCTTCATCGGGCGGCAGCGGCACCGGCGGCAAGGACAAGCCGGGCAGCAGCACTGCGTCTTCCTCCGGCAGCAGCAAGCGGCCGGTAACGATTGATCTGACCGCAGAGAAGGTCGGTGCCAAGCCGACAGACACGAAGCCAGCCTCTGGTACGAGCTCAACGACGAGCGCCACGACGGGGTCTGGCGGCACGACTGCGGGTGCAACCAAGACAGGCGGTATCGGCAGCACGACTGCGTCCGGCAACTCAAACTCAGCCGGAAATACATCGTCATCCGGCAGCACCGGCAGTTCGGGCAGCACATCGTCGCCCTCTTCGTCTGCATCGACCTCGTCCTCGACCGGATCAGGCTATTCTTCTTCGTCGTCTACCACTGCCGGGTCTTCCACAGCCGGAAAGCCCACAGGAGCCAGCGCAACCGGGTCGTCATCTGCGACCGGCAAACCGGCGTCTCCGGCAAGCTCATCGACGTCTGCCACCAGCCAGCCTGGAACTTCCTCGACAAGCAGCAGCTCCCGTCCAGGGGGATCAACCAGCTTTTCCAATCCGCCAGCCGCTGAAGACCGCGGCGGTGTCGGGGCATTCGGTGTTCTGATTGCGGCCGTTATCGGCGGTATCCTGGTGCTTGGCGGCGGCTTCGGCCTTTACCAGGCCGGGCTCGTCAAACTGTCGCCCGAGCCGAACCAGCAGCTCACCAGCGCGCTCAGTGCCGCCGAACGCAAGATCTCCGATCTGGAGAAAAAACTCGGCGACGTGACGTCTTCGGTCTCCAGCCAGGGTAGCTCCGGTGCTGTTTCTGCTCTGGAAAGCAAAGTCAGCGCGCTTGAAGCCAAACTGCAGGATGCATCGTCGTCCGATCTGAGCGCCGCGGTCGATGCCCTGAAGCAGGATGTCGAAGGACTGCGCAGCACCGTCGCTTCGGCAGGTGCCGGCACCGGCGAAGGAACCCCAGCCAATCTCCAGCCGCTTGAAAGCCGTCTGGCCGCGCTGGAAGAGGAAGTGAAGGGCGATAGCCAGGTGGATCTGGCGCCGCTTGAAAGCCGCCTGGCCAAGCTGGAAACCGACACCACATCGACCTCTTCCGAAGCCGACAAGCTTTCCGGTTCCGTAACCGGGCTCGAGGGCCAGCTTTCGGACCTGAAGACGACCCTTTCCGAGGTGGAAACCAGACTTTCCAATACCGAAGCGACCGCGAAAGCAGCACAAACAGCCGTATCGACGTCGGACGTTTCCCTGAAGACCCTTGCCGACAGCCAGGCACGGGCAACCGAGACCCTGTCTTCGCTGGCTGCCGACATCAAGTCTGTCGGCGCGGCCAACACGGCGGCGCTGGAAGGTTTGCGCTCTGAACTGGACGCGCTTTCAACGCGCCTTGCCGCGGTTGAGGCAACGATGGGCGATGCGACGGCGCGTGAAGTTGCTGCCAGGGCACTGTCCGTTTCCGCGCTGAAGTCGGCCGTCGATTCCGGCCGCCCTTATGAAACCGAGCTGGCCGCCGTCAAGGCGGGGCTGCCGGGCGGGCTCGACCTGTCTGCACTGGAGGCCAACGCCAAGACCGGTGTCGAACCGGTGCCCGTGCTGATCGCCCAGTTCCCGCCAGTTGCGCGCTCTGTCTACCAGACGTTTTCCGAACCGGACCGGTCCGGTGATGTACTCGACAGCCTGATGACCAGTGCACAGTCGCTGTTCACCGTTCGTCGTTCGGGCTCAGGTGAAGGCGACGGGCCGGCCGCTGCCCTGCAGCGCATGGAAAACGCCGTCCGGAAGGGAGATCTCAAGTCGGCACTTGCCGCCTACAAGGATCTGCCAGAACAGGGACAGGCTGCTGCTGCCGACTGGGCAACGCGCGCCGAAGCCCGCGTCGAGGTTGATGACCTGACGGACAAAGCCTCGCAGGAAGTGCTCAACGCGCTTGCTGCGAAGGATAGCTGAATGCAGGCCGGCCACTCGCCCGCCCGTCAATGGAACTATGTGCCGGCAGGAGCCGGCCGTCGCAGGGAGCGAACTGAATGATCCGCGTTCTGTTCTTTTTCGCGCTGTTGTTTGCCGTTGCCATGGGCTTTGCCTGGATGGCGGACCTGCCTGGAACGATCCAGATTTCCTGGCCGGTTTATGAAGGCGGCCAGCAGGTCGGGACGGACATCTGGGAGCAGTCGCCTGCGATTGTTGCCCTTGCCGCAGCCATTTTCCTGGCGATCTTCCTGGCGATTGTCTGGGTGATCCGCGTCGTCTTGAAATCACCGCAGATTGCCAGCCGCTTCTTTCGGCGCCGCCGGAAAGACAAGGGCTACAATGCGCTGTCACAGGGCTTGATCGCTCTGGGCACGGGCAACGCCAAACTGGCGCGCCGCTACGCGCTGGACGCCGACAAGCTGCTGGATGATGAACCCGCGGCAAAGCTGCTGCTTGCACAGACGGCCCAGCTTGCCGGCAAGGACGACGAAGCGCGTCAGCGTTTCGAGGCGATGCTGGAAGATCCGGCCACCAAGGCGCTTGGTCTGCACGGTCTCTTCATCGAGGCCGAGCGGCACAGGGAGCCGGTGGCAGCACGGCACTACGCGGAGGAAGCCGCCAAGACATCGCCGGGTCTGGAGTGGGCCGGCAAGGCCGTGCTCGGCTACCAGGCGGTTGCCCACCATTGGGACGAAGCGCTCAAGACCCTGGAGCGCAACTACGCCGCAAAGATGCTGGACAAGAAAACCTATCGGCGTCAGCGCGCCGTCATCCTGACGGCCCTTGCGACAAAGCTGGAGGACGGCGAGCCGGAACGGGCCTATTCGCTGGCCAAGGAAGCTCATGGGCTGGCACTCGACCTTGTACCGGCCGCCGTGCTGACGTCTCGTCTGGCAACGCGCCGGGGCGACATCCGCAAGGCCTCCAAAGTGTTGGAGGCGGCCTGGCGTTTGTTCCCGCATCCGGAGTTGGCTGAAACCTATGCCCATGTGCGTACCGGCGATTCGGCTGTCGATCGTTTGAAGCGGGTGAAATCGCTTTCCGCACAACGGGCAAACACTCCCGAAGGTGCGCTGGCCATCGCCCGCGCAGCCATGGAGGCGCGCGAGTTCGAAGAAGCGCGCAAGCAGCTGAAAAAGGTCCTGCAGTCCGAACCTACCCGTCAGGCGTTTCTGCTGATGGCGGAAGTGGAGGAAGCCGAACACGGTGACCGGGGCCGCACACGCGACTGGCTGGCCCGTGCTGTCAGTGCGCCGCTCGACAAGGTCTGGATGGCCGACGGCATCATTTCCGCCGAATGGCAGCCGGTGTCACCGGTCACCGGCAAGCTCGATGCGTTCCAGTGGGCAACGCCGGGCAGTCTGTCCGACGAGGACGGTCCGCTGCTTGAGGACAGCCTGTTCGAGGCGCCGGCCCTGCCGTCCGCCACTCCAGCCGAGCCGGTTCGGCCGGTTGCAGATGTGGATGACGACGCGGTGGTGCTGGAAGCCGAACCCGTCACCAGGCCTGCCACTGCCAAGCCTGCGGGACCCGAGACGGTTGACGCCACATCCGGCAGCGCCAAGTCAGCCGCCGCGGAACCTTCCGCTGCCTCTGTGCCACTGGAAAAGCAGGGCTACGAAGGGACGACGGACGATGTCAAATACAGCCCTGCGCTGAAGGACCTGCCCGACGCCGAAGCTACCAAGGCGCCTTCGGACAAGGCTGCGACCGTTGAGAAGACGGCAGCCAAGGAAAGCGCGGTAAAAGCCGAAGCCGGGGCAGACGACAAACCTGCCGTGGTGACAAGCAAAGACGCCGGGACAGCGAAAGCTGGTGTGACCGGCAAGACCGACACCCGGAACGGTTCCGAGACGCCTTCCAAGCCAGAGGCAACATCTGAGGCCAAGGTTGAGGAAACTCCGAAATCGGCGGATGCAAAGCCATCGGCTGCCAAAGCCGGGGAGGCCAAGACAGGCGAAACAAAGTCCGGAAGTTCCAAAGAGGATCTCAACCGGCCAATCGAATTTCCCCTGTCGCGGATGCCGGACGATCCGGGCCCGGATGAGGACGACGAGGACGAGAGCGCCAAGACGCCACGGCCGCGCTTTTTCAACTGAAGCGCTGCTGCGGCGATAGTCGGAATGTGCTGACGAGCATGTGTTTGCCTGGCTTCCGGAAAAGGGAAGATGTGATCTTCCTGAAAGAACCGGTTTTAGGCTCTTGCATCTGACGCCAAGCTCCGGTAATTAGCGGCGCACTCGGGCTTGACCTGAGTGTCCGCGCCAAATCGCGCGATGCCCGGCATCTGCCGGAGAACGCCGCTGTAGCTCAGATGGTAGAGCACGTCATTCGTAATGATGGGGTCGGGGGTTCGAGTCCCTTCAGCGGCACCACTTTCCAGGCCCAGGTTCCTTTCTTCAGGTGCGCCCGACAGGGCTATCCCTTCTCTGATGCTTTCCTCTGAATTGAGCAAGCTGTCACGAGACTTCAGAAACAGCTTTGCGATCGTTGGCCCTGCCACCAGATTCACGGGCTGCACAGGTCGCAGTGACAGCTTTGATGCTGGCGAACTTGTGTTGCCCTGCTGCTGATCCGGTTTCTGTTTGTCGGACGGGAAGTGCCACATTGATGGCTCGTCGGCAGTCCTTGCAAAAGGCGGGGTGATTGTCCAATTCTGACGCTACAAATTGACGTAGAGTTGGTTTGGCAGGTTGTGGGCGCCCTTGTCCTCACGAGACAATCGTATCGTCCAGCAGGTGCTTGTTTTGGCCTCGTTTGATTTTCAGAAACAGGCTGGTTGGATTCCGTGTTTTGAAAAAGCTGGCCACAGGTTGCTCCAATTCGACGGAAGTCACTGAACCATAATGTGACTGCGGGAATCCTGTGACGCCGCGTTGCGCCTGTTTCCTCATATTTTGTGGGATTTTCCCAGATGAGGTTTCGGTCTTTACATCCTATTTGTAAGAATTTTGGAATCGAGTGAATGAATATTCATGTAAATCTATTTATATCAAAGGTTGTAAAATGCCTGACGAGCTTCAGTAACAGAAAATATACAATTGTTTCCTTATTGTACTTGTTAATTTAGACATGGCCTCAAGTGACGATGCGAGAGCCGCACACAAGGTGATGAGAATTGCTGCATAAAATGATCCGCATTCTTGTCGCTGACGACAGCGGCATCGCTCGTGAAGTCATCAACAACGGCATCGCCGTTCATCGTTCCAAGCGGTACATCGAGGTTGATAACGTCGATAACGGTCGTTCCGCTGTCGAGGTTCTGAAGAAGAAACAGATCGACATCGCCTTCATCGACATCAACATGCCGGGGCTGAATGGTCCGGACGTAATCGCCGCGATGAGCGAGACGAAGTCTGCAGATTGTCTGACGGTCGCGATTTCAAGCGGTCTTGATGAGCGCAATGCCAACATGCTTCAGCAGCTGGGGGCCTATCATTTCCTGAAAAAGCCTTTCACCCAGGAGGATGTGTCGGAGATCGTCGCCACTTACATGACGATGACGACGACCTATCCGATCCTGATCGTCGACGACAGCGGTACGATGCGCAAACTGACGCGCAAGGTTCTGGAGGCCAGCCGGTTCGACTTCGAAATCTCGGAAGCCGACAGTGCGCAGGCGGCGCTTCGTACACTTGCATCGGGCAAGTTCCGGATGGTGCTGACGGATTTTCACATGCCGGATGTCGACGGTATCGAGCTTGCCGGTTCGATCCGGGACCTGTCGAGCAAGATCGGCATCTACATGATGTCCACCAACGACACGAGCTATCTGGAGCGGTCCGCGGCCTTCGTCGGGATATCCGGTTTCCTGAAAAAGCCGTTCACGCCTCAGGACATAGATACGCTCATGCATCAGTTCCTGGAGCTGGATACGCCAAAATTCGGCAAGGTGCGCAACATGTTCAGCTTCATGGAACGAGAACGCAAGGCATCGTGAGGCTCGCCGGACTGGCGAGTGCTGATCGTTCCTCTTGGGTCTCCTGGAAATTTCAAGGGAACCATTTGCCGAACGCTTACATTGTTTCTGGATTGTTTGTCAGCATTCTTGATTTAAAACGCTTCAGTTGATTCAATGAAAGAATCAGAAGTCTCCCCCTAGTTCGTATCGGTTCCACTGTCTGAATGCATGGAGAGCGGTGTGGGCAAAACAGCAAAACTTGAATTACTTCGCCGGATATTGCCTCTCGGCCTCTGCGTGCTGGGTATAGTCGGCGGATATTTTTTCATGTCGGTGCTCAGCAGCCTGCTCTGCATTATCGCGGCCGCCGGGATCTATGCCGCCTTGCCGCGGCCGAACGTACCGTCCGGTGCCGTAAAGCCGGTATGTCATCCGCCGGTTCTGGTACTCGACATGATCGGGTTTGTGATTGGTGCCGCTTTCTTTTCCATAGCTTTCATCGGGATGGCAGACTGGAGCGGAGGCGCAGCCCTGATGGCGCTGCTTTGCCTGGGTCCTGCCTCGATTGCACCGGTGCTGTTCACCGTGTCCGCACGACAGGAGACGTCCTGGGTCCGTTTCTTCAGCAACGGTTTCGAATTCACCCAGTTCGGCCGACGCGTCCGGGTGATGTATGAGGATCTGAAAAAGATCGACATCCGCCTGTGGCACGCTTCCGGCTGGGCTGCCTGGTTCCAGTCGACGATCGGCTCGCTGGGGCCGAGATCAGCGGTTCTGCTGAATGGGGCTGAAACCACCACGACTCTGGTCTTCAAGCGCCCGGACGGGGCAACCTTCACCATTTCCTCCGAACTTGTGCCGGACCTGCAGCGGGTGCTGATCAACATCGACAGGGCCGGTATGGAGCTTCCTGACGGGATCAGTGAATATCAGCGCAAGAAGATCCGCCAGCGGCGCGAGCGCATGTACGGCGGCCCGCCGCAGGAACCGCCGCAGTCGGAACAAAAGGAAGTGGCGCGTATCGCGGCCCTGATCGAACACGCCAGGCGCAGTGCCGGCCATTGAGGGCGGTTTTTCACCTCACATCACATTCGGCTGTCTGCTGACCACAACTTCGTCCTCATCCTGAGGAGCGCGCTTGCGCGCGTCTCGAAGGATGGGCGGCACACGCAGGAGCTCCTGGCCCATGCTTCGAGACGGACCTGACGGTCCTCCTCAGCATGAGGGCGTGTGGGGGCGCCGACGGAAGGAGGGGCGATCTGCCGAAGACCCGGTGCTGGCATCAGCCGCTTCAAACTACGAACCGACCCAGTTCGCCTTTCGCTTTTCGAAGAATGCGGAGATGCCTTCCTGGGCTTCGGGGGTTTCCCAGGTCTCGGCGAGACGGCGGATGGTGTCGTCGATGATTTCTTCGGTGATTTCCGGGCCAAGGCTGCGGGCCAGCGCCTTGGAGGCGGCTACCGCAGCAGGGGCAGCGGAGAGATACGGTTTGATTTCCTTTTCGATCGCCGCATCAAGGTCCGCCTCGCTCACGACCTTCGCCACAAGATCGAGATCCCGAGCCTCTTCCGCGCCGAACAGGCGGGCGGACATGAATACCCGGCGTGCCTTGCCTTCTCCCATGCGGGCCAGCACATAGGGGCTGATGGTTGCCGGGATGAGGCCGAGACGTACTTCCGTCAGGCCGAATTTGGCGCTGTCGACGGCAATCACGGTGTCGCAGACGCTCATCATGCCGATGCCGCCGCCAAAGGCCTGGCCTTGTACGCGGCCTATCAGTGGCTTCGGCAATTCGTTGAGGCTCTGCAGCATCATGGCAAGCTTGCGCGCTTCAGTCATGCGAGTTTCGCGGTCAGCTTCGAACTGCTCGCGCATCCATCCAAGGTCGCCGCCCGCGCAGAAGCTGGCGCCAGCACCCGTCAGGACAACGACACGGACAGTGTCGTCCTCCGCCAATTGTGCGGCAACTTCCGTCAGTTCGGCGATCATCGTGGCGGAAAGCGAATTGTGCTTGTCCGGGCGGTTGAGTGTCAGCGTTGCGACGCCCCGGTCGTCAACGGCAAGGGAGATTGTCTCGAAGCTCATGCGTCAACACTCCTGAGGGTGCGGGCAAAGTCGGCGATTTCAGCAAGCTTTGCCCGGTCGATGCCGGTCTCGAAGCCCTTGCTGGTCATCAGGTCTAGCACGGCTTCGGTTGCGACATTGCCTTTGGCACCCGGTGCATAGGGGCAACCGCCCAGACCGCCGACCGCACTGTCGAAGGTGCGCAAGCCCTTTTCGAGGCTGACCTCGATGTTCTCGATCGCCCGGCCCTTGGTGTCATGAAAATGGCCGGCAAGCTTGTCCGCAGGGATCGCGGTCAGCACGGCGTCCAGCATCCGACCGATGGTCTCCGGCGTTCCGGCGCCGATGGTGTCGCCGAGGGAAATCTCGTAGCAGCCGAGATCGAACAGCGTTTTGGCGACCTCCGCAACCTTCTCCGGTGGTGTTGCACCGTCGTAGGGGCAGTCGGTTACGCAAGAGACATAGCCGCGAACCGGGATGCCGTCCTCATGTGCCTTTTCCAGAAGCGGCTTGAAGCGTTCGATGCTTTCGGCAACCGAGCAATTGATGTTCTTTCTGGAAAAGCCTTCCGAGGCCGAACCGAAAATGGCGACTTCATCCGCCGACACTTTCTTGGCGGCCGTATAACCCTTCACATTGGGTGTCAGCACCGCATAGGTCACGGACGGATGCCGGTAGATGCCTTCCATCACCTCCTGGGCGTCGGCCATTTGCGGTACCCATTTCGGACTGACGAAACTGGTCACCTCGATCTTGCGGAAGCCGCAGGCAGAAAGCCGGTCCACGAGGTCGATCTTCTGGGCCGTCGGCACAAAGGTTTTCTCGTTCTGCAGACCGTCGCGCGGGCCCATTTCAAACAGGGTGACGAATTCAGACATGTTTTCTTCTCTAGCTTCTCGTGAGGCCTAAGTGAGGCCGGTTCTTCGCTGCGCTTCGTCCGGGGGACGGCACCAGGCAAATCGCGGAGGCATTCGTTAAACGGTGTTTGACACGATCACTCTTCCTGCTCGGCACGGGCGCGCAGTTCACGGCGGATGACCTTGCCGGTGGTGGTCAGGGGCAGGGCGTCGACAAAAGCGACTTCGCGCGGATACTCGTGGGCTGCAAGGCGCGTCTTGACGAAGTCGGCGATTTCCCCGGCAAGTTTGTCGGTCGGTTCAATGCCGCTTTTCAAGACGATGTACGCCTTGACGATCTCCGTGCGCTGGCTGTCGGGTTTGCCGACGACACCGGCCATGGCGACCGCCGGGTGCTTGATCAGGCAATCCTCGATCTCTCCCGGGCCAATGCGGTAGCCTGATGACGTGATGACGTCGTCATCCCGTCCGACAAAGCGGATCCACCCGGTGTCGTCCTTGATGCCCGTGTCGCCGGTCAAAAGCCAGTCGCCCGCAAATTTCTTCTCCGTCGCTTCCATGTTGTTCCAGTAGTTCAGGAACATCACAGGATCAGGACGTTTGACGGCAATGTTGCCGAGTGATCCGGCAGGCAGTTCCTCGCCCGTGTCGCTGACGACGCTGACATCATGACCCGGAACCGGGCAGCCCATGATGCCGGGGCGCGCTTCCATCAGTCTGGCGCAACTGGAAACGATCATGTTGCACTCGGTCTGGCCGTAGAATTCATTGATCGTCAGGCCGAATGTGCGGCGGCCCCAGTCGATCAGCTCCGCGCCAAGTGTCTCGCCACCGGAGGCAACGGACCGCAGGGTGAATTGCCAGCGGTTTTCCGGGGCTTCCACCTGACGCATCATCTTCAGCGCGGTTGGCGGCAGGAAGGTGTTGCGGATCTTCTGGTCCTGCAGCAGCTGGAAGGCTGCTTCAGCGGTGAACTTTCTGAACCGGCACGCTACCACGGGCACACCCAGGAAGAGCGCGGGCATCAGAACGTCGAGCAGGCCGCCGATCCAGGCCCAGTCCGCCGGGGTCCAGATCCTGTCACCCGGCTGGCCCAGAAGATCATGGCTCATCTCGACGCCCGGCAGATGGCCGAGCAGCACCCGGTGGCCGTGCAGGGCACCCTTGGGCTGTCCGGTGGTGCCGGAGGTGTAGATGATGATTGCCGGGTCATCGGGGCCTGTGTCGAAGGGGTGGAATGTGCCTTCGTGTCCGGCCATGTGATGATGGAGGCTCTCTGCCCCCGGGACGTCTTCATCCGCACAAAGGACGGTCGTCAGTTCCGGCAACCGGTCACGGATGGTCGCCAGTTTGGCAGCGCCGCTCGCATCCGTGATCACCGCCTTCGCGCCGGAATCCTTCAGCCGATACTCAAGTGCTTCTTCACCGAACAGGGTAAAAAGCGGAATGGTGATCGCGCCGAGTTTCAGGGCCGCAATATGGGCAAAGGCGGTTTCGGGCCTTTGCGGCATCAGAACGCCGATCCGATCTCCGGGCTGTACGCCTCGGGCAGTCAGCAGGTTGGCAAGCTGATTGGAAAGCCGCCTCAGGTCACTATAGGTGTAGCTGGTGGCGCTGCCGTCCTCGTCCGTATAGACCAGCGCCTCCCGGTTCGGCTCGCGTGCCGCCCAGTCGTCACATATGGCAACGCCGATGTTGAACCGGTCTGGGATCTCCCATCGGAACCTGCCGGACAGGTCGTCATAACTCGTGGCGTCATGCGGCAGCATCGGCTTCCTCCGCGAGCGCCAGAAGGACGGTGCCGTCGGTTACCTGCTCGCCTTCGGCAACAAGAACCTCGCCAATGACACCGTCCCGCGGGGCTTTCAGCGTGTGTTCCATCTTCATGGCTTCCAGGATCACCAGAGACTGGTCCTTCGTCACGGCTTCGCCTGCCTTGGCGTTCAGAACCTTCACGAGGCCGGGCATCGGTGCGATCAGCTGATCGCCCGCGCCGCCGGCTTCCTCGTCTGCGCTGAGCGTGTCCGGCAAGGCAACCGGGAAAGCATGGCCGCCGAGGAAGACCGTCAGTCCCTTGCGGTCCTCCACTACGACCGCCCGGGCACGGTGGCCGTCACAGTCGTAGGTGATCGCACCGCCTTCAACCTTCACCAGAGCATATTCGCGTGAGCCTTCCTCAAGCTGGACCGCGAACCGTTGATGGCCGAGGGCGTGGACCTCGACGTCCCGGCGCTCGCCTGCAATTTCAAGCAGTGCATACTGGCGCGATGCACTCCAGATCCGCCATCCGGCCAGCGTGTCGAACGGATCGTTGCCACTTGCCGGCCTGGTCAGGCCGAGCGCCGTGAGAGCGGCAAGGGCAATGGCGTCCACCGGGATGGAGGGTTCTTCTATGAGCTGGGTCAGATCCCGGTCGATGAGGCCGGTGTCGACATCGCCCGCGGCAAAACCTTCGTGGCGGCACAAGGCCGCCAGAAAGCCGGCATTGGTGACGCAGCCGGCAACTTCCGTTGCCTCAAGGCTTGCCAGCAGCTTGCCGAGAGCCGCCTGGCGGGTTGGGCCGTGGACGATCACCTTGGCGATCATCGGATCGTAATAGGGGGTGATTTCATCTCCGGAGCGCACGCCGCTGTCGACCCGGGCGCTGTCTTCCGGAAGGGCCAGATGCTCCAGCGTGCCGATGGCGGGCAGGAAGCCCTTCGGCGCATCTTCCGCATACAGCCGGGCTTCGAAGGCCCAGCCGTTGAAGGAAAGATCTTCCTGGCGCTTGGGCAGGGTTTCGCCGGAGGCCACGCGAAGCTGCCACTCGACCAGGTCTTCGCCGGTGATGAGCTCGGTAACCGGGTGCTCGACCTGCAGCCGGGTATTCATTTCCATGAAATAGAACCGGTCGGACCTGAGGCCTTCGGAAACGTCGGCGATGAACTCGATAGTGCCGGCGCCGGAATAGTCGATGGCCTTGGCCGCGGTCACGGCGGCTTCCCCCATGGCGCGGCGCATTTCCTCCGGCATGCCGGGGGCAGGGGCTTCCTCGATCACCTTCTGGTGGCGGCGTTGCAGCGAGCAGTCGCGCTCGAACAGATGCACGGCATTGCCGTGGCTGTCGCCGAAAACCTGAATCTCGATATGGCGCGGCTTGGTCAGGTATTTCTCGATCAGCACGCGGCCGTCGCCAAAACTGGCTTCGCCTTCGCGCTGCGCACCTTTCAGGGCGTCTGCGAAATCCTTCGGGTCATCGACCCGGCGCATGCCTTTGCCACCACCGCCGGCACGCGCCTTGATCAGCACCGGATAGCCGATGCGGTCGGCCTGCTCCTTCAGGAAGTCCGCGTCCTGGTTCTCGCCGTGATATCCGGGCACCACCGGCACGCCGGCCTTTTCCATCAGCGCCTTGGCGGCATCCTTCAGGCCCATTGCGCGGATGGAAGAGGCGCTCGGGCCGATGAAGGCTATGCCGGCCCTGTCGAGGGCGTCGACGAAATCCGGATTTTCCGACAGGAAGCCGTAGCCCGGATGCACGGCTTCGGCGCCACTCAGCTTGCAGGCTTCGATGATCTTGTCAGCCTTCAGATAGCTTTCCGAGACCGGTGCCGGTCCAATACGGAAAGCCTCGTCGGCCATGGCAACGTGCTTGGCCCTGGCGTCCGCATCGGAATAGACCGCAACGGTCTTGATGCCGAGCTTCTTGGCCGTTGCCATCACCCGGCAGGCAATCTCGCCGCGGTTGGCAATGAGGATCTTCTTGAACATTTCTCAGTTCTCCTCCCAGGGAGTGACTAGTGCGCCGGGGGTATCGGCAGTTCGGTCCGGAGCAAGATCCGGCATATGTTGTATGGGCAGCTCGCTGAACACCGTGATGGAGTTCCGGCTCCCGTCGGCAAGGAGCGCGCTTCGTCCGGTTGCCAGCACGCTCACCTTCAGGCCGCCGACGGAGAGGGTGTCGCCCTTGTCGATATTGCCTTCGTCGAGCGCAACCAGAATGGCGGTCAGGGGCTGCGTCAGCTGTATGTCGGGATGCTGGTCACGGAACGCTGCTTCGATATCCGGGCCGCATTCCACCATCGAGCGGACTTCACCCTTCATGAGGTTTCCTCCCGAGTGCGGCCAGAAGATGGGCATGGCTTGCCTCGTCGAAGGCAACCAGTGTGACGGTTTCGATTTCCGGCAGGTCCTCCAGAACCCGTTTGACAGTTTCCACCGCGATCGACGCGGCGCTGCCGGCCGGATAGCCGTAAATGCCGGTGGAAATGGCCGGGAAGGCTATGCTTCTGCAGCCGGTTTCTGCCGCAAGACGCAGGCTGGTTTCATAACAGGAGGCAAGAAGGTCCGCTTCGCCCGACGTGCCGCCTTTCCAGACGGGGCCGACCGTGTGGATGACGTGACGGGCGGGCAGGCGGTAGCCACTGGTGATCTTTGCGTTGCCTGTTTCACAGCCGTTAAGCGTCCTGCATTCGGCCAGGAGCTCCGGACCTGCCGCACGGTGGATCGCCCCGTCGACACCACCGCCGCCGAGCAGCGACGAGTTGGCCGCGTTGAGGATGGCATCCACGTCGAGCCGGGTGATGTCGCCTATGTGTGTCTCGATCCTGCTCACGGCTTGAGCTCCGGCTGCAGATCTTCAACAACCTTGAAGCGCTCGCAGACAAGGTCCATTTCCGGGTCAAATCCGCCGTTGCGTTCAAAGAAGACCTGATGGTCCCTGCGCCAGCCGGCGAGGTCATCATTCTCGCCTTCCGCCAGGGCGAAGTCTTCCCCGACATCGCAGAAGCGCACGACGGACACTTCCAGTGTTTCGATCACCAGCGCGGGGGTGTCGTCCCAGTTCAGTGCAATGTCCCGCCGTCCATGAACGGGCAGGACCTCACCACCGTCCTCATAGCTCTGCAAGGCACCGCATGTGGCGGTTTTCCTGCCGGCGCGCACAAGGGCGATGAGCTGGGCACACAGGTCCGCATTGTCGCCGAACTTGAAGGTTTCGGCGCCGGGGTATCTTGCTTTCAGCTCGTCGATGGACATCGGATCACATCCTGAAGAGACCGAAGCGCGTGTCTTCGATCGGGGCGTTGAGGGCTGCCGACAGGGAAAGGCCCAGAATGTCCCGGGTCTTGCGCGGGTCGACAATGCCATCGTCCCAGAGCCGGGCAGTCGCGTAAAGCGGGTGACCCTGCTGTTCGAACTGATCGATGATCGGTTGCTTGAAGGTTTTTTCCTCATCCGCCGACCAGCTGCCACCCTTGCGCTCGATACCGTCCCGGCGGACGGTGGCAAGCACGCCGGCGGCCTGTTCGCCGCCCATGACCGAAATGCGGGAATTGGGCCAGGTCCACAGGAAGCGCGGCGAATAGGCCCGGCCGCACATGCCGTAGTTGCCGGCACCGAAGGAGCCGCCAACCAGCATGGTGATCTTCGGGACCGAGGTGGTGGCGACCGCCGTCACCAGCTTGGCACCGTCCTTGGCAATGCCGCCGCTTTCATATTTGCGGCCGACCATGAAGCCGGTGATGTTCTGCAGGAACACCAGCGGAACCTTGCGCTGGGAGCAGAGCTCGACGAAGTGGGCCCCTTTCACCGCACTTTCGGAAAACAGAACGCCGTTGTTGGCGATAATGCCGACCGGCATGCCATGGATATGGGCGAAGCCGCAGACCAGTGTGGTGCCGTACCGGGCCTTGAATTCATCGAAGCGCGATCCGTCGACGGTGCGGGCGATCACTTCGCGGATGTCGTAGGGCGTTTTCAGATCGGCCGGAACGACACCGAGGATTTCGTCCGGATCGTAGAGCGGGTCTTCCGGGGTCTGCAGCGCGACGGATGGTGTCTTTGTGCGGTTGAGGCTGGCGATGGCGCGGCGGGCGAGCGCCAGTGCGTGGGCATCGTCGCGGGCAAGATGATCGGCAACACCGGACAGGCGCGTGTGAACATCGCCGCCGCCGAGATCTTCCGCAGATACTTCCTCGCCGGTGGCGGCCTTCACCAAAGGCGGACCGGCCAGGAAGATGGTGCCCTGGTTCTTGACGATGATGGTCTCGTCCGACATGGCCGGCACATAAGCGCCGCCCGCGGTGCAGGAGCCCATGACGACCGCGATCTGGGCGATGCCTTTTGCCGACATGTTGGCCTGGTTGAAGAAGATGCGGCCAAAGTGGTCGCGGTCCGGGAAGACCTCGTCCTGGTTGGGCAGGTTGGCGCCGCCGCTGTCGACCAGATAGATACAGGGTAGATTGTTTTCCGAGGCAATTTCCTGAGCGCGCAGGTGTTTCTTGACCGACATCGGATAATAGGTGCCGCCTTTGACGGTGGCGTCATTGGCAAGGATCATCACCTCGCGGCCTTCAACCCGGCCGATGCCCGCGATCATGCCGGCGGCGGGAGCCGCGCCCTCGTACATCTCGTGGGCGGCCAGCATGCCGACTTCCAGGAAGGGTGAGCCGGGATCGAGCAGGCGGGAGACGCGTTCGCGCGGCAGGATCTTGCCACGGGACACATGACGCTGGCGGGCGGTCTCGCCACCACCGTCCAGGGCTGTCTGGGCTGCTGCCTTGACGGTGTCCATGGCCGCTTCGTGGGCGGCGCGGTTTGCTGCAAACTGTTCGCTTCTCGGCGATAGGCTCGATTTCAGGATGCTCATGTCACCCGGTCTCCCTTGGATCAACCTTGTGGACGGTCGATTGAGTTCAGTTGCTTGCTCCCCACGCGTCCGGTTTCACGCCTGAGGGGCCGGAATGTCCCGGTTCTCCGGCGCAACGGCCTTGCGCGCCAGGTCCAGGTAAATCTCTTCGATATCCAGTTTCGACAGGCGACCGCCTTGGCGGTACCAGCTCGGAATGCCAGTAAGCATGGCAATGATCGCGCGGGTGGCGACCCTCGGTTCGCGGACGCTGTAGCGGCCTTCAGCGGAGCCGGTTTCCAGAATACCCGTCAGGATGCCCTCGTAGCGACGGCGCTCCGCTTCGACGATGTCGAAGTTGTCCGGTTCGAGATTGCGCAGTTCCATGTAGGAAATGAACACCTCGTCCGCCCGTTCCAGGTGATAGCGGATGTGAAAGCGGACAAAACGCTCCAGCGGGTCCATGTCAGCCGGAAAAGCCGCTTCGTCCCAGGCAGCAAGGAGTTCGCCCATGTGGGCGAGCATCAGGTCCTTCAGGATGTCCTGCTTGGTCGGAAAATGGTTGTAGAGCGCGCCTGGCTGAACGCCGACATCGGCGGCGATTTCGCGCATGGAGACAGCGGCATAACCGTTGGCGGCAAAGCGTTTCAGGGCTGCCTTGCGCACACGTGCGGCAGTCTCCTGGCCTTTCGCTCCCGTTCTGGATCGGCTTTGCGGTCTTGCGGCTGCACTTGCCATCTTGTTTCTCCCTATTGCAAAAAATAAATGAACGTTCGTTCATTTGCAAGGGTAATTTGAGTGCGAAAGCGTTGCTGCTAGAAAGAATGACAGGGGAACAGGCGCGACTGTCAAAAAACTTTCATGGATAACCTGTTCACAGTCCTTGGGCATTCTGCGTCCGGTTGAATGCGCTGACGAACCTGGGCGTACCTCCGGGATGTATTTCAAAGGAACCGATTGATGACCGAAGAAAGTGCAAAAACCTGGGTTGAAGCGGAATGGGCAGACAGCCTGGATGAAGAGCTGGAGATGGAGATCGACGATTTTCTCGTCGCCAAGGATCTCGCCTTCATCTCCGCGAAGAAGCACAAGTCGACCATCGACCGGAACACCTATTTCCATGAGCTGCTGCGTCTTCAGGCCGAACTGGTGAAGCTGCAGGACTGGGTGCAGCATACCGGTGAGAAGATCGTGATCATCTTCGAGGGGCGCGACGCCGCCGGCAAGGGCGGGGTCATCAAGCGCATCGCGCAAAGGCTCAATCCGCGTGTCGCCCGTGTCGTGGCGCTGCCGGCACCAACCGACCGTGAAAAGACCCAGTGGTACTTCCAGCGCTACGTGCCGCATCTGCCGGCCGCCGGCGAAATGGTGCTGTTCGATCGCTCCTGGTACAACCGCTCCGGTGTTGAGCGCGTCATGGGCTTTGCCAGCGATAGCCAGGTGGAGGAGTTCTTCCACGATGTGCCGGAATTCGAACGCATGATCGTGCGCTCCGGCGTGCGGCTGATCAAATACTGGTTCTCCATTACGGATGAAGAACAGCAGCTGCGCTTCCTGATGCGCATCCACGATCCGCTGAAGCAGTGGAAATTGTCGCCGATGGACCTGGAATCCCGCGTGCGCTGGGAGGATTACACCAAGGCCAAGGAAGAAACCTTCGAGCGGACCAATATTCCCGAAGCACCCTGGTTCATCGTGGAAGGCAACGACAAGAAGCAGGCGCGCCTCAACTGCATCAGCCACCTCCTGTCGATGATCCCTTACGAAGATATCCCGCACGACCCGATCAAGCTGCCGGAACGGGTCTACAATTCCGATTATGAGCGCAAGGTCCTGCCGGAACATCTCTACGTGCCGGAGAAATTCTGAGCCGGGACAGTGCTCCCTTCACGGGCGCGGCGCTGCTGTGTGAAATCGCGGTGAAAGACCTTCGATGTCTCCCCGGATCTCCGCTACGCTTGTCCAGGGGGGGCGAGATTGATGTGACTGCCGCCCGCGTCCAGCCGATGAGGCCGGTTTCAAATCAGCTTTTCACCAGCGAGCAGGCCTTTCTCCGGCCTTTCTGCCCTTGCGGAGTTAAATCGTTTTATGTCATCTGGCGTGCGTACCTCAAAATCATGGGAAGGATGCCGGCATGACGGAAAAGACTATCAGGTGGGGGATCGTTTCGACCGCGAAAATCGGTCTTGATAAGGTCATTCCGGGCATCCAGCGGTCGAAGACCGGCACCGCCTATGCGATTGCTTCGCGAGATCTCGACCGGGCAAAGGAAGCAGCGAAGGGTCTCGGCATCGAGAAGGCCTACGGATCATACGAGGAGCTGCTCGCAGATCCGGAGATCGACGCGATCTACAATCCGCTGCCCAACCACATGCATGTGCCCGTGACGATCCAGGCGGTGAACGCGGGCAAGCACGTGCTTTGCGAAAAACCGGTCGCGCTGAATGCCGAAGAGGCAAAGCAGCTTCTGGACCTGCCGAAGGACAAGCTGGTTGCCGAAGGCTTCATGGTTCGGGCGCACCCGCAATGGATCAAGGCGCGCGAGATCGTGCGGTCCGGTGATCTGGGAGAGCTGAAAGCGATCCAGACCTTCTTCAGCTACTACAACGATGACCCGGGCAACATCCGCAACAAGGCGGATATCGGCGGGGGTGCGCTGCTCGACATCGGTTGCTACACGATGCTGGCCGGCCGGTATTTCTTCGATGCCGAACCGCAGCGGGTCGTTTCACTGATCGACCGGGATCCCGCCTTCGGCACCGACCGCATGACCAGTGCCCTGCTCGACTTCGGCAACAACCGGCATCTCAACTTCACCGTCTCGACCCAGCTGACGCCTTATCAGCGCATTCATCTGGTCGGTACGAAGAAGCGGCTGGAAATCGTCATCCCGTTCAACGCGCCGCAGGGCGAAGCTGTTCAGATCCGGCTTGACGACGGTTCGCTGCTCGGCGATGCGGCGATGCAGTCGGATATCATCGCGCCTTGCGATCAATATGCCGAACTGGCGGATGTGTTTGGCCGGGCGATCACCGGTGAAGCGCCACTTCCTTATGGCGCGGAAGATGCCGTCCAGAACATGAAGATCCTCGACGCTATCTTCGCGTCGGCCGAAAAGGATGGCTGGGTCAGCATCGGTTAAGCCGTTCGCACACCCTGCCTCCCGCAAAGCCAGGTCCCGGCCTCGAGCCGGGACCTGTTTTTTGAGGAGACCGCGGCGCAAAGGCCTGCGCAGCCACGAAAGGACTTGGCGTGGTTGAAAAGTCGCCTTGTGTTCAAATCTCCACAAAAGCGAACCCGTTGTCGCGTGTTTCCAGGCATCCGAACCTGTCGGTAGACAGGTGCGTCGCGGCGAAAGGGATCCTGTCTGCCGACAGCCTGTCGAACAGAGCCCTTCTTGTTTTCACGGCCAGATCCGGGTCGCTGTCGAGCGCATAACGGACATCCGGATTGGCAAATTGCAGCACATCGGACACCACGACATCCGCGAGCAGAATGGCTTCCTTGCTGCCTGAAGAAAGGTGCAAGGCCTGATGGCCAGGGGTGTGGCCGGGCGCTGAAAGCAGGGTGATGCCATCGCCGAGGTCGGTATCGCCGCGATGAAGCCGGAGCTGATTGCCGACCGGTTTCGCAAGCGCCTGAATGAGACCCACCAGTGGCCGTTTGTCTTCCGGTACAGAGGTCAGCAAGGCCTCGTCGGTCCAGAAGTCCCACTCGGCGGCCTGAACGTGGATCTCTGCATTCGGGAAGAGGCAGCTGCCGTTCAGTGACAGTCCGCCGATATGATCGGCATGCATGTGGGTAATGACGATATCGGTCACCGCTGCGCGCTCTTCGGTCTTTTCCGGAGCCTGCCAGGTCAGCGTGCCGCTGGCCGGAAATCGTTCCTTCAGATATTCGCCCGAACCGGCGTCGACCAGGATCTTGCGGGTGCCGGCCTCAATCAACCAGGTATTGGCGCCAAAGCGTGTGCTTGGGCTGACAGCGTCCTGTTCGGTCTGTGTCACGTTGGAAAAATAGGCTGCGGGAATATCGAGATAGCCGTCCGACAGGGCCGTGACGGTCAGGTCGCCGAGTGCAATACGCGAAGCGGATTTTTCGAGAGTGCCGAGCATAGGGGTCTCCATGTGTTTGTGCTTTGGAGAAACCTAGCTTCGAGCATCTTTCGGGGCGATTGGCGCAAATGACAAAGAATGTGCTAAATCAGCCAAATGGACCAATCGCTTTCGATCGCCATTCTCGCTTATCCGGGATCCTTGAAATCCGCTGTCTACGGGCTCCAGGATATACTGGGCCATGCTGCACAGATCAGCGATACCGAGTTGAAACTGGATCTGTTGGAGGATTTTTCTGCGGCAATGGACCGATATGACGCGGTAGTCCTGCCGCCCTCGGCAGGAACTGTCCGTCTGGAAGATGTTCCGGCTCTTCCTGCTTTTCTGCAGCATTTGCACGGTCGCGGCGCTGTTGTTTGTTCGGCTTGTACCGGGCTGACGTTCGTGGCGGCGGCCGGTCTGGCGGAGGGGCGCAAGGTTACGACCCATTGGGGACTGGAACAGCGTTTGTCAGCAGCCTATCCGGACCTCAGGCTCGATACGGACAGGCTGCTGATCGAATATTCCGACCTGATCACGGCCGGAGGCCTCATGGCCTGGGTCGATCTTGCGCTGGCGCTCATCGAGCGGTTTCTGGGGTACCCGGTGGCCGTTGCCACGGCGCGGCATTTCATTGTCGACTTTCGCCGCCGCGACCAGCGCCGGTTCAGGCGCTTCCTGCCTGAACTTCGGCACGGCGATGCTTCCATCTTGAAAGTGCAGCATTTCCTGGAAACCCGGTCGGGTGACGACGTGAGCGTTGCCGATATGGTGCGCACCAGCGGGCTGCCGGCGCGGACCTTTCAAAGGCGCTTCAAGCTGGCAACGGGACTTGCCCCGAAACAGTATCTCCAGGAGCTTCGCATTGAACGTGCCAGGGATCTCCTGATCGAAACGGATCGTCCCGTCTCGGATATCTGCTTTGCCATCGGCTACAATGACCCGCCATCCTTCGTTCGCCTGTTTTCACGTCTTTCCGGCCTGACGCCGGGCGCGTTCCGCGAGCAGTATCGACGGCAGTCAGATATGGCAGGGTAACCGGCTTGATCGACCCTCTTGTTGGTGCGACCTTTCCCGCTGCCGGCGAGCGCATATGAATATGAGAGAGGGACACGCGATAGGTATCTTCGCAAGAACTTTGGGACTTCTGGCCGTGGTGGGCCCCTGCCTTCTCGCGGGAGGCGCCGCTGCGGACACGTTGCCTTCCCCCATCACGGGTGCGGTCGAGTTCGGCGGTCTTCAGATGAAGCTGTCAGAGGGCGACGGTCAAAGACGTTTGATCTTGGCAAACGGTGACCGTCTGCCTTTTCCGAAAGGTGGCAACATCGTTCTGGCTGTCGATCGGGTCCTGGTCTTTGATGCAGAGGGAAACACCGCCGGGAGTTTTCTTCATGACGGTCGGATTTCTTCTGAATTGCTGCAGCGGATGGCCGTTCTGGAGAGCTTTTCCGCAATAGGTGCAAACCAGACACGTGAAGACGCTGCGCAGCATCTTGCTGCCTTTGGTCTGCCTCGGACGTCTGCAGAACTGCTGGCGGCAATAAACCGGGATGTGCCGGAGTTTGCCCGCGCCAGTGGAGAAGAGTGTGGCGGCAATTGCGATTGGGTCGCGCTCAACGCCATCGAGCGTATTGCAGAAGACCTGGAACGCAAGGATGTCCGTATCTTCGAAAACGCCACTCGCTATCTTGTCGGCTTCGGGCCGCCGGAAGTAGAGACGAACCCTGATTACATGATAGCGGCAAACTCCGCTGCGCCGCTTTACCTGTCTGCGGACAAGACGGCTGCGGCGACGGATGCACTCGGCCTGAAGTTCTTGCTGCTGAATGCGGACGAGCAAACGGACAGCCCTGGGCGCCGGGCCGTCTGCGTTCCACTTTCAGGCTGTGGTTGGGCGGAAATCGATGTTCTGACAGAGGTTCGCCCGGAATGGCTCGAGTTTGAAAAATCGACCGGAAAATTGCTGCGCGTGATGTTTTGAGGTCGTTCAAAAGGTCCTGAATGAAAAGAAGGCGTACCTCTTCCGAGACACGCCTTTGGAGATGTTTGCAGGATTTCCCTGAAACGTCAGCTTTTCAGGAAACGCTCGCACTCCGTTGCCAGAGCTGACAGATCCTCAAACGTTCCCGGACCGGCCGCGAGAACCGGACCACCGTCCAGGATGGCATCCCCCGCCACCGGGAAGGGGCGGTAGCTGCCGCCGGCTTCGGCGACCAGGCAATAGCCGGCAAGGCAATCCCAGGCATGCATGGACGGTTCGTAGAACCCGGCGAGCCTGCCCGCGGCCACGGAGGCCAGCATCTGCGCGCCCGATCCGGTGCGGATGTAGTTGCCGCCACGCGCCATCAGACCGGCGATAAGCGCGCCGATCATTTCCGCTGGCACGGCGTGGTTGGCGCCGATCCCGGTCAGGCTGTTTTGCAGGGTTCTGGATGAATCAAGCCGGAGGGGTTCGCCGTTAAGTGTTGCGCCGCCGCCCTTGACGGCTGCGAAGCTCTCCTCGTCGCAAGGCACGCGGATAACACCCATGACCAGATCCGTGCCGTTGAGAAGGGCGATCGAAACACACCAGCTCGGCAGACCGTGAACGAAGGCGGAGGTGCCGTCGATCGGATCAACCACCCAGGTGAACCCGCTGCTGCCCTGTTCGACGCCGTGTTCCTCACCCAGGATGCCGTCTTCGGGAAAAGACGTGTGCAGCCTGTCGCGGATGAGGGTTTCAACGTTCTTGTCGGCGATCGAAACGACATCCTGCAGGCCGCCCTTGATCTCTATGGTGAGGTCCTTGCGCCGCCGAAAATAGTCCAGTGCCAGGGAACCGGCTTCTTCGGCGATTTCCCGAGCTGCGGCGAACCTTGCTTTCAGCGCATCGGTCGATGGGGACATGTCTTCAGTAACCAGTGTCATCTCATGCCTCGATCAGGGCGAGGCCGCGGTTGCGGAAGCCGAGGGAAACGGCTGTGTGGGGGGCAAACGACCTTTCCACCGAATGATCAATGACGAAGAAGTTTCCGACCTGGGTCTCGATCTCGTATTCGACATGATCGCCGAGATAGGCTGCGGTCAGGATCTCTCCGCCAAGTCCGGAAGCACCTTCCGGGTTCAGCACGACCGAGCCGGGCCGTACCGCCAGCTTGGCCTTGCCGTTGGCGGTCTGGCGGGCGCGCAGCCGGTGCTGCAGGCCACCGACATCGATCAGTGTTTCGTCGCCTTCACGCCCGACGACTTCACAGCTGACGACATTCGCCTCGCCCATGAAGTCTGCGATGAACTCTGAAACGGGTTCTTCGTAGAGTTCACGCGGAGCGCCCTCCTGGGCGATCTTGCCGTCTTTCATGACCACGATACGGTCGGACACCGCAAGTGCTTCGTCCTGGTCGTGGGTGACGTAGACGGCGGTGAAACCGAGCCGCTGCTGCAGCTCGCGGATTTCCGTCCTGACGCGCCGGCGCAGCCGGGCATCAAGGTTGGACAGGGGTTCGTCCAGCAGAAGCACCTGTGGGTTCAGCACCAGAGCACGAGCGACCGCGACGCGCTGCTGCTGACCACCGGAAAGCTCTGCCGGCAGGCGGTGACCCATGCCGCCAAGACCGACCTGGGCAAGGCCTTCTTCCGCCCGCTCGCGCGCTTCGCGTTTTTTGTACCCGGAGGATTCCAGGCCGTAGGCAACATTGTCGAGCGCGTTCATGTGCGGGAAAAGGGCATAGGACTGGAACACCATGGAGACGTCGCGTTCATGTGCCGGAACCATGGTCACGTCCCGTCCGCCGATCAGGATCCTGCCCGCGCTCGGGTGTTCGAGACCTGCCAGCATGCGCAAGGTGGTCGTCTTGCCGCAGCCGGAAGGGCCGAGCAGGGTCACCAGAGTGCCGGGTTCGATGGTGATCGACAGGTCCGGAATGGCGGTGAAGGTGCCGAAGTCCTTGCGGACGTTTTCAAAAACGACGGAGCCGGGTTTGAGGTCAGTCATGCAGTTTTCTCCTGCGCGATACGGATTTTATTGGATTTGGCCATGCCGGAGACGCGGTTTTCCCGGCGCAGGCGGCGTTCGCCGACCAGCAGCTGGAAGCCCGCAATGACCGTGATCATCACGAAGATCAGCATGGAGGAATAGGCGATGGCGATGCCGTATTCGCCGTTTTCGACGAGGCCGACGATGTAGGAGGTCGCCATGTTGTATTCCGCGCTGACCAGGAAGATGACCGCACTGATGGATGTGATTGCCCGGACGAAGGAATAGACCAGCGCAGCGGTGATGGCCGGCCGCAACAGCGGCAGGATCACCTTGCGCAGGGTCCGGGCGCTGTTGGCCCGAAGCGTCAGCGAAGCTTCGTCCAGGCTCTTGTCGAGCTGGCTCATGGCGGCAATGCCGCCGCGCACGCCAACGGGCATGTTCCGGAAGACGAAGCAGGCAACCAGGATCAGGGCAGAGCCGGTCATCTCGATGGGCGGCAGGTTGAAGGCCATGATGTAGCTGATGCCGATGACGGTGCCGGGAATGGCGAAGCTCATCATGAGGGCAAATTCGAAGGCGTTCTTGCCGGCGAATTTCTGCCGCACGATGATATAGGCCGTCAGCAAGCCGACTGCCGCCGTCAGGGGCGCGGAGATCAGGGCGATTTCCATGGTCGTCCAGAAGGAGTTCCAGGCAACACCGGTCCACACGAGAGCACCGTCCTGGAAGGTGACCGAGAACGCCCTGGCGTAGTGTTCCAGCGTCAGGGAATTGTCGAGGCCCCAGGTCTTCACGAAGCCGCCGAACAGGATCATGCCATAGACGACGATGGTGAAGCCCATCCAGGGAAGAACGATGCCATAGACGGTGACGGAGAGGCTCTTCGGCAGGCCTGCGTGGGCACCGCTGTCGCCCTTGCCGGTGACGGTTGCGAAGTTCTTGCCCGACACCCACAGACGCTGCGCAAGGAAGGCGGTCAGTGTGAAGCTGAGCAGGATGATCGCGAGCACGGCGGCGCGGGACGGGTCGACCTGCGAGCCGACGACGGCAAAGAAGATTTCGGTCGAGAGCACGCCATGGCTGCCACCAAGCACCAGCGGATTGCCGAAATCGGCCATGCTTTCGATGAAGCCGATGAGGAACGCGTTGGCAAGGCCGGGTTTCATCAACGGCAGAGAGACGCGCCAGAACGTGCGCCAGCGGTCGGCCCTCAACGTTTGCGATGCTTCTTCCATCGATGGGCTGACACCTTCGACAACACCGATCAGAACGAGGAAGGAGATTGGCGTGAAGGACAGGACCTGCGCAATCCAGATGCCCGTCAGCCCGTAGAGCCAACGGCTTGGTTCAATGCCGAACAGCGTGTCGAGCGCTTCGGTAACAACGCCGGAGCGGCCGAACAACAAGGTGAGTGCCAGGCCGATTACGAAGGGCGGGGTGATGATCGGCAGGACGGTCAGAAGCCGCAGGCCCTTCTTGAAGGGAAAGCGCGTGCGTGTGGCGACCAGTGCGAAGGCGAGGCCGAGAATGGTCGAGCCGAGGCCGGTCATCACCGCAAGGAACAGCGTACGCCATGCGACGCCGCAGCGATTGCCACCAATGACACAATCAAGGCTCCAGATCGCGGGATCCTGCATGTTGCGGATGAAGCCGTCCGGCTTGAACGATCCGTCGAAATCCTGCACCGAGCCGGCGAACATCGAGCCAATGGGATAGAAGATGAATACCGTCACCAGGAAGATCAGGATGGAGATCGATCCGACGACAAAGGCATCGCCCTTCATGAAGCCCCGCTCGGCAAGACCGAAGGCGATGAAGAGAACGAAGATCAGCGAGGTGAGGATGGCACCTGCCCCCATGGCGGGCTGGCCAAGCGGCAAGGCTCCGAAGGCGGTTTCGGGAAAGGTCCAGGCCCAGCCGGTGAAGCTGATCGCAAGGCCCTGAAGTGCCATATACAGAATGCCGATGGTACCGGTGACGACGAGCAATCGGCCGCGCTTGTTGGCATCGGCCATGAAGCGCGCGCTGCCGCCGATCAGGAAGAGGGCCAGTGCCAGCACAAGCCACACGCGACCTTCCGCGAAGATCTGCAGAAGACCGGGCGCGAGATCGGATGAGAACGGAAAGTCCGATGGCCACTCAAAGGAAAAGAAGCCGCGTTCGACCCTGTACCAGGGTACGATCAGAAAGGCGCCGATCCCCAGCCCGAGTAGAGCGTTCAGCCGTTTGTTGCCACTCAGCATGGCCACCCCTGTATTTATGGTTTTTCAATAACGGACGTGCCCCGCCGCATGCCTATTGCGATGCGCTGGCGAAGCCGGCCGGAAGTGCGGACGTGCCGCGGCACTGCCATCGATGTGCAGATGCTTGTGGCGGCAGCTTTCAGCGAACATACGTCCGCCTTGCTGCGCAGTCTGTCCGGGCGAAGCCCGCACCCGGCTTTTAGGCAGCCGTGTGCGGACTTCTTCGGGTGTTGGGGTCAGTTGGCGATAGCGCCAATCTCACGGTCCCAACGCTCCAGGAGGCTCTTGCGGGTATCCGGGTTGCCGTAGGTGGTGAAGTCGTAGTCGATCAGCTTGATGTCTTCGAACTTCGGTGCTTCCGGCGGAACTTCGGCAGCCTTGTTGGACGGCAGCTGGAAGGACTTTGCCTCTTTCATACGGGACTGAACTTCCGGAGACAGGGCCCAGTCGTACCAGACCTTCGCATTGTCGAGGTTGCGGGCACCCTTGACGATGGACATGGAGCCGATTTCATAACCGGTACCTTCGCACGGTGCGATTGCCTTGACCGGGAAGCCGGAAGCAGCCTGTGCAATGGCGTCATGCATGAAGACGATACCGAGGCCGGTTTCGCCGCGGGCAGCGGCCTTCACCGGTGCAGAACCCGACTTGGTGTACTGGGACACGTTGTTGTTGAGTTCCTTCAGATAGTCGAAGGCCTCGTCTTCGCCCATGATCTGAACCAGGGAAGCAAGTGCTGTATAGGCAGTGCCGGAAGAATTCGGGTTGGCGACCTGGATTTCAGCTTTCAGCTCAGGTTTCAGGAGGTCTGCCCAGCAGGCGGGTTCGGCAAGGCCCTTGTCCTTGAAAATTTCGGTGTTGTAACCCCAGCCGAGAGCGCCGGCATAAACGCCAACGGTCTTGAAGCCGGAGCTTTCCGCCTGCTTCTGAGCCCACTCATGAAGGTCTGTGAGCTTTTCCGACTTGTATTCCTGGGTCAGGTTTTCAGAAGCTGCCTGAAGATGCGGGTCGCCGGTGCCGCCCCACCAGATATCGGTCTTCGGATTGCGGGATTCGGCGCGGATCTTTGCGTAGCTTTCGCCTGACGACAGGCGCACCATGTTGACCTTGATGTCATGCTTGGCTTCGAAGTCGCCCTGCAGCTGTTCGCAGATCACGACATCCGCCGAACAAATGACATTGAGGTCGCCCGCTGCCATGGCCGGAGCAACCGAGTAGGTTGCTGCCGTTGCAAGCAGTGCGACGGAAAGTGATTTCAAAGACATGGTTTCCTCCACTTTTGGCTTTCAGCCTGTTACCTGCCCGGACGGGCAGGCGTTTGTTTCAGCCCGGGGGCTGATGTGTTGACCGGCATGAGGCAAAGCTTGCCCGTTCGGATCCGCCTCCACGGGTCCGTTGCCGGTCGAATTTCAAATGACGAACTCCGGATTTTTCCTTCGCTGGCGAAGGGGCAATCTCGTCCTTTACTGGGTGGCTACAGGGGTTGCCGTCTGCAGCACCTCCTTGTCGAAACGGTCGAGCAGTCTTCGCCTCTGGTCAGGTGAACCGAAGGTGGCGAAGTCGTAGTCGACCATGCGAATGAGTGAAATATCGGGGGCTGCCGGTGGCAGCGACGCTTTCGCGTTTGCGGGTATCTGGTTCTGTCCTGACGCCGCGCAGGTTTCCTGTCCTTCCGGGCTCAGCGCAAAATCGACGAACAGGCGGGCAGCCTCGGGGTTCCTGGCGCCCTTGACGATGCTGACGGCGCCGATCTCGTAGCCGGTGCCTTCGCAAGGTGCGACGATGACCATGGGCGCGCCGGCAAGTTTCTGCGTCACCGCGTCGTGGATGAAGGAGATGCCGATGCCTGTCTCACCACGGGCGGCTGCCTGAACCGGTGCTGCGCCCGAAGTGGTGAACCGGTCGATGTTTTTCGCAAGCGCCGCCAGATATTCGAAAGCCTCGTCTTCCCCCAGCAGCTGAACGAGCGTTGCCAGCATCGTATAGGCGGTTCCCGAGGAATTCGGATTGGGCATCTGAACAAGGCCCTTGTACCGCGGTGCGGTCAGGTCTTTCCAGCAGGACGGAGCGGCAACGCCATGCGCAGCCAGAAAGTCGGAATTGTAGCCAAATCCAAGTGCGCCCGCGTAAATGCCGGCGGCCTTGCCGCCTGACATCAGAAAGAAATTCTGCGCCCAGGGCAGCGTGTCCTCGAAGTTTTTCGGCTGGTAGGGTTCAAGCAGGTCTTCGCCTGCTGCTTGCAAGTGGGTGTCACCGGTGCCGCCCCACCAAACGTCGATCTTTGGTGCGGCGCGCTCGGCCCGGACCCTGTCGAGGATCTCGCCGGTGCTTCTGCGTTCCATGGAAACATCAAGGCCGGTCTTTTCCTCGAAGACAGCCTCCATCATCTGGCACCACTCGACCTGCACGGCACACAGGACATTCAGGTCCTGCGCCGAAGCAGCGTTGAGCGACAGCGACAGCCATACGGCCGCACCCGCTCCGAGTGACGCGATGAATTTCATGTTTCCTCCCAGTCCGGAACCAGGCCCCGGACAGCTATTACCATGGCAGAAGAGGCAGTGTTCGCAACAGGAGATTGGTTACTGTTGTTTCGCTGGCAAAAGAAAAGAGTTACAAATATTACAAGCCTTACAAATGTGACAAGCAATTGAAAAACCAAGGCTTTGCATAATACGGCTCTATGCATATGATGTCACTCGGGAGGACATAGGTTTGCTGAACGAAGGCATCAAGATCCTGATCGTGGAGGACGATCAGGATATGGCGGAATTGATATCGGATCTTCTGGAAGCCGAAGGCTGGTCGCCGGTTGCCGCGCGTTCGGCGGAAGAGGCTGCGCGGATCCTGCCGGAGCATGCCTTTCATCTGGTTCTGGTCGATCATAACCTGCCGGGCATGTCCGGCCGGGTGTTTGCGCAGAAGCTGCGGTCGCAGACCGATATCGGCATTGTCATGGTGACGGCCGCCGGTAGCGCTGCAGAGCGTGTGCTTGGCCTTGAAACCGCCGCCGACGATTATGTGGTCAAGCCGTTCGAGCCGATTGAACTCACCGCCCGGATCAAGGCGGTGCTCCGGCGGATGCATCCGTCCCTGCGCGGCAGCGACAAGGACACCATCAGCGTTCAGCACGAGCCGACCGCGCTGCTTCTGGGCGACTGGGTGATCGATCTCGTCAATCGCAAGGCCGTCTGCACGTCTCACCCGACCCGGACGCTGACGTCGTCGGAATTTTCCCTGCTGGAGATCCTGGCATCGACGCCGAACGAACCGGTGAGCCGGACCAAGATCCTGGAACAGCTGGGTGCGGAAACAGACCGGCTGATCGATCGCAACGTCGATGTTCTGGTCCTGCGGCTTCGCCGCAAGATCGAGCGAAACCCGGACCTGCCGCAACATATCAAGACCCGCCGGGGGAAGGGCTACATCCTGCATCAGGATCCCGCCCATGCACCTTAGATGATCAGCCGGCCGGTTCTTTCTTCCATTGCCTTCAGGCTGCCTGCCGCCATCGCGCTGATCTGCGCCGTCGCCTTCACGCTGTCGGCCATCGCGATCTACGGGCTTTTGAAGGCGCGTGAGGAAACCGCCGCTTACGGGCTGCAGGCCTTCACCAGTCTGGCTGATGCCGCGCTGGTCTCCAGGCAGGTGTCTGACCTCGTCTCCAGTGCGCCTTTCCTGATGAATGCGACCTCGCCCTACACCGTCTCTGGCAAGAGCCGGCTGCTGGTGGAGCAGGTCGACCAGTTGTTGAGTTCACTTCCTGACTATCCGCCAGGCAAGGAGACCTACCGGGCTGCCAACACACGGATCTTCGAACTGCTCGGGCAGATCCGTGCGCAGACGCTCGCTCTGTCTGCCAAGGCCGAAACCGCCCAGCACTACAAGGAAGAAGTCTCCTCCGCGCTCGGCATGATCGCCGTTGCCGACACCGCCAGCCAGAAGGAACCTCGTCAGCGCCTCAATGCCATCGTGCATTCCGTGTCGAGTGCGGGCAGCCTGTTTCAGCTGGGTGAATTGAAGCGGCGTTACGTGGCGGAGCCTGCCGCGGCCTCATTGCCGCCGTCGGACCTCAGGCCCTATGAGCGGGTTTTCGAGGCGCAGACCAGCTATCTCCTGGAAATGTTCGCCGTGCGCAGCGCAATTGCCAGGCTGCACACGGTGGCGCGGGAGCTGTCCCTTGCGACGGAAACCCAGTCGGGCATCGTGACGGAAACCCTCAACCGGGATTTCCAGTCGACTTCGGCCACCCTGCAGCAGCTTCTGGTGATCGTTGCCGTGGCTTCACTGCTGGTGCTGACCATGGCGGTGATGTCGATCCGTTCGGTCATCCGGGTCTCGAAAGGCATCGTTTCGCTGTCCAGCGGCATGAACGCCCTTGCCAAGGGGCAGAAGGATGTCGGTCCACCGGTCTATCAGGGCGATGAAACCGAGCTCCTGAACCTGCAACAGGCCTTTCTCGCCTTCAAGGAAAGCGTTGACCGGGTCACACGTCTGCGGCGCACGGCGGAGGCCGCTGCCAGGACAATCCGTTCCACCTTCCGCAGCATGAATGAGGGTATTGCCATCTTCGATGCTGCCGGCAAACCGGTCACCATGAACCGGCGGGTCATCGAATTGCTGGGTCACAAGGGTGCTGCCCGCAAGCTGCCTCTTGTCCAGTTTCTGGAACCGGTCCCGGAAATCCGGACCGAACTGCTTCCGGGTGCGCCCGACGGCAGACCCCTGAGCGCCCCCTTTTCCGTACGTCATCGTTCCGAGAACGGGTCGGTGACGGAAATCTCGCTGTCGCGGCAAAGCGATGATGGTGTCGTGCTGCTCGCCCGGGATGTGACCTTGCTGGACCGGCAGGAAGCGGAGGCAGCCAAGGCCCAGCGGCTTGACGGCATCATGCGCCTGACGCACCAGCTCAGCCACGAGGTCGGCAACACCATCGGCATCATTACCGGAAGCCTCGGACTGCTGGAGCGGGACGGCGGCTTCAGCGATCGTCAGGCCCGCAACATTGCCCGCATTCGCAAGGCGGCGGATCGGGGCCGATCGCTTGCCAGCAGCATGTTGACCATCGGCCGTCAGCAGCCTGCCAATCTCAGTCGCATCGGTATGTCCTCGTTGCTGCGCGGCATGGCGGACATTCTGGAAATCGCCATCGGCGAGAAATGCAGTCTGAAACTGGATCTGGACGACAGCTTGCCACCGCTGGTGCTGGATCCGGAACTGTTCGAGCAATCGGTACTCAATCTCTGCCTGAATTCGGCAGCGGCGATGCCCGACGGCGGCGAAGTGCAGGTTGCCACATTTTCAAACGGGGACGCGGTTGTGGTTGCCGTCCGGGACACAGGCATCGGCATGAGCCGGGAAGAGGTCGACAAGGCCTTCGAACCCTATTTCACCACCAAGACCAGCGAGGGCGGCGCGGGGCTGGGCCTCGCTGTCGTCTATGGCTTCGTTCGCCAAAGCGGCGGCACGGCAAATATCTTCTCCGAGCCGGGCAAGGGCACGACCGTCGAATTGCGGTTTCCGCAAGACGTGGAAGAAGCCGGGGAAGTCACTCCGCGCATCGAGGTCGTTTCCTGAGGTGCTGACCATCCACCTGCGGAACGTTTCCAAGTTCATCGTATTCGGAACCACCTCACCACCTGAGTCACCCCGGACAAGCGAAGCGCAGATCCGGGGCCTACTCGCGAAGCCGCTTGCTGAAGCCGATGTCATCGTCTTGATGGTTGCTGCACCTTGCAAACGCTCTGGAAATGAGTGGGCCCCGGGTCTCGCGATGCTCGCCCGGGGTGACGCAGGGGGGGTGAAGTGGGGGCAATTTCTGATGCAGTGCTGAGCCGGCGAGAGCCTAGCTGCCTTAAGCCGTTGATAATGCGGAGATGTCTGGAGACTTTGAGCAATGCGAACGTGTTGCTGATTGTTGTCTAACCCGATCATCGATCTCGTCTGTCTCTCCAATTTCACGTCCTTGCAAAATTCCACTCTTGACTCATTTGGAACGTTCCAGTAATGGTTCCGATCAAGAAATTGGAACGTTCCAAAATTAAGAGTTATTCGGGAGGAATGGATGCGTTGGGCCCTTATCGGTGCAAGCCGAATTGCGTCGAGTTACATGATCGATGCCATCCGCTCGCAGAATGCCGACATCCAGTCCGTCCTGAGTTCGGATGCGGCCCGCGGCGTGGCGTATGCCCGTGAGCATGGTGTTGCCGACAGCTTCACGGATCTGGATGCGCTCCTTGCGGATGACAGTGTCGACGCGGTCTATATTTCCACCACCAACGAAAAGCACCATGCGCAGGCGCTGGCCGCGATCGCTGCCGGAAAGCATGTGCTTTGCGAAAAACCGCTGGCCATGACCCTGGATGAGGCCGGTGAAATGGTTCGCACTGCCGCCGGCAAGGGTGTGGTCTTTGCGACCAATCATCATTTGCGCAATGCCGGGTCTCATCTGGCCATCCGCGAGCTGATCGCTTCAGGCCGCATCGGCAAGGTGTTGAGCGCACGCGTCTTCCACGCGGTCAACCTGCCGGACGCGTTGCGCGGCTGGCGCATCAACGATGCGGCTGCCGGTGGCGGCGTCATTCCCGATATCACCGTGCATGACGCGGACACCATCCGCTTCCACCTGGGTGAAGATCCGCAGGAAGTCGTTGCCAAGGCTGCAGCTTCAGGCCTCGGAGAAGGGGTCGAGGACAGCGTGATGTCCGTCTGGTCGATGCCGTCGGGTGCCATGGTGCAGTCGCATGAAAGCTTCACGCATAAATTCGCGGGAACCGGCATCGAGTTTCACGGCACGGATGGGTCGATCTTCGCCCGCAACGTCATGACCCAGGAACCTGTCGGAGCGGTTCGTCTGGTCGATGCGGATGGCGAACACGAGATCTCCTACGACAAGCATAACCTCTACCACCGCGCGCTCGGCCTCTTTGCCGATGCGGTCAACGGCAAGGGGCGTCCTTCTGCCGATGGTGTCGACGGGGTCAAGTCGCTGGCGGTCGCCCTTGCCGTGCGTGAGGCCGCGCAGTCCGGCAAGGCTGTTGCCGTCAACTATGGAGGCTTCTGAACATGACCTCCAAGATCGTTTCCATGGCGGATGCCGCCGCCCGCATTCAGGACGGCGCGGTCATCACCGTTTCCTCTTCCTCCGGTCTCGGGTGCCCGGACAAGATACTTGAGGCCATTGGCACAAGGTTCGATAGTGAAGGGCACCCGAGAAACCTCACGACGCTCCATCCCATTGCCGCCGGCGACATGTACGGCATCAAGGGGATCGACCACCTTGCCAAGGATGGTCTGCTGTCGACCATCATTGCAGGGTCCTACCCATCCGGTCCGTCCAACCTGCCGATGCCGGCGATCTGGCAGATGCTGGTGGAGAACCGGGTAGCTGCCTACAACGTGCCTTCCGGCATCCTGTTCGACATGCACAGGGATGTTGCGGCCCGCCGCCCGGGCGTCATGACCAAGGTCGGGCTGGACACCTTCGTCGACCCGATCCGTCAGGGCTGTGCCATGAACGATGTCGCAGCAGACCGGCCCATCGTGTCCCGGCTGGAGCTTGGCGGCGAAACCTGGCTGCATTTTCCGAACATCGTACCGGATGTCGCGATCATTCGGGCAACGACTGCGGATGAACGCGGCAACCTCACCTACGAACACGAAGGCGCCTATCTCGGCGGCCTGGAGCAGGCGATTGCCGTGCGCAATCACGGCGGCCTTGTGATTGCGCAGGTGAAGCGTGTGACGGCCTCGGGCTCGCTGCGTCCGCACGATGTCCGTGTGCCCGGTCATCTGGTCGATCTCATCGTTGTCGATCCGGACCAGCGCCAGACCACTGAAACCGGTTACGACCCGGCGATCTCCGGCGAGATCATGCGGCCGTGGTCCAGCTTCTCGCTTGCCGAGCACGGCATCGAGAAGGTTGTCGCCCGCCGGGCAGCAATGGAACTCAAGTCCGGCCAGACGGCAAACCTCGGCTTCGGCATTTCGGCGATGGTGCCACGCGTGCTGCTGGAAGCCGGTCAGGAACAGGCCGTCACCTGGGCGATCGAGCAAGGTGCGACCGGCGGCATGCCGCTGACGGGTTTTGCCTTCGGCTGCGCTTCCAACGCCGATGCTTACATGCCATCGCCGCAGCAGTTTACCTACTTCCAGGGCGGCGGTTTCGATGTCTCCTTCCTGTCCTTCCTGGAGATCGATCTGGATGGCAACGTCAATGTCTCCAAGCTCGGCAAGAAGCCCTATCTGACCGCAGGTTGCGGCGGGTTTGTCGACATCACTGCGAATGCGCGCAAGATCGTGTTCTCGGGTCTTTTCGAGGCGGGTGCCGATCTGGAGTTGACGGAAGACGCGCTGAAGGTGCGGACGCCGGGCAAGTTCACCAAGATGGTGGACGAGGTCGAGCATGTCACTTTCTCCGGCCGCAGGGCAAAGGAACTTGGCCAGGACGTCATCTATGTGACCGAGCGCTGCGTTATCCACCTGACCGATGCAGGTCTGGTGGCGACTGAGATCATGCCGGGCATCGATCCGGCACGTGACATCGTCGATGCTTCCAAGGGCCGGGTCCGGCTCGCAAACGATCTGGTCGAGATGCCGAAAGCGCTTCTGTCCAGGGGTGCGATGGAGCTGAGCCTGTGAGCGCGCTGCATCTCATCCGTCATGGGGCAATTGCCGAGCTGAAGCTGGACAATCCGGCCAAGCTGAATGCGTTCACGCTCGACATGCTGAAGGCGGTTGAGCCCTTTTGCGATGAGCTGGAGCGCGATGCGTCGATCCTTGCGGTGGTGATTACAGCGGAGGAGAGCAAGGCCTTTTGTGCCGGCGCGGACATTCTCGAATGGTCCGAGCTGTCGCCTTACGACTTTGCCCGTCACTGGGTGCGCGAAGGCCACCGGGTTTTTGACCGGCTGGCGCGGCTTTCCAAGCCGACGGTGGCTGCGCTTGGCGCGCACGCCTTTGGTGGTGGACTGGAGTTTGCAGCGACCGCCGATATCCGCGTGATGGCGCCAAGGGCGACGCTGGCGCTGCCGGAAGCATCCGTCGGCATCGTACCGGGCTGGTCCGGCACGCAGCGGCTGATCCGTTTGCTGGGTGAGCCGATGGTGAAGGAAATGGCCCTGTTCGGCCGGCGCATCTCCGCAGAACGTGCCTATGCGGCGGGCTTTGCAGCCGAGATATCCGACGATCCGGCTTCAGCTGCGTTCGAGATGGCCGAGAAGCTGGCCGACAAATCGTCCCGGGCCGTGGAAGTGGCCAAATACATGATCCATGCCGCCGTGGGTGAAGATCGCAGTGCCATGATCGAGGCGCTCGGCTCCGGCATGATCAGTCCGACAGAAGATCGCAACGAGGGCGTTACCGCCTTCCGTGAAAAGCGCAAACCGAATTTCCTGGAAGTTAAGTCATGAGTGACCTGAACGTCGTTTCCATCAGCGAAGCAAAACTCCCGGCCGAACCCTTCGTCGCCCGTCACCTGATCGATGGCGACTGGCGTCAGGGCGCTGACGGCTCAACCTTCGATCGTGTGTCTCCGTCCCATGGCAGCGTTGTCACGAAGGCGGCGAAGGGCGGTGCCCGTGATGTTGATGCGGCGGTTTCCGCCGCGCGGCTTGCTTTCGACAAGGGACGCTGGTCGCGCACCAGCGGCAAGGAGCGGGCAACGCTTCTCTTGAAGATCGCCGATCTGATCGACCGGGAACGGGAGCGGATCGCCTATTGGGAAACGCTGGAATCCGGCAAGCCGATCAGCCAGGCCATGGCGGAAATCGAAGGCGCGTCCGATATCTGGCGCTTTGCGGCTTCGCTGGCGCGCACCATGCACGGCGAAAGCTACAACTCCCTTGGCAGCGACATGCTCGGCCTGGTTCTCAAGGAGCCGGTCGGTGTCGTCTCGATCATCACGCCGTGGAACTTTCCGTTCCTGATCGTGTCGCAGAAACTGCCCTTCGCGCTGGCCGCCGGCTGCACCGCGGTTATCAAACCTTCCGAAATGACCCCGGCAACGACGGTCATTCTGGGTGAACTGTGCATCGAAGCCGGTATTCCGGCCGGGGTCGTCAACATCGTCCTTGGCTATGGCGATCCGGTTGGAACGGCGATGACCGCCGACAAGCGTGTCGACATGGTCACCTTCACCGGCTCGACCGGCGTCGGCAAGGCCATCGTCAAGGCGGCGGCCGGAACCTTGAAGAAGGTCTCGCTGGAACTTGGTGGCAAGAACCCGCAGGTCATCTTCCCCGATGCCGACCTCGAAAGCGCCGTCGATGCGGTTGTCTTCGGCGTCTATTTCAATGCAGGCGAATGCTGCAACTCCGGATCCCGGATCATTGTGCACGAAGACATCGCCGAGGCGTTCCTGAAGGCGACAGTGGACCTGTCGCGGAAGGTGCCCTTCGGCGATCCTCTGGACCCATCGACCAAGGTCGGCGCGATCATCACGCCCGACCACCAGAGCAAGATCGACAAATATGTGCGCGATGCCGCGGACGCCGGAGCGACTGTCCACCTGGGTGGGGAAGCCCTGACGGTTCCCGGCCTTGCCGGACAGTTCTATCAGCCGACGATCGTTGCGGATGTAAAAAGCGACATGCCGATCGCCCGCGAAGAAGTGTTCGGGCCGGTGCTTTCGGTGCTGACTTTCAAGACGCTGGATGAGGCGATCGAACTCGTCAACGATGCCGACTACGGTCTGTCCGCCGGTGTGTGGAGCGAGAATGTTCACACCTGTCTGGAATTCGCCCGCCGGGCGCATGCAGGCACGGTGTGGACCAACACCTGGATGGATGGTTTTGCGGAACTGCCCTTCGGCGGCGTGAAGGAAAGCGGCCAGGGCAGGGAACTTGGCAAATACGGACTGGACGAGTTCCTGGAAGCCAAGACCGTGACCATGCGCATCGGCAAGACCCGGGCACCCTGGGTGGCGTGATGAGCAGGCTAGTCCGAAATCGAGAAGGCGCCTTCGGGCTTCAGGAGGATCTGCATATCCTCCATGGGGGCGCCGTCGATCCTCGCGAGAAGAACCTTGGCCATGGCTCTGCCGGTGGCGCGCAGGTCCTCGTCGATGGTCTCGATTCTCGGGCGGAAATGATTGGAAATGGGCGAGGCGCGCTTGGCGACGACGTCGATTTCCATACCGGGTGTCAGACCGATGTCGTTGAGATAGGCCAGGGTCACCAGGGCCATGACCTCACCGACGCAGACATAACCGTCGGGCGCGTTGGGGCCGGCATGGAGCGAGCGCAGGGTCGCAGCGATCTCGTCGGGCTCGCTGTCGAGGTCAACGCCATCGGGAACCGTCAATTGAACGCCATGGGAAATGGCTGCCTGGCGGGCGCCGAACCGCAGGTGCTGACCGAAGGTGTAGCGTTCGTTCGGCATGACCATGCAAATGTGTTTGCGCCCCTTTGCAACCAGTCGCTCCACGGCCATGCGAGCGAAAACCTCGTTGTCGAAGTCGACGTAAGGGTGGGGCGTGGTGAAGTCCGTCCGGCCATGGGTGGCAAAGGGGAAGTCGTGCTCCAGCAGGTAGCGGACCCGCTCGTCAAAGCACTCGGTGCGGGTAAAGACAATGGCATCTGCCAGCGAGTGCCTGCGGATGTTGCGGATTGCCTCAAGCCGGTCGTCGGCAAGACCGTCTGCTGTAATGGTGATCGCGTAGCCGGTTCCGGCAAGGCCTTCGGACATGCCGCCGAGAAACTCGGATGTGAAGCTGAGAAACTCGTGCCGTGTGTTCAGGAGAAGGCTGATGACCTTGGTACGGCCGGTGCGCAGGCGCTGTGCCGCGCGATTGGGAACGTAGCCGAGACGGCGGGCAACTTCGGAAACGCGTTCGCGCGTCGTCTCCGCGATCCTGGGGTCTCCGGCAAGGGCGCGGGAAACCGTGGTCACCGCGAAGCCTGCCTCCTGCGCCACCGTGCGCAAGGTGGGACGCGGCAGCTTTTCGGCGGCGCGACCGCTGTTGGGTTCAAAGGTTTTTCGCGTCATGCCCGTTCACTTCAGCCGAAGCCTTCTAGCTCAAAAAGCAAGCCAAGTCTAATCAGGGCTTTTGTAACGTTACAACACAATAATGTGCTGCACTGCAGCACCGAAACATCCGCCTTAATAGTATGTAAGACAAACGAAACTCTTTGTTTTTCGGGAGTGATGAAAATCGTTGACACCACTCCGGTTTGCAACGTTACAATAAACGTTGCGTGACACTCGATTGCCGGGCTCCGGCACTCGAAACGCCTTTAGGCACCTTATGGGAGGAATATCGATGTCTTTGAAATCACTGAAGCTGGGCCTCGCCGCCCTTGCAATGAGCACAAGCCTGGCGTCCGCCGCCGATGTTGAAGTTCTGCACTGGTGGACTTCCGGCGGTGAAGCTGCTGCTCTGAACGTTCTGAAGCAGGACCTGGAAAGCCAGGGCATCGGCTGGCAGGATATGCCGGTTGCAGGTGGCGGCGGTACCCAGGCCATGACCGTGCTGCGCGCACGCGTTACCTCCGGCAACCCGCCCACTGCCGTACAGATGCTCGGCTTCGACATTACCGACTGGGCCAAGGAAGGCGCACTTGCCGACCTGAACATCCTGGCCGGCATGGAAGGCTGGGACGACGTGGTTCCGGAAGCCCTGCAGAAATTCTCCAAGTATGACGGCAAGTGGGTCTCCGCTCCGGTGAACGTCCACTCCACCAACTGGGTCTGGGCGAACAAGGCCATCCTCGACGAGCTTGGTATCGAGCCGCCGCAGAACTGGGACGAATTCGTTGCCGCTCTGGAAAAGGTCAAGGCATCCGGCAAGACCGCGATCGCGCACGGCGGTCAGGCCTGGCAGGACGCGACCATCTTCGACGCAGTCGTGATGGCGACCGGTGGACCCGAGTTCTACCAGAAAGCCTTCATCGACCTGGACGAGGAAGCGCTCGGCTCCGACACCATGAAGGAATCGTTCGACCGCATGGCCGTGATCCGCTCCTATGTGGATGACAACTTCTCCGGCCGTGACTGGAACCTTGCGACCGCCATGGTCATCAATGGCGATGCAGCCTTCCAGATGATGGGCGACTGGGCGAAGGGTGAATTCCTGAATGCCGGCAAGAAGCCGGATGAAGACTTCCTCTGCTTCCGCTTCCCGGGCACCCAGGACCAGGTGACCTTCAACGCCGACCAGTTCGCGATGTTCGCGCAGGGTCCGGAAGTCGGCAAGGAGCAGGCTGCCCTGGCAACCGCTATCCTGTCACCGAGCTTCCAGTCCGCGTTCAACGTCGTCAAAGGCTCCGTTCCGGCCCGGACCGACGTGCCGAACGATGACTTTGACGCCTGCGGCAAAAAGGGCATGGTGGATCTGAAAAAGGCTGCCGACAGCGGCAACCTCTACGGCTCCATGGCGCATGGTCACGCCAACCCGGCTGCCGTCAAGAACGCCATGTATGACGTGATCACGGCGCATTTCAACGGGGAATACGACAGCGAAACCGCTGTTGCAGAACTCGTTACCGCCGTTCAGATCAACAAGTAACGACCGCGCGGAGAGCGGTGATCCGTCACCGCTCTCCCACCGGTTCGGCGGACCGTCTCGCGGTTGCAAGCAACCGCCTGAAGCCGGCCGGAACCAAAGTCTCAGAGCTGCCGCGCGCGTTCGCTGGAACGCCGGCAAAAGTGCTCTAGGTCGGGGAACTCAAGATGTCTCTCTCTGAAACGGCGAACCCGCGCGGTTCCGTTGTTGACAGACTGCGTGATGCTTTGCCCAAACTCGTGCTCAGCCCGACGATCGCCATCGTGGCAATCTTCGTTTACGGCTTCATCGCCTTCACGCTTTACCTGTCTTTCACGGACAGCCGTATTCTGCCCACCTTCGGCTGGGTCGGCTGGCAGAATTATGAAAACCTCTTCAAGATCCGTGCGTGGGATACGGCCGTTTGGAACCTTGTGGTTTTCGGCGTTCTCTACATCACCATCTGCTGCGTCCTGGGTCTGCTGCTGGCGATCCTTCTCGATCAGAAGATCCGCGCAGAAGGCTTCATCCGCACAATCTACCTCTATCCGATGGCGCTCAGCTTCATCGTGACCGGAATTGCCTGGAAATGGTTCCTCGACCCGGGCATCGGTATCGAGGCCGTCGTGCGCGGCTGGGGCTGGGAAACCTTTACCTTCAACTGGATCAAGGACCGGGATTTCGCGATCTACACCATCGTGATCGCGGCGGTCTGGCAGACCTCGGGCTTCGTCATGGCGATGTTCCTTGCGGGCCTGCGCGGTATCGACAGCGAGATGATGAAAGCTGCCCAGATCGACGGTGCTTCCACGTTCGCGCTTTATCGCCGGATCGTGATCCCGCAGCTTCGTCCTGCCTTCATGTCGGCCTTCGTGGTGCTCGCCCATATGGCGATCAAGTCCTACGACCTGGTGATCGCCCTGACAGGCGGCGGACCGGGCACCGCAACCGAAGTGCCGGCAACCTTCATGTATTCCTACACATTCACCCGAAACCAGATGGGCATCGGTGCGTCTTCCGCCGTGATCATGCTGATGACGATCGCCGCGATCATCGTGCCCTACCTCTGGTCAGAACTCAGGGAGAAAAAGTGATGTCGACGATGTCCAAGTCTTCCTCCCTGCGTCCGGCCCGGGTGATCCTGTACCTGCTGCTCGCGCTGTTCTGCATCTACTACCTGCTGCCGCTGTACGTGATGGTGGTCAACTCGCTGAAGCCGCTGACCGAAATCACTTCGGGCGGGATGATGGCGTTGCCGCAGGAGTGGACCATCGCTCCCTGGCAAAGCGCCTGGTCGAGTGCCCAGGTGGGCGTTGAGGCAACGGGTCTGCGGCCCTATTTCCTCAACTCCATCATCATGGTCGTTCCGGCGGTCGCCCTGTCGACGCTGGTCGGCGCGCTGAACGGTTACGTTCTCACCAAATGGACGTTCCGCGGTGCGACCATCCTGTTCGGCCTGCTGCTGTTCGGCTGCTTCATTCCCTTTCAGATGGTGCTGATCCCGATGGCTCGCATGCTGGGTCTGATGGGCATCGCCGGCACGGTGCCGGGTCTGATCTTCGTACACTTCGTCTACGGGATCGGCTTCTCGACGCTCTATTTCCGCAACTACTATGCGGCCTTTCCGACAGAGCTTGTCCGGGCGGCGCAGATCGACGGTGCCGGTTTCTTCCGGATCTTCTGGCGCATCCTGCTGCCATCGTCCGGTCCGATCGCGGTTGTCTGCATCATCTGGCAGTTCACCAACATCTGGAACGACTTCCTGTTCGGTGCGTCCTTCTCCGATTTCGACAGCCAGCCGATGACCGTTGCCCTCAACAACCTGGTGCAATCCTCCACCGGGGTGAAGGAATACAACGTGCATTTCGCCGGCGCGATCATGGCCGCGCTGCCAACCCTTCTCGTCTACATCGTCGCGGGCCGCTACTTCGTGCGTGGTCTGATGGCAGGCTCAGTAAAAGGATAAGACAATGGGCTTTCTCGACATCAAGCAGGCGACCAAGTCTTATGGATCCTTGCGGGTCCTGCATGAAACCGACATCTCCATCGAAGAGGGCGAGTTCCTCGTGCTCGTCGGCCCGTCCGGCTGCGGCAAGTCCACCCTGCTCAACATGATTGCTGGCCTGGAGGACATCACCTCCGGCGAGATCGCGATCAAGGGCAAGAGCATGAACGGCGTCAAGCCGGCGGACCGCAACATCGCGATGGTGTTCCAGTCCTACGCGCTTTACCCGAACATGACCGTTGCCGGGAACATCTCCTTCGGCATGGAAATGCACGGCATTGCGAAGCCGGAACGCGAAAAGCGGATTGGCCAGGTGGCCGATCTCCTTCAGATCAGCCATCTGCTCGACCGCAAGCCGGGCCAGCTTTCCGGTGGTCAGCGCCAGCGTGTCGCCATGGGGCGTGCACTGGTGCGCGAGCCGGACGTGTTCCTGTTCGACGAGCCGCTGTCCAACCTGGACGCAAAGCTGCGCGTCGACATGCGCACGGAAATCAAGAAGCTGCACCAGAAGCTCGGCACGACAATCGTCTATGTGACCCATGACCAGATCGAGGCACTGACGCTGTCGACCCGGATCGCTGTCATGTTCGGTGGCTATGTCCAGCAGCTGGGCACACCGAAAGAGATCTACGACAATCCGGCCAACATGTTCGTGGCGGGCTTCATGGGATCGCCTTCCATGAACCTGTTCCCGGCCAAGGTGGTCTCGGCGGACGGCAGGCCGGCTGCGGAAGTCTCGCTGGCAGACGGCAAGACGGCGGCCATTCCGTTTGCCTCCGACGCGCTCTCTTCCAGCATCGGCAAGGACATCATCCTCGGCATTCGGCCGGAAGCCATTACCGACAAGGATGGTGCCGACCGCAATTCCAAGGCGGTTCACATCGTCGATGCTCCGGTGGAAGTCACCGAGCCGGCAGGTTCCGACACGTTCGTCGTCAGCCAGATCGGCGGCAAGGACGTGACCGGCCGCTTCCGTGCCGACGTTGCCGTGAAGGCGGGAGAAGTGTTCCCGTTTGCCTTCAACATGGAAAAGGCGGTCGCTTTCGACCCGAAGACCGAAAAGCGGATCGCCTGACCCATGAATACGGCGCCCGACATTGTGATCATCGGCAGCGGCATGGGAGGAGCTTCCCTTGCCGCAGGCCTTGCTCCGACCGGGGCCAAGATCACGATTCTGGAACGGGGATACCGGATACCGGACGATGCTCCGGCCCGGGACCCCTGGCGCATCTATACCAACAGCGCCTTCCGGGCACCGGAAATCTGGCTCGACGGACAGGGTAATCCGTTCGAGCCCGGCAACTACTACAATGTCGGTGGCAACTCGAAGCTCTACGGCGCGGTGCTGATCCGTTACCGGGAAGAGGACTTCAGCGCGCTGGAGCATTATGACGGTGTTTCACCTGCCTGGCCGATTGCCTATGACGAGCTGTCGCCCTGGTATGACGCCGCCGAACAGCTTTTCCAGGTTCGGGGCGATACCGCCTCCGATCCGACTGAACCGCCGCATGGCAGGCCTTATCCGTTTCCGCCCATCCCGGACGAGGAAGCCATCCGGATTGCCCGGCGGCGCCTTGAGCAGGCGGGCGTTCGCCCGTTCAGCCTGCCGCTGGGGGTTGATATCGACCGCTGGCTGGATGCCGGGCACACCGGCTGGGACGGTTACCCCGACCTCAGATGCGGCAAGATGGATGCGGAAACCTGTGCGCTGGAAGCCGCAATGGCTCATGACAACGTTACCCTTGTCACCGGTGCCGAAGTCACCGCGCTCCGGACGGGCTACAAGTCCGGCCGTATCGATGAAGTCCACTACAGCAAGGACGGTGAAGAGATCTGCCTGACGCCGGGGGTCGTTGCCCTGTGTGCGGGTGCCGTCCAGTCCGCGGCGCTCTTGTTGCGGTCCGGCGTTGCCAACCTCTCGGACTATGTCGGCCGTTGTTTCATGAACCACAATGCGACGGCGATGATCGCCATCGATCCGCGGTTCCGGAATACTTCCGTCTATCAGAAGACCTTCGGCCTGAATGACTGGTATCTCGATGACGGCGAAGACGGCAAGCCTTTGGGCAACGTCCAGCTGCTGGGTCGGGTAACGCCGGATATCCTGAAGATCCAGGTGCCGCAGCTGCCGAAATTCGCTGCCCGCTGGATTTCCGGGCATGCCCTTGATCTCTATCTGATTTCCGAGGATCTGCCCGATCCTGAAAGCCGGGTTGTCCTGAAGGACGGCAAGATCCAGCTCATCTGGCAGCGGTCCAACATGACGGCGCACAGGAAGCTGGTCGAGAAGACCCGCAAGACCCTGCGCGAGGCCGGTTTCCCGCTGGTGCTGTCGCGGCTGTTCGACGGCAGGGTGCCCTCGCATCAGTGCGGCACGGTGCGCATGGGCGATGATCCGGCTAACTCCGTGCTCAATCCGGACTGCCGGTCCTGGGATCATCCGAATCTGTTTGTGGCCGATGCGGGAGCGCTGCCTACCTCGGCTGCCGTCAATCCGGCCCTCACGGTCGCGGCATTGGCACTGCGCGCCGCCGAAACGATCAAGAAGGACCTGGCGGCATGAACAGGATCGCACTTGTTACCGGCGGCCAGCGCGGCATCGGTCTCGGCATTTCGAAGGCTCTTGCGGAGGCCGGTTACACGGTTGCCATCGCCGCTCAGGAAGAAGCCAACGCGCCGGAGGTAACCGAAGCCTTGAACAGCCTGGGTGGCAAGGGCCGCTATTTCCGGCATGACCTTCTGGACATCGACCATTGCAAGACGCTGCTCGACCGGGTGGAGGCGGATCTCGGGCCGGTAACGGCTTTTGTTTCCAACGCGGGCGTTCCGGCCAGGATCCGGGGCGACATGCTGGATCTGGCGCCCGACAGTTTCGACTTCGTCATGGGTGTCAACCTGCGCGGGGCCTTCTTCCTGGCGCAGGAAGTGGCGAGACGCATGCTGGATCAGCCGTCAGACAGCTATCGCTCGATGAGTTTCATAACCTCCGTAAGCGCGGAGATGGTGTCGATCGAAAGGGCGGAATACTGCCTGTCGAAAGCAGGCGCCGCCATGATGGCGGAGCTTTTCGCCGTCCGGCTTGCGCCGCATGGCATCGGTGTCTTCGAGCTACGGCCAGGCATTATCGAAACCGGCATGACCGCCGGAGTGAAAGACAAATACACGGCCCGGATCGAAGGCGGTCTGGTGCCTGCTGCCAGGTGGGGGCAGCCCGCCGATATCGGCTCAATCATCGTGCCGATTGCCGATGGCCAAATGGCCTTTGCAACCGGTTCGACTTTCGCGGTGGACGGCGGACTGTCGATCCCCCGGCTTTAGAGCGAGTTGTTCTGAGAGACTTCAGATGAATACAGGCTACGACTTCATCATCATCGGTGGTGGCAGCGCCGGCTCGGTTGTTGCCGCGCGTTTAACCGAGAACCCGGACGTTTCCGTGCTGCTGCTGGAAGCAGGCGGGCGCGACTGGCATCCGTTCTATCACCTGCCTGCCGGCTTTGCGAAAATGACCAAGGGGATCGGCTCCTGGGGCTGGCACACGGTGCCGCAAAAACACATGCAGAACCGCGTGTTCCGGTATACCCAGGCCAAGGTGATTGGCGGCGGTTCGGCCATAAATGCGCAGATCTATACCCGCGGCAATGCGCTCGATTATGACGAGTGGCGTCAGATGGGCTGCGAGGGCTGGGGCTATGAAGACGTTCTGCCCTACTACCGCAAGGCCGAGGACAACGACACCTACGACAACCGCTACCACGGCAAGGGCGGCCCGCTTGGCGTTTCCAGGCCCTGTGCCCCGCTGCCGATCTGCGAAGCCTATTTCGAAGCCGCTGCTGCGCTCGGCATTCCGAAAAACGAGGATGTGACAGGCGAGAAGCAGGACGGTGTTGCCTACTACCAGCTGACACAGCGCAATGCCCGCCGGTCTTCCTCCGCCATGGCGTATCTGGCGCCCAACAAGGGCAGGCCCAATCTCCACATCAAGACCGGTGCCCAGGTGCGCCGTATCGTGGTGGAAGGCGGCAAGGCGACCGGTGTCGAACTCATCGACGGCACCCGGCTGACGGCGGGCTCTGAAGTCATTCTGTCGTCCGGCTCCATTGGCTCGCCCCGTCTGCTTCAGCTTTCCGGCATCGGTCCCGCCGACGAACTCAGAAAGCTCGGTATCGATATCGCCTATGACCAGCCTGAGGTCGGTTCCAACCTGCAGGACCATCTGGATCTCTACTGCATTTGCGAAGTCAGCGGCCCGCATACCTACGACCGCTATGCCAAGCCGCATCTCTCTGTGCTGGCCGGCCTTCAATATCTGCTCACCCGGCGTGGGCCGGTGTCCTCCAGCCTGTTCGAGACGGGCGGGTTCTGGTACGCGAACCCCGATGCGCGTTCGCCGGACCTTCAGTTCCATCTGGGTCTGGGGACGGGGATCGAATCCGGCGTTGCCGCCATGCCGGACGGCGGCGTGACGCTCAACTCCTGTTATCTTCGCCCGCGCTCAAGGGGTAGCGTGCGCCTGAAGAGCTCCAATCCTGCGGATGCGCCGTTGATCGACCCGAATTACCTGCAGGACAGCCAGGACCGGGAAATGTCGATCCGGGGCCTGAAGCTGACGCAGGAAATTCTGGCGCAGGCGCCGCTGAAGCCCTTCATCAAGGCCGAGCACTTGCCGGGGCCAGGAGTGAAGACCGACGAAGACTACTTCCGCTTCATCTGCGAACACTCCAAGACCTCCCATCACCCGGCCGGCACCTGCCGCATGGGCTCCGACGACAAGGCCGTGGTCGATCCGCGCCTGAGGTTCAACGGTGTGGAGCGGCTTCGCGTGGTCGATGCTTCCATCATGCCGACGGTCGTTTCCTCCAACACCAATGCCGCGGCCATCATGATCGGCGAGAAAGCCTCCGACATGATCCGCCAAGATCACGGGGCGCTGTCATGATCCGCCATATCGTTCTCATCAAGTTTCAGCCGGATGTTGCCGAAGAACTGATCGAAAGCCTGTTTCAGGAACTCAGAAGTATCCGCAATCAGGTGTCCGGCATCGGCGAGATCGTTTCGGGCCGCAGCGAAAGCCCGGAACAGATCGAACGGGGCTACCTGCACGGATTCACCGTCGATTTCGAAAGCTGGGAGGCACTGGAAGCCTACCAGACCCATCCGGACCACAAGGCGCTCGGCGCCAAGCTGGTCGCCAATGCCATCGGCGGGATCGACGGCATTCTCGTCCTCGATATTCCCGTCTCGGCCTGACCGGCCGCCAAGTTTCCGGAGCGTATCATGCTGACCCTGCCCACTTACGAAAACCGTCTGGAACCCTACAGCCTCATCGGAGAAGCCCTGACGCCGCGTGCCCCGCGCGTGCCGCTAACCCGCACCGCTTTTGCCGCAGCGCATGTGGTGTCCGATCCGCTGCGCGAGCGCGATCCATGGGTTGGTTCTCCGGCTGTCGATTGGGAAAATACGCTGAAATTCCGGCACTGGCTGTGGGATCAGGGGCTGGGACTGGCCGAGGCCATGGACACCGCGCAGCGCGGCATGGGCGTTGACTGGGCAACGGCGAAGGAACTGATTGAACGCACCATGAAAGAGGCGAAGACGCATCCGCTGAAGCCGCGTGTTGCCTGCGGGGCAGGCACCGATCAGGTGCCGCTGGAAAATCTCAAGACGAAGGACGACATCGTTGCGGCCTATACGGTCCAGCTGGAGGCCATCGAGGCGGCAGGCGGGCAGGCGATCCTGATGGCATCGCGGGCTCTTCCCGCCATCGGGGCCGGGCCGGACGATTACGCCGATGTCTATGGCCGGCTGATCCGTCAGGCACGGGAGCCGATCATCCTGCACTGGCTGGGCGACATGTTCGATCCGGAATTGACCGGCTATTGGGGGTCTAAGGATGTCTCGGCGGCGTCCGACGCCGTCCTCGCCATCATCGAAGGCCATGCAGCGAAGGTCGACGGCATCAAGATCTCCTTGCTCGACCAGGCACACGAAGAAGCCTTCCGTGCGCGCTTGCCTGAAGGCGTGCGGCTTTATACAGGCGATGACTTCAACTATGCGGATCTGATCGCCGGCGACGGCAAGCACTATTCGCATGCGCTGCTGGGGGCCTTTGCGGCTATTGCCCCCGTGGCGAGCCAGGCGCTTGAGGCATTGGCGGAAGGGGATATGGATACCTATCACCAGCTCTTCGCGCCAACCGTTCCGCTGAGCCGGGAAATCTTCAAGGCGCCGACCCGCTTCTACAAGGCCGGAATCGCGTTTCTTGCCTGGCTGAACGATGCCCAGAGCCACTTCATCATGCCGGCCGGTTTTCAGTCTTCGCGTGAGATTGCCCATTATGCAGAGGTCTTCCGGCTTGCGGATCAGGCGCGTTTGTTGTCAAAGCCGGAGATCGCCGAGGAGCGCATGGGGCTGCTCCTGAAACTGCACGGGATCGGATAGACCTTTCATGAAGAAGCGGCCGACAATTCTGGATGTTGCAAGGCAGGCGGGCGTTTCCAAATCGACCGTCTCGTTGGTGCTCCAGAATTCGTCGCTGGTGAAACAGTCAACCCGGGAAGAGGTGGCCAGGGCAATTGATGAGCTTGGTTATGTCTACAACCGGTCGGCTGCCGGCTTGCGGGGCGCTGCATCCGGCCTCATCGGCCTGATCATCAACGACCTGCGCAACCCCTTCTTCACCGAATTTGCCGCCAGTGCGCAAATGACCTTTGCCAGCAAGGGATACTCGACCGTCATCGCCAACACGGATGAGGACCCGGAAATCCAGGCCCAGGTGATCGACAGCATGATCGAGCATGGCGTGTCGGCCTTCGTCATCTCGCCGACCTATGGCGGCGACGAAAGCCCGTTCGAGCGGATCGAGCGGGCCGGAATTCCCACCATGCAGGTGCTGCGTCAGCTGGACGAGCGCACGGACCTGTTTCCCTTCGCTTCGCATGACTACGCCTTTGGAGGCGAAGCTGCGACACGGCACCTGATCGATACGGGATGTCAGAAGATCGCCTTTGCCGGTGGTCTGGCGGATCGTCCGATCACCTTGGAGCGCATGTCCGGCTATCGAAGCGTGATGCAGGCGAACGGCCTTGCGCCGACCATTTTTCACGGACGGCCATCGAGGCAGTTCGGCCGTGAAATCGCGCTTAAGATCCTTCAGGAACACGAAGGCCTGGAAGCGGCGATCTGTTTCAGCGACCTGGTTGCGCTTGGCATGCTGAGCGGCTTTGCCGAGCTTGGCATCAAGGTTGGTCAAGATTTCAGGATCATCGGCTTCGATGATATCGAGGAATGCTCACTGGCCTTTCCCAGGCTCAGCTCGGTGCGCTGCGATACCGCGCTGTTCGGCCGCAATGCCGCTGAAGCGATGCTGACCTGGATTGTCGACGGCGTCAGGCCACCCGACACGAAACATTATCCGGTCGAGCTGATCAAACGGCAATCGACCCTGGGACTTAATGCATGACAGATTGTTCGCGTGAGGCCCTGTTGCGGCGTCTGTTCGAGACGGCCGTTGCAGCGGCCGACCCGATGAAGTGCGTTCCCGCATTCCTGCCGGAACGGATTAATGGCCGGACGCTCGTGATCGGTGCCGGCAAGGCGTCGGCACGCATGGCCGAAGCGGTTGAAGCAGCCTGGGGGGCTTCAGAGGGACTGGTCATCACCCGCGACGGCTACTCCAGGCCTTGCCGGGGGATCGAAATTGTCGAGGCATCACATCCGGTGCCGGACGGGCGTGGGCTTCAGGCAACACAGCGCCTTCTCGGTCTGTTGTCCTCGCTTGAAGAAGCGGATCACGTGATTGCGCTGATTTCAGGCGGGGCGTCGGCGCTGCTGGAGGCACCGGCCGGAGATATTTCGCTGGCTGACCTGCAGGCCTTGAATGAAGCCCTGCTGGCGTCAGGTGCGCCAATCACCGACATGAACACGGTCCGCAAGCATGTCAGCCTGGTCAAGGGTGGCCAGCTTGCAGCGGCAGCCTATCCTGCCCGGATGACGGCGTTGATCATTTCCGATGTTGCCGGTGACGATCCGGCCTTCATTGCCTCGGGCCCGACGGTTGGCGATCGGACGACGCCAGCGGACGCGCGTGCGGTTATCGAACGCTTTGGCATGTCTGTGCCGGCATCTGTTCTCACTGTGCTGGACAGCGCCACCGGAGTGCTGCCGCAGGAAGATAAAAGAGTGTCGAGGGTGGAAAACCGCATCATCGCGGCACCATCGCTTTCGCTGGAAGCAGCGGCAAGCCTGGCTGCCGACGAAGGTATGGAAGTCGAGATCCTGGGCGACGCCATTGAAGGCGAGGCGCGCGATATGGCTGCACAGCAGGCGAGACTTGCGATCGAACGCCAGCAGGCGATGAAACCGGGTGGGCGGCCCGTCCTGCTTCTGTCCGGCGGTGAATGCACGGTGACGCGGCGCGGCAAGGGCTGTGGTGGTCCGAATGCGGAATTTGCCCTTGCGCTCGCGATCGCTCTCAAGGGGGCAAACGGTCTTTACGGGATTGCCTGTGACACAGACGGTGTCGACGGGGCGGCGGATGTTGCAGGGGCGGTTGTTGGCCCAAGCACTCTTGAGCGTGCAGAGGCGCTTGGCCTCGACCCGGTCGCCATGCTCGGCGACAATGACAGCCACAGTTTCTTCGCGGCTCTTGGCGATCAGGTGGTGCCAGGGCCAACCCTCACCAACGTCAACGACTTCCGTGCAATTCTCATCGAAAGCCCAATGACATGAATGAGCTGGAGACGCTTCTCCAACGGGCGCAAGCCCTGATTTTCGATTGTGATGGCACGCTGGTGCAAACACCAACGCTCTATGCCGGTGCCTGGCAAGACGCGTTCAGGGCCGTCGGTCATCATATGGAACCGGACTGGTACCACGCCCGGGCGGGAATGTCGGAACATGTGCTGCTTGATGACTACGAAGCCGAGCACGGCGTTACGGTGGATCGCCCACTGGCCGTTCGGGAGATGCGCACGGCAGTATTGGCCCGGATCGGTGAAGTCGGCGAGATCGAGGTAATAAGCGCCATTGCACGCAGGTTTCACGGCAAGTTGCCGATGGCGGTCGCCTCTGGTGGACCGCAGGAAGTGGTGCTGGCGTCGTTGAAGGAGACGGGACTGCTGCCGTTGTTCGATACGGTTGTCACGATTGATGACGTTGCCCATGCCAAACCGGCGCCGGATCTCTTCCTGGAAGCCGCTTCCCGGCTCGGTGTCGCAGCCGAACAATGCCTCGTGTTCGAGGACAGTCATCAGGGGCTTGAGGCAGCGCACAACGCAGGAATGCCGGTTGTTGATGTGAACCGGCTGATCGGATAACGCCGCGAAGCTGATTTCCACTCGTGCTGATCAGTTCAGGTCAATTGGCGGACGTTTCGTGTCCTCCTGATCTGCGCCAAGATGCCTGAGCTTTTCCGGGTTGCGGGTCACATAGACGGCGATGATCCTGCCGTCCCGGATCTGCAGTGCGGTTGTCTGGACAATGCCGCCATCTTCCTCGGTTACAAAACCGGGCAGTCCGTCAATGTCAGCAAACCGGATCAGGCGTGACGGAGCTTTTCTGAAATAGCGGGCGAGTGCCGCAAAGAGGCTCATCGACCGTTCGTGCCCGAATGTCGGAGCTGACGTGGCGGGCACCTTGCCGCCGCCGTCGGCGTAGACGACGATGTCTTCGGCCAGCAGGGATTGGAGTTTCTTCATGTCGCCGCTGCGCGATGCTTCGTAGAAGGCAGTCGCCAGCTTCCGGCCCTGTTCCGGCGTGGCGGAAAAGCGTGGTCTTGCTTCCAGCAGCCTTGCTCTGGCCCGGCTGGCGAGCTTGCGGCAGGCAGCCGGTTCCCGGTTGATGGCGGTCGAAATTTCCTCGAAACCCATGCTGAAAACGTCATGCAGCAGAAAGGCGGCCCTTTCGAGCGGTGACAGCCGCTCCAGAGCCACCATCACGGGCAACGTGATGTCGTCGGCGACTTCGGCATCTGATGTCGTCAGCAGGGGCTCTGGAAGCCAGGGGCCAACGTAAGACATGCGGCGACGGCGTGCGGATTTCAATTCATTGAGGCAAAGCCGTGTGACGATGGTCTTCAGGAAGGCGACAGGCTCGCGCACCTTTTCCCGGTCGGCGGCAAGCCAGCGCAGCCAGGCTTCCTGAACCACGTCTTCCGCGTCGGAGACTGATCCCAGCATGCGGTAGGCGATGCGGGTCAGTCGCCTGCGCAAAGCGGTGTCGTCTTCAAGGGCCGGTGTGTCCGTCATGATCACGACAGCCTATCACGTCAACGCCGGTTCGGGCCGTGCTTGCACCCGTCCGGCTGCAAACTGCAAGGCCGTTTTCGCCACACGCCTGCCAAGATGGCGGGCGGTTGCCAGATCCGCGGCCGGGGGAGCTGTCTGCGGCCCTTCGTCGGTGTTCGACTGTGCCGCGGCCCCGAGCCAGAAACCGAGCCGGTTGAGATCGTCTTCCGATCCTTGCGAGGAACAATTGGCTGGCGGCAGGTCCAGGCTGACCCAGTGCATGCCGTGCTGGGCTGCAAACAGGGCCAACTGGATGAGCACCGCCAGCTTGTCGCCGGAGCGCGAACCGGAATTGGTGAAGCCGGCCGCAATCTTGTCTCGCCAGAGATAGCCCTTCGACATGATTTCCTGCGAGCTGGCTTCCTGAAAGGTCTTGAAGGCGGCGGAGGCTGCGCCGACGTAGGTTGGCGTGCCGAAGATAATTGCGCTGGCCGCATTGAGTTCGTTCCAGCGGGTGCTGGCTTCATCGGCCGTCAGAAGCAGTGCGCGTGCACCGTCGACATCCTCTATGCCCTGCCTGACAGCCGCTGCCTGACGTTCTGTGTGACCATACCCGCTGTGAAAAACGACGGCGACGTCAATCAATTGCCGGTAATTCGCAAGCTTGGTCTGAAGCCCTGCTGCTGCATTCCCATTGTCCATCATCATTTTCGTCTCCTGCGCACACCTGGTGTTCGCAGTTATGACAAGACAGCGGCGCTGGATGTGACATGCCGGACGGGATTTTTGAGGAAATGAGTTGTTCTGCCGCCTGAAAACGAGAAAACCCCGCCGGAGCGGGGTTTTCGGACATTCAAAACGCGATGAAGCTTACTTGATCGGAGCCAGAACCATAACCATCTGGCGGCCTTCAAGCTTCGGCGCGGATTCAACCTTGGCGATTTCGTTGGTTTCCTCACGGACCTTGTTGAGCAAGTTCATGCCCAGGTCCTGGTGGGCCATTTCGCGGCCCCGGAAACGGAGTGTGACCTTCACCTTGTCGCCTTCGCCAAAGAACCGCAACATGCTCTTCATCTTCACCTCGTAGTCGTGGGTGTCGATGTTCGGACGCATCTTGATCTCCTTGATCTCGACGGTCTTCTGTTTCTTGCGGGCTTCTGCTGCTTTCTTCTGAGCCTGGTACTTGTACCGGCCATAGTCCAGGATCTTGCAGACAGGCGGATTTGCGTTCGGCTGGATTTCAACAAGATCCAACCCGGCATCCATGGCGATGCCCATCGCCTCTTCTGTCGGGATGACGCCACGGTTGGCGCCTTCATGATCAATCAACTGGACTTCGCGAACGCGAATTTCGTGGTTTGTGCGCGGGCCTTCCTTCGTAGGAGGCGGGGCGCGGAACGGACGGCGAATGGTCGCAAACTCCTCTTTCGTTTCAACGTGGCGCTAGGGCTTTGATATGCTCCATGCACAAAAATCCTCGGAACGCTGGTACCAAGGTGCTGAGATGGATATGGCCTAACGCCATCCCCCAACGTCTTGCGAAACCGGCAAAAAGTCAAGCGAAAACACCGTTTTCGACATGCCGGGTCACATTTTCAGGGGCTAAGGCTCCGGCTGGCCTGATCATGGCCAGTCGGGCAACTGCCGGTTCTGGAAGGTTGCAATCCGACCGGCAGATGGTCAAGTAAGCAGTCAGCTCGCGCATATCAAGGAAGGACAGCGGTTTGGACGGCGGGAAATTCGTGTTGCAGCTTCTCAGGATCGCGTTCGGTTTCATCTTCGCGGTGCTGGCGTGCGGCCTGTTCCTTGCCTGGGGCTTTTTCCGGGCCGGGCATCCCGAAGCCGATCCGATTGCCTTTGCAACCATGGTCGGAAGCGGTCTCGTGGGTGCAAGTGTGGTCGGTGCCACGGCCCTGGCCCCGGCTGCCGTGGCAATCGTTCTGGCCGAAGCTGCACGGCTGCGCAGTTTCCTGTTTCACGTCGGTGCCGCCGGGGTGATCGCCTTTGCGGTCTGGACACTTGGAGCCGAAGCCGCGGACAGTACCTTCCGGCCGGGAAGCGCGGTTGCGCTGGCGGCCGGATTTATCGGCGGTGGAATTTACTGGCTGATTGCCGGGAGAACGTCAGGCTGCTGGCACGGAACCAAAGCGGCCGGTCAAGTGACGCACAAGCCGGCACAAGACGATCAGCCCGGACGCGACCACCCCTAGAAAGGCGGTCAGAGTTCACCGTCCTTCAAGGCATCCTTTGCAGCCTGATAGTGATCCGGCCGCATGTGGCTGCGGATCATCGCGAGGGCGGCCAGAAGCACGGTCGCGTCATCGCCGAAGCCGATGCCGATCAGAAAGTCTGGAATTACATCCAAAGGCAACACGAAATACGCCAGCGATGCAAGCACGGTGGCCCGCACCTTGCTGGGTGTCGAGGGGTCGAGCGCGCAGAAATAGCCGGCGACGACATCTTCCATGAACGGCACCTGACGCGCGGCCTTGCGGACCGTCGTCATCAATTTCTGACGGATCGTCTTCTTCTGCTCTTCCTCCGGACCGAGGATCTCGGGGTCAAAGCCAAGGTCTTCAAAGGTGGTGTTCATGAGGCCGCCTGTGCTTGTGTTCGCCTTTAGAGATAGGTTTTCTTGCCGGCAGCTTCAACGTTTCGCCCTTCCAGGCCGGGCTGGAAGGGCCGCGCAGGGTCGCCGGTCAAAGGGTTGCGGCGCTGTTTTCCTCAGCCTCGGTCAGGTCGCTATGGCCGAGGCGCTCCAGTGCCCTGTCGATGTCCCGAAGGCCCGAAGAATCCGGGGTTTCGTTACCCATCGGGCTTTCCGTCGCCGCCCGTTGCAGGGCACGTGCGTCCTCTCGCATCCGCAGAAGCTCGTCTACGCGATCAGCCTTGCTGCGCGTGTTGTCTTTCAGAATACGGGCGATCTCGTCCCTGGTCCTGTCAGTCATGTCGGATCCTCCTGTAAGTGGCAGCCGGGAAATCCTCTGCTGGATCTCCGGCTGCCCGATACCGGGCAAACGTTCGAGGCTGACAGAAGTTCCTCCGCACGACGGATCTCTGCGTTGGTCTTGGCGGCAGTTTCCCATCTTTTTCTGGAACATTTCCGCTGCTCCCCCGTTCTGCCTAATGCAACACGAAGGGAGTTGATCATGTGGAAAATCATGCTGGTTGCGGTCGCTTTGACTGGTCTGACCGCTTGCAATAACACGCAAAAGGGCGCGGTGATCGGTGGTGCCTCAGGCGCGGCGATCGGTGCTGCAACGACCGGTAAGGCAGGCGGAGCGCTTGTTGGTGGCGCTGTCGGCGCGGCTGCCGGTGCGCTTGTCGGAAGGGCAACGGAACCGGGCAAGTGTATCTACCGCGATTCCTATGGCCGCGAATATGTGGCGGCTTGCCGTTAATCGGTCTGCCCGGCGATCTGCCGGGTCACCTTCCGTGAGCGAGAGTTGAGCCTCTCGCCTGAAAAACAAAAGGGACGTCCTTTTCAAGGTTCGTCCCTTTTGTTTGGTCCTTCGAAGGGCTCTACCCTTCCGGACTGGTGAACTCAAAGCAGGATGTAGCCGACAACCGCCAGTGCGATTACCGCGCCTGCGGTGCCGATCGCCAAGACGTAACGCATCTCGTGAAGCTCGAGGCCCTGCTTGGCTTCCTTTTCTCCCAGAACGACTTCCTTGTCCTGTTCGTTGGTCTGCCTTTGATAAGTCATCTCTACCTCGCTGGATTGTGCGTCGTTGCAAGCGTTGAGGGCGGTTTGGCCTCATCACTCTTCAGAACAACGTTCGAGCGGCAGTAGTGTTCCTGAAAACGTCCAGGCTGGCCTGGGCGTGCGGTCAATAGCTGAGCAGGAATATCAGGGCGATCAGCGAAAAAATGATGCCGCTGAATCCGAAGCCAAGAGCAAGGTGCTTCCAACTGGAGGCTTCCTTGTCTCTGATCCTTTCACGCAGGATGGCAAGGTGCCGGTCCGCATCGTCGTTAAAGCCGTGATAGATCATCTTCACTACCTCGCGATGTTGCCACTTGGCAGCCAGGCTCGACTGCTCTTCAGCGGTTAACGCGCAAGATCCTTATTCGTTCCCCTCCGGGGGTTCCAGGGGAGAACGTTCAGGTGGGAACTTCCTGATGGGGTGGCCGTTTTCCCTTTGAAGTCCGGACAACTTCCGCAAATGCCAAGAGGGGACAAGGTCACTATGGGTTTCGACAGCCTGCCGCTGTGGGTCTTGCTTGCGCTTTTTGCAGGTGCCGGTGGAGTTATACTGGTTTGCGGCGTTCATCTGACCGGTCAGGCTGACCGTATCGCCGACCGGACAGGGCTGGGCGAGGCCTTGGTTGGCGGTGTCCTGCTGGGGGCGGCCACGTCGCTCTCGGGCACCGTGGTGTCCGTAACTGCTGCGCTGGACGGCCGCGCGTCGCTGGCCTTTTCAAATGGCGTTGGTGGTATCGCTGCGCAGACTGCCTTTCTGGCCATCGCTGACATCGTTTACCGGCGCGGCAACCTGGAGCATGTGGCGGCTGACGTTTCCAGTCTTTTTCAATGCGCCCTGCTGATGCTTTTGCTGGCCATTCCCCTGGTCGCCTACACCACCCCGGAAATCACGTTGCTGGGCGTTCATCCAGCCTCCTACGCCCTGGTTATCGTTTATGGCAGCGGTTTGCTGGCTCAGCGGCACGTGCGGGAGCAGCCCATGTGGCGTGTTGTGAATACGTCCGAAACCCACGAGGACAGCCCGGATGAGGAACAGCACGACCTGCGCGGTAACTTGCGGCTTATCGCAGGGTTTTCAGCGCTGATGCTTATCCTTGCCTCGATGGGCTGGGTGCTGGCGGAAGTGGCTGGCGCGCTGACGGACCGTTTCAATCTCAACGCCTCGCTTGTCGGCGCGCTGATGACAGCCGTTGTCACCTCGCTGCCCGAACTGGTGACGACGCTGGCAGCCGTGCATCGTGGTGCCCTGCAGCTCGCCATCGGCGGCATTGTTGGCGGCAACACCTTCGACACTCTGTTCCTGACGCTTTCCGATGTCGCCTATCGCGACGGCTCGCTGTATCAAGCCGTCTCCCCTCAGGACTATTTCTGGCTGGCGATCGGGCTGGTGATGACAGCGGTTCTGCTTCTGGGGTTGCTGGTACGGCAGAAGTCAGGCCCCGGCGGGATCGGTTTTGAGAGTGTCAGTCTGCTTGGCATCTATGGCGGTGCCATCGCGCTTCAGGCGCTCGGTTGATCCTGCGAACCTGTTCGGGAGGCCTTCTTCAGAACAAGGCCGTCAGTGCCCAGACAACGATGGCCAAAGGTAAAAGCGCGGCTAGGGCAAAGAGACCGTCCCGGGTGAGGAGAGAGAAGGCAATCAGGCAAACAGATGCGCCAAGAAGCGATGACGAGAATGGCACCAGTTCGAGAAAGGGCATCAAGGCGCCGAACAGGAGGCATGAGAGCGGCAACAAGGCCCGAAGAGGTTGCCGAAACAGGAACCGTGCTCTCGCGCGGGAATGTTTGTCCAGCCAGCGTGCGGCGGGCCGCAGCTTGTTCATCGCCACCCGCACCTTGTCGCCCTCAAGACTTTGCTGACCCAGCCAGTGGGGAAGCCAGACCCGGTCGCGTTTCATCAGCCATTGTGCCGCGATCAGGCAAATGGTCACTCCACAAAGGCTTGAAAACAGGGGAATGCCGCTCAGCGGTGTCACGACGGCGGCCGCGGGCACGATCAGCATCGTCGCAAATCCGGTTTTCTCGAAAGCGCCGACCACGCGGTCAAGCGAGACCTGTCCTTCTTTCGTGATGTCTCCGACCCTGTCGACAATGGACGTCAGGGGCCGGTCCAAGTCCGGATCAACGGTCATGGTCCTGCCTGTTTCAGCGGCCGCAATTGGCGGCCACTGTGTTCTAGGGTGAAAAAATTCCGAGCCTGCTCTTGCAAGGCACATCGTGGCAGGGGTGTTCGGACGGTGGCGGCCGAATGCCCTCAGCGTCTGCGCAAGAAGATGATTATCTTCCGAAGACAAGTTTCTCGATGCGATCGACAGGATGATTGGTGAGATCCTTGTCGATCTCCGCGACGACACGGTCACTGACTTCCTTGTGCAGGCGCTTGCGGACCTGGCCGAGAACCGACGGGGCTGCGACCAGTACGATCTCGTCGAACTTGCCCTTGTGGGCGCGCTTGTAGAGCATCTGGGCAAGGTCCGCGGCGAAATCGTCTTCAGCCAGCGCATGCCAGTCGGCTTCCTGAACTGCACTTCGATGCCCCTGCGGACCGTCACTCAAACGACCGGGACGGTCAGCGGTCTGCTCGCGGTTGGGAGGGTTGTCCTGGGTTTCTTTCCGAAAGACCTTGAGGTCCGGCACGTGTTCCGTGCCCGCGTTGGTCAGGAACAAAGCCTTGGTTCCGTCGGCAACGACTACCCAACCATCATGTTTCAGTCGGATCGCATCCTTCATGTCGCACTCCTGCAGTTTTGGGTCCGTCTGGAGTGAACGCCGGACCACCGGAAGCGTTCCTGAGGATATCTGTGACAATTTCGACAGTTCGCAAGCCTACCAGTACGGGAAACGGATTGCAGGGCCTACCGGAAGAGAGCGCGGCGCCCTAAGTGAAGAGTGGTCGTGAGGAACAATGCAGAATTCCGTCCTTGAAAGGGAGAAGATCATGAAGAGACTTGCAATCGGGCTCGGTGCTGCCGTGCTGGCCCTCACAGGTGCCGTCGCCCAGGCTGGAGAAACTCCGGCACCGGACGGCGTGAAGCTCTACTTCGTAAACCTGAAGGATGGCGACACCGTCAAAAGTCCAGTGACCATCCAGTTCGGCCTTTCCGGAATGGGCGTTGCCCCCGCCGGCACGGAAAAGGAAAACACCGGACACCATCACCTGATCATCGATGAGAGTATCGAGGGCGAGGAGCTGAACGAAGCTATTCCGGCGGATGACAATCACAAGCATTTCGGTGGTGGGCAAACCGAAACCACGATTGAACTGCCAGCCGGTTCACACACGCTGCAACTGGTGCTGGGTGACTGGTCGCACATTCCGCACAATCCGCCGGTCATGTCGGAAAAGATCACGGTTACCGTGGAGTAGGCGGCAGCCAGCACCGGTCACCTTCCGGAACGAAAGACTTGTTGCGGCGTTGCTCTCTTATGCTGACCGACCCGCAACAAGGAACGACCATGGTAGACCGGCTTGCCGCAGAGATGGACCTCGGCTTCGGTGCGGTTCCGCTGGACGTTCTGGTTCTGCGGATGATTGCGGCCATCGTTCTGGGCGGTATAATCGGGTTCGAGCGGGAAGAGCGTGGCAAGGATGCCGGGCTCAGGACGCATATGCTTATCGCATTCGCCTCGTGTCTGTTTCTCCTGATTAGTCAGGCGCTTGCCGATCTGCCCTTTTCCGGGGCGAGCAACGTCAATGTGGATCCGCTCCGTCTGGTCGAGGCCGTGACAGCGGGCGTGGCGTTCCTCTCCGCCGGTCTGATCTTCTCCCGCAACGGCTCGGTGCAGAACGTCACCACAGGTGCATCAATGTGGCTGGCAGGTGCCATCGGCACGGCCTGCGGCGTCGGTCAGATCGGATTGGCGGGTCTTGCAACACTCATGGTGGTGATTGTCCTGGCCGTCATCGGCCGCCTCCAAAGCAAGCTTGGCCCCCAGGCCCGGGACAGCGCCCCGGACGAGGGAATGAGCGAGAGATCTGACAAGCTTCGCCACGTGCAGGCACACGGCCATCGCGACAAAGGGGCGATCTGATGACGATCAGGCGTTGCCGCGCGTCTCGAGCAAGCGGCGCGCGATGACCTGAGCCTGAATTTCCGCCGCACCTTCGAAGATGTTCAGGATGCGGGCGTCGCACAGGACTCGGGAAATTGCATATTCCAGAGCAAAGCCATTGCCGCCGTGGATCTGCAACGCATTGTCCGCCGCGGCCCATGCAACGCGGGCACCAAGCAGTTTCGCCATGCCTGCTTCCAGATCGCAGCGTTTGCCGGAATCCTTCTGCCAGGACGAGAAATAGGTCAGCTGGCGGGCGATCATCAGTTCGGCAGTCATCATGGCCAACTTGTCGGCAACACGCGGGAAGTTGACCAGTTCCTTGCCGAACTGGACGCGTTCTTCGGCGTACCTCAGGCCCAGGTCCAGTGCAGACTGGGCGACGCCCAAGGCGCGGGCAGCGGTCTGGATGCGGGCGCCTTCAAAGGTCTGCATCAGTTGCTTGAAACCTTCGCCCTCGACCTGGCCGAGAAGGTTCTCGCCCTTCACCTCGAAGCCGTCGAAAGCGATTTCATATTCCTTCATGCCCCGGTAGCCGAGAACTTCGATCTCGCCGCCGCTCATGCCGTCCGCCGGGAAGGGCTCCTCGTCGGTGCCGCGTGGCTTTTCCGCGATGAACATGGACAAGCCCTTGTAGCCGGGTTCATCCGGGTTGGTGCGGGCCAGCAAGGTCATGATATCGGCACGGACCGGATGGGTAATCCAGGTCTTGTTGCCGGACACCTTCCAGACGTCGCCGTCCTTCACGGCGCGGGTCTTCAGCGAGGCAAGGTCCGAGCCAGTATTGGGTTCGGTGAAGACGGCAGTCGGCAGGATCTCGCCGGATGCGATTTTCGGTAGCCAGTGCTGCTTCTGCTCTTCCGTTCCGCCACACAGAATGAGTTCCGCCGCGATTTCGGACCGGGTGCCGAGCGAGCCGACACCGATATAGGCGCGGGACAGTTCTTCGGAGACGACGCACATGGCCTCCTTGCCAAGTCCGAGGCCTCCATATTCTTCCGGTATGGTGAGGCCAAAGACGCCGAGCTCGGACATCTGCTCGATAATCTCAAGCGGAATATATTCGTTTTTCAGATGCCAGTCGTGCGCGTTGGGCACGACGTTGTCTTCCGCAAAGCGGCGCATCTCGTTGCGGATCTGCTCCATGGTCTCGTCCAGACCTGGGTCGCCGAAGGTGGAATGACCCGCCTGGTCGCGGATCAGGCGGGTGATCTCGCTGCGGATTTCCGGACGGCTTCCGGTATCGATCAGCGACAGGATTTCGGCTGTCTGGAAGCCAAGAGCTTCTTCGGAAGAAACGCCAAGATCCGCCAGGCGAACGATTTCACCCTGGTTCATCGGAATGCCGCCGAAGATCTGCGCAAGGTACTCCGCAAATCCGAGCTGGACGATGTAGTCCTCAAGAGCGCCGTAGCGGCCTTCCGCGGTCAGGCGTTTCGCGTAGGCATCCAATTGACGCAGAGACTCCACATAGGTTGCGAACCAGGCCAGTCCGTGGGTTGCCCTTTGCTCTTCTTCCATCAGGCGGGAGGAGATGCGCCCATCCTCGCTCACGCGGTCGCGCACCCGCTGCGCTGCAAGATTGAGCAGATGATCGAGCGTGGCGACGGCAGCTTCCGTTCGCTCGGTAAGGCTTGCGGGTGTTTCTGCGGCCGGCAGGGCTGCGGTGGACATGGCGATCTCCGTTTTCATTTGTTGCGCAGCAGCGCTTCTTGTTGAAGCTATGTTGCGTTGCACACCCTCATTTGTCGAGCGTGAATTTATAGACCTTTTGGCGGATGCGGTTTTCACTACCCAGGCTTGACGAATTGTGTCAGCGCAGGCCACATCTTGGGTCATGAGCGCCAGACAGACAGTTCTCGTGATCTACGCCGTCCTGAAAGACGCCATAGGTCACTTCGCCCGGGATGACGGCTTTGCAATGGCCAGTCACGTGGCACTGTCGGGGTTGCTGGCGATATTTCCCCTGCTGATCTTCATCGCCTCGCTCGCGGCCTTTCTCGGCATGACCGGTGCTGCCGACACGGTGTCGGAACTGCTGTTCGATGCCTGGCCGGCAAGCGTTGCATCGCCTGTCGTGCGGGAAATCCAGAATGTCCTGACCATTCGCCGCGGCGACCTTGTGACCTTCGGCGCCGTTGCCGCTCTGTGGTTTTCCTCCAACGGGGTGGAGGCGCTGCGCACCGCGCTCAACCGGGCCTACCGGCAGCATGAAAACCGCTCCATCGTGCTGTTGCGGCTGCAATCGATCGGGCTTGTGCTGCTGGGTGCCGGCATTCTGCTTGCCTACACGTTTCTGGTGGTTCTGGCGCCGCTCGCCCTCGAGGGGCTGAAGGTCTTCGTGCCGCAGGTCGAGACTTTCCTGCTGTCAATCAACGTTGCCCGATACACACTGGCCGGATCGCTGCTGATCATCGGCCTTTTCATCACCCACTGGCTGCTTCCGGCGGGGCATCGCACTTTCCGCGACCTGTGGCCCGGAGTGCTCGCCACACTGTTCATGTGGATCATTGCCGGCAGTGCCTTCGGCGCTTATCTCGCCAGCTTCGCCAATTACGTCTCCACTTATGGCGGTCTGGCCGGGATCATGACCGCGCTGATCTTTCTTTATATCTGCGCGCTCGTGTTCATTCTGGGTGGTGAACTCAACGCGGCAATCTCCCGTCAACGGCGCTACTGGCGCCGCCGTCAGGAACAGCTTGCGCTGGCGCTGGATACAGAAGCCTGACCGGATTTTCCGCAAGACGGCTTCCGGGGACCACTCCTAGCTCCTTGCTGGCTTCTTGCGGATGGTCAAGACGGCGCTGATGACCAGCACCATGCCGCCGATCTGAACCGGTGTCAGGGATTCACCGAACAGGAAATAGCTTTCCACCGCTGTTGCCACCGGCACCAGATAAAAAAGGCTGGCGACCTGGGAGACCGCGCCCTCGCGGATCAGCAGCATCAGGAGCAGGATCGCACCGACGGACAAGACCAGCACGAGCCAGGCCATCGCAAAGATCAGCTCACCTGACCAGGTGATCTGCCAGCTTTCGGTCAGGCTCAGCGGAATTGTGACAAGCAAAGCGCCGACGTACTGCCAGACAGTTGCCGCCATGAGGTCGGTCTGCTGTACGAAACGCTTCTGATAGACTGTTCCCAGGCTGATGGCCGCAACGGAGATGATGACCACGAATATCGTCACCGGCGTGATGCCCGATCCGGCAAGGTCGAGTTTCGGACCAAGAACGAATGCAAGACCAATCGCTCCGATGGCCATGGCGAGCCAGTGTCTGCGGGAAATGGTTTCGCCAAGTAAAGCCACCGCGATGAGGGCGGTCAGCACGGGTTGAAGACCGACAATGATCGAGGACGCTCCAGCCGGCATGCCCTGTTTGATTGCCCAGAACACACCACCGAGATAGTTGCCGTGAACCAGCATGCCGGTGAAGATGCAATGGGCAATGGCAGCGGGATCTTTCGGCCAGGACTTCGACAAGAACATCGCCAGCAGAATCAGCACCGGCAAAACCGCAACGAAGCGGACCGTCAAAAACACCATCGGATCGATGTAGGGTGCGCCGAGTTTAGAACCGACGAAGCCCGTAGACCACAGCAAAACAAAAATGGCCGGTGCGGCTCTGGCGAGGAGATTCAATTGCAGCCTCAATGACAAAGTCGAAGATGACGCAAGGTTAGATTGCGTCGAGTCGGTGGGGTTACACGCATGTTAACCGTAAGTTGGCATTTATAGTCAAATATACGGCGCAAACATGAGTGTTCGAACGTTCTGTCGTGAAAGAAACACAGGCCAGAAGCACGAACACTTCCAGATCGATCAACTCATGGATGTAAACATCGACCCCGATGGCACATCCGTTGATCCAGGGGACATACGCTGGTGGCCTTCAGATCTCAATCACCTTTTCGGATCTTCGCGAATTTGTCAGTCAAAGCCAGAATTCTGGCCTTGAGCCTTTTCACCATTGTTGGGCTCCTTGCGATTGGCGGTGTCTTCTTCTGGAGCCAGGGTGAACTCAATTCGGCCTTTGCGCGCATGAGCAGCAGTTCGACACTGGCCGGACAGGTCAGCACACTTTCGGAAAGCGCCGCGGCGCTGCGCTCGATTGAAGAGCGTTACCACAGCATGCCATCCGTCGAGACGTTCCAGAGTTTCAACGCCAAGCTTGAAGAAGCCAGCGCAGTTCTGGAGACGATCGCAACCAACCCGGCAGCAGCGGCCTACGCTTCGGAAATAGCCGACGTCAAGGATACGCTGGAAGGCACAAGAGGTGCCTTCGAGATGCTGGACACTGCCCAGCAGAAGATCGGGTATGACTCTACGCAGGGCTATCTGGCGGGGCTCAATGAATATGCAGGGGCGGTCAAGCATCGCCTGTCGGAAGAGATGAAATTCGGCGGCGGGCCGGATTTCGAAAAGCTGGCCCGCGCGATCCTGGCCGTTCAGCTGGCGGAACGGGAGTTCACGCTCAACAATACCGAGGCGGCGCTGGAGGTTTTCCAGGGCGAGTTCAACGATTTCGAAAAGCTCTTGAAGAAAGTCTACATCTCCGACGCCATCAAGGCGGAGCTGGCCGACAACATGGCCAAATACAAGACGACTTTCGACGATTACACAGTCGCCAAGACAGAGCGGGGCGAGCATTCGGAACTGCTGGAAAACCTGTTTGAACTTGTTCCACCGCACATCGCGTCCCTCAGCGAAGCCGCCAACACCACTCAAGGTGAAGCCGCCGGTCAGCTTGAGATGGCCCGGTCGATCGCAACCTATGCAATCGGCGGGGCTATCGTGGTTCTGCTTCTGCTGCTTCCGGCCATCGCGCTTGTGATCGGCCAATCGGTGGCGCGCCCGCTGGCACGTCTGCAGTCGGCCATGGAAGCTCTTGCCAGCGGCCAGACCGACCTCGACCTGCCGGACGACAGTGGCAGCACCGAGCTTGCTTCCATGAGCCGCACGGTTCAGGTCTTCCGTGACAATGCGGTCGAGCGGGCTGAACTTGCGGCCTCGCAGGATCAGGAAAACCGGCGGCGCGAAGAACGCGTTGCCCGTCTCGATACTCTGATCGGCCGGTTCGAGGGGACCGTGTCCGCAGCACTCGACAGTCTTGACCGAGCCAATGGCGAACTGCGGCAGACGTCCCAGTCTATGGAACAGTCGGCCGACGATGTCGCCAACCAGTCCGGGGAAGCAGCCGAAGCGGTGCGCACGGCGGCGGAAAACGTCACTTCCGCAGCTCATTCCGCGGAAGAGCTTGCCGCGTCCATCGCCGAGATCGCCGGCCAGGCCAACAAGTCGACGGAAGTGGCCCAGCAGGCGGTGCGGAGTGCGTCTTCAACGGTTGCCACCATGCAGGAACTTTCCAGTGCGGCAGACCGGATCGGCGAAGTCATGGGGCTGATCCGCGACATTGCCAACCAGACCAATCTGCTGGCGCTGAACGCGACCATCGAGGCTGCCCGCGCGGGCGAAGCAGGCAAGGGGTTTGCGGTGGTTGCTGCCGAAGTGAAGCAGCTTGCCGACCAGACCTCGAAAGCCACCGAGGATATCGCGACCCAGATCGAGGCCATCCAGGGGTCTTCCGGTCAGGCGGTCCAGGCGATCGAGGACGTCAACCGGATCATCTCCGACATGGAAGGCCTTGCCTCGGCTGTGGCATCGGCCGTGCAGCAGCAGGACGAAGCCGTTCAGGCGATCTCGCACAACGTTTCCAGTGCCTCGGCGCGGTCCGAACAAGGGGTGTCGAGCATGGAGGCCGTCGGTTCGGCTGCCGAGCTTGCACGGTCCAACGGTTCTGAAGTGGAGCACCTCGCAGAATCGCTTGGCGAGCAGGGCGCGTTGATCCGGCAGGAAGTTGCCGAATTCCTGCAAGGCGTGCGCAGCGCCTGATCCCGAACCGGAACGCTTGAAACAAAGAAAATCGAAAAAACGCCGTGTCCGCACCGACGCGGCGTTTCGCCATTCTGGCGGCCTGCGTTTCTTCGTGCTAGCCATGCACTCAAACGATCGGCCGGCACACCATCCGCCGGACCGGCCAAGCGCAAAGAGGGCGAAGCGGAATGCAGGAAGACATCGTCATCATCGGAGCAGGACAAGCCGGAGCCCAGGTCGCCCAATCCCTGCGGCAGGGCGGATTTGAAGGCCCGCTGCGGCTGATCGGCGACGAACCGCATCCTCCCTATCAAAGACCGCCGCTTTCCAAGAAGTTCCTGGCCGGCGAGATTGGCGCCGAAGGCTTGTGGCTGCGCCCGCCGGCGTTCTTCACCACCAACAATATCGACCACATTCCCAATACCAGAGTGGTTGCGATCGACCGTGGCGCGAAGCGCCTGACACTGGCAAACGGCGATACGCTGCCGTATGGCAAGCTGGTTCTGGCAACGGGCACCAATGCCCGGCTGCTGACGCTGGAGGGTGCCGACAAGAAGGGCGTGGTCACGCTGCGCTCGATTGCCGATGTCAACGTGATCCGGGACATTCTGCAAAAAAGCAGCAATGTCGCCATCATCGGAGCCGGGTACATCGGTCTTGAAGTCGCTGCCGTCGCCAAAAGCCTGGGCAAGTCGGTCACCGTCATCGAGGCGCAGGATCGTCCGATGAAGCGCGTGGTCAGCCAGGCGGTCTCCGACTATTTCTCCGGCCTGCACAAGGCCCGCGGCATCGAATTGCGCCTGAATACGGGCATCGAGGCAATCGAGGGTGGTGACAGTGTCACCGGTGTCCGGTTGTCGACAGGCGAGACGGTTCCGGCGGAGCTGGTTCTGGTTGCCGTCGGTGCAGAGCCCAATGATCACCTGGCCGCAGAGGCGGGCCTGGAGGTCGACAACGGGATCCTGGTGGATGGATGCGGCCAGACCAGCGATCCTGACATCTTCGCTGCGGGTGACTGTACACGTTTCTATTCCAACCGCTACCAGCGGTCCGTGCGCATGGAAAGCGTCCAGAACGCCATCGACCAGGCAAAGGCGGTTGCCCAGGCGCTGCTGGGCCAGGAAGTCGATTACGACCCGTTGCCGTGGTTCTGGTCCGATCAGTACGACATCAAGCTGCAGATCGCCGGTCTGTCGGAGGGGTATGACGACACAAAGGTCGTGGGTTCGACCCAGGACAACAAGTTCTATGTCGCCTACCTGCACGATGGCCGGCTAATCGCCGTCGACAGCATCAATTCACCGCGCTCGCACATGATGGCCCGCCGGGTGATCGGTGAGCCGTGGCGTGATGATCTGCTGCCGGAAGCCTGAACAACAGGTTCCGAAAGGATAGGTGCCGGCGGGCAACAGGAGGGCGAAGCGCTTCCATTGTCCGCGGTTCGCGCCTGCTGTTATTCGACCTTGCCGAATTTCTCCATGAAATAGGCGGTCATTTCCTTGTTGCGGTCGTACTGGTGCACGATGGCGTAGGGCTGCTTGTCGAAGGTTTTGACCAGCCCGTCCTCGAACACCGGCACGGTTTCCCGAGGCATGCAGAACCCCGGCGCGTCCGGACCGACATTCGCACTGACCGCGTGCAGCAGCCAGGGAACCTGCCAGTTCACCTTCTCGGCCTTTTCCTTCCAGCCGCAAAAGGTCAGCAGCTGGTTGAAGGCGGCCTGATCACCGCTGCGTTTGGTCTGGTCGAAGTAATAGACCGCCAGCATGAAATCCATCATCGCCTCATAGCGGCCGGCGAAATAGCCAGCGCAGCACACGGGAACCTTGGCCACACGGTCATAGGCATGGCGGCCGTAGGTTTTCAGGACGTTCCGGCGGTTCCAAGGGTCTTCATGGGTGATGCTTTCCTCACCGATGAGGAGATCCTTGCCCGGAGCAAGGTTCTCTTCCATCCAGGCGAACGGGTCAGACTGGAAGATGACGTCCCGGGCATCCGAGAACGCGACGAAGCGCACAGGTTCGCCAAGCGCATCGAGATGCTGTTTCACCAGGTGACTGGCATGGAAGAAGCGCCGGTCGTAGATTTTGTCCTTGAAACGCAGGATGCGCTTGTTCCAGGTCCAGCGCCTGTCGGTGTAAAGTTTGCCGCCATCGGTATGGTCGGCGATTTCTTCCCGAAGCTGCGAGTAGGAGTAGCGCTTCTTGCCGGCGTCATGATCGAAGGTGATGACGAGCGAGCCCATGTGCTTCATGTAGTCAACAAGGGCTTCGCTGACATTGTAAGCCACCGCGACCGTCCGGCCGCGATACCCCGTTGCCTTCAGGGAATTGTACCAGGCAGCCATGTGTTTCGGCTCATAGCCCGACACCGCCGTGACGATGACATCGTTGGCTGCTGACATTTCGGCTGACATGCGCGCTCCGGCTCGGTTCATACAGGCCCCGCCGTCCGACCGGCCGGGTTTCGGCCTGCTACCTATCCCAAACCGCGCCGGGGGGCCAGATCGCGGGGAAACTTTCTGGAGTTCCAGATGTTGGTCCGTGTCAGCAGCCAGCGTTCTGAAGGATGAGCCGGGTCACTTCCTTGGGCAGTTCCAGATGCAGCATGTGGCCGGTTCGTTCGAAAATGTGCGTGGCAACGACACCCGGCAACTTGTGGGCCTGGCGCGTCGGCAGGACACGATCCTGTGTGCCCCAGAGGACCTTGATCGGCATGGGCAGGGCTGCCAGTTCGTCGCGCGGCAGGGTCTTTTGAACGCTGCCGTCGATGATCTCGTCCGCGATTGCCTCCAGTGTCGCGGCCGCGCCCGGGCGCGCGCGGCTTTCGGCAGCCGTTCTGGCGAGGAATTTCGGCAGTTTGAACTCCCAGCCGAAGAACTGCTCCAGCAGGGTTTCCATGGTGTCGGCATCCGTTGCGGCCGCATAGCGACGGAGCAGACGGTGATTGATTTCGGAGCCGAAGCCGCCCGGTGCCAGCAGGGTAAGGCTGGCCACCAGATCAGGATTGCGCAGGGCAATCAGCGCGGCAACTGCGCCGCCCATGGAATGGCCGACCAGATGGACCTTCGTCAGCTCGAGCGCCTCCAGAGACTGCCCGACAGCTTTTGCGGAAACCCCCGCATTGCCGATCCGCGGCCAGTCCAGCGCCTCGCCGTGCCCCGGCAGGTCGAACGCTATGGAGCGTTTCTTCGAAGCCAGTGCCGTCTGTATGTTGAGCCAGGTTTGCCGGTCGCCGCCGAAGCCGTGCAGCAGCACGACCGGAGCACCGTTGTCAGGGCCGGTGGCTTCCTGGTCTCTGAAAGGCAGATGGGAAGGGGCGTCGGGACGTAGATCGGTCATGTCGGTCTTTGCTTGTCGGTGGGATGAGGAAATATCTGCCGGACGGGCGGCTTTCAGAAAAGCCGGTCCAGGGTAAACAGGGGCTGGGGGTCGGTGAAGCCGTTGAGTTCGAACGAACCGGCCGGTTTTGATCGTTCGCTGGCGAAGCGGGCGACGTCTTCGGTCATCAGAACGTCGGCGCCGACGGTCTTGGTGAGGCTTTCGATCCGTGCAGCCGCATGGACCGTCTGGCCGATCACCGAAAAGGTGAGGCGGTGCGGGACGCCAATATTGCCGAACATGACGGAGCCGACGGACAGGGCGATGCCCGCCTTGAGAACGTGTGGCAGCGCCGGGTCGGCGTTGATCGCTTTCAGACGCTTCCGGCTTTCATCCGCGGCCGACAGTGCCTGTGCGACCGCCTTGTCCAGGCTTTGTGCACCTATGGGAAAGACGCCCAGAACGGCATCGCCGATAAAATCGAGCACTTCGCCGCCTTTTGCTAGAATCGCTCCGGCTGTCGCGTCGAAATAAGTGTTCAGAAACGACAGGTAGGCATCGGGACCAAGCAGTTCCGCAATCGCGGTCGAATTGCGCATGTCGCTGAAATAGATCACCGCATCGACGGTCTGGCCGTCGCCATGGCGGATCTGGCCGCTGAGCACCTTGTTGCCGGCGATCTTGCCGAGATACGTCTCTGCGATCGTCTGGTTGATCTGCCCCTGAATGGTGGCGCGCGCGGCCAGGGCAAAGCGTTTTTGAATGTAGCGGATTGCGGTCAGTGCATCGTCGGAAAAGCCGTCGGTTTCCCGCGTTGCCCAGCTGATCACGATGCCGGAGGTGGCAATCTGGTCCTTGATGGTCGGCAGGTCGAATTCGGTCGCGATGACGATGTAATCGGAGTACCCGCTATCCTTCAGCCGAACGAGCAAGGGAAACTCGAGCGGGGCATTGGCATTCGTGAGGCGCCGTCGCAGGACGGGTTCCTGGTTGACCAGCACGGCACGGACGGGACTTTGCAGCCACTCGTCTGTTTCTTCGGCATTGTGGGCAATCTGCTCGCGCTGGATTTCAGTGCCGTTTTCCCAGATGGCGGCTTCCGCCTCGATCAGGGGATGAAGGGTTGACCAGCCGATCATGGCGCGGTCCACAGGAACCTCGCATGCGCGCAGGCGCTCGCACATCTCTCCGAACATCGACCCCAGATCGGGCGAGCCAAGAGACTGGTCGATCAACCAGTCTTCCACGCCGTCGATTTCCGCCATACTGATCATGGCGCCAAGTTAGTGTTGTTTTCGTCCGGTTTCCAGACGGCTTGTGCCAGCGTTTGCGATTAATTCGCCGGTTCGAAAACCACCTTGCCAGGCGGGACGATGACCCAGTTGACCGTGACGTCGGGAATGCTGCCGGAGGTCTGGTAGGCGAACGTTCGCGACCCTTCGCGGACAGCATCCGGATAATAACGGAGGATTTCCTCAATCGGTGTTTCCTGGTCGCCTCGCCAGACGATCATCAGACCTTTTTCCTGGACATCCTTCGGGTCGATCCAGGGGCTGAGGGTCCGGTCATGCAGATAGAACATCGACGGGCGGCTGGCGGCCTGTGTGGTGACGTTGGCTGCCGACCACATATCGCCGGCCACATAGGCGAGATCGGTGCCCATGTGCTCCTTCCAGACGCGTGCCATGTCTTCGGCGATCGCCTTGCCGGGATAGTGGAGCCGGGTCTGCTTATGTTTCCAGTGCGGCTCCAGAACCGCCTGCCCGAACAGGATGCCCAGGAAAATCGCCTGGATCGCAATGGCGGCAACGAGGGCCCGGGCGGGAAAGGGCCAGAGTTGCGGCAGTGCCAGAAACCGTACCGCCAGGATGCCGGACAGCACGAACATGGGCGTGCCCCACATATGTTCGAACTCGTTGCCGGTAACGGCTGATGCAATCAGAACAACTGCAAGCGGCAGAACGGCAAACCAGAGCAGAAAGCGGTCGGAAGGTGTGGCCAGGGGCGTGGCCGCTTCGCGCCTGCGCAGTCGGACCTGTTTCAGGCCGTGCCAGCCAAGACCGGCCAGAAGCACAAGGAACAGGCCGGCGTGATTGCCGATCTGAGCTGCCAGGAAGTTCAGCGGATTGAACAGATGGTCGACAAAACCGTCTGCCGGATTGCTGCGGCTGGCGGCGTAGCGCAACGTCAGGAAATCCGTTTCCAGAAGCCATGCCGCGTGTGGCACCAGCAGGGCAAGGCAGACCGCTATCGTCACCCAGGGGCCCGGGCGCAGGATGTGTCGCCGGGCATCGGCAAAGACCAGCGCGTAAAGCCCGATTGCACCGATCAGGAGCAGCACGAAATATTTCGTGTAAAGGCCGAAGGCGGCGAGGGTGCCAAGCAGGACCCAGTCGAGCAGGCGGCCTTTGTCCACTGCCCGGTGAAACAGCAGCATCATGCCTGCCCAGATGGGGATCTGCAGGATGTTCGGGTTGAATTCCGGCAGGGGCAGCGCGAAGTAGAAGGTGACGCTGGTCAGCACGAGAGACCAGAAGGACTGCTGGCCGGAAAGTCCGAGACGGCGAGCGAGCCGCCAGATGAACAGATAGCCAAGGGCAACCGAAAGCGCGCTCAGCCAGTACCCGCCGCTGAGGCCTCCCGTGAGACGATAGGTGATCTCCAGAAGCCAGGCCTGCATCGGTGGATGTTTGGTATAGCCGAGCTGAAGTTCCCGGCCCCAGGCAAAGCCTTCAATCACGTCAAGCGGTGGGTTGGGAAAGGTCAGGGCCGGTATCAGGGCATAAAGCAGGCAGAGGCCGCCAGCGTAATAGAGGGCCGCCCTTGAAGGAGCGTTTTCGATCAGACGTATCAAGGGTCAGGTCTCGGCTGGATGGTGCGAGAAGGCCCAGAGCCGGGCTCCGGCAAAGGAAAGGGCTGGCACGATCGCGATGGAAAACAGGAGGCCGATGAGATCAGGCCAGGGGGTCAGCGTCAGCCACAGGGCCAGAACGGTGGTGTTCAGCAGGAAGCCGGAGACGGCAATCACCAGGAACCGCGCCATGCTTCTGATTGCGGTGCCCTTCCGGCGCAGGTGCGAGAAGCTCCAGAAATAGTGACCGGTGAAAGAGACGCAGAAGGCGACCAGGAAGCCGCAGATATTGGCCGGATAGGCCGGAAGCATTCCAGATTGCAGCAAGCTGCCCGCTACAATGGCATGGGTCAGCGTCGCCAGCATGCCGATCACGGCGAATTTGCCGGCGGCAGCGGTTTCTGTCTTCAGCTTGCCGTGGCGAATTTCAGGCGCCATTGGCGGCGTCGTCCGTTTGCTTTGCGGATTGAGGTGTGTTGCCGCTTTCGATGACATCCTGAACGATGAAGACCGGCCGCTGTTTCGCTTCGTTGAAAAGCCGCGCCACATATTCGCCGATCATGCCGATCGACAGCAGTTGCACACCCGAGAAGAACAGAAGCGCGACCATCAGCGATGCGTAGCCCGGGAGATCGATGCCTTCGATGAGGACGCGTAACGTCAGATAAAGCGCATAGGTGAAGGCGCCGACTGAGATCAGGGCGCCGCCATAGAACCAGACCCGTAGCGGGAGCGTTGTGAAGCCCGTGAGGCCGTCCAGCGCAAAGTTCCAGAGCTTCCAGTAATTGAACTTGCCAGCCCCCGCCAGGCGAGGAGGGCGCTCATAGGGCAGTGCCATGGCCGGAAACCCGACCCAGGCAAACAACCCCTTCATGAAGCGATTGCGTTCCGGCAGGCGCAGCAATGCATCGATAACGCAGCGGTCGATCAGACGGAAGTCGCCGGCGTTCGCGGGCATGTCGATATTGGCCAGGCGGTTGAACAGGCTGTAGAACATGCCCGCCGTGGACCGCTTCATGAGCGTGTCGGAAGACCGGTCGACCCTGAGGCCGTAGACGACATCATAGCCCGCGCGCCATCCGTCCAGCATCTGCAAAATGAGCTCCGGCGGGTCCTGCAGGTCAGCATCGATGATGACACCGATGTCTCCTTTCGCCGCCTCGAGCCCTGCGGAAAGAGCAGCTTCCTTGCCGAAATTGCGGGAAAGGCCCAGAAGCCGTCCCGGCAGGCCGTTTGCAAGCTCCTCCGACAGGATGTCCGCGGTCCTGTCACGGCTGCCGTCATCTATGAAAACATATTCGTAACGAAGGCCGCTTCGCTCGAGCACCGGCCGGGTCGCCCGCAGGAAGTGGAGGATGACTTCCTCTTCGTTAAAGACCGGTACGATGACGCTGAGCAGCGGTGCCTGCGGGCGGGCGTTTTCCCGCCGGGTGACATAGACAGTGTTAGCCGCTTTGGTGTGCATGAACATTCGTTAGCCGGTTGAAGTCGGCGGCAACCTGCCGGAATTTCACGAAAAAGGCCAGCCCTTTGACGAGGCTGGCCTTCTTGATGGTCAATTGTTCCGATTGCCGTCAGACGAGCACGCCGTGGCAGTGCTTGAACTTCTTGCCGGAGCCGCAAGGGCAGGCCTCGTTGCGGCCGACCTTGCCCCAGGTCGCAGGGTCTTCCGGATCACGCTGTGCCGGAGGTACCGGGAGCTGGGCGTCCGCCATGGCCATCTCGTCTTCCCCGGTCAAGGGATTGATGTGATGAGCATGCATTTCCGGCTCGGCCGGCATCTGCGGTGCCTGTTCCGTTACCAGTTCGACCCGCATCAGCTGCGCGGTCGTCATCTGGCGCAGCTGGGTCAGCATGGATTCAAACAGCGTGAACGCTTCGGTCTTGTATTCCTGCAGCGGGTCGCGCTGGGCGTAACCACGGAACCCGACGACAGACCGCAGGTGATCGAGATTGGCCAGGTGCTCGCGCCACAGGTTGTCGAGCGTCTGCAGCAGCACGGCCTTTTCGACCTGACGCATGATGTCCGGGCTGTATTTGGCAACCTTTTGCGCCATGCCGGCGTCGGCCGCCTTGCGCAGGCGGTCCTTGACCTCTTCGTCGGCAATGCCTTCCTCGGCCGCCCAATCCTTGATCGGCAGATCCAGGTTCAGATACTTGCGGACTTCTTCCTGAAGGCCCTCGGTATCCCACTGCTCCGGATAGGCGCGCTCGGGAATGTGCGCGGACACAAGATCGTCGATCACGTCGTGACGCATGTCGGAAACCGCGTCCTGGATCGCTTCGCTGTCCATCAGCTCGATACGCTGATCGAAGACCACCTTGCGCTGGTCGTTCATCACGTCATCGAATTTCAGCAGGTTCTTGCGGATGTCGAAGTTGCGTGCCTCGACCTTCTGCTGAGCTTTTTCAAGTGCCTTGTTGATCCACGGGTGGATGATGGCTTCGCCTTCTTCCAGTCCGAGTTTCTGCAGCATGGAATCCATGCGCTCGGACCCGAAGATGCGCATCAGGTCATCCTGCAGGGACAGGAAAAACTTGGAATGGCCCGGGTCGCCCTGGCGGCCGGAACGGCCACGCAGCTGGTTGTCGATGCGGCGGCTCTCGTGACGCTCGGTGCCGATGACATAAAGACCGCCGGCCGCAAGCGCCTTCTGCTTCATGTCCTCGACTTCGGCGCGGATCTGCGCTTCCCTGGCGCTGCGCTCTTCACCTTCCGGCATATCGCCCAGTTCCATGGCGATCTGCATGTCGGCGTTGCCGCCGAGCTGAATGTCCGTACCGCGGCCGGCCATGTTTGTGGCAATGGTCACGGCGCCCGGCAGACCAGCCTGGGCAACGATGAAAGCTTCCTGCTCGTGGTAGCGCGCGTTGAGAACCGCGAAGACCTTGGTCTTGCCGCCTTCGTTCTTCTGCGCGGCGGCAAAAGCAGCCGGATCGCTGAGATCGATCTGCTTGTAGCCGTGCTTCTTGAGCATCTCGGCAAGATATTCGGACTTCTCGATCGACGTGGTGCCGACCAGGATCGGCTGGGCACGCTGCTTGCAGTCGTCGATCAGCTTGACGATGGCCTGGAATTTTTCCTGAACGGTCCGGTAGACCTCGTCGTCGTCATCGATCCGCTTGACGGAAACGTTGGTCGGAATTTCGACCACTTCCAGCTTGTAGATGTCGGCAAATTCGTCGGCTTCGGTGGACGCGGTACCGGTCATGCCGGCCAGCTTGCCGTACATGCGGAAATAGTTCTGGAACGTGATGGAGGCCAGCGTCTGGTTTTCCGGCTGGATGCGCACTTTCTCGCGGGCTTCCAGGGCCTGATGCAGGCCTTCGGAGAAACGGCGGCCCGGCATCATGCGGCCGGTGAACTCGTCGATGATGACCACTTCGTCGTTGCGGACGATGTAATCCTTGTCGCGCTGGAACAGCTTGTGCGCCTTCAGCGCCTGCTGCAGATGGTGCACGATGGCGACGTTCTCGACGTCGTAGAGCGAATCGCCTTTCAGCAGGCCGGCTTCGCCGAGCAGCTTTTCCAGCTTCTCGTTACCGGCTTCGGTGAAGGTCGTTGAACGCTGCTTTTCGTCGAGCTCGTAATCTTCTTCAGTCAGGTGCGGAATGAAGGCGTCGACCGAATTGTAGAATTCGGAACGGTCTTCCAGCGGACCGGAAATGATCAGAGGCGTACGGGCTTCGTCGATCAGGATCGAATCCACTTCATCGACGATGGCGTAGGCATGTCCGCGCTGAACCATGGACTGACGGTCATGCTTCATGTTGTCGCGGAGATAATCGAAGCCGAATTCGTTGTTCGTGCCGTAGGTGACGTCAGCGGCGTAGGCTGCCCGGCGTTCCTCGTCGCTCAGGCCGTGGGTGATACAGCCGACGCTGAGGCCGAGGAATTTGTAGACCTGACCCATCCAGTCGCTGTCGCGCTGTGCCAGGTAGTCGTTGACGGTAACGACGTGAACGCCGTTTCCGGTCAAGGCGTTGAGATAGACCGGGGCGGTTGCCACAAGTGTCTTGCCCTCACCGGTGCGCATTTCTGCGATCTGTCCGGAATTGAGGACCATGCCGCCGATGAGCTGCACGTCGTAGTGTCGCTGACCGAGTGCCCTGCGGGCGGCTTCGCGGACGGTGGCGAACGCGGGAACCAAGAGGTCATCGACGCTTGCGCCGTTTTTCAGCTGGTTTCGGAACTCGTCGGTCTTGGCTCTGAGAGCGTCGTCCGAAAGAGCCTGGATCTCAGACTCCAGGGCGTTGATCTGTTCGACCTTTGCCCGAAATGTCTTCACCTTCCGGTCGTTCGCCGAACCGAAAATCTTACGTGCTAAAGCGCCAAGGCCAGCCATGTGGCGGTCCTTCCCTACCGGGCGGCGCCAACTGGCAAAGAGGCGCCTGCCCATGAAATCGTCTCAATTGCTGTCCACGTTGCCGCCTGGCGCAGAGCGCTGGCCGGCATTCGCGGCCGAAAAGATGCCTTCCCGGCGCTACGGCCAGGACGCCCGACAGATAAGAGGGGGCTGAATGCTTGTCAACGCCGCAGGAATGCGCAATGTAGCCACGCCCCTGCAAGACAGGGGAAAGAAAGATTACTGTTCCGATACGTAAAGGACTACTCATGTTCCGAATTTCGATGCGCAGGCCGGCTCAGGCGCTTGCCGTTTCTCTCCTGGCGCTGTCGCTCGGATCCACCGTTCTGTCCGCTGCAGAACCGGACGATGTGGTCGCGAAAGTTGGCGACACGGAAATCACCGAAGCCGATCTCGCCTTTGCTGCGCAGGACCTGGGCAAGGAATTGCAGCGGTTCCCGCCGGCACAGTGGCGCAAGCTTCTTCTGGACGTCATGGTCGACATGGAACTGATGGCGCATGCCGCTCGTGAAGATGGCCTGGACAAGGATCCGGACTTCGAGCGCCAGCTCGACTTCCTGAAACTACGTGCCTTGCGGAATGCTTACCTTGCCCAGAAAATCGACGGTGCCGTAACCGACGAAGAGGTGCAAGCTGCATACGACAAGGAATTCGCCGACTTCGAAGGTCCGGAAGAAATCAACGCCCGTCACATCCTGGTGAAGGAAAAGGCTGAAGCTGAAGCCCTTATTGCCGAACTGGACGGTGGCGCGGACTTCGCTGAACTGGCTCGCGAAAAATCTACTGGTCCGTCCGGTCCCAATGGGGGCAGCCTGGGGTACTTCGTCAAGGGTCAGATGGTTCCGCCGTTCGAGGCCGCGGCTTTTGCGCTGGAACCGGGCACCTATACCAAGGAGCCTGTCGAAACCCAGTTCGGCTGGCACGTGATCAAGCTTGAAGACAAGCGTCGTCAGGAAAAGCCGGCGTTCGAGGAAGTCGCAAACGGTCTGCGCCAGCAGCTGATGCGCGAGCGCTATGACGCCCGCATGGCCGAGCTGAAGGATCAGGTTGCAGTCGAAATCCTCGATGAAGCCCTGGCCAAGTCCGAAGAAGAAGGTGCTGCTGCCGAAGACGGTGCGGCGAAGACCGAATAAGGCAAACGCTGCCTGAAATCAGAAAGCCCGGCAGTCAGACTGCCGGGCTTTTTTGCAGCCTTTGTGCACCACGCCCGAAAAGGCTTGAAAAGGCTTGCCTTTGTCCCATGCTTACGGCAAGAGCATCCAGTGTTTAGGCGAGCGCTGACAAGGTGCTCGCACGCATTTGAATGGATCAATGTCCGGACGGTCAAACGATCTCGATTGAGCGCCCGTTGATCCGGAACTTTGTATCATCTGACCGGGACCGCCTTGATGTCGACCACCGTATCTCCCCTTGCACCCAAGTCCTATCCCGAGATGCCGGAGATCGAGGGTGTTCAGTTCGCGACCGCCTCTGCCGGGATCAAGTACAAGGACCGGACCGACGTCCTGCTGGCAACGGTTGCCGAGGGAACGGCCGTCGCAGGGGTTTTCACCCGTTCCAAGTGTTCTTCCGCGCCGGTTGACTGGTGCAAGGCTCGGGTCGGTGGCGGCAAGGCCCGCGCGCTCCTGGTCAATTCCGGCAATGCCAATGCCTTTACCGGCAAGAAGGGCAAGGCAGCTGTTGAACTGTCTGCCGAAATCGTCTCCAGGGAGCTTGGCTGCAGCGAAGGTGAAATCTTCCTGGCATCAACCGGCGTGATCGGCGAACCGCTTCCGGCGGACAAGTTTTCCGGTGTCATCGGAGAATTGAAGGCCAACCAGGGCAGCGCGAGCTGGCTGGATGCCGCCAAGGCGATCATGACCACTGACACCTATCCGAAGGTCTCCACTGCAAGCGTTGAACTGGACGGTGTTACCGTGACGATCAACGGCATTGCCAAGGGCGCAGGGATGATTGCGCCGGACATGGCCACCATGCTGTCGTTCATCTATACCGACGCTCCGATCGCGCCGTCAGTTCTCCAGGCTCTGCTCAGCGGGGAAGTCGACGGCAGCTTCAACGCGGTGACCGTCGACAGCGATACGTCCACCTCCGATACGGTTCTTCTGTTCGCGACCGGTGCAGCCGGCAAAAAGGGCGTGGAGAGCGTTGCCTCGCTCGATGATCCGCGCGTCGATGTGCTGAGGGCTGCTCTTGGCGACGTCATGCTGGACCTTTCCCATCAGATCGTCCGCGACGGCGAAGGCGCACGCAAATTCGTGGAAGTGCGGGTTGAAGGTGCCGAAAGCGATGGGTCCGCAAAGCGGATCGCGCTGTCGATTGCCAATTCGCCGCTGGTCAAGACGGCAATCGCCGGCGAAGACGCCAACTGGGGCCGCGTCGTCATGGCCGTCGGCAAGGCTGGTGAGCCGGCCGACCGCGACAAGCTGGCCATCTGGTTCGGCGATGTGCGGGTGGCCGTGGAAGGTGAGCGCGATCCAGACTACAGCGAAGCGGCGGCTTCTGCCGTCATGGAGCAGGAAGACATTGTCATCCGGGTCGATCTCGGTCTTGGCAGTGGCCAGGCGGCGGTCTGGACCTGTGATCTCACCAAGGAATATGTCGCCATTAATGGCGACTACCGGAGCTGAGTATCCCTAGCAGTTCTGACGGTACTGCCCGCAAACGTGCTTAACCGCGCGTTAATTCAGCGTTTCAGGATTGGACAATCTGCCAATGACCAAGATCGTGCTCGTCGCCGCTTGCGCCCTTGTGGATGCGGATGGCCGCATTCTTCTGGCGCAACGGCCCGAAGGCAAATCCATGGCCGGACTGTGGGAATTCCCCGGCGGCAAGGTCGAGCAAGGCGAGCGTCCCGAGGAGACGCTGATACGCGAGCTGGAGGAAGAGCTCGGCATTGAAGTTAACGAAGCGTGTCTGGCGCCGCTTACTTTTGCCAGCCACTCTTACGAAGATTTTCACCTACTTATGCCATTGTTCATTTGCCGCAGGTGGAATGGAACTCCACTCGGCAAGGAAGGCCAGGCGTTGAAATGGGTGCGGGCTGTCAGGCTGAGGGATTATCCGATGCCTGCCGCTGATGAACCTCTGATACCCCATCTCCTGGATGCCGTCTAAGCCCGTTTGTTCAAACCCCCGGGGGGCACATGCCGTTTCGATTTCAAACCGTCGCAGACCGCATGTTGCAGGCCTTTCGCCGGGGAAGAGCTTTCGGAGATGACGAGCACGGCGCGACCATGATCGAATACGGCCTGATTGTCGGTTTCATCAGCATTGTCGTGCTGGTCGCCATGACCGCTATCGGTACTGCCATGCGCACCGATATCTTCGGAACAATTTCGACTGCTCTGCAAGGTGTGCTCGGTTCCAGCTGATCCGGGCCGTTAGGCTACGCCTAGTCGCCTATTTTCCGTTCCTGAACGCCAAGCGCGTCTGCGAGCCGTGTCTTGGCCGAGCCTGGGCGCAATGGTTTCTGCTGGCTTTCATGCGGCGCCCAGCCCGACAGGGTTACCAGTGAAAATGTCGCCCGGATCCTGCCGTCCGCATCGGCGTGGTTCTGCGCATAAAGTTCGGCCGCACGCAGCAGTACCTGTCGAGACAGCGGCTTTCTGCTGCGGTCTTTCAACACGGATGTTGCACCCATGGCCCTGAGATCCGCCAACAGTGCGAACATCGTGTCGTAGCGCACCGTCAGAGTGTCCAAATCGGTGACCGGCAGCGCAAATCCTGCCCTTTGAAGCAGGCTGCCGAGGTCGCGCGTGTCGGCAAACGGCAACACCCTTGCAGCTGCACCGCCTTTTACTTCCAGCTCAGCCCGCGTGAGGCTGTCGCGCAGTTCGCTCAAGGTGCCGGCTCCGGGCAAGGTTGCCAGAAAAAGGCCGTCCGGTTTCAAGGCACGGCGGAGCTGTACCAGTGTGCCCGGCAGGTCGTTGACGAATTGGAGGTTGAGAGCGGAGACGATCAGATCCACCGACTGGTCGCCAAAGGGGATCAGGGCGTCATCGAAGACAAGGTCGGGTGCAGCAAGGCTCGGGTCGGCAGCAAACAGATCTGCGCGCAACACGAAGTCAGCCTTGCCGGACTGCCGGATTGCTTCGCTCACGTGAGCGCAGTGTCCGCCGAGATCGACAGCAACCGGAAACCGCCGATTGACCAGCAGCAGGCGGTCCTGCAGATCTTCGCTGACGGCTTTCAGCAGAAAGTCCGCGCCCGGTTTGGCAGCCATCAGCGCCCGCAGGCGGCAGGTGCGGAAGAAGGAGCGGTCGAAGAGTTCTGGTTGTGCGGTCACGGCAATCCCGGTTGTCATCGAACTTATCGCGGTCACATATGGTATCCGCCCGCCAAGGTCAAAGGCGCAAGGGTCGCGCCAGGCGGCTTGCGGAGCAGGCATCCAGAAAGTTCAGGCCGGTTCCTGCTTGTTTGGGCTGGCCAGAATTGTGTTTTCAGTGCCAAGGTATTCCTCAGTATGAAGAATTATTCCTGTCGGGTGCCATTGGGGAGCGGTTTTGCGAAGCCTTGCGATGAACATTGCCGGCCTGCCGGAAGTCGCGGCGCGATTTGCGCTCGATTTCGTGCTGCCGCAGCGCTGCTTCAGCTGCGATGCACGGGTGTCCGAGCAGACGGGATTGTGCGCGGAATGCTGGTCCCGGATGCCGTTCCTGGAGCGGCCCTGGTGTCAGCGGCTCGGTATTCCTTTCTCCTATGATGTCGGCGACGGTGCCTGGAGCCCGCAGGCGATCGCCTCACCGCCTGTGTTCGACAGGTTGCGGGCGGTGGCCTTTTATGATGGTCCTGCCCGGCAGATGGTGCATGCGCTGAAGTTTTCCGGGCGGCGGGAACTTGCCCGTCCGATGGCACGCTGGATGGCGCGTTCCGGCAATGAACTTCTGAGCAGGGACAGCCTGCTGGTGCCGGTGCCGCTGCACTGGATGCGACTGCTGCAGCGCCGGTTCAACCAGGCGGCAGATCTGGCGAAGGAAGTTGCCCGCGAATGCGGTGGTCAGTTCGAACCGCAGGTCCTCAGGCGGCAAAAGCGTACACGCCGGCAGGTTGGCCTGTCAGCCAAGGACCGCCACAAGAATGTCCGCTCGGCTTTCAAGGTCGATGGTGGCCGGGCCGATCTGGTTCAGGGGCGTCACGTTGTGTTGATCGATGATGTGCTGACGACCGGCTCAACGGTGTCGGCCTGCTGTAAATGCCTGCTTTCTTCAGGGGCAGCTTCCGTCGACGTGCTCACATTCGCGCAAGTCGACCCTGCTTTGCGCTCGGGCAACCCGACCTGATCCCGACGGTCTTCCTCTTGAGTTTTCTCCGCGCGCTCGCATATAACGCCCGGATTTGGTGTGCGGCGGTGCGGGAAAAAGCGTGCAGCTGCCAAAAAGCAAGGAAAAGACCTGATGGCTGAAGTGGTGATCTATACGCGCCAGCTCTGCGGCTTCTGCACGGCGGCCAAGCGGCTGCTGGACAAGAAAGGCGTTGCCTACACGGAACACGATGCCACGTTCGATCCAGGCCTGCGCAAGGAAATGGTGCAGAAGGCCAATGGTCATTCAACGTTCCCGCAGGTCTTCGTCGGCAAAACCCATGTGGGCGGCTGCGACGATCTTCACGATCTGGAACGTGCAGGTAAACTGGACGCACTGCTCGCGTCCTGATTTACTGAAGGAACAACCTTACCTACCAGGACGGAGACAGCGGTCGGATGACCTCATTCACGGCAGCATGCATTCAGCTGCGCAGCGGCAAGACGATTTCGGACAACGCCGATGCTGCGGAAGACCTGATCCGGGCAGCGGCAAAGGATGGCGCGCAATTCGTTCAAACGCCTGAAATGTCCAATGTTCTGGTACGCAGCCGCGAAGAACTGCTGGAGCGGATTTCCGATGCCGAAGACGACCTGTTCCTGAAAAGAGCGCGTGCGCTTGCAGCCGAACTGGGCATCCATCTGCATCTGGGGTCGCTGGCCGTGCTTGCCGGCAACGGCAAGGTCGCCAACCGTGCCTTTCTGATCGGGCCTGACGGCAAGATGCTTGCGACCTACGACAAGATCCACATGTTCGACGTGGACCTGCCAAATGGCGAAAGCTGGCGCGAGTCCGCAACCTATGAACCTGGAACACAGACGGTCATCGCGGATCTGCCCTTTGCCAAGGTCGGCATGGCTGTCTGCTACGATATAAGATTTCCGGCGATTTTCCGGACCCAGGCTCGTCAGGGTGCGCAGGTTCTGACGGGGCCGGCAGCCTTTACCCGCCAGACCGGGCAGGCGCATTGGCACGTATTGCAGCGCTCCCGCGCCATTGAAAACGGTGCCTACGTGATTTCGGCTGCACAGGGTGGCACGCATGAAGACGGGCGTGAAACCTATGGTCACAGCCTGATTATCGACCCCTGGGGTGCCGTGATCGCCGAGATAGACAATGATGATCCCGGCTACGCTCTCGCCGAGATCGACACCCAGAAGGTTGCCGATGCGCGGGCGCGCATCCCTGCGATCGCCAACGAGCGGGATTTCGTCTGCTGTCACGCGGATGGTCTGAAGGAGATTTCGGCGTGATCAAATACACGCTCGTTTGCGACAGTGCACATTCCTTCGAAGGCTGGTTCCGCAATTCCGATGATTTCGACGCGCAGTGTGCGCGAAAACTGGTTGTCTGCCCGATCTGCGGAGCAACCAGCGTTCAGAAAGGTTTGATGGCGCCTGCAGTTTCAACCGCACGCAAGCGGGAAGCGCTTGTCGGTGCCGCGCAGGCGGAAATGCAGTCGGTGGCCGCAGCCGCTGCCAACAAGGCCGATGCGCCGACGGCAGCTGCCTCGACCGAAATGCGGCCGTCCGCCCTATTGCCGCAGGATGTGCAGCAGAAGGAAATCCTCGAAGCTCTTCGACTGGTGCGTGCGCGTATCGTCGAAAGTTCGGAAAACGTCGGTCAGAATTTTGCGGCGGAAGCCCGCAAGATCCACTATGGCGAAGCTGAAGAACGCAGCATCTATGGCGAGACAACGCCCAAGGATGTCGAGGCATTGCTTGACGAGGGCATTCAGGTGTTCGCACTTCCTGAACTGCCTGACGACAAGAACTGAGTTCAGGCGGCTTTCAGCGTGAAGTTCGGAGCGTACCCAGGAAAGGGGCGGGAGCTTCGCGCCCGGGTTGCCGGCCTCTGCAACTTCCCTGCTGTTGCGATTTCTCAGCCGTTTCGCTGGAAGTTTAGTTTGCCGGGAAAGAGGCGTTTCTCTTTCGGTAGTCTCAGATGAAGATCACGTAAAAGAAGATATATTGCGTTTATGTAGTGGGATTGTTCCAAGAAATTTCTTACGTAGTGTTAATCATTGTTAATTATTTTGGATATTTAAAATTTACATCGACTTGGGAACTTTTTCGGGTTGTCGGTGTTGAATATTGAAACAAACATTTATAATCATGATGCTGTGCCGAGGTTCCCGATGTCGATGACTGAGATGAACATGCCCGATACGATACGTGTAATGGTGGCGGAAGATGAGCCGCTGATCGCCTGGATGCTGGAAGATATCCTGTCTGGCATGGGTTTGCAGGTTGTCGGGCCATTCGCGACCGTTGCCGAGGCACGTTCCTGCGTGTCTTCCGAGCCGCCAGAGTTGGCACTTCTGGATGTCGATCTGGCCGATGGCGTTGTCTATCCGCTGGCTGACACGCTGCATGCTCAGCAAGTGCCGATCATCTTTCATACCGGTAATACGGACAAGGTGGACCTGAAGAATCGCTACGGAGGGGCTGAAGTCGTTCCGAAGCCGTCCAACCCCAAGCGTTTGCAGATTGCCGTGGAAACGGCCCGGACGCTGCTCAAACGGGCGTAAGCGGGCCTTTCAGAGCGCGCTTTGCTGATCGGTTTGGGGTCTGGCGTCTTCCTGGCTTCCGAATTGTGCAGTTTCGCCGCGGATTAACCGGGTGCCGGTGGGGCCAGGCGCCTGGAATTTTTTCGTGACAACCAAAACGAAAACCTGCTTCAGCCCGGGCGGATGAAGCAGGTTAAACGGTGTGGGGCCGGTCTGGTGACGATGTCAGGGTTTCGCTGAAGCCGGCTTGCGCCGCGCCTGCGCCGGTTTCAGCGCAGCCTTGGTTTCTTCCAGGCTTTCTTCTGCAGCCTTGCTCATCTCGTTGACGCTTTCCATCGCCGTTTCATTGAGCTCCTCAACCACGGCGGCGCTTTCTGAAAAGCTGTCGCGGAAGAGGGCAGCCTGCTTTTCGAAATGGTCCTGATACTCGCTCGCCATTCTGGAATAGAAATCCTGCAAGGTTGCCATGGTTTCTTCCGGCGCGGCGCACTGGCTGAGGGACTTGGCGCATTCCATGTCCTGGTGCAGCCGATGGCTGACGAAATTCATGTGGTCATCAAACGCCTTTTCGGCATGCGACCACATGGTCTTGCCCACTTTCTGAAAACTTGCGATGGCCTTGGCTTCAATTCGGTCTTCGCGCTCGGCAAACGCCCAGTTGGAAAAGGCAGGCATTGGCCATTCGGTCGGTGCCGGCCATTCCGGCAGCTTGGGCCATTCGGCCATCATGGCGCTGAAGTCGAAGGCACCTGTATTGCTTTTCGTCGGCATGAAAGATCCTCCGGTTGTTCGTGTGACGTCCTGCGGCTGGCCATGGCGTTCTTCGCCGGCTTGCCGTCCCCGGACCTGCGCATTCTGTCATTGCCAGCGCAGGGCCCCGCTCCAAAGGTGACGTAACTGTACCTTTGCATCAAGGCCAAGCTTTGACACGGATCAAATCGCATACCGATTCTTACGTAAAAGGCATTTGTGCCGCAGGTTTGTGCAGCCGATTTGCGGGATTAAGGGCGATTGAGAAAATCGCGCAGTGTCGCCGTTACGTTTTCAGGGGCTTCAAGAGGCGACAGGTGGCCGCTGCCTTGGATCACCGCCAATTCGCTTTGGGGAATGTGGTCGTGGATTTCCTGCGAGATTTCAACTGGTGTGAGCCGGTCGCCATCACCGACCAGCACAAGCGTGGGGCATGCGATTTCGCCGAGACGGGGGCGGGAATCGATGCGGTTGATAAGCGCGGTCTGCTGGCGGATGAAGGCCTCGGGCCCGGTTTCCTGCGCCATCTCGACGACGATTGCCTTCAGCTCTTCGTCTTCCTCGCGCTTTTCATGAACGAACCCGGGGTAAAGGAGGTGGGGAACCTTGGAAAAGCCCTTCTTGCGGGTCAGGTCGATGAGGAACTGCCGGCGCTCCGACTGGTCGGGCGTATCCGGCCGGGAGTTGGTGTCCAGAAGGGCAAGCTTGCCAACCCGCTCCGGCGCTTCGCGCATGATTTCCATGGCGACATAGCCGCCCATGGACAGGGCGATAAGGGAAAACCGCTCCGGTGCTTTTTCCAGGATGCTGGCGGCGATCGCCTTGATGCTGTCGTGTTCGCGGTGGTTTGCCACCATGATCGGTCGGTCGGCAAAGGCAACTATCTGCGGGGCGTAGAGCGCTTCGGTGCACAGAAGGCCCGGTACGAACAGGATCGGATCGCTCATCAGCTGTCTTTCGCCCGTTCCGCCAGCAGCATGTAGTTCACGTCCATATCGCGCGATCTGGCCCAGGTGTCTGTCAGCGGATTGTAGGTGACGCCGCAACGATCGATCATGGTGAGCCCGGCGGTCTGAAGCGGGCCTTCGATTTCGGAAGGGCGGACCAGCTTTTCGTAGGAATGGGTGCCCTTCGGCAACCAGCGCAGGACGAATTCGGCGCCGACGATGGCAAGTGCATAGGCTTTCAGCGTGCGATTGATGGTCGCGACGAACATCAGCCCACCCGGACGGACCATTTGCGCGGTGGCCTCCAGGAACAGAGGTACGTCGGCGACGTGCTCGACCACTTCCATGTTGAACACAACGTCGAAGGTCTCCCCCGCCGCTGCCAACGCTTCCGCGGTTTCTGCCCTGTAGTCGATTTCGAGGCCGGAGGTCTTCATGTGAAGGCGGGCGATCTCGATGTTGGTTTCGGACGGGTCCGCGCCGACCATATCGGCACCGAGACGTGCCATCGGTTCGCTCAACAGGCCGCCGCCACAGCCGATATCGAGGCAGCGCAGCCCCTTGAATGCGTCCGTGGTCTTCGGATCGCGGCCGAAATGCCGGCAGACATGTTCCTTGATGTAGCCCAGCCGCACCGGGCTGAACTTGTGCAAGGGCTTGAACTTGCCCGTCGGGTCCCACCACTCTTCTGCCATGGCGGAAAAGCGCGCGACTTCCTCGCTGTCGATCGTGCTTCTGGTTTCCTGAGCCCTGCCAGTCATCGGACGGTCCTTTCAAGAGCGTGAAGCGGCTAGGCGCTTCGCCTGGTCATTCAACGGTTCGAAGTCGTTCCAAGGTCTGAGACTATTTGTCAAGACACCCAGTTGCAGCAAAGGAACGCAGCCTGTATGCATGTGCGCCGATCCCAGAGGCGCAACAGCGCTTCCAGACACGACTATAAAGAATACGAGTGGTATGGCCCGACTGGTTTTAAAATTTGGCGGGACTTCGGTTGCCGATCTCGATCGCATCCGTAACGTCGCCCGCCATGTCAAACGGGAAGTGGACGCCGGCCATCAGGTCGCGGTGGTAGTTTCGGCCATGGCCGGACAGACCAACAAGCTGGTGGAGTTTTGCCGTGAGGCATCACCGCTCCACGATGCCCGCGAATATGATGCCGTGGTTGCTTCCGGCGAGCAGGTGACGTCCGGTCTCCTGGCCATCGTGCTGCAGGACATGGGCGTCAACGCCCGGTCGTGGCAAGGTTGGCAGGTGCCGATCAAGACCGACGAGAACCACGGTGCGGCCCGCATCCGCGACATCGAGGGCAGCTTCCTGAGTGAGCGTCTCGAGCAGGGCCAGGTGGCCGTTCTCGCGGGCTTCCAGGGTGTGGCGCCGGACAACCGGATCGCGACCCTGGGTCGCGGCGGGTCCGACACCAGCGCCGTTGCCATCGCCGCTGCCATCAAGGCCGACCGCTGTGATATCTATACCGATGTCGACGGCGTCTACACCACCGATCCGCGCATCGTGCCCAAGGCGCAGCGTCTTGACCGGGTGTCTTTCGAGGAAATGCTCGAAATGGCCTCGCTCGGCGCCAAGGTGCTTCAGGTGCGCTCCGTGGAAATGGCCATGGTTCATGGCGTCAGAACATTCGTGCGCTCCAGCTTTGACGATCCGGATGCGCCCCAGGTCGGCGAGAACGGCCTTCCGATTGGAACTCTTATTTGCGACGAGGATGAACTCGTGGAACAGCAGGTTGTCACCGGCATTGCCTATGCCAAGGACGAAGCCCAGATCTCACTTCGTGACGTTGCCGACAAGCCGGGTGTCGCCGAATCCGTGTTCGGTCCGCTGGCGGATGCCAACATCAACGTCGACATGATCGTCCAGAACATTTCGCCGGATGGCAAGACCACCGACATCACCTTCACGGTTCCCGAAGGCGATTTCGAACGCGCCAACAAGGTGCTGGAAGACAATCGCGGCGTCATCGGTTTCCAGAACCTTGAGGGCGCTCGTGACGTGGTGAAAGTCTCCGTCATCGGCATCGGCATGCGCTCGCATGCAGGCATCGCGGCCCAGTGTTTCCGCGGCCTCGCGTCCAAGGGTATCAACATCCGGGCCATCACCACATCCGAGATCAAGATCTCTGTGCTTATTGATTCAGCATATGCAGAACTTGCGGTGCGGACTCTGCATTCGCTATACGGGTTGGACGGATAGTTCATCCGGGAGGCAGGCCCCTGTAGAAAAGGGGCCTGTTTGAAGCGGGATCAACGGGGGCGCTATGCGCAGCAACCTAGCCGGACCGCGCCTTCTGCTCCGCCGGCTTCGCGAAGTCATGGCGGAGCCGATCACGGCGCAGGAGCGACTCGACAAGATCGTGGTGTTGATCGCCTCGAACGTCGTCGCGGAAGTCTGTTCCGTTTATATCCTGCGCGCCGATGGTGTTCTCGAACTCTATGCGACCGAAGGTCTGAAGAGCGAAGCGGTCCACAATGCCTCGCTGCGCGTCGGCCAGGGTCTTGTCGGCCTGATCGCGGCCGAAGCCCGGCCGCTGAACCTGCCCAACGCCAGTGCCCACCCGGGCTTTGCCTATCTGCCGGAAACGGGTGAAGAGGCCTATAATTCCTTCCTCGGTGTGCCGATCCTGAGAGCCGGCCGCACGCTTGGCGTTCTTGTCGTCCAGAACAAGTCTCACCGAACCTATCTGGAAGACGAAGTCGAAGCGCTTCAGACGACGGCCATGGTGATTGCCGAAATGGTGGCCGCCGGCGAACTGGAAGCCATTTCCCAGAAAGCCACCGGTCTGGATCTTTCCCGGCCGATCACCTCCAACGGTGTTGGTCTTGCCGAAGGTGTCGGCCTCGGTCATGTAGTGCTGCATGAACCGCGGGTCGTCGTCACGAACCTGATCGCGGAAGATACGGACCGGGAAAAGGGGCGTCTGGAAGCTGCCATCAACCGGCTGCGGCTTTCGATCGACGATCTGCTGGCCAGCGGAGAAATCGCGGCCATCGGCGAGCACCGCGAGGTGCTGGAAGCCTACCGCATGTTCGCTTACGACCGCGGCTGGATCCGGAAGATCGAGGAAGCGATCCGCAACGGCCTGACCGCCGAGGCTGCCGTCGAAAAGGTCCAGAGCGACACGCGCGCCCGGATGCTGCGCCAGACCGATCCGTATCTGCGTGAGCGCCTGCACGACCTCGACGACCTTGCCCACAGGCTTATCCGCGAACTCATGGGCCGCGAACACGGCCCGGGCCTGGATGAATTGCCCCAGGATGCGATCGTCGTTGGCCGCAACATGGGTGCCGCAGAACTGCTGGACTACGGCCGCGACCGCATTCGCGGCCTGGTGCTGGAAGAAGGCGGCCCGACAAGCCACGTGACCATCGTTGCCAGGGCGCTCGGTATCCCGACGGTCGGACTCGTGGATGATATCGTCAGCCTGGCCGATGGCGGCGACGCGATCATCGTGGATGGCGACACCGGCGAAGTGCACTTGCGCCCGGCCGCCGATCTGGAAAACGCCTACGCGGAAAAAGTCCGCTTCCGTGCGCGGCGACAGGCCCAGTATCGTCGCCTGCGCAACAAGCCGTCCGTCACGCGGGACGGTGTCGACATCTCGCTTCAGATGAATGCGGGTCTTCTGGTCGATCTGCCGCACCTGGATGAGGCTGGCGCGGCCGGGGTAGGCCTGTTCCGCACCGAACTGCAGTTCATGGTGGCGTCTTCGTTCCCGCGCATGCGGGAGCAGCAGTCCCAGTACAGCCAGGTTCTCGATGCGGCTGCGGGCCGGCCGGTTACGTTCCGGTCGCTCGATATCGGTGGTGACAAGGTGCTGCCGTACCTGCGCTCGATCCAGGAGGAAAACCCGGCGATGGGCTGGCGCGCACTGCGCCTCGGCCTTGATCGGCCGGGCCTGCTCAGAACCCAGATCCGGGCTTTGCTGCATGCGGCCGCCGGCCGGGACCTGAAACTGATGTTCCCGATGGTTGCCGTGGTCGATGAATTCCTGCAGGCCAAATCGCTGGTGGACAAGGAAGTCAAACACCTGCGCCGCCACGGTCACGCAACGCCGGAAAACATCCGTCTGGGCGTGATGGTGGAAGTGCCTTCGCTGCTGTTCCAGCTGGAAGAGCTGATGAGCCATGTCGACTTCGTGTCTGTCGGTTCCAACGATCTGTTCCAGTTCTTCTGCGCCGTCGACCGGGGCAACACGCGTGTTGCCGACAGGTTCGACACATTGGGTGTCGGCTTCCTCCGGGCCTTGAAATCCATCGTGGATGCCGCAAATAAGGCTCATGTGCCCGTGACCCTTTGCGGAGAGCTTGCAGGCCGTCCACTTGAAGGCATGGCGTTGATAGGCCTGGGCTTCAGGGACCTTTCCATGTCGCCCGCGTCTCTTGGGCCGGTGAAAGCCATGCTTCGGACCCTTGATGCCGGTCGCCTGTCCGCCAGGTTGCTGCCGCGACTGGAGCCGGGACACGATGACAGCAACATACGGGAAGTGTTGAAGCGCTTTGCCGCCGAAACCGATGTTGCCCTTTAGCGCTAACGGGCGTAACTCACCGTCAAAGCGATAATTTCTGGAGAATCAGCGCGTATGCTGGCGCGTCACAAACTTGATACCCTGCTGGACCGGTTCGCTGAACTCGAACACATGATGTCCGCCAATCCGGATCCGGGCGCTTATGTAAAGCTGTCGCGGGAATATGCCGGACTGGAGCCGTTGGTCGGCAAAATCCGTGCGTTGATCAAGGCGGAACAGGATCTGGCCGGTGCAAAGTCACTGTTGCAGGATCCGTCCTCCGACGCGGAAATGCGCGAACTTGCCGAAATGGAGCGCGACGAGCTGGAAGAGCGCGTCGAAGAACTGGCCCAGGATGTACGCATCGGGCTGTTGCCGAAGGACGAGGCGGACTCCAACGATGCCATCCTGGAAGTGCGGGCAGGGACCGGCGGCGACGAGGCGGCTCTCTTTGCTGGAGATCTCTTCCGCATGTACCAGCGTTATGCCGAACTTCAGGGCTGGAAGGTGGAAATCCTGTCTGCCAGCGAAGGTGAAGTCGGCGGCTACAAGGAAGTGATCGCGTCCGTTTCCGGCGACAACGTTTTTGCCAAGATGAAATTCGAGTCCGGTGTTCACCGGGTGCAACGGGTGCCCGCGACCGAGTCGGGCGGACGTATTCATACGTCGGCGGCAACCGTTGCCGTGCTGCCTCAGGCGGAGGACGTCGATATCGACGTTCAGGAGAGCGACTTGAGGATCGACACCTATCGCGCATCCGGCGCAGGTGGGCAGCACGTCAACACGACCGATTCTGCAGTGCGCATCACGCACTTGCCGACGGGTATCGTCGTTGCCGTTCAGGACGAACGCTCGCAGCACAAGAACAAGGCGCGAGCCATGCAGCTTCTGCGGGCGCGCATCTATGACGAGGAGCGCGAGCGGGCTGCGAGCGAGCGGACCGAAGCCCGGCGGTTGCAGGTAGGGTCCGGCGATCGGTCCGAGCGGATCCGCACCTACAACTACCCGCAGGGCCGCGTGACGGATCATCGTATCGGTTTGACGCTCTACAAGCTGGAGCAGATCCTTTCGGGGGAAGCACTTGGCGAAGTCATCGAGCCGTTGATCCTGGACCACCAGGCCAATCTTCTGGCAACCGAAGAGGCCTGAGGTGACCATCGGCCAGCTTTACCGGTCCGTGCGCGACCGGTTTCGGGTGGCCGGTTTGCCGACACCGGAACTGGATGCAAGGCTTCTGGTCAGCGCGGCGCTCGAGCTGCCCCTGTCGGATCTTGTCTTTCGAGAACAGGAAGAGGCAGCACCTGGTGCGGCCGAACTTGCAGAGGCCCATGCGCGGAAACGCCTGGATGGGATGCCCGTCGGCCGGATACTCGGAGAACGGGATTTCTACGGCCGGCGATTTCATTTGAACGAGGCAACGCTGGAGCCCCGGCCGGACACTGAAACCCTGATCGATGCCGTGCTGGAAAGATGTGCTCCTGAAGAAGCACCGTTTATCTGCGATATCGGCACGGGTACGGGAGCGATCGCCGTCACGTTGCTGGCCGAGTTGCCCCGAAGCCGGATGATCGCGGTGGACCTGTCGGAACAGGCGCTTGAATGTGCTGCAGGCAACGCGTCTCTGCACGGCGTGGAAGACCGGTTTCTTCCCGTGCGGGCGGACTATACCTCCGCCCTGCGACCGGAAAGCGGCTTCGACTGGGTTGTCAGCAACCCGCCCTATATCCGCAGCGCTGTCCTCGCCGAGCTGTCGCGCGAAGTGATTCAGCATGACCCGAAGCTTGCTCTTGATGGCGGTGAGGACGGCCTGACAGCCTATGTTCGTATTGTCGGGGATGCTGTGAAGCTGCTGCGTCCGGGCGGTTGGATCGCTCTCGAAATCGGCTTCGATCAAGGAGAGGATCTGGAAAAACAGCTGCGTCATCATGGCTTTGTAGAGATTGAAATCATTAAAGATCTTTCCGGAAACGACCGTGTTGTGGTGGGGCGCAGGCTCTAATTTTGCGGATTTGATCCAAAGGCGAAAAAGCACTTGGAAATCGCAACGGAAACGGGTACGTTCCTCTTGCCGAGACCGGAAATGTTATCAGCGTTTAGCGGGGCATGCGCATCCGGCAGCTGGGAACCGGCGCAACTTCAGCGTTTTGGAAACCGTTGCAAATCGGACTATCCGGTGTTTCGGACTGTCGAAGAAAAAGACAATCGCGTTGGCCATCGGCCTTTAGCGCGCTGCGTATGTTTTCAATGACAGCCGCTAACCAGCATTGTTGGTTTCGGCAGGTATTTCGTGTCGGTTTTAGGCAATTCCGATGTTGGGTCAGCGTCAAGCTGACCGCCGTTCCTTAAGAGAAAACGGCAGGATGAGACCAGGTAATCAAAGCAATAAGCGTATGCGCGGACGGGGCCGCAAGGGCCCAAATCCGTTAACCCGGACTTACGAATCAAACGGTCCTGATGTGAAAATCCGCGGTACTGCGATGCACGTTGCAGAGAAGTACCAGCAGCTTGCACGGGATGCCCAGGCATCCGGCGACCGGGTGATGTCCGAGAACTATAACCAGCATGCGGAGCACTATCTGCGCATTGTGGCTGCCGCGCAGCCGCAACAGCAGCCGATGGCGCATGCCTCTTCCCGCAACGAAGCCGAAGACGGTTTCGAAGCCGCGGCAACGAATGGCTCAGGCCACTCCAATGGCGCAGAACGGTCTTCCCAGGACGTGTCCTCCTCGGACAACGACCTGATGGATGCCGACAGCCCGCAGCCTTTCATCGACGACATGCCTGTCATCGATCAGGAAGGTAAGGTCAACGGCGCTTCCCAGAAGGCAGAGAAAGCCGAAGCCGGCGACGACGAAGCGGACGAAAAGCCGCGCCGCCGCCCCCGGACACCTCGTGCGCGCACGCCGCGCCGGGCTTCCGGTGATCAGGCTGACGCAGGCCAGGCCACGGCGGAAGCCGCGGAGGGTGCTGAAGCTTCTGGCGGTTCCGACGAAGAGGATCAGCCGAAACCGCGCCGCCGGGTCGCGCGCCCGCGTCGTGCCAAGGCGGCTGAAGAGGCTCCGGCCGAGGCTCCTGCCGGAGAATGATCCGGTAGATAGTCAGCCTCGATAAAGCTGAAACAGATAAAACGGCGTCCATGATGGGCGCCGTTTTTTGTTTGGCTTGCAGACATCCGTTCCGGACGGCACAGAATAAGATGCCGCAGGGGCTTTTGTGGTGAATATGCAACACTATATTAGAGGAGCAGCACTGCAAAAGGCTGTGCGGATGCCCGTATCAGGGGTCCGTATTCCAGATCGTTCCCCACGCTTCGGGTGGTGCGGACGGGTAGGAGGTAACTTATGAACTTTGAAAAATACACTGAGCGTGCGCGCGGTTTTGTTCAGTCCGCTCAGACCTTTGCCTTGGGGCGGGGCCATCAGCAATTCGCACCTGAACACATCCTGAAGGTTCTTCTGGATGATCCCGAAGGCATGGCCAGTGGTCTGATTGACCGTGCCGGCGGCAACGCCAAGGCATTGAAGGGCGATCTTGAGGGCCTTCTGGACAAGATGCCGAAAGTTTCCGGTGGGTCCGGACAGCTCTACATGGGCCAGGCAACCGCACGCCTGTTCGAGCAGGCCGAGAAGATCGCCGACAAGGCCGGAGACAGTTTCGTCACCGTGGAGCGGCTTCTGCTCGCCCTTGCCATGGACAGCGAAAGCGAGACCGGCAAGCTGATGAAACGGCACGGCATAACGCCAAACGGACTGAACGAGGCAATCAACCAGCTTCGCCAGGGCCGGACGGCCGATACCGCGACTGCCGAAAACCAGTATGACGCGCTGAAGAAATTCGCTCGGGATCTGACCCAGGTTGCCCGGGAAGGCAAACTCGACCCGGTGATCGGCCGTGACGAGGAAATCCGCCGGACCATCCAGGTTCTGTCGCGCCGTACCAAGAACAACCCGGTTCTGATTGGTGAACCAGGGGTCGGCAAGACTGCGATTGCCGAGGGCCTTGCGCTGCGCATCGTCAATGGCGATGTGCCGGAATCGCTCAAGGACAAGCAGCTTCTTGCGCTCGACATGGGCTCGCTGATTGCCGGTGCGAAATACCGGGGTGAGTTCGAGGAGCGCCTGAAGGGGGTTCTGTCCGAAGTCCAGGCGGCCGCGGGCAAGGTAATCCTGTTCATCGACGAGATGCACACGCTGGTTGGAGCCGGCAAGGCGGATGGGGCCATGGATGCCTCCAACCTCTTGAAGCCTGCTCTGGCGCGCGGCGAGCTGCACTGTGTCGGTGCGACGACGCTGGACGAATACCGCAAGCACGTCGAAAAGGATGCCGCTCTGGCGCGCCGGTTCCAGCCGGTGTTCGTGAGCGAGCCGACGGTCGAGGACACGGTTTCGATCCTTCGCGGGATCAAGGAGAAGTACGAACTCCATCACGGTGTCCGTATCACCGACAGTGCCATCGTCTCGGCAGCGTCTCTTTCCAACCGCTACATCACCGACCGGTTCCTGCCGGACAAGGCGATCGATCTTGTGGACGAAGCCGCCAGCCGGCTGCGGATGCAGGTCGACAGCAAGCCGGAGGAACTGGACGAACTGGATCGCCGGATCATCCAGCTCAAGATCGAGCGCGAGGCGCTGAAGGCAGAAAGCGACGAAGCTTCAAAGGATCGTCTGTCCAGGCTCGAGAAGGAGCTGACGGATCTGGAAGAAAAGTCGCAGGCACTCAGCAACCGCTGGCAGGGCGAGAAGGAAAAGCTGAACCTTGAACAGAAGATCAAGGAACAGCTGGAACAGGCCCGCATCGACCTGGAAATCGCGCAGCGTCGCGGTGATCTGGCCAAGGCTGGTGAGCTTGCCTACGGCGTGGTTCCGGAGCTGGAGCGCAAACTCGCCGAAGCGGAAGCTTCAGAGGATGCCGATGCCATGGTCGATGAGGCCGTGACGCCGGCTCACATTGCCCAGGTCGTTTCGAAGTGGACCGGAATTCCGGTCGACAAGATGCTGGAAGGCGAGCGCGAAAAGCTGCTTCAGATGGAAGACATGCTGGCGAACCGGGTCATTGGCCAGGCAGAAGCCATTCATGCGGTTTCCACTGCGGTGCGCCGGGCGCGTGCCGGTCTGCAGGATCCGAACAGGCCGATTGGCTCGTTCATGTTCCTCGGACCGACCGGTGTCGGCAAGACCGAGCTGACCAAGGCACTTGCGTCGTTCCTCTTCGATGACGACAGCGCAATGGTGCGGATCGATATGTCGGAATACATGGAGAAGCACTCCGTTTCCCGTCTGATCGGCGCGCCTCCCGGCTATGTCGGATACGAGGAAGGTGGTGCGTTGACGGAAGCCGTTCGGCGACGCCCGTATCAGGTCGTGCTTTTCGACGAAATCGAAAAGGCGCATAGCGACGTGTTCAACGTGCTGTTGCAGGTTCTGGACGACGGTCGGCTGACCGATGGTCAGGGCCGGACGGTCGACTTCCGCAACACGCTGATCATCATGACCTCGAACCTGGGGGCCGAGTATCTGGTCAACCAGCCGGAAGGTCAGGATACGGATGCCGTTCGCGACGAGGTGATGAGCGCCGTGCGGGGTCATTTCCGTCCGGAGTTCCTGAACCGTCTCGATGAGATCGTGCTGTTCCATCGCCTGCAGCGGGCGCAGATGGCCGATATCGTCAAGATCCAGCTGGAGCGCCTGCGGGCTCTCCTCAGCGATCGCAAGATCACGCTGAAACTGGACGACGGCGCTCTCGGTTGGCTGGCTCAGAAGGGCTACGACCCAGCCTATGGAGCGAGGCCGCTGAAACGGGTGATCCAGAAGGACGTTCAGGATCCTCTCGCCGAAAAGCTGCTTGCCGGTGAAATCCTCGACGGCCAGACGGTGGATGTCACGGCTGGGTCAGACCGCCTGATGTTCCAGGTGGAAGGTTCGGAAAGCGCAGCCGCCTGATCTGAGGCAAGCTGAAAGATATGAAAAGGAAACCCGCGGAAGGACACTTCCGCGGGTTTTTCGTTTTGTGGCTCGATTGGCCCGGGCATTTGCGTTTTGTCAAACGGGCTCGCGAAAAGCTGTGGTATTCATATATTCATAAATGTGAAACAAGAGCCGCGCTTCGGTGAAACCCCAGGGCGGCTGATCCGATCAAGGAGACTCAGATGACAGTCGATCGTGCAGTCATGATGTTTGCAGGTGCCATGGTGCTCTTGTCCCTGGCGCTGGGGTTTTACGTTTCGTCCTACTGGTATCTGCTCAACGCCTTTGTCGGCTTGAACCTGATGCAGGCATCCGTCACCGGCTTTTGTCCGGCAGCAATCATTTTCAAGAAGCTCGGCATGAAACCGGGAGTGGCCTTCTCGTAAGGTGGAGGACAAGATGAGACGCGGTATCTTCATTTTCTTTCTTTTGACGCTGGCTGCAGCGTCGGGTGCCGCGCCGGTGGCTCGTGCCGGTGAATTTCTGGCCGAGCCGATCACCGTACCGGAAACCAAGGCGGTATTTGCCGAGGTCAAAAGCCGGACGGTCGTTCCTGCCCGCGCCCGCATTGGCGGAACCATCAAGACAATTTCCGTGCGCGAGGGCGATGTCGTGTCAGCTGACCAGGTCATTGCCCTGGTCGTTGACGAGAAAATTGCACTCGAGCTGGGGGCGGCGGAGGCCCGGATCGAGGTTCTGCGCTCCCAGCTTCACAATGCCCGCACCGAGTTGGAGCGTGTGGAGCAACTGGTTGCCCGTGGCAGCGCGGCACAAAGCCGGCTGGACCAGGTGCGCACACAATTCGATGTTGTCACCAACCAGACAGTCGCGGCGGAATCGGAGATGGCGGTCGTACGCCAGCGCGCCAGCGAAGGCGAGATCCTGGCCCCCAATGCCGGACGCGTTCTGACAGTGCCGGTCACGGAAGGCTCGGTCATTCTGCCGGGTGAGGAAGTCGCCCGGATTGCCAGCGGCCGATACTTCCTGCGTCTCTCCATCCCGGAGCGTCATGCCGCCCAAATAACCTCAGGGGCGAAAGTCCTGCTGGGTGGACGTGGTCTTGAGCCCGAGCCAGAGTCTGCGGAGACCGGGAGCACCGCAACCCGGCAAACCTTCGGAACGATCGTGAAGGTCTATCCTGAAATTACCGAAGGCCGGGTGACGGCGGATGTCGATGTCGATGGCCTGGGAGACTATTTCGTCAATGAACGCACCCTTGTTCATGTGCCCGTTGGCGAGCGTCAGGTCATTGCGGTGCCGGAAGCTGCTCTTTCGATCCGGCATGGTGTCGATTATGTGCAGGTCGCCGTTGCGGCTGGCACCCAGGATGTCGCCGTGGTTCCAGGCGCAAATGTTCTTCACGACGGGACGGTTCTGGTCGAAATCCTGACAGGACTGCGTGCCGGTGATCGGGTGATGGTGCCATGAAACTCGGTCTTGCCGGATGGCTGACCCGATCCTTCATCGGGTCACCGCTCACCCCGCTGTTCCTGATGGCTTCCCTTGCCCTCGGGCTGATTGCTCTTGTCGCCCTGCCACGTGAAGAAGAACCGCAAATCTCCGTGCCTATGGTCGATATTCATGTGGAAGCCAACGGCCTCAATGCGGATGATGCGGTCAAACTGGTGACGGAACCGCTGGAGACGATCGTCAAGGCGATCGATGGTGTCGAGCATATCTATTCCCAGACCCAGGACGACCGTGTGCTGGTAACGGCACGGTTTCTCGTCGGGACCGACGCGGACGCTGCCATCTTGCGCGTGCACGAAAAGATCCGCGCCAACATGGACCGGATCCCCGTCGGCATTCCGGAGCCATTGATTGTTGGCCGGGGTATTGATGATGTCGCCATTGTCGTCGTTACGCTGACACCGACACCGGGGGGCGCCGAACGGTGGACGGCAAACGGTTTGACCCGGATCGCGCGTGAACTTCAGACCGAAATCGCCAAGCTCTCGGACATCGGTCTCACGTTCATCGTCGGGGAGCAGCCGGAAGCCATTCGCGTTGAACCTGACCCGGAAAAACTGTCGCTTTACGGAATCACGCTGCAGCAGCTGGCTGCCAAGATCGAGGGCGCCAACAAGTCCTTCCGCGCAGGCTATGTCCGGGAGGCCGGAGAGCAGCGCGTTCTGGTCGCAGGGGAGACGTTGCAATCGGCCGAAGAGATCGGAAATCTCTTCCTGACCGCTCGTGATGCCCGGCCCGTTTATGTGCGTGATGTCGCCCGCATCGACCTTGCCACTCAACCGGCAGAGCACAGGGTCGCCCATATTCGCAAGCAAGATGGAGCATTGACCTTGGCCCCGGCGGTGTCGCTGGCCATTGGCAAACGACCGGGCACCAATGCGGTGGTGATTTCCGATGAAATCGTTTCACGGCTTGAAGCAATTCGCGGAGATCTCTTTCCCGAAGGCGTGGATATGGAGATCACCCGGAACTACGGTGAGACCGCCAATGAAAAAGCCAATGAACTGCTGTTCCATCTTGGGCTTGCGACAGTCTCCATTGTCGTCCTGATCGCACTGGCGATCGGGTGGCGCGAAGCGCTGGTGACGCTTGTGGTGATCCCGACGACGATCCTGCTCACGCTCTTTGCAGCCTATCTGATGGGCTACACCATCAACCGTGTCAGCCTGTTTGCCCTGATCTTTTCCATCGGCATCCTGGTGGACGACGCCATCGTGGTGATCGAGAACATCGCCCGGCACTGGGGCATGTCGGATGATCGCAGCCGGACGCAAGCCGCGGTGGAAGCGGTGGCGGAAGTCGGCAATCCGACCATCATCGCAACGCTGACGGTCATCGTCGCCCTTTTGCCGATGCTGTTCGTTTCAGGCTTGATGGGCCCCTATATGGCGCCGATTCCTGCCAATGCTTCGGCAGCGATGCTGTTTTCGTTCTTTGTTGCCGTGATGCTGACACCCTGGCTGATGATGAAATTCGCTGGCCGCGGCGGAGGCCATTCCCATGCGCCTGCGGCACATGGCGGGGCTCTGGGTCGTATTTACGTGAAGGTCGCCAGACCGTTGATCGGTTCGCGCCTGCGCGCCTGGGGCTTTCTGCTGATCGTCGGCGTCTGCACAATCGGTTCGCTTGCGCTGTTCTATACCACCGACGTTACGGTGAAACTGCTTCCATTCGACAACAAGGCGGAGCTGCAGGTGCTTGCCGATCTGCCGGAAGGGTCTTCGGTCGAGGACACGGACAGGGTTCTTCAGGAAATTGTCGCCCGTTTGGGAGAGGTGCCTGAAATCCTGTCGTTCCAGACCTATGCCGGCACTGCATCGCCTTTCAATTTCAACGGACTGGTTCGCCACTACTATCTGCGGGCACTGCCTGAACAGGGTGACGTGCAGATCAATCTCACCGAGAAGGGGGAGCGGGACCGGACAAGTCATGACATCGCGCTGGATATCCGCGAGATGCTGGCAGGTCTCGACCTACCCGCCGGTACCGTGTTGAAGGTGGTGGAGCCGCCCCCGGGGCCGCCGGTTCTGGCGACGCTGCTTGCGGAAATCTATGGGCCCGATGCCGAAACCAGGCGCGCGGTTGCAAGCAAGGTTCGCCAGGCCTTCGAGGACGTGCCGTTCATCGTGGATGTAGACGATTCCTTTGGAACCCAGGCCGACCGGGTGCGCATCGCCATCGATCAGGACCGGCTTGAATATCACCGGGTCGAGCAGGGCGATGTCTTCGACACCGTCCGGCGCCTCTATGGTGGAACGGAGGTCGGTTATTCGCACCGCGGCCGGGCGCGTTATCCGATCCCGATCCGGATCCATCTAGCCAGGGGCGACATGGTGATCGGTGAAGCGGTGCTTGCAACGCCGGTGCCGGCCAATGCATTGCCTGGAGGCCGGGGCGTGATCGAACTTGGCGACGTGGTGACGGTTCGCAGGGAAAAGACATCCTTTCCGGTGTTCCGCCACAACGGGCGCGCGGTTGAAATGGTAACCGGCGAACTGGCAGGCGCGTTCGAAGCACCGGTTTACGGGATGCTGGCGGTTGGACAAAAGATCCAGGACATGGATTGGGGACCTGACGGTGAACCGGTGATCTCGTTCCATGGTCAGCCCGAAGACGAAACGCGGCCAACCCTGCTCTGGGATGGCGAGTGGGAAGTCACTTGGGTCACTTTCCGGGACATGGGAGGTGCCTTCATGGTGGCGATCCTGGGCATTTACTTCCTGGTGGTGGCCCAGTTCGGTTCCTTCAAACTGCCGCTCGTGATCCTGACGCCAATTCCGCTGACGCTGATCGGCATCATGCTGGGGCACTGGCTGTTTGCTGCGCCATTCACGGCGACATCGATGATCGGCTTCATTGCGCTTGCCGGCATCATCGTGCGCAACTCCATATTGCTGGTCGATTTCATCCAGCATTCGCGCACGCCCGACAAACCGCTTCTGGACGTTCTGCTGGAAGCCGGGGCAATCCGCTTCAAGCCGATCCTGTTGACAGCGCTTGCCGCCATGATCGGCGCTGCAGTTATCCTGACCGATCCGATTTTTCAGGGGCTGGCGATTTCGCTGCTGTTCGGTCTGGCATCATCGACGATCCTGACGGTTCTGGTGATCCCGGCGATCTACATGGCTCTGCGCCGCGACCAGGCACGACAGAAGGAAGTTTCGGAAGCTGGATGAGCGGCAGGTTGATTGTCGCCGGCGCAAAGCTGGTGCCGGTCCCTCAGGCGGTGATTGAATGATCGAAGCCTGTCTGGAGTGTAGGCATGAACAAGTTCGGCCGGGGCACGAAGGCCCCGGCCGAACTTTGTTTTTCAGGAGCGTCAGTTGATGGCAGCGATCCGCGACGGCTTGCGGACACGGTCCAGCAAGGTGTCGACGCGGTAGCGCTCGGTTTCGAACGCTGTGCGCATTTCACCATCCAGGGTACGGCCCTTCGGCAGCTTGATACGCATCGGATCCATGTAACGGCCGTTGACGAGCACTTCATAGTGCAGGTGCGGGCCTGTCGACAGGCCGGTGGAGCCGACATATCCGATGATCTGGCCCTGGGTGACCTTGGATCCTTCACGGATGCCGCTGCCAAAACCACTCATGTGGTTATAGGTCGTGGTGTAGCCGTTCGTGTGCTGCAGCTCGATACGGCGGCCATAGCCGGAGCTCCAGCCGGCCTTGACGATTGTGCCGTTCCCGGCCGCCATGATCGGCGTTCCGCGCGACGCAGACCAGTCCACACCGCGGTGCATCTTGGTGTAGCCATGGATCGGGTGGCGGCGCATGCCGAAACCGGAGCGGAACTTGCCGCCATTGAGCGGCTTGCGGATAAGAAACTTCTTGGCGCTCTGACCGGTGTCATCATAGAAATCGGTCACGCCGTCGTCTGGCGTGCGGAACCGGTAGAATTCCCGTGTGGTGTTGCCGGTGTTGAGCGCGGCATACAGGATCTTCGGCGGGCTGTTGTCGTCGCCGTCGGTGAAGAACAGCTCAAGGGCGTCGCCCGGCTGGACCCGCGCATTGAAGTCGACGTCAAAGGAGAACATGCGCACCAGATCGTTAATGATCTCTTCAGGCATGTCCTGTTCGAGAGCCGTCTGGTAGAGGCTGTCGTAGATTGCCGGGGTCGGGCCACCGTAGGAAACACGGTCGGCTTCTTCAAAGGCATCAGCAAGGAACGTGCTCGGTTCCTTGGCCTCAATATAGGCGCCGCTGTCCGAGCGGGCCACCGTAGCGCGGTGCTCCGTGTTCTCATAGAGGCTGACGCGTTCAGGACGCATCCGCTCCAGGTCGTCCGGCGACGGTGCATAGGCGATCCGCAATCTTTGTCCTTCAGTCAGGTCCGAAATGCCGAACAGGCTTGAGAAGGCGGTCGAGATTGCAAGTGCTTCATCTTCGGTCGCGTCATAATCCATCATGACGTCGACCAGATCCTGGTCCTTGGTAACGGGAACGATGCTTTCGTCCATTCCGGCAAAGCGGATGTCCTCATCCTGTTTGGACACGAACGAAACATTCTCCGGCGTGATGCGCACGGCGTAGCGTTCCAGGTCGGGCTGCAGGGCGAGATTGAAATCGAAGCGGCCCGGATCAACCAGGGATTTCGCCGCCATTTCGACAGCGTCAATAGAAAGAGTGCGCGCGGTTTCGCGAACGGCAAGCTCAACTTCGGTTTCGGACGGCGTCCGGTCGAGGTCTATGTCCCCGCTGGAAGACGGGAAGGGGGCAAGCGAAATGCTGACTTCGCTTTCCAGCTTTGCGCCATAGATGGAATCGGCTGGAAGCGGAGTGCCGGTTTCGGCAACACTGATGCCGCCATCATCATCGTTATTGTCCGCGAACATGTTCAACGGATTGAACGGGGGAATGCGCTCCGCGAGTTCCGGATCCTTGCGGGTCGCAAGCGTTGCGCTGACGAAGACATGCGGCTGGACCCGAATATGATCCCTGTCCCCTTCGCGGGTGACCACATTAACGTCGATGACATGCTTGCTGGAATATTCGGCTGCGGTGCGCAGGACGCGATCGCCCTTGGCGCCACCGCTGGACAGGGCAAAGCCGTTCAGAAATGCACCGGAAGAGGGCGCGGCTTCCACACTGTATTGACCGTCGAGTGCCGCCATGAGGGCTCCACCCATCAATACGAGTGAAGTGACGCCTGTCAGGACGGTACCTGCAAACCAGCGCAAAGACACCTGCCGACGGTCGGACATGCCACTGCGGCCTTCGTAGCCGCGCAGCGGCGGCTCTTCACCTAACTCTATACGTAGGGTCTGCGCGCTATGGAAGGGCCCCAAATGCATTAATACCTGTCCGGTCCTTTTAAGCTATCGCGTGAATCCGAAGCCCGCAGCCCTGGGCCACGGCCAGTATGTTTCAGCGGTGCTAAACATAACAGATCCTGCTACATGCAGTGTTTGATTTAAATCGTCAATTGTTTCTGCACGGATGCCCACGAGGAGAACCGCTTCGAGGTGGTGGGTTACGAGCAGAATTTGTCGGTTCTGTGGTCGCAATAGGGCTACGTGTCTTCTTTATAAGGGGGCTCATACGGGAGGCTGTGGGCATTCCCGTATTCCCGGAGCAAAAAAGACAATAAGAAATCGAAAAAATTCGCGGGAGAAGACGAGGCTCCGGGACTAAATCGATGATTTAGATAAGGGAATCCGTAGGTTTCGGCTTGTGTGAATCTTTTTTGACAAAGAGTGTTGACTCATCTTCAGGCCATGCGTATAACGCCCTCCATCGACGGCGGCGCCGCCAACACGGCGCTCCTCGCTGTTGGTTCTACCAAACAACTTTGCCGCATCGACCTGGCAACAGGGAAGTGGTTCGGCGTCTTTGGTTGAAGGCTTTCAGGCCGCATTTGCTGACTGGCGAATGGTTCTTTGACAATTTGATTATTGAAGGAAGGGAAGCGTAGGCGGCGTTGGCCTTGCGATCATCGGATGTTTTCGGATGTCTGATGGTTTTAAGGAGTTACGCAGGTACGCTGATCTTTCAAACAAGGAAGCCGATTGGGTCTGATGGATTTCGGTCTGTTGGATTTGATTGAGC